>CALOFM010000041.1:0-73445 GCA_942492625.1 uncultured Gammaproteobacteria bacterium | reverse complement strand
CAATGCGACTGGATCGCCTCAAAAACGAGGCGTAGCTCGGTGCCGGGGTAGATTGCCTGTTGGGTGTTCAGGCATTCGCAAAGAGCGATGAGCGCTTGTTGGGATCGGTTATTGGCCAATCCGTAAAGGCGCACCCGCAGTTCTTGACGTTCGTGATCCGGGATAATGTCGCCCGGTAACCGGAACACGGCTTTGAGAAAGGCGCGAGCTTCATCGTCATGACGCGCGAAAAAGGGTTCGACGATACTCGCCAGACAGCTCTCGCTGCGATAGGCGACGACCTTGATGAGCTGGGTAATCGTCTTGCGCTCGGTTTCGTGCTGTACGATTTTGTCTGCATCCAGGACGGTTTTCAAAGGCACGCGCTCTTGCATCGCTTTGATGCGCTCGCCGAGTTGATCGCATTCCCTTTCCAAGCGTTCGATCGTCTCCGTCTCTTTCGCTTGCTTGGCCGCTGATGCACCGTCGCGTTGTTGCTCGGCATGGCGGACGTGGGCTCTGCCGAGCTGCGCCTTTTTCGCCTTGAGCGATTTTTCCAACTTCGCCGCGCTCGGGATTGGGAACGATCCGCTCCGGATCGGCTGGTTCGGTGGCATAGGTGCTCAGGTGGTCGATGTTGAATTCGGCCTGCATGTATTTGAAGAAGTTCTCTTGGCGCCAACGCGCGAACATGTGATCGGCGATCACTTCGGCAGGCAAGTCCTGTCGCGTCGTCAGGATTGCGGTCTGATGGCCGCCCTTGGACAGACGGCGGATTTCGCGCATCCAAAAGGCGGGGCGTTTGCTGGTGGCGGGGATGACCTGCACGCTGCGCTCGGCCAGCCAATAAGTCACGGACTTTCCGTTGCGCTCGAGGTTGAAGGGTTGAAAGTCCTGCGGGTCCCAGGGCGCCTGTTTGCCCTTGCGGTAGGTGATGACTTCGACCCCTTGGGTGTGCCAGCGTTGAAAGGATTTGGGGCTCCAAGCCTCGCGGTCGAAGACCAGGGTCAGCGTCCTGTGCGCACCGATCTGCCGGCGTGCTTGGGGAATGACGTCCTGTTCGATCAGCGCCAAGAGGTGCTGATTGATGGGGCTGGTGACAAAGAACAACGGCTCGGCCGCCCCGTTATGCACCCAAGTGTCCGTCGATGCGGGCTGACACTGACGGCGTTTCTGCACGAACGTCTTGGGCAGTCGATGCTTGCGCCCCGTGTAGGTCGTCACGTGACCGTCGATGTAGAGGACGCCCAGCTCGTCGGGTTCGCCCCGCGACCAGCGCTCGGTCAACGCCGCAGCGAGCTTCGCCGCCCGTTGTTGGCCCCCGAGCTCGGCGAGCTTGCGGCGCAGCGTTTTCACTTCCGGCACGCGATCGAGTCCCAACAGGATGCCCAGCTCACCGGGTTGATGCGCGCTCAAGCGCTCGATGCTCTTGATGCGCAACAAGGCCATCATGACCAGGCACAGCAGGATCGAATGCAAACCGTAGAATCCGGCCTTCAGCGGTGCGTAAATGCGCTCGGCGCTGCTCAACAGGCCCTCGCCGATCAGCGCCGGTAAGGCCAGTAGGACACCCGCGTTCGCCACACCTTCCATGGGCTCGAAGTGCGGCGCCGCTTGCGTCAACTCGCCCTGGCAGGCGAGCAGGCGCTCCTCGAGGCGTTTGACCGCGGTACCCGCACCCTGCGCCTGCGCGGCGTCACGTTCGGCCCGCTCCCCCGGCGAGAGCGCGGCGCGGCGTTGGCGCGGCTGCGAGCTGCGGCGCAGACGGCCGGTCTTGATCGCATGACGGATCGCCGTTTCGCTCACGCCCACCTCCCGTGCGGCCGCCGATTGCGAGCCCCCTTGATCCAAACACGCCTGGGCGATCGGCAGAACCTCGTCGGTGAGCTTATGCGCGCGCCGCGGTGCACCATGGCCTCGCCCATCGCGGATGGCTTCAAGACCGCCTTCCCGATAGAGCTTCTGATTGCGAAACAGCGTCGAGCGGTGAACACCCAACACAGCGTGCCAGGTCCTCACCCTTGGCCAATCCCTGCGTCATTAATACGGCGCCGATATAACGCTTGGCCGCCGCATCGCTGCGCGAGCAACTCATCAGCGGACCGGAGGCATTCATGAAGACAAGCTCCTCGGGCGTTTCCACGACCGCCAACCGCGGACTCAATGTGGTGGCCTCTTCGGGCAGCAGGGGAAGCTCAACGGTGCCTGGCATGTCGGTCGGGCAGTCTCGTATTTATAAATCGATTTGAGCCAGAATTATAACATTATTTCAGTTAGTTAATAGGCGCATGTCGGAGTTCTGCACTGGAGATTCATCCGGAGAAAGCCGCTTACTCGCGTTCGGGAAACCTGCCTCGCGCAAGAGGTCACCCGTGGGGACAACACATTCGATTCTCGGATTCACTACTACTGGGCGCGGTCATGAAGGGACGTGGGTTATCAAACGCAAGACGGCGCGCAGAAGCTCAGGAAGACGGTGCAGGCCATATGGATCTGGTGCCGGGTATTACCGGCGCATGGATACTGGCGAAGCAGCGGTCAGTAGCCGAAGCTTCGGGGGCACTTTCAATACTTTGAGCGTGAGCTGCCCAACATGCGAGAACAGCGGGGGTACTACCACCATGCCAGGCGTGGTTGGAAATTCTCAATCATGCCAGCAGTAAAAAAGGCGCTGAACTGGGAGAAGTTTGAGGCCTTGCTGGAGAGCATGCCGCTGCCGATACCCAGGATCATCCACCGTGTCTAACTGCTTGCGGGGTAGCAAAGTTATGCGCCAGAGCTGTGTTGATGCTCTGGTCACCGAGGAACCGGATGACCGAATTGGTCACGTCCGGCTCTGTGGGGGGGATGGCCAGTAATGGCCGTCTCTACCCGGAAACATATCCTTCACCATCGAGGACAGGCCATGCTCGGGCCGCCATCCCCACTCCTCTCTTGCGGCGCTGTCATCCATGTGCCGGGGCCATGATTCGGCGACGGCCTGTCGTACCGGATCGATGCGATAGTCGATGGTGATCTCCGGGACATGCCTCTTGATCTCCGCGGCGATATCTCGGGGCGCGAGACTCATGGCCGTGATGTTGTAACCGTTGTGGTGGATCAATTTCTCACCATCTGCCTCCATCAAAGTGATCGCCGCATTGATGGCGTCCGGCATGTACATCATGTCCAGTCGCGTATCCTCCTTCAGGGGGCAGTCAAAGTGTCGGCTGCTCAGCGCGGCATGGAAGATCTCCACCGCATAGTCAGTGGTGCCACCGCCGGGCGGCGTTTTATAGGAGATCAGCCCCGGGAATCGGACCCCGCGCGTGTCCAGGCCAAACCTGATGTGGTAGAAGTCGCACAAGAGTTCTCCGGAGACCTTGGTGACGCCGTACATGGTGCTCGGATGCTGGATGGTATCCTGAGGTGTGTCATCGGGAGGCGTCAGCGGACCGAAGGCGCCGATGGAACTTGGAAAAAACACGCTGCAGTTGTGCGAACGGGCGACCTCGAGGACGTTCAGCAGACCATTTGAAGTGAAGAATCACCGGCAGCTCCGAATCGTTTCCGACCGCTCAAGCTCGGGGCTCGCAGTGACGGCAAACAGCGTGAAGCAGAAGCTGGGGGTCGCCGCGGACGGCAGCATCCTGAGACTCCCTCCGCAGGGGGATTATGCGGTTGGCAAGCAGATTGGCAGCCACGATCCCCGGCGGCTTTCTCCCTCGTGCCTTCCTGGCCTACCCGAGACCGAACGAGCCGCCGAAACGCCCGCTCAGATAGCCGGTCGGTTTGGACGGTTTCCAAACAGCGTCGACGTTGATCCCGAGCGACTTCGCGTTTCCCTGCGTATCCCGGCAGGTGCCGTGCCAGACGCTTCCTTCAGCTTCCTTCGTGTACCACTCGTTGAGCTTGATCGTCTCGCGCTGACAACCCTGCTCGACGGCCCGGTCGCGCACCCGGACGGCCAGGTCCCCCACGTTCCGGATGTTGGTTCAGGCCGCCAGCAGCAACGGCGAGGCCATCGCCATTGCCAAAAACCCTTGCGCTGCAGCCGCCGGACGTTGGATGTTGGCCAGCTTGACTCTGGATTCAGCCTCCCTCGATGGCGGCCAGCGGCACCTCGTAGACCTCTCCGTTGTCGAGGGTCACGATCTACCTGTCCCCCGCGAGCCTGGCATCGACCTGGTGGTTGGTGGCGTTGACGTAATCGGTCATGAAGTTGACGGTGAACTGCGCGCCGAGCTGGCTCTGGATGACGATCGATGCCTGGCGATTCTCCATGCGCAGGATGCCCGTCGGACAGTTGCCGTACTCGGCGTCGCCCGCCGCCTTGCAGCGCAGCAACGTGGTGTCTTCGTAGTCCCTGGTGGAGAAGGGCGCCGTCGGATTGTCTTCCGCGGACGGGTTCAGGGCGGCGGTGTCCCAGTACAGGTAGACGCTCTCGTCCGCGAAACGGTAGATCTGTCCGGCGCTGCCGAGACCGCTCTGCCGATACACGGGCCGTCCGTGCTGATCGCGGAAGTGTCCCGGCGCGTCGCCGACCGGCGTGAGCTCGTGGGTGACGCCGTCCTCGCAGGTGATGGACACCGCGCCGTGGCGCTGGCCGAAGGTACAAGGAATCATATTGTCAGTGTGGTCGGAGCCCCTCGGGTAGATATCGCAGCGGGCATCGGTCCAGTCTGCTGGCGACTGCGTCGTCCAGAGCGCCGCGATGGCGGCCGCAACCGTCAGCCACTTCTTTTGGATCATCTTGCTACCTCCAAGATGTGTTTGCCGGCGACGGATGGGGCCGGTTCGCGCCCCTCGTCCAGCCGGCCCCGCCATGAGATCGACCCGATCAAAGGCAGGGCGCGGTGCCCCAGTCCTCATGCCCGCGCCCGGGCCAGCAGGTCACCTGCCGTCCCGCCTGGGTGAGCTGCCATTGCCCGCCCTGCGACACGAGCACGAGGCGATAGCGCATGCCGTGCAGCGAATCGTCCGCCAGGCCGCGCTGGGTAAACAGCACGACCTGCCTGCCCCCGGAGTTGGACAGGGTCACGGCCTCTTCCGTGTAGTTGCCCTCGACGGGCTCTGCGCTGCCGTAAAGGGCGCTTGCCAGCGCATTTGGATCGGCGGCGCCGACGGTGTTGCCGGCCGGCAGGGCGATGGACTCGAACGCCCCGCGTCCGGGGTCAGCGATTGCGCCCGCCGATTCCGAACCGCTTGGCTCCCCGCCGCAGCCCGTCAGCAAGCCAAGTAGCAGGCTTGCGAGCGCCAGAGAACCTGCGCAACGCAGAGGGGTAGGGGACATGATTGGATCCTCCTTATTACCGGGGATCTGAAAGGGCCAAAGGCCTCGGATACGGTCAGCAGACAAAGCCATTCGCGAGTATTCGGCGCGCGATCGATCTTGGCAACACCAAGACCGCCGGTTTGTCATCCCTTGGGACACCAGGTGCCGAGCGAACAGCGTGAACGATGCCTGAAGCCGGGGCAACCGACCAGACCCGAGCCCTGCGCGATCCACTCCGCGATCCGACGAGTGGGCAGAGCCAGGTCGAATGGGTTTCCGGCGAGCGCCGGGTCATGGGGTCCCGGCTCAATCAGCGGGCGGATGGGTTATCCCCACGCCAAGGTCATCGCGCGACGGCGACAACCGGGGCATCTCGGATCTCGGTACAGGCCAGGGTAGCACCAGGCGCGGCTCGCCACGCCCGCCGCGGCGCGGATGCAGCACGCAGAAGCGGCAGGTTGGCGCCAGCCGGCTGGCGCTGCAGACGAGATAGCGCAGCTCGCAGGCGCCGCAGGAGCGCAGCTCCGAGGTGCCCACGCGCAGGTCCCGGGCGATGACCCAGGCGGCGTTGAAGTCCAGTTGCGGCTCCTGCGGCACCATGGATTCGTAGAAGTCGTGTGCCGTGATGACCGCCCGGATGTCGAGCTGGCGGCTCATCGCGGGTCCGGCATAGCGCTCGTAGAGGGCGGCGAATAGCCCCGCATGGACCTGTAGGGCGCGGGTCTGGATGGTCGCGCCGCCGATCATCGGGATCTGCCCGCTGGGTGCGCCGTGCCCGTGGATCTCGCGATGCAGGACGCGCAACTTCGGGCGCGACACACCCGTCTGGTGGTGCACGATGGAGACCCGGGCCTTACGCCGCAGCAGCTCAACGGCGAGGTTGAGCTGCTCGATGTCAGCGAGAACACGCACGGGTCACCTCGACGGCCGCCATGGCCACATGGACGGGGCCGAGCCACCGCCCATCGTTGCAGGCCGCGAGCACGTTATCGGCGGCCTTCCTCGGCAGCCGGAGCTCATGGACCGCCACCGGTGAGCGCGCCAACGTCGCGACTGCGCTGGGGCTTGCGTCCCGCAGCCAGGACATCAGAGGCTCCCGGACCCCCAGCGCGATCGCCGCTCGCTCCTCGTCCTGCGCGAGCAGGCGTTGGGCGAGCATCAGGTAGGAGAGGTTCAGCCGGAAGATCTCCTCGGACAGAGGCGCACCCGCCAGCCACGCGTCCAGTCCGGCCTCGCGCGCCATGTGCATGGCCATTCCGTCTTGCAGCGTCGGCGTGAAGCGTTCCTTCCCGCTCAGTCCCATGCGTGCGACGAGACCGTCGAGGGTGTCGTCGATGATCTGATAGCGGCCGACGGCGGAGCCGCCGTTCACGCGCACGAGCCGCTTCTGCATCGCCCGCACCTCAGCGACCGTCAGATCCGCCAGCTGAACCTGGCGCTGGTCCGCCGCATGATACCAAGCGTTGTAGTTGCCGCGGGACTCGGGGCCGGCCACCAGGTCGAGCACGGCGCCGGCCCGCCACAGATCGAGCACATCGTGCGGTACCGTCTTGGCTGGAAATCGGCGTAAGGCGTCACCTAATCGCAGTATCCGTCGTCCATAGACGCGTGCCGCGCGATCGTCGCGGGGGTGGCGGAAACGGCTGACGCCGAGCGCCCGCTCGCCCTCGGCGGAGTCGATTGTAGTAACCAGAGTGTCGGCGTTCTCCACCTCGCCACCGCCCTACGATGGTGACTCAGACCCAGAAAGTTAGCTTGGACGCAGGTCGAGAACCGAACCCCTGCAAGTGCTTAAGATCGATTGCGGCAGATCCGGTGTCTACCGATCACAGACGCCGAAGGCGAGGCAAAGGAGATCGCGGTGTAGATCAATTTCGGTGCTGAAGAAGGCGGCGGCGGGCGGCTTAAATAACGATAGCGGAGCCGCTGGTCCATCAGCCCGCTGAACGGAAGGTATTCGACCCTGCGACCCCCTAACCGAACAAGGTCTTCTGCTGTGGTCTCTCGGTTGTCCGTCGGTAGCGCACAGGACGCGAGCTCTTTTCGAGCACGCCTTCTTCGACCAACCGTCTGAGCCACTCCTTTGTTTGAGTTTTGGAGACGTTGAGCTGCTCCGCAATCTCGGCGTCGGTCTTGGGGGTATCGGATCGTGCGATAACCGCGCGAACGGTCGCGAAGAGTTCGTCGGCAGGACTCTGCAACCTTTCGGATGCCTCTGGGCGTTCCCTTGAGTTGACGCTGACGGCTCGCTCCATATTTTGGGCGGGGGCTGTTTTCGAACACGGTTCGGGAACGCCTAACTCCTGCAACCCTTGATCTTGCGGGGGTGGCGACGACAGCACCGCAGCGAGATCTTCTGCCGTCTCCGGCTCAGGCCAAGGCGAGGCGCCAGCCTGCTGCAGAGCCGTCAGCCCCTGACTGGCCTCTCCTTCTGCACGGACGTAGACGGGGATCGAACGATGCTTTTGCAGATGCTCGATGGCTCCCGCCCAGGTGCCGCCCTTCTTGTAGTCTGAGCTGACGACCAAGGCGGCATCGGCGAGGGCGTAGATCGACTTGTTGCGCTGCATAGCGTTGCCGACATTGAAGCCGGCTGAAGGGTCGTAGGGGGATATCAGAACGAGTCGGTCTTCCAATATGAGGTTGCGATGTTCGCGTTGAAGGGCTGCGCGCTCCAGACTGTCGGCCAAGACCCCGATCGCCCGCCCTTCAGCCTCTAGGGCGCCGCGCATCGCGGCTTGGTCGATACCGCGGGCGGCACCTGAGACCAGCGTCCGTTCGGCTTTGGCGGCAATCCGGCCGACGCCTTTCGTGTATTCGATGCGGGCCTCGTCCACATGCCGGGAGCCGACGACGGCGAGGCCGCCGGTTTCGAGAAGAGATATATCTCCGCAGCCATAAAGGATGGCCGGTGCGTCCTCCTTAAGTCTGGACTTGAGCCTGCGCGGATAGGCCGCATCGGCGCGGCTGACCACCCATAAGGCACGGGCATGCCAACGCTCAATCGCCTGACTCAACTGGAAGCCGCGATCCAGCAAGACTCGCAGCCGGTCCCGATCGACTTGCGGGGCGCAAGCCTTGGCTATTGCCTCGCATAGGGCCTCGGCGTCTGGACCGAGGAGATCGGACGGTTGGCGTCCTTGTTCCCGCAACCCTTTGGCGAGTCGCTTGTACTGCCCTGGCGTCAGGAGCTTAACGGCGGTTTTGTCGCGACCGATGATGAGCGGTGCGGTCAGAAGTAGGATAGCCTGGGTGTTAGGTGAGATAGCCTCGTTCATTATTCGTGTCCGGTCAAAGCGAGGGCAAGAGGCCAGACTGGACCGCTGCCATGTTGACGCAAGAGCCAGGCTGCGACGGTGAGGGTCCAGCGGGAGTCCACCATGTCATCGACGAGCAGGACCGGGCCTTGTGGGACCGCTTGGCGGATATCGAGGGAACCGTCGAGGTTGCGCGCC
This sequence comes from uncultured Gammaproteobacteria bacterium, assembly GCA_942492625.1. Classification (GTDB taxonomy): domain Bacteria; phylum Pseudomonadota; class Gammaproteobacteria; order Chromatiales; family Chromatiaceae; genus Thiosymbion. The sequence goes on along the minus strand of CALOFM010000041.1, from coordinate 64,757 downwards.
TGTTGGGTGCTGTTTGCCATGGTCTTCTGCTCCGGCCGATCGGTCGTCTTCTCGATTAGGGCATGAAACGGGAGTCCGAGAGCTTGTGCGAGTCGGCTTGCGAAGTCGGGCACAAGGTCGGGATGTCGCAGTGACGGAATACAGGTGACCCAGGATGGAGATGGATGGGGCTTCCAGTTCTGGATAAGAGAGGCGCAAGCCTCTACAAGGTCGTCGGCGAACCGCCTGTCTCGGTATTTTCCCTTAAAGACAAGCTCGCCCCAACCGGCATCCTGTCAGACGCACAGCGCCCTGCCTTCCTGGGCCTGCTGTGATGGTGGGATGCGGCCCTTGACCCCGAAGTACGGCATCCCGCCGGCGGGCCACTGTTTGCGCGGCTCAATGGGGAGGCTGGTCCGGCGCAGAAAGGCAACTGCCTCCTGTACGAGGCCGGTTGATGCGGTCGTTGGGAGGGGCGATAGGGGCGGGGGTCGAATCACAGCCGGATCACCATCCAGTGCCCGAATCAGAAACTCCATGTGGCCGGACTCCAGGCCCACATACTCCTGCATCTGTCGCTGCTCGGCCCGTCGAAGATCGGTGAGACGCCTTGCGCGCTCCCAAAATCCAGAACCCAGTCGTGCGGCGGTTAGCTGCCACTTTGTGCCCTGCCGTGCGATGGGGGCCGGCGATTCCAGCGATAGCAGATCCATGGTTTTCTGGATTCGGCCGCGACTGAGGTTCACTTTGGTTTCCAACTCGGGGACGGACAATCCAACCGGATGGCCCTCCAGCTCACGCAATACCATCGCGACCTCATCTTCGGTCGGGAATGCGCTCTCGATAAAGAATTCGGTGATCTCCGTCTCTTCTTTGCCGCTGAGTAAAATGCCATAGGCGGCGTCGAGTGCACGCCCCGCCCGGCCCACCTGTTGGTAGTACGCGACGACCGATCCGGGCGCCTGGTAATGGATAACGAAGGCGAGGTTCGGTCTGTCGTACCCCATGCCCAGCGCCGTGGTAGCGACAAGAGCCTTCACGCGATTGTCCAGCAGGGCTTGCTCCAACTCGGGGCGGCGGTCACCGGTCTCCCCCGTGTAAGCGGCGACGTCGAGGCCCCGCGAGCGCAGCCAATTGGCGACTTGGTTTGCATCGCGTACCGTCAGGGTGTAGAGGATGCCGCTGCCCGATAGCCTCGGTATCTGCTCCGCCAACCAGGCCAGCCGCTCGGCCTGACCTGGGAGGCGGATCGTTTGCAGGGTAAGGGATGGCCGATTCAGATCGCCGCGTGAGACGGCAAGGTCCGGCCCCAGGACCGACCGCAGGTCGTCCAGGACCCGATTGTTGGCTGTTGCCGTGGTCGCCAGCAGGCGCAGGTTTGGCGGCAAGGTTCGGGCGATGCGATCCAGCAGTCGATAGTGGGGCCGAAAGTCGTGGCCCCAGTCGGAAATGCAGTGGGCCTCGTCGACCACCAGCAGCGATATCCGGTGCGCCACACCGACCAGTACGCGGTGCGAAAGCGTTCGTTAGCAAGCCGCTCCGGGGAGATGAGCAGGATATCGACGTCATTGGCGAGGACCCGCGCTTCGACCTTAGGCCAATCGTCTTGATTCTCGGAGTGGATAGTCGCCGCCATCACCCCCATGCGCTCGGCCGCCGCAATCTGATTGCGCATGAGGGCCAGCAAGGGTGAGATCAGGAGCGTGGGACCCTGGCCCGCCTCGCGCAGCAACTTGACGGCAATGAAATAAACGAAGCTCTTGCCCCAGCCCGTTTTTTGAACCACGAGTTGACGTTGTTTCCCGGCCACAACATTGCAGATCGCCTGCTCCTGACCGTCACGAAACCTGGCATCGGAGATGCCGCTTCCGATGCGCAGCAATTCAAGCGCGCGTTCGGGGTCGAATAGCATGCGTGTCAATCCTTCTTACGACGATGATGGTTTCACCAAGAACTCGTGAACGATCATACCCGCTTGCGAGGAGCGTACGAAAGGTACCTCATCAGTTCAGCTTTTTGCCGAAGAGAACCACAGATTGTCGAACGAATTTTCTTCCCATGAGATTGCGCGACCGGCGAAAGGTGTAAGATTCACGGTCGCACCCGGCGGGGCGGTCTCCGTGTCGCAGGAGGACAGCGACATCCCACGCTACCCGCCCTTCGTGAAGGGGCTGCCCGTCGCCGCGCCGGCCCGCATCGTCGCGACCCAATCCGAGCTGATCGCCCGGCTGCAGGACGGCCTGGCCTTCACCGATGCGCGCTTCGCCACTCTGGTACGACCGATCATCGAGCGCTACGCCGCCTTCGTCCACCTGCTGCCGGCCTCCGAGGCCCACCATCACCGTGGTGCCGGGGGGCTCTTTCGCCATGGACTTGAAGTCGCCTTCCACGCCGCCCAGGCCGGCCAGGGCCGGATCTTCGCCCTCGCCCGCGGCCCCGCCGAGCGCCGGGAGCTGGAGCCGCGCTGGCGCCTGGCCGCGGGACTCGCCGGGCTGTGCCACGACGCCGGCAAGCCGGTCGCGGACCTCTCGGTGTCCGACCGCGCGGGCAGCACCAGCTGGCGCCCGCTGCTCGAATCCCTCACCGACTGGGCCGCGGCGAACGGCGTGGAGCACTACTTCCTGCGCTGGCGCGAGCGCCGCCATACCCGCCACGAGACCTTCGGTCTGCTGGTCCTGGAGCGTATCCTCACCCCGCAGGTCACCGCCTGGCTAGTGGATGCCGACCCGGAGATCATGCAGGGGCTGCTCGCCGCCGTGGCCGGGATCGACGACGGTGCGGTGCTCGGGGGCCTGGTGACGGAGGCCGACCGGGCCAGCGTCGAACGGGACCTGCGCGAGAACCATATCGACCCAGCGGCTACCTCGCTCGGTGTCCCCGTCGACCGTTACCTGCTGGACGCCATGCGCCGTCTGGCGCGCGGCGGGCGCTGGCAGATCAACGTCCCCGGCGCCCGACTGTGGATGCTCGCCGTGTTTTGACCTGCCCGTCCTCAACGCTCGTGGGTTATGTTGGGGACGGAAACATCCATCGACACAGAGCCACAGAGACACCTTGAGGAGGGCAGGTCATGAAAGAGTTTAACCCAGAGCAGCATCGGATCGAGGCGGCATCGGCCTTGGAGATTGTCCGTAGTGCAGAGAACGTGAATGTCCATGCGGCGTACGTGGGCCTGGACGTGCACAAAGAGACGATTGCGGTGGCGGTGGCGGAGCCGGGTCGAGAGGAGCCGATCTACCGCGGCGAGATCGCCAATAAGCCCAAGACGGTCGAGAAGCTGCTGGCCAAGCTCAGCGCGGACTACGATGGGGGGCTGCTGCTGTTCTGCTATGAAGCCGGCCCGTGCGGCTATGTGCTCTACCGCCAGATCCTCGCCAGCGGCCACGACTGCCAGGTGGTCGCCCCCTCGCGGATCCCCAAGGCGCCGGGCGAGCGGATCAAGAACGATCGGCGCGATGCCTTGAAGCTGGCGCGGCTGCTGCGCGGGGGTGATCTCACGGCGGTGTGGGTCCCCGATCAGGAGCAGGAGCGGATGCGCGACCTCAGCCGCGCGCGTGACGACATGAAGGGGCAGGAGCGCAAGGCGCGCCAGCAGCTCAATGCCTTCCTGCTGCGCCACGGCTATCACTGGCCGCGGGGCAAGAGCCGCTGGACCCCGGCGCACGAGAACTGGCTGGCCGGGTTGAAGATGGAGCATCCCTGGCAACAAGTGGTCTTGGAGGAGTACATCGCTGCCGAGCGCGCCGCCGGTGAGCGCGTGGCCGGGCTCAACGATCATCTGATGCGTGCCCTGCCCGAGTGGTCGCTGGCCCCGGTGGTCGACTCCCTGATCGCCTTGCGCGGGGTCGACAAGCTCGCGGCGATCGTCCTGCTTGCCGAGCTCGGGGACATCAGCCGCTTCGACTCGCCCAAGCAGCTGATGGCCTTCCTCGGGCTGGTGCCCAGCGAGCATTCCTCGGGCACGCGCCGGCGCCAGGGAGGCATCACCCTCACCGGCAACGCCCATGCCCGGCGCATGCTGGTCGAGTCGGCCTGGAGCTACCGCTTCCCGGCGCGTTGGACCAAGCACCTCAAGGGCAAGGCGCGCAATGCCTCCCCGGAGGCCAAGAAGATCGCCTGGAAGGCCCAGACACGCCTGTGCGGGCGCTATCGCACACTGACCCGGGCGGGGAAGAACACCAAGCTGGTGTGCGTGGCCATCGCCCGCGAGCTGGCCGGCTTCATCTGGGACATCGTGCGCCAGGAGATGCCCCGTCTGGCGCCGCAGCAGGGCTGAGGCGGTGGCTCGCCAGCGCGTATTGCATCCGTATTGATCGGGCAGGACAGGAAAGAGAAACAGACACATTGACTCAGGGCATACGCGGCCGGTGTGGAGAACCCTTGTCACCGCTATACCGGCAGCGTTCGGGAGAATCCCAAACGGGCATCCCGGGCGCCGATCCCTGATTGTAGAGAAAGGCCAGCTCCGCGACGCAGTGAAGTCCGGTCGGTAACCAATCCACGCATCTCAGCATGATCCACCGTCGCAATCTGCCGTGTGTGTCCTGAGCCAATGTGTTTGCATCCAGGTCGCGACCAGCCTGTGGATATGTGGACGAGTCCGCATCCCTGCGGACCGGCCCGAGCAGAGACGTGTGGACAACCCGTGGACCGCGCCGAAAGGCGATTGCAAAACATCGAGCATATCGAAAGCGCGGCCCACCGGTTGCCCACACTCTCGGGCCTCTCGCCCACATACCCACAGGCTCAACAACAAATTGTTTTTAGTAGAGAATCCAGGAGAAGTGCTACGAAACTAAGTACCAACTGTTGACAGGTCAAAACCTATCAGCGATCTGATTCGGCGCATGGCGTTGCTCGTTGCCTTGGTGGCGGTGAACGCGGCGGTGCTCGATTACCTGCTCAAGTCCATGGCCTCGGCCGAATTCCAGGCCGACTCGGACAAGCTGGTGCATTTCTTCTCCAGCTTCTATGTCCTGGTGGGGCTCGGTGGCTTCCTGCTGCAGACCTTTGTCGGAAACAAGGCCCTTCGATGGTTGGGGCTGGGCGGCACCATGGTCGCCTTGCCGGTGTTCGTGCTCACGGGCGGGCTGTTCGCGTTCTTGTTTCGCCACCTGATCACCGTGGCCGTGCTGCGGGCCGGTACGGCGATGTTCTACAACTCCTTTTTCCGCGCAGGCTTCGAGTCCCTCTACACGCCGATTCCTGCGTCAGACAAGAGGGCGAGCAAGCTGCTTATCGACGTTGGCGCGGACCGCACCGGCGATATGTTGGGCGGCCTGCTGGTGATCGGTATCCTGCTGCCCCCGGCAGTTGCGACGGACAATCTGCTCTTCCTCGCCGCCGGGGTGCTCAGCCTGCTCATTTTGTTGCTGATCGTCTCTTTGCACCGGGGTTACGTGAGTCAACTGGCCAGCAACCTGCGCAACGGGAAGCAGCGCGCGGCGGAGATTACGGCCCAGGACGCGACAACCGCGCGCACCGTTGCGCTCAGCCGCACCGGGTTGAGCCGGGACGATCTCCTGCGCGAGATCTCCTTGTTCCGCGGCGGGACCACTGAGATGCAGGCCGGCGAGTCCTCCGCGGTTCCCTCTCTGTCCGCCATACGGGACCCGATAGTCAAGACCATCATCGAGCTGCGCAGTGGTGAGCCCGAACGCATCGCTCGGGTGCTGAGCAGCGGGAACGTGACCCCGGAGCTGTTGCCCCACGTTATCCAACTCTTGGCCAGGGAGGATGTTCTGCGTGCAGTATTCCGGGCGCTCAAGCCAGTATCCTCCATCGCCGCGGGGCAGCTCGTAGACGCGCTCCTGGATCGGCGCCGTCACCAGATCATTCGCCGGCGTCTGCCGCTCGTTCTGGCCGGTGCGGACAATCTGATGGCCGTGCACGGACTGGTGGACTGCTTGGATGACGAGGATCCGGCTGTACGCTTTCGGTGTGGACAGGCCTTGATTCGGATCCGGCGGAATCGCCCCCAACTAGCGTTTCCCATCGACGCGATCTGGACCAGCATCCGGGCCGAGCTCTCCGGCTTGTCGGATACGAAAACCGGTCGACCAAGTCTCGATGAAGGCGGGCGGCTGCACCATCTTTTCAACCTTTTGGGAGTGATATACAGTCCCGAGACCCTGGAGATCTGTTATCTATCCCTCGCGGGCGGCGATGTGGCTCTGCGGGGTACCGCCCTGGAATACCTCGACAACCAGTTGCCTCAGGATATCAAGGAGTTGTTGTGGCCTGCGGGTAAACCCCCCACAATCAACATTCCCGCTCCATTGGCTATACCCCCAATGGTCTGGGAGGCGTTGCAGCCATACCCCAGGTCACGTCTTTGGTACGGGCCCTGCTGCCGGCATGTTGCTTGTCCATGGGTACCGGGTGGGTGACACCCCCCCCCGAGCCCCCCGCCCCCGGTACCGACACCCCCCCCCCACCCCCCCCCCCCCCCCCCCCCCCCCCCCCCCCCCCCCCCCCACCCCCCCCCCCCCCGCCCTCCCCCCCCCCCCCCCCCCCCCCCCCCCCCCCCCCCCCCCCCCGTCGCCCCCCCCCCCCCCCCCCCGCCCCCCCCCCCCCCCCCCCCCCCCCCGGCCCCCAACCCCCCCCCCCCCCCCCCCCCCCCCCCCCGGGCCCCCCGCCCCTCCCCTCGCGGCCCCCCCCCCCCCCCCCGGCGCCACCGCCCCCTGGGCTGCGGTACGCACGCGCCGACCGCCCGCTCTTTCTCCTGCGCTCGGTGGCGCCGTCGCGTGCGGCCCCGTATGCTTTTGCTCAGGTCGGCATCTCCCGTTGGTGTCGGCTCTGCGTGTGTCTCGGGCTTCGGCTATTGGGCAGATCTTTCCACTGGGCAGGATGCGATACCGCGACTCGGGAGTTACCTTGGGGCGGCCCCCCCCCCCCCCCCCCGGACTTCCCCTCCCCCTGGGTCCCTTAATGACGCATCTCGTAGTAGTGTCCGTTACATTGATTTTCTAGGGGTATGGGGACGCCGAATATATTACGCCTGCGGTTGCTCCGGGTAGGGAGGTGAAGGGAAGCAAGCGGGCCCTGCAGGATGTTGCGAAGGAGCTCTTACGGGCTTCGCGCTTCTAGCATCGGTAGACGACGGGGGAGGACCCCGACCGATACGGCGGCGATGATCTACTTCGACAAGCGGCTCGTCGACAAGCTCTCCGTCAATCTCATTCTCAAAGAACTGATCCATCGGGACGTCAAGCCGGCGAACATCATGCTCTGTGAGCGCGGCGGACTGTACGACGTGGTCAAGGTGCTCGATTTCGGACTCGTGAAGGAAGCGGGGGAGGATGATCCACGGGTTACGCAGCACAATGTTCTCGTCGGCACGCCCCAGTACATGGCCCCGGAGATCGTCAGCGCGCCGGGTCAGGCCAGTGCCGCGCGATTGGTGGCTGGACAACCAGAACGAGTTTCCGCTGGAGGGCGGGCCCCAGACCACAACGCCCCTGTCCAATACGCAGCTCATCGTGGACATGGGCGAACGGCTGGAGCAACTGAGGCGTCCGGCGGGGTAGGCATGTATCTGGAAAGAGCTTTTAGCTTTGTGGATCTCCCGGTGTCGCGTGCAGCTCATCCAAAAGCTCCGGGGCTTCCTCAAGCTGGAAATCGTCGATACAGTCGCTGATCGGTTGACTTCGGCGGCGCAGCTCCCCTTCACCGAGTTGCGATACGAACGGGCCGTTGCGCGTCACTATAGAAGGGCCCCCTGGCAGGGGGCACGGCGATGACCCCAAGGGCTGAGCCGGCTCGTCGGATCTGGATTACTTGGCGGATTTCGATCTGCAAAAGGACTTCGCGAGCTGCCGTCGATTAGAATTACCGGGAAAGAAACGAAAAGTCGCCAACCGATCAAACTAGCCGACCGTGAGGTATCTAAAACATGTATGGCTTCTCTATCCAGGTCGATCTCGGTTTCCAACAGGCCATAGACCGAGTGACTGACGCTCTGAAAGCCGAGGGCTTTGGTGTGCTCTGCGACATCGACGTGCAGGCCACGCTCAAGGAAAAGCTCGGAGTCGAGAAAGATCCCTACCGTATTCTCGGCGCGTGCAACCCGCCGCTGGCGAATCAGGCCCTGGACGCCGAGCCCGATATTGGCCTGCTCTTACCCTGTAACGTCGTTGTGCGCCAGGACGCCGACGGCAAGATCACCGTGGCCTTTATGGATCCAAAGGCGGTGTTGAGCTTGGTGGATAATCCGGGAGTGGAGGCGTTAGCCGCCGAGGTTCGCGAGCGGCTCGTGCGTGTGAAGACATCCCTCACTGCCGCCTGAGTTCCGGCCGAGAGTCCGCGGAATTGGCGGGTCCCAAAAAGCAAGAACCCGGCGTATATGCCGGGTTCTCATGTCCTTGCGGGACCGCTCCTTTTTACGACTTACTTCTGATCGCCCCTCGCATTTATGGGTTTGGTGTTTGTCTCGGCGGGTCGGGAAGCTACAGTGCCCTGTTCCGTGGCCAAAGTATCCCCCGAAGAGTGCTTCCGTTCCGAGAATTAGGTCACGATTTGTTAGTGAAAAATACGCCCGCCGGAAATGCGGGCGGAGATAAGCGAGGAACTCGCCTAGTGTTTCCGGCGGGGCGACAGGGTAAACGAAGACTGACGGGAACTCTGTTCTGAACCTCGCTGGCACTCGGGACGGGGAAATGGCTCGTCTAACAGCCCCGGGGCTCGGCCGGGGCCTTGAGGGCGCAGGCTTCGAGCTCGGGTATGAGTTGTGGCATTTGTTGAGCTTACTCCGGGGCTGTCGGCAAACCAGGGATGACGGTCGCAACGGGTCTCCGCTACGGTGCCGGCGCTTGACGTAGTCGTATCGCTCCCGCTGAATCCTTCAACTCATGTAGCATGATTTACCCACTCGTTTCGGAGAGGGCTGCTGTCGATGACCCTGAAATTCATCGCACTACTGTTGTTGTGCCAACTCGTTGGAGAGGTCTTTGTCGTGTGGAGCGGGCTGCCGGTGCCCGGCCCGGTGGTGGGCATGGCCTTGTTGTTCGTCGGCTTGGCGCTTCGCGGAGGCGTCCCTGAAGGCCTCGGCCGGGTCGTCGACTGGCTGCTGTCCAACCTGTCTCTCTTGTTCGTTCCCGCGGGTGTGGGCGTCATGCTGCACATAGCCATGTTACGCGAGGAGTGGCTGGCTATCTCTGTGGCCCTTGTGCTGAGCACGGTGTTGACCCTGGTGGTCACCGGGCTCCTGATGACAGCTCTCATCCGATGGACGGAGCGCAAAAGGGGGGAGGGCTGATACATGGAGCTGGATCTTGCCCTCGGTGACATCTGGGTCTACCTGTCCGCCAGTCCTTTGCTGCATCTGACCCTGACGGTACTGGCCTACTTGCTCGGGGATTGGATTTTTCGCCGCAGTGGACAGAAAGCCCTATTCAATCCGGTGCTTCTGTCCATCCTTACATTGGTGACCATCCTGGGTGTGACGGGTACGGACTACCAGACTTATTTTGCCGGCGCCCAGTTCGTGCACTTCATGCTGGGGCCCGCAACCGTTGCCTTGGCAGTCCCTCTCTATCGGAATCTGCCCCTCATACGCCAGCTTTGGTTACCGATCCTGCTATCGATCGTCGCCGGTGCCGTGCTCTCCGCGACCAGCGCGGTCCTGATAGCGAAATGGCTTGGTGCGTCGGAACAAACGCTGATCTCTCTGGCGCCCAAATCGGTGACCGCCCCCGTAGCCATGGGGATTGCGGAGAAGGTCGGAGGCTTGCCGTCGTTGAGTGCCGCCCTGGTCGTGCTCACGGGTGTGCTTGGCGCCGTGATCGGCGCAGCCGTGTTGACAGCAGTACGTGTTCGGGACGATCGCGCGCGGGGCCTGGCGCTGGGCGTGAATTCCCACGGAATAGGCACCGCGCGGGCTTTCCAGATCAGCGATCTCGCGGGGGCATTTTCGGCACTGGCCATGGGGCTGATGGCCTTGGTCTCGGCGTTTGCGCTCCCCTTCGTGCTGCGCTGGGTCTTCGGCACCTAGGAGGCACAACGAATAGGGAGCCCGCCTGATCTGCCGTCGGGGCTTTCGCTAAGGCGCATCTGCGGCGTAAATGCGATCGGTCTTGGCGCCCATGATGAGATCGTTTTTGTGCAGCCCATGGATTTTATGGGTCCACCAACGCACGGTGACGCGACCCCACTCGGTGAGCAGTGCCGGATGGTGGCCTTCTTCCTCGGCGAGGGCGCCGACTTTGTTCGTGAAGTTCAAAGCGGCGACAAAATCCTTGAAAGTGTAAACCCGCTGGACCTGTTGGACCTCGTCTACAGCGATCGTCTCCCAATCCGGACAGTCGGCAAGGAACTGCTCCAGTTGCTCGGGTGTGGCGGGCGGGGCGCCCACGCGGCAGACCTCGCATTTCAATACAGCGTACTCGGACATGTTTCTCTCCCCGTGACTTGGGACCGATTTCAAGGTGCAGCGGCTGAAGGATCTTGCGCTCAGGGTTTCCGGCGGAAGTTCCTCAGCCTCGCCCTGTCATTGCGGCGATGATTGTTTGCTTTAGAAAAGTGGCGGCGATGGCGCGAAACTGCAAGCGTCGCAGCCACTCGCACCAAAAACACGGCGACTGCATGAGGATAGACCTCGTTGGCTACTTGACCACGACATTGGTTATCGAGAAAGACATTCCTCCGCTTTCGGGATAATTCCGGTACATCAGCAATCCAGCACTTGGTCATGGTCGAGCATGTATCGAAAAACATCGAGAGCATCGCCAAACCCTTGCGCTGCTGCTCTGGATATCCACTCCAGTGCTAGGTCGGAATTCTCGGTTACACCGGTTCCTTCCAGGTACATCAAACCCAAATGGAATTGTGCTTCAGCTACTCCCAACTCGGCTGCTTTTCTGTACCATTTGGCGGCTTCGTACTCGTCTTCCGTTACACCTGAGCCTGTTCGATAGAGTGTGGCTAAGTACAACTGTGCGCGGGCGTGTCCTTGAACGGCATACGGTTGCAGACTCAAGGCGGCCTCGGCGAAGTTCCCTTCCTCGTAAAGCACGAACGCGGCTTCGGGGCTCCCCGAGCGGGGGGTATCGGTATCATCGGAAGATACCGCCGCCGCTTGCAGTGCCAACGCTGTACCAACCAACACCTTCCCCGCGGTAGAGCTTTGACTAGACATTGGATGCACCTGGTTCTCTCGTTGTGACGATGGGGGTCTAAGCGAAAAGTCAGACGAAATCCAAGGCTGAGCATGAGAATCTTCACGCCATAAAGCACTCGACCAATCGGCGAAGATAGGCTTATGCTAATAAATAGGTTACTCGTTTCATCTCATAGGTTTGTTTGACGAAGAAACAAGGCTAAAGCCACGCTAGACGGCTTTATTTTATCGTGAGCAGGTGCCTGATCGACTACGACTGCTCTAGTTCCGCTCTGGGGGTGCCCTGTTGTGAAAAACCAACGCCGACTCTTCAGTCTAATCCCATTAGCGAAAGTCCCTGTCAACAGAACCGCGCCACCTTGGGACGCATGGACGCGATGAACATTGACATCCCACGGGTCTAGGATAGCCGATTCTTCGGGTCCGCACTCGACCGACCAGGCGGGATATAATTGCGCTATCCCATGCGAGCATTCTTTCGCGAACGAGAAGGCGTCGACTGTGATCTTCCCACCTAATATATAGGACACAGCATATGCTTCAGGATGGTCATGGAGTGGGATCGTAACACCAGGGCCCAGTCGGACAACTCCTAAGCGCCAAGCCAATGTTTTATGAATCGTAACGCTCTGTATCTTTGTGCGTCTTGGCAGTTCCAGAGGATCGGCTATCCCAGTGGTCAGATGACGAATTTGCTTCATTCCTAGCGGCAACAGGGCCATCGCGCCCGATAGCGACTGTCGGTCGCGTCGAGCGATCTCTGACATCCCGGCGGCGCAACGCAACCCCAACGGAGAAATCGCCGGTTCACGATCTTCTGATAACAAAAACGTATGTTGCATCTTGCGAGACGAATGTCTGTGCCTTTTTTGCTAATTACCAACGAGCACCGTTTACCATGAAAGCTCCGTGGTGATCACCGTATATTCCAATTCTTGGTAATCCTTGATTTGCGTCGTGGCCAAGGGAACCACATCAACGTATTGCGGGAACTCACTCTCATCGATCCCGTTGGCCCTCGCATAAGAGCCACAGACATGAAACGTAACATTCAATTCTTCCGATAACCGCTGAACCTGTTTATGTACGTCTTTATACAGCCATTTTTCCTCGTCTCGCAGTGAAAACATTTCATCTCCGTGCGACACGACGACAATCTCCAAGTTGGGATAACGCTGGCGCAGAAGATCTACATAATATTCGATTCGTGGCACTATCCACTCTAGTGCGTCCTCGTCGTATTCTAATACATTGAACAGGACGCCGGCAGGCGGAGAACCGACTGAAACGATTGCCTTAATCTCCTGAGCCTCGGGGTATTCCTTCTCATCGACGTTGGTTTGGGCGGAAGTGGACACGCCCGGCAGTAGAGCGACAAAAAAGATAATCCCCAGTGCGCTGATACACTTTCTCTTATTCATCGACTGAATGGGCTCGTATGAATACTATAATGTCGGCGAACTTCGCCCTCTGTGGACGTCGCGATATTTCAGCCAGATCGTCTTTAATACGATATCTCGTAGAGGAGAATTCGGAATTTCGGGGCTAAGAGTGCTAAACAGAAACTACGTCAGCTAAAATAGACAGAAACGGCGATGTGTCAAGCGAAATATCGGTTTGAAAGATCAACGCGATACGAAAACAGTAAGTCTTGCAATCAAGAGCCTGTATATAGGGGAAGTCTGATAGGCTTTTGCTTAAGTACTGATGCGCAAACTTCCCGATAGCTGTTAGCATTCCCACATTGGAGATGCCAGAAACGCCTGCTTCTAGTACTTAGATGCGGTTTCATGTACGGGCGACCATCCCAGTGAGGTCGGCCCAAAGCGGAAATTGGCGGCTAAGGTTGGCGGAGAACCGGCTGACCCGAAATCGCGCGAAGTGGACCAAGGAGAAATGCGAGTGCAGCTCCGTGGATTTTCGCGTTAGACTCTGGCGCATGGGAGATTTTCAAGTCGAAAATCTCGCGTTTAAAGAGGTGCACGAAGAAGATGGCGCGAAAATTGTTAGAAAATTCCGGGCGCAGCATGTTCGCTCTGGCGCTGTGCTCGATAGTTGTGTTCGGGGCGTCCGCTGGAGTGAGAGCCGATGAGGCAGATGCCAAGAGGCTGCTCAAGGCCATGTCCGATTACCTGACGGCGCAGAAGGCGCTCTCGTTCGGATACGATGCGACCCTCGACGTCGTCACCAATGACGAACAGAAACTCGAGCTGGCGAGTTCTGGCACCGTCACTCTCAATCGGCCTGACAAGATTCGCACCATGCGCTCCGGCGGGTTTGCGGACGTCGAGATGTCCTTTGACGGAAAAACCCTGACTCTGGTGGGTAAGAACATGAACATCTATGCGCAGGCTGATATGCCTGGCACGGTCGAACACCTGATCGATGAGTTGAGGGTCAAGCATAACAGGCCCCTCCCTGCCGCGGATTTGCTGTTGTCGGATCCTTACGATGAACTGATGCTCGACGTCGTAGATGTAAAGGACCTTGGTAGCGGCGTGATCGGAGGCGTTGAATGCGATTCCCTCGCTTTTCGGAAAAAAGAAGTCGATTACCAGATCTGGATCGCGCAAGGGGAACACCCCTATCCTTGCCGATTTGTCATCACCTCAAAGCTCGTTACCGGTGGACCGCAATACACCATTCAGACTAGGAACTGGAAGACTGGAGACGAGGTTGCAGTAGTTGATTTCAGTTTCAAGAACCCAACGGACGCCAAGAAGGTAGAACTGAAGAATCTTGAGGGTACGGATGAATTGCCGGGGCATTTCGTGATAGGAGAATCTCAATGATCACGTCGAAACGATTTCGTATCTTAATGATTGCCGGGACCATCGTGGTTTGCGGATCTGAAATTGGAGAGCGGTTATCAATCCCAGGGGTTCACAGTTTGATCCCGACTGCCGAAGCCAGAATCGGGCGCCCGCTAACGCCAGTGAGCGTTGCGGGAGTAGGGCGACGCACGGTGCGACGTTGCGCGGTGGGCATATATAATTGTTAGTCTTCCGGCGTCATTAAGATCCGGACCCGGGACCAATCGCCGAAATGATGGGCTCCGGACAACCGGAAGCGCGCCTGGATAGAGCGGACAGAGCTATTTCCTCAGGAAAAAGATTTCTGCTGCTATCGGGAGTTCAAAGCGGTTTGTAGCTGAACTTCTGCCCGCCGATACTGGCCTCGTACATCAGACCACCCTTGGCGACGGTGAACACGGCCATTCCCCTGTGATAGCGACCGACGGTAGTGGCGTCGTGCTTGCCGCCGCTGGCTCCGGCAGAGCTGCCCGCTGTTGTCGCAGCAGCAGAAACCCCTGCGGTAATAGCGACGGCAGTAGCCTGTGCCGAGAATTCGAAGTTACCGCTGGAAAATTCGTCGAAGGCGCGCTTGTCCTCGAAGAAAATAATCATGCTGTAGGCTTGCCCTCCCAACTGCCAACCCACGGTGAGCTGGGTCACGGAAGTGTTGCCGACGTGCTTGCCGCCGACAAAAACGCGTCCCTTGCCGTAGGCGCCACCTATCCCGACACCGGCCTTGCCGATCGTCGGGAAAACGGCATAGCCGTAGGTCTTCCCGAAAAATTCGCCGCTCTCGCCGGCACTTGAAAAGACTTTGATGGTGTCTTCGTACGCGTCGGCCCAGGCGCTACCGATGGGGACTAAGAGCAGCAGAAAGACAAGAACAGTTGTAAGTTGTTTGCGCAAGAAAGAACTCTCCTCAGTTTGTGGTCGGAAGTTTATATCACACTGCGTTTCCCCGACGCAGGCAATCTGTACGAATCGGTTACCGCGGTGTTCAACAGTAGTCTCTGCGACAGTAACCGGCCATCCGCAAGGACTATCAGGAATTTTTTCACCTTCGCCCTCGACCTTCAGGCTCGAACCTCAGCAAATCTCCCGGAGGCCCCGCCTGTTCTTACCGCTAGCAACGCCGCTGGGATAGCCACACCCGGCGCAGCACCCGTCAGCGCAGAGTTCGGAAACACTGATTAGCCACCCGCCTCACCCACTGTCGGGCGGTTTGGTTGGCCCGACGTTCTAGTTTGTGACCCCTGTCACAATCCTTGGGTGCCGGAGCGGGACGGACGTCACAAATTCAGACGGGGAAATCAGAGACCATTTTCCCACCGGCGACGTATCTCGCTGGTTAAACAACAAAACAAACCTCTGCACAGTTTCCCCTCGAAACTCATTCTCCGCGGTGCGCGCGATGCCACGAAAACACCAGATCAACTACCTAGGGCGCGATTGGTGCCTGAGCGACTTGGCGCGCGAGTACCGCCTGCACCCGAACACGCTGGCCGCTCGGCTAAGAAACGGCATGAGCATCGAGCAAGCATTGGCTACGAAAATATGCACCAAGGCCGACGCCGGCAGCCGCGGGCTCGCTGCTGGCTGGGCCGCCAAGCGTCGCACAAAGCGCCGCGATTAGGCAAAATACCTCAGGGATATTTCAGGCTCAGAACCACATTCAGGGTAAACAATCGCGTGTTTTCGCCGAAAACGACGGTGAGGCCGCGTTGATTTCCTCCTGCAGCTTAGCCGTCGATTAGCGGCTTTGAGCTTGAAGGAGCCAGCTTTCCGCTCACGTACAGCCAGCGTCCATCCTGACGCACGAAGCGGCTCACCTCCTGCATCCGATGAGCACGGCCGCCAATCTTGTAGCGGGCGACGAACTCCACCAGTCCCTCTTTATCCTGCGGGCCGCCATCCTGGGTGCGCACGATCTTTAGGCCGATCCACTTGACCCGCTCGTCCAGGTTCAGATCTTGCCGCCGGGTCGTGGAGTGCCAGGTGGCGCGAAGATAGTCCTCCATACGGAGGCTGTAGGCGGTGTAACGGGAGCGCATCAGGGCCTCCACCGTCTCGGGAGCCTCAGTGCCTTCGATGAAAGGACCGCAGCAGTCGCAGAAGGGCTTGCCGGAGCCGCAGGGGCAGGGGGTGACTGATTTCATGGTGCGCGAGTGAAGCGGGTCAACCTGGAAAAGCTAGTAAACTACGAATCACGCGGATTGCACGAATTCAGTTCGACTCCAGTCTCTGCAGGGCTGCGGGTTTACTTGACCAGAGTAGTAGGTATTGTTGGTTCGGCGATCAAGCCCCGGCCGAGAATCGATTCAAGCTGGTCGAGATGGAATGCTGCGGAACGGAATCAACCGGGACGAAGCTGAAGAGGAGAGCCGCTCCGTCTTCGTGTACTCCAGCGCCCTTGGCGCCCCGCTTCTTTGCGTTGAGCGCGCAAGCCAGACAGGCTCCTAGCCCGGAATGATCAGTGCCTTGCCGACGGTGACGCGGTCGCCTTTCAATCCGTTGGCTTTCCTGAGCGCGGCGACGGAGACCCGGTGCCGGCTGGCGATCTTGGCCAGGGTGTCGCCCTCACGGACTCGGTACTGCGATCCGCCTTGCGCGACGGCGGGCAGTCGCAGCTGAGACCTTGATGATTTCGTGCGTAGGGTGCGGCCCTTTCCAATCGGGACCAGCAGCTGATGAGGGCCCGCGGGGCGCGTTTTGCCTTGCTTCAGTCCCGAGTTCAGACGGCGCAGGTCGGCGAGGCGCACACCGCTCAGCTTGGCGGCACTGGCGAGATCCATCTGCCGCCCCATGTCGACCAGCTCGAGCTGGGGGCCGTTGGCGATGTGCGGGGGGCGCATCCCGTAGCGTTGGGGCCTTTCCACCAGCTTGGCGACCGCCAGCAGCTTGGGTACGTAATGTTCGGTCTCGCTCGGTAAACTCAGCGACCAAAAGTCGGTACCTTGTCCGCGGCTTCGGTTATTGCGGCGGGCCGCGGCGACTGCACCCTCGCCTGCATTGTAACCAGCGAGTGCCAGGGCCCAATCGCCACGGAACTCGCGGTGCAGCCACTGAAGGTAGTTCAGCGCGGCACGTGTCGATGCGACAATGTCATTGCGTCCGTCGTACCAGGCGTTCTGCTTCAGGCCGTACTTGCGGCCCGTGCCGGGTATAAACTGCCACATCCCGGATGCGTACTTATGAGAGAGTGCCTTGGGGTTGTACTTACTCTCGATTTCCGGGAGCAGGGCGAGCTCGGCCGGAAGACCGCGGCGCTCGATTTCACGCATTATGAGGTGCAGGTAAGGCTTTGCGCGCGCCGAGAGCTGCTCGAGATACTTGGGGTTGGACTTGAGCCAGCGGATCTCCTTGTCTACACGCGGATTGTGCTTGATGCCGAGGCCCATGCGTGCACGTACGCGGCCCCAGAGGTTGCCGCCCCTGTGGCTCGCCGCGCTGTAACCGGGACCACCTCCGAGTACGCCTACATCGAGGGCGGGGCGGACGATACCCGAATCACCGGCGAAATTGCGGTAATCGGACCACATGTAGTAATCCAACGCGGTGGGTTGCGATGTGCAGCCGGCTAGCAAGACAATGACGGTAGCCAGGACGGCGGCTACGCGCAATCGCGGAAGCATTGAGGCAGGACCGTCTCTCGTTCGTTTTATGATGCGCCAGTGAAAATTGCCGGCGCCTGGTTTGCGCCGGAACTATACGGAAAACCCTATTGTTTTTCTAGTGTTATGCGTAGAGCAACGGCTGCATCGAGCGGTATTCTTCTGATGGCCGGGAGACCTAACTTCATGATTTTCGGCCCCCAGCGGCGACCTGTGACATGATCGATCGCCCGGAACAGGATCAAACTCTTCCACCGCTTGATGAGTGGTACCGCTCACCCTTGGGCCTAGAGCTGGCGCAGCAGGAGCAGGAGTGCCTGACGCGGTTGCTCGGCGACACCTTCGGTTACTATTTGCTCCAGGTCGGCGGGAGTACAGGTTTCGCCGAGGCGATCCAGGCCAGCCGCATCCGCCAGCGTATCCTGCTGCCCGAACAGGCTGTCCCACAGGTTCTCGGGCCCCAGGTCGTCGGCTCGCCGGCACGGCTCCCGATCGCCCCAGACAGCGTGGATGCGGTGCTTCTACCCCATACGCTGGAGTTTGCCGACGATGCGAAGCAGGTGCTGAGGGAAACCGAGCGGGTCCTGATTCCGGAAGGTCGCTTGGTCGTACTGGGTTTCAACGCCTTGAGCCTGTGGGGTGCCCGGGGAATGGTACGACGGCGGCAGGGGTCTGTACCCTGGTGTGGCAGCTTTCTGACCCCCTTTCGTGTCGGCGACTGGCTCTCACTGCTCGGCTTCGATGTCGAGATGCAGGAAATGATGATGTTCCGTCCGCCCTGGCGCCGTGCCCTGTTGCAACAGCTGTCTTTTCTGGACTCCATGGGCCGCTGGCTCTGGCCGTTTCTCGCAGGTGTTTACGCCATTCGGGCGGTCAAGCGCGTTTCGACTCTGACACCGTTGCGGCCGTCTTGGAACAGCAGGCGGCCCGTGCTTGGAGGCGGCGCCGTGGAACCGACCGCCCGGGGGTCTGCCTCGCGCAGTTCACGGCTGGCCAAGCCGGCGGAGAAGGCCCGTGTCTGAGAGCGTGGAGATTTTCACCGACGGGGCGTGCAAGGGCAATCCGGGACCGGGGGGCTGGGGTGCGCTGCTGCGCTACGGCGAGAAGGAAAAGGAGCTGTGGGGTGGCGAGGCGGGCACCACCAACAACCGTATGGAGATCATGGCCGTCATCCAGGCGCTGGAGGCCCTCAAACGGCCGTGCCGGGTGCGGATCACCACGGACTCACAGTATGTGAAGCGGGGCGTAACCGAGTGGATGGCACGCTGGAAGGGTAACGGATGGCGCACCGCCGACCGCAAGTCAGTCAAGAATCGGGACCTGTGGGAGCGCCTCGACCAAGCCGTGTCGCGTCACGAACTGGAGTGGCACTGGGTGAAAGGACATGCCGGACATCCCGAGAACGAGCGCGCGGATCAGCTTTCGAATCGAGGGATTCCAGGGCGATGACGCAAACCACCTCTTTGTAAGCTACGAGTTCAACGAAGTTCTTTCTGGGATAAGCTCACAAAAGGAGCGCTCAATGCGCCAAATCGTACTGGACACCGAGACCACCGGCCTGGAGCCGGCCGAGGGGCACCGCATTATCGAGATCGGCTGTGTAGAGCTCGTCGACCGCCGCCTCACCCGCAACAACTTCCATCAGTACCTGCAACCGGACCGGGAAATCGACCAGGGCGCGGTGGAGGTTCACGGGATTACCGACGAATTTCTACGCGACAAGCCGCATTTCGCCGATATCGCCGAGGATTTCCTCGACTATATCCGTGATGCCGAGCTCGTCATACATAACGCGCCCTTCGACGTGGGCTTCCTTGACCACGAGTTGAGCAAATGGTGCGAGCAAGCCCGACGCATCGAGCAGTTGTGCCGGGTTACCGACACCCTGGCTATGGCCAGATCGCTGCATCCGGGGCAGCGCAACAGCCTCGACGCCCTGTGCAAGCGTTACGCTGTGGACAACTCCCGGCGCGACCTGCACGGTGCTTTGCTGGACGCGGAGATCCTGGCCGACGTCTACCTGGCAATGACTGGCGGGCAGGTAAACCTGTCTCTGGGAACGGCCAGCGGGTCCGGGACCGGCCCGTTGCGTGAAAAGATTCGCCGCCTCCCGCCAGATCGAGCACCCTTGGTCGTTGTTCGCGCCGGGGACGATGATTTGGCCGCTCACGGCGCGCGCCTGGCGGCCATCAATGACGCGAGCGGGGGTATGTGCCTGTGGCTCCATTCCCGCGGAGATGATCCCTAAGGGCGTAGTCCAAGCGCGTGCTCGGGTCCGCAACCGCGTTTTTGCGTTTTCGTCGATTTTCGATCAGGATACCCGGTAAACCGCTCAGCAAGAAATCCAGCATACGAGGGGAGTGCCGTGGACGATAAGACCGCTCTGCAGGTCAAGGGCCGGTCCATCGTATCCGTAATGCCGGACGCGCCTGTATTGGAGGCGGTAGGGTTACCGCATGACGAGAATATCGGTGCGGTGATTGTCATGGAAGAAGCTGGAAGTGCACTACTCGGCATGTTCTCTGAACGCGACGTTATACGTGTGTCGTCCCAGAGAGGTCGCGATGTGTTGGAACGAGCCGTCGCGGATATCATGACCCGGGATGTCGTGGCCTGCACTTCAGACAGCAGCATGGATGCGATCATTTCGGGCATGACGCAACACAACGTTCGCCACTTGCCCGTATTCGAAGACGACAAATTGCTGGGATTGATCAGTGCCCGGGATGTGATGCAGTACCGAATCCAGCAGCTGGAGAGGGGCGGGGAGGATCGTTTTCAACGCTGGTTTCCCAAAGGAAAAGTCTTTCCCCTCAGCAATTATCAGTAATTACGGGTTCCGGAGAGCAACCGGCGATCCATGAGCGGCGACCTCGTTTTCGGGCGCATGGGCACTGAGAAATTGCGGCGCGTCCGTGCACCTCACAGACAGGTTGAATTTCCCGAATTGGCCCTGTTACGTCATAGATTTTGTCGCAAGACTTATTTATTATTTTTGCCTGATGTTTAGACCGCATCCGCCTCCTTTGTTTCGACGATTTGCGCGAGTGCGGCCAATTCGCAGTGGCGCGTCGCTCTGATCCGATTTCGAGCTGGGCACACCCGATCCACCACGAGTAGTTAGGAAGGCGTTTTGAAATATCCCAGCTTTGCACTTCTTCTCTTCCTCCTGTGGATCCTTTTGTCCGGTCATTTCGATCCTCTCCTTTTGGGGCTGGGGCTCGCGTCCACGGCGATCACCGTATTTCTGGCGCGACGCATGAATTTGGTTGACCAGGAGAGCCATCCGATTCACCTGACCGGCCGGCTGCTGCGCTTCCACGGCTTTCTGGCCCGCGAGATCCTGGTCGCAAACTTGGACGTGGCGCGGCGTATCCTGACACCCGGAAAGTCCATCAGCCCCGAGCTGCTCAGCGTCGACGTGCCTCAGCGTACCGATCTCGGACGGGTCATCTACGCGAACGCCATCACGCTCACGCCGGGTACCGTAAGCGTACGCCTCGACAAGACTCGAGTGCTTGTTCACGCCTTGTCGGGAGAGGGGGCTGAGGATTTGCGCAGCGGACGCATGGCCAGAGAGGTGCCGGACGCGGAGCGAGAAATAGACGCATGATCTACGCCGTCGCCATGCTGGGTATTTTGGTGACCATGGGCCTGGCCCTTGCTCGCGCCTTGCTAGGGCCGACCGTCTACGACCGCATTGCTGCGGCCAACATGTTCGGCACCAAGACGGTGCTGCTGATCGCTGTATTCGCTTTTCTTTCAGGACGCACCGACCTCCTCGATATCGCCCTGATTTATGCCCTGATCAACTTCATCGGGGTCGTCGCTGTGCTCAAGCTGGTTGAGCGGGGCAACTTTTCTACCGCTGGCGACGATAAGGAAGCGAGCTCGTGACCCTTTTGCTCGACCTGTTGACCTGGCTCTGCATCGGTGCCGGCGCGTTTCTCGGCGTCCTGGGCGGTGTGGGTATACATCGTTTCCCGGATTTCTACAGCCGGTTACATGCCGCGGGAACCACCGACACCCTGTGCGCCGCCCTGTTCCTCTTCGGGTTGGCTCTACAAGCCGGGCTGTCCCTCGCGAGCTTCAAGTTGTTCTTGATCTTCGCGTTCCTGTATTTCACCAGTCCCACTGCGTCGCACTCCCTGGCCGACGCCGCCATGCACGGCGGCCTTGCACCGCGTTTGGACCGCGCGCCGGAAGGAAACGCACAGTGATCGACCTACTCATCGACGTCACCTTGCTGACCTTCCTGGCGGTCAGTGCCGTCGCTATCATCCGCCTGCGAAACCTGTTCGCGGTGATCATGCTGTTCGGTATCTTCAGCCTCCTTTCGGCGGGGTTGTTCGTGGTGATGGATGCCGCCGACGTGGCCTTCACCGAGGCAGCGGTAGGTGCCGGTATCTCCACGGTGTTGATGCTCGCCACCCTTGCCTTGACCGATGGGCACAACACGGAGCTACCGCCTTTTCACCGCCCTTGGCTGCCGCTTCTGGTCGTGGTGGTAACGGGTGCGGCCTTGATCTACGGCACTTGGGATACTGCTCACTTTGGCGACTCAGAACGCGCCTGCCCAGCTTCATGTGGCGCCCGACTATCTGACCCGCGGACCGGTCGAGACCGGAATGCCCAACGTGGTGACGTCGGTGCTTGCCAGTTATCGGGGCTTCGACACCCTCGGGGAGGTCACGGTGATCTTTACGGCGGGAATCGCGGTGCTGCTGCTGCTCGGCAGGCGTTCCCCGGACCGGGACGACGAGGAGGAGGCACCTTGAAAGGAAATCTGGTCCTCCGGGTAGTTTCGAAGTTTCTGATCCCACTGATCATCCTCTTCGCCTTCTACGTCCAATTCCACGGCGACTTCGGTCCCGGCGGCGGTTTCCAGGCCGGTGTGATCTTTGCTTCCGCTTTTATCCTCTATGCCCTGGTGTTTGGCCTGGACGCGGCCCGGCGGGTGACGCCACCGGCGGTGCTGAGGCTCTTTGCCAGCTGCGGAGTGTTGCTCTACGCGGGAACCGGTGTCGCTTCCCTCATGGCCGGTGGTGCCTTCCTCGATTACAGTCGACTCGCCAGCGACCCGGTGGCGGGTCA
This sequence comes from uncultured Gammaproteobacteria bacterium, assembly GCA_942492625.1. Classification (GTDB taxonomy): domain Bacteria; phylum Pseudomonadota; class Gammaproteobacteria; order Chromatiales; family Chromatiaceae; genus Thiosymbion. Next base: position 42,162 of record CALOFM010000041.1, on the reverse strand, counting down.
GCACCTGGGTATTCTGCTTATCGAGCTGGGGGTCGGGATCACAGTCGCCTCGGTGATGCTGCTCATCTTCTACAGCTTCGCTGGCTGGCACGCTGGAAAATGAAGTTCATCCTCGGGCACTACAACTACTGGGTCGTGGTATTCGTGATGATGGTTGGTTTTTACACCGTCATTGCGAGGGGAAACCTGATCAAGAAGATCGCCGGGCTGAATATCTTCCAGGTGTCGGTATTCATGCTCTATATCAGTATCGGTAACGTGACTGGTGGCACTACACCGATTATCGCCGATGGTTTCTCGTCGTACTCCAACCCGCTTCCCCACGTCCTGATTCTTACCGCAATCGTGGTCGGCGTTGCGACCACGGCCCTGGGTCTGGCGCTGGTGGTGCGGATCCGCGATGCTTACGGTAGCGTCGAGGAAGAAGAAATCCATCATCAGGATCATTCGCTGTGATCGCGGCGAATCTGAGCCTGCTGATTGTCGTGCTGCCGTTGGTTGCGGCCCCTGTGCTCGCCGTTCTGCCGGTTAATCGCGCGCCCTGGGCTGTTGCCCTCGCGGTGAGTTGGGCGGTGCTGGCGCTGGCGGGTTGGCAGCTGTGGAACGTTCTGCACCAGGGTGTGATCAGCTACGAGCTCGGGGGTTGGGCTCCGCCGTGGGGTATCGAGTATCGGATCGATGCGCTCAACGCCTTCATGACCCTGATCGTGGCGGCCATTGCGGCAGTGACACTGCCCTATGCCCTGCGCAGTGCCGAGTCGGAGATCCCGCGGCACAACATGTCGTTGTTCTACTCCGCGTTCGTCCTGTGCCTAGCCGGGCTTTTGGGAATCTCCCAGACCGGTGACGTGTTCAATCTCTTTGTGTTCCTGGAGATCTCCTCCCTTTCCTCCTACGCATTGATCAGCCTGGGGAGGGATCGCCGGGCGCTCACCGCCGCCTATCAGTACCTGATTATGGGCACCATCGGTGCCACCTTCTTGCTCATCGGCATTGGTCTGATCTACGCCGCCACGGGCACCCTCAACATGATGGATCTGGCCGCACGTCTCCCGGCGGTCTTCGACCAGCGTACGGTGCATACCGCCTTCGCCTTCATCATTGTGGGGGTGGCCCTGAAGCTGGCCCTGTTCCCGCTGCACCATTGGCTGCCGAATGCCTACACCTACGCGCCGACGGTAATCACGGTGTTTCTGGCTGCCACCGCCACTAAGGTTGCTGTTTATGTGATGCTGCGCATGCTCTTCACGGTATTCCCGAGCGGATCCGTCAGTAGCACGCCCACGGGTGCGCTGTTCATCTTACTTGGCGTGGCGGGAATCCTGTTTGCGTCTGCTCAAGCCATCGCCCAGCTCAATGTGAAGCGCATGCTGGCCTTATCCAGCGTGGCCCAGATCGGTTACATGGCCCTGGGTATCGGCTTCGGTACGGCGCTGGGGGCTACCGCCGCTATCGTGCACATGTTCAATCACGCGATGATGAAGGGGGCCTTGTTTATGGCGGTCGGCGCTCTCGCCTATCGCGTCGGCTCCAACCGCCTCGCGGACTTCGCGGGACTGGGTCGGCGGATGCCTTGGACCTTCGCCGCCATTTTGGTCGGCGGCCTCAGTCTGATTGGCGTGCCTGGTACCGCCGGGTTCATCAGTAAGTGGTATCTGGTGCTGGCCGCTATCGAGCAACAGGCCTGGCTTCTTGTGGGGGTGGTCCTGCTCGGCTCACTCTTGGCGGTGGTCTATGTCTGGAAGCTGGTTGAGGTTCTCTACTTCCAGCCCGCGGACACGCCGCCGCGACAAGTGCGCGAGGCGCCCCTGGCCCTGCTGCTGCCTACCTGGGTCCTGGTATTCGCGAATATCTATTTCGGGCTCGACACCGACCTGACACTCGGGGTGGCCGGACAAGCTGTCGAGATGCTCGGGCTGGGCGGAACATGAGCGGCACCAATCTGATTTTGCTCAGTATGTTGGTGCCCGCTGCGGCGTCTCTGGGCATCGGTTTGACCGGACGCTGGCCCAACGTGCGTGAGGCCGTAACCTTGGTCGCGGCAACGGGCGTCGCTTCGATCGTGCTGATGATTGCCGGGCGTCTGGAAGCCGGTGAGGTTCTGGCCGTGCACCTCATGGAGCCCATACCCGGAATTGCGATCGCTTTTCGCGTCGAGCCTCTGGGGATGCTATTCGCGCTGGTAGCGGGTTTGCTTTGGCTGGTCACCTCGGTGTACGCCATCGGATACATGCGCGGCCACCACGAACAGAATCAGACCCGGTTCTACGCTGCCTTCGCGGTCGCCATCGCCTGTACCTTGGGCGTTGCCTTTGCCGCCAATCTGCTCACCCTGTTTCTCTTTTACGAGCTTCTTACCCTCTCTACCTATCCCCTGGTGACCCACTCCGGCACTGAGGAGGCCCGCCGCAGCGGTCGGGTGTATTTAGGAATCCTCTTAGGCACCTCCATTGGGCTTCAGCTGGCGGCTATCCTGATCACCTGGGCGGTGACCGGCACCCTGGATTTTCGCGAGGGCGGCATACTCGCCGGCGAGCTGGACCCGGTCTGGGCCGGGCTGCTGTATGCGTTGTTCCTGTTCGGCATCGGCAAGGCCGCGGTGATGCCTTTCCACCGCTGGCTGCCAGCGGCGATGGTGGCACCGACGCCGGTCAGTGCCCTGTTGCACGCGGTGGCGGTGGTCAAGGCGGGAGTCTTCACCCTGCTCAAGGTGAGCCTGTACGTGTTCGGCGGCGACTTCATTCTCTCCAGCGGGGCCACCGAGTGGCTGATCTGGTTCGCCGCCGGCACCATCCTCCTGGCCTCGCTGATCGCCATGACCAAGGACAACCTCAAGGCGCGGTTGGCCTATTCGACAGTTAGCCAGCTCAGCTATATCTTGCTCGGGGCCATGTTGGCGAGTCGGGTTGGGATGCTGGGCGGTGCGCTGCATATCGTTATGCACGCGTTTGCGAAGATCACGCTGTTTTTCGCCGCCGGGGCCATCCTCGTGGCCGCTCACAAGACGCGCGTAAGCGAGCTGGACGGACTAGGGCGAGCCATGCCCCTTACCTTTACCGCCTTCCTGATCGGCAGTCTCAGTATCATCGGCCTGCCGCCCTTCGGCGGCATGTGGAGCAAATGGTATCTGGGGCTCGGCGCCGTGTCCGGGGAGCACTGGGCCCTGTTGGCGGTGCTGATGGTCAGTTCTCTGTTGAACATCGCCTACCTGCTGCCGATCCCGGTCCGAGCCTTTCTGGCCCGTCCGGTAGAGGGCGACTCCTACACAGGTGTGCATGAGGCTCCAGCAACCTGCTTGATTGCGATGACGGTCACCTCACTGGCCTGTATTTTGCTGTTCTTATTTCCGGATCCCTTTTATCGGCTGGCCGCCGCTGCCGCCGGAGTTCCCTGATATGTCCGATGGTACTCCCGACCCCGACAACAAACGTTATTTGTTCGACGATCCCCGCAACGTGGACCGGCTGTTGCACGGCTTTTATTTGGTGTGCGCGGTCCTGGTGGGGCTGGATCTAATCCTGCATCGTCATATCAGTCACGCCTGGGAGAATCTCATCGGTTTCTACCCCTTGTTCGGTTTCGTCGCCTGCGTGGTTCTGGTCATAGTGGCCAAGGAAATGCGCAAGGTGCTGATGCGCAGCGAAGACTACTACGATGTGGACCGCTGAGCTGCCGCCCTTTCTGCCGTTCTATGCCGCGGCCCTGGTGTTGCTGGCTACCCGTGGGGGGCTGAGCAACGCCGTTCTCCTGGCCGTTCCGGTGCTCGGGGGGATGCATTTGTGGCTTGATGTAGAGCCGGGGATCCAGGTCACGCAGGCAGTCCTCGGGTACGACCTGGTGCTGATGCGCACCGACCGTCTCAGCCTGTTGTTCGGCTACTTGTTTCACATCGCCGCATTCATCGCAGTGGTGTTTTCGTTGCACGTGAGCGACAAGCTCCAGCAGGTGGCAGGCATGGTCTATGCCGGAAGCGCCTTGGGGGCGGTCTTCGCCGGTGACCTGATCACCCTGTTCATCTTCTGGGAGCTGCTCGCGGTGAGCTCGGTATTCCTGATTTGGGCCCGGCGTACCGAGCGAGCCCTGCGGTCCGGTCAGCGCTACCTGGTCATCCAGGTCTCTTCCGGTGTGCTGCTGCTCGCCGGGGCCATGGCCCGATACCAGCAGACCGGCTCCCTGACCTTCGACTACATCGGCCTGGACGGCATCGCCGGATGGCTGATCTTCATCGCCTTCGGCATCAAGTGCGCCTTCCCTTTTTTCCACAACTGGCTCACGGACGCTTACCCTGAGTCCACCCCGACCGGTGCCGTGTTCCTGTCGGCCTTCACTACAAAAGTGGCTGTCTATGCCCTGGCCCGGGGTTTTCCGGGTACCGAGCTCTTGGTCTACATTGGGGCCGTCATGACCTGCTTCCCAATATTCTACGCGGTCATCGAGAACGATCTGCGCCGGGTCCTGGCATACAGCATGATCAACCAGATCGGCTTCATGGTCTGCGGGGTCGGGATCGGCACCGCCCTTGCACTCAACGGCGCCGTGTCTCACGCCTTCAACGACGTGATCTTCAAGGGTCTGCTGTTCATGAGCATGGGCGCTGTGCTCCACAGGGCGGGGAACATCAATGGCTCCGATCTGGGGGGCATGTACAAGTCCATGCCCAAGACCGCCGTGTTGTGCATCGTCGGCGCCTCGTCGATCTCTGCCTTTCCCCTGTTCAGCGGCTTCGTCAGCAAGTCCATGGTCATGACCGCCATGATTCAGGAGGGTTACGACTTCCTCTGGCTGATGCTGTTGTTCGCCTCCGCGGGCGTGTTTCACCATGCCGGCATCAAGATCCCCTATTTCGCCTTTTTTCATCACGACGCCGGCATTCGGACCAAAGAGGCACCCCGCAACATGCTACTGGCCATGGGCATCGCCGCCGTGCTTTGCGTGTTTATCGGCAGTCAGCCGCAGTACCTCTATGCATTGCTCCCCTGGGAGGTGGACTACTGGCCTTACGATCTGACCCATGTCTTGGCCCAGATGCAGCTCCTCTTCTTCTCGGCCCTGGCCTTCGTCTGGCTGAACAAGGCCGGCCTGTACCCGCCGGAGCTGCATTCCGTGAACATCGATGTTGAATGGCTTTACCGGCGTCTACTTCCCGCCACTGCCGGCCTCGTGCGGGAAGCGATGCAGCGCACCGTCCAGACCCTTGCCAGGCAGAGCCGACGTGCTGCGCAGGTCTTCACGGCGACTAAGGTGCACGCGCGGCTGGAGGCCTATCATCTCGCCGACCACTGGCCAACCGGCAGTATGGTTTTGTGGATCGCCGTTCTACTGAGTGGATATTTAGTGCTGGATACATTCTGGTGAGCGATACAGGGCGCTTTCACGAGGGGGGCTAAGAACACCGAGCCAAGCTCGAGTCAAGACTCGGATTCCAGCAGGGGAGGTCCGAGGAGGGCCAACAATCAAGTCAGGCGTTGCTGTTGGTCGCCCGTCGTGGCGCGGGCGACGATGGCCTCCAGCGTATCCAGGTCGACGAGCTCGACATGCTTGCGGTCGACCTTCAGCAGTCCCTCGTCCTGAAACCGGGTGAACAATCGGCTGACGGTTTCCACCGCCAATCCCAGGTAGTTGCCGATTTCGTGACGGGACATGCTGAGATAGAAATCGGTGGGGCATAGCCCGCGTTTGCGCAGGCGTCTGGACATGCTGATGAGGAAGGCCGCCAAACGCTCCTCTGCGCTCTTCTTGCCGAGCAGAAGGAGCATCTCTGTATCGTGGCCGATCTCCTTGCTGAGGAGCCGGTAGATTTGATGTTGCAGGGAGGGGATGCTGCTGCTGAGCTCTTCGAGGCGAGAGAAAGGGACTTCGCAGATCGCCGATGTTTCCAGGACCTTGGCCGAGCAGGCGTGGACCTCTTTCTCGATGGCGTCCAGACCGATGATCTCGCCGGGGAGGTGGAAGCCGAGCACCTGCTCTCCGCCTTCCTCGCTCGGCGCGTAGGACTTCACCGAGCCTGTCTTGACGACGTACAAAAAGCGGAAGCGCTCTCCGTTGCGGAAAAGGTAGTCGCCGCGGTGAAGTGGGCGGGTACGCTTGATGATGCCGTCCAGGCGCTCTACGTCTTCAGACGTCAACCCCATCGGCAGGCAGAGAGTCGCAAGGGTGCAATTCTTGCAGGCAACCCGTATCGTCTCGAATGAAATGACCTTGCGCTCAGTCAAACCTGGATCCCCGCTTTAAGTTGCCGCTATTCTGCAGTTTCATTTGACTTGGATCAAGTGACGTCGTTCCGCAAGGCGCGGTTTGGCCTGGGACGCTGATTGCGTAATCGACTCGGATGTGCACGAGATTTCGATTACTGAAAAAAAAAGCCGCGCCTGAGGGCGCGGCCTTTCAGCCGTGGGCTGGCGAGCGCTTACTTGGATTCGCCTGCGGCAGGAGCTGCAGCAGGAGCCGGAGGGGCCCCATAGGGTGCGCCGTAAGGAGCGCCATATCCGCCATAACCCGGGTAGCCGCCGCCCCAAGGACCACCGCCCCAGGGACCGCCGCCGTAGCCGCCGTACGGGCCGTAGCCGTAGTAGTCGCGGTAGCGGTTGTAACCTCGGCCGGAGCCGCGACCGCCGCCGCTCATGCTCATGTTGAAGTCACCGTAGCCGTCGCCCATCATGTCGTTCCACCAGTCGTTACCGCCGCCGCCGTAACCCGGACCGCCGCCCCAGGGACCACCGCCCCAAAAGGCCTGGGCCGAGTTCATGGAGAAAGCGGCGGCGCCGGCGATGGCGGCAACGCCCAGTATCTTGGAAAGCTTGCGCATATTCTGTCGCTCCTGTTCGAGAGATAGGTTGTCTTTCGTGGGAGCCGCGACCGTATCCCAGACTGGTTGGCGGCGGCGTCATGGCCGAAAGCTGGCGCTATTAAACGCGGGCCGAGTATAAGTTAATTAGTGAAGGATGGGAAGCACACCCATGGCCGTTGCCCCGGGGTAAACCTGTTGCTCGGGGTTCGCACGGCGACCCTTCGGCTCGGCGTTGCCCCGCAGGCGCGGGAAGGCCCAACCATCCGTTGAGGCACCGGGGTTTATTTGTTAGTTTGTTGCAGCATTCGGGCCGGTTTCTCTTTCCCTCGACTCCCTGCTTTATGACCAAGTACATCTTCATAACGGGCGGTGTAGTTTCGTCGCTCGGCAAGGGCATTGCTTCTGCATCCCTCGCAGCCCTGCTGGAAGCGCGAGGGCTGCGCGTGACCATGATCAAGCTGGATCCTTACATCAACGTCGATCCGGGGACGATGAGTCCATTTCAACATGGAGAGGTCTACGTGACCGACGACGGTGCAGAGACCGACCTGGATCTGGGGCACTACGAGCGGTTTTTGCGCACCCGAATGGGCCGCAACAACAATTTCACCACCGGTCAGATCTACGACAGCGTCATCCGCAAGGAGCGCCGCGGCGATTACCTCGGTGGCACCGTCCAGGTCATCCCCCATATCACGGACGAGATCAAGGAGAGTGTTCGCTTGGGCGCCGACGGAGCGGACATCGCGATGGTGGAGATCGGGGGGACGGTCGGTGACATCGAGTCCCTACCGTTTCTGGAGGCGATCCGCCAAATGCGGGTGGAAGAGGGACGGGACAAGGCGCTGTTCATGCACCTTACTCTGGTGCCATACATCAAGACCGCCGGGGAGATCAAGACGAAGCCCACCCAGCACTCGGTCAAGGAGCTGCGCTCCATCGGTATCCAGCCGGACATCCTGCTGTGCCGCTCAGAGCAGAACCTGCCGGAGGGTGAGCGCAAGAAGATCGCACTGTTTACCAATGTCCCGGAGGCGGCGGTGATCTCCGCCGTGGACGCGGACAACATCTACCGCATCCCGCTGATGCTGCACGCGCAAGAGCTTGATGAATTGGTTGTGCAGCAGTTCGGCCTATCGGTTCCGAAGGCGGACTTGGGCGAATGGGAGCGTGTGCTCGACGGCTTCGACCAGCCCGAGCACGAGGTGACGGTGGGTATGGTTGGCAAGTACATGCACCTGACCGAGGCCTACAAGTCCCTCACCGAGGCCCTGGGCCACGCCGGGGTCCACACCCGCACCAAGGTCGAGATTGTGTATCTGGACTCGGAGGAGATCCAGGAGCAGGGCACCGGGTGTTTGGAGGGGCTGGATGCGATTCTGGTGCCCGGCGGCTTCGGGGAGCGGGGGGTCGAAGGCAAGATAGCTGCGGTCCGTTACGCGCGGGAAAACGGGATACCCTACTTGGGCATCTGCCTCGGGATGCAGGTGGCGGTCATCGAGTACGCACGCCACGTGGCCGGCCTGGCGGTCGCTCACAGCACCGAGTTCGATCCTGCGACGCCGAATCCCGTGATCGCTTTGATCACCGAGTGGCAGGAGGCCGACGGCCATGTCGAGAAGCGCGATGAGGAGGTGGAGCTGGGCGGCACCATGCGTCTGGGAGGGCAGAATTGCCGGTTGGAGCCCGGAAGCCTCGCACGCAGCGTCTACGGCAAGCCCCAGGCGCGCGAGCGCCATAGGCATCGCTACGAGTTCAACAACCGCTACCTGGACGTCATGATGGACGCGGGGATGCGCTTTTCCGGCTGGTCCTTGGACGGGAAGCTTGTGGAGATCGTGGAGATACCCGATCACCCTTGGTTCATCGCCTCCCAGTTCCACCCCGAGTTCACATCCACGCCGCGGGACGGGCACTCGCTCTTCCGTGGCTTCGTCAAGGCCGCACTCGGCCGGCGCGAAATGGTGGAAGGCAAGGCGGCGTAATGCGGCTGCTGGATTTCGAAGTCGGGCTCGACCGGCCCCTGTTTCTGATCGCCGGGCCTTGTGTCCTGGAGAGCGAGTCCATGGCGCAGGAGACGGCCGGCGCGCTCAAGGAGATCACCTCCGGACTCGACATTCCCTTTATTTTCAAGGCGTCATTCGACAAGGCGAACCGCTCCTCCCTGGGCAGCTTTCGTGGTCTTGGCATGGAAGAGGGACTGCGTATCCTCGAGGGCGTGCGCGAGCGCGTCGGCGTGCCAGTGCTGACCGACGTGCACGAGGACACGCCACTCGCGGAGGTGGCCTCTGTGGCGGACGTCTTGCAGACGCCTGCGTTCCTGTGCCGTCAGACCAACTTTATCCTGGCAGCGGCGAGCCAGGGTCGGCCGGTCAATTTAAAGAAGGGGCAGTTCCTGGCGCCATGGGACATGATGCGGGTCGTCGAGAAGGCCCGCTCCACCGGGAACGAAGGCATCATGGTTTGCGAGCGGGGCGTCTCCTTCGGCTACAACAATCTGGTCTCGGACATGCGCGCCCTGGCGGTGATGCGCGAGACTGGCTGTCCGGTGGTCTTCGATGCCACCCACTCGGTACAGCTGCCGGGCGGGCAGGGTGAGCGCTCCGGCGGCCAGCGGGAGATGGTTCCCGTGCTGGCACGTGCAGCGGTTGCCGCAGGGATCACGGGCCTGTTCATGGAGACCCACCCACAGCCCGAAGAAGCCCTCAGCGACGGACCCAACTCCTGGCCCCTCGATCGAATGCGCGGGCTGCTCCAGACCCTGTTGGAGCTGGACAGGGTCGTCAAGGCCCGTTCCTTCGCCGAGGACAGCATCTAGATTCCCCATAAAGCAACCCGACTCGTATACACTGTTCGTTTCACACCAAAGGAGGAGAACCAACAATGTCTGAAATCGTCGATATCCGCGCCCGTGAGATCATGGATTCCCGCGGCAACCCCACCGTCGAGGCCGATGTGATCACCGCAGACGGTTCTATCGGACGGGCGGCCGTGCCTTCTGGCGCATCCACCGGCTCCCGCGAGGCGTTGGAGCTGCGCGACGGGGACAAGTCCCGCTACCTCGGCAAGGGCGTGCTCAAGGCCGTGGCCAACATACAGGGCGAGATCCGCGATGCCTTGATCGGCACCGACGTCAGCGATCAGGGCGGCATCGACCGAAAGATGATCGAGCTCGACGGCACCGACAGCAAGAGCCGCCTCGGCGCCAACGCAACGCTCGGTGTCTCCATGGCGGCCGCCCACGCCGCGGCCCAAGAGCGTTCGGAGCCCCTCTACCGTTATCTCGGCAGCGGCGAGTTCGTGCTCCCGGTGCCCATGATGAACATCCTCAACGGCGGAGAGCACGCCGACAACAGCGTGGACTTCCAGGAGTTCATGATCATGCCCGTCGGTGCCTCCAGCATCCGCGAGGCGGTGCGCTACGGGGCTGAGGTCTTCCATGCCTTGAAGTCGGTGCTTCACGGAAAGGGACTGTCTACAAGTGTTGGCGACGAGGGTGGATTTGCGCCGGATATGCCCTCCAACGTGGCGGCCGTCGAGGTGGTCCTGGAGGCCATCGAGAAGGCGGGCTTCAAGCCCGGTGGCGACATGTTTCTGGGTCTGGACGTGGCGAGCTCGGAGTTCTACAAGGACGGCGCTTACACGCTGGCAGGCGAGGGCCGCACGCTCGACGCCCAGGGCATGTGCGACCTGCTCGCAGATTGGGCGAGTAAGTACCCGATCCTCTCCATCGAGGACGGCATGGCCGAGGGAGACTGGGACGGCTGGAAGCTACTCACGGATGCCATCGGCGACAAGGTTCAGATCGTGGGTGACGACCTGTTCGTGACCAACACCAAGATCCTGCGCGAGGGCATCGACAAGGGAATCGCCAACTCCATTCTCATCAAGGTGAACCAGATCGGCACCCTGACCGAGACCCTGGAGGCCATCGGCATGGCCCACGACGCGGGCTACACCGCGGTCGTCTCCCACCGCTCCGGTGAGACCGAGGACACCACGATTGCGGACCTGGTGGTCGCGTCTGGCGCCGGGCAGATCAAGACCGGCTCCCTGTCCCGTTCCGACCGTGTGGCCAAGTACAACCAGCTGATGCGTATCGAGGATCAGCTGGGCGGCGAGGGCCGCTACGCCGGCAGGGGCGCCTTCCGCTGGCTCTGATCTCCTTCCGATACTAACCTGATGCGCTGGCTCGCCGGGATCCTGCTGCTGGTACTGCTGGGACTGCAGTACCGGCTGTGGGTCGGCGACGGCAGCCTGACGGATGTGCAGGCCTTGCGGGACGAGATTGTCGCCCAAGAGGCGGAGCTCAAGCAGCTACGAACCCGCAACCAGGCCCTGGAGGCGGAGGTGGAGGATCTGCGCGAGGGCCTGGATGCCCTGGAGGAGCGGGCCCGCAGTGAGCTGGGGATGATAAAGCAAGGCGAGCTCTTTCTCCAGGTCATCGAGGAGCCCGAATCGTCTCTCGAGGGCACGCCGCCGTCGGAGCCGACAACCGCTCCCGAGCAAACCAAGGGAGAGGGTGAGCTGGCCCGCCGTGACGCCACCGTCGATCCCGGATCGGATCCTTGAGCCCTGCGATCCGGTGCTGGGCGGTGATTCCCGCGGCAGGGGTCGGCCGCCGAATGGGCGCACCCATGCCCAAGCAGTATCTCGACTTGGCGGGACGACCGGTCATCGACTATTCCTTGGGGCTCTTTCTCGACCATCCCCGGATTGCGGGGGTCGTTGTCGCCCTCGATCCGACGGATGAGTATTGGCCCTGCACGGCCTTTGCCGATCACTCGCAAGTTCGATCTGCGGCCGGCGGCAGCGAGCGCTGCCATTCGGTGCTCAATGCCCTCGACTTATTGGTCGGGGGCGCGGATGAGACCGACTGGGTCATAGTCCACGATGCGGCGCGCCCCTGTCTGCGAAGGGACGATCTGGACCGACTTCTGACGGGGCTCCAAGAGCACCCCGTGGGCGGGCTCCTGGGTGTACCCGTTCGGGACACCATGAAGCAGGTGGTCGAGGGCCGTGCCGTGCGGCGCACCGTTCCGCGGGACGACCTATGGCACGCCTTCACCCCCCAGATGTTTCGTCTGGGCCTTCTCCGCCAAGCCCTTCGTTCCGCCCTGGATGAGGACCGGTTCGTCACCGACGATGCCAGCGCGATCGAGCTGATGGGCCTCTCGCCGCTGATGGTGGACGGTCACCCGGACAACATCAAGATCACGCGCCCGGAGGACCTGCCCCTGGCACATTTCTATCTCGAAAAGCAGGGGCGCGTGTGCTGATGTCTGTTCTGATCGGGCAGGGCATTGACGCCCACCGCTTCGGAGACGCACGGCCGCTGATACTCGGCGGTGTCCGGATCGATCACGACCAGGGGCTCGCCGCCCACTCGGACGGCGACGTGGTCATCCATGCCCTGTGCGACGCCCTGCTGGGCGCCGCCGCGCTGGGCGACATCGGCCGGCATTTTCCCGACGACGACGACCAGTACGCGGGAATCGACAGCCGCATCCTGCTGCGGCGAGTTATCGATGCCCTCAGTGAGCGCGGCCTCGGGGTCCACAACGCGGACCTGACGGTTGTCGCCCAGCGTCCCAAGCTCAAGCCCCACATCCCGGCGATGACCGCGATTCTGGCCCGGGACCTGCGCTGTCCGATGGGGCGGGTAAACGTGAAGGCCACCACCACGGAACACATGGGCTTTACCGGGCGCGGGGAGGGGATCGCCGCGTTTGCGGTTGTTCTGGTCATTGAGTCTTAAAACCGTTTGTAAACTACGAACCACGCGGATTCGTGAAGATTGACGTAGTTCGCAGTTAACTCTTTGCTGAGCTCAAGGCCCAATGTCCCCTCCGGCTCCACCGTCGTGGATCTCTTTCGGCGACCTCCCCCACGCCTACGGTGATCCGGTTTCCGCGGGCCGGCTGCGCGAGCGGCCGGAGGATTTTCGCGTGGACGAGATCATGGGATTCGAGCCCGACGGGGAGGGGGAGCACCTGCTGGTGCAAGTGCGAAAGACCGGCGTGAACACCGAGTGGGTGGCCCGCAGGCTGGCTTCGCACGCCGGGTTGTGCGTATCAAAGGTCAGCTACGCGGGCCTGAAGGACCGGCATGCGGTGACCACCCAGTGGTTCTCGTTGCACGCCGGTGTCCATGCAGATCCCGACTGGTCCAGGCTGGACGTCGAGGGCGTCGAGGTGCTGGAGGTCTGCCGTCACCGCCGTAAGCTGCGCCGCGGGGCATTGCGCGGGAATCGATTTCTCATTCGTCTGCGCGATCTGACCGGCGATCTCGATGCCTTGAGCCAGCGCATCTCGGACGCGGCGCGGCTCGGCGTCCCCAACTACTTCGGTGCCCAGCGCTTCGGCAACCGGGAGGGTAACCTGTATGCTGCCCAAGCGCTGTTCACCGGCGAGGCGAAGCGCGTGCAGCGGCATCTGAAGGGGCTGTGGCTGTCCGCGGCCCGCTCCCAGCTGTTCAATCAAGTGCTGGCCCTTCGCGTGGAGCGCGGAGATTGGGACCGGCCGTTGCCCGGTGATCGCATGCAGCTCGCCGGCTCGCGTGCTAGCTTTCTGGCCGAAGCCGTTGATGACGCGCTGATCGAGCGGTGTCTAACCTTCGATATTCATCCGAGCGGGCCACTTTGGGGGGAGGGAGAGCCATTGACCGCCCATGATGCGGCCGCGCTGGAGCTTCAGATGGCCGCGGACTTCCCGGTTTGGACGGCGGGGCTCGCGGCGGCCGGGATGCGTCAGGAGCGGCGCCCGCTGCGGCTGCAGCTAACCGGGCTCGAGGCACAGACAGATGACGGAATCCTGGAAATCGGGTTCGAGCTTCCCGCCGGCGCCTATGCGACGGCGGTTTTGCGCGAGCTGGTGGACACCAGGAGTTGAGATGCGGGGAATGATCCGGATATAGATCAATCTCGAAGCGGGCGTCTGACCCGCGAGGAAGTGAAGACATTCATTTCGCGAGCGGATTCGGGCCTGGATGAGCTCGATCTGCGGATTTGTAACTGAAGGGGGTTGCATATGGCTTTGTGGGTACGTTTTTCGGCGGGCGACGAGATCGGTTTCGGCACCTTGAGCGACGGAACCATCACGCAATACCAGGGTGACATGTTCGGGGAGCACGGCCCGGAAGGCCTCGAACGATCCTTATCGAGCGTTCGCCTGCTTTCCCCCTGCACGCCATCGAAGATGCTCGGGCTGTGGAACAACTTTCACGAGCGGGCGCAGGTGGAGAAGCTGGACCCTCCGGGACATCCCCTTTACTTCGTGAAGACCCCGAACTGCTGCGGCGCCGACGGTGACCCGATTCCGCGGCCCGACGGCTACTCGGGCGCCGTGGTGTTCGAGGGGGAACTGGGCGTGGTGATCGGTAAGCGCTGCAAGGACATTGCCCCGGAGGAGGCCGCCGAGTACGTCTTCGGCTATACCTGCGTCAACGATGTCACCGCCCGCGACCTGATGAAGCAGTACCCCGCCTTCGTTCACTGGACGCGCGCCAAGAGCTTCGACGGCTTCGGACCCTTCGGTCCGGGTATCGTTACGGGGCTGGATCCGGAGGACTTGCGGGTGCAAGTAATACTCGCCGGAGAGGAGAAGCAAAATTACCCCGTGTCGGACATGATCTTCTCGCCCCATGAGATCGTCAGCCGCATTTCCGGCGACATGACCCTTGAGCCGGGGGACCTGATCGCCTGCGGCACCTCTGTAGGCGCCTGCCCGATGCAGGATGGAGACAGGGTGGAGGTGAGCATTGCGGGGGTCGGCGTCTTGACCAACCGGTTTGGTTGAGCCGGCTTTCCTCGTGCCGGGGGTGATGAGCAAGTCGAGCCGGTCGCTTCACCGCAGGCCCGTGTGCACATGCAGGCACCGTACTCGGTAGCCAGCTGCCGTGCCGCCTGTTGTCCACTCGGGAAGCGCATGACATTGCCGCGCATCAGACTACGGAAGCCGAGCGCGCGGTCGTTCGGGTTGGTGCTGTCGACCACCGCGCGGGGCACATCCTGGATCTCGTCGGCAAGCTCAGGATCGATGCCCTTGGACATACGCGGGCGGATGCAGGAGGCTACCGGCAGCAGCAGCTACGTCTGCGCGACGAAGATGTTCTCGTCGTTGGCCAAACTCGGATATGCATGCAGGAATCGTCTTACGTACTTAACGCATTCTGCGCTCACGGCGTGACTTTTCAGGGTTGCGCAAGAGCACGTAAACGGCCCCGGTTCCCCCCCCGCGCCGGGTCGCCGAGCAGAAGGCAAGGACCTCATCGTAGAGTCGGAGCCAGTAGTTGACCTTGCGCTTGAGCACCGGCTGCCGGCTCTCGGACCTGCTGCCCTTTCCGTGGATGATATGGGCGCAACGTACGCCGCGGCGACCGCAATCGCGCAGGAACTCCTCCAGAACCTGTTCCGCATAGGCCGCCGTCAGCCCGTGCAGGTCCAGCTCAAAGTCCACCTCGATGTGGCCCCGCTGCAGATCGGCGAGCAGGCGCTTCTGTACGCCGGGGCGGGAGAAGAGCAGGAAGTCGCCGGTCTCGACCTCGGCTTCGGACAGCGCCGCAAGCCCGGCACGCTCACGTAGCTCCGGAGGTTGCTCGATAGGGAGCGGCGGCGGGCGACGTCGGAAGGGCTCGGCCTGATCGATCTCGATAGGCTCCGCGTCTTCGACCGACTCGCGAAACAGCTTGGCTTCCGACTCGTGCAGGGGTTTGCGCATGTTGACCGAGTACCTTCCGATGCACGAAATCACTCTAGTATATCAGCGCGGATGTCCGTTGCCGCGGATTCCAGTATTATCCTCGGTTTTGCAGTGCGCCGGTCGGGGGAGGTGCCCCGGTAACTGAGGTAGTGCTTCCGCGCCTACGGCCCAATGAGAATTCTGATCAGCAACGACGACGGGTATCAGTCCGCGGGCTTGCGTGTCCTCTCCCGGGCGTTGGAGCGATGCGGCGAGATCGCGGTGGTAGCACCGGACCGCAACTGCAGCGGCGCCAGTAACTCGCTGACGCTATCCGTCCCGGTTAGGGTTCAGCGGTCGGAGAATGGCTTTTTTCGGGTTGAGGGTACCCCCACGGATTGTGTCCATATTGCGATCACCGGATTGCTGGACCGGGAGCCGGATATTGTCGTTGCCGGAATCAACCACGGGCCCAATCTTGGTGACGACGTGATCTATTCCGGTACGGTGGCTGCCGCGACGGAGGGTCGCTTTTTGGGGCTTCCTGCCATGGCTGTTTCTATCGATTCCCACGAGCCCAAGCATCTGGAAACCGCCGCGCGGGTCGCAGCCGCCCTGGTGTCGCGCCTGCAAAGCGAGTCGCCGGGAGCGAGCACGATTCTGAACGTGAATGTCCCCGACCTGCCGTACGAGCAGCTCAAGGGGGTCGTGGCCACGCGTTTAGGACACAGGCACAAGGCCGAGCCGGTGACCCGGGTGCGTGATCCGCGCGGCCGCATCCTCTACTGGGTCGGGCCGGCCGGACCGGAGCAGGACGCGGGCCCGGGGACCGACTTCCATGCCGTTCGAAACGGCTATGTCTCGGTCTCCCCGTTGCAGGTGGACCTTACGCGCCACGAGGCCCTGGAGCCGTTGGCAAAATGGCTGGAAGGTTACCGCTGATGGCAGACAGCCGCCAACAGGGGATCGGGATGACATCCCAACGGACCCGCGAGCGCCTGATTCAGAGACTCGGCGATGCGGGGATCCGCGACCCGGAAGTCCTGGACGTCATGCGCGCCTTGCCGCGCCATCTGTTCGTGGACGAGGCGCTCGCCAGCCGCGCTTACGAGGACTCCGCCTTGCCCATCGGACATGGGCAAACCATCTCCCAGCCCTACACGGTGGCGCGCATGACGGAGGCACTCCTGGCCGGGCACAGACCCGATACCGTGCTGGAGATCGGCACCGGGTCCGGATTCCAGACCGCGGTGCTGGCCTCGCTGGTGCGGCGCGTCTACAGCGTGGAGCGGGTAGAGCGCCTGTCGGAGCGGGCACGGCGCAGGCTCAAGAAGCTCAAGCTTCGCAACTTGCGCCTGCGATACGGAGACGGCGGGTTGGGTTGGCCCGAGTATGCGCCGTTCGAAGGCATCATAGTCACCGCGGCCCCTGCCGGAATCCCGCGCGTCCTGGTCAACCAGCTGACCATGGGAGGCTGCATGGTATTGCCGATCGGACGCTCGGACCAGCAGGTGCTGGTGCGTGTGATTAGAACCGAAGCCGGTTACTTGCACGAGATACTGGAGCCTGTCACCTTTGTGCCCCTGCTCGGAGGCGTCGTTTAATGCGAATTTTCTCTTCACTTTATAACCGCGTAATGTCTTGGTCGCGGCATCGACACGCACCCTGGTTTCTGGGTGGCCTCAGCTTTGCCGAATCCTCTTTCTTTCCCATTCCGCCGGACGTGATGCTTGCCCCCATGAGTATGGCCAAGCCGGAAAAGGCTTGGTGGTTTGCGACCCTGACGACAATTACCTCCGTGCTTGGCGGGTTGCTGGGTTGGTTGATCGGTCACTTTGCATTCGAGCTGATCGCGCCCCTGGTGACCGGGGGGGGGCGTTACGCCGAGCCCTTCGCCGCCGCGGAGCGGTGGTTCGAGGATTGGGGGGTCTGGGCCATATTCATTGCCGGCTTCTCGCCGATTCCCTACAAGATCTTCACCATATCCGCCGGGGTCATGCATATGGCTCTCATTCCCTTTCTGATCGCGTCGGCGGTCGGGCGTGGGGCCCGCTTTTTCATCGTTGCCGCCCTGATGGCCTGGGGTGGCGAGCGCATGGAGACCACCCTGCGGGAATACGTCGACCGGTTGGGCTGGATTATGGTCGGCTTGGTGATTCTTGTTGTGGTTTTCCACTAGGTTTGGCCTCGAGAGCGGATGAATCGGGAAGCAGTCCAGGAGCCTACAGGTGAGCGCTGAATTACACTGGTACGGCATGCGCGTGCGAGGGCCGCTGCCGATGGCTGCGGTGTTGCTCCTCTCGTTGATCCTGGCCGCGTGCGGAACCGGTGGTCCCGCACCTGTGTACGATGGATTCGGGCCCGCGCCCGAGGGTTACTACCGAATCCGAAAGGGTGACACGCTGGCAGGGATTGCGAGCCGGCATAGGGTCGGCTACGAGGCGCTGGCGCGTTGGAACAAGCTCGGTCCACCCTATCAAATCTATGCAGGCAGGCTGTTGCGCGTGGTGGCGCCGGGCGGAAGGAGCGGATCGACTAAGTCCAGAGGTGCGAAAACGGCGCAGTCCAACAGCAAGCCGAGCTTGGCCAGCAAACCTGCTGTCAAGACGTCGACCGGGTCACCGCAGCGGAGCAAGGGCTCCAGCGCGAAAGTGGCGTCTGGCCTGCACTGGCGCTGGCCTTTGAAAGGTCAGGTCGTTCAGGAGTTCCGCAACGGGGATCGGACCCGCCAGGGCATCCGCATCGCTGGTCGTCCGGGCCAGAAAGTGCTGGCCGCCGAGGGCGGAACGGTGGTCTACAGCGGAAGTGGACTTAAGGGTTACGGAAACCTTATTATCGTGAAGCACAATAATAGCTACCTGAGCGCGTACGGCTTCAACAGCCGGCTCCTCGTCAACGAAGGTGCGCGAGTAAAGCGTGGTCAGGGCGTCGCTGAGGTGGGACAGGCGTCCGGTGGGAAGTATCGCCTCCATTTCGAAATTCGAAGGAATGGTACGGCCGTGGACCCATTGAAGTACCTGCCTTAAGTTCGGGTGAGCCCGTCTCCTGCTGCGAGTCAAGGATTGCATGGCGACTACAAACGAGCGAGTGGACCTGGATACCGAGCCTTCGATCGACAGTGAGGAGGCGGTTCTCGTCGACAGTGGCGAGGTCACAGAAGAGATCACCGTTTCCAGCCCTGCGGGGGATGCCTCCGAGGGGGGCGAGGGTACGAGTGACTCGGATTTGCCGCCGCCGAGCAAGTTTGTCGCGGATGATGCCGACTTCGACGCGACGCGTCTGTACCTCAACGAGATCGGCGGCTCCAAGCTGCTGACGGCGGAGGAAGAGGTTTATTTCGCGCGTTTGGCTCAGGACGGGAACAACGCTGCACGCCAGCGTATGATCGTCAGCAACCTGCGGCTGGTTGTGAAGATCGCGCGCCGTTATCTCAATCGCGGGCTTCCTCTCTTGGACCTGATCGAAGAGGGCAATCTTGGCCTGATCCGAGCGGTGGAGAAGTTCGATCCCGAGCGCGGGTTTCGCTTCTCGACCTACGCGACCTGGTGGATCCGCCAGACCATCGAGCGGGCCATCATGAACCAGACCCGCACTGTCCGGCTCCCCATCCACGTGGTCAAGGAAATCAACATTTACCTAAAGGCGGCCCGGCGTCTTTCCCAACGCCTGGATCACGAACCCACTACCGAGGATATCGCCGGCCTGCTCGACAAACCCATCGGCGAGGTCAAGCGCATGCTGGGCCTCAACGAGCACATCGCCTCGGTAGACACCCCTTACGGCAAGGACGCGGACAAGCCCCTGGTGGACATGCTCCAGGACGAGACGGCGGATGATCCGACCGACCGCATTCAGGACAACGACATCCAGTCCAACCTCGATCACTGGCTCGGCAAACTCAACGACAAGCAGCGCGAGGTGGTGGAGCGCCGATTCGGACTCCATGGCTACGAGCACTCCACTCTCGAGCGCGTTGCGCAAGAGCTCGGGGTGACGCGTGAACGCGTGCGCCAAATCCAGATGGACGCGCTGCGGCGATTGCGGGATATCCTCGAGAAAGAGGGTTTCTCGGTGGACGCCTTCTTCCGCTAGCCGCACGCGGCTCAGCAGGCCACAATTCCTTCGCAGAAAGCCGGAAACGGCCGAATTTGCCCCGGTTTCTCTTCCTGTCGACAGATTGATTGAGATCAAGGAAACCTGTGGTAAATGGCGCGGTTTCCGGGGTATTAGCCGCTGTTAATATTGACTTTCGGTCCCAAATCCAGTGTCATTGCGGCGCTTGTGCCGCCGGATTTTGCGGCAAAAAAGATTCGAGGCCGGATGCCTTACAACCTAGCTCAATCTTCGCAGTTATTTCGGGGAGGGAATATGGAAGCTGGACTGGAACAGAAGTACAACTTCGACGTTGTACGCTGGTTCACCGTCATGGCGGTCGTCTACCTGGTGGTGGGCGCTCTGGCCGGGGTCTACATCGCATCGGAGCTGGCTTGGCCGGTCCTGAATTTCGATAGTCCCTACCTGTCTTTCGGGCGTCTACGCCCGGTCCACACCAACGCGGTTATCTTCGCGTTCGGTGGTTGCACGCTCATGGCTACGGCCTTCTACACGGTTCAGCGCACCTGCGGTGTGCGGCTGTGGAGCGACAAGATGGCCTGGTTCGTGTTCTGGGGCTGGAACGCCATCATCGTCTCCGCGGTCATCACCCTGCCGCTGGGCATGACCCAGTCCAAGGAGTACGCGGAGCTCGAGTGGCCTATCGATATCGCGATCGCCGTGGTCTGGCTAGCCTTCAGTCTCAACTTCATGATGACGATCGCCAAGCGCAAGACCCCGCACATCTATGTGTCGAACTGGTTCTTCATGGGCATGATGGTAATGATCGTGTACCTGCACGTGGTCAACAGCCTGGCCATCCCCGTCGGTATGTTCAAGTCCTACTCCGTCTTCTCCGGGGTGCAGGACGCCATGATCCAGTGGTGGTGGGGCCATAACGCGGTGGGCTTCTACCTGACCGCCGGCTTCCTGGGCATCATGTACTACTTCGTGCCCAAGCAGGCCAACCGGCCCGTCTACTCCTACCGCCTGTCGGTCATCCACTTCTGGGCCCTGATGTTCGGCTATGTCTGGCTCGGCGCCCACCACCTCCAGTACACGGCCCTCCCGGATTGGACCGGCTCCCTCGGCGCCGCCGTCTCCATCGCCATGATCATCCCCTCCTGGGGCGGCGCGGTGAACGGCATGATGACCCTGTCCGGGGCCTGGGATAAGCTGCGCACCGACTATGTCCTGCGCTTCCTGGTCATCGCCCTGGCCTTCTACGCCATGTCCACCTTCGAGGGCCCGGTCATGTCCATCAAGACCGTCAACGCCCTGTCCCACTACACCGACTGGACCGTCGGCCATGTGCACTCCGGAGCCCTGGGCTGGGTCGCCGGCATCTCCATCGGCGCCATTTACCACCTGATGACCCGCTTGTTCCACACCGAGATGTGGTCCGAGAAGCTGGTCAACATCCACTTCTGGACCGCCACCATCGGCACGGTGGTCTACATCGTGGCCATGTGGGTCTCCGGCATCATGCAGGGCCTGATGTGGAGGGCCTACGACGAGTACGGCACCCTGGCCTACACCTTCGTCGAGTCCGTGGACGCCATGCATCCCTACTACGCCATGCGCGCCATCGGCGGCATGATCTTCCTGCTCGGGGCATTACTCATGCTCTTCAATGTCCTGATGACCGTGACTAAGTCCGGCTCGTCGGGCAGCCTGGAGCAGGCCCGTACCGCAGCGGCTCCCGCCTGATCCTGGAGGTAAACAGAAAATGGCTGAAAACACCTCTTCCAAGAGCTTCCAGGAGTGGATGGAGCAGCAACATTTGGGGTCTGCTGATCGTCCTGGCCCTGGCGCTGTCTGTCGGCGGTCTGGTTGAGATCGTCCCGCTCTTCTATTTAAAGAGCACCTATCCGGCGTTGGAGAAGTACCCGGAGATCGTCTGGGACAAGGCGGGCAGCGAGCCCATCGTGACGGTCGCCGAGAGCGGCAAGGAGCAGTGGAACTGGAAGCCGGGCGATGGCGTGCGCCCCTACACCGCCCTGGAACTGGCCGGCCGCGACATCTACCAGCGGGAGGGCTGCTACACCTGCCACTCCCAGATGATCCGCCCGTTCCGCGACGAGAAGGAGCGCTACGGCCACTACTCTCTGGCCTCCGAGTCCATGTTCGACCATCCCTTCCAGTGGGGCTCCAAGCGCACCGGTCCGGATCTGGCCCGAGTCGGTGGCAAGTACTCCGACGACTGGCACCGTGCCCATCTGCGCGCCCCGCGCTCGGTGGTACCGGAATCCGTCATGCCGAACTATCCCTGGCTCGATGCCGCCCAAGTGGACGGCGCGACCATGCAGGCCCACATGGGCGGTATGAAGGCCATCGGGGTCCCCTACAGCGACGCCGACATCGAAGCGGCACCCAAGCTGGTTACAGGCAGGACCGAGATGGACGCCATGGTCGCCTACCTTCAGGTTCTGGGTACCATGGTCGATCTTAAGGACGACGTGGTCTACCGTGAGTAGTCTGAAGGAATACTTCCACACGGACTGGGGCGCGATGACGGCGAGCGACTGGGTCGGTACGATCCTCACCGTCGTCATCTTCGTCCTCATGATCGTGGCGTATTTCCAGGTATTTCGTCCCAAGAATCGGGATAAGCTCGAATCCAAGCGCTTCATCCCGTTCGAAGAGGACAACCAAGTCAGCGGAGAGAAAGATGGCGGAAAATAACCCCTTTCCCGGTGAGAACAACACCGGACATTTCTGGGACGACAATCTGCGGGAGCTGAACAACCCGGCCCCGCGCTGGTGGATGATTGGCTTCTGGGCGTCGATCCTCTTTTGGGTCGGCTACGGCATCCTCTACCCCATGTGGCCCACCTTCAGCGGCAACACCGAGGGCATTCTAGGGTGGAGCCAGATCCAGGAGTACAACGAGGGCGTTGCACAGGTCGAGGCGGTGCGCTCCGAGTTCGAGGAGAAGATCGCGGGAATGTCCGCCCGAGCAGATCATGGAGGATCCCGGGCTGACCCAGTACACCCTGGCCTCGGCCAAGGTGCTGTTCGGTGACTACTGTTCCGCATGCCACGGCAGCGGCGGTCAGGGCAATCCCGGTTATCCGGTGCTTGCGGACGACGACTGGCTCTACGGAGGTAACGTCGCGAAGCTTACCGAAACCCTGCAGATGGGCCGCAAGGGTGCGATGACCGCCCACAAGGACATCCTGTCCGAGGCCGAGGTCGCTACCCTGGCCAACTGGGTTGTCGAGAAGAGCGAAGGCCAAAAGGGCAGCGACGAGGGTTGGAACCTGTACAACACCAAGGGCTGCAACGCTTGCCATGGCCAAGAGGCCGACGGCGTGCTTGCGCGGGGGCCCAATGGCGAGGTGCTGGCGACCGTCGGTGCGGCCAATCTGACCGATGGCATCTGGCGCTTCGAGCCGGGCGGAGTCGAGAGTGCGAAGCACACCATCATGTACGGCGTCAACCAGCCGGGTGTCGAGGGCTCGCGCGACGCGGTGATGCCCGCATTCGGCCAGACCGGCAAGCTCGACGAGCAGGAGATCAAAAAGCTGGTCGTCTACGTGCACCAGCTCGGCGGCGGTCAGTGATCGGCGCGGAACGTTAAGGAAGTGCAGACGGCTGCGGCCGTCCGTTGTTTCAAGAGAAGAGGAGGATAGACCATGAACATCCTTACTTGGGACTCTGTCACCTGGATGTCGATTGTGATGGTTGTGATCGCCATCGTGATCTTCGTGTTCCTGGGCTTCAAAGTCGTCGCCCTCATGAACCGCGATGCCGAGGCGCACAAGAACGACCGACAATAGACGTCAGGCTTCGCATCGGCCGAAAAGGGGGATCTCGTATCCCCCTTTTTCGTTGCACTGTTCCAACCGCCCTTGGCGTTGATTTCCATAGAATCTTCTCCTGTTCGGATGCCTCCCTTGTCCGCCATACCCGCATGGAATTCGATGGAAATCATTCGGTTATAATTGCGAAACCGCAATGTCCGAAATGCTCCGTTCCGGTAGATTTCCCGGCGCAGCGGGCGGTCTCGGTCGCGTACGAGTCGCGTAATGCGGCAACCCGCCAAGAGTTTTCTGGGAGATGGTCTGTGAGCGATAGTCAAGTCGGGAAAAAGAACGCAGCGGTGGATGACCTGTACGACGAGGCCGAGTATTGGCACGTCAACACCGGAGGGGAAACGATCCATGCGAAGCGGATTCCGGGAAAGTGGCGCATCATTAAGTGGTGGTCCGCCGCGGTATGGCTGATTTTCTTCCTCGGACCCTACGTGCGCTGGGACGGCCGCCAGGCGATCCTCTGGGATATCCCTGCCCGCCAGTTTCACATCTTTAGTGCCACCATTCTGCCCCAGGACTTTTGGATGCTCTCCCTGGTCCTGCTTTTCTTCGCCATCTTGCTGGCGGTAGTTACAGCGCTGGTCGGCCGCGTCTGGTGCGGGTTCTTTTGCTTCCAGACCGTCTGGACCGACGTATACACCTGGATCGAGGGCAGGCTCGAGGGCCCGCCGCCGGCACGGCGCAAGCTCGACAAGGCCCCGATGGACGCCAGAAAGGCCGGCATCAAAGCCACGAAGCACCTGATTTGGCTGGTGATCGGTTTTTTCACCGGCTTTAGCTTCGTTGCCTGGTTCGTAGACGCCCCGACCCTGTGGACGACCTTTTTCACCGGAGAGGCCGCGATGACGGTCTACGCGACGGTCGCCCTGTTCACCGTGGGTACTTATGGCCTCGCCGGGTTCCTGCGCGAGCAGGCATGCTTCTGGCTGTGTCCCTATGCCCGTATTCAGGCCGTAATGGTGGATAAATCCACCGAGCTGCCCACATACGACGTTCACCGCGGTGAGCCGCGAGGCCGGATCAAGAAGGGGCAGAAGGAAGTTGAGCGCACCGCCGGCGACTGCATAGACTGCAAGCAATGTGTTGCCGTCTGTCCCACCGGCATCGACATCCGTCACGGCCAGCAGGAAGGTTGTATCACCTGCGCGCTCTGCATCGACGCCTGTGATCAGGTCATGGATAAGGTAGGACGAGCGAAAGGCTTGATCCGCTACGCGTCCCTGGATGAGCTCAATGGCGAGACGGTCAAGCCTATGCTCAAGCGCGGGCGAGTCTGGGTCTACTCGACCATTCTGCTCCTGGCAATCTCGGGTATCGTCTACGGGCTGTCGTCTCTGGATGCCATCGAGCTCAAGGTCCTGCACGAGCGAGCGCCTCTGTTCGTCACCCTGAAAGACGGCTCGATTCAGAACAAGTACACTCTGAAGATTCTGAACAAGATGACAGAGGACGTTCAGGTCAAGGTGAGTGCCTCGGGTCCCGAAGGGTTGACTTTGGTCGGTGCCGAGAAGGAGATCACGGCCCGTAACGGTTTCGTGTCGCCGGCGATCGTCTTCGTGCGGGTTCCGCGCAAGCAGCTTACAGCGGAGCAGGTGCCGATCACCTTCCACGTGGAAGGGGTACGGGCTTCCGGAGAGATCCTGCAAACCGCGCGGGAGAGCGTTTTTATTGGTCCCCGTCGATAATGCAAACAACAGCCACTCACGAGCAAAAAGCCCTTCCCGCTTGGAAGAGCCCCTGGGTCATAGCCTGGATCGCGCTGGTTGTTGCCGTCCTCGGCGTGAACGGAGTCATGGTTTACCTTGCGCTGGTGACGAATCCCGGATTGGTCGTGGATGACTATTACGAGCGGGGTAAGGACTACGAGCGCACAATGCTCACCAAAGGCGCGAGTAATCCCGGGTGGATACTGCGGGCGGACATCCCGCAAGAGATTGTCGCGGGGGTACCCAGCCAGATCCGCTTTTTCTTGGTGGACAAGGCGGGACAGCCGGTCACGCCCGAGGCCGTCGAGCTTTTCCTCTACCGGCCGTCTGATGTTACACGAGACTTCAGCGCCTCGATGGCAGCGGAGGGCCCCGGCCGTTATGTGGTTGAAGTGTCCTTTCCTCTCATCGGCGTCTGGGACACCCTGGTGGCCGCAAGGCAAGGGGAAGACGAGTACCATGTCGGGCAGCGTATCAACGTCCTGCGTCCCTAGCGTAAACGGAAGACCCCCGGACGAGCTTGAGGTCTCCCGTGTTCGCGACAAGACTAAGTCTTGATGAACAGTGAGCAATCCGGAAGCACTCGCTGACGGGCGCCTCTCTGGTGTTAGGGAGGTCGATGTAGCGCGCTGCTTCCACTGTGGTCTGCCGGCGCCTGCCAAAGCTTGCGTCGAGGCTCGAATCCAAGGGCGTAACAGGGCCTTTTGTTGCACTGGGTGCAAGTCGGTGTGTGAGGCCATCTATGCGGCCGGGCTGGAGGGCTTCTATCGGCGAACGCCCGAGGGCGAGATCTTCGGACCCCCGCCGGAGCCCCCGAAGGAGCTTGCACTCTATGACATAGACGAGGTCCAGGAGGAGTTCGTTGACTCACTCGGGGAGACCCGTGAGATCAACCTCTTGGTGGAGGGAATCCATTGCGCCGCCTGTGTCTGGCTGATTGAGAACAGCCTCCACGCCATGCCGGGTGTGGAGGAGGCGCGGGTTAATCTCACGGGCCGCCGCCTCAAGCTCAAATGGGACAACCAGCGTCTGAAGCTCTCCGGCGCCCTGCGGCGGCTGGCGGATATCGGCTACGCGGCGGTTCCCTTCGATCCCGAAGCGGCAGAGGGCTCCCTCAGACGCGCAAACCGGGTGTTGCTCTATCGCATGGCCTTTGCCGGCTTTGCGATGATGAACCTGCTCTGGATCTCCATCGCCCTTTACTCGGGTGCGGACGAGGGGGAGTTCCGCGGTCTCTTTCATTGGATCGGATTCGCCATCGCCACTCCGACCTTGCTCTATGCCGGATACCCTTTCTACAAGGGCGCCTGGACCGGGCTGCGCAGCCTCAATCTCACCATGGACCTGCCGATCGCCATCGGCGCCTCCATCACATACTTGTACTCGCTCTATGTCACCATCGCGGGATCGGGAGAGGTCTACTGGGACACGGTGGTCAATTTCCTGTTCGTCATCCTGGTGGGCCGTTTTCTGGAGGCGGTCTCAAAGCGCCAGGCCGTGGCTTCCACGCAGCGGTTGCTCGATTTGCAGCCCAAGGTGGCGACCGTGCTCCGGGACGGCGAGGAGTCCGTCGTTCCCATGCGAGCCGTGCGGGAGGGGGAGACCGTTTTGGTGCGGCCGGGGGAGAAGATACCGGTGGACGGGACCGTTATCCTCGGCGAGAGCAGCGTCGACGAGTCCATGCTAACCGGCGAGTCCGAGCCCGTGGTCAAGACCAACCGCGGACAAGTGGCCGCAGGGACTTTGAACGGGTCCGGCGCGCTGCAGGTTCGCGTCGACGGGCTGCTAAAGAATACGGCACTGGGCCGCATAATACAGTTGGTGGAGGAGGCGCAGGCCAGCAAGGCGCCCATCCAGTGCGTCGCCGACCGGGTGGTACCCTGGTTCGTGGCGGTCACCCTTACCCTGGGAACCCTGACCTTCCTGTGGTGGGTGCGCAGCGACTTCGAGAAGGCGCTCATGGCCGCCACCGCCGTCCTCATCATCACCTGTCCCTGCGCCTTCGGTCTGGCTACGCCCATGGCCATCGCCGTTGCGTCCGGTCTCGGCGCACGCAACGGCATCCTGATCAAGAACGGAGCCGTCCTGGAGGGTCTCTCGTCCATCGATCACTTCGTCTTCGACAAGACCGGGACCTTGACAGAGGGGCGCCCTGCGGTTACCTCGGTGCAGGGCAACGCAGTTGATTGGACGCTCGGCGAGGCGGATAGGCAGTCGCTCCGGGCTCTGCTTGTCGGAGATCTGTCGCATCATTTGGCCGATCTTGCTGCACTGGAGCGGTTCTCCGAGCATCCGGTTGCCGCCGCGGTTACGGACTTTTGCAGAAAGGCCGAGATCGACTTTGCGGATCGAGAGGTCTACCAGATACGGGTACGTTCCGGACGTGGCATCGCGGGGAGGGTCGGCGGGAGGCGAGTAGTCGCCGGCACAAGGGGCTGGATGCGCGAGAACGGCATCGAGTCCGCCTCCGGGCTGGAGGCTGCGGCGGCTGCAGCTGAGACGCATGGCGGCAGCGTTCTCCATGTAGGCATGGACGGCAGGGAGGTGCTGGTTCTGGGGCTCGAGGACCGCTTGCGCGAGGACGCCGCGGCGGTAATCGCAGGACTCAAGGCCGAAGGCATCCGGGTTACCCTGCTGACCGGCGACCGGCGGTCCACGGCGGAGCGTGTCGCACGCCAACTCGGCGGGATCGAGGTGGTCGCCGAGGTTCTTCCGGACGACAAGGACGAGGTCATCGCCGATCTTCAGCGCCAAGGCGGACGGGTCGCCATGGTCGGCGACGGGGTGAACGATGCGCCGGCCCTGGTGCGTGCAGATGTCGGCATCGCCATGGGCAGCGGTACGGACGTCTCCATCGCCAGCGCCGACATCGTCCTCATGAGTGCCGAGCTGGCCAAAGTCAGGCAAGCGGCACTCCTCTCGCGGCGTACCCTAAGGACTATCCGCCAGAATATCGGCATCTCCATAACCTATAATGTGGTGATGGTGCCCTTGGCCATGGCCGCCTTCGTAACACCGCTGGTGGCGGCGGTATCGATGCCCTTGAGCTCGCTGGCCGTCATTGGTAACTCGGCGCGCATCCGATCGCTGTTTCACGCGTCTAAGAGCAACTAGAAATTCTGAGTCGAACAATGGAAGTCATCTACGGCCTGATTCCCGGCATGATCCTGCTCGGGCTTGTTGCTGTCGGAATCCTGTTCTGGGCGGCCCGTAGCGGCCAGTACGACGACCTGGACGGAGACGCCCACCGTATCCTCATGGACGACGACGCCAAATCGGACCCCCGCCTTTTGCCCGATGCGGACGGGGAGCCGCCCGCGCAGGACCACAAGGATGACTGAGGTGCTGAAGTCCGATCAATCGTTGGTCCCCGTGGCGTTGAAGCAAAAAGGAAACGAGTTACGCGAGTAAAACGAAGTGGACTTTCGGATGCCCCCGCATTCTTGTTGCCGACAGGTAGGACTTCTGCTTTTCTCCTTGTTGTTTTTACCCCAGGGAGCGGCGGGGGCTGCGCTGCGTTTCTTCGCCTTCGGCGATCTTCCGTACTCGCCGTCGGAGGCCAAGATGCTGGCGTCGCTGCTGGGCGACGTTGCGAAAGACAGGCCGCAATTCATGGTTCACGTCGGTGATGTGAAGGGCGGCAACTCGCCCTGCACCGATCGGTCGTTAGGGCGTGTGGCCGAGTTGTTCAAGGCGCAGTCGGTTCCAGTCGTGTACACACCGGGAGACAACGAGTGGACCGATTGTCACAGAGAGGGGGCGGGCGGCTACGACCCCGTGCAGCGGCTGGCCCGCCTGCGCTCGCTCTATTTCGCAGATCCGGATGTGCTGCGGCTGCACCAACTCGGGGTATCTCGCACAGACGCTGCCTATCCGGAGAACTACTGGTTCATCCGTGAGGACGTCCTCTTTGTTACCGTGCATCTGGTGGGCAGCCACAACAACTCGGTCCCCGGTGTTTCGGCGGCCGCGGATGAGCTGCAGGCGCGGTCGCAAGCGAATCGCCGCCATCTCATGGCCGCGCTGGAAGCGGCGCAGGACGCCGATGCAGCGGCCCTTGTGCTCCTTTTTCACGCGAACCCCGGCCTTGAAAAGTTAGTTCCCCCGCGTGGTTTCGACTGGTTCCACGAGAACCTGAGGGTGCTGTTGCGGGGCTACTCCGGGCCCGTGCTGGCGATCCATGGGGACACGCACAAGTACAAATTCGACCATCCCCTGCGGGACCTTCGGACGGGGAGAACAATAAGGCGCTTTACCCGGCTGGAGGTGCCGGGCTCGCCGAGGCTGGCGGGGGTCTGGGTGCGCCTGGAGCCCGGGGCCGAGGCGCCTTTCTCGGTAGAGCTTGCCTATCCGGACGCGCGAGGGACACTGGTGGAATAGGCCGCAGGCCTTAGGACGGGCAGAGCGAAACGATGCCCATCACGAGCGGCTCGAAGACACGCCTCCTACGCAGTCCTTATCCCTGCCTTGCGACGATTTTTCCGCCAAAAAGAGCCAGGTGTCGATCACCGTATCCGGATTCAAGGAGATACTCGTAATACCGCGCTCCAGAAGCCATTCGGCCAAGTCCGGGTGGTCGGAGGGTCCCTGACCGCAAATGCCCACGTACTTGTCCTGCTTGCGACAAGCGCTGATGGCCAGGTCCAGCATCTTGAGCACCGCAGGGTCGCGCTCGTCGAAGTGCTCCGCGACCAGGCTCGAATCTCGGTCCAACCCAAGGGTCAGCTGGGTCATGTCGTTGGAGCCGATCGAGAAGCCGTCGAAATGCTCCAGGAACGCCTCGGCAAGCACCGCGTTGGACGGAATCTCGCACATCATGATCAGGCGCAGGCCGTTCTCGCCACGCTTGAGCCCCTGCTCGGCAAGCGCGTCCACCACCGCCTTGGCTTGTCCCAGCGTGCGTACGAAGGGGATCATGATCTCCACATTGGTCAGGCCCATGTCGTTGCGCACCCGCTTGAGGGCCTCGCACTCCATCTCGAAGCAGTCGCGGAAGCTATCGTCCACGTAGCGACCGGCGCCGCGGAACCCGATCATGGGGTTCTCCTCCTCGGGCTCGTAGCGGGAGCCACCCATCAAATTGGCATACTCGTTGGACTTGAAGTCGGACATACGGACGATGACCGGCTTGGGGGCGAAGGCGGCGCCCAGGGTCGAGATGCCCTCGGTGAGTTTTGCGACGTAGAGCTCTCGCGGGCTTGGGTAGGCTTGGATGCGAGGGGCGATCTCGGACTTGAGGTCGGCGGGCAGCTCATCGTACTCCAGCAGCGCCTTGGGATGGATGCCGATGCTGTTGCTGATGATGAACTCCAGCCGTGCCAGACCGATGCCGTCGTTTGGGATGGATGCAAAGGTGAAGGCGCGGTCCGGGTTACCCACGTTCATGGTTACCTTTACCGGGATCTCAGGCATGTGGGAAAGCTCAACGGTCTTGTGCTCGAAGGCAAGCTTTCCTTCGTAGATGAACCCTGTGTCGCCTTCCGCACAGGATATGGTGACCTGATGTCCCTCCTTGATCTTGTCGGTGGCATTGTTGCAGCCGACGACCGCCGGCACTCCCAGTTCGCGGGCGATGATGGCCGCGTGGCAGGTACGTCCGCCGCGGTTGGTGACGATGGCCGCGGCCCGTTTCATGATCGGTTCCCAGTCCGGGTCGGTCATGTCCGTGACCAGCACGTCACCTGGTAGCATCCGGTCCATATCGGCGATGTTGGCGATCAGCTTGGCAGCCCCCGCGCCGATCCGGTGGCCGATGCTGCGGCCGGTGGTCAGGACCTCGCCCTTCTCCTGCATGTGGTAGCGCTCGATGACCCGGCCCGAGCGGCTCTGCACCGTTTCCGGTCGCGCCTGGACGATGTAGAGCTTGCCGTCCGTCCCGTCCTTCGCCCACTCGATGTCCATCGGGTGACCATAGTGTTCCTCGATCAGGATGGCCTGCTTGGCCAGCTCTGTGATCTCCTCGTCGCTGATGGAAAAGCGCGTACGTTCTGCTTCCGGGACCTCTTCGGTGCGGACCGGGCTTTCGCTGCCGGGCTCCGAATACACCATGCGGATGGCCTTGTCACCGACGCTACGGCGCAGAATCGCCGGCCGGCCGGCCGCCAGTGTCGGCTTGTGGACGTAGAACTCGTCCGGGTTGACCGCCCCCTGGACCACCATCTCGCCGAGTCCATAGCTGGCGGTAATGAATACGGCATCGCGGAAGCCGGACTCGGTATCCAGGGTGAACAGGACCCCGGACGCGGCGATGTCGCTGCGCACCATGCGTTGGATGCCGGCCGAGAGGGCTACATGACGGTGCTCGAAACCCTGATGCACCCGGTAGGCGATGGCGCGGTCGTTGAACAGGGAGGCGAAGACCTCCTTGATTGCCCGCATGATGTTTTCGAGACCATGGACGTTGAGAAAGGTCTCCTGTTGCCCGGCGAAGGAGGCGTCCGGCAGGTCCTCGGCGGTGGCCGACGAGCGCACGGCCCAGGATACATCGCTGCCGGCCTCCCGGGTCAGGTGCTCGTAGGCTTGGATGATGGCATCATCCAGGGCCGCCTGGAACGGCTGGTTCATGATCCAGCCGCGGATACGGGGGCCGGTCTCGGCCAGGGCCGCCACGTCGTCCACATCCAGCCGATCGAGCTGATCCTGAATGCGCTCGTTCAGGTGGTCCGTTTCGAGAAACTCCCGGTAGGCGTCCGCCGTGGTGGCGAATCCGCCGGGTACTCGCACGCCGACTTCGGTGAGGTGATGGATCATCTCGCCCAGAGATGCGTTTTTCCCCCCGACCAGAGGCACGTCGTTCATGCCGAGCTCACTCAACCAACGGATATAAGTGCTCATGGTCGTTTGTGCTCCTTTTCTTTGGTCAGCCGCGCTCCGGGGAGGGGGTCACAATTCGGTAATCATTTTCTTGCATAGAGTACACAGGAGATGCTCAAAAAACCATGTTATTTATGGCGTGATAGAGACAAAGAATAGCCGGCCATCCGAGCGCTTTGTTATCCCATGGCATTGGGAAATAATTCCTACCGAAGACCATCGATCGGACCGGGATGTTCGCTTATAATTTCAACGTCAACAGCATCTTTTTTTCGTAAGTTCGATACTTCACCCTGGGGAGGCACCGATGGCAACTGAGAAATCAGGTACGCTCGAAGAGCTGACGAAGCTGGCAACCGACTTTGTCACAATGCAAAAAGGTATGTGGGACCACGCGGCTTGGACGGACTTCGTGTCGAACCTCAAAACGAAGGGGTTCGATCTTTCCGGGGATATGCAGTCGCATCTCGGGGAGCTGCTAGAGGCAATGAAGCGGTTTTACGCGGCGGCCGGCTCGACTGCGAGCTTGGAGAACGCCATGAGAGCGGTAATGAACGACAGTGTGGTCTTTATTAAGGACCATAAAGGCGTGTGGGGTCACTCGGAGTGGGAAGGATTTCTTAAGACCATGCAGCGCAATACGCTTACTTTGACCGAGGGGACATCGGCGTATCTCGGTGGCGTATTGGAATCGATCAAGGTGTTCTACTCATTGTCTCCCGCACTTCCCGCGCGCAAGCCAGCGCCCTCCTCTGCACAGAAGTCGTCCGCTGCCAAGAAGCCGGCCGCCGCCGCGAAACCCGAATTGGCGCTCAAGAAGAAAGCGGAGCCGAAACCTGTGGAGTCCAAGGCGGAAGCGAAACCTGCGGAGCCGAAGGAGAAGAAACCAGCGGCGGAGAAATCGGACAAGAAGGACGATCTGACGGCAATCGGCGGCATTGGTCCCGCCTTGGCGAAGAAGCTGAATGTCGCGGGAATCGTCAGCTACGCGCAGCTCGCTGCCTTGGCGGACAAGGACATCGAGCAGCTCGAAAAGAGCGTGATCAAGTTTACCGGCCGCATCGAGCGTGATGATTGGGTGGGCCAAGCGAAGAAGCTTATGAAGAAATGAGCTTCTGACTGAAGTTCCACAGCCCTGCGAGCGGATCAGCGCATCGTCTGCTCCCTCGGTCACGCGAATTCTTAACACCTCGGCGAGGAGAATCGATATGGACGAGCTCAGGAAGAACGGAGCTTATAGCGGACCGGAGGGACCGGTTGTGTTGGTGATTATGGACGGTGTCGGGATCGGTAAGCATCCGGACAGCGACTACGTAAAGATTGCGGATACGCCGAACCTGGATTGGTTACGCGAGCATGCGGTCTATACGGAGGTCAAAGCCCATGGTACGGCGGTTGGCTTGCCGGACGACGGTGACATGGGAAACTCCGAAGTGGGGCACAATGCGATCGGCTGCGGGCGCGTCTTCTCCCAAGGGGCGGCGTTGGTCGACGCGGCGATCGCCTCCGGCTCCATGTTCAAGGGTGCGGTTTGGAAAGAGCTGGTGGCGAATGTGCACGCCAACCAATCATCGCTGCACTTTATCGGTCTGTTCTCGGACGGAAACGTGCACTCCCATCTCAAGCATTTGGAGGCGATGCTCAACAGGGCCAAGTCGGAGGGTGTCAAGAAGGTCCGGATCCATCCTTTGATCGACGGGCGGGACGTACCCCCCACCTCGGTGCTGGAATATGTCGAGCGCTTCGACAAATTTCTGGACGAGATCAACGCGGATGGCTCCGTGGACTACTGTGTAGCGTCCGGGGGTGGGCGTATGAACATCACCATGGACCGTTACAATGCCAACTGGTCCATGGTCGAACGTGGCTGGAATGCACACGTCAGGGCCCAAGGCAGGCTCTTCGCCACCATGCGCGAAGCGGTGGAGACCTTCCGTAAGGAACAGCCGGGCGTTCTCGATCAGGATCTGCCGGCCTTCGTCATCGAGCGGGACGGCGCACCGGTGGGGCCCATCGTGAAAGGCGACAGCGTCGTCTTCTTCAACTTTCGCGGCGACCGCTCGCTGGAGATCACCAAGGCCTTCGAGGCCGAGGAGTTGACCGAGTTCGACCGCGGACCCAAGCCGAACGTCCTGTACGCGGGTATGATGCAGTATGACGGCGACTTGGGTGTTCCCGAGAAGTACCTTGTCTCTCCGCCGGCGATCGACCGCACCATGAGCCAGTACCTCTCCAACGTGGGTGTGAAGCAGTTCGCCATCTCGGAGACCCAAAAGTTCGGTCACGTTACCTACTTTTTCAACGGTAACAACTCGGGAAAGTTCGCGACCGAAACCTGGCAGGAAATCCCTTCGGACGTCATCCCGTTCGAGGAAGCCCCGCGCATGAAGGCCGACGAAATTACGGACGCGGTTGTCCAGGCAATCGAGAGCGGCGAGTACCGATTCATACGCCTCAACTATCCCAATGGCGACATGGTCGGGCACACGGGTGTGACGGATGCGGTCAAGGTGGCCGTCGAGGCGGTGGACGAGGGCCTCGGGAGGATCATGGAGGCGGTCAAGAAGTCCAATGGGGTCATGGTCTGTTCCGCCGATCACGGTAATTCGGACGACATGTGCGAGGTCGACAAGAAGACCGGCGAGTTGAAACTCGATGACGAAGGCAAGTTCTTGCCAAAGACGGCCCATTCGCTCAATCCCGTGCCTGCAATCGTGTACGATCCTTCAAACACCTCCGGCGTGCGTCTGGCCGGCGTGCAGGACCCGGGCATCGCCAATCTGGCGGCTACCTGCATCTACCTCCTCGGCTTCCAGCCACCCGAGGACTACACCCCGAGCCTGGTGGAGATTGGGTAAGGCCCGGAGAGGCGTTTTACCCCCAGTTGCAGCATTGCCCGAAGCCGTCGTCCCGGGTAGGACCCCCGGGACCGCCAACCGTCCAGGAGCTTGTCCGACTTACGATTGTTCCACTGCGGAAGTGCGGATTCCGGACAGGCCCCGAGGGATGGCAAGCTGGCATGTGATTCTCCGACAATCGCCTACGACAAAACAGCAGGGTAGCCCGGCGCGCCCGGTGATTGCGCGCCCTCTGAGGGCATGCGCGACGGCGTCAGCGCGCGGACGGCACCTTCAGAGGCAGTACAATGAGTGATGTATTTTCTCGCTTCGTTTCTATCGACGTGCCTGAAGTCGCAGCCTGCGATGCATCCGGCAAGAACACGTCCTTTGAGATCGAGATCCTGGCAGACGGGCGGATCCCGTTCCCGCAGGTAATCCTTTACGCCGAAGGGCGCGAGCATTTGATCAACAGGCAGCTGATCAGGGAGTCGAGCGCGGCAGCGGACGGTCAGGTGGCGTATGTCGCGTCGGTGCCCGAGGGCCTCCTCGGGCCGGGGGAGATCGCGGTCCAAGTGGAGGGCTGCAGGAAGGCGGATCTCCGTCAAGCCGGGGGGGGCGACTGGATCAAGGAGTATACTCAGCTCCGGATTCAACCGAAGGTGTCAGAGTCGAAATCGAGCAAGGCAGTGAAAGCCAAGCCGCAGTCTGTCCCTCGAGTGGCCCTGAAGCCGGGTACGTTCGGCGAGGAGCCCAGGGTCTTTTTCGGCATCCACAAGCACATGCACCAGCCATACTATGACGCGACGGACAGCGATTGCTGGGATGGCGAGAAGGAGGAGATATTCGGCTCGCGCGCTGGTCCGTACACGGAGTATATTCCGGCGGCCGTGCGCCAGTACATCGACGGTGGGCTACCCCATGCAGGCCTGTCGACGAGCTGGAGCGGTACCCTCATCGAGCAGCTCAACCGTTGCGCCAAGGATGGCCTTTGCGGTGGTCGTTTCACACAGTGGAACAATGAGTTGCGCAATGTTGCCGCGGAAAAGACGGGGTTGGGAAACCCGCGGGTGGACTTTACCGCCTTCGGTTTCTTCCATCCCCTCATGGCCCTCATTCCGGGGCGCAACATCGTAAAGCAGATCGGCATGCATCGGGAGATCGTGCGCGAGTCTTTCGGCGTCGAGGCGTCGAGCGTGCTCTTTCCCCCCGAGACGGCATTCCATGTGCGGATGATCCCGGCGCTCAACGAGGCGGGTATCCAGGCGGTCATCTATGACTCGATACATCGGTTCCGTACCTGCAGGGACTATCCTTATGCGGGAATGAACGAGGGAATGCTCCCTCCGAATCCGGCTGATCAACGGAATCCCCCGGCGAGCGATTGGCTGCAGCTGCACAACATATGGGCCGGATCCAAGATCGCCCCGAGCCTCTTGCGACCCGAGTATGTGAAGTACGAGGACCCCGAGGGTCAGATTCACAAGATCATCGCCGTTCCCGCGGAGCGTTACATAGGTAACGAAGATGCCCGCGGCGGTTTTGGCGCGCTGCAGTATCCAGACGTCCTGGGGCAGGTGTACGAGCGCATCCTGGCCGACGGGACCTATGATCCCAAGCATCCGCCGTTCTTTGTATTGCACTCGGACGGGGACAATCACGGCGGTGGGGCGGAGAGCTACTACAAGCACAATACAGGGGCTTTGGTGGATTGGATCAAGCGTGATCCGCGCTTCGAGCTCATCAGTATTCAGGACTATCTGAAGCAGTTTCCTCCCGAACCCGACAACGCGGTGCACATCGAATCTGGCTCCTGGAGCGGAGCGGACAACGGCGATCCTCAATTCATGAAATGGTTCAGCCGTTACAACGAGACCTACTCGCCTGATCTGAACTCCTGGGCGGTGTTGACGGCGCTGCACAATGCGGTGCATTCCCTGGAAGATTCAGCGGCCGGGGCTAAGTATCTGGGCGAGGCGTCCCGCTTGATGCTCACCGCAGAGACAAGCTGTTACTGGTACTGGACAGGGCAGACCCAATGGGATGCCCAGGTGACGAACGCAGCAAATGCCGCGTATGACCTCGTCGGAGGGGATATCGACAGGCTAGTAGCTTTGGGTAAGGACAAGGCGGGACCGACCATCTTCCCGCCCTGGATCATTCCTGAGAGCCCGGGTGGCAAAAAATGGGGTCAGGGCTGTTTGGAGGATGCACCGCGCCAAGGCATGGTTCACAGCTTCATCCACGACGTCTCCGGCCTTGCCAGGGCATCGCTGGTGTTGCGCACGGCCAAGGGTGAAGAGACGGTTGCGATGACCGACAGGGGGCCATATCCGTCGCAGACGGATCAAAGGGTAACAGCGCACTTTTTCACTGCGGAGCTGCCGGTGGGGGCGGGCGAGGTGAGCTATTACATCGAGGCCGAAGACGGCAAAGGGAACGTCTCGCGCAGTTCGTTAGAGCGGGTGTATCTGGCTTGATCTCGGAGCGGGCACCGATCGAAGTACTGACTGCTGCCGTTCGTCAACCCGGCGCTTCGCCCCGGGCTGGTATGTAGCGGACCTTCGTGGCTGGAAATCGGCCCGCGGAATCTCTCAACCGGCACCGGGACCGTAAATCTCACGCGCTCGCGCTTCGAATGCGGCGACCATGGACCGTGCCGTTTCGGTCAGCATGAGATCAATGAATTGCCTCATGATCAGCGAGCTTGCTTCGCAGCTCATTTCGAAGTCTACGCGGCAGCCGTTCTCCGGCGTCGGCTCGAAGTGCCAGGCGATGCGCAAATGCGAGAACATGCTCTCGTCGGATGTAACCTCGATATCCGTGGGGCGATCGAGCTTCGTCTGCGAACGGAACCGCTGGCTCATGAAGGGCCCGGCGCCTACTTCCTGCTTCGTGTAGTAGATATTCCCTTTCCGTCGGTAAATTCGCGCAGAGCGCCAGTGAGGTAAAAACGCCGGATAGCTCTCTACGTCTGCAACCAAGTCGAAGAATTGGTCGCAGTGAAACGGCAAAATGCGGCTTTCTCGATGGACGGGCATGATGTTCCGGAAAAGCGAGACTGGTTGCAGTTACCAGATATTTACGAGTACTTGAACAGCTTAGTATATGCGAAATCCCCTCAGATTCGTGAAGCGCGATTTTGGTACCGTGGGCGCCTACGACCCGGAGGTTCCCATGTCCGAGCATCCGGCTGACCCCCTATGTTTGAGAACCGCAATCACTTTGTCTTCGTAAAGGAGTCTGCGATGGTTCGCCAAAAAGATCTGATGGTTACTGCGCTCGGGGAGTGCCGGGTGAAATCCCCTCTGGTCTCCAGCATCGCCTCCGCCGGTCAAGTCGGTCATTTCGTTTCCGATGCGATGCGCATCCGGCTCAACATCGAGATTGGCCCGAACTCGCCCGAGGACGAGAATTTGTCGTTCGAAGAGGCTGGGCCGCGGGAGAGGATCTACTTTACGCCAGCTCAGACGACGGCGGCGATCGTCACCTGCGGCGGTTTATCCCCCGGTCTGAACAACGTCATTCGCTCCCTGTATTACGAGCTGTCGGACAACTATGGCGCTGGGCGTGTATTCGGCATTCGCAACGGCTACTTGGGATTGAACCCAGCGGCGGGCTTGGAGCCCATCGTGTTGACGCCGGATTATGCCGACGACATCGACAAGCTCGGCGGTACGGTTCTGGGAAGCTCGCGCGGCGCGCAGGACCCCGCGGTCATGGCCGATTTCCTTGCCGCGCGCAATATCGACATCTTGTTTTGCATGGGTGGCGACGGTACCCAGCGGGGTGCGCATGCGTTGCATGAGGAGGTCAAACGCCGAGGTCTACCCATCGCCGTGATTGGAATTCCCAAGACTATCGACAACGACATTCCCTTCGTGCGCCAGAGCTTTGGCTATGCCACCGCGCTTGAGCAGGCTGCCGGAGTGATTCGGGGTGCCCATATCGAGGCCCGCGGGGTGATCAACGGAATCGGACTGGTCAAGCTGATGGGGCGGGGCGCGGGCTTTATAGCCGCTGGCGCGACCTTGGTCAGCCAGGAGGTGAATTTCACGCTGGTGCCGGAAGTCCGGTTTCCGCTCGACGGTGAAAACGGCTTTTTGAGTACCCTGGAAGAGCGGATGCGCGGACATGGGCACGCGGTCATCGCGGTAGCCGAGGGGGCGGGGCAAGACTTGTTCGAGACCGCCGACGAGAGCCGCGACGCCTCCGGCAACATCCTGCACCAAGACATCGGGCAGCTCCTGCAGCAAAGGATTCGGGAATACTTCGATAACCGTGGAACGCGCGTCGAGCTCAAGTACATGGACCCCAGCTATTACGTCCGCAGCGTGCCGGCTAACACCTACGACAGGATCTTGAGCGACCAGATGGCGCGTCACGCGGTGCACGCGGCAATGGCTGGAAAGACGGGTATGCTGATTGGCGTGGAGCACGATCAGTTCATTAACGTGCCGATACCCGCGGTGACTTCTCAGACAAAGCGAATCGACGTCAGGGGCGACCTGTGGCGCTCGGTGCTCCAGGTAACGCGCCAGCCGCATTGGTAGTAGCTTTTCGGGGATCAAACTTGTGGGTCAGCGTGATAGTTGCGGGCGCGCGGAACCGGCCTCTCCCTGTATCGGCGTCTGCCGGTTGGACGCCGGGACGGGCTATTGCCAAGGCTGCGCGCGCACACTGGCGGAGATCGCAGCGTGGAGAGATTCCAGCCGGGCGGAGAAGCTGGCGGTGTTGAAGAGAGTTGCCGAGCGCAAAGACGCGCTCGACTAAGTCCGAGCCTGTAACGATAACGTAGCTTGACCTTCCCATGCCCCCATGTTAGAAATCCGCCCTTGCGGTCGCTAGTCGCAACTCCAAGATGCGAGCGCATCGAAACCAATTTCCTAAAGCGCAAAATCCACCGCTTCTGTCGCGGCTCACGAACGCAAAGAGCAGCACCTCGACCTCCTATCGTTTTACTCGGGGACCAACTTTGCGTGCGCGGCATGTCCGCGTCGATTTAATCAAGAACCTCAACCACCAACCCAAGAGGATTTTTCCATGACCCAACTCAAACCCGGAGTCGTCGCCGGCGAAGACTACAAGACCCTGGTCGCAGCAGCCAAGGCAGGCGGTTACGCCCTGCCCGCGGTCAACATTACCGGCACCAACACCTTGAACGCGGTACTTGAGGCGGCCGCGAAAGCCAAGTCGGACGTCATCGTTCAGCTCTCGAACGGCGGCGCGCAGTTCTACGCCGGGGCGGGAATGCCTGACGGCTTTCAGGCCAAGGTGATGGGGGCGGTTGCCGCCGCTCAGCACGCCCACTTGCTCGCCGAGCATTATGGCATCTGCGTCGTGATGCACACCGATCACGCCAACAAGAAGCTGATCCCCTGGGTCGAGGCCATGCTCGATGAAGGTGAGAAGTTCTATGAAAAGAACGGAAAGCCTCTGTTCAGCTCTCACATGCTCGACCTGTCCGAGGAAACGATCGAGTTCAACCTCGGCGAGTGTGCGCGCATCCTCAAGCGTATGGCCAAGATGGGCATGAGCCTCGAGATCGAGCTCGGCGTCACGGGTGGTGAAGAGGACGGCGTCGGCTCCGACATCGACGAGAGCGCGGACAACTCCAAGCTCTACACCCAGCCGGAAGACGTACTGCAGGCCTACGACATCCTGACCCCCATCGGTCATTTCTCGGTCGCCGCCTCCTTCGGCAACGTGCACGGTGTTTACAAGCCCGGCAACGTCAAGTTGCGCCCGGAGATCCTCAAGAACTCTCAGGCCCTGGTGGAGAAGACCCACGGTACCGGACATAACCCCTTGAATCTGGTCTTTCACGGTGGCTCCGGGTCCGAGAAGTCGAAGATCACCGAGGCCGTCGGCTACGGTGTGTTCAAAATGAACATCGACACCGACACCCAGTTCGCCTTCTCCCAGCCCGTCGGCAGTTTTGTCGAAGAGAACGCGAAGGCGTTCAAGTATCAGATCGACCCGGACGACGGCACGCCCTACAAGAAGCTCTATGACCCGCGCAAGTACCTGCGGGCGGCCGAAGTCGGTATCGTCGAGCGTCTGCAGGAGGCATGCGTCGACCTGGGCTCGACGGGCAAGTCCGTCGCTGGCTGATTGGCGATTGGCGATCCCAACCTAGCCGATAGGTTGGAGCGGAAAGGCCGGGCAGCGATGCCCGGCCTTTTTCATTTGCGCAAGGAGAAGGGCTAACGTCTCGGGCTTGCCGTGCCGAGAACACACACCCGCGCTCACGGGTGCCGCGCATAGTGCACCTAGTCCCCGCCGAGCGCGATCCGCATACACCGCGCGCGTCCGGGCCGAGAACGACAAGCAGGGACATGGCCGACATCTTTATCAGCCATTCGCAGAGAGATCGCGACTGGGTAAAGCGCCTCGTTGATGCGTTGAGCGCAGAGGGCTGGGAGGTGTGGCCGGAGAGTTTCGTCGGCTCCGACTGGGTTCGCGAATTGCGTGAGGAATTCCGCCGCCGTGCGTTCACCGGCCGCGCGACAACAAGGCCCCAAGCCGGATCGCCTCCAGCATGGACTGGGAATTGGCGGTGCCGGCTCCCGCCTGGTCGAACGCCGTTCCATGGTCGACGGAGGTGCGCAGGATGGGCAGACCCAGGGTCAGGTTGACCCCGGCCATCTGGCCCCAGGTTCCAGTGTTTGCGTCGTAGTGAAACCCCAGCAGCTTGGTGGGGATGTGTCCCTGGTCGTGATACATGGCGACCACCGCGTCGCACATCCCTCCGCGCAGCTTGGAGAACAGGGTGTCCGCGGGCAGTGGCCCCTCAGCCCGGATGCCCGCCCGGTTCGCTGCCGCCACCGCCGGGGTGATCTCGCGCTCGTCCTCGCTACCGAAGAGGCCGCCTTCGCCGCAGTGGGGGTTCAGCCCGGCAACCGCGATGCGGGGATCGCCGATATCCAGCCGCTCCAGGGCCTCATGGGTCAGCTTGATGACCTTCAACACGCGGGGCGTCTTCACCCGGTCACAAGCCTCGCGCCAGCGCAAGGGAGATGGCCTTGGCCACGAACTCGGAGGATGCCTGGCCCTGCGCAGTCAGTGTTCGATCATCGCCGAAGGCGCCGGTCTTGGTCACGATCGACAAGCCATCGGATACGCCGCCGAGCCATCGTCCGAGGACCAAGCCAGGCAGAATCTCCCGTTCCAAGCGCATGGCCAAAGCGTCCGATGCGCACAACAAGCTATCGGCCGTCTCGCCACCCGATGGGAAGATGCCATCCGCAGACTGGCTTCGAATAATCTGTAACGCAAGCTTCGCCAACCCTGCGGCCACCTCGCTCGGCGGCACGTCAGGCGCCTGCAGCGATAGAGGGGCCATCTGCAGTGCAAGGAGCCCTTCAGTCCAGGCGTCTGTCAGCTCGGTTGCACGACGGCAGAGGTCCCGCCTCGAAGCCACGGTCAGCC
>CALOFM010000040.1:0-66338 GCA_942492625.1 uncultured Gammaproteobacteria bacterium | reverse complement strand
TATGGAAAAGCGAGTGCAACGATCCACCGACCGCTACAAACAGTCCGTCGCAGCCTTTTGGCAAGCCCGTCTGGATCAGGCAGTGACCGTCGCTAGAAAAGGCCGGTTACCAGGCGGCGCGCGCGCTCCCGCGAACAGGGAGCCGGCCGTATAGTCGCCGCCAAGCTTGCCATTCCAATTCAGGAACAGCTCACCGTTCTCTGCGACCTGCGCCTTGATCCCCAAGCCGAAGATAGCGCTGTCACGCCCGAAACTTGCTCCCGCTGACCGAGAAGCTGGTGTCGACGGCGAAGGAGGCATCCACCGATTGGTGGTCATGCTGGAACTCGTGCTGCCACAGCAGCCGCGCGTCCACGGTGATCAGCGTACCGTTTCCCGTCGTGCGCTCCAGGGACGCACGCGCGCCGAGGTTGCTGGTCAGGGACTCGCCAGAGCCGCCCTTTACCCGCAGGTTGTAGTGGCTGCGACCGTTTTTCAGGAAGCCGTCCGTGCCGACACGGACGTAGCCCAATCCAAGCAGAGGCTTCGAGTGTGATACCGTCGCCCACCGGGTACTTGTAGCCAGCTTCGCCGTAGAGCACGAATGCGGTACCGTCATAGTCGCTCTTCGCGTAATCGCTCACGCTCTGGAAAGCGATCCGGCGCTTGCTGTGGTGGTCGCTCCAGCCGTAGGTGAGGATGCCGTTCGCGTACCAGGTCTCGGTATCGTACTGACCGTAAGCGCCGATCTGCCAGGTATCGATTTCGGTCTTGCCGCGGCCCTGGTCAAAGTCGACCTCGTCCGTCAGTAGGCGCCAAGCAGACCGATCAGGTTCTCGTCGCTCCGTTGGTAGTCGAGGCCGAAGGCCGCACCGCCGCCGGTGGTCTGGTCGAAGCTCGCCGCGCTGCGGTCACTGTCGCCGTCACCCCAGACACCGAGTGCCTGCACCCAAAGCGAGCGCGCTGCGGTGGTCGCCACGGTCATGGCCCCGTCGACGCGGTCGAACCGTTGCTGGACGGCTTGGTTGACCACCTGCGATGTATGAATGGTGGCCTGCAGGGCGTTGGCGTGGGTCGATCCGCTCACCGCGTCCAGGAAAGCAACGTAGTCGGCGGCATTGGATATGTCGAACAACGGTGCGTAAAAGGCCACTGCTTCGGCGTTGGGAGCTGGATACCTGTAGCCCCGCTCGATCCCCGTACCCACCGCGTACCGGTTAGCGGTCTGCCCATAGGCGTTGAAGGGTATCCGCTCCCGCGTGACGCTCAGCGAGCTTGGCCCGTAGCTCTGCTTGAAAACGAGAAAGAGGGACTCGGAGGCAATGGAGTTGAAGGTCCCGTTGCGCGTCGTCCAGTTGACCACGTTGTCGAAGGTCAGACTGTCGGGATATGTCGGCCCGGCATCTAGCAGGATCTGCAGGTCGCCGGCCAGGTTCACTCTGTCCGCCGTCAGCTGACCATGAGTCCCGTCGGGACCGACGATGAACCCAAGGGTCGTGCTTGGATTCTGCGTGTAGGTGTCTGTATTGAGTTGCGCCGTCTCGCCCAGCACCAAGTTGGCCGCATCGGTGATCGAGCCTTTGAGGATCAGGGTTCCCGGACCCACAAACATGCGGTCCACCCCGACGATGCCGCCGCCGAAGACGACAGTGGCTACTTGCAAAGAGTCGGCTAACGAGTGACCCAAAGTTTTCTAGCCCGGCAAAGACCATCACCCCTTAATTATGCACAGCCAAATAGACGATCAACGAATCATAAGCATACATTAATGCATCTTCGATTTAGACACTTGCCGCAGCCTTGACTCGGTCTCTGAGGACATTGAGAATCGCTGGTGCACCCGGAAGGATTATCTTTACACACACCGCCTATGCAATCCTTGCTCCACGAACACCTATTACCGCAATAACCACAGTTATTTTCAGAAGAAGAAGTGTTAACACAATATCCATCACAGTTCTTCTTTGGGTTATAACAATTCATGTCAGTTGTTGAAAGAGAACTGCAATCCAAATATCCAGAATAAATATCAGTGTAATTAGTCAATACATCTCTCATGATATCAAAGTCGAAACTACATCCTGACGATCCAAAAAAATTGGAAAACGCAATAATCACTCCCGCAGTAGCACGCACGCCAGCCGCGTAAACTTCCCAATTGTTGTTTACCGCATCGAGTGAATTATCATGTGAACAGCTTCCAGTTGGTACTTGTTGTCCACCACTAACACACATTGTCTCAAGTTTTCTGTAATAGGGATAGTTCCCCTTGTATCTCCTTGCGTGTGCTGGACAAGTGGAATCCTGAAGTGTATGAATTGCAAAGCCGAACCATTGTTTTGCAAATCGGTAGTAGTCGCTATAGCCATGCGTTTTTCCAATATTGTAAGTAACACATGAATTCCAAAGCCTGTCAATAATGTAGTCTCTATTCCTTTCGCAAGCTCGTCGAGAAGAAATTTGAGAACCATTCCGTGTGAAGTGATTTGGTTGTAGGTATTCGCTTTTGGAATTCCAATCGTTTATTTCATCCACATCGTCTATTATTGATGGAATCGATGTAAAATGTTTTGCAATATCATACGCCTTCTCAGTCATTGGTGAATGGACGTCTCCCCACCAGTCTATGCAGAAACCGCCACTTGTACAAGCTGAATTCCAAACCTTCTTCATTGTACCAAGATTATCATCATCAACATCGTGTCCAACAGCTTGACCACTGAAACCAACAAGA
This sequence comes from uncultured Gammaproteobacteria bacterium, assembly GCA_942492625.1. Classification (GTDB taxonomy): domain Bacteria; phylum Pseudomonadota; class Gammaproteobacteria; order Chromatiales; family Chromatiaceae; genus Thiosymbion. The sequence continues at coordinate 63,625 of CALOFM010000040.1, read as the reverse complement.
AGAACAAAAACGATCCAATGGCGAATCCAAAAGACATTTGGATAACCATATTCCATACGATTTTCTATGACTGTTTTGTTCATTTTTAAACATCCAATCTGCCCAAAGGCGCTGCTTAGAATGCAATGACGAAAACCTGAGTTTCTTACACTGCATTACAATATACCACTTTACAACACATAAGTTTATTAAGGATAGTCGATCCAACGCTTGTTTTCGATCTACAGAGGGGATCATCGAACTTTCCGGAGACTGAGAATGGGTCAAAACGGAGGGGGAGACCGTCTCCGAGACGCGCGGATGATGGATTTTGCGATCGCAAGAAGGTCGGTCCTGCGGTCGGGGGCGAGAACGGCGCAAAGACGGGGCTCCCCGACACGCGAGCACTTTGGGCCGGGGAGGACGCGAGAGCTCGATTACCAGCTCACGCGCTGGTCGAAGTCGAACTCCGCTTCGGGATCGAGGGGATCGAATTCGGCCGTTTGGTCGAACATCTCCCAGGCAGGTGGTCCGCGGCTAGGCGATAGCGGTGGCGCTTCGGCCGGCTCGCCGATGTGGGTGAGGATGGCGCGCACGGTTGGCGCTTCGGTAATAAAGGCGATGATTTCGACTTCGCCCCCGCAACGGTGACACACGAGGGGGAAGGCCTCGTAGATGCGTGCCAGCAGCATTGCCCAGAGATAGACGGAGGGACGGCGCGGCTTCTCGTCGGATGGCGATTCGCTGGTCGTGGCTCCCTGGGTCTCGCTGATCGGGGATGAGGCAGCGACTTGGTCGGCTGCGGCTTGCTGGGATGCTAGGGCGGTGACCGCCGGGCGCAAGAGGGCATTGGGCGCGAGGACCCCGTCGTAGCGGTGGCGGTGAATTCTCGGGGGTGGAATGAACGCGCTCAGGCGCTCAAGCAGCTCCAGCCCCGTCAGCACCAGTTCCAGGCTGCCGTCGGCCGCGGGTTTGGGCAAGCGGTAGACCAGCCGCTCGTGTTGCTCATCCCGCCACTCCAAGTGTCCCGCCGCCAGCGGCGGGCGGGCGCAGTAGCGCAATAACCGCTCGAGCCCTTGCCGGTCATCGGCCTCGAGGCGCACGGCGGCATCCAGCGAGAAGCCGCCGCCGTGACGCCACTCGAGCATCTCATCGCGGACCTCCGGCTCCAGCAGCCCCCAGCGCACGAAGGCCTTGAGCACCCGACGTCGCACCCGCTCCTGCACCCGCCGGATGGCCGCTTCGCTCAACCCCAACGCCTCGTGAAAACGCACCTCCTCGGCCTCGGCCTCATAAACGCCGTCGATCACGCACGCGTGGAAGTGATAATTCGGATTGAGGGATGTCCCGAAGCGGTGGGAGAAGCCCACGGCCCCGGTGCGCGCCTTCGCACCGGCTTCGGGGCAAAGACGGCGCAGCTCCCGCTCCACTTCCTCAAGCAAGAGGCGTAACACCTTTCCCGCCAGCGCCGCGTCGCGCTGTAGAAAGCCTCGCAGGCGTTTGGGCAGCGACAACACCCACTGACGCACCGGCACGGGCGGAATCACATGATCGACCAGATGGGCGGCAATCTCCACCATGCGCCGGGTGTTGCACGACGGACACGCGCCTCTTGCTTTGCACGAGAAGCCGATCAGGTAGTCCTCACCGCAGTCTTTGCACCGCGCACGGGAAAAGCCATGGGCGAGAATTCCACACTTGAGGTACTTGCGGAAATCCCGCTCCACGTAGCCGGGCAACCCCGGCCCGGTCGGATCGTCGGCCAGCGTGAGGAAGCTCTCGAGGTGTTCCTGCACGACCTGATAGAGCACCGTCTCGGCCGGACGCCGGCGCCGATAAAGGCCAGGTGCGCGAGCTTTGCCCTGGCGCTGGGCGCAACAGGCGTGGCCATGATCCGCGATCGCTTCCATTCACGGGATGCTATCGCTCGGCGTTGTGTTAGGTTGCGCACCGATAGACACAATTCGCGGCAAGATCCCTGGCATGCCAGCCCCGGGCTAAGATGTGTCGATGGCTCTGCAAAGCGGGCCGCAACAGCCCTGGCTGGCCAACGGCCGGTAAGGGGTGGACGGTTAGCTACCCGACCGGGTTGCTCGAGTGGCGGCAGGATGCCGATCACCGGCCTAGCCTGGCTCGACGGCGCGGTCGTCGCCTTCACGGCGGCGGGACGGCCGCAGCCGTTCCAGGTGACGATGAGCCGCTTCGGCCGCTGGCTGGACGTCGAGGCGCAGCGCGCGAAGACGTCCTTGACGCCAGTCTTCTTCGACCTTCCGGCGTGGACTCGGGTGGACTCATGGAGCAGGGAGCGATCAGGTAGGCTTGCGAGAGCCAACTCGTCGAGGACTTGGCTGTCGTGCACGTTCGCCGGGGTGACCGCGAAGGTGCGAATGAGCTTGTGCTCGGCATCGACGTCGATGTGGTTCTTGTAGCCGAAGAAAGTCTTGCCGTTCTTCCGCGTCCAACGCGCCTCGATATCCTTCTGCTCGCGCTTGGCCTCGCTCCAGTCCTCCGGGACCTCGCCCTCTTTGATGCCGCGATTCTCCTCGCGGCTGTTGCGTTGGATCGGCACCGGGACGATGGAAGCATCAACGATCGCTGCCGGCCAGCGGAGCGCCGCCGCCTTTCCTTTCTCTGCTAGGGTGGAGTCTCGGGCAATGTCGGCAGCTTGTCCCAGTGAGCGTCGCCGTGCCCCTGATAATACCACCCCACGTCCACGGCCCAGTATGGTGCGACTTTGGTCGGCCAAGAACGGGTGAGCGATGAACCTATAGTTGCTGTGCAGTGTGTCGAATAGGGGTGGCGCGGTCTTGGGCGCCGGAGCAGTTGAGCGAGCGCGGCCGAGTGGCATTGCGTTTGACGCGGATGCGAAGGACAGGGAGCGAAGGTGCCGGAGACTACACGGCCGGCGCTTCCGGGGCTAAGGTGGGCCGCTTATCATAGCGATCTTGGCCGAGACCGCTCTCCACGCAGCACATCGCCGTAGCAGAATCCCATGAAGACACCGAAGGCCCCCGAGATCCTCCAGATCTCTCTTGCCGAGTTCGACAAGTCCCTTCTCCTCGCAGACGCAAGGGAGCCGGGGACCGAGACGTTCGAGCGGGCGGTGCTCGCGCACTTCGCGCTCAAGTACGCACAACGTGGCTGGAACGCCGCAGTGACCGTCGACGGCGAGTTCGTACGAGTCGTGGCCGTTCCGGAGGAAGCGGTCGAACCGAAGGACTATGTGCTAGGTCTGCTCCAGCACGGCTTTCTCGACGACGCCCTGCCCATGCTGGAGGCCCTGGACGGCATGCTCGACGACGCCGAGTGTTGCGTCGACCGATTGAACCCGCATGCGATAGCGGTCATTGATCATAAACCTTATAAAGCGAGCCCAGCTAGGCGGCGATACATAACGAATCGCTTTTCTGGGTTCGGCGCAGGGTTCTTGATGTATTCAATACTGGGTGCTATCGCCAATTTCTGGATTATGCTGGAAGCACACCTTGGGCGCTCACTTCTTCTTAACACTCTTAGAAAGCATTCCGATCAACGGTGCAAGCCCGGCTGCCAAGCTGCTCGCGGTGGACATAAATCCCGAACGAATACTGCGTACATCAGAACTGATTCGCTCTAGGTCACCCTTTATTCTTTCCTGATTCTAACGGATTCTGTGGTCGGCGATTTTTCCAAGAAATAGCGCGCCGCTACGGTCCAATCCATCGGACTCTCATGCAATCTTGCCGGAAAAATCCGGAAGAAAGCGCATCGATATCTGTTTTTGCATTGGAAACGGCAATACTGAAGAATCGGTAGCCATGCCGACCTACCTTCAACCTGGCCAGCGGACGGACGTGTTGTGTGCTTTTGATTATTGTCGGTAGCCGCACATCGAAGAGGAGACTCGGAGATTCTCCAGCCAGTCATCGCAATAGCGAAAACCATTGAGCCGCTCGGCGGCACAGGCGCCGTCCGTGCGCTTGCCGATGGCACGCGGACAAAGTGGACGGAAGTTGCGCAGGATGGCCCAGGCACGAATCCCCAGCTGGACGGCCTCCCACGAGCGATGGAAGTACTGTCGATTGAACAGAAAGCGATCTTGCCAGCGCATCAATCGGTCGACCATGTTGCTGGTGCGGTGACCCTGGTCGCCGATACGCTCTATACGCTGCTTGCTCGCAAGCTGCGTGGCTTCGAGGACTGCGATGCACCCAAGTTGTTTCGCCACTTCGTCAAGGGCAAAGGGACCATCGAGATTCATGACCGTAACGTGACCGTGACCTTTCCCCGCCGCGCCCACAATCCGATCCTGCGGTCGGTGTCTTGGGAAAATCTTCCGCGGTCGCTGCCGGCATCCGAAGACCTTTCCCTGAGTCTCCGATTTTCCTAATGTCCTGCCCTCGGATTCTTATATCGTTGTGACGCTTAAACTCTCGCGAAAATCGCTGTTTAACCGAGCACACCAACCGGTGGGTCAGTTTCTATGAGCAAAGCCGGGTCCATTCGCCTGAGCGCTAGGGCCGGAGTCTCCTCCCAGGCGGGTGGGTGAGCTGTGATTGAGCAGCGAACGACCGAACCAGGGATAGTTTGGGCTGCTACCCAAGCGGAGCAGGGTGAGCTGCGGCGGAGCAGCGAACGGCCAAACCGTGGACGGTTTGGACTGGTTGTCCCTACCAGAAACCGTGTACCGATTGATTTGGTGGACTATCTAGCCACGGGCGGTAGCGTCTAAGGGATGAAAACAATCCTCCTCCCCCTGCTCGCCACCCTGGTCGGCCTGCTCCGAAACCGGGCCGTCCTCCATCTGGAGATCCTCGCGCTCCGGCAACAGTTGGCGATGGTCGCCCACAAAGACCGCAAGCTGCGTTTCCGCCGTCGCGAACGCCTGTTCTGGATCTGGCTCTACCGGATCTGGCCCGGTTGTTTGGAGACGCTCGCCGTCTTTAAGGCCGACACATTGGTGCGTTGGCATCGGCAGGGATTCCGGCTCTATTGGACATGGAAGTCGCGACGATCCCGTGGCGGCCGACCACCAATATCACGGGAGGTGCGGGCGTTGATTCGCAGGCTGTCCTGGGAAAACCCCCTGTGGGGTGCGCCTCGTGTGCACGGGGAGCTGCAGATGCTCGGCATCGATGTCTCCCAAACCACGGTCGCCAATTACATGCTCCGGCACCGAAATCCGCCGTCCCAGACTTGGCGGACATTCCTCGTCAATCATGCCAAGGATCTCGTGTCCATCGACTTTTTCACCGTTCACACAGCCACCTTTCGGATCCTCTACGTGCTCCTGGTGCTGCGGCACGAACGCCGCCGGGTCGTCCACTTCAATATCACCGAGCACCCCACGGGCCAGTGGACGGCACAACAAATGGTCGAGGCATTTCCATGGGACGAAGCCCCGAGGTATCTCCTGCGCGATCGCGACAGCGTCTACGACATCCGGTTTCGTCGCCGTGTGCGCAGTCTCGGTATCTAAGAGGTACTCACCGCCCCGCGCTCGCCCTGGCAGAATCCCTATGTCGAACGCCTGATCGGCTCCGTTCGCCGGGAGTGCCTCGATCACGTCATCGTCTTGAACGAACCTCACCTCAAGCGGCTCCTGCGATCCTACTTTTCCTATTATCATGCGGTGCGAACGCATCTTGCGTTAGACAAGCAATCTCCGGAACCACGCCAAGTCGAATCGCCCGAGCGCGGAAAGGTGGTTACCTTCCCTCACATCGGCGGTCTTCATCACGAGTACCGACGCGCCGCCTGAGGCGCAAGCCCAACATCCTGAGTGTAGTGGATCCGATGGCCGCTCATGACCGCTTGTTGCTGCCCTTGAGGCGCCGCGCCGTCCCTCTGCATCGAACTGTTCCCGCCAGCGCTGCCACCTCCGGGCGAGCATGCTCCAAACCTCGCCATCGGAACACTTTCGCCTCTCCGACCGAAACTCCCGTCCCCCTCCCCGTCGGCGGCCCTCGTCTGCCGACCCCGGATTGAGTTTTTGGTAGGGACAGCTACCGAATTAGTGCCCGGACGCGTCAATCACGTGCCTATTGGCTGCGGGATAATGCGGAGTACCGTGCCGTTAAAAATTCTTGTGGAACATGGACTTTGGCGGAACGGCTCTGCATAATCCCAGACTCCGCATATTCCGGCTCTGGGCTCTCCACTTAACCGGAGTAACCCGAGCTGATGGGCTTTTTTGGTACCAGCCCTCTCAATCTGCGGGTTCGACGGCGCATGTTTTGCCTGGTTTCTGCCCAGTTTTGGCTGATTGGGCCGCCTGGGGGCCGCCCGTAGGAGAGAACTCCGGTTAAGTGGAGACCCCAGTTCCGACTTATGCGGTGCACCGCATAAGGCCGAGTTCGAACGGGATCTGATCGTCGAGCGAACCCAAGCGGGTCTGAGCTCGGCGCGAGCGCGCGGACGCAAGGGAGGACGTCCGAAGGGATTGAGTGCGGCGGCTGAGAAAAAGGCTATCGCCGCGGAGGCCCTCTACAAGGAGGGCCGTCTGGGCGTGGACGCGATTGCCGAGAATCTGGGCGTCAGCAAGGCGACGCTGTACAAGGCCCAGTGGGAGCGAAGCTGCAACGAGAGGACATATAAGGCAACGCTACTGCACCAGAACGTTAACGTCTATTGGAGCTGATCTGACTTCCCGCTACCGGTCGTTGGCGAATGACGGCAACTGGTCGTCACGCGACGACCACTTTGAAGATGCGCCATCCTGTTAGCGGACATTGGTGGCGATATTCTGCAGATGCGTGGATGTCGGCTATCAGGCGTTGAGTTTGACGGTCGCTACGACTGCAATGGGTCGATTCTGGCCAACTCCGCGCGATTTAGCCGCGCGCGCCCGAGTGACGAAAAGTTGCCCGCGCTAGTCCAATATGATTCTGGGCGATCCCTTGAGGCACAATAGGCGATTAACCGTCGACGCCTGCGTTGAAACAACCCAAACCCTGAGTAACTGACATGAACAAAACCGAACTGATTGATGCTATGGCCACCAAGACAGGCCAAACCAAAGCGGCCACCGCGGCGCTGCTCGATGGCTTCATTGAAACCGTCAAGGACTGTCTGGTCAAAAACGAGTCCGTGCAACTGATTGGTTTCGGTGCGTTTGAGGTCACCGAACGCGCGGCCCGTGAAGGTCGAAACCCAGCCACCGGCGCAGCCCTGAAAATCGCTGCCAAGAAAGTCGTTAAATTCAAGCCAGGCAAAGCCCTGGCCGAGGCTGTTGCAGGCGAGTGACATGGGAGAAGCAAGACGCAGAGGCCGTCTCCCCGTTTCCGAAACAGAAGCGCATCGCCGCGTGGCCGGCCGCATCGACGCCAAGATCAGGCAGCTTGAAGCACGGGGTCTGGTCGAAGTCGAGATTCTTCCCGCCATGGCCGCGGACATGCCCGACTTCCATCGGTTGATGAGGACGGTGCCAGGTCCTGAGATGGACGCCTTGTGTGCGGAATTTACGGGCTTTTACCGGTTCGCCAAAATACTGGAGACACTCGCATCGGGTATTGCCACCGGAAAAGTTAAGGTTCCCGGTGGACGGACGGTCAATGAAGAGCACCGCCTCGCTGCCGCGATCGATCTGCGGGTGCGTCAGCTGGAAGCGCAGGGCATGGGTGGCGCCGCTTTGCTGGAACACATGGTCGGGCATATCCTGGACCTGCAGCGGCTGTGGAGCACGACCTCCGATGAAACGCTCGCGTTTCTCTGCCGCGAGTACCCCGGTTTGTACCGCTACGGGATACTGATGGAGGAAGCGGCAGAAGCCGAAAGCAAAAAGGCAACGACCGCCTACGGTCACTTGCCCGAGCTGCCCGCTTCGCTCAAAGCGCCGATCGCCCAACTGCTGACGAAGGGTGCGGCGCTTGAGCGCGGGCTTCAAACAGTTCTTGACGCGCACGGATCGCACGACATGTGGGTGGAAATGGAAATACTGGAAGGTCATCATCAGGAATGGACGGCGCAACGGGCCGGCTTGTCCGGTGCTTTTCGGGCGGCCGACATGCCCGAAGAAGCCTACGGGATACTGATGCGTGTTATTGAACCCATGGCTCAGCGCATCGATCAGCTTCACCGTCGGGTCATTGCCAAACGACACTGATGCGCCATCAGGCGGCAAGTAATAGTCGTCGCCCCATGTCCAATTCAATGCGGCCGTACGGATTCACGTGGTGATAGATCAGCGGCGTGAGTCCGCGCCAATCGTCGACCGTCATGCGATCACGCCACGCCGGTTCCGTTAGCACTTCCTGGATGAACAAGGTATCGACGTACACCAGGCAGACTTGCAGCAAATGGAGCGACAAGACTGCCAGCTCCTGATCGGCTACACGATTGGTTGCGAACTCGCCGCGTTCGCAGTAGAAAATGAAGTTATTGGCGCTGTTCCAGTTCTCGACCACATTGAGCCCCTCGTAGATTTCGCGCCTGAGTGACTCCTCGTGCAGGTAACGGCACAAGAAAATCGTCTTGATCGCCTTGCCCAGTTCCGTCAGCGCCTTTGTAGGTCGGATGCGCCGCACCGCCACGGGTAAAGCGGCGGAGGATGGCTTCCGGTTCGGCCGTGCCCAGTTTCAGTGCGGTCGTATACTTGATGATTTCGTCGTACTGTTGCCGAATCAAACTCCCGGTTGATGGCTCGTGTCAGGATCGGTTCGAGGTTGGGGTATTCTGCGGCATCCGTGCTTGCCACCAGACTGAGCTTTTGTTTGGCGATGGCCTTGAATCGAGGCAACAGGTCGAAGCCCAGGATGTAGCTAAAGGCAAAGGCGACTTCGCTCTGCCCGTGGCTGTCGACGTACTGGCGCTCAATCGCCATGTCCGTGCAATGGCGCAGCACACCTTCCATCATGGCGGCCGCTTCCGACGACGAGCAGCGACGCAATTGTGAGTAAATGCAGGTCGAATTCGTGTCGACGTGCCACCAGATCATGACGCCGCGGCCGCCATAACGCGCATGCCATTCAGTCATCAGATTCTGATCGTAGGCCCCTTATTGGCTTCAATTACGGAAAGTTTTGGCGAGAAACAAGCAAAACCGGGCCTCACGGAATTTTCGGGGGTTCCGGCTTACACCCCCGGTTAGGCGGAAATCGCTTAGTTGTCATTCCGAGAAAGGATCTGGCTGAGATTGAGCGCTTGCGGGTCGATCCATCTGCGCGGAGGCATGGTCCTTCCAATCGTCGTGGCGGCGGATATAGTCGAGAACCACCGCGACATCAACGTGGCGCGAGATTCGCATGATGCGATCGAGGGGGGCGCCAAGCTCAACAGCGGAGGTGATAAAACCGGAGCGCAGGCTGTGACCTCCGATGCTTTCCTTGGAGCAGTCGTTGAGGACGGCCGCGCGCCGCTTTACGACCGCGGCGATCGAGGAAGGGTTCATGGGTTTGTCGCGCCCGAGGAGATTGCCTACGAGAGGGCGGAAGACGAACCCCGAGTCGATTCCGGATGCGCAGAGCCATGCTTGCAGTGCCTCAACCGGACAGTCGCTGTTTCGACGCATGATGGTGACGGATTGGCCCTCGGCGTTTCGGTCTGTCTTGGACTGTGGAATGTCAATCCGAATGCCTTCGCGCTCATACGTGATATCGCGGATCGCAAGCCGGGCAATTTCCGATCGGCGGAAGGCACCGAAGAAACCAATGGCGATGATGGCCCGGTCGCGGAGGCCAAGGAGGGTCGAGGTGTCGATTTGGTCGAGGATTTGGTAGAAGTGATCAAGTAGGATCGGCTGCTTGACCTCGGGCTTTGTGTTGTTGATGCGTGTCAAGCCGCGCAGGGCCTGTTGAAAGAGTGCGTCCGTGGTCGGGGACGGATAACCGGAAAGGATGTGTGCCAGGCGAATTGCGGAGGCATGACGTTTCGCTGTAGGGACTTTAATACCTGAGTTCTCTACGATATCGATCAGGTAGCAGGCCGCAACCTTGGGGTTCGCAGGCAACGGCCGATAGGCGCGTTGTTCGCACCAATGGACGAACTGGGTCCATGCCGAACGGTAAGCTCGGCGCGTCGCGGATGCGTGTTGGTTGGCGATGTTGCGTGCGAGGGCATGCTCGTCCCGGGAAGTCAGCTGCACATCATCATCGGCGCCGACGGGGTGAGGAAATTCCGCGGGCTCGACCGATGTCAGGTAAAGCGTGATGTCCTGCGCCGTCGCCGGTGATTGCAAAGGCGGTTCGGGTTGGCTGCATGTGCGGAGCCGCCAGGAATCGAAAGCCTGCTTCTCCATGTCATCGGAGGGGTCGAGCTTTTCTCCGCTGCGCATCACATCTTTGTACTTGGCAACCAAGGTGCCGGGAACTTCAGGTTCTCCGCCTAGGGTCTGGTTGGCCGAGCAGCTAGAGGGAGGTGGGTCGTCTTGGTTGCAGGGGCCGAAGAGGATCAGGTTCGCGTCGAACCCGAATTTTTCCCGTAGGGCGACGAGAATTTCCTTGCTGACAGTCCTTTCCCCGCGCTCATAGTTCTGATAGGTCCTCGGTGATACGCCGAGGATTGCTGCGAAAGCGTGCTGAGCAAGCTTTCTGGTTTCGCGCAGCTCGCGAAGACGCTGGCCGATCGCAGCGTCGGAGCTGCTCGCAGTCTGGTCCACGTCATGCACGCCGGTTCGCCAAACGCATGGTTTGGCTTTCGCTAGTTCGCCCAGTCTTTTCGCAACAATGGATTGTTTCCACGTTCGTTATCTCCCACCCGAGTGAGTGTGCGGTTACCACCTGCAGTCGGCTTACGTTATTGGCCGACTTGCTCGTATTCCAGGCCGCAGGCGCAACGCGGCGGTCGCCAACCAACTCGATGACATCGAACGGCGGTCCCTTGCGCCAAATAGGCTCCGGCATGAATTTCATGTTTGCTATCCTATCTATTTGATTATCATGGCTTTTTAGAAGCCTATCTGTCTTTGTCTCTGGACGGTTTCGTGTTCGACCGACCGACCCATCGAGTTTGGCCACTGGAAGAATAGCAGATTTCGTGCTCTTACTGCGAGAAGCAGGGATTCTCACAGTACAGATGGGGCGCGATCAGACGTTTAGTCTGGTAGTATGGATGTATGGACTCTAAACTAAATAGGCATCCATGCACTTGAAACACCAGCAATGGCGGATGGTTGCGGATAGGTAGCATCGATCCTGTCTCGGTACTTTCCGGCGCCTACGCCAAGCGCCTGGATCTCTTTTGCGCACGATCGTGCTGCAATGAGCAGCCCTGGAGAAAAAGATGGCGGTGACACGCGATGAGGTGAAGGCGACGGCGTGGAATTTGCTGAGGGCCGGACAACGGCCGACGACCACCAACGTGCGCGAGCAGTTAGGGGGGAGAGGGTCGCAGCAGACACTGGTCGCTGCGCTCTCGGAGTTTTGGGGCGATGTGGGGAACATGCTCACGGACAGTGAGTTGCCGAGCACTGTGCTGGATTCAGCGCGCTCGACCTGGAAGCAAGCCGTGCAGGTGGCAGGAGAGCTCTGGGGCCAGGAGCGCGCCGCGTTACTGTCGGCTGCCGAGAAGACGCAGGCGTCGCTGGCGGACAACGAGACCCGTCACCACGAGACGGTCGATGCGTTACAGAGAAACGAAGAGATGCTGGCTAGCGCGAACGGGGTCGCCGAGCAACTTCGGCGCAACCTGGAGCAAGCAACGGCCGACTTGGCTGAACAACGACGGTTGGCGGCAGCGAAGGAAAGCGAAGCGCAGGCATTACGAGAGGAGTTGTGCGCCGAACGCGAAGCGCGCGAACGCGATGAGGCGGGGTTGCTGAACAGGGTCGACGTTGCCAACCAGCGCACCAAGGAAGAAGAGGCGCGCAGTCAGCAGCTGGCTGCTCGGCTCGAAAAATCGAGTGGCGAAATCGTGTCGTTGAAGTTGGACCAGGCGACGAAGGCCCAAGCGCTCGTCGATCTTGAACAGCGTGTCGCCGACTGGAAGAAGCAGGGGGAGTCGCTGTCTTCGAAGCTCGAAGCGCGCGAAGCTAGAATCGCCGAATGTGAACGCGAGATCGGCAAGCTGGCTTCTGAGCTTGCCGGATCTGACAAGCGCTTAACCGAGGCGAAGGAGGAGGCAGAGCGATCCCGGGTTGTCGGCGATGGCCATCGGGGCGCGCTTGAGGAACGCAACCGAGCGATTGCCATCCTGGAGACCCGGCTTGAGATGTCCGAGCGGGCGCTGCAGGACGCCCTGTCCCGGCGTGGGCATCAGGGCGATAGGCCTGCAACAAGAAGGAAAGGCAACGATTGAATGCAAACAACCCGGGCGCCAAGGTGGCACCCGGGGATGGTGTATCCGGGCAGAACGACTGGTTCCCTGCGCAGCAGATCCACCAGCTCGCGCAGAACACCTGGCGAATACCGAGATCACTCTGAAGGCGGCGCTGATCCAGTAGCTGTAGCGGTCCTCGAGCACATCGGCAAGCCGACACGCCCGCCGGTGATCTCCCCGGCACGCCCCTGCGCTGCGCCCCAGCGCTGCGCTTTCCTGCTCTGCTTGGGTACCAGTCCATACCGTCCACGGTTTGGCCGTTCGCTGCTCGGCCGCGGCTCACCCTGCTCCGCTTGGGTACCAGCCCAAACCATCCATGGTTCGGTCGTTCGCTGCTCAATCACAGCTCACCCGCCCGCATGGGAAGACTCTCCGCTCCAGGTCGACCCGCAGTACGATCCTCTCGTCCAACCGGAACCGAACTACGAATTCGAGCAGCGCATTCAGTGGTGATTGACGTTATCGTCGTCGAGCTCAATCGGCGGCTCGAGCCACGCCTACGTATCTGCCAGCCCAATCCCCGCGAGCCTCCCTCCTCGAACGGCCGGGGTCGCCGGCACGTCCGCAGTCCAGCCCCGGAGAGGCTCCCATCGGCTTGCTCCCCGGCTTCTCTCAGTGCTATCGTCACCGACATACCCGTCGTGATGCGGTTGGATTTCCTATGTGCCTATGTGCCAGCGGCGCACCGCCGATCGGTTCGGGCCGCCGCCCACCGCCGCAGGCAGCCCAGATGTCGGTCATACCCGGCCGCGCATGGCGTCCAGGTATTCCACAACCCGCGTCAGGCCCTGCACGCGTTTGACTTGCTCCGCATGCTCATCGCCGCCGTGATAGAAACAGCTGTAGAAGACCGGGATGGGTCTCCGCCAGCTCCCGGCGTACCGAGATGGCGTCGTCGCCCCGAACCAACCGGTGCAGCAGACCATAGGCATCGCCTCGATCGTCCTTCGGGGCCGACTCCGCGGGTACCGCGACCGCGGTTACCGGGTCCGCCAATAGAAGCCAGGCGGGAAAATCCTCGGTCTCCAGCTCCAGGTCCGCGTCGCCGAACCCCTTCCACAGATTGGCGAGCCGCTGATCCGGAAAGGTGGGGGAGATCAGGGCACGCTCGGCCTCGGGGGGAAATTCCCAGCACAGCCACAGCCAGTCCCGCCAGGCCGCAGCCGCATCGCGCCGGTGCCAACAGGCCTCGGCGTGGGCCAGCAGGAGCAAGGGATGCGTGCGCCAGTCGGGCTCTTGCTCCACAGCCTCGCGCACCGCTTCCCAGCGTCCCGCCCTGGCCCAGGCAAAGCCGGCGTGGAGCCGGGGCGAGCCTGGGTTGAAGGCGTGGCCCGCGAGGGACTCCGCGAGGTCCGACCACAGAGGAGCGAGAAAATCCCGCGCCCGGTATCCGAGTAAGTCCCTGGCCAAGGGGTCGACGGTTTCCAGCTCCCGCAGGCGGGACTTCGGTGTGCCGGAGCCGGCGTCGTCGACGATCTGGATCAGCCGCAGGAATCCGCGTAGATGACGATGCCGTGGGTCCTGCGCCATCAGCCGCGCGATCTGCTCCCGTGCGGCGTCGGAGCGGCGCTCGGCGAGGCCGCGGCGGATCTCTTCCTCCAGCAACAGGGCACTGCTGTCATGGAACAGGTCCAGTTGGTGGCGATCATCCGGGGGTGCAAAGGCCGCGGCACAGCCCCGGATCAGACCGGCATCGGTGCCGATGCGCAGGGGCTGATCCAGGCCGCCCCAGCCGTTGTGCTCCAGCGATGTCGCGGCCAGCTTTTGCCCGCGGGCGTAGGCTGCCGCGCGTTCCAGCAGTCCGGCCGCCTCTCCCGGAGCGACGCTCAAAGCCCCCTGGATGTCCGGCATCCGGCCCATCCGCCAGGCTTCATAGTCCTGGTAGGCCAGCAGTCCCGCCGCCAGAAGCAGCTCGAAGGGGTCAAGCCGGCCTTGCTCCAGCAGCAGCCGGTCGACCAGGGCCAGCAGGTCTCTATCGGGCAATGGCTCGTTCATGGTTCGGTCACCGGGGCGAACAGTGATTCCAGGTCGTCGGCGCTGAGGGACTCGGCGGCCGCCCCCCGCCGCCTTCGAGCATGGCGTCCGCCAGGGCCTGCTTGCGCGCCTGCAGCTCGGCGACCTTCTGTTCCACCGTACCTTCCGTGAGCAGCTTGTAGACGAATCCGGCCTGAAAGCGGTCCGCCGGTTAAGTGAAATCTTGATCGTTGATTTGAGCGCCCAGTATATATAAAAATACTTACTCGGAAGGGTCGGCTCAGGCGCTTCTCAGTCTCCCCGGGGTCCAGCCGAGGGCGGGTGAGGGATCAGCAATCATAAATCGCCCGGCCCGCAAACAAGCCCTTTCTCGGGACCACATTAACTGCAACTATCCGGTCTCTCCGACCCACGGTCTGGGGTTTTGGCCCAAACCGCCAAATATGTGTTGCTAAGCATATTTGACGGTTTGGGCCAAAAACCCCAAATGGAGAAGCGACACAGGAAGCGACTGGCCAGCATTCGGTCCCACTACGCAAAGCAGGGTGTTGATCTGTTGGAGTAGGCGCGATGCCGGTGCGACCGCCTGAAGATCGCGCGACGATGCGGCGCTGATCGCTGTTCCGGCCACCACGCCGGAAAATGGCGCAGAACGCACGACGAGACATCCTGCTCGCCAGGACATGAAGGCTCACGATACCGCTGCGAGGTGCGGCTGGCATCGCTGTGCTTGTCGTTTGAGGCAGCTTCGGTGATCTGTTCGAAGGAGGTCGCGAGAGACGATTTCCACGCATCGCGAGGGATGCTCCGTGCTGTCTGCAGAGCGTCGTCGGCACACAATTTCGCGGTCTGGCGGACATAACGCCCTTGTCGCGGCGAGTGCCATGTTCTCGCAAGCGGCAACGGCCTTTCGGTGGCGACCGACGTGATGCCGCGCAAACCGGGACATTACGATCGCGAACGACTCTAAGCTTCGGCAGGTTTCGGTTGACACGAACAGGACCCGCTTTTCCTTCGACATCAGCGATACAGGCGAGGCGTTTGGCAAGGTTGCTCCGCCTCTCGAGCTTGCGGGCAATGTGACAAAGTAGAACTATACTTTTTGTGATAAGGAGCGATGTCGAGCATCGCCGTCAGCACTGAAGCAGGTGAGAACCATGACGGTTGCAGCAAAGATGAAAGGCCAGATCAAGGAAGCCACCGGTAAGCTCACCGGCGACACCGGGATGGAGGCTGAAGGTAAGCTTGAGAAAGGTGTTGCCGAAGTCAAGCGGGCCGTCGGGGGAGCCGTCGACTACGTCACGGAGGTGGTTGGCGCCGGGATCAACACGGTGACGAACGCAATCACCGACGTGTACAAGAGCGCCAAGGAAACGATCAGCAAACTGTTTTGAGCACGTGACGGGCACGGATGTCTTGCTGCGTCCCGAACACTGTCACCACCTTTTCACCAAAGGTGATTGAGAAAGTCTACGCGCCCTCGCGGCCCTCGCGAGTACGTTCTTTCTCATCATGGGCCGACGTGAGGTCAATGGGTTTGGGCAGCGCGCGCTGCGCGCACGACGATGAGGAGCGGGAGGACATGGGGTTTGACGAGTAACGGAACGGTGTCGGCTTGCGCTGTGGACCGTCGAGCGTCGATGTATCCGGCGGCAGAGCGAGCTGCTGACCGATGAACACCGAAATTGACTTGGGAATCTCGGATAGATCGGGGAAGTAACCCAGGTGCCGAAAGGTCTTGAGCATCAAGGCGAGCGTCAAGCGTTGCTCGGCACCGCGTGCGTTGGCGCGAACGAAATCCCGTTCCTTCACGGACAGGGTGTAGCGGGCATCGGGGGCTGACAATCATCGGAACGATTATGGGTATTTTTGCACAACGCTCCGAAAAGGTGCATTTAGGCTTGATTCGTCATCACAGAGATGAACGAGCTTTCCCACTATATTCGTTGTTTCAGTAGGTTACGATTTTTTCCCGCACTGCGGTACACGAGCATATCTCGCCACTTTTGAGTTAATGCACGCACATTAATAATCCTTATATTTCAAACTGGCCCAGTAGGCACGAAGCTGTCACTGGGTGCCAACTGTATGTAACTACTTGATTTCATGAATGTAGAAAACCCGAGAGCAGAATCTCCCTTGAGAGCGATCTATGCTTTTGATCCTTTCGGAGGTTTCTAACCGACTGTTTTATGGTGAAAAAGAAATCCAGATAGATTAGCGTTGAATTATATGGCACCTCATGACCCCTTCGTGCTTACTGGGCCAAGTTGGCGCAGGGTGTCATAGACGGCGCCCTCGCGTGTGAAAACGGCGTAGACCGCGTTCAGTGCCCAGGACTGATCCAGTACCAGTTGGTTGTCGAACAGGTCCGGTCGGTAGTAGACCATACCGGCATGGTGCAGGACCTCGGCGAAGGTGTCGGCACCCTGGACCCCCTGCTTGCGGCACAAGGCATCGAAGTCCCGGTAGGGGAGTAAGCGGTGTCCGCGGCGGCTCTCGTCGGTCTCGCGGGCATCGGTGTCGCGCCAGGCGCGTAGCTGGTCCCAAACCGCGAGCCGGTTGGGCCCGATCAGCGGCCGGCCCTGTGCCTCACGCAGCTTGCTCACCGCCTGTTGGCCCAATAGGAGCGAAGCTGTCATGAGCCGCCATATGAGCATCCGCTAATACTGCATCCTTCTGCTCTGGTCCCCGGTACGATCACCACCTTTGGCATTTTGAAGGTGGCGGCACGATGAAGCGATGTTGGGACGAGCAGGAACTGGTCGAGCATTGGACTCTCATCGCGGCTGAGCGGGGACTCCTCGCCAACCGTACCGAACGGGGGAGTATCGGCGTTGCAGTTCTGGTCAAATTCTTCCAGCTCAACGGTCGGTTTCCCCATCACCACAAGGATGTTCCGGACTCCGTGTTAGCGTTCATCGGTGAACAGCTATTCGTCCTGCCAACGGCTTGGTTCGACTACGACCTGAAGGGGCGGAGCAGCCAGCGTGACCGTGAACAGATCCGGGCCTTTCTCGGGTTTCGTCCGATCACGGTTGCTGATGAGGAGCAGCTCCGGAAATGGCTGCAAAACGAGGTCGTCCCCCAAGACCAGGACAGCCGCCATCTGCAATCCGCTGTCGCCGATTGGTGTCGGGGTTCTCTGCCCAAACCGCCGAATATGTGTTGCTAAGCATATTTGACGGTTTGGGCCAAAAACCCCCTCTTGGAGCATGTCGGGGGAGAGGCCGTCACCATCGAATGGGACAAGCGGGATCGGTGGGAGCGAATCGTCGGGAAGGTGATCGACGGCGAGGGCGACGTGAACCTTGCGCTTGTGCGCAAGGGGATGTGCTGGTGGTACCGGAAGTACGCGCACGAGCAGAGCGACGTCGATCAAGCGCTCTACGAAGCAGCCGAGGGTAAGGCGCGAAGGGAAGGAAAAGGGTTGTGGCAGGACCCGGATCCAGTGCCGCCCTGGAAGTGGCGGCGGCGGTAAGACGTCGGCGAAATATGATCCCTGGTCATCGTCAGGTCGAGGATTTAAGATGTCCCTCCCGTACACCGTAGAAGAGATCGGTTGGTATGCCGCTGGATGGGCGGTTTTCTCAAGAGGCGTTCGCGAACCGGAGTTCTTTCCGCCGTTAAACGACATCGAGGCCCAGCGGGAATGGCTTGGCGGTTTTGGTGCTGCGTGGGTCTCTGACGCCGACGACGAGGAGTCAGTGGACGAGTCCCTGGTGCGGGTGATGGAAGGAAAGGAGGAGCTCTTGCGGCAGCTGCGGAGTCACCGCGCAGGGTGGGGGAGCCGGGAGGTGCATTGAGGCCGGGCACCGCGCATCTATAGGGCCAAGCGTACTCCGCCGATGTGGCCTCAGTCGGCCTCGTGTCGGTCCGCGACCCAGGTCGTCAGACGCTGTTGACAGCTCCGTTCAAACCAGCAAGTGTCGGAATTGTCGTGATGGATGTACGGCGCAAGACCGGAGCCCATCTTAGTGCACAAAATCGGCGACTTGGGCCAAACCCCCCATGAAGATCCTCCACGCCTTCTGGCTCCCAGAGACCACCGACAGCTTTCTCCAAGGGGGATCGTTCAGACTGTGGGCGGAGACGCTGAAGCGCACGCCTGCAAGGCACGGCAGAGGTGCCCCGGTCCATCCGTTCAGTCTACCCAGGGAGGCCTGGTCCGCGTTGCTCGAGGCACTCGGCGCGAAGCCGTCCGCGCTTCAGCTCCGCGATGCGCTGGATTCCTGCACCATCCACCTGCCAAGCGCGCCGGACGCTCCGCTGCCGTCGCCCCAGCTGGCGAAGTACTGGCCGGAAGCCGTCGATGAGGCGCAGACGACCCTGCGACCGTGGCGCGTGGACTGCCAGCGCCTCGACCATCCCGTCAGGCAGCTCGCCGAGATCCATTTCCTATCGTTTTACCGGGCCGAGGACGTTCAGCCCGGCAGCGACTTCCTGTTCTGGTACTGGTTCACACAGGGGCTCAAGCGCCTCTTGGTGCGGGATCAGTACCTGCCCGCCCTGATCTATCACCAACCGCCTAGACCGAAAGGCAAGCGCAAGCTGCCGCCGTTCGAGCTCTATGGGTCCTGGCAATGGGCATCGGACCAGTACGAGCAGCTGATCGCCGATGCCTGCGACAGGATGCCGGGCGCTTGCGCCTGCGCACCGGGAGGACTGATGGAAGGGGAGGGCCTGCTGCGGCACTGCGCGGAGGTTCTGCTGGATCGAATCGTCCGCCAAACCCCGCTGCCGGCCGTGTTCGCGAAGAGGATCGACAACAGCCCGCTCACCGCATGCGTCGACCCGCGGATCAGGCCTTGGAAGAGCGCCGAGCAGGCCATGGAGGGCTACCGGCAATGGCAACAGTGGCGCCGGCGGATCATCGGCGCCGAGCGGGATGCCGCCTTCACACTGGGCTTCCGGCTCGTGGAGCCGCCGGACGGCGGAGAAGAGGATTGGTCGTTGCACTTCGTCGCCGTCCCCAAGGACGACCCCTCCCAGCGTCTGGCGCTATCGGACTACTGGTCCTCGTCCAAGAAAGAGAGACAACGGATGCGCCACCAACTGGGAAAGGACTTCGAGACCCACCTCCTGCTCAATCTGGGGCTCGCCGCCCGCATGGTCCCCATGCTCTGGGCGGGCCTCGACACCGCCGAGCCCCGGACAGTGGCCCTGGACTTGGACGAGGCCTTCGACTTCCTCAAGGAATCCGCCTGGGTGCTGGAGGACGCCGGATTCAAGATCATCGTCCCCGCCTGGTGGACACCCCAGGGGCGGCGCCGCGTGAAGATCCGCCTGCGCTCCTCGCCCTCGAAGTCCGCGAGCGGGGCGTCCACGGGCAGCGGCCACGTCAACCTCGATAACCTGATCCAGTACAGCTACCAGCTCGCCATCGGCGACCAGGTGGTCAGCGCGGAGGAATGGCAGCGTCTGGTCGAGGCCAAGAGTCCCCTGGTGCAGTTCCGCGGCCAGTGGGTCGAGCTCGACCGGGACAAGATGCAGGAGATGCTCGCCTTCTGGCGGGAGCACGGGGGCGAAACCCCGGAGATGAGCATCCAGAAGCTGTTGCAGCGCACCGCCACCGACGACGCCTTCGAGGTCGACCGCGACGACGCCCTGTCTGCAATGCTGGACAGGCTGCGCGACCGCAGCCGCCTGGAGCCCATTGCGGACCTGCCGCAACTGAACGCGCAGCTGCGCGACTACCAGAAGCGTGGCGTCGCCTGGCTGCGGTTCCTGGAGCAGCTCGGCCTGAACGGCTGTCTGGCCGATGACATGGGACTGGGCAAGACCATGCAGGTCATCGCCCGTCTGGTGCAGGAGCGGGAGGGCGACGATGGTCTCGCGCCGACGCTGCTGGTCGCGCCCACTTCTGTCCTCGGCAACTGGTCCAAGGAGATCGAGAAGTTCGCCCCGCACCTTGGGACCCTCATCCACCACGGTCCCGGCCGGGAGCGCGACCTAAATGCCTTCCGCCGACTCGCCGAGGACAAGGCCATGGTCATCACTTCCTACGCGTTGGCGCGGCTGGACCAGAATCTCTTCAGCGCCGTGGACTGGCACCGCGTTGTCCTCGACGAGGCGCAAAACATCAAGAACCCCAAGGCCGCCCAGACCAAGGCCGTGCTCAAGCTCAAGGCCGGACATCGGCTCGCCCTGACGGGAACCCCGGTCGAGAACCGCTTGACCGACCTCTGGTCCATCTTCAACTTCGTCAACCCCGGCTACCTGGATACTCAGGCCAGGTTCCGCAAGCGCTTCGAGCTCCCGGTCCAACGCGACAACGACCCGGTTCAGACCGCGACCCTCAAGCGCTTGGTGGAGCCCTTCATCTTGCGCCGGGTCAAGACCGACAAGGCCATCATCAAGGACCTGCCGGACAAGGTGGAGGCTATCCAATACTGCAACCTCAGCAAGGAGCAGGCGGCCCTCTACGAGTCGGTGGTGCGTGACGTGGAGCGCCAGCTCGAGGAGAAGGAAGGCATCGAGCGCCAGGGCCTGATGCTCTCGACCCTGATGAAGCTCAAGCAAATCTGCAACCACCCCGCCCAGTTCCTGCAGGACGGCAGCGCCTTCACCCCCGAGCGTTCCCACAAGCTGGAGCGCCTGGGAGAGATGCTCGAGGAGGTCATGACCGAGGGCGACAGCGTGCTGATCTTCTCCCAGTTCACCGAGGTCGGCAGTCAGCTGGAGAAGCTGCTCAAGCAGGGCTTGGGCTACAATACCTACTACCTGCACGGCGGGACCTCCCGCGGCCGGCGCGAGGCCATGATCGAGGCATTTCAGGACCCCGAGAGCGAGCCCTCGATCTTCGTGCTCTCGCTCAAGGCCGGCGGCGTCGGCATTACACTCACCAAGGCCAACCACGTCTTCCACTTCGACCGCTGGTGGAACCCGGCGGTCGAGGACCAGGCCAGCGACCGGGCCTTCCGGATCGGCCAGGAGAAGAACGTTTTCGTGCACAAGTTCGTCACCCTCGGCACCCTGGAGGAGCGGATCAACGACATGATCGAGGAGAAGAAGGCGCTGGCCGGCGCCATCGTCGGCAACGACGAGTCCTGGCTGACCCGGCTCGACAACGACCGCTTCAAGGAGCTGATCCGCCTCAATCGCGAAGCGGTGATGGACTGATGGCAAAGCTCGGCAGGACCTGGTGGGGGCAGCGATTCATCGAGGCGCTGGAGGGTTTCACCGACAGCGGCCGGCTGCAGCGGGGCAAGGGCTACAGCGGCGACCGCCGCATCCTCGACTTCGACATTGCCGACGGCATGGTGACCGCAACCGTGCGCGGCAACGTCAATCCCTACTACGGGGTCTACAAGGAACCCCGCTACAAGACCAGGATCCGGATGGCGCCGATTCCGACCGGAGACTGGGCCAAGGCCATCGCCCATCTGGGGAGCAATGCCGCGCTGGTCTCGAAGCTCCTCATGAACGAGATGCCCGATAACATCGACGACGCCTTCGCCGATGTAAAGCTCCACCTCCTGCCCCACAGCCGCAAGGATTTTGCGCTGACCGACTGCTCCTGCCCGGACTACGCCAATCCCTGCAAGCACATCGCCGGCGCCTACTACCGCCTGGCGGGCCGGTTGGACAGCGATCCCTTCCTGCTGTTCGAGCTGCGTGGCCTGCCACGCGAACATCTCCGCCAGGTTCTGAGCGCAACACCCCTGGGCAAGGCTCTGGCTGTGCTCTTGGTCGAGGAGTCACCGGACCCCGCTCCGGCGGAGTCCTTTTTCACCCGCCCGGCGGCCGCAACCTCGACCCCGGACTACCACGCCTTCTGGCACGGCAAAAAACGCCTGCCGAGCGAGATCGAGCCAGCCACGCCCGCCGCGGTGCCGGCCATACTGATCAAAAAGGGGGGCGACTACCCGGCCTTCTGGGGCAAGGAGGCATCCTTCATCGAGGTCATGCAGGAGCTCTATCTGCGCGTGCGCGAGAAGAACAAGGGGGTTCTGTAGGAGGCGAGGTAGAACGCTTTGCGCAGAACCGGGGTTGAAACCCCGCCGCCGAGCGTCACCGCGTTGCGGACCTGACGTGAAAACCTCTCCACAGTTGCTGTGACCGCTTCTGTGGATAGGCTGTGGGAAGAGCTGTTGTCCGGGTTCGCTGACAACGGGTTAGGGACGCTGGCTTAAGTTTGGTCGAAAGATTGCGGGAACCCTCGGTTCCCGGCGCTTCGGATTCAGGGGAAAGACCACGTGGGAGGCACGCCATCGAACTGTCGTACGGTGACGGTTCGACACCCATGATAAAGTAGTTTGTGAGATTAATAACTCACATACTTTCCGTATAGGTTAAGCACGATATTCGAACGTACTCTATGAATTTTCCCTCGGGGGTGGCTCATCATGCCCCTCGAGGGTCGGATCAGGGACCTTGCGATCCGGATTGCTGCCGGGGCGGGCGAGAGACGCATTCATAGCCGCGCTGGCCGCGTCGCTTGGCGATCGCGCGGATCTGCTCGACGCCCTCGTCGTAGGACGGGACGGCGGTGTTGTGCATCCGGCCCCGGGAGGAGCCGATGCCACCCCAGACCTTGCGCAGGGTCCAGTCGCCGAACAGGTCCCGGTCCAGGTGGACCTGGTAGTAGCGGGCCTTCGCCGGATGGACCCATGCGTGATGCTGCGACGCTTCTGCCATGGTGTGCAGCCTACATCCTGTAGTGGCTCATCCGGTGAGCCCGCACCGATCGTCAGGGCCGATGGATCGGTTAAGATCGACCCATGACCCACGACCAGAATTTCAAAAACCTGATCCTGGACTATCCGCACCAGGCCCTGGCCTTCTTTGCGGCCGAGGAGACGGCAGACATGCTCGCCGACGCCGAAGTGCTGCCGGTGCGTCAGGAGCAGCTCAAGGAACGGCTCGGCGAGCGCTTCCGGGAGCTCGATGTGCCACTGCTGGTGCAGTGGCCGGACGGGCGGCGCGAAGCGCTATTGTTCGTGATCGAGGAGGAGAGCGACCCGCGGCGCTTCTCCATCCACCGCTTGGCGCATTACTGCCTGGACCTCGGCGAGCTGCTCGAGACCGATCGCGTGGTCCCGGTGGTGATCTTTTTGCGCGGCCAGGCGCCTCGCCGCGAGCTGATCCTCGGCGGCGAGCGTCACACCTACCTCAGCTTCCGGTTCCTGGCCTGCGAGCTGGCCACCATTGCCTACGAGCGCTATCGCAACAGCGACAACATCGTCGCGCGGCTGAACCTGCCGAACATGCGCTACGCACCGCAGCATGCAAGGTCGACGCCTATGCCCACGCCGTGCGGGGCCTGGCAAGCCTCGAGGCCGATCCGGAGAAGCAGCTGAAATACCTTGACTTTATCGACATCTATGCGGATCTGAACGAGAATGAACGAGTCAGATACCAGCGTGAGTATCCCCAAGAGGCCGAGATCATGAGCAGCTTTGCCGAACGCTTCATTCAACAAGGCAAACAGGAAGGCAAACAGGAAGGACGCGAGGAAGGCCGCCAGGAAGGTGAAGCCATGATGCTGCTGCGCCAGTTGCAGCTCAAATTCGGCGAGGTGCCCGAGGCGGCGCGCCACAGGATCGAGAGCGCCGACGCCCGGACGTTGCTTGCGTGGTCCGAGCGGGTGCTGACAGCCGCCGGCATCGAGCAGGTCATCGGCGATTGAAGGGGCTGCAAAACAGGCGCTTTCGCATTATGTAAAGTACCGTTCGTCCAGCGGTCGCCACCACGCCTATAACACGTGACTTTACATAAAAAGTATTATACGCAATTGCGTTGTAGGCGCATTTTAGAGATGTCCGCTTTGAGCACATTAGAAATGTCCTCTTTGGCATGTTCTGGCAGCTTCGTCAGTCGTGTGATCACGACCCGAGGCCGATGGCATGCCGATGAGCGAACTGGTAACGATGAGTGCTTCAGAGCTGGACAGACTGACGATTCTCGAACGCGTTGGCGAAGGACGTCTCACCCAAGTCGAGGCGGGACGGCAGTTGAACATCACCCCGCGACAAATCCGGCGGCTCCTGGCAGCCCTGGAACGTGACGGTCCCCGAGGGATCGTCTCGAAGAAGCGCGGCAAACGCAGCAACCGGGCGTACGCAGACTCCGTTAACACCTGGATCGTCGAGCTGATCCGCGAGCACTACGTGGATTTCGGACCGACGCTGATCGCCGAGATGCTGGCCGAACGTCACGACGTGCACCTGTCTCGGGAAACGCTGCGCCGATGGCTGATCGAGGCCGGCATCTGGAAAGACCGCAAGCAGCGAGCGAAACCGGTCCATCAGCCTCGCTACCGCCGCGACTGTCTCGGGGAGCTGATTCAGATCGACGGCTCCGAGCACCATTGGTTCGAGCACCGCGGCCCCGAGTGCACACTGCTGGTCTACATCGACGATGCCACAGGCCGGCTGATGGAGCTGCGCTTCGTGGACTCGGAGAGCACCTTCGATTACTTCCATGCCACGCGGCGCTACCTGGAATGCCACGGCAAGCCGGTGGCCTTCTACAGCGACAAGCATTCGGTGTTCCGGGTCAATCAGACCGGCGCCACAACCGGCAACGGCCTGACCCAGTTCGGCCGCGCCCTGCATGATCTCAACATCGATATCCTCTACGCCAACAGCTCCCAGGCCAAGGGACGCGTGGAGCGCATGAACAAGACGCTGCAGGACCGCCTGGTCAAGGAGCTGCGGCTCGAAGGCATCGACACCCTGGAAGCGGCCAACGCCTTTCTGCCGGCCTTCATGGAGCGTTTCAACGCCAAGTTCGCCAAGGAGCCGGCCAGCAAGAAGGATCTGCACCGACCGCTCACGGAGATCGACGATCTCGAGGAGATCCTGAGCTGGCAGGAGGAGCGAACGGTCTCCAACAGCCTCACGGTGCAGTACGACCGGGTCGTCTACCTGCTGGAGCCCAACGACCTCACCAAAGGGCTGCGACGCAAGAAGGTGTGTGTGCACGATTACCCGGACGGCACCATCGCGATCAAGTACGACGGTGCCGACCTGCCCTACGAATAAGGTTAGATCGTGCGAGCGAAGCGAGCCACGATCTGAACCGTTTGTTGGACAAGCCCGTGTATTGGACTCGACACCCTATATACAGAAAATATCTTTTTTTGCCCGGACGGGCGAGTGAGATTAGCGAGAAAACAGTGGGTTACGAGTGTTCCCGGCGATGCCTCCTCTAAGCGCAAGCCTAGACCAGAGCGTCGTGCGAAAGCAACGCGGGACTTCGCCAGGAAGGACGAGAACTACGAAAACCTAAAAGTTGAGACTGAATTCCTAGAGGCAACCCACGAGGTGACTGGCGTCGATACTCCAGCTGCGGGTCGCGGGAGCCATATTGGCTGCGGTAATCGGCGCCAGATCTCGGACTGGCAGCTCCTACGGTGCGCCGGATCTTCGATCAACATGCACAGCGTGACGAATAGCGCTTATCACCGCTCTCGATCTAGCAATTCTGCCGCGAAGCGGCTTCGTCCAACGAATAAGGTTAGATCGTGCGAGCGAAGCGAGCCACGATCTGAACCGTTTGTTGGACAAGCACGTGTTCTGGACTCGACTTCACCCTATATGCAGAAAATATCTTTTTTTGCCCGGACGGGTGCGAGTGAGATACGAGAAAACAGTGGGTTACGAGTATTCCCGGCGATGCCTCCTCTAAGCGCAAGCCTAGACCAGGCGTCGTGCGAAAGCAACGCGGGACTTCGCCAGGAAGGACAAGATCTACGAAAACCTAAAAGTTGAGACTGAATTCTAGAGGCAACCCACGAGGTGACTGGCGTCGATACTCAGTTGCGGGTCGCGGGAGCCATATTGGCTGCGGCAATCGGTGCCAGATCTCCGACTGGGCAGCTCCTACGGTGCGCCGGATCTTCGATCAACATGCACAGCGTAACGAATAAGGTTAGATCGTGCGAGCGAAGCGAGCCACGATCTGAACCGTTTGTTGGACAAGCACGTGTTCTGGACTCGACTACCCTATATGCAGAAAATATCTTTTTTTGCCCGGACGGGCGAGTGAGATTAGCGAGAAAACAGTGGGTTACGAGTATTCCCGGCGATGCCTCCTCTAAGCGCAAGCCTAGACCAGGCGTCGTGCGAAAGCAACGCGGGACTTCGCCAGGAAGGACAAGATCTACGAAAACCTAAAAGTTGAGACTGAATTCTAGAGGCAACCCACGAGGTGACTGGCGTCGATACTCAGTTGCGGGTCGCGGGAGCCATATTGGCTGCGGCAATCGGTGCCAGATCTCCGACTGGGCAGCTCCTACGGTGCGCCGGATCTTCGATCAACATGCACAGCGTGACGAATAGCGCTTATCACCGCTCTCGATCTAGCAATTCTGCCGCGAAGCGGCTTCGTCCAACTCGGTCTTCGACAAGGTCCGCCAGGTCAAGCAGGCCGACATCGTGTCGAACAAGCACCTCGGGACTGTGTTGAAATACGTCCAGGAGCAGCAGCAGGCCAAGGCGGTCGAACGTCGGCAAGAGCGCTCCAAAGCGCCAGGAGGTCAGCGTCAGATCACGCGCGAGCGCTTCCGGGAGACGAACCCCGCGGCGCTGTGAGCAAACTCGTAGAGGAAGGCGGTAGGAAAAGGAAGGTGGGTGATCGACCGGTGGGCGAAAGGCGCCTACGCCCACGGCGATCTCGGCATTAACCGGACATTTCTAACGTGCGCGCCACAGGACATCTGTAATCTGCGCTGACAACATATTGATTTATAGAGGATTATAAGTGCGCGACCTGTGGTCGGTACGACTGCGCGCGGGCTCGATGTGTCTTCCTTGGTTGGTGATCTCTCGTGCTCGGTATGCGGCTGACAACATCGAGGCTTGGTTGCGTGAGCAACGTTGCCGCCTCCTTCACGGTAAGCTCGACAACTTCATACTTTTTGAGCGTGTCCGCCAACTCGTGGTTCGCGCCTCGCGTCTCGTGCCACCTGCTGGTTGCAACCTGCTTGCTGTACGCCTGCATGGTCGTCTCCTCTGCATGCCTCGAATGATCCCTGATGCCGGGCTGATTCAGCCCGTTCCCTTACCGCCGTGAAGTTTGCATGGAAGAGCGAATTCTTTCTGTCCGCGAAGTCGTCGTCGCGTGTCGGAAAAGTCGCCACGAGGGCGTTGAAATCGCCCCTTGGCAGATCGCCACAGGTAACCTGTAGTCCCAGATATGCCGTGGTTCCCCTGCCCCTGACGTGTGTTGTCGCTAGCTTTTATCCCACCGGATTTGCTCAGACTAAATCGCGCCAACTCGCCTGGACTGCTTCACCGCAGCCAGTCCTCACCGATTCGTTTGTTACTTCATTCACCGATACGACCCAGCCGGAATTCCTGAAGCCGATCCGTCAGCACGCCCTGTTCATCCTGGTAGTCAACCACCAGGCCGACCGGTGTATCGATCTGCTCTTCGCCTCTGCGTTCCGCTTCATGGCGATCCGAAGAATAATAGTCCTGCCCCTCAATGGGCGAGTAATCCGCCTCGCCGCCGAGCAGCTCTTCCACCTTGGTGCGCACCATTCCCTTGCGTAGATGCCAGTGGATTATTTCAAGGCTGACATAATCCCGCTGCTCCTTGTAGCTGCGGCTTGCCTGTTCCAGCTGCTCCAGTTCCTGAGTCTGGCTGTTGCAGCCGGTCAGCAGCAAGATGGTACAAAAAAACAGAAAGTGCAGCTGCGGCCTGACGCGGTTACGGTTTTGGCAAAGCTGAATCCCCATTGCTTGAGTTGCTCGATGAAATCCGGCAAGTCTTCAGCCGTGTCATTCAGCACATGCATGAGCACGTTGAACTCAGTCTGGCCCTGCTTTCTCTGGAACTGCCGATTGATCATCTCCTGCTTGCTCGGTCCGATTCCTTTCGGTCTCTTCCAATCCTCCGTATCTATATCCCAGTTCTGGATAGTTAGGGAGAGATCAGCCGCCACTGCGGCAAGCTCCCGATCATAGGGCCGCCAGCCGCCTGCACCGTAGGGCGGGCGAATTCTGGTCGGTGTTACTCCGGCAGCCTTTCTGATGCTCTTTTGAGTTTTTTCCAGCTCTGTCCGCACAAAATTCTTGCTCGCGGTGGCTAGATTGGGATGGGTGTAGGAGTGATTCTGCACCTTATGTCCCCTGTCCGCGATGTCCTTGACCGCTGCCGGGGCACTGTCCACTTCCCTGCCGAGGACGTAAAATTCCGCCTTGATGCCGTAGCGGTCCAAGGTATCAAGAATGGAGCGCAACGGGCCTGTCGGAATCGGCCCGTCGTCAAAGGAGAGAATCACTGATTTTCCGCTTCCTCCTGCCGGAGCTGTGAGCCGCCTCCACGTTCGTCCTCCGACATCAATCCTGCCGTCCGGATGCGGCATAAACAACTTTTGCATATCCTTGATCGCCTGAATCAGCTCGTCCGATACCTGATCACTTACCTCCAGCGGTTTTGAAAGAATTTCGTTGAACAGGGCATAGACGATACGTACATCCTGCGGTCGGTTCTTTCCGCCGAGGCCCACTGAGCCGCTGATTTCGTTTACTTCCTGTGCCTCTGCTGCGGCTGTGAGTTCCCGCCACGTTCTGCCGTTCACATCAATCCTTCCGTCAGGACGGGAAAGAAAGGCTTTCTGAAAGTCCTTAATCGCCTCAATAAGCTCGTCTGAAGCCTGATCGCTGATGGTCAGCGGATCGGGGAGAATCTTGTTGAACAGGGCATAAATCGTGCGGACATCTTCGGGACGATTTTGCCCGCCCTGACCTACTGACCCGGTGATAGAATCCGCCATGGCGCTCCTCCTTTTGGGAAATAACGGCAATGCCCGTTTATCAACGAAAATAACAGCCTTGTCTGAACCTGTCTTCACAGACCTGAACATGCTCCCGCTGCCGGCCACGGAGAATGAACACGAAGGCCTGGAGTCCGCGGTAGGTGGCGCTCCTATAGCACGACCGGCGTGCGTAAGCGCCAGAGGTCAGTGCAATAGGAGCTATCTGCCACCGTCAGTCATTATTTGAGGGAGCCGTGCGAGGCGCCGGGTGCCGTGCGTATTTCGGCCCATCGTGACCACCCATTTCGTT
This sequence comes from uncultured Gammaproteobacteria bacterium, assembly GCA_942492625.1. Lineage (GTDB taxonomy): Bacteria > Pseudomonadota > Gammaproteobacteria > Chromatiales > Chromatiaceae > Thiosymbion. Next base: position 34,421 of record CALOFM010000040.1, on the reverse strand, counting down.
TTATCGTGACCGCCCGTTTCGGGCGAACGTGACCGACGATTCCGTTTCATCGTGACCGATTTTGACCGGATTTCCGGAATCGGCGGTCACGATCCCGGAATCACCGGTCACGATCCCCGGAATCGATCGTAGCGCGCTGGATTTCCTTCGGTTTTTCTGGCATCAACCCCCGCCTTTTGCTGTTGCGAGGGGAAGATGCCAGGCAAGAGGAGTCCAATGCGTAAAATCACCGAAGTCCTGCGACTGAAATTCGAGGCAAAGCTCAGCCACGATCAGGTCGCCCGCGCCGCCGGTCTGTCCAAGGGAGTAGTCGGCAAGTACGTCAGTCTTGCCAAGGCCCAGGGACTGTCCTGGCCGTTGCCGGAGGGCATGGACGAGGCAGCCCTGGAGTCACGGCTGTACCCGCCGCGAGAAGCCTCAACGCGCTTCGCCGAACCCGATCACGCCAGGATCCACACCGAGCTCAAACGCAAGGGTGTGACCCTGCAGCTGTTGTGGTCGGAGTATGTGGCCGAAGCCGGTGCGCGGGCCTACCGTTACACCCAGTTCTGCGAGCACTACCGCCAGTGGGTCAAGCGTCAGAAGCGCAGCATGCGCCAGGTCCACCGCGCCGGGGAGAAGCTGTTCATCGACTACTGCGGCCCGACGGTGCCCATCGTGGACGGCGCCACCGGCGAGCTACGCCAGGCCCAGGTGTTCGTCGCCGTGCTCGGTGCCTCCAGCTACACCTATGCCGAGGCGACCTGGACGCAGGAGCTGCCACAGTGGATCGCTTCGCATCAGCGGGCCTTTCGGTTCTTCGGCGGGGTGGTGCAGTTGTTGGTCCCGGACAACCTGCTCAGCGCGGTCACCAAGGCCTGTCGTTACGATCCGCAGCCCAACGCCACCTATCGGGAGCTGGCACGCCATTACGGCTGCGCCATCCTCCCGGCCCGCCCTTACAAGCCGAAAGACAAATCCAAAGCGGAGGTGGGGGTACAGGTGGTCGAACGCTGGATCCTGGCACGGCTTCGCCACCACACCTTCTTCTCACTCTCAGAACTCAATGCCGCTATCGGCGATCTGCTGACCGAGCTCAATGCGCGTCCCTTCCAGAAGCTGCCAGGCAGCCGCCACAGTGCCTTCGAGTCGCTGGACAAACCCGTCCTCAAACCCTTGCCGGACACCCCGTACGAATACGCCGAATGGAAGCACGCCAAACCCGGGATCGATTACCACGTCGAGGTCGGTAAGCGTTACTACAGCGTCCCGCATCGCTGGGTTGGCCATGGCCTGGATGTGCGCGCCAGCGCCAGCGTCGTGGAGGTGTTCCACAAAGGGCAACGGATCGCCGCGCATCCGCGCAGCCACACCAAGCTGTTTTCCACGCTCCCCGAGCACATGCCCAGCTCCCATCGCCAACACCGGGAGTGGTCCCCGGGGCGCTTCCTGAACTGGGCCGGGCAGATCGGCCCGGCCACCGGCGAGGTGGTCAAACGCCAGCTCAAGGACTTGCCCCATCCAGAGCACGGTTACCGCCGTTGCCTGGGGCTGTTGAGCCATGCCCGGCGCTACGGCAAGGAGCGCCTGGAGGCGGCCTGCGAGCGGGCCTTGGCTATCCGCTCACCGAGCTACCGCAGTGTCAGCTCGATCCTCAAACAGGGACTCGATCGCCAGTCCCTATCCGAGCAGGAGCCCGAGCAGGGAGAACTGCCCCTGCACGCCAATGTACGCGGTCCCGGCTACTACCACTGATCGAAGACTTCAAAAGGAAAATAGCATGTTGCAACAACACACCCTGGATAAACTGCACGCGCTGCGACTCACCGGCATGGCCATGGCCTTTGAGCAGCAACTGGCGCAACCCGCTGCCCAAGAGTTGTCCTTCGAGGAGCGCTTTGCCCTGCTGCTCGATCAGGAAATCCTGTATCGGGACAACCGCCGGCTCGCGCGCCTGCTCAAGGCCGCCAGGCTGCGCCTGAACGCCTGTGTGGAGGACATCGACTACCGCCACCCCAGGGGGATCGAGCGGTCCTTCATGAGCACCCTGGCAACCTGTCAGTGGATCCAGCGCCACCACAATCTCGCGGTCACCGGACCGGCCGGCAGTGGCAAGACCTGGCTGGCCTGTGCGCTGGGCAATCAGGCCTGCCGCCAGGGCTTGTCGGTGCGCTACTTCCGCCTGCCCCGTCTGTTCGAGACGTTGCGGATCGCCCACGGCGATGGCAGCTACCCGCGGTTGATGAATCAACTCGCCAAAGCCGATCTGATCATCCTCGATGACTGGGGGATCCAGAAAATCGCCGCTGCCCAACGCAACGACCTGATGGAGATCATCGAGGACCGCCATGGTCTGCGATCCACCCTGATCGCCGGACAATTGCCCATCGAGCACTGGCACGATTTCATCGGCGAAGCGACCCTAGCCGACGCCATCCTCGACCGCCTTCTGCACAATTCCCACCGCCTACCACTGAGAGGAGAATCGATGCGAAAGACCAAGACCGATTTGACTGATCGTGACCGCTCTGTCTGAATAATCCACCCCAGCGCCGCTGCGATGTGCACAGCGGTCACGATCCCCGGAACGGGCGGTCACGTTCGCCGAAATGCGCAGCGATGACATCGTCCGTGTTGGGTAGGCGGGCCGTCGAGCCATCGACCGCCAGTAAGCGCAATCCCTGCCTTCAGAACGCGGCGAGAAATGGCGCTGGAACCCTTCGAGCAGCGCTCCATTGAGCCCCATCAGGGCATCGGGATTGAGCTTCTTGCGCGCCTGGCAAAAGGCCGACGGAGTCACCGCTTCAGCCAACGGTTGGACATGGAGGACCTCGAAGAAGCGACCAAGCTCGTCGCCAATGCTGCTCTTGCGCAGATTCAACAGCATGGAGACGAGGTGGGGGTAGCGGGAGCGATCGTTGGCGGGTAAAGTCCGAGGCGCACATGCGAGCAGACTCTGCAAATTCCTCGGAGTACAAGAATTCCTTTATGGGCGCATAAAGGAATTCAAATTTGACCGATAAGCTGGGTTTCTGCCGCGGTGGGCTGGATCTTCTTTGGCTTAAGGACCATGTTTTCTCTCTCGTCGACGTGATTGAAGCTGTCGATTATTATAACAAATATTCAGTTAGCGCATAACACGCTGTATTTGTTATAATAATCGCCGTCGTCAAGCACGCTGAAAAGAGCAAAATCATGGTCCTCAAGCCCAAGAAGATTCAGCCCACCGAAAGAGAAATCCAGTTGATCAAGCAAATTTGAATTCCTTTATAGGCCCATAAAGGATTTCGTGTTCTCCGACGAGTTCGCGGAATCTGCAAGAATCCGTCCCTCGGATTTCACCCGCCAACGCTCGCTCCCGCTACCGCACCTCGTCTCCATGCTGTTGAATCTGCGCAAGGGCAGCATTGGCGATGAGCTCAGTCGCTTCTTCGAGGTCCTCCACGACCAACCACTGGCTGAAGCGGTGACCCCGTCGGCCTTTTGCCAGGCGCGCAAGAAGCTCAATCCCCGTGCCCTAATGGGGCTCAACAGAGCGCTGCTCGAAGGGTTCCAACGCCATTTCTCGCCGCGTCTGTGGCATGGATTGCGCTTACTGGCGGTCGATGGCTCGACGGCCCGCCTACCCAACACGGACGATGTCATCGCGACGTTCGGCGCGCCGCCCGAAGGCGCCTCAGCTCCGCTGGCACGCTTCTCGCGCCTGTATGACGTCCTCAATAATTTGGTGATCGAGGCGGATTTCGAGTCCCGCCATGTCGGCGAGCGTGTGCTCGCCGGCGAGCATTTGGCCGCGACCGCGGACAACGATCTGTTGCTCTATGACCGTGGCTATCCGGCCTTCTGGCTGTTTGCCTTGCACCACCAGGAGCAACGCCACTTCTGCGCCCGTATGTCGTTGGATTTCTCCCGCGAGGTCACCGAGTTCCTGGCTGGCGGCAAGAAGAGCGATGTCGTGCTGTTCTCTCCCGGCGCCGAGGCGCGCAAACAGTGCCGGGACTACGGGCTGTCGTGCGAGCCGATCCCCCTGCGCCTGATCCGTGTGCAACTCAAGGGCGGCGAGACCGAGGTGCTGGCGACATCGCTGCTTGACGAGGAAACGCATCCCAACGCGTGGTTCAAGCGCCTCTATCACCTGCGCTGGGGCGTGGAAGAGGGCTATAAACGCGAAAAATGTCGGCTCGAAATCGAGAACTTCTCCGGCCTCAGCACCCAGATCGTGCAGCAAGATTTCTACGCCAAGATTTTCGTGTTGAACCTCTCCGCAGTCCTCTCCTGGGTGGCCCAAGCGATCGCTGACCGCCTCTACCAAACCCGCAAACGGGCCTATCGGGTGAACTTCGCCAACGCGCTCTCGAAGATGAAGGACAACGTGGTCCGGCTGTTCGTCTTCGACTCCCCCGGGCCGCTGCTTACATCGTTGGTGCTCGCCATGGCCGCCAGCACCGAGGCCGTCCGACCCGATCGATCATACCCGCGAAAAATGAAACCGACGAAGCTCCACGGCTTCCATCCCAACTACAAACGGTGCCGGTAGCCGCTAACTTAATGGCATTGTCTTATAAGGCGGGGCCCCTCTTGAGCATGTGGTAGGGCACGCCGCACAGATGCCGTCCCCGGAGTGTCGCGTTTCTCCTCGTGATACCCGGCGGGTACGTCCTATGCCGCCGGGGACTCGCCGAATGCCGACAACCTTGTTTGTGCCGCGGCCGCCCTGCGGTCGCAGCGGGGACTCGACAAAACACCAGCCGAGCTCCACGGCGCCCACAAATGGCTCCACGGGGTGTCGGATGCCCTTACAGATTCTCTCCGCTGGCTCCGGGATACAACATCCCCTGCGCCACTACGACAATCCGTACGGGCTCTACCCCTGCCGCGGACGTGCGACACGAAGTCGCACGTGTATTGATCAGGGAATATAAAGATCCGGTGTTCTGCCACCGGTACCCTACCGGACCGTGCGTTGGGGGTAACCCCGGGGTGCGAAGCGTCCGGGACAACGTAGCCTCCGCTTGATCCGCGGGCAACCGAACCGTGAGGCAAGGTTGCGACTGTCAGCCTCAAGACGGTCGGGAGCCAGGGTTGAGGGATAGGGCCAACGTATGTGAACCGCTGTTGAGCCGTCGTGATAGGGAACATGCCAAAGAGGCTGATAGGCATGAACCAAAAGGTATGCAGTCAGGTCGGGGGAGCGTCCGTTTCCCCCGCGCAGACGTTGTACTGCCGGCGGTAAGGCGGGGCCTACGTCCCTCGGGAATGGTACACGTGTGGAACGTGGTAAGCCCCACTGTCCCCACACGGATGGTGGACGGACTCCCGCAAGGGAGCGCCTGAGGGCAAGGGGGTATGGGATGTCGGAGCAAGCGAAAGCCAGGCTGTAATGGTCCGGATAGGGGTTCGAACTTTGCCCCACCCCGAAAGGGCGCTGACTTCCGACAGGTCTTGGATCACGAGAAAGGTACGGAAAGGCTAAACCGCTGAGGTTACTTTAGACGATGCGTGCTTTTCGCCGCATTGAAGGCCCGGCGGGCGCTTTGCGTCAGCCCAGTACAACCCCCTATCGTGAAGGTGTCCGTACACCGGTCGCGTGACGGTGCCTTATCAAGGCTTGAGCCCGGTGCGGGGAAACTTGCACGCCGGGTTCTTAGGGGAGGGGTGGGCCGTAAGGCCCGCCCCTTACCCGCCTACCGGCCTCCGCTTAGCTCTCCATGGCCGGCAGCGTGAGTGCAGCGGCCAGTTGGGGAAGATAAGCCAATTACAGCGTGCTTGGAATCCACCTGCCGTTACAGCCTCAAGCTGCTGGTGGTGCCGCTTGGGTGAGTGCCTCGAGTCGCTCGTGACGCCCGCGACTGGGAGTCTACAGAGCCTTCCTCTTCTCGGGTAACGTCGGTTGCCGTCGAGGACGGTGTGGACTGGCCGGTCTCCTTCCATCTGCAGACATTCCAAAAACATGTTTGGGCGACCGTACTGGGTCGTTTCCGGCCTGTCGTCGAACAGGTTCCTCTCTCGAGGTGAGCCTGGTAGTAGCGGGCCGTCACGCGATTGACCCAAGCGTGATGCTGCGAAGGATCTGTCCATGCCGTGCAGTCTAACACCGGCGGTGGCTCATCCGGTGAGCCCGCAGCGATTGCTGTCACCCGGCGCCGATGGATCGGTATAAGATCGACCCATGAGCCACGACCAGAACGTCAAGAACCTCATCCTGGACTGGCCACACCAGGCCCTGCGCGTTCGCGGCGAGGCAGGCGGAGTCACGCCTCGCAGCGAAATCATCCGCCGAGGCGCTGCGCGGTTGGCGTCAGGAGCAGCTTCAAGGAGCGGCTCGGCGAGCACTTCCGGGCGAAGATTCAGGAGGGGCTGCTGACGACAGTGCGCCGGACGGGTCGGCGCGAAGCGCTGCTGTTCGTGATCGAGGAGGAGAGCAACTACACGAGCCGCTACTCCAGCGACCGCTTGGATGTTACGGCCCGGACCTCAGGCGAGCTGCTCGAGATCGATCGCGTGATCACGGTGGTGATCCAATGTCTTCGTAGGCGCGGCCTTGGTGCAGGTGCATCGCCGCGAGCTGATCCTCGGTGTTTGAGGGCGAAGCGCCACACCTATGGGCACAGCCTTGCTCGCCGAGTTCGCTGGCCTGCGAGCTGGCCACCATCGCCTACGAGGGCGAACGTGACATTGCTCGATATCATCGTATCGCGTCTGAACCTGACGCGGATCTACTGCGCTAGCGCCCCAGCACCCGGATGAAGGTGACGATCACCTGATGCCGACGCTGGCCGGGGCCGGGGAAGCCTCGAGGATGATCCGTGACACGGAACCTACGTTGACCTTATCGACATGTATGCGGATCTGAACGAGACTACTGAACGCCGTCAGATACCTGCGAGAGATACCCCAAGAGGCACAGATCATGAGCAGCTTTGCCGAACGCTGCATTCGCCAAGGAAGATGGTCGCTCAAGCGCAGGAAGGACGCGAGGACCGGCTGTTCGACGAGAGGTGAAGCCATGATTCTGCTGCGCCGAGGCCGACGCGGAGACGCGGTTCCGCTTGCGCGCCGAGCGCGGGGCCGGCCGGGAAGAACGAGGCTTGGAGTTGCTGCGCAAAGCTGCCGGAAGCCAAGCGGAACGCTGAGGCCTGCGGTAGAGCGCCGTGCGCCAACGAAATTGGCCAAACCATCGGTGATAAGGGGGCAAAAAAGAAGGCGTGTCCGGTTATGTAAAGTGTCGTTCGCCTACAGCTACTGCTGTTTCTGGATCTTTGACTTTACATAAAAAGCATTATGCGCAATAACCTATTGATTATAAATCATTATTGCTTGCGCCTCGAATTCTTCTATCCCATGCGCCGCTATTTGGCCCAATAGGAGCGAACACGAGTACCCCGACACGCCGATCCTTTCGGATATTGATGACTATCCCGGCCTAACAATTCGCTGGCGATCCATGCGGCTGCCCTCCCAGGCGTGGATGGCGGTACACCTGTGTCCGGGAGGCGCGAGCCCGGCCGTGCCGGTCAGGGCACGACGCCCGGGCAACCGCCAGACGCAGCGTTGTTGGCCTCGGTGGTCTCTTCGATCCCAGGTTCCCCGGCGTTCACCCTGATCCTGAAGTTGCAACCCTGTCCGCCGCCGGGATAGCAGCCGTCCGGGATCGTGAAGTCGAGGGCGATCTGTCCCCCGTCCGGATCGAGCGGGTCCGTGATCTGAGAGGATGTTCCGACTGGGCCTTGCGTCGGGCTGATGAACTGGACTTCGGTGATCGACTGACCTGCCGGACCCGCACCCTGGTTCCGCACGATCACGCGGATGTCGTCGGCTGGGGCGAAGCCGTCGTCCGGCAGGACGCAGAAGCGTTGCGGCAGCAGGCCTGGGCTGTCGGACGGCGGCGGCCCAAACGGCTCGATCGGCACCAGATCGGGGAGATCCGGCTTCTCGTCGTCAGGTGGGATACGCTCCATGACGCGCTCGGCGATCTGCTCGACGTCGATGCTGCTGTGGGCACCCGCCAGCGTGTAGCAGCAGGACGGGCAGTCGCGTTTGTGGTCCCGGCAGCACTGGCGATCCCTGTCGCTGCACTCGTCGCGTCCGCAGCAATCCTTTCGCCCGTGCATTCCGTCGCCTCCGCCCTGCCGGTCGCAGCAGATCCTCTGATCGAGCGAGCGCGAGGTGTAGACGGCAGTGACGTCCAGGCTCATCGGCGAGACGAGGGTTACGAAGCCCTTGATGTAGGGCCGCGGGAAGCCGTTCGGGAACAGCCTCTGGCGGATGTCGATGCAATCTACCTCCAGCGCCTGATCCGGCCCGAGCTTGTCCTCGGCGATCGGGATCACCTTCCCGGGCCGCTGCTTCGGCGGCGGGAAGGTCAGCGAAAGCGATTTCTTGAACGTGACCGGCTCGTCGTTCGGATTATGGATGTTGACGGCGGTCGCGTAGAAGCCGCGCGCGAGAGCCGCATGCCCGCGGGGTCTTCCTGGATGCCGCAGACGATCTTGGCCGCGTATCTATAGACCGTCTCGGGCTTCCGGGACGGCCTGACCTTGACGAAGAACGGGTCGATGGACGGCTTCACCTCGCGGCCCTGGGGGTTGAGCAGGACCTTCGTTGTGAAGTCGGCGGCCCGCTGATAGGTCACGCCGTTCGGGAAGTTCGCCATGTCCGGCGTGTTGTTGGCCGAGAAGATGCCGTAGAAGTCGCGGCTGACCGTCATCAGGTGCACGTAGTCGCCGATATAGGGGATGAACGTCGGCGAGGGGGCTGTCCGCGGGAACGTCTGCGAGCACCAGATCCTCGGTCGTCGCGAAGGCGTCGTCGGTGAACTCGAGATGCGTAACCCAGCGCGCGTTCTTGAGCTGACCCGGTTCCTCGGTGCCGCACTGCTGGTAGAGGAAGCCGACGAGGCCGTCGTCGTTGATCGCCAGCGCCGGATTGGTGGCGTTGGTAACCGTGTGTAAGTCGCCCGACCAGGTCGCGCCGCGGTCCTCGGATCGGCGGACGCGAAGCGTGTAGTCGTTGGCGCCGACGCGCTCCGCCCAGGCGATGTAGACGATGTCGCTGTTGTTCGGGTCGGTCGCGATGCTGAGGTTCGACCCAACGAAGCGCTCCTGGCAGAAATCGTTCTGGACGAAGTTGGCCCACGGGACGGTGATGCCGGTCACGACACGGCGTCCGTTGAGTCCGTCCCCCGGGTCGGTCAAGTCGGTGAAGGGCGTCGGACCGGCGCCGCCGGTGTCGTCGCGGGTCACAACAACGTCGGTCGTCGCCGTGCTTCCGGTAAAGTTGCGCCAGCCGTAGAAGATCGCGTAGATCGTCCCGTCGGGATGGATCGCCGGGCGGATCGGCGGGCCATCCTGCCCCCACGTCGCCCGCGCCTCGATCCGGACCGAGGTAAAGACGGGCGCCGGGATCGTCGCATCGAGCGATTGGTCGACGCTCGCGGTCATGCCACCCGCGGCGGCAAAGTCGTTATTGCCGACGAAGACCCGGTCCGTGCCGCCGACGGTCGTCGCCTGGATGTAGGGCTGGTCGACCTGGTTGCGGTCCTCGAGAACCGTCATGGTCGAGGCGCCCATGAAATCCGTCGTGCGCAAGATGTTCAAGCGCAGGGAACCGGGCCGGCGGAGGATGCCAGCATAGAGGTTGTCGCTTTCCTCGGCGAAGCGCACGGTGATGTCGCTGGTCATGCCCGATGCGTCGCTCGGCACGATGCAGTTCAGGGCCCAGGTCGCGCCCTCGTCCGGCGACACGAAGATCGGCGCGAGGTCTTTCGGGCAGACGCCCGCGCCGCTGGTGAAGGCCGATCCGGCGATCTTCATCGGATCGCGCGGATTGACGGCGAGGTTCGGTTCGCTGTCCTGGTTGGTCTCGTTGCCGAAGCTCGCGGGGATCATGTTGACCACCGTGACTTGCGGCGCCGGATCGGCGGCCGACGCCAGGGGCGCGGGCGCCAGGCTGAGTGCCAGTGGAATGGCGAGGAACGGCGGCGTCTTCATGGCTCTATCCTCCGGAAGCCGGAACGGTTCCCAGTCGCGCTCGGCAAATGGCCCTTGGCCCTGGGGGCGGAACACCTGCCCCAATCCGCCTTCGTGCCGGAACGCTACTGCAACGGCTGCAGCAGACTGCCGATCTCGTCGGTCCGCTGTACGGACTGCACGTCCAGGGGATCTAGTACCTTGTATGCGCCGAGATCGGGGTCGGACGTCAGCAACCAAACCGCCTGCTGGCCTTCCTCGGGCCGCGGAACTCCGACCCACGCGACGTCCATGGTTCCGGGAAAGACCAGCGCCAACTCCTTCGCGTTGACCGCGCCGGAGAGCACGTCCTCGACCTCAATCGTCGCGCGCATCCATTGCGGATCGTGCTCCGAGACCGGGACCGCCGGTTCCGGCATGTCCCGCTGGACCGTCATGACCCTGCCGACGATCACCGCGTCGGCGGCCTTGAGACGAGTGCTCAGTTGTAACCGTTCCACGCGTCGATCGCTTTCCTGGAGCTCCTTCGAGAGCGCGCCGGCCGCAGCGGCCTGGGTACGACCGATTTCCCGGAGGGTCAGCCGGTCTCCGAGCAGCTGTGTCTGTGTGAAGAACACGTAACGGTCGTTCGCCGCCAGCGCTCCTGCCTGCCCCTGAACGAGAATCACGAGCGCGCCGTCCAGTGGGCCGAGCTGCACGGGCGCCTTCAACGTGGTCTCGATCCTGGCCTCGACGGCACCCTCCGCGGAGGACGCGCCCGGCCCCGTCACCGTGCCGACGAAGATGATGTTCGCGTTTGTCGCCAACTCGTCCAAGGTGGCGGGGGACATTCCGGAGGTGCCCTCCTGCCCGATCGCCATGCCCGTCGCGGCGAGAAAGCCAACCAGGACCGACATTACATACCGGGAACGCGGCCCCGGCGTGCACCAGCGATACTTTCCGATCGGCATAGAGTTCCTCCCCATTGAAAGTCAAAACTCCAATGGAGAATGCTGATTACTTTATCAGCATCCGTTTATACCAGCTACTGCCCAATTTACTGTACGTTTCATGCTGCCCCCCAGTGTCATTTGTGGATAAGCCCTGCGAGAGGTCCCACACTTAATACCGGTTACCAAACAGCACTGCACAACATATTGACCTAGTGTCACGTCCTGGTAGTTCGAATTAACGGGTCAGCACACTAGGTCAACGAAGCAGAAGGATTCCAAAACCATGTCTGTCCTACAGATCTAACTTAGGTTAGAGGATAGTAGATGGCAAGATTAGAAACTGAAATTTTTGTTCTTTTGCCGCATTAGAATATAAGCTACCAAGAATGTAGCGCGCCCTAGCCGCGCCCTCCGTGCGCGGGCGGTAAGAATGGTACACACTACGCAATTTCGCATTTTGGTGCGCCCCTGTGTCCCTGTCTTGGAGGGACTATTCGCCAGGACGAAAGGGAAATCGTGGTGTGCACGCGTTTTCCCATTTCTGGTGCGCACCAAGCGGTAATCGGGTTTGAGTTCAGCACCCAGCAACAGCCCGAGATGCCGACGGTAGGAAAGAAAAAAGGTAAGTGCTCCATAAACCACACCTACCGTAGCCGCGTGGCTCGCGGCATGGTTCGTTCCGGGAATAACAACCGGAGGCGACCATGGCGAGTGTATCCAATCGTGTACCGACCGCGCGTCAGCGTGAGTGGCTTGCGCATGTGCGAAGCTGCCGGGCACGAGGTCTGAGCCTGAAGGCATACGCCGAGCAGCACGCTCTGAGCTTGCAGCAGCTCTATCACTGGCACCGGCGTCTGAAGCTGCTCGGCTTCATCGACAGCCCCGAAGCGGTGGGTTTCGCCGAAGTCCGGATACGCAGGCCCGGAAAGAGCGTCGGCGCGCAGCGCCTGCACTTTCCCAACGGCTTGGTTCTGGAATGGGATGGCAGCGCGGACCCGGGCTTGATCGAGCAGCTGCTGGTCTTGTCGCAGACACGGCGATGATGCGCCCCGACACCGATCTGGCGCGGGTATACCTGTGCCGCGAGCCGGTGGATTTTCGCAAAGGCATGCAATCCTTGGCGGTTCTGGTCGAGCAGAGCCTGGGATTGGATCCATTCGCCGCAACGCTCTATGTCTTCACCAACCGTCGGCGCGATGCGGTGAAATGTTTGTACTGGGAACGCAACGGTTTCTGCCTGTGGCACAAGCGCCTGGAGCAGCACCGCTTCAAGTGGCCGGTGCATCTGCAGGGGCCGGTCATCACACTCGCCGGGCAGGAGCTCGACTGGCTGCTCGCCGGTTATGATCTGCGTCATCTCACCCCGCACAAGGCATTGAACTACAAGACTGTTCTATAGTTATATCAATAAGTTAATCTGTATTCGTGGTAAATATTCGGTCAGCCCATCCTTGCGGAATACAACAATACCGATCCTGGTTCGGCTCAGTTGACGGTGCGCACCGTTTCCCCTCCGCGCGCTCGTGACACCGCTCCGTGGTGTCACGCGTTTCCCGGCGCTCTGCGCTCCGGAGGCATCGGCGCCAGGAAGCGCGGCAAGGGGTGACCAGCGGCGCTGCGTTGTGAACCGTGGCGCGTTCTCGCGCACGACGATCGCGGGCGAAAATAGTGCGGGACACAGGAGGAAAAGCCTTGTATAAGCAAGGTCCATGGAAGGCACGGCAAATCCCAACCCTACCCCGGAGCCGCAGCGAGCGCTCGCCTGCGCCGATGCCGGGCACTCCTCCCCCTTCTCTCGGCAATGGGTCACGATCACCAAACAGGAGCACATCGATCTCGCCTGTCGGGCAAACTATTGGGAAGCACAACATGCCCGGTTGAAATTCCAGCTTGAGGAGGGGCGGCAGGAGAACCTTCTCAAAGACGCCAAGATCAAAGACCTCCAGAGTCGGTTGTTCGGGAAAAAGAGCGAGAAGAACAGCCGGAGGAAATCGGAACAGGACGGCACAGACGACACCCCATCGCGGCGCAAGCGCGGCCAACAGCCGGGCAGTCGGGGGCATGGGCGCACCCAGCGACCGGATTTGCCCATCGTTGACGATGAGATCGATCCGGCGGACGAGGAGAAGCGCTGTCCAACCTGTGGACTGCCCCATCTGCCCACCCCGGCACTGGACGAGCACAGCAAGGTGATCGAGGTCGAGGTGAAGGCCTATGTCCGTCGCATTCGCCGCCCGGCCTATACCCGCAATCCCGGCTGCACCTGCGCGGATACCCCGGTCATCGTCACGGCCCCACCGCCGCCGCGTTTGCTTGCCCGCAGCGACTATGGCGTCAGCTTCTGGGTCGAGGTCATCCTGGGCAAATACCGCTACGCCCAGCCCAGCAACCGCTATCTGCAGGATCTGGGAGATCGGGGATTGCCCGTCTCGCCCGGCACGCTCGCCGGTGGCCTGCAAGCCCTCGCCCCGCTGTTCGAGCCGGTACTCGAGGCGTTGTACTGCAAGCAGATGAGCGAGCAGCTGTTCCACAACGACGAGACCCGCTGGGAGGTCTTCGTGCAGATCGAGGGCAAGGTCGGAACGCGCTGGTATCTGTGGGTGACCCGTTCGCCCTCGGTGGTGTTCTACTGCATCGACCCCAGTCGCAGTGCCGCGGTCCCTGGTGCGCATTTTGCCGGCCTACAGGCGGACAAGGTCGTGATCGTCTGCGATCGTTACAGCGCCTACAAGAAGCTCGCCCGCCTGGCGCAGAACATCCTGCTCGCCTTCTGCTGGGCGCATGTGCGCCGTGACTTCCTGGATGCCGGACGCGCCTTTGCCGAGCTCGAGCAGTGGGCGCTGGAGTGGAAGGAACGTATCGGCACGCTCTACCACCTCAACCGGCTACGTCTCGAGCAGCGGGATCGCCAACGCCCCCTGGCACAACAGTCCGCTGCCTTTCATCGCCACCACGAGGCCCTGCAGATGCAGCTGCAACGCATGCATGCGGAGGCAACCCGGATGGTGACGCCGGACGACGACGGCACGCACGGCAGTGCGCCGGGCGCCGACTTGTCGAAGAGCGCACGAACGAAACAGAAAAAGGTGCTCGCCAGCCTGCTCGAGCATTGGTCGGGACTCACCGTGTTTGTCGAGAAACCCGAAGTCCCCATGGACAACAATCGGGGCGAGAACAGCATCCGTACGCCGGTCACTGGCCGCAAGAACTACTACGGATCGGGCAGCATCTGGAGTGCACAGCTGGCCGCCATGCTCTTCGCCATCCTGCAGACCCTGGCCCTTTGGGGCATCAACCCCCGTCACTGGTTGACGCGCTATCTCGCCGCCTGTGCGGAAAACGGCGTCGGCGCGCCGCAGGATATCGATCCGTTTCTCCCCTGGTCGATGGACGCGTCGCGCCGGGCAGCGCTTGGCCGTCCCGTTCCCTCCCAGGCGCCGCCCGCCTCACTCGCCGAGCCAGTCCCCATCGACGACAGCTCATGAATCATCGCTACTGTGGTCGCGACTTCTTCGCCGATGAAATCGAGCTGATCCGCCGTCTCATCGCCGAGGATCCCGCCCGTACCCGTGCCGAGCTCTCGCGCTTGACCTGCCGGGCGCTCAAGTGGCTCAAGGCCGATGGGGGATTGAAGGACATGTCCGCCCGGGTCGCCATGCTGCGGATGCACGACGATGGGCTCATCGCGCTGCCTGCGCCGCGCTGCAAGCGACCCGATCCGCGGGTGCGCATCGGCGCGCGCAGCGATCCGGGACGACCGCTCGACAAACCAGCCCAGGCGCTCACGCCATTGGCGTTGCGGCGCGTGCACCAAAAATCCGAATCGCACTTTTGGAACGAGCTCGTCCAGCGCTACCATTACCTGGGCCACAAGCCCCTTCCCGGGGCGCAGCTGCGCTATATCGTCTACTCGGCCGAACAACCCATCGCCGCGCTCGGCTTTGGCGCCGCCGCATGGATGAGCGCACCGCGGGATCGCTACATCGGTTGGACTCACGAGCAGCGTCAGCGAAATCTCCACCTGATCGTCAATAACGCCAGATTCTTAATCTTGCCCTGGGTACATTCGAAAAATCTCGCTTCCATGCTATTGGCAAAGGCCGCCAGGATACTCCCCGACCACTGGCAAGAGGTGTACGGATATCGCCCGGTTCTGTTGGAGACCTTTGTCGAGAAACCCCGCTTCCAGGGAACCTGCTACAAGGCCGCCAATTGGATCTGTCTGGGACCAACCAAAGGACGCGGTAAGCTCGGCCCCTCCGGAAAACAGAGTGTACCGATCAAGGACTTATGGGTTTACCCCTTGGATCGACGCTTCCGCGAGCCGACGCTTACAGACGATGTTTCCAGGGATGGGTACGGCGAGCGCATCCCCCTTCGCCATATTTACTATTCGCGAGCCCATTTCCGGTAGGCCGTTTTCCCCATGCCTGCCCATTTGCCCGATGTTCGTGTTTCGCCCCTCGTTGCCGATTTGCGGCCGTTTCGATTCTGCCTTCTCCCCCTCCTCGATCCACTACGGGAGAGATCCAACGGGCGGGCGAGCTCAAGCTGCCTTTGGCTGTTCCCAAACGAACTAGCCCCTCCAGCGAGAAGGTCTCACCCGATCAGCTCGGGCTGTTCAACGAGGCCGAGGCCGAGACACCTGCCGAGGAAGAGCCTGTCGAGTCGGTCCCCGTCGCCGCCCATGAGCGCAAGCGCGGCGGGCGAAAACCCTTACCCGATTACCTGCCGCGGGTACGCATCGAGCACGATCTACCCGAAGCCGAGAAGACCTGCCCCTGCGGCTGCTCGCTCACGCGTATCGGTGAGGACAGCAGCGAGCAGCTCGATATCATCCCGGCGCAGGTGCGCGTCCTGCAGCATGTGCGGTTGAAGTACGCCTGCAAGGGCTGCGAGGAGACGATCAAGAGCGCGCCGCTTCCAGCCCATCCGATCCCCAAGAGCAACGCCTCCCCCGGATTGCTGGCCCATATCGCCGTGGCCAAGTACCAGGATGCCTTGCCACTGGCCCGCCAGGAGAAAATCCTGCAGCGCGCCGGGGTGGACATCCCCCGTGCCACCCTGGCCGGGTGGATGATCAAGCTGGGTATCTTCCTGGCCCCGCTGATCGCGCAGCTGCGCGCGCACCTGCTGGCCTACGACATCGTGCAGATGGACGAGACCCGGATCAAGGTGCTCAAGGAGGCGGGGCGCGCGGCTTCAACCAACTCCTACATCTGGGTGCAGCGCGGCGGGCCGCCGCACCAACCGGTCGTGCTGTTCCACTACAATCCCTCGCGCGGACGGACCGTGGCCGAGGAGCTGCTCGAGGGCTTCGGCGGCTATCTGCAGAGCGACGGATTCGAGGTCTACGTGGGGTTGGCCGCACGCCATTCCGACATCCGCCTGATCGGCTGCTTCGCCCACGCCCGGCGCAAATTCGACGAGGCGCTCAAGGGCCAGGGCAAGAAGGCCAAGAGCGGCAAGGCACAGATGGGGCTGGCCTTCATTCAGAAGCTCTATGTCGTGGAGAAGCACCTGAAGGACCTCGCGCCCGAGGAGCGTGCCAGTGAACGCCGCCACCAAGCCGGGCCGATCATCGAGGAGCTGCACGCGTGGCTTGAGAAATCCTTGCCCGAGGTCCCGCCCTCCACCCTCACCGGCAAGGCCCTTGGCTACCTGCACAATCAGTGGTCACGGCTCATCGGCTACCTCGATGACGGACGCCTGGCCATCGACAACAACGCCTGCGAGCGCGCCATCCGCCCGTTTGTCATCGGAAGACGCAATTGGCTGTTCGCCGACACCCCCAACGGCGCTGAAGCCTCGGCTGCAATCTACAGCATCATCGAGACGGCCAAGGCCAACGGCCATGAGCCCTACCGCTACCTGCGCTACCTCTTCACCGAGCTGCCGAAGGCTTCATCACCCGAGCAGGTCGCCCACCTGCTGCCGTTCAATGTCGCTCCGCAGGAGATCCCCGATCCCTGATCGTCCGGGGGTGGTTTGTGGATCGATTACGAAAAAAGCGCTGCGTCAACCAGTCATTTTCGACCTGGACACGCACCAGTAATGAAATTGCGCTTGGGGTACATAAAGGAGGTTATGTATTATTCATGGATAAGTCATGGCGGAAGCAACAAGCGCCAGAATCAGTGACCGGAGAATTCTCGCTTTCAGATAATTATCCTTGCAATGGTTCCACTGCGTGGATAGTTTGCGCGGATGTTGCCGCGACTTATCACGCCTCAGGTTGAACAGGCCCTCAAGCGCCAGGCTGCCGTCGCCCTCATCGGGCCGCGTCAGGTCGGAAAGACGACCCTTGCGCTGCAAATCGGGGAAAGACGCGATGCTGTCTATCTCGACCTGGAGGACTCGGACGATCGCAGCCGTCTGGCCAGCGCGGCTCTTTTCTTCGAGCATGTCGAGGAGCGTCTCGTCATCCTGGACGAGATTCATCGGATGCCGGAGCTTTTTCAGACCCTACGCGGTGTCATCGATAAAGGCCGGCGCAAACAAAAAGGCAAAGGCCGCTTCCTGATTCTGGGCTCCGCAGCCATCGATCTGCTGCGCCAATCCGGCGAGACGCTGGCTGGGCGTATCGCTTATGTCGACCTTGGGCCTTTTTCTCCCCTGGAGATCGAGGACCAGCGTCCGGCGCGCGAGCAGTTATGGTTGCGCGGTGGATTTCCGGACAGCTATCTGGCCACCGACGACCGAGAGAGCCTGGCCTTGCGCAAGGACTTCATCCGCACTTATCTGGAGCGTGATGTACCGATGTTCGGGCCGCGCATCCCGTCCACGACCCTGGAGCGGTTGTGGACCATGTTGGCCCATCGCCAAGGAACGATGCTCAATGCCTCGGAGCTGGCACGTGCCCTGGAAATCAGCACCCAGTCGGTGACACGTTATATCGATCTGTTGTGCGATCTCTTGCTGGTCCGGCGCCTTGCCCCCTTCCATGCCAATGTGGGCAAGCGCCTGGTGAAATCACCGAAGGTGTATGTACGCGACAGCGGATTGGTCCACGCGTTGCTCGGCATCGAGACCCTCGAGCAGCTCGCCGGTCATCCTGTCGTTGGCATGAGCTGGGAAGGATTCATTCTCGAAAGCCTGTTCTGCGTAGTGCCCTGGCGCTCGTCAGCCTTTTTCTACCGCACCAGCGCCGGCGCCGAGATCGATCTGGTGCTTGCGCATAACGACGGAACCATCTGGGCGATCGAGATCAAGCGCTCCTTGTCGGCCAAAGTGGAGCGAGGTTTTCATATAGCCTGTGAAGACATCAAGCCGACGCGTGCCTTTTTGGTCCACGCCGGCGACGACCGCTATCCCGTATCGGACAAGCTCGAAGCCATCAGTGTTTGCCAATTGATGGCGGAGCTCCAGCAGCTTGCATAAGGCATGAAGGATTCATGGCAGATGACCTGATCGCGGCAACGAACAAGGTCCTGGAAACCGGGAACGGTGCGTGGAGTGTTCCAACACTGGTCGCCAGGGCCGGTGGCGATGCCAAAAAACGCTTCATCGAGTTCTTCGCCGCGCAGATCCGAAAGAGAAACACGCGCGAGGCCTATGTCCGCGCCGTCGTCGATTTCTTCGATTGGGCCGAGGAAATTGACATCGGCGGACTGCTGGACATCGAGCCGATCCATGTCGCAGCCTGGGTGGAGCTCAAGACGCAGGCTTACGAGCCGCAGACGGTCAAGCAGAAGCTCGCCGCGCTGCCTCTTTGATTGGCTGGTCACGGGCCATGTCCTGCATACCAATCCTGCGTCCTTTGTCCGGGGTCCGAAGTTTTCCTACACCAAGGGCAAGACCCCGATTCTGACACCCAGGGAGGCACGGCGGCTGATCCGGTCCATTCCCACGGATACGGTTGTCGGACTGCGGGACCGGGGGTTGATCGGGCTGATAATTTACACCTTCGCGCGGGTGTCCGCGGCCGTGCAGATGAACGTGAAGGACGTTTATCCCAAACAGGAATCCTTATGGGTCCGATTACACGAGAAAGGCGGCGAGCATCATGAGATGCCGTGCCAGCATAATCTCAAGGACTGGCTGCGCGAATACATCGGAGCCGCCGGCATCGGCGAGGAAAGGGACACCCCCCTCTTCCGCTCCGTGGATCGCAAGACCAAAGAGCTGAGCACGCGCCGTCTGGACCGGCAACGGGCCTGGGTGATGGTGACACGTCGGGCAAAACAAGCCGGGATCGATACGCCAGGTATCTGCAATCACACCTTTCGTGGCACTGGCATTACCGCCTATCTTGAGAACCCCGAAGCCAAGCTGGAGCACGCCCAACAGATGGCCGCGCATTCCGACCCCAAGACCACGCGGATGTATGACCGGCGCAGCGATGAAGTCTCTATGGATGAGGTCGAAAGGATCGGGATTCAGATGTATCCATCCAGAAGCGATAGGGGTAATTGCGACGAACGTCCTCGGTCGAGAGCTGCTGTAGGCCCTTGGCCGCGAAGAAACCTTGCGCATCCGGATTTGCCTTGACCAAGAGCCCATCGAATCCGCCTTGACGTGCGGCCTGGACAGCCGCGTCGAGCAAATGGCTTCCGATACCGGTCCGGTGCCGCGCAGGGATGACGTAGATACCATGGAGCAACAGGCCACTGGCGCCGTTAGGCGTGTCGGAAATGCTCGCCGGCTCCCAGGCCGCAACACCCACGGTGGCACCTTCCTCGTCCTCAGCTCCCACGAGCGTGAGGTGGTCTGGGGCGCGCACGTCGTAGCGATAGCTTGGCAAGGAGAGGCGCTTGACGCGGTCGGGTAGATCCCAGGTCATGATTGCCGCCTTGACGACGGTATTTGCTCGGTCGAGATCCGCTGCAGTTAGATGGCGCAGCACGATTCCAACGTTGGCTTCCATATCCCGTCCTCTACTTTTCTGTTGGTCGTTCTTACCCACGATTGCAGTCACGCGTAGATCGGAGTAGATTCCTATTTACGTATAACACTCAGATAGGAATCTCGCGTGGCGCTAGAACACGAAGAAGTAGAGCGGCGGCTCGAGCAGTTCAAGTCGGTCGCCAAGCTGGCAGATATCAAGCTCACGCACCAGCGCCTCGTGATCTTTCGCGCCGTCGCTTCGAGCGAGAGCCATCCCAGTGCAGAAGCGGTTTACAAAGCGGTACAGGCAGAAATACCGACCGTCTCCCTCGACACCGTGTACCGCACGCTTTGGCTGCTCATGGACCTTGGGCTTCTCACAACCCTGGGCCCGAGGCAGGACAGTGTGCGTTTCGACGCCAACCTGAAGCAGCACCATCACTTCCTGTGCGTGCGCTGTGGCCTGGTCCGGGATTTCGAGAGTCCCGAGCTCAAAGAACTACCCATTCCGGATTCCGTGAACCGCTTCGGCGACATCGTCTGCGCGCAGGTCGAAGTCCAGGGGGTCTGCGCCAGCTGTGCCAAAAAAGCCGACGATGCCAAGACCGCCTCGGATGCCTGCAATGAGAATGGTGACAAAGCCAAATAGAGCGATCGGTCCTTTGCTGGGGCCGCTGACAACCTGTTGAAAAACCAAACTCTGAAAGGAGAAAAGCTATGAGTGAAGCCAAATGCCCGGTGATGCACGGCGGCGCGACGGAAAGCGGCATGTCGAACATGGAATGGTGGCCTAAGGCCCTGAATCTCGACATTCTTCATCAGCATGATACGAAGACCAACCCGATGGGTGAGGGATTCGACTATCGTGAGGAAGTCAAAAAACTCGATGTCGAGGGGCTCAAGAAAGACCTGCATGCCCTTATGACCGATAGCCAGGCGTGGTGGCCGGCGGACTGGGGTCATTACGGCGGTCTCATGATCCGCATGGGCTGGCACGCAGCCGGTACCTATCGTATCGCAGACGGTCGCGGTGGCGCCGGTACCGGAAACCAGCGCTTTGCGCCGATCAACTCCTGGCCGGACAACGTGAATCTGGACAAGGCGCGTCGCCTGCTCTGGCCGATCAAAAAGAAGTATGGTAACAAGCTCAGCTGGGCCGACCTGATTGCCTATGCCGGGACCATCGCCTATGAATCCATGGGGCTTAAGACCTTCGGCTTCGCTTTTGGCCGCGAGGATATCTGGCATCCGGAAATAGATACCTACTGGGGGTCGGAGAAGGAGTGGCTGGCGCCTAGCGGCAGCGAAGGCAGTCGTTACTCCGGCGAGCGTGATCTGGAAAACCCTCTCGCTGCGGTGATGATGGGGCTGATCTACGTCAATCCAGAAGGTGTTGACGGCAATCCGGACCCCCTCAAGACGGCCCATGATGTGCGTGTAACCTTCGAGCGCATGGCCATGAACGACGAGGAAACCGTCGCCCTCACCGCCGGAGGCCACACGGTGGGCAAATGCCACGGCAATGGCGATGCCGCCCTGCTTGGCCCGGAGCCCGAAGCGGCCCCTGTCGAAGAACAAGGCCTTGGCTGGATCAACAAGGCCAAACGCGGCATTGGCCGCGATACCGTATCCAGTGGTCTTGAAGGCGCCTGGACGACCCATCCGACCCAGTGGGACAACGGCTATTTCCAACTGCTCCTCAACTATGAGTGGGAACTGAAGAAGAGCGCCGCCGGAGCCTGGCAATGGGAGCCCGTCGACATCAACGAGGAGGATAAGCCCGTCGATGTCGAAGATCCCTCGATCCGCTACAACCCGATCATGACCGACGCCGACATGGCCATGAAGATGGACCCCGTGTATCGGGAGATCTCCGAGCGCTTCTACAGGGATCCCGACTACCTCTCGGAGGTCTTCGCGCGGGCCTGGTTCAAGCTGACGCACCGCGACATGGGCCCCAAGGCGCGCTACATCGGCCCGGATGTCCCGCAGAAAGACCTGATCTGGCAGGATCCGGTGCCCGCGGGCCGCACCGACTATGATGTTGATGCCGTGAAAGCCAGAATTGCAGCCAGCGGTTTGACGGTCAGCGAAATGGTCGCAACCTCCTGGGACAGCGCCCGTACCTTCCGTGGGTCGGATAAGCGGGGTGGCGCCAACGGCGCGCGCATCCGTCTGGCCCCCCAAAAGGATTGGGAAGGCAACGAGCCCGCGCGGCTAGCCAAGGTGCTGGATGCGCTCGAGGGCATCGCGGCCGAAACCGGCGCCAGCGTGGCGGATGTCATAGTCCTCGCCGGCAATGTCGGTATTGAACAGGCGGCCAAGGCGGCCGGTTTTGACGTCAGCGTCCCCTTCGCGCCCGGCCGCGGCGATGCTACGGACGAGATGACGGATGCGGAGTCGTTCGCGGTGCTCGAGCCGATCCACGATGGGTTTCGCAACTGGCTTAAGAAGGACTACGCCGTCAGCGCCGAGGAGTTGATGCTCGACCGCACGCAGCTAATGGGCCTGACCGCCCCCGAGATGACGGCGCTCGTCGGCGGCATGCGTGTCTTGGGCACCAACTGCGGCGGCACCAAGCACGGAGTGTTCACCGATCGCGAAGGTGCCCTTACGAACGACTTCTTCGTCAACCTGACGGACATGACAAACAGCTGGGTACCGGCAGGCGACAACCTGTATGAAATCCGCGACCGAACAAACGGAGAAGTCAAGTGGACGGCGACCCGGGTCGATCTTGTCTTCGGATCGAACTCGATCCTGCGCGCCTATGCCGAGGTCTATGCGCAGGATGACAGCAAGGAGAAGTTCGTTCAGGACTTCGTGGCTGCATGGACGAAGGTCATGAACGCGGACCGATTCGACCTTGCCTGATCTCGGCCGAACGCTCTTCCTACGAGGACCCGCGCGGCCGCGACCGGACATTGGGTTGTCCGAGCCCGGTCGTGGCTGCGCAAAACCTGCCCAATCCTTTGAAAGCCGCGAATTGAGAATTCAGGGTGGCGTTGCAAAACGACTTGAAACGCCGCGCTCTGAGGACAAGCCCGGGCGTGTTTTGCGCCCGACAGTTGAGCTCACCTACGATGAGGAGAAATCTCCGATGCATAGAAAAGCGTTGCCTGCAGCCATCCTGGCTGCCCTTCTCACAGCGCCCGCAGCCGCAGACCCGACCATGGCGCCCGGCAAGGCGAAGTCCAACCAGTTCTGGTGGCCGGAACAAGTAGACCTCGGCCCGCTCCGTGACCACGATAAGAAATCCAGTCCGTATGGTGACGACTTCGACTACGCCAAGGCTTTTGCGAGTGTTGACCTCAAGGCGCTGAAAGCGGATATCGAGGAAACCCTGAAAACATCGCAGGACTGGTGGCCGGCGGACTGGGGGCACTACGGCGGGCTGATGATCCGCATGGCGTGGCACAGTGCGGGCACCTACCGCATACATGACGGCCGCGGCGGCGCCGATGGCGGCCAGCAGCGCTTCGAGCCGCTCGGCAGCTGGCCGGATAACGCCAACCTGGATAAGGCGCGTCGCCTGTTGTGGCCGGTCAAACAAAAGTACGGACGTAATGTGTCCTGGGCTGACCTGATGATCCTGGCCGGTAACGTAGGGCTGGAATCGATGGGTTTCGAAACCCTGGGCTTCGCCGGCGGGCGCGCGGACGACTGGGAGGCTGATCTGGTTTACTGGGGTCCCGAAACCGAGATGCTCGGCAACGACAAGCGCTTCAATGAGGCAGGCGAGCTGGAGAAACCGTTGGCTGCCGTGCACATGGGTCTCATCTACGTGAACCCGGAGGGTCCCAATGGCAATCTCGACCCGGTCTCCGCTGCCGCGGACATCCGTCAATCGTTCGGCCGCATGGCAATGAACGACGAAGAGATCGTTGCGCTGATTGCGGGTGGCCACACCCTGGGCAAGGTTCATGGCGCCACGAAAGCCGACTGCGTTGGCCCCGAACCTGCCGCAGCCGCGATCGAAGAGCAAGGCCTTGGCTGGAAGAACAAGTGCGGCAAGGGCAATGCGGAAGACACCATGACCAGTGGCCTGGAAGGCGCCTGGACCCAGACGCCGACTGCCTGGTCCATCCTGTATCTCAATAACCTGTTCAGCCTCGAGTGGGAAAAGCAGAAGTCACCAGGTGGTGGAACAGTGTGGGTGCCAACCGACAAGTCGTTGCATACATCGGTGCCGGATGCCCACGTCGAGGGCAAACGTAATCCGCCTATGATGCTGACAACGGATCTTTCATTGAAGGAAGATCCCGGCTTCCGCAAGATCGCCGAGCGTTTCTGGAAGAATCCGGGGGAATTCGACGAGGCGTTCGCGAAGGCTTGGTTCAAGCTGACGCACCGTGACCTGGGCCCGCGCGCCCGCTACGTCGGCAGCGAGGTCCCGGAGGAAGTGTTCATCTGGCAGGACCCGGTTCCGGCGGGCGAGGTGATCAGCGACAGCGAAGCCGATGAGCTGAAGGCGCAGATTCTGAGCTCCGGTCTGACCGTGCCGGAGCTGGTCAAAGCGGCCTGGGCGTCGGCGTCTACCTATCGCTACTCTGACATGCGCGGCGGTGCCAACGGTGCACGCGTGCGACTCGCTCCGCAGAAAGACTGGGTAGCCAACGATCCGAACGAATTGACCAAGGTCCTGGAGACGCTGGAGAAGGTCAAGGAGGATAGCGGCAGCAAGATCTCCATGGCCGACCTGATCGTCCTCGGCGGCGCCGCAGCGATCGAGAAGGCAGCCAAGGATGCCGGTCACGATGTCAAGGTGCCTTTCACACCGGGTCGTGGTGATGCGACACCGGAGATGACCGATGCGGCATCCTTCGACGTGCTGGAGCCGAAGGCGGATGTCTTCCGTAACTTCTACAGCGATGGTGCTTACGGCTCCCCCACTGACATGATGGTGGAGAAAGCCGACCTGCTGAGCCTGACCGTGCCCGAGATGACTGCGCTGGTCGGCGGTATGCGTGCGATGGGCGCCAATGCCAATGGCTCGAAGCACGGCTTGTTCACCGACAATCCCGGGACGCTCACCAACGACTTCTTCGTCAACCTGCTCGACATGGCAACCGAGTGGTCGAAGGTGAAGGATGCCGAGGGCATCTACGAGGGACGCGACCGCGCCACGGGTGAGCTGAAGTGGACGGCGACGCCGGTGGACCTGATCTTCGGATCGAACTCCGAGCTGCGTTCCGTCGCCGAGGTCTATGCGTCCGCGGACGGCAACGAGAAATTCGTCCGCGATTTCGTCGCGGCATGGACCAAGGTGATGACGGCCGACCGTTTCGCCATGGGGCAGTCGTAGGGAAAGGCTGCTCGGGTCGTGGCTGGCCTCGGCCCGGCTCGAGCACTCGCCTTGAGACAACCGCTGTAAATTCCCGCCGAGCCGTTGCAAAGGTATCGCGGCGGCGCTTCACGAATTGAAGCGCCGCCCCTTCGGCGAACTTTCGCTTCTCTCTTTTTTCAGCTTCGAACCCGTGACCAGCCCCGCCATGCTTTCGTGATCCGGCAGAGACACGGGCTGATTGGTTTGCCGGCGTTGCGGCAGCGCGGCGAGCATTGCTTCCTGACCCTGGGGCTGTTCTCCTCGCCGTCGTTATTGGCGGGTTTTGCGGCCGACGATCCACGGATGCTCGCGATGCAGGCCTACCTGGCGAAGGAACGAAAGGGAGTTCCCCTGGCCCGACTTCGACTATTCAGGCGTGATTCTCGCCGATTCAGCGATGTTGACGCCGGCAAGGTGTTGTTTTCGTTGACGGCGGGTTGTCTAAGTCGGCTGTAGTGCCGACTTAGGTTGTTGAATGGTAGAAGAATTTTTCCGACACTATTGGCATGTTTCTGCGTGCCAAGAAGTGAATCAAAGACGGCAAAGAGCATCGTTACTGGAGCATTGTCGAAAACCGCCGGGTCGCCGATGGGCGTGTAGTGCAGCGTCAAGTGCTCTACCTCGGGGAGATCAACGATTCGCAGCAAGCGGCTTGGTGCCGGAGCATCGACGTGCTCGAAGAGGATGAGAGTGCGTCGGCGCAAGTGGTGCTGTTCCCGGAAGACCGCCGAGCACCGCCGTTGGATTGCGATGTGGTACAGGTCAGACTCGGTGCCCTGAAGCTGCGGCGCCCGCGCCAGTGGGGTGGGTGTTGGTTGCATGTGCTCAAGACCCTGGCCTGTTATCGACTCATCGACCCGGGCAGCGAGTGGCGTCTGCACCGTCATTGGTACGACCACAGTGCCATGGGCGATCTGCTCGGGGAAGACTTCAGCGTCGCCCACAGCCATACACTCTACCGCTGTTTGGACAAGCTGCTGGTGCACAAGGAGGCGTTGTTCTCCTACTTGCTTGCAGGAGCTGCGCAGCCGCAGCACAGCGCCTGTGCGGCCTGTGGCGGCACCCTCAAACCCCTGGGCGAGGACGTCAGCGAGATCCTGGAGTACGTTCCGGCCTCTTTCAAGGTCATCCGTCACGTCCGCCCGAAATTGGCCTGCGGCTGTTGCGATCGCATCGTGCAGGCCCCGGCGCCGGCACGTCCGATCGAGCGCGGCCTGGCAGGCCCCGCTCTGCTGGCCCATGTCCTGGTGGGCAAGTACGCCGATCATCGTCCGCTGTATCGCCAGAGCGCCATCTATGCCCGCGAAGGGGTGGAGCTCTCGCGTTCGACCCTGGCCGCCCGGGTCGGCGCCGCCAACGCCTTGGTGCGCCCACTGCTGGCGAGCTTGAGAGACTACGTGCTCGATACCGACAAGCTGCATGGGGACGACACGCCGATCCCGGTGCTCGCGCCCGGCACCGGCAAGACCGCCACCGGACGGCTGTGGACCTATGTGCGTGACGATCGCCCTGGCGGCAGCGCGGCAGCCCCGGCGGTGTGGTTCGCCTACTCGCCCAACCGCAAGGGCGAGCACCCGAGCAGACACCTGAAAACCTTCTCCGGCATCCTGCAGTGTGATGCCTACGCCGGTTTCAGGCCCTTGTATGAGAGCGGGCGGGTCGAGCCGGCGGCCTGTTGGGCGCACGTGCGGCGCAAGTTCTACGAGATTGCCAAGGCCAACGACTCGCCGTTGGCCAAAGCTGCCTTGGAGCGCATCGGCGCCCTGTATGCACTCGAGCAGGAGATCCGCGGCCAACCGCCCGATGAACGCCTGGCCGCGAGACAAGCGCGGGCCGGGCCGCTGCTCAAGGAACTGCACCGTTGGCTCGAGGAAGCCCTGCACAGCCTGTCGCGCAAATCCACGCTTGGCGGGGCGATCGGCTATGCCCTCAAGCTGTGGCCGGCGCTGATGCGCTACCGCGACGACGGGCGCGTGGAGATCGATAACAATGCCGCCGAGCGGGCATTGCGCGCCGTGGCTCTGGGCCGCAGGAACTATCTGTTCGCCGGCTCCGATGCCGGGGGTGACCGCGCTGCCGGGATCTACAGCCTGATCGGCACCGCCAAGCTCAACGGCCTGGATCCGGAGGCGTACTTGCGCGAGGTGCTTACGCGCATCGCCGATCATCCGGTCAACCGTATCGGGGAGTTGCTGCCTTGGAACCTGACCGCGGAGAAAACGCGACCTGTCGCGCAATCGCCGATCGGTTGAACCTCAAGCCGAACCGCCGCTGCGCTATCGCACATCCCTCAGCCGGTGTCCAGACGGTCCGCGATGGACGCTTACGCCTGACCCTCTGATGCGGTTCCTTCAGCAGCTGTAACTATGTGGAGGATCCAACGGCGCCGATACCCGGAGGCATTGGGGTCGGCGCCACAACTCTGCATAGTTGAGACCTCTACAAAGGTCTCGAATGCGGACAAAAATCGGCGACGGCACTCGCCTGCAAGAGATCCGCAGGCGGATCATGGATCGCTCCTTTCGAAAAGATACTGAGCGGGGACTTCGAGATGCTCCGCGATCTGTTGCTGGTCCGCATCGCACAGGCCGCATTTGCGGCAAGCGTTTCCACCGAAGGGGGCCAGCGGCACGGAGGCGAGCAGGCGGCGGCCGAATTCGTGATTGAGGTCGCGGTCGGCGGGGCGTTCTTGAAGGATCCTGTCGGCCTCGGAACTGAACTGGTTAAAGAAATCCTCCATCTCCTGGCAGTGCTCACGCTGGCCGGCGGCATTGATTGATCTGTTGAGGGAATCGACAAACGCGCGGTTGCGCCGGTCCGCCGAAGCGTCGCCGGTCCGAAAACGGCTTCTCCAGCGTAGCGGGCGCATGTTTTCAGCTCCTTTCGATCTATCAAAGACTTTCCGACGGTTAAGGAGAAATCGCCGGGGAGGCGAAATGGGCAGAGATTCCACCCATTCCGCAGCAGGCAGTCAGACGCAGCCGGTGGGCTTGGGAAGGCCGCCGTACTTGGTGATCGGCTTCATGGGACCGGTCATCCACAGCTTGAACATGGCCTTCTGATCCTCGCCGCAATATTTGGAGAATTTGCGGATGGGCGGTACCACGGACTGTTCTTCAAAGAAGTCGCGGGCCTTCAAAATGTGCTTCCACTTGGTGTCATCGAGCTCGACATTGTCTGCGTTCGCCATAGCTCGCCCGATTTCTGGAGTCCACAGGCTCATGTCGGTCAGATAGCCGTCGCCGTCGCGTTCAGGCAGGTTCATATCACTTCGCTCTCAATTGTGCTTACCAGAATCCGACTGGAATTTACCAAGTAAATTATTATATGATTATGATAAAAACCCATTCTTATAGTCAAGTTTTATGTTGCTTGTACTTCGGGGGTGACGGGGTCAGGGATTCCAGATGCCGCGGGGAAGCGTCCATGCTGTGCGGTCTAGGCGTTGCGGTGGCTCATCCGGCAAATCCGCGGAGAGAGTCAACAGGACGAATGGAGAGGACGCGCTGAGGTTACTACTTTTTACACGGTACGCCACCGGGCTGTGGCGAACACGTTTGACGGCATCACCGACCACACCGCGCCCGATCTTGGCACCGATGCCTCAATAAACGGCCATAGGTTGCGAAATACTTCTCCACCGCTTCTGTGGCGACCTCTGTGGACAGGCTGTGGCAAAGGCGGGCGTTCGGTTTATTTGACAGTGGGTTGGGGTGGCTGGCTAAAGTTTGGTCGGAATATTGGCCGTTCCTTCAGGCCCCCGCGCTTCGGGGAGCGGCGAGGAGGCGTGCCTGCGAGATGCGGACAGGTCATGGTTCAGCGCATAACCTCAAGTAGAGCGTGAAGTTGATGAACATAATTCACAAAGCACGTTATAGCGCAAATTTAATGTGAAAGATTCGATTCTGTTGCTGGTGTATCCTGTCGGCCGTGGATCTGGTTGTGGGCATTTCGACCCGGGCTGCCGAAGGACTGTTGGAACGGCTAGAATCCACCCCCCTGGTGCGAAACGTCCGTGGTAGCAGCTAAGCGCCAGCCGACTGAGCGGTTGCCCCCGTGTCGGAAGACTGCCGGATGGGCGGAAGAAAGATGCGTAGATAACCGTGCTGGCCGCGTCGCTTGGAGATCTCGCGGACCTGCACGATGCCCTCGTCGTAGGAGGCAACACCGGTGCTGTGCATCCTGCCGTGGCAGGAGCCGATGCCGCCCCGGACCTTGCGCAGGGACCAGTCGCCGAACAGGTCCCGGGCCAGGTGAACCTGGTAGTAGCGGGCCTTCTCTGGATTGACCCGGGCGTGATGCTGCGGGGACTCGTCCATGCTATGCAGTTGAGGCGTTGCGGTGGCTCACTTGGCGAGCCCGCGCAGACCTTCAACAGCACGGTTAAGAGGGTGCGCGCACACTGGCGAAGCGTTCAAGAGCCAGGGTCACGCCGACACATGGCACCGGAGACCGGCTGGCATACTGTCGGTTTTTCTCGTTCGCGCTCCGGGGTTGCCCATCAGCTCTGGCGTATTACGCCAGCGACGATCCCGAGGATCTGCAGTTCTTCGTGGCGCAGATAGATCGGCTCCATGCTTGGATTGGCCGGTTGCAGCCGAATCCCGTCCGCCTCCACAAAGAAGCGTTTCAGCGTCACCCGCTCGCCGTTGATCATGGCGACCACCGATTCGCCGTTCTCCGCGGTCTCGCGTTTCTCCACGATGATGATGTCGCCGTCCTGGATGTGGTCGTCGATCATCGAGTGTCCCCGCACCCGCAGCGCATAGCTGTTCTTGCGCACCATGTGCCTCGGGACGGTGACGGTTTCCCGGTCCTCCGGGATCTCGACCGGCTGACCGGCGGAGACATAGCCGAGCAACGGGACCGGGACGCCGGCTTCGGCGGCCATTTCCAGGGGCTCCAACGCCGGGTTCCAGGTCGTGTGCCGGCGTTTGGGCAGGAGGTAGGCGACGGTTTGCATGGCTGGCTCCTGTAGCTGGCGTCCGCGAAATCTCGCGGATTGCAGGTTCTCTACTTGTTCTCCATCAGCCTAGCATACAATGAGAGAGCAAAAAGAAAACATCTCCGCCATGCGACTCACCAGACGCCAACAAGAGATTCTGGATTTCCTGCGCGATAACCCCGAGCTCTTCGAGCACCCACCCACCTTGGGGGAGCTGTGCGCGATGCTCGGATTGCGCTCGCGCGGATCGCTGCACAAGCATGTTCAAGCGCTGATTCAGGCCGGTTTCCTGGAACCGATGTCCGGGCAGCATCGGGGCATCCGCTTGATTGCGGACGAGCCCGTAGAAGATGGCATTCCGTTTCTCGGAAAGATCGCCGCCGGTCGGCCGATCGAGGCCGTGGCGCAGCCAGAACATATCCAAGTCCCGCCTCACCTGCGCACGGACAAGCCTTGCTATGTCTTACAGGTCGTCGGGGACTCCATGTGCGAGGCCGGGATTCTGGATGGGGACCAGGTCGTGATCGAGCAACGCGGCTACGCCGGAAATGGCGAGATCGTCGTAGCTCTCGTGCGAGGAGAGGAAGCTACATTGAAGCGGATTGTCCAGGAACCGGGACGCACGATTCTGTATCCGGAAAACAGCACCATGGAAGCGATGGAGCTCGATCCGAAAGAGGTGCGGATCCAAGGTGTACTGGTGGGACAGATGCGTTCTTATCGGTAACCGCAGCGGCCTGCAAGCCTATCCGACGGAGAAGCTCTTCAATCGGCCGGAAGCCTATCTCGGACGAGCGGGTACTGCGTGGAATCCGGGCAAGTGCGGCCACCCACTCGCCAACCGAGCCACCGAAACGCGAGAATGGGCGCACAAAAAAGCGCTTGCAGCGCGTGGAAGAATTATACCGGAACGAGGGAGGGTGGCGCCGGAGGAAGGAGCTTGCTACTGCGATACTGCTTGCTGCTTACCAACCATCCACCGACGCCAAAACGGACGGGCGTCGGTGCTGCATTGAACCGATTCAATGTGCTTGGCGAAACCCGTACTGCGGGAATACACCTCCCTGTGCATTACACCGCGTTCAGATGGGCAGGCTCCCCTTATTTCGTCTCGGCGGGAGCCGGAGCTGCAGCAGGTGCCGGGGGAGCACCGTAAGGCGCCGCGTAGGGGTATCCGCCACCGTAGTAGGGAGCGCCGTAGCCGCCGCCCCAGGGGCCGCCGCCATAACCGTAGGGGCCGTAACCGTAGTAGTCACGGTAACGATTGTATCCGCGACCGAAACCACGCCCGCCGCCGGACATGTTCATGTTGAAGTCACCGTAGCCGTCGCCCATCATGTCGTTCCACCAGTCGTTTCCCCCGCCCCCCCAGGGGCTGCCACCCCAAGGACCGCCGCCCCAGAAGGCGGAAGCGGAAGCGGAAGCGCCAAGCAGAGCGGCGATAGCAGCGGCAGTAGCAAGCTTTTTCATCGAGTAGTTCCTCAATTGTATGTAAATGCAGCAAGCGAGGCGTCTGTGTACGCGAACTCACGCGAGACAGTGTATTAGTATTTCCTGTAATACTCAATGAATTGGCCGCCGTCACCCGCCGACGGCGCGATCCCACAACGTATCGGGAGCTTCACACCGTGATCGAAATCGAGTACGTCGTCAAAGACCACAAGGGAACGGAGAGATTGCGCACGACCGACAAGAAGGCCGCGGATGCCTACGACAAGGCCCTGGAGAACGCCGATCGCCTGGCTCGGCTCCTGCGCCACGACAAGGTCCTGCCGGAGCTATCGGAAAGTGATCTCGAAGAGATCACCATCTATCTCGCGCGCAACGCCAAAAACGTGGAACGGGCACTGAAGGGCAAGGAGCCGGAGCTGGGCGTGGAGAAGAGGAACCCGCGGCAGCGGACAACATCGCTCAGCTGAAGGCCGCCACCTGATACGAGAAGAGGCCACCCGCCGCGGTAGCTCATACCGCGAGCCCGCGGAGATTCTCGACAGGGGCCAGAAGGGAAGGGCGCGCTGAGGTTACTACTGTTTTACACGTATCCTGATCGGACCCATAACCGAGCTGCTGTCCGACATGGCCGCCGAGGGCCTACCGGTCACGAAGGAGCTGGTATCGCGTCTGCGCCCCCACATGCGCGATCACATCCGCCGTTTCTGACCATACGTCCCGACCGCTTCCGGCGATTGATCAAGTGGCACCGAAGGTCGGATACTGCGCCGGGGATGGTTGGACCCATTTGATATCCATCTCCCGGTTTATTACCAAACACCCTTGGTGGTTTTGGCCCAAACCGTCAGTTTTCTGCACTAAGGGGGGTGACGGGCAGCGCATGTCAACCATCACGAGAAATCATAAGCTTACGAGCCTGTGCGGAGCACGAAGTACGTCTGCATCCTTCATTCGTGCACGGATATGGATCTGACGGCGGCTGAATCGGTGCGGCTTCCGACGGCACGTCAATGCGGCTATCGAAAGCATTGTCGTGCCCAAACCGGCGACAACCACCTGACACGTAGAGGTTTTGTTACGCCCCTTCTTCTCCAGAAGGTCCGAGACGCGCAATGCCTACTGCAGGTTTTTGACGGTTTGGGCCGTGCGCTGGGAAAAGCCGCGCACATCTTGCAGGTGCAAGTCCTGCCACAGAAGGAGGAACCCGCTCCACTGTGTAGCGAGTCTTGCGTCCCCGGCGGCAACAAAGGGGACGAAGCGTAGACAGCGAAACATTCGAGCCGAAACCGAATGGTGAACGCGACAGCTCCGAAATCCGTGATCGTGGAGAGCTGACATCTTGGTCCAGATGGCAAGCAACAGGCATGGCGAGGTGCACCGGGTGAATCCGACTCGTGCCAATCCACCGGAGTCTCAGGCGTCGGCGAGTTTGTAGAGATGTGCGACGGAACCCAGGAGATCCATGGCGTCCTTCGAGGACGGAAGTATCGGGCGACCAAGTGTTAACGCACGAGACACCCGAGACGGCGCCATGGAAGTCGGAGTCGGCCATAGTAGCGATGAAGCGGGTAATGACCGTGGAGCGAAGGGCCGGCAGATAGATCGTGCGTGAGGGCGAAACAATGGCCGTACCCAGCTACGACGGATCACCATGGTCAACGAAACTCGATCGCATAGGCAAGCGTTCAGCGCACGACGAACAGTGTGTGTTCAGCAATCTGGGCCACGTGATCGACGCGGACATGCTGAAGGAGCTCTACCAACGGCTGGATGGGAGCAAGGCCGTCGGTATCGATGGGGTGAGCAAGGAAGCCTACGGCGAACAACTCGACGAGCGCGTCAGCGATCTCGTCAAGCGACTTCGCCGAGGGACCTACCGGCCCAAGCCGGCCAGGGTGAGGCGAATCCCAAAGGCAGACGGCGGGACGCGGCCGCTGGCGATCTCGTGCATCGAGGACAAGCTGGTCCAGCTTGCCGTCAGCACGGTTCTCCAAGCGGTCTACGAACCGCGCTTTCTCGACTGCTCCTACGGATTCCGTCCAGGCCGAGGCTGTCACGACGCGCTGCGTGCACTGAATCGTGCAACGTTTCGCAACTGGCAGGGAGCGGTCGTTGAAGTTGACATCCGCAAGTGCTTCGATTCGATTCCGCACTCGGAACTGTTACAGGTTCTGAGCCGGAAGATCTCGGACCGACGCTTCCTCGGGTTGATCAACACGCTGATGACCGCACCGATCAAGGAAGGACAACAGACGACCCGCAACGAGCGGGGCTGCCCACAGGGAGCGAGTGTGTCGCCTGTCCTGGCGAATATCTACCTGCACTACGTGCTCGACGAGTGGTTCGAGTCGATCAAATCGACTCATCTACGCGGCCGGGCCGAATGCATCCGATACGCCGACGACATGGTCTACACCTTTCAGCATCCACATGATGCTGAACGCTTCTTCAGGGCGCTCCCGAAACGGTTGAGCAGGTACGGTCTCGAAATGCATCCGGACAAGTCGCGGGTTCTGCCCGCCGGCCACGGACATGCATGCCGAGCCCAACAACAGAGGAGGCGTCTACCGACGTCCTTCCGTTCCTCAGGTTCACGTGCTACTGGGGCAAGACGCGCAACGGTTACTGGCGACTGAAGTACACCAGCCGGCAAGGACCGCTTCGCGGCGAAGCTCAAAGGCCTGCGTGAGTACCTGCAGGAAACATCTGACCACGGCCGACACACATGGACTCCTAACCCGCGTGATTCGTGGGATCAGGGGCTGGGTGAACTACCATGGCATCTCGGACAACAGCCGCCGCGTCGGTCAGTTCCTGGAGCGCACAAAGCGCATCATCCTGCGCTGGTTCAATCGTCGCGGCGGCAACCGTCGCATGACGTGGGCACGTCTGCTCGTCCGTCTGAAGCACTTGGGCTACCCGGTGACATGGAAGACCAAATCGATGTTCCAACCTTGCTGAAAACGTGCCGGGGGGCACCGATCTATCGGGAG
>CALOFM010000039.1:0-145479 GCA_942492625.1 uncultured Gammaproteobacteria bacterium | reverse complement strand
CTTAAAAGGGGATCAGACCAGCTGGCTGCCCATCCCCTGGTGCCCCTGGTGGACGGACGTCCCACAGGCAAACAAAGGGGCCATTCTTTTTGGCATAAAGTATTTTAAAACCATGAGACTTTCGACTCAATCCCCCCAATTTCCGGAAAAATTTGAAACCGCATCCGTTTATGTGTTTACGCACGAAGGGAATTACTGCAGGAACAGAGGTATCCGGTCAATCTGCCACCAAACAAAGCGCAAGACGCCAAACCACTGCCCGGCTTGCATGCCATTCCAACGGAAACCGCCCCGCCGCCCTTGGAGGCACTTCCCGCACCGCAGATCACCGTACTCTGTCTGAAGGAATCGTCGCAATAAATCGGTGGCTTTTTTAAATGAGATGTGATAGTATCCACTTTTTCCTTGACACATGTCATAGAATTGTTTAAACATGCCGGATTCATTAAACTTAGGAGTGTGGAAAAAGTGAAAAAATATACATCCAGTGCTAAAAAATCGGATAACGAGGGCAACTGGGGACTGGTTGATGCCAGCGGAGCCGTTTTAGGTCGCCTGGCCACAACCGTTGCTTCCCGTCTTCAGGGCAAACACTATCCTATTTATACCCCCCATGTCGATACCGGTGATTGGATCATCGTGATTAATGCTGAAGAAGATAGTGCTTACCGGCGGGAAGTTAGACCAAAATCAATACCACCGCCACAGCGGATATATTGGCGGTTTAAAATCGATTTCCGCCGGGGACCTTAAAGAAAAAAGGCCTGAAGATCTTATTCGGTTTGCAGTCAGGGGCATGCTGCCCAAAAATAGGCTGGGCAAAAAGCAGCTCAAGAAATTAAAGGTTTATGCCGGTGATCAGCATCCCCATGAAGCCCAGAATCCCGAGGTTATTACTTTAAAAACCCAATATAGAATTTTGAGGAATTCAAAGATGAACCAGGAAAATCAATTATTATGCCACCGGCAGACACCGAGCTGCCATTTCCAGAACATGGATAACGCCGGGCAGCGGAGAAATCATTATCAATAATCGTCCCGTGGAGGAATACTTTCCGATTGAGGCCACCCGTGAAGAAGTGGTTCAGCCGTTTAAAATTACCAACACCCTTGGCACCTACGATGTAAAAGCGACGGTTGTCGGCGGCGGCATTGCCGGCCAGGCCGGCGCCGTGCGACATGGAATTACGCGGGCGTTGGTAAGCGTTAATCCCGACTTTCGACTGACACTGAAAAAAGCCGGGTTTATCAAACGGGATCCCCGGGTCAAAGAACGTAAAAAATACGGACAAAAAGGTGCCCGTGCCCGTTTCCAGTTTTCGAAACGGTAAAATTGTTTTTTTTAGGAATTTCAAAGGGAATAGGCCGTTGCCTGTTCCCTTTTTTATTTTGAATTCTTTGCTAAATTGTGCCATAAAATTTTCGATTCATAATCGAAAATTTGGAGGGAAGAATATGCCGGTAAAGAAGATTGATCTTAATTCCGATGTGGGGGAAAGCTTCGGAAACTACAAACTCGGGATGGATGAAGACCTCATTCCCCTGATCAGCTCCGCCAACATTGCCTGCGGGTTTCACGCCGGTGATCCGGCGGTTATGAGGCGCACCATTGCCGTTGCCCGTCAAAACGGGGTCGCCATCGGCGCTCATCCGGGATTTCCGGATCTGGTCGGTTTCGGTCGACGCAACATGGATGCTTCTTTGGAAGAAATAAAGGATTACGTAACCTACCAGGTGGGCGCTATTCAGGCCTTTGCCGTATCCCAGGGCCTGCGATTGCAGCATGTAAAGCCCCACGGAGCACTGTATAATATGGCCGTGCAAAATCCGGAGATTTGGAATGCTGTGGCGGAAGCGGTGGCCGCACTGGATAAAAACCTCATTTTATTTGTGCTGGCCGGGTCCAACCGGTCCGAGCTGGAAGCCATTGGTGCCAAACACGGAATTCGGATCGGCTTTGAGTTTTTCGGCGATCGGGCTTACAATCGTGACGGCTCTCTGGTTTCCCGCAAGGAGCCCGGTGCGGTGATTCATGACCATCAGCTGGTGGCTGAAAAGGTATTGAAAATGGTCACAGAAGGCAAAGTGGTTTGCAAAGACGGGTCTGAGATTGATATGGCTGCCGATACGATCTGTGTGCACGGCGATAACCCCTCGGCTCTGGCACTGGTCAAAAACATTCGGGAAACATTAGTGGCTTCCGGTGTTGAAATCGTGCCGCCGGCTGACTTTTTTGTAGGGTATGGAGGTAATTCGAATTTCAATTTAAGCTATACTTATAGCCTCTTAAAATCGAAACGATAGCACGAAATTCGATATATAGAGCTTTATAGTGTTAAACTGAACTATGTCAAAGTGTTGACAAATACACTGGATTATCGATGCCTTATGACACCCCCATATTTCGCCCCATGGGCGACCGCTCCCCTGCTCGTCGAACTGGGCGATGAAATTAGCCCTTCCGTCAACCAGCGCGTCCAGGAATTGTTTACTGCCCTGGATTTACGCCCGGTAGATGGTGTCAGGGAATTGGTGCCGAGCTATCGGTCGCTGTTGGTTGTGTATGACCCACTGACCATTTCCCCGGCAGATCTGAAACGCTCCATCCGCAACACCTATCAGAATCTGGACCCAGCCGAATTGCCGGACCCACGGACAATCGATATACCGATCGTGTACGGCGGTGAGCAGGGGCCGGATCTGGAAAGTGTTGCCCAATATCATCACATCACCCCGCAAGCGGTCATCGATCATCATACCCGGCCGACCTACCGGGTATACATGATCGGATTTACGCCGGGATATCCCTATCTGGGCGAAGTGCCGGATGCCATCGCCACTCCCCGCCGCAAAACCCCACGGATTCTTGTCCCCAGGGGATCGGTGGGAATCGCCATGCAGCAAACCGGCATTTACTCGGTCGACAGTCCCGGTGGATGGCAGATTATCGGCTGGACGCCGGTGAACCTTTTTGATCCGCTGGCCCAGCCGCCCAGCCTGTTGATGATGGGAGACCGGGTTCGATTTCAGGCGATTAGCGTACAGGAAGCATCCCAATGGCAGCCATAAAGACGTTAGAGATTATATCTCCGGGCATCATGACAACCGTACAGGACATCGGCCGTTACGGATACGGCCGTTTCGGAGTGGCGACCAGCGGCGCGCTGGATTCCTTTGCGATGAGGGTTGCCAACCTGCTGGTCGGAAACCGTGAGGATCAGGCCGGCCTGGAAACCATGCTGCTGGGACCGGGAATCAGGTTTTTAACCGAGGCGGTTATTGCCGTCACCGGTGGTGATCTTCAGCCAAAAAGAAACCGGCAGCCCATCGAAATGTGGCGTTCGGCGGCTTTCAAAAAAGATGACGTTTTATCCTTTGGCAGCGCTGTCAGCGGATTCCGTGCCTATATTGCCGTTGCGGGCGGAATCGGTGTGCCCCGCGTCATGGGCAGCCGGTCAACCAACCTTTCTTCAGGCTTTGGGGGCTACGAGGGCCGCACCCTCAAAAAAGAAGATATCCTGGTATGTGATGAACCCCGTGGGCCAAAGATCGAGCCCGGACGCTTCTTCAACCCGGAGTGGGTCCCGCAATATTCAAATAAATGGAAAATACGCGTGGTCCTGGGCCCCCAGGATGATCACTTCCCCGATGACAGCCGGGATACCTTCTTTCAGAGCACCTATACGATGTCCCAGGATTCAGATCGCACCGGTATACGCCTGGAGGGGCCGGAGATTCGGTGTAAGCCGGATGTCGAAGCGTCAATTATTTCGGAAGGCGTGATTGCGGGTTCCATCCAAATCCCGGGCGATGGAAAGCCGATCATAATCCTGGGAGAGACGGTTACAGGCGGCTACCGCAAAATCGCGACGGTAATTTCAGCCGACCTGCCGTTGTTGGGTCAGATTAAGCCGGGTGACGGCATCCAATTCGAGGTGATATCCCTGGAGGAGGCACATCTTGCGCTTCAAAAGATGGAAGAGTGGATCAACAATATTAAGCGCAAGATTAACTGACGACTTTAACTCTAACTGCTTGCGGTCCGTTTTGCATTTCTTTGACTTCATAGGTTACACGATCATTGTTTGACAGGCCAAAAAAGCCATGGTCGGCAATGTTCGAGCCATGAAAGAAAATCTCTACCTGTTCATCTGATTCAATAAACCCATAATTCTTTTTTTTATTAAACCATTTAACGGTTCCTTCGTTCATAAATCCCCTTTGTGATATCTTTTTATCCGGTGGTTTCAAAGCTGATGTCTGAAAACCACCATCGGAGTGCAAATCAGTGTAAAAACAGCAGAGTCACTTCTAACTCTGCTGCCAGGGTGCGATGCCCTCTTTAGTAGGCTGGAAATATTATGGGCCTGCCGGCATCAATTTCCAGCCATGATTTAGAAGATGGGGTTGAAAGCCATCTTTAAATCATGAAACTATTGTATATTGCTCATGAAAGCCAAAAATGTCAATAAGAAAACTCATGATTCCCATATTGACAGGCACCATCCAATGTTCTACAAATCGCTGAAACTTAAAGAAAAGGACCCGAAAACCATCGGTGTTTCCAAAAAAAACCCAATACCACCGGGCATCATAACAACTATTATTGACATTGGAATCGGTTAGACCCAATTTAGGACAATTGTTTTTGCAATCCAAATAATAGGGGAGGATAAAACCATGGCTAAAAAAATATTCACT
Source organism: uncultured Gammaproteobacteria bacterium (assembly GCA_942492625.1). Taxonomy (GTDB): domain Bacteria; phylum Pseudomonadota; class Gammaproteobacteria; order Chromatiales; family Chromatiaceae; genus Thiosymbion. The sequence continues at coordinate 140,778 of CALOFM010000039.1, read as the reverse complement.
TTGTTTTTAATCCTATCATTTTTGGCAGTAACAATGGGATGTGCTGAATGGAGCCGGACCCAGAAAGGCGCAGCCATCGGTGCCGGTGCCGGGGGGGCTGTTGGCGGCCTCATCGGTTATGCTTCCGGGGCCACCGTGGCCGGGATTTTGATTGGTGCCGCAGTCGGCGGTGTGGCCGGGGGCTTTATCGGAAACTATATGGACAAACAGGCTGCCGAGATCGAACGGGACATCGAAGGGGCCAAGGTTGAAAGGGTCGGCGAAGGTATCAAAATAACCTTCAGTTCCGGAATCCTGTTTGACGTCGATAAATCAAATTTAAAGGATCCCTACAAAGGCGAATTGTCCCAGCTGGCCGTTATCCTCAACAAGTACGAGGATACCAACATCCTGCTGGCGGGGCATACGGATTCCACGGGCTCGGATGAATACAATCTTGATCTTTCCCGCCGGCGCGCCGGATCGGTGGCCAACTATCTGGCCACCCAGAATGTCAACCGCGCCCGTTTCAGCACCGAGGGCTACGGCAAGACCGATCCCATCGCCAGCAATGAAACCGCCGAGGGACGGGCTCAGAACCGCCGGGTGGAGGTCGCCATCTGGGCCAACGAGAAGCTGAAAAAAGTGGCCAAGGACAAGACCAGCTAAAGGAGCGATTATATGTAAGGTTTTACCAGGGTTTCTGATTTCAAGGACGTGCTGCGATTATGTTGCTGCTGGCCCTGAGGCTGGCGGGCCTGACAGGCTGGAAGTCACCAACTTGCCGACCGGTTTAATGCCCCTGGTGGTTGCCTTCGGCGCCGGAGCCGCCGGTCAGCCGGCCATCGGTGTCGTCGTGGCGGGCGGCATGATTGCGGCCACCTTCATGTCGCTGCTATTCACACCTGTCTTTTTTGTTGTAATGCAAAAACCGAGCGGCCTCCGTAAGAAAAAATCCGAAGGATTGTCACTCCCGCGAAGCAGAGTGTGACGCAATATTCAAAACTTCGCATATTCGTGTTTTCGTCATTCCGGGCTTGACCCGGAATCCAGCTGTTTCAAGGCACTTTACACTACTGCATGCCGGATCAAGTTCGGCATGACGGGCAGAAATTGAACGCTTTTTTATAGCCTATAATTATCAACCGCAAAGAAGACTACCCGTACGGGAAATCTCTATACCGCTATTAATTAAAGAAAAAGGAGGAAAGGTCATGACAGATCGTATCACGGCCAATATACTGGGATTGGCAATTTCCGTCATCTTCACCTTCACAGCCGTCCTTGCGGTGCAACGTTCTTGAGCACCGGGGTGTTGAGCTTCCCGATTTTTACCGTCTTCACATCGCGCAGGTACTTGGCGACCGTCTCCCAGATGGGCTCACCGGGGGCCTGGGAGCCGACCGTAGCCCAACCGGCGACCACGTAAGACTTGTCGGCCTCAATCTTGGTTCCGTCGTCCAGGGTCATGTCGGTGATGCGCTTGCCGATGGTCTCGATGGGATCGCAGACATAGTCCAGACCGCCCACACGCACCATGTCCCCGCCCTGCTGGACGTAGGGATCGGGGTTGAAGAGGTTGTCGCAGACGTCCTCCAGGATGGCCTTGATCTCACTGCCCTTCATCTCCCGGCGGTAGGTCTCGGGATAGGTGATGCAGGTCTGGTCCATGACGTTGTCCATGGTGATAGCCTGGCCCGGCAGGACGCTAGTGCCCCAGCGGAAGCCCGGGGACAGGCTGACCTGGGCATCGTTGACCTTGCGTAGCGCATCGCAGATGACCTGGTCGAAGGTGCCGTTGAAGTTGCCGCGCCGGAACAGGGCCTCCTCCGCGGTGGCGAGTTGCTCCTCCAGCTTGTCCTTGTGGGGAGCGCGCACCTCCTCGATATACTTGGTCATCTCGGCGTTGGGCTCGAGCAGGTTGGAGAAGACCGGCAGCAATCGATAACGGAAGTCACGCACTTTGCCTTCCTTGACGTCCAGATCCATGACGCCGAGGAACTTGCCGTTGGAGCCCGCGTTGGTGACCAGGGTCTTGCCGCTCGCATTCTCGACCACCGTGGGCGCAGGCATGCCGTCGTGGGTATGGCCGCCGAATATGACGTCGATGCCGGTGACCCGGGAGGCCATCTTGAGATCCACGTCCATGCCGTTGTGGGAGATGACGACGACGACGTCCGGACTCTCTTCGTCGCGGACCTTGTCCACCATCTCCTGCATGCGCTCGTCCTGGATGCCGAAGGTCCAGTCCGGAATGAAGCGCTGCGGGTTGGCGATCGGGGTGTAGGGGAAGGCCTGGCCGATGACGGCAACCTTGGCGCCCCCGACCTCCTTGATGGTGTAGGGCTTGAAGGCCAGGCCCGCGTCCTCGTCGAAGCCACCGAAATCGGCGAACCTGTAGTCGAACAGGGCCTCGTCGCGCACCGCAACGTTCTGGGCCACGAAATCGCCCTTGAAATCCCCCGCGTTCTTGATCACCTCCTCTTCCAGGTAGGTGAACTCCCAGTGACCGGTCATGACGTCCACGCCCAGCAGGTTGCAGGCGCCGACCATGTCCTGACCGCGGGTCCAGTAAGCGGTACCTGAGCCCTGCCAGGTGTCGCCGCCGTCCAGCAGCAGGCTGTTGCCGTCGCCCCGCTCAGTCCGGATGCGGTCCACCAGGGTCTTGAGATGGGCGAAGCCGCCGACTCGGCCGAACTTCTCCGACGCCTCGTCGAAGTTCAGGAAGGTAAGGGCATGGGCCTCGATCCCGCCGGGCTCGACGCCGAAGTGCTTCAGAAACGCATCGCCCACCACATGGGGTGCCTTGCCGAGTGCATCGCCCACGCCCAGGTTGACGTTGGGCTCGCGAAAGAAGATGGGGTTGAGCTGGGCATGGGTATCGGTGATATGCAGCAGGCTGACGTTGCCGAACTTGGGGACCTCGTAGAGGTCAGACGGCTGCCGCATGGCGGCGAAGATGGAGGAAGGCAACATGCCGGCCGCACCGGCAAATCCCATGAGCTTGATGAGCTCGCGACGTGAGATGGACATTAGGCTTCTTGCTCCTGTATAGCGGGAGAAAACCAGCCCCAATGGGCATGACACTGAATTTTTTTGTTTTTCGATCCCTGTCACGCCCTTTCAGGCCTGACACCCGGAATCGTCAAACCAGGGCGTCACCCCGGGCTGTATGTCGCGCCCCTCCGGGGCACGCCTGCGACACGCGGATTCAGATGAAAAGGCGCACTAGTATGCCCTTTAGCGCCCGCGCAGACCATTCCCGCATACAAGCTGAAAAGCCGGGGTTTTCAACATCCGCGCCAACTGATGCACTTAGGAAGAAGCGGCTGCCTCAACGGTTTTCAGGCACCCTGTGGTTGAGATCTCAGGCTCCGCGAGACGCCGAAAAAGCAGCGATATCCAACTCACCCGGCACCTAAAGGCGAGGCAAAAGGTAGTCTATTGCCTGGGCCAGGTTCGCTTCCGCCGCGTCTGACAACGGATTGCCGAGATCGAAGCTGTATCCCCGAATCGCCAACAGGCACGCCAATGGGGCTCTAATCCGGGTAATCTGCTCGAAGACCCGGAGAACGGCCCCCGGGGTCATGGCGTGCGTGCTGTAGCCCGCCACCGGCTCCGGATGGACCGACATCAGGGAAAACGGATCTGTCCCTTCTGCTGCGGCATCCACGAATATCACCTGCTCCCTGCCCTGCAGATCCAGGGCGTGCTCGACCTGGAGCTGAAAATCCGTGAGCAAGTCGACCTGCTCCAGCCCACCCGCGCGCTGCTGTTCTTCCAAGCGCTCGATCAGGAGCGGACCCAGCGCGTCGTCACCGCGGGACGGGTTCCCGTATGCGAAGACGAGGATGGGCCGAATTTGCGAAACTAGGCTCATTTCGAATTCAGGATCAAAGCGGACAGCGGAAAAGGGTTGCCGACCTGCGGTCGTCCGTCTGTACGAAGCCTGAGATCAGCCAAAGCTCGGCGGAGCGACTCAGAAACCACCGCCCGTGCGGAATCCACCTCCCCCGGAGCCGCCTCGGGAGCCGCCGCCACCCCGACCTCCCCCGCCGATGCCGCCACGGCCAAATCCGCCGCGCCCCAACCCCCCGACGATATCCCTGAGATCGTGCAAGTCGCCAGCACCGCCACCCCATGGGGTTCCACGGCCGAATCCACCGGAGCCGAAGGTCGGATTGGAGCGCCGGGTGCGGTAGCGCTGCTGCTCCTGCAGCACCTTCCACAGGCTCCTTTGATCCAGCATGCCGTTGAGGAAATTGCCGAGCATCAGCGCAACCATGGCACCGTCGCTGAACGAGGATCCCGAGCGGTCATAGCGGTGGCGCTTGAACTCCGTGCGTACCGATCCCAGCTCCGACAAGCGCTTGCGGTGTTGCGCCAGCGTCTCCTTGAGACCCTTGATCGAGGCCTCGGTCCGCCGCCCCTCGTCTTCGCGCTCGAGCATGCGGCTGACGATCAAGTCGTCGTCCGGAAAGGGGGTGGCAAGTGCCTCGCGGCGCAGCTCCATGAGGTCGTCGCGCCGAAACTCGGCGGCGAGATACTCCACCGCTCTGCGGGTGTTCTCATCGTCCCCCGTCGCAAATTCAGCCTGCTGGTCCAATAGCTCCTGGTGCCCCGACTCAGCCGCCAGGATGCGCTCGTCGATGGCGTCCAGCTTGGCCTGCTGTTGCTCCAGCTGCGCCTCCAGGGCGGGGATACCGTCCGCCTCCCGTGCGGCCGTATCCAGCTTATTCAGGGTCTGGAACTCCTTTTCGGCGGCCAGCCTCAGCCCTCCGGCGTGCGCGCGCAGCCGCAACGGGATCTCCATCAGACGCGCGAAGTCCGCGCGGGCATCGGCAAATCCAATCAGCCGCGCGACCTTGCCGTCCAGCCAGCGCGCCAGCGGGTTGGCGTCGTATCCGGGCAGCCCGAACTTGCGTTCCCAAAGATACATGAACAGGGGATCTCTGCGGTAGGAATCCCCCTTGTACTCCTGCTCCTGCTCGCTGTTCGCGGCCTTCTCCGCGGCGTGCATGGCGGTGCGCTCGGCCTCCGTCGCCCGCTCACGCTGGGCCTGGTAGTCCGCTTGTGTGTCCAGGCGTGCCTGGGTGTTCGCCTGGGCCTCGTCGACGGTCTCGGCTGCGCGGTCCACCTGCGCCGCTCGATCGGCGCGCTCGGCCTCCAGGGACTTGCGTGTGTCCTCGGCGGCCCGGATCCGTACGCTCAGCTCTTGTGCCGCGGCCTCGCGGCTCTCCAACAGGGTCAGTACCTGCTGCTCCGCCCGGTCGATGTGCTTGACCAGCTCTCCGCCGGCCAGCAGATCGACACGCACCTTGGCGAGCTCCCGGAAGTCCTGCGCGTCCGCCTGCTGGCGCTCGACCAGACCCGCACTCAGGGCCTCTATGCGCTGCTCGTTCTCCTGCATTTTTGCGCGCTCGCCGTCTAGAGCCTGATCAATGGAGGCCAGGGTCTGTCGTCCGGAGATCATATACGCCTCTCTACCACTCGGTGATGGCACCGCCGCTGGTGCGCATCTCGTACTTGGGCTCCAGATAGCCGCGGTTTTTGTAGCCGAACCTGTCCCTCTCGATGATGCCGTTGTTCTGCTTGTCGCGGCCGACGCTGTTGAACGTCTTCTCATCCACCCGCAGACCCCACTTGGTCACGCGCTCGATCTTACCCGTCTCTTCGCTCTTTACGGGAACGCTGAGCACCCGGCCGGTTGGGTCGATGGCTTCGACGACAACGTAGTAGTTGCGGGCACGGGTATTGACGTCCGGCACCCGCCAGACGCCGCTTTTCTCACCCGGCTTGTTGAGGATGCGCAGGCTATACTCCTGCTCCAGGCTGGTGCGCATGTCTTGGAGCGCCCCCAGCGCCTCGCGGGCTGCATCGGTGTCCTGGCCGCGCAGGGCAGCCTTTCCGGCATTGAGAAGGCGCGCCGCACTCTCGCGGGCATTGTCGGATTCGGCAATCTCCAGGACCTGCGAATGCGCCGTCGCAAGCTCGTCCGGTAGAGATGCATCCGGCGCGACCAAGAAGAAGTAGTTGAGCGTCCAGGCAAGTACCAGGACACCGATTCCGCCCAGAACCCACTTGCCCCACTTACCGCGGTTGACATAGAGCCGCGCGAGCTTGACTGCGAACCCCTCGGCCGGCGGCTTGTAGAGGAAACGGTCCTCCTTGAGCGCGGCGACGCCCTCTTCGATGATGTGGTCCGGGACCTCGATGCCCTGGGTCCGGTAAATCTTGCGCAGGCGCTCCTTGAGATCCTGCTCTCGGTCCAGGTCGCTGAGCTCACGCTGCACCAGTCGCTCGCGCCGGCGTAGCGTGTCCACAACATCCATAGCCAGCATGACATCGTCCAGGGGCTGCTTGGTGCCCTCGCCTGCCGCCGGAGCAGCTCCCGTAACCGCCTCCGCGCTCATTGCGTCGCGGCCACCAGGCCCTTACCCGCATCGGCGAGACGCGCGAGCTTGCGCTTGCCGTCCTCGACCGCGTCACGGATCTCTGCCGCATTGGCCGTGCTCTGCTTGCGCATCTCTTCGATGATCTCGTGGGACTTGGTCTGCCAGCTGACCACCGAGTCCACCAGCTTCTTCACCGAATCGGCGCGCACCGTCGGTCCGTAGCCGGCCCTCACCGCCGCCTCCTGGACCTTGCCGCCGATGTCGGCGAGGACCTCCAGGGACTGGCTGACGCCCTCCTTCATAGCCTCCACCGTCTGGGTGCCCTCGTGCAGACCGAACATGCCGGTAAAGGAAGCGTTGAGCGCGGTCAGGACCACCTCGTTGGTGCTGAAAAAGCTCACCGCCTGGGCGTAGACCCGCTCCTTGGCGTTGGTGGTTTGCATCAGGCGGGCCATGACCACTTCCGAGGTGTTGTAGCTGATGGTCAGGTTGTCTGACAGGTCCTTGGCGATCTGGTAGCGCTTCTCCTCGTTCTGCAGGGCGCGGACCTTCTCGTCCCGGGCCATCTCCAGCTTGGCACGCTCCGCGGGGTCCTCCCCCTGGTAAGCCTCGACCGCCTTCATAGCCGCGTCGACCTCGGCCTTGGCCCCATCGAGCTTCGCCTCGGCCTTCGCCAGCACCTCCAGGGCCAGGACCTCAGACTGCTTGAGTGCGCCGCGGAAGTCTTGGTAAGACTCCAGGATCTTCTGCTCGCGCTGGATCTGGTTCTGCGTCGAGGCGCTCACGTCCAGGTAGGTATCCTTGATCTTGTCGAACCGGCTGGCGATGTCGCCGCGGGTGGCCTTCATCCAGACGTTGCTTACGCGCTCGAAAGTGTCGAGCTTGCCGTCCTCGATCTGATCGACCATGTTCTTGGCATCGTCCCGGATGCTGTTAAAGGCGGTGGTGATCTCCTCGTAGCGCTGGCCGATCTCCATGGCCTGCACCTGCTCGCGCACCACGTCGTTGAACAGGGATGCCTGACTCAGGGTGCGGGCGATGGCGGTGACGCGACCCTCGTCCAGGTCGGCGATCTGATTGAGCAGAGCGATGATGGGCTCCTCCTGGCTCTCCCCTTCCGGCAGGAGGCCCAGGTCGTGCAGCTGATTCATCGCCTTGTCGAGGTACTGCATGGGGGTGGCGGTCATGATTCCTCCCGGTGATTGTTTCTTTGGGCGCCGGCGGATTTCGACAAGCCTGTACCGATGCTGCGCCCTCTGATCGTTAGTGGTGCGCATTGTCGCTCAATCTCGTCCTCTTGCCAGCTATGATTGTCGGAAATCCTAAAACAAAGCAAAGGTCGTTTTGCATCTGGCGATCGTCAACTCCTTAAGGCATGCACCACTGACCAAGGATGTCTTCGCCGAATTCCCGACAGATCCCACAATGTCGACCCCGAAACGCTGTAGGTCCCCCGGAACCGACACCGCGTTCGGTAGCCCGTCTTTCGAGGCATTGCCAACCGGTCGCCTTGCACCGAAAATCGAGGCAAGGCGCAGAACAGCCTACCCGGGACCAGGAGCGGCCGATGACAAAGAGAGAACGACAAGACCCAGCGGCAACGCAAGAACGTGCCGGTCCCGCCCGGGACTTCGCCTCGTTCAGTGAGTTGGAGCTCGAACGCCTGCGAAACTCGGACAACGACTTCGATGCCGAGGTGTTCCACGAGGCCGTCGCTCTCGTGCTGGGCAAGATCTCCGGCCTCGCCGGCGGCGAGCAGCGGGAGACGGACAATGATCATCAATAGCCTGTGGGCGGAGAACGTCCTCAAGTACTCGACCCTGAAGCTCGACGATATCCCGGCGCAGGGCCTGATCGCCGTCATCGGGGACAACGAGTCCGGCAAGAGCAGTATCGGCGAGAGCGTCTGTTTCGCCCTGTTCGGCCGCACCTTCTCGCTGGAGTCCAAGGACCTGGACAAGGTCATCCGCTGGGGCGAGTCTCGGTGCTCCATCAAGCTGGATTTCACCACGCCCAACGGGCAGCGCTACCAGGTCGCGCGATTCCTGGACGAGCTGGGCAACCACGGCGCGAGCATCAGCCGGGCAGGCGAAGAGCCCATGGTGCGCGGCGTCGAGGAGGTGCAGGTCCGCCTCAAGGATATTATCGGATTCGGCTACAGCGAATTCATCGAGTCCTTCTACCTGGCGCAAAGGGAGATCACTACGCCCCACCCTCACAGCTACGCGGTCAAGGCCATGGCGGGTGTCGACGCTCTGGAGAAGGTTGTCACCTCCTGCCAGCAGGAGCTGGAGCAAGCGCAGAAGCAAACCCAAGTCACGGAGAAGGAGAAGGAAGATATCGAGGCGCAAGTCGAGGCCATCGGCCTCCAGGAGGGCTACCTGGAGTCCCTGGAGGCGAAACACGAGGCTGAGAGCAGCGCCTTGGCGGAGAACCGAAAGCAAACTGCCGCAGCGAAGGCACACGCCGAGGAGAGCGACCGGACCCTGAGCGCCCTGAAGCAGGGTGCTGCCGGCTGGCTCGCGGTGCCGGCGGAGGCATCCTTCAGCCAGCGGTCACAGCAGGCAGAGGACTTGCAGCATCTGGTCTCCAGCCTGGAGACCCGCTGCGCGGAAGACCCGCAAACGGCCGGTCCCTGCAACGAGCTCGCCGACCTGGCGAGGGAATCGCGCGAGCGCCTCACCGCCTTCGACGCGTTGCGCCAGCGGGCGGGTGCCTACCGCAGCTGGCTGGAGCGCCTGCTCGGAAACGCCGAGCCGCCGGAAGGAGAAGACGCCGAGCCGACCTTAGCCGCAAGGCAGGAAGAGCTGATCCAGCGCGAAGCCAAGGCCAGGTCCGCCAGGCGGACCACACGCATCCTGATGTTCGCGTTGCTGTTTTCTGCCCTCGCGCTATGGGGTATCACCGGGCTGTTGGGCTTGGCCCCGGCCAGCCCGCAGGCCAGGACGCTGGCCGGTTGGCTGGCCGGCATCGACGAAGGCTTTGAGCAATTGATCAAACCTTGGCTCCCCGTCGTCGCATCCATCCTGACGCTTCTCTTCCTGGGCTTTATGGGCCGCGGGGTCGCGCTCAGCTCACAAATCAAGGGATTGACGCACTCGCGCGAGCAGCTGAGCGACGAAGAGGAGGCGGCCCGCCGGGAGGCTGCGAGTCTCGCGCGGCTCGATCAGATGCCCCTGACCGAGGCCGCCGCAATGTTGGAGCAGCTGCGGGACGAGGCAATTGCCAGCCGGATTCCAGGGTTCCGGGAGGGACAGGGAGCTGCCCTGTTGGATGCCGGTCCGCACGCGGCTGTCCAAGAGGACTTCCGCAGGATTGTCCAAGCCCTAGATGCGGGGGTAACAGAGGTAAAGGCCGACGCGGGCCGTGAGATCGAGCACCGGCACGAGTCGGTCGCCAGACACTCCAGCGAGTTGGCCCGCCTGAAGGAGGTCATCGCCCACGAGAGGGAGAGGGTCAGGCGTCACTGGGAGCTGACCGGCATCGCCGGGTCACTACAGGAGAAAATCGACGGTTTGCGGCGGCAGGATCGTGTCCGAACGCTTGCCATCGACCTGCTGCACGGGGCAATCCACTATATCTCCCAGCGCTTCAACACGGAGGTCCGCAACCTGTCCGCGGACTCCCTGCCCAAATTCACCAACGGGCGTTACGAGCACCTTCAGATCGACGAGAACCTGAAGGTGAAGGCCTTTTCCAACGAGAAGCGGGACTTTATGGACCTGGACGAGATCTCCAGCGGTACCCAGCGCCAGATCATGCTTGCCGTTCGCCTGTCCCTGTCTCAGAAGCTGGTCAACTCCGTGATCCAGGGACCGCAGATGCTGTTCCTCGACGAGCCCTTCGCCTTCTTCGACGAGCGCCGGACTGCCAGCGCATTGAACGTGCTGCCCCGAGTGAGCGGCGACTTCACCCAGATTTGGGTGACTTCCCAGACCTTTCCGGAAGAATCCCGATTCGACCTGTATGTCGAGTGCAACGCGGAGGAGATGCGCTCTCCCGTCGTGCGCCGTGGCACCTGAGACGATGGCGATATGCGTCAGCGCCTTCCGCGCTTGGGTACGCTGAGAACCTCGACCTCGACCTTCGCCACGCCCTTTTGGATGATGCCCAAATCCCGGGCGGCGCGGCGTGACAGGTCGATGATGCGGCCCTTCACGAAGGGCCCGCGGTCGTTGATCCTGACCACGATGCTCTCGCCATTGCTGACCTTGGTTACACGCACCTTGGTGCCCAGGGGCAGGGACTTGTGAGCCGCGGAGCGTATACCCTTCTTGTAGACCTCTCCACTCGCGGTCTTCCGGCCGTGGAGGCCGTCGTGATAGTAGGAAGCGACTCCCTTTTGCGTTTGGCCCTCTTTAAGCCTCGCCGAGGCGGACATAGGCAGGGAAATCAGAACAGCGGCGATCAGGGCAGCCAGAATCTTGTTGAACATACTCGTCCTTTCCGCTCGGTGTCGAACTGGGTCGCCGGACCGGGTTGGGCGCGGCCGGTGAAGGCGATTCCTGTCAAAGCACATAACATTTTGCTTATGTGTTTTTACGGCAAGCGCCTAATGGGAACGCAAATATAGGGGAAAACGTTATTAGGGTAAACCCTTAATCGGGAACGCCCTGGTTTTGGGAAGGGTAACCTGCGGTTACACGGAGTTACTGAAGTGCACCCGCGGAAAGGACGATAACGCTCTAACTCGACGAGGATTTTTTGCTCATCTGAGGCTGCGGGCAGCGGCAACCGCCGCCTGCCCCAGCGAGATTCCGCCATCGTTCGACGGGACCTGCCGATGACTGAGCACCTGCAGGCCCAGCGCACGAAGCCGGGTGCTGACCTGCTCCAACAGAATCCTGTTTTGAAATACGCCCCCGGAGAGCGCGACGGTCTCGAGCCCGTGGAGGTCGGACAGGGTCTGCGCCAGGGAGACCACGGATTCCGCGAGCCCGAGATGGAAGCGGGCAGAGATGGCATCGGCCCTTTCGCCGGCGGAAAGCTCGTCGAGCAGGGCCTGCCACATGGGCGCCGGGTCCAGGATGTGGCAATCGGCTCTCGTCTCGACCGCGAATGGATAACCATGTCCGCATGAGCCGAGGGCGGAGACGGCCAGGGTCTCCAGCTCGACAGCCGCCTGCCCCTCGTAGCTGACACCCTCACGACTGAGATCCAGGGCGGCGGCCACGGCGTCGAAGAGGCGGCCGCAGGAGCTCGAGAGTGGCGAGCCCAGCCCCCGCTCGAGCATGGTCGCAAGCACGGTCAGCGGCTTGCGCACCAGAAACCGGATCAGGTCCAGGTCCGGGTAGCGGCGCTCGACCTCCTCCCAGCCGAAATGGGTGACCAAGTGGGCGTAAGCGTTTCGCCAGGGCTCCAGAATCGCCTTAGTGCCCCCCGGCAATGGCACCTGTTTCAGGTGCCCCACCCGTTTGTATCCGCAATAGCCGGCGACAAGAAGCTCGCCGCCCCAAATCGTGCCGTCCTCGCCATAGCCCAGGCCGTCCAGTGCGATGCCCAGCACGCAGCCCCCGTCGAGGGGCCAACCGTTGTCGGCGAGCACGGAGGCGATATGGGCGAAATGATGCTGGACCTCGACCAGCCTCAAACCGGCGCTGGCCGCCCATTCACGTCCCAGCTGCGCGGAGCGGTAATCCGGGTGAAGGTCAACGGAGACTACTTCTGGCTCCTGCCGGAACAACTCCCGATAGAGGCCGATGGTGCGCTCGTACTCCGCGGCAGTCCGGGCCTCCTGAAGATCCCCCAGGTGCTGGGAGAGGATCGCTTTGCCGTCCTGGAGCAGGCAGATACTATTTTTGAGCTCACCTCCGAAAGCGAGGACCGGCGGTGCCACCTCGAAGCCAGGCGGCAGCGGAATCGGTGCAGGGGCATAGCCGCGGGCTCTGCGCAGGAAGCGCGGAGCGCCATCCATGATGCGCACCACCGAGTCGTCCACCCGGTTCAGGATATCCCGGTCGTGCGATAGACAATAGTCAGCGAGGGCCTCCAGGCGCCGTTGGGCATCCTCGTTGTCGGTGCACTGGGGCTCCTCGCTCAGATTGCCGCTGGTCATGACCAGGGGACGATCCCAGTCGCGCAACAGCAAATGATGCAGCGGGCTGTAAGGCAACATGAATCCCAACATGGACTGTCCCGGTGCGACGTCGGCGGCGACCCGTTCCGGGCCGTCCATATCCAGCAGCAGGATGGGGGCGGCCGGACTCGCGAGCAGCTCCGCCTCTTGCGAGCTGACGGCGCAGTAACGGCGGATAACGTCGAGATCGCGCGCCATCTGGGCGAAGGGCTTGGCGTAACGGCGCTTGCGCCGGCGCAACTCGCTGACGGCCGTCGCATCGCAGGCGTCGCACGCCAGGTGGAATCCGCCAATCCCCTTGATCGCGAGGATGCCACCCTGCCCCAGCAGCCGGCCAGCAAGGGCGACCGCATCCGTTTCGCCGGCAGCCGATGGATCCATCCGCACCCCGGACTTGTCCTGGAGCCAAGCGCGGGGACCGCAGACGGGGCAGGCGTTGGGCTGCGCATGGAAACGCCGGTCCGCCGGATCCGCGTACTCCCGGTTGCAGTCCTTGCACATCGGAAACGCGGACAGGCTGGTGTTGGCGCGGTCGTAGGGGATACCGCAGACGATGCTCAGGCGCGGGCCGCAATGGGTGCAATTGGTGAAGGGATAGCGATAACGCCGGTCATCGGGATCATGGATCTCCGATAGACAAGCCGCGCAGGTCGCCGCGTCCGCGACTATCCCCGTGCGCACGGCTGTTGTTTCGCTGGCGATGATCCGGAACTCGTCCGGCCCGGAACCCTCCGCGAGCAAAGTCCGCTCCAGTGCGTCGATCCGCGCGAGCGGCGGGCACTCCTCGGTCAAACGCCGGCAAAAGCTGGCAATTGTGCCCGGCTGCGCCCACAGGCGAATCAGCACACCTTCGCCGTCGTTGCGCACATCACCGCAAACGCCCAGATCTCGCGCCACACGCCACACGGTGGGACGAAACCCCACGCCTTGCACCAGACCGCGGACGCGGATCTGCTCGCCCTGATCGCGTTTCAATAGACCCGCCGCCAAAGGCTGCTCATAGTACGAAACATCGTAACGCATCGTTGCGCCATCGCGACAATAGGTTTGACGGCGGCATGTAGCTGGATAAAACTCCGTAACATGTAATGTATTACCGGAGTTCAGAGCCATGCGCTGCGTCGTGTTCAATCAAAAGGGCGGAGTCGGCAAGTCCACTATCGCCAGCAACCTCGCCGCCATCTCCGCAGCCCGTGGCCGGGAAACCGTGATCCTGGACCTGGATCCGCAGGGAAACAGCAGCCGGTACCTGCTAGGAAAATCGGCGCAAGAGCCGGGGGCGGACGGCTCGGGGTTCTTCGAGCAGATGTTGAGCTTCTCGTTTCAGCAGGAGTCGCTGGAGGCGTTTTTGCGTCCCACGCAATTCGAAGGGCTACGCGTTCTCTGCTCCAGTCCGGCACTGGCCGAGCTGGAATCCAAGCTGGAATCGCGTTACAAGATGATGAAGCTGCGCGAGGCTCTGGACAAGCTGCCCGGCGAGACGGCGATCTATATCGACACCCCTCCGGCCCTGAACTTCTACAGCCGCTCGGCCATGATTGCCGCGCAAAGCGTTTTGATTCCATTCGATTGCGACGACTTCTCCCGCCAAGCGCTCTACACTCTGCTCGACAACGTCCGTGAGATACAGGCGGATCACAATCCCTCGCTCGTCATCGAAGGAATCGTGGTCAATCAATACCAACACCGGGCCAACCTTCCGCGCCAGCTGGTCGAGGAGCTGAAATCAGAAGGACTGCCGGTACTGGACACCTTCCTATCCTCCTCGGTCAAGATCCGCGAATCCCATACCCTCGCCTGCCCGATGATTCATTTGGACCCCAAGCACAAGCTCAGTCTGGAATTGGAAGCCCTGTACGACGTGCTGGATAGCGAAGATGCAGCCGGATTGAACGCCGCTTGATTTCAATGCTTCCCCGGCGGCTCAGTCTCGGAGAATTCGACGCTATCAAAATGGACCGCGGCCGTGAAGCCCGGTACGGGCGCCCCGGAGTCTATCTGTTCGGATTGCGTACCGGCGATACGCGCCGGGGTGGCTTGCGGTATCGACGTTCCCGTCGATTTGTCTTCCCTCTTGCAGGAACGCCGAGCTTGAAATGCGTTAATTTAAGACTTGGCCCCGGCCCACGCGGAGCCACTAGCAGTTCGGGTCGAGTATTGGGAAAAGGAACTTCGGGAGAAGGTGAAGGCGGCTGGAGGAATATGGCGTCCGCGGCATAAGCTATGGGAGGTAAGGTACGAAGATGTGGTCGCACTGGGTCTTGAGTCCAGGGTTGTGGCGGATGACCACCCGTATCCGGGCGCGTAGCTCTTGGATATCTGTATATGCATATCTACACTTAGATATCTAAATATAGATATCTAAGTTTGGAAGCAACGTATCCAAATATAGCGACTTATATCTAAATATAGTTACTTTTCATGCGGCGGCTACGCCGTCGATTACATGTTATGTTTTTGAGGCGACTCAGTTATGGCTAAGAAGGATCAACTCCTTGCGGAATTAATTGGTAAAGACTCTACTGGCTACGTTGAGAGTGTCCACGCAGGACTCGTGTCAAGCGGTCTGACATTTCATGATAGCGGCAAAACCCTGCTATAGCAAAAAGGGCGCCCAATCTTAGATTCGGCAATTCGTGGTGTTAATGATCGGTAGCGATATGCGCTAGTGTTCCTTTCTGCTCCGGGAACAATTACTGGATTGAGGCTCACACCCGCAATCACCGAACAGATGCTTGCGCGAAGTACGATGTTTCTGACACCCGTACTTACCACCCCCATGTTCTCAACAGAGGGGCTATGGAATGTTGTCTCCCCCCAAACCAGTCAGCTCGCAGGTTGCACACCCCCCCATTGAAATCTGTGATCAAACTATCGGAGTTATACGATCAATCCTTATTCCTATTGTATCAACAGCAACCCAGACGAAGGATTACTGAGGAAGAACCGCAAGATCATAGACCGTCTCCACTTGAAGGCAAACTCATATCAGTAGAGATCAAACCGCATTCTTCGTGACAATTCCGCCAATAACACAAGAAAGGGATAAAATCTATCCATAATTACCAGTGAGTCAGATCTGTGGAACATCAATTGAACTTAAAGATGGCGCAAAATACGCTGAAGGGCACCATATCAAGCCATTAGGAGAGCCTCACAATGGACCAGACATCGAAGAAAATGTTTTGTGCGTTTGTCCGAATCACCACGTCCAACTTGATTACGGCGCAATCATGTTAAGCACAATCAGGGATCGGGAACTATCCCCAATCAGGAGATGCAATTCATTTTTGAATACCACCAGTAATACCTTGTACAGGTAAACCGTACATAACAAAAGGCTACGGAGGCGACCTGCCGGCTCCTGAGCCTTGCCGTTATGTGAAAAAGGAAGACCAAATATGGCGATCCAAGTAAACATAGGAGAGTTGAGCTTTAAGACGAAAAAAGCTGCAAAGCAATTTCTCGAAAGATATGCTGGGACAGTATCAGGAGTATGAAACAGTGAAATCTGACGAAGGTACTTTAGCATCGAAGTCGGTTCCATATCTAACAGGAGGGCGCATAACCGGCGAGAGGTCAGAGGGATATGATCTGGTTTGATGGCAAACAATCGGGATAGCATAACTTGTCTTTAACGATGTGCGGATCAAAGCAATCTAGACAAAGGATATTCTGAAGAATTACCGAAGCGTATCGCCTCATGGGAAACAGTTGGGTAGAGCGGGGAAAGGGGTCAGCTAATATGTGCTATTCTCGAAGCAGGACTCCCGAAGGATCACGCTACGATGCCTCGCAAGCCACGGTTTTTCGTTGGCGACATACCCACCCATGTCGTTCAACGGGGTAACAATCGCCAACCTATCTTCTTTGCCGACAACGACTATCGGATCTATTTGGGCTGGATTGCCGAGGCGGCAATGCGGTGGAACTGCGCCGTCCATGCTTATGTTCTGATGACCAATCACGTGCACTTGCTCGTAACGCCGCAGGACAGGGAGGGGTAAGCCGCCTGATGCGTAGGTAGGGCATGTCCCCTACATCACCCCCTCCCCCACTTGCGCCGCGCTTCCGCTCGCTCGCCGGGCACCATCCCGCGGCGTCCCTCCTCGCCCCTGCGCCCGGGGGAAAGGGGTCAGAGCCCTTAATATGTGCTATTCTCTGAAGCAGGACTCCCGAAGGATCACGCTACGATGCCTCGCAAGCCACGGTTTTTCGTTGGCGACATACCCACCCATGTCGTTCAACGGGGTAACAATCGCCAACCTATCTTCTTTGCCGACAACGACTATCGGATCTATTTGGGCTGGATTGCCGAGGCGGCAATGCGGTGGAACTGCGCCGTCCATGCTTATGTTCTGATGACCAATCACGTGCACTTGCTCGTAACGCCGCAGGACAGGGAGGGATTAAGCCGCCTGATGCAGTATGTAGGGCGGCGCTATGTCCCCTACATCAACCACGAGTACGGACGCACCGGAACGCTGTGGGAGGGACGCTTCAAATCAAGCTTGGTACAGGCCCGCTCGTACCTGCTCGCGTGCCATCGTTACATCGAGTTGAATCCTGTTCGGGCTGGCATGGTCGAGGCACCGGTGGACTACGCTTGGTCGAGCTACCGCGGCAATGCGCTCGGCGAGGAAAACCCGATTCTCAGCGCCCACGCCGATTACTTGGCTTTGGGCCGCTCGGAAAGCGAACGACGGAGTGCTTACCGGGCGCTCTTCGCGACTCACCTTGACCAAAACACAATCACGCAAATGCGCGAATGTCTACAGACCGGAACTCCACTCGGAAACGACCGTTTCCGCGCTCAGATCGAGCAGGCACTCGGCCGGCCGGTCGGCTTCTCCAGACGGGGACGGCCGAAGAAGCCTGTTGCGGAGGACAGTAGGGAGAACCGGAGTTCCGCGAAACAGCTCCCGCTCAAAGGCGTTGGGGGCATATGATCGGCGGTAATGGGCTTTCGGTAAAGCGCTCTGACCCCTTAAACTCTCGCTTAACCGGAGTAACCCGCTCTGGTCGATCCGATCGACGCTTGACGTCGCTGCGCCTCGCGGTCCGTTGTGCCGCGGGGGCCAGATGCGCCCCGTATTCCATGGATCGGCACTTGTTCGGTCGCTTTGAGTCCAGTCGGCCTGAGGAACTCCGGTTAAGTGGAGACCCCAGAGCTGCTTTTCCACGTGCGGTTTGACTCGCGGCTTAAGCCCTCTCTCAGTCACCAGATCGACTTTCCGCCCGAAAAGATCTTCCAGGTAGAGCTTGAGGCCCATGTAGCCATCGAATGTTGCCGCTCCTCGGAAAGACACCAGTACGTCCAGATTGCTGTCCTCTCGCAGCTCATCTCGCGCCGCGGACCCGAACAAGCCGATGCGCTCGACGTCGAATCGCTCCGAAATCTCGCGACGGCTTTCGCCCAAGCGCTTCAAGATGTCGTCGCGTTTCATGGATTGCTTAGTCAGGCCGCTCCGCGCCGCCGAGCTTCTCCAGCATTTCAAGCAGATGCCGCTCAAGCCCTGGAAGCTCAGCTTCGATGACCTGCCAAACCAGGTCCGGCTGGATGCCCTCGTACCGATGCACCATCACATCCCGCATGCCTGCCATCGCCTTCCAGGGTATCGCATCATCCATCGCGCGGATCTCAGCCGAGAGCCGCTTCGTGGCTTCTCCGATTACGAGAAAATTCCGGAAGACCGCATCCTGGACCATGTCATCTGCAAAAAACGCATCCTTGCCACCCCTTGTGCAGCGCTGGATCTTACTCACCGCCTCCAAGAAGTGGATCAGATACAGGCGCTGATCCTTCGCGTCGGCATTCACAGCGGTTCAGCCTCTGCGATCACCTTGTCCCTGATGAACCAGTGGAGCGACTTAGGCGTGGTGACATCCACGCTCCGGCGAAGCCGCTCCTCCAACTCCTGCTTGAAGCCGATTTGGTCGAACAGGCTACTCCCCTCCGCAAAGTCCACGAGAAGATCCAAGTCGCTGGCCTCGGTGGCCTCCCCGCGGGCCATGGACCCGAACACGCGCACATTGGTTATGCCGTGTTTACGGGCCAGTTCCAGAATCTCTTGACTGTGCGCCTCAACCCAAGGGGTCATCGAGTGCACCTTTGTATATCCGCAGATTTCGCAGATTCGCGCAGATTTTCGGAAAAGACCATGCGCTTGTATTCAAGGCTGACGGCGCCGAAGTTGAGCAAAAGCCCTCGCCTCATTCCGCTTGCTTTCAGGTAGTTGATCAGCTGCGACTCCTCCTTCGGGGTCAGGCGATTCAGCGCCTTCAGTTCAACGACTATTTCTTCGTAACACACGAAATCGGCACGATAAGCGGTACTCAAGCGCTTCCGTTTGTATGCAATCGGAAATTCAACCTCGCGCGCGAACGCAATGCTACGGTCGCCAAGCTCTATTGCCAACGCTTCCTGGTAGACGGCCTCCAAGAATCCGTGCCCAAGCTCGCGGTGGACAGCCATTGCCGCCCCAATGATCGCGTAAGTCTGCTCGTCACGATTCATTCGGATCCCTCGTTTGTCCGCAGATTGCACAGATTTTTGCAGATTATTCTTGTTCCTAATCTGCGTAATCTGCGTAATCTGCGTAATCTGCGTAATCTGGATTCTAAAGAAGCTCCCCCTGCTCCGGCTCCTGTGGCGCTTTCGGAAGGTTCTCCACGCGCAGGCTGTAGTCGTCATGGCCCCACTCACAGCGATCCATCACCGCCTTCGGAATATTCTTGAGCGTAAGGTTGGCAAAAGCGTCACGCCGGGCGCGAAACGCGGAGCAGCACACCAAGAGGGATCGGTGTTCACCTACTTCGTCGCTTAGACTCTGAAGCTGCTCGTGGGTCAAGGTTTGAGTCGTGACGTAGATGAAGTCCGTCTCCGTCGAGTGGCCCTGCTGCCAGTAAAGCGTCTCCGACGGCGCGTAGACGAAGCCCTCCAACCTGCACACCGCCTCCGCCAGCATCGCGGCGTTGTATGCATCGTTGATTACCCAGTTGCCCCAGCGGTCTTTCTCCAGCAGCGAGGACGCGAGCCGGTAGTAGCGGAACCCGCCGCCTCCCTTCCAGTCGACCGCCTTGGTGATACCGCCGGGGTCCTCCCCGTCGATCACCTTCTTCATCCGGGGAATGATGTGGGTGTGGCAGTGCTCGCCAAGCTCCACCATGATCCAGCGGCGGCCCATTTTGTGGGCAACTGCACCGGTTGTGCCGGAGCCGGCGAATGAATCTACTATTAGATCCCCCGGATTCGTAGCGATGTGTATTACGCGGCGAAGCAAACGCTCAGGCTTCGGAGTCGAGAAGATCTCGTCTCTCCCAAACACCCGAGTGATTTCCTGCTTTGCTTCGCGGTTATTTCCAGCCTCCGATTGCAGCCAGACAGTTGTTGGTACGAGATCGCCAAGCTCTGTCTGAAACCGCTTTCTGAACGGGAACGTTCGTCGCGTCTTTCCCCACCATACTCTGTTGTCCGACTCTAGCTCTCTAAATGTGTCTCGGGAGATACTCCAATACCTGTTGCCCCTTGGGACGAACTTATCCCCGTGCGGGCCGGTTACCTCGTAATGGCCATCCGAGTACGGCTTTGCCGCTGTCAGATCGGAGCGCCTCCAGAGACCACGCGCATCGTTGTCCGGGTTCCAAAAATCCGCATCGCTAGCTTCAGTTCGCCCAAGTATATTACGGCGCCATTTCTCTATATCTCGCGAGAAAACGAGCACAAAATCATGATCCGCAATAAGATGCCGAGCCGAGTTACTCCGAGCATGGAGCTTTTGCCACACCACCGTTGCAACAAAATTCGCTCGCCCGAATATTTCGTCCCACAACACCTTCAGATAATGAGCCTCACTGTCATCAATGGTTATCCAAAGCGATCCGTCTTCGGAGAGAAGTCGGTGAATAATCTCCTAGCGGTCTCGCATCAAGCTCAACCAGATGGAGTGCTCTAAGCCATCATCATAGTGCGTGAATGCACTACCGGTATTGTACGGCGGATCGATAAAAACGCAATTCACCTTGCCAGCGAACTCCTGCTCCAGCGCCTTCAACACCAGCAGATTGTCCGCGAAGATCAACCGATTATCAAAAATGTCGTCGCAACTCACGCGCTGCACGGCATGATAGGATTTCTCGGCATCCTCAAGCAATATGCGCGGCTCCAACCGTGGCCGCGCGTCCTTGCCAATCCAGGTAAGCTAAAGTCTCTGCTTCCTCTTGACCATTATTTAGAACGGCCTCTGAAACGGATACAGCCTACGAGTTTCACCGGTATTGGCCCAATAGCTGCCGCTCTTGTTACGTCTCGGCCACCCCGCGTCAGGACAGGCCAAAGCCTCAAGTAAAGCGAGTGCGTATTGGCCGAAGGCCAGCGCGTCTGTTTCCGGCAAATGGAATGCCAGTTCGTTGAAGTGCGCGCCAAACACATTTCGCGCTTGAGCGATCCTCGTAAGCTCGTCCAAGGTGGACCCTAGCTCAATGGATTGATACTGCGGTTGGCCAGATTCATCCCACTGAACTAACACCTCGACCTTCAAAACCTTCTTTAGCTTCTTGTCGACCGCGGGTAGCAGGTCGCCTAGCGTGTATTTGCCTTCCGGTCTTCGTGGCACGGCGCATTGGTAAAGCGAGGTTAGAAAATCCAATGCCGCTTCGAGTACCACCCCGGCCTTGGCGCAAACTAGCTGAACGTCCGGTGCGTCGTCGGCGAGCAACGCGCGGAGGCGATCAGTTTCAGGGACACTTGTGCTTAGCGATAGTCCGTCGTCGCTCGACCATTTCCGAAGCTCAAGGAAGTGGCACTGGTTGTCTTTCAGCCAACCCCAACGGAGCTTGTGGCTCCATGGGCCGTAGTGCGTCATGATTAGGCAGTGACGAAAGTGCTGCGCCTGTTGGTAGAGCATTTCGATCACTCGGTCTACGTGGGGTTCGTCAACGCTGCCGAGAACGTCGTCTAGCACGAGAATCGTGTCCTCCGGATTCTCCTTCTCCGCCATCGCAAGAAAAATACAGAGTCCGAGCGTGTCCAAGTGCGAGTCGCTGAAATATGCCTGGGGCGGCAAGCCCTCCCGGCCTTGATACTTGGAAGCCAACTCCAGTGACGCGCGTTTCTTGTGGTCCAGCTGTAGGCTGATTTGTTCAAGCCGCTAGCCAGGATGAATCTGCTCGTACAACGAGCCCACACGCGTCGCGATGTCGGAAAGAATGCCGTCTGTGAATCTTCCTAAGCTGGTCCTGAACAATCTCCAAGACGCGTTCGAGGCGAGGCAGGAGCGCGTCTAGGACCTTATGCTTGTCTACATTGCTGTCATAGTTGTTAAGTGCACGCTGAAGTTGTTCGATAAATTTTGATTGATCGATCCGTTTTGCTTCTGTCTGCTGCCACGTTTCACGCATGGGCGCAGTGGTTTCGAGCCATCCCTCACAGTCGTTGACATCGATAGGACACAGCACATCAGGCACCGGAACATCGGCGGGCCGACTTTCGCCACGCGCGACTTCCAAATAACGTTCCCGCTCGCGATCCCATTCTTCCCGAACTGCGTTGAGCTGAGCCTCCCGCTTCGGCAATTGATCAGCCGCCTGCTTTTTGCTCGAGCGGGCTGTCCTCAACGCGGCGAATTGATGGATGCGCGATTCCACCCTTGCACTCAAGCCTTCGATCTTTTCGGCGCTCTCGCACAGCGGGCATTGCCGTAGATCGGGGTGAACTCCAAGATAGCGTTGCGCAACATGGAGTAAGTCACTCAAATCTTCCGCACCGGCCTCCACTTGATCAAGAACCGCCTCCAGCGCTGCTTCCTGCTGCTGGACCGCCGATTGAGCGTCCGCAAGACCCTGTTGCGCAGTACCCAGACGATCGGGAAATCCAACAAGGCGTTCGTAGGCAGAACGCAGTTTGGCGATGGCAAGGCGCTCGGCTCGTAGCTGTGGGGGATCACGCTGGACGGCATTGCGAGCCCAATCGATCGGATCGGCGGCCACTGCTCCTTCGGATATACTGAAGTCCGTGATGGTGTTCTGGTTCTCGCTGACGCGCTCTGTCGCCAACTTGCGCTCATCGTTCAGCGTGCGGATCAGCGAGCTTAGGTTCTTCTCAGAGGTCTCGACTCCTGATACGTCGATGAAACGTCTTATGGCTTCGTAGCGCTCTGCAGGCTTAGCTTCTATGAGGGATAGAATCTGAGGCCGGCGAAGGACAAGTACGCTGGGCCGCTGATCTGAGGTATCAACCGAGACATTGCGATTTGCGAGTTGGGCGGTACAGCTCCCGGTGCTGCTTTCCAGACATACGCTCATGTCTTCGGCATTGCTGCCAATGGCAGGCCAATACTTGTAGGTCGACCCCAGCCCCCGCGTGGCCAAGGAGCCAACTTGTCCGTTGCCCAAGAAATCGAGTGCGTCGCAGATCGTGCTCTTGCCGGTACCGTTTTCGCCATAGACGATGGTCAGTTTCTTGCCTTTCTGGAACGGCAACTCGAAACCGCGAACCGAACCACGTAAGCGCTCGATTTTTAGTGTCTTCAGGTAGCCCACAGGCACGTGACTACTCCTGTTCGTTAGCTAGCTCGATTGCAAGTCGCCAATCTTCGCTCTTGAACCGGCCATCCGCGAGTTTTTCCTGTAGCTGGTATCTTTCGGTGTCCCGAATCAGGCCGGCTTCGCTCAGGCGCTCAGCGATCTGCTTTGCGAGGGCATTCGACGGACTTTCTTCGCTCATGTGATCCTCCAACGAATTCTAAGGAGTTCCTGTCGCCGTTCGCGCTGCTCCAACTTACCCGCCATCTCCTCGATCAAATGATCCCGGCTGCGATCAATGTCGTCCTGCGCTTCGAACAGAGCGCGGCCCTTCTGGCCGCGCTGGGATTCTAGCGCGCGGATCTGCTTCTGGACGTACAGTTTTTCCTCCAGCGTCGGCGCCCCCGTGGCCGCTCGTCTGGCCTCCTTGATCTGGCGGTCCAGCTCCTTGATCTCGCGTTCCAGACCGACTTTGAGGTCATCGGCCCACGCATCGAGCTTGGCGGCTTCAGCCTCGAAGAAGTGGGCGTTGCGCTGGCCAATCTGCCTTCGCTGCTCTTCGCACTTGCGATCAATGGCTCTTGTGAAGTCTACCCAAACGTTTGGATCGGCGCCTTCGGCGCGGTCTTCTCCCTCGATCGTCGCCGGCAGCCCCAGCAGGCGATGAAACTGGTTCTCGTCGAGCGGCTCGCCATCCCGGGTGCGGCACTCGAAGACCAGGTAGTCCTCGGTTTGGTCCAACGACTCGACGGTCAGCTGCTCCAACTGGAGCGCTCCGCCGCGTCCTCTGAGCGCTTCGATTGCAGCGACGTTGCCGGGATGGGTCTCGTAGTCGAACAGCAGGTTAGCCGGTTCGAGCCGGCGGTTCTTCGCTCTAGCCAACAGGTGACGCGACAAGGGGTGCGAGAGACGGTAGAGGTGCGCATCCCCGCTGCGGCGGGGAAGCTCGTAACGGCCGAGGGGAATGGTATCCTCCGACCCCGGCGGAAGACTGACAAGGTCGAAGGTAGCCTCGTCCCTAAAACGGGCATGGCCGTCGTGACTGAGGTCGAGCTGGAGCTGATCGAAGGCCTGCCTGATTTCAACCGGCTCGCGGCAGCGCTGGTAAATGCTGTTGATGCGCTTTTCAAAGTCGACGCCAGACTCGATGCTGCCCAGCACCTCGTCACTGGCACCGAAGACGCCTTCGAACAGGGAGAATTTCTGGTCGAGCAGCTCGTAGACGCGGCGGTCCGCCTCGTTCTCGGAGTTGAGGAAGTTGACCACGACGACGTCGTGTTTCTGACCATAGCGATGACAACGGCCGATGCGTTGCTCGATCCGCTGGGGATTCCAGGGCAGATCGTAATTCACCACCAGGGAGCAGAACTGGAGGTTGATGCCTTCAGCACCGGCCTCCGTGGCGATCATGATTTGACCCTGCTCGCGAAAGAAGTCGACCAGAGCGGAGCGCATATCCGCGGTGCGTGAACCGGTAAGACGGTCAGTGCCCTTGTGTCGTTCTGCCCAGCCGTTGTAGATCTTGCGGGAGTCCGGATCGGCGTTGGTGCCGTTGAAGAGGACGAGATTCTCGCCGTAGGTACTGTCTCCGAGCAATTGCACCAAATAGTTCTGGGTGCGACGAGACTCGGTGAAGATCACGGCCTTGCGCGCTGCCTGGATCTCGTCTGCCGTCTGGAAGGCGGTTTTGAGCGCCGCGAGAAGTGCCCGGCCCTTGGCGTTTTCGGTGATGGAAGTCGCAAGGTCCCGAAAGGCTTCCAGCTCATCGATCTCACTGGCGAGCGCGTCACGCTCTGCGGGCGAAATCCGCTCAGTGGACTCGCCCTCTCCCCATTCGTCGGCCAGCTCATCGAACGCCTCGAAATCTTTCGCCATTTCGTCCGACGGATCGGCGACGACCGCGGCATTTTTTAGCTTCATTTTGAGCCGGTTCGCCAACGTGTCCAAGGCACCCGCGATAGCAAAGCTCGACGAGGCGAGCAGCTTACGCAACACCAGCGTCATCAGGGTACGCTGTCCGGACGGCAAGGCCTGGAGATTGCCACGGCGCAGATACTCGGAAACCAGGACATAACGGGCTGCTTCGTCCGGTCCAGGCTTGAACCTCTGGAGGATCGCATGGCGCTTGGTGTAAGGAACGTATTGGCTCACCTGTCGCCGAAGGGTGCGGAAGCAGATGGGCTTGATGCGGGACTTGAGCGTATCGAAGGTGGATTGGTTCGTGATACGCGAGAACTGCTCGCGGAAGCTCGCGAGGTCACCGAACACCCGGTCATCGACGAAGCTGATCAGTCCGAAGAGCTCCAGCAAGGAATTTTGCAGAGGCGTGGCGGTGAGGAGCAGCTTAGGGGCGTGATTAAGCGCATCGCGCAAGGCTCGGGCGATGACGTTGGCCTTCTTGTAGACGTTCCGCAGGCGATGTGCCTCGTCGATGACGACGAGGTCCCAAGGGATGCGAACGACGTCGTCCGCCTTGTTCCGCGCGAACTGGTAAGAGCAGAGCACGATCTCGTCGACCTCGAAGGGATTGATCTCGCCGGCAGCAACTGCGGCCTTGTAAGACTTGGTCTCGAGTATCCGGCTCGGAAGAAAAAACTTCTCTTGAAGCTCCTGATACCACTGCTTGCGCAAATTGGCCGGAGTGATGATAAGGATGCGCCGCCTGCGCTCAGCCCAGTGCTGGGAGAGGACCAAGCCGGCCTCGATGGTCTTACCGAGGCCCACCTCGTCGGCGAGGAGCGCGCCCCTGGACAGCGGGGAGCGAAACGCGAACAACGCCGCCTCGACCTGATAAGGATTCAAGTCTACCTGCGCGTCGACAAGTGCGCCGGCCAGCTTCTCCATGCTGTCCGTCGGACAGCGCCTTGTGAGCTGGAAGGCGTAGTACTTCGACTGGTAAGGAGTTAGATGAGCTGACGGCGTTTCCACGTCCATAGTCTCGACTGTAACCGCTGTCGGCTGATCGGTCGATACACGCGCAGTACGTCGCCGAACGCATGGCGTATCTTCAGTAAGATGGCAGCTCCGTCCGCTCCAGGACAAAGCTGGAATTGACCCCGGAAACGCCTTCGATACGGGTGGTCTTGTCGAGCAGCGTTTCCTGATTAGCCGCCATATCGGACAGGATCACCTTAAGCTGGTACCGCTTCCAGATCGAACGACCGGGGATTCTTGACTCCAGTCAAAGACGATCTGCAGACCGGGCCAGTAGGCTGCTTACAACGTTTCGAGGAACCTACCGTGACCGAAATCCCCGTCTCCATCACGCCGAAGCGCAACAGCCTGCTCGCACTCGGGTTTCGCCCCTTCTTTCTCGCCGCCGGAGCTTCAGGAGCCCTGCTGATGGGCGTCTGGCTTGGAATGCTCGGCGGCTGGATTCCCGCCGAGCATTACTACGGCACCACCAGCTGGCATGCCCACGAGATGCTCTTCGGCTATGCCGCGGCCGTGATCGCCGGGTTTCTGCTCACGGCGACGCGCAACTGGACGGGCATCAACACCCTGACCGGGTCCGGGCTGGGTGCGCTGGCCTCGCTGTGGCTCGCGGCGCGCATCGCGCCCTTCATGCCGGTTCCCGGCGCAATCGTTGCGCTGTTGGACTTGGCCTTCCTTCCCGCCCTGGCCGCAAGCCTGGTCCGTCCTCTTTGGGGCGGCGAGAACCGAGCGAACCGGATCTTCCTCCTACTGATTGCGGGGATGTGGCTGGCGTCGCTGCTGGTGCATTTGCAAGCACTGGGCATACTCGACGGCACGGCGCGCCTTGGCGACCGGCTGATGCTGGACCTGGTGATTCTGACCCTGTTGATCGTCAGCGGCAGGATCATGCCCTTCTTCACCAAGGGCGCGATTCCCGGCTTGCAGCCGGTTGCGCGCCCGATGGTCGAGCGTCTCACCTTCACGCTCGCACCGGCCGCCGCGGCGCTGAATCTCATCGCTCCCTGGTCGATTGCGAGCGGAATCCTCGTGTTGCTCCTGGCGGGTGTTCAGGCCGTCCGGCTCGCCGGATGGTACGATACCCGGGCCTGGGGCATCCCCATCCTCGCGGTGCTCTACGCCGGCTATCTGTGGCTGATCGCCGGTCTCGCCCTCGACGGACTCGCAGGCCTCGGTGTCCTGCAGCCCTACCCCGCCCTCCACGCCCTGACCACCGGCGCCGTCGGTGTCTTCACTCTCGGGATGATGGCGCGGGTCACTCTCGGACACACGGGCCGCCAGCTGCGCTCCGGGCGGCTGACCAATCTGGCATTCGTGATCCTGAACCTGGCCGCCTTCACCCGCGTGCTTCTTCCCCTCCTGCTCCCTGCGGCGTACACGAGCTGGCTCTATGCCTCCGGGCTGCTCTGGACCCTGGCCTTCGTACTCTTCCTGTGGGTCCACGCCCCCATGCTGATCGCGCCAAGGGCCGATGGGCGGCCTGGCTGAGTCGGGATCGCCTTACCTTGAGCTACCCGATACAGATCCTCAACATCCCCTCCGGGAAAAGCAATGCAGCAATCTGTACCCAGCCGGGGAAGGGGACTCGCGCCAAGACGCAAAGCCCGCCACTTCGTAACTTCGCGCCTTGGCTTGTCTGCTCGAGATCTCTCGACAGTCTCCCGGCAGTGGCGCTCGCGGTGATACCTGCGAAGCCATTCTAGGCTCTCGAACATGGATGCCTATCTTTCGCTGCGCACGGTCCACATACTCTGTGCGGCCATCGCTGGAACGGGATTTCTGCTGCGCGGGATCTGGATGCTCAGAGGCACGCCGCTATTGGATCGCCGTCTGGCCCGCACCCTGCCCCACATCAACGACACCCTGCTGCTCGCCGCAGCCATCTCGATGGCCTGGATGGCTCGGCTCAACCCACTCGATCACGCCTGGCTCATGGCCAAGGTGACCGCGCTGCTCGTCTACATCCTCCTGGGGAGCATCGCCCTGCGCAGGGGCAGGACCCGGAAGATTCGTGCCCTGGCGCTCGCCGGGGCGCTGATCAGCTTCGGCTACATCCTTGCCGTGGCCTTGACCCGCAATCCCTTTCCCTTCTATTCCTAGCAAGGCCCTGGCTCAAACCGGCACGCGGTTGAGTCGTTGGGTGGATAACCTTGGATCGAACTCCAGCCAGTTGAGACCAGCGGCGAAGCGCGGCGGCTACGCGTTGCCACTTCAGGGACGCCGCAAACCCTGGTTGAGCCACAGCATGTAGCCAATCATGGCATCGAGCTCGTCCGGCGTCGCCTCCGCGAAAAGTTGCTCTCCGTGCTCGTGCCAGCGCTCTGCGTTGCGGAAATCCACCATCTGCTTGATGAGATAGCGGGGGAATTGACGAATCACCGGTGGATTGTCCGTATCCTCCTTGCCCGCGCCATCGTGCCCATGACAGAGGGCGCAGTCGGTGACGTATAGCTCTTCGCCGAGCTCCAGGTCCCCCTTGGGCTCCGCGGGCACCTCCAGGTCCGACGCGGAGGGAGCGGGCAAGCCACTCAGGTAAGCCGCGACGGAATCGATATGGGCCTCCTGAAGACGCCCGGCCTTGAAGACTGGAATCATGGGCTTGTTCCGGCGTTTGCGGTCGCGGAAGGCGCGCAGCTTCCGGGCGATATAGCCCTCGGGCAGGCCCGCGAGCCTGGGGTACTCGCCCGACTTTCCGCCCTGCCCTGCCGCTCCGTGGCACTTTGCGCATTCGCTTTGGTAAACCGGCTCGCCTGCTTTTTTTTAAATCGGAGGTTGGGGGGACTTCGTCGTCCGCAATAGATGCATGGGTGAGCAGGAGAGCGACCCACATCATTGAAATACCAACGACCCTCAGCATGAAGGATCTCCCATAGACAAGAAAACCGTGATCGATTCCTCGATCCCGGTCACCCTTTAGCTGCATGAGGCAAACGCGCACGCACCAGCCCCAGCTCGTGCATCGATCGGCGCTCAGGCTCGGCTCCACCGCCCCGCCGCCCCGACGACGGAACGCAAGTGCACCCTCGGCATAAGCCTCTGTTTGACAGAGATCAAGTTATTCCCCTCGGGTAGACGCGAGGTTGATTCAAGTCAAGAAACCCCGCCGCGAAGCTGCGCCCGGTCAAACTGCTTCGCAACGGTGCCGCAGGCGATCGGGTGAGAGGGTCCGGATGGTACGGCGCTCGATGTCGACGATACCCTCCCGCGCCAGATAGTGGAGCTCTCGCGAGAAGGTCTCGGCCGTCCGGTTCAGACTCGAGGCGACGACCACCTTCGCCGCGGGCAACTCTACCGCCATGAAGTCCTCTGCGCAGCCCCGATTACCCACATCGCGCAACAAAAAGCTGGCGACCCGTTGGCTCGCGGAATTCAGGCAGCATTCCTCGAGGTTCCTCGTCAGCTCGTACACCCGCCGGGCAACGTTGCCGAGCAGCGCAACGGCCACCGTAGGCCAGCGCCCAATGGCTTCCTCCACGCGAGAATACTCGACGAACAGCAGTCGTGAGTCCGACAAGGCCTCGGCGCGGGTCGGACATGGCTGTTGAAGCAGAGCCGCCGACTCCCCGAAAGAGCATCCCGGAAGCAGGATATCTATAACCCGTTCACACCCGTCCGCGGAGAGCACTGCGAGCTTGATACGGCCGGTGACGACGAAAAAGAAGCCGTCCACATAGCTGCCCTTCTCGCAAACGACACACCCCTTGGACGCGGTCCTCAGGTGACAACCCCCAGCAAGGAAACTCTGAACCTCATGCTCCAGGTTCCGCAAAATAGGCATCTGCGGGAAGAGTGGAAGGCAGGTCTTTTCTCGATCGTCAGCGTTCACAACAGGATTGATCGTTCAGTCGGGCCCCTCGGTCTATGAAATGCCGCCCCGCGTACAAGCAGTGCTATGTCAAAGCTTTATGTTAAGAAATACCTCCTAGGTAGTATATGGAGTATGGTATTGGTCATCTGTTTTTCCGCGTCTTTTCCCAGAATCCATGGAGTTTCTCCGCGGGAGTTTGCGGCACCGAGTTATTAGGTGATATTCCCTTTGGCGATGGTTAGCATGCTGAGCTCCGCCTTCATCGCGGAGACGACCGAAGGCATGGCCACGGCCATCAACCAGTCGGGCTCCCTGCGCATGCAGTCATACCGAATCGGGGTCGCCCTCGCGGACGAGAGCATCCCGGCCCCGACCCGGGCGGCGAACGCAACCGCGTTGGCCGAGGAGTTCGAATCACGCCTGAACAGTCCCCGTCTGGTCGACGCCATCGGCGGACAGACCGACAATGAAGTGACCCGCACCTACGCGCAGATCACGCAGCTTTGGCAGCAGTCCATGTCGCCACCCCTCTCGGCCCACATACGATTGCTCGCCGGCGACACGGCCCCGGGCACCCAGGCCATGCCCCGCGCCGAGTATCTGGCGGGCGTGGACGCCTTTGTCGCCGAGATCGTCCGCCTGGTGTGGTTGCTAGAGGAGGTGGCGGAGAGGCGCATCGATATACTCCGAGTTATACAGGCCGTATCCCTGTTGCTGACCGTCATCATCGTGGTCGTCACCATGACACGGGTCCTGCGGCGGGTCATACAACCCCTGGGGGTGCTCCTGAGCTGCGCAGACCGGGCGCGCCGGGGCGACTTTTCCGGCCGTACCAAGTCCGCCGGCAACGACGAGTTGGGAAGGCTGGGCGCCGCGCTGAACCTGATGGCGGAGAACCTCTCCCAGACGTACGGGGCTTTAGAAGAGCTGGTGGCGAACAAGACCCGGGACTTGGAACGCACCAATCACTCCCTCGAGCTCTTGTACCGCATCAGCAAGACCCTGAGCGAGGAGCCCATCTCAGAGCCGCTCCTACACCGGGTCCTGGCCGATATGCAAGACGACATGGAAACGGGCGCGGGAACCCTGTGCCTGCGCCAGGACGAGTCTATGCCCCACGGAACACTGCTGGTGACCACCAGACCCCGGTCCGAACAGACGTCGCCCTGCTGGGACCAAGGCTGCCGCGCCTGTCTGGACCTGGAGCAGCCGCAGTCATTCAGCATCGCCCTGGACCATGGCCTCAGCCGCCGGGTCAGGTCCTTTCCAGTGCAGGACAGGGACCAGCAGTTCGGCGTGCTGCTGATCGACCTACCCGCCGATGGGGATCTGGAGCCCTGGCAACAGCGTCTGCTCGCGGCCCTGGCTGGACACATAGGTACCGCGCTGAACCTGCAGCAGCGGGTGCGGGAAAGCCGGCGCCTGGTTCTGCATGAGGAGCGCAGCACTATCGCCCGTGAGCTGCACGACTCTCTCGCGCAGTCCCTCTCCTACCTCAAGATTCAGGTGACCCGGCTCAGCGCAACCTTCAACGACCCAAACGATCGCCGAGCACGCAACTTGGTGCTCGGCGAGTTGCGAGAGGGCATCAACAGCGCCTACCGTCAGCTGCGCGAGCGCACACTGAGCCTGGAAGGAGAGATAAGCACCGAGTCCCCGCCCGAGGGGGGGACTCGGGTCCGCATCCGATATCCGCACCACACTGCCCGCGGCCCGGATTCGTCTGGCGACATCAGGCTTGGAGCAATGCATTGAACGAAATATGAAGGGACTGAACGGCATCGAGACCCTGCGCCGGCTGCGCGCAGCGGATCTCGAAGCGCGCATCATTATGCTCACCGATTCGGACAACGAGGACGACGTCATCGCCGCCCTGCGCACTGGCGCGGACGGCTACCTGCTCAAAGACATGGAGCCGGAGGACATTCTGCAGAGCCTGCAACGGGCAACCCGAGGCCGCCTTGTCATCAGCCAGCAGCTCACCGAACTGCTGGCCCGCGCCCTGCGCGAGAAACCCCGCCCCGAGGGGCCCGACGAGGCCGGGCTCACCCCCCGCGAGGAGGAGATCCTGGGGCTCATCGCCAAAGGGTACAGCAACAAGCTCATCGCCCGCGAGCTCGACCTCTCGGTCGGGACGGTCAAGGTGCACGTCAAGCACATTCTAAAGAAGCTCAAGCTCAAGACCCGCGTAGAGGCCGCAGTTTGGGCTGTCAAAGGCCGGCGCTAACTCAAACCAACGCGACGCCCCCGAGTAGGAGGCAGCCACCGGCCGCGGGGGCCCGGCAACTCGGCACCATCGCCTACCTGCAACGCGTCCGAAACAGATGCCGCCCGGAAAAGGCCGCGAAAAAACTCGAGATCTCTCCGGTGCGCTCTTGGCGCGCCGCGCACCCGCCGCCTATATGTCCGCAACCACCCGATCATAAAAATTCAGGAAATCGTCGGGGGTGTCCCCCTCCCGCCACTCGATGGCGGCGCGAGGATGCTGGTTCATCTGGCCGGTAATGTTGTAGGGGATGGACGGCCCCCACTCGATCTCCCGGCGCAGGGGCGCAATGTACTCCTGGATAACCTGGATGATGGGGCGTACGTCGAACTTGGGGTTGCGCAGGAAGCCGAGCAACAACTCGGTGTGGCAGTTGCCCGCCCCGCGCCCGAACCCAAATATGGTCGAGTCCACCCGGTTGCAGCCATAGATGATCGCCTCGATCGTGTTGGCGAAGGCGAGCTGCTGATTGTTGTGGGCATGGATGCCGATCTCCTTTCCGGTTCCCTCCAAGGCCTTCGAATACTTGGAATAGAGAAGATCGATCTGCTCCCGGTACAGATAACCGAAGCTATCGACTATGACCATGGTCCCGACCTGCGTGGGCTTGATGGCCTCCAGGACCGCGTCGACTTCACCATCGGTGATGTTGGAAACCGCCATGAGATTGGCGCTGGTCTCGTAGCCGAGCTCGGACGCGTGCGCAATCATGTCCACCGCCTCCGAGACCTGGTTCGCGTAGAAAGCAACCCGGATCATATCGAGCGGGCTCTCCGCAGCCGGCACCAGATCCGTCTTCCAGTCGCTCTTGCCCGCATCCGCCATGGCCGCGAGCTTGAGCCCGGTAGCGTCTGCATCGTGATCCCCGACCACCCGCCGGATATCCTCTTCGTCGCAATGCCGCCAGGGGCCGAACCTGTCCAGTGGGAAGATACGCTTGGAGTTCTTGTAACCGATCTCCATGTAGTCGATGCCCGCATCGACGCATGCGCGGTAAACGGCGCCTACGAGGTCGTCGCCGAAGCGGTGGGCGTTCACCAGGCCGCCGTCGCGGATCGTGCAGTCCATCACCTTGAGCTCGGGGCGGTAAGTGATCCAGGGGGCCTTGTCGGACATCGTCTTCTCTCCGATGGGGGTGCAGAAAACCGGTTATTCTGCGCTCTCGCGCCGTTACGGGCAAGCGCAAGCAGAACTCCGGCAGGACTCCGCCGAGATCAACGGCGGCCCATCGAGTGTCGAGTAGCGCGGGCTTGCCTTGTTCGGGTTGGCAGGGTGCCGAGGCGCCACTGCGTCACTCGGGATTGAGAGCCGTGCCCGGTGTGCCGAGGTCCTGCGCCGGCGCATCAACTGTGAGGAGATAGCGCCGCCTCAATAGTGCTGGGGTGTCTCATCCTTAGGATCACCCGCTTGTGCGGGGGCCAGAACGGTGACCAATTTCTTCAGACGATAGATCTCCCCTTTGAGAGTCTCTATTTCCGATCGCTGCCGATCTACAGCCAGGTTCAAGTTCCTGATCTCGTCGTCCTGGTATGTAAGGCGCATCTGCAGGTCTGCGACGGCTTCGTCGAAGTGCTCGCTCTGTGTCCTCGAATTCCGAGACTCTGAATTCATTAATTATTTTGCCCCGGCAAAACAATTAGAGCCCCATCTTCTCGAAAAAGCTCTTAACCCCATCCAGCCAGGACGTGGAGTGCGGGCTATGCTTCTTTCCACCGGCCTGGACAGTTTCATCAAGCTCGCGAAGCAGCTCTTTTTGGTGTTCGGTGAGATTTACCGGGGTCTCGACGATCACCCGGCAGATCAGATCGCCCACCGCCCCGCCGCGCACGGGCTTCACACCCTTGCCACGCATGCGAAACATCTTACTGGTTTGGGTCCCGGGTGGGATCTTGAGCACCACCTTTCCATTCAGGGTCGGAACCTGCAACTCGCCGCCAAGCGCGGCGATGACAAATCCGATGGGTACTTCGCAGAACAGGTGATTGTCCTCGCGGGTAAATATGGGGTGCTCTTTAACAACCACCTGGACATAGAGATCCCCGGCAGGTCCACCCTGCTCTCCCGCCTCGCCCTCCCCGGACAACCGGATGCGGTCGCCGGTATCTACCCCCGCCGGGACCTTCACCGACAGGGTCTTGTGCTCCTGCACCTTGCCCTTGCCGCGGCAATGGCCGCAGGGCTCCTCGATCACGGTGCCGATTCCGCGGCATTGTGGGCAGGTCTGCTGGATCGAGAAAAAACCCTGCTGCATCCGAACCTGGCCGGCGCCGCTGCAGGTCGGACAGGTCTTCGCGGAGGTGCCCGGTTTCGCACCGTTACCACCGCAGAACTGGCAGTCGACCAGCGTGGGAATACGTATTTTGACTTCTCTGCCTGCGACAGCCTCTTCCAAGGTCAAGGAGAGGTCGTAGCGCAGGTCGGCACCCCGATGCACCCGCCGTCCTCCAGCCCGACCTCCACCGCCGCCGAAGATGTCGCCGAATACGTCGCCGAAGATGTCCGAGAAGGAGCCGCCACCGAAGTCCCCCGCCCCGCCGAAGCCCGCGCTCGCGTCCACGCCGGCGTGACCGAACTGGTCGTAGGCGGATCGCTTCTTCGGGTCGTTCAGGACCTCGTAGGCCTCCTTCGCCTCCTTGAACTTCTGCTCCGCCTCGGCCCCCGCGTTGCGGTCCGGGTGGTACTTCATGGCGAGACGCCGGTAGGCCTTCTTCAGGTCCGAGTCACTGGCGTTGCGGTTGACGCCGAGGACCTCGTAATAATCGCGTTTGGACATCTGTTAGCTTCCAGCCTCCAGCCTCCAGCCTCCAACCCCAAAAACGAGAAACGCGCAGGCAAATTTCACCTGCACGTTTCTATTGGGGGCTGGCTGCTGGCAGCCGGCGAATTTGTTACTTCTTATCGTCTTTTACTTCTTCGAACTCGGCATCCACCACATCGTCCTGATCGCCCCCGGCCTGCGGGCCGCCAGCCTCCGGTCCGGGACCCGCGCCGGGTCCGGCGGCACCGGCCGCATCGCCTTTCTGCTGGGCGTAGAGCCGCTCGGCCATCTTTGCTGACGCGTCCCCCAGGGCCTTGGTCTTGGCCTCGATGCCGTCCTTGTCCTCGCCCTTCATGGCCTCTTCCAGGTCCTTGATCGCGGACTCGATAGACTCCTTCTCGCCGGACTCCATCTTGTCTCCGAGCTGCTCCATGGACTTGCGTGTTGCGTGGATCATGGTATCCGCCTGGTTGCGCACCGCCACCAGCTCGTGGAACCTGCGGTCGTCGTCGGCGTGGGCCTCGGCATCCTTGACCATGCGGTCGATCTCGTCGTCGGCGAGACCGGAGGATGCCTTGATGACGATGGACTGCTCCTTGCCCGTGGCCTTGTCCTTGGCAGAGACATTGAGGATGCCGTTTGCGTCGATGTCGAACTTGACCTCGATCTGGGGCACCCCGCGGGGTGACGGCGGGATGTCCGTAAGATCGAAGCGTCCCAATGACTTGTTATCGCCGGCGCGCTCGCGTTGACCCTGCAGCACGTGCACGGTCACAGCGGTCTGGTTGTCATCGGCGGTGGAAAACACCTGCTGGGCCGAGGTAGGTATGGTGGTGTTCTTCTCGATGAGCTTTGTCATAACGCCGCCCAGGGTCTCGATACCGAGATTCAACGGGGTCACATCGAGCAGGAGCACGTCCTTGACCTCGCCGCCGAGCACGCCGCCCTGGATGGCGGCGCCAATGGCAACCGCCTCGTCAGGGTTTACGTCTCTGCGCGGCGCCTTTGCGAAGAAGGCCTGCACCTTCTCCTGTACCTTGGGCATGCGCGTCTGACCGCCCACCAGGATGACCTCGTCGATGTCGCCCGCGGTCACGCCGGCATCCTTCAACGCGATCCGGCATGGATCGATCGTGCGGTCCACCAGGTCTTCGACCAGGGACTCGAGCTTGGCCCGTGTGAGCTTGACGTTCAGGTGCTTGGGACCGGCAGCGTCCGCCGTGATGTAGGGCAGATTGATGTCGGTCTGCTGGCTGGAACTGAGCTCGATCTTGGCCTTCTCCGCCGCCTCCTTGAGGCGCTGCAGGGCCAGCGGGTCATTGTGCAAGTCCACGCCTTGCTGTTTCTTGAATTCGCCGGCCAGGAAATCGATGATCCGCAGGTCGAAGTCCTCACCGCCGAGGAATGTGTCCCCGTTGGTCGAGAGCACCTCAAACTGGTGCTCACCCTCGATCTCGGCGATCTCGATGATGGAGATGTCGAAGGTGCCGCCGCCCAGGTCGTAGACCGCCAACTTCTGGTCCCCACGCTGCTTGTCCATACCGTAGGCCAGGGACGCGGCGGTGGGCTCGTTGATGATGCGCTTTACATTCGAGGCCAGCGATGCGCCCGGCGTCCTTCGTGGCCTGACGCTGGGAGTCGTTGAAGTAGGCGGGCACCGTGATGACCGCCTCCTTGACCTCTTCGCCGAGGTAGTCCTCGGCGGTCTTCCGCATCTTCTGAAGAACCTTGGCGGAAATCTCCGGCGGCGCCATTTTCTTACCGTTGACCTCGACCCAAGCATCGCCGTTGTCCGCCTTGACGATGTTGTAGGGAACCATGTCCTTGTCTTTGCCGACCACATGATCGTCGTAACGGCGTCCAATAAGGCGCTTTATGGCGAACAGGGTATTCTGCGGATTGGTAACCGCCTGGCGCTTTGCTGACTGGCCGACCAGCACCTCGCCGTCACCGCTGAAGGCCACGATGGACGGGGTCGTGCGGTCACCTTCCGCGTTCTCTATGACCTTGGCCTTGTCGCCTTCCATGACGGCGACGCAGGAGTTGGTGGTACCCAGGTCAATGCCTATTATTTTTCCCATGATTCTCTCTCTCCGGGTTGAATTCCTGGCGCTTCAAGCGCCTACGCTGCAGTTTCAGTTGGGGCAAAACCCTGCTGTTTTCAAGACTGTTTTCAAGATGCCGCGGCGGACACAATGACCATGGCCGGACGCACCAGTCGACCGTTGAGCAGGTAGCCCTTCTGGACCACCGTAACAACCGTTCCCGGTGGCAAATCGTCTCGCGGCTGCATGGTCATGGCCTGATGGTATTCCGGATCGAAGGGCTCGCCTTTCGGGTCGATCTGCTCGACGCCGAATTTGCCCATCACATCCGTGAGCAGCTTCAGGGTCAGCTCGGTTCCTTCGCGTAGCTTCTCGACGTCCGCACTCTCTTCCAGGGCCGCGTCGTGACCCAGCTCCAGGCTATCGCGCACCTGAAGCAGCTCGCGCACGAAGCCGTCGAGGGCGTACTTGTGGGCCTTCTCCAACTCGTTGGCCTGCCGCCGCTTGAGATTCTCCATCTCCGCCCGGGCCCGCAGCAGCTGGTCCCAGCTCTCGTCCGCCTTCGACCGCGCATCTTCCAGCAGAACGGTCAACTGCTCCGGGGATTCGGGCAGGGCTTCCACCGGCTCCCCCCCGTCCGCGCTCTGCGCCTCATCGGCTTTTTCCAAGCCTTGCGCCGTTTCGGCCGCATCTTGCGCCGCCTCGCCCTGCCATCGGGGCTGCTCTTCGGGCGTGTCTGTCTGCCGCTCCTGTACCATCTGAGCCTCCGTAATTTCGTTAGCCGCGTGCCTGGGTGGCTGCGCTCTTGTCGGCCGCTGCAAGGCCGCGGCCGCTTCGATCTGTGCTATGACTGATCCAAAGATTTTCCGATTCTAGGATTAAGTTTTTTTGGTCGGACCGAAGTCGGCACTGCTGATTCGAGTACTCGGCTAAAGTCCCACCTGCAGCCCGACCTGCCATCAATTAGGTCCCGACGCAGCTATTGCTGCCTGAGGGCCGCACTCAACAGTCGTGCGGTCACGTCCACTATGGGGATGACCCGCTGGTAATCCATCCGCGTCGGGCCAATCACCCCGAGCACACCGATTACCTGGTCATCGACCTGGTAAGGAGCGGTGACCAGGCTGCAGTCGTCCAGCAGTTGGTAGCCGGACTCCTCGCCGACGAAAATCTGCACCCCCTCGGCCTCGATACAGCGATCGAGCAGGTGCAGTATCTCGTTCTTCTCGGTGAAGGCATCGAACAGCTGCTTGAGCCGTTCCATGTTCGCCAGCTCGTTGAACTCCATCAGATTGGTCTGACCAGCGATAAAACAATCGTCGGCGGACTCCGCCGCCGAAACGACCCGCTGCGCCATCTCCACAGCCCGCATCATGATCTGATCCATGTGCGCGTGGGTGCTCTTTAAGTCCGCGAGCAGACGCTGTCGAACTTCCTGTATGTCCTGCCCGGTGAACAAGCTGTTGAGAAAGTTGGCAGCCTGCTCGAGCTGGGCCGGCGAGTAGTCACGACCCGTATTGATGATCCGGTTGTGGACCTCCCCCTCGCTGGTAACCAGGATCGCGAGTACCCGATTGCCCGACAGGGGAAGAAACTCGATCTGACGAAAGCCGTTGCGTTCATGGCGGGGCAACAGTACGACGCCAGCCAAGTGGGTTACGCCGGACAGGACCTGGGATGCGTTCTTGATCAGCCGGGAGCCATCCTCGAGATTGTCCATCTGCCGCCGCATCGCCTCTACCTCCTGCTCCGCCAACGGCTTGACCGTGAGCAGGGAATCGATGAACAACCGGTAGCCCGAGACGGTCGGGATTCGGCCGGCAGAGGTATGGGGAGAGGAGACCAGCCCCATTTCCTCCAAGTCCGCCATGACGTTTCGCACCGTCGCTGCGCTGAGATCCAGACCCGTATCCTTGGACAGGGTGCGCGAGCCCACGGGATGGCCGTCCCTGATGTAGCGCTCGATCAGGGCCTTGAGAAAATGCTGGGCACGCTCGCTGACCTGGTTCTCGTCGCCGGCGGTACTCGTCGTCAAGGTTCTCTCGCGGGAAATCGATGGATCGACTACGGGGGCTCGATCCGAAATATACAGCGCCGAAGGCGCACCTCAACCCCCTCGCGCCCCTGGCGAGAGGGCAAATAGTCCGGGTAACCCTTTCATATCAAACGCGTTTCGGTATCGAGATCCGCACATGGCATGAAAAATTAGCACTCAAGAACAGGGAGTGCTAACACCGGCAATTTAGAGTTTGCAGACCGGACTGTCAAGATCTTCCCCCCACTGGCCGGATTCACGACACGAAACATCCCTGCCATGCGGTTGGCTGCGGTGCGGGGGGCGTGCTACTTTGTGCCGACCCGAGCCACGCAGGCATACGGGTACCTAACGGCAACGCGGCGCGTGCTACTTTGTGCCGACCCGAGCCATGCAGGCATACGGGTACCTAACGGCAACGCGGCGCGATCCACTACTCAATCACTCGGCCATGACCAACTTCACGACAGTCGGCATCATCGGCAAACAAGTCGAGACTTCCCTAGTTCGGGCGACCCTCGAGCGCCTGGTTGCATATCTCAGCTTCCGGGATTGCGAGGTCTTTTTCGACGCCAGCAGCGGCCCCAAGGTGTCGGCGCCGGAAGACCGCATTCTCAGTCTCCCGGAGATGGGCGAACGCTGCGCTTTGGTCGTGGTGGTCGGCGGCGACGGCACCTTTCTGCATGCCGCCCGGTCGATGGTGAGCTTCGGCGTTCCGCTTGTCGGAATCAACCTGGGGCGTCTTGGCTTTCTGGTGGACGTCTCCCCCGAGGACATCGAGACCCGCCTGGATCCGATCCTAGACGGGGAATACGACGAGGAGCCCCGCAACATGCTGATCGCGCGGGTGGAGGGCCACGTCTCCTGCGAAGACGGCTGCCTGGCCCTCAACGACGTGGTGGTGCACAAGTGGAACACGGCGCGCATGATCGAGTTGGAGACCTATATCGACGGCATCTTCGTGAACGCCCAGAGCTCCGACGGCATCATCGTCTCCACCCCGACCGGCTCCACCGGCTACGCCCTGTCCGGAGGCGGTCCCTTGCTGCATCCGGCCCTGAACGCGGTGGTTCTCGTCCCCATCTCGCCCCATACCCTGAGTAACCGCCCTTTGGTCGTCGCCGGCGCCAGCCACATAGAGATTCGCATCCGCGAGCGCGACCGCAACCATGTGCACGTCACCTGCGACGGACGCACTACCGCAATCATACAGTCTCCTGTCCGCGTTTTCGTGGAGCAGGCACCGCGCCCCATACGTCTACTCCACCCCAAGGGACACGATCATTACAAGATCCTCCGCGCCAAGTTGGGCTGGGGCCAGTCAGGAACGGCTGCATCCTGAAGCCAGCATAGGTTTCGATTCCTTCGCGTTTCCCGATAACAGGACACCGGATCATGCTGAGCCACATCTTCGTCAAGGACCTGGCGATTGTCAGCAGCCTCGAGCTCGACCTGGAAGCCGGAATGACCGCACTGACCGGCGAGACGGGCGCAGGCAAGTCCATACTCATCGACGCCTTGGGACTGGCGCTGGGAGACAAGCCCGACGCGGACATGATCCGCGCCGGATGCGAGCGGGCGGAGGTCACGGCCGGCTTCGACCTCGATGCGTGCCCGGACGCCCGCCGCTGGCTCGAGGAGCAGGATCTGCAAGACGGCGACGAGTGCCTGGTTCGCCGTCTGCTGGTGCGAAGGGGACGCTCACGGGCTCACGTCAACGGACGGCCGGCAACGGGTGCTCAGCTCCAGGGACTGGGTGAGCGTCTTGTCGACATCCATGGCCAGCACGCCCATCAGTCACTGCTGCGCGCGGCCGCCCAGCGGGATCTGCTCGACCGATATGGCGGCATCAAAGCCCTGGCGGCGCAGGTCGCTGATCTATACCGAGGATACCGCGAGAACGACGACCGGCTCCGCCGCCTTCGGGCGGAGAGCGCCGATCGTGCCGCTCGGCTGGACCTGTTGCGCTACCAAGTCGAGGAGCTGGCCTCTTTGGGTATGACCGCCGCCGAGATCCAAGATCTGGACCAAGAGCAGAAGCGCCTCGCCAACCTGGGCGAGCTGCAGGGTACGACCGCGCGCCTGCTCGACCAGATCTACGACGGGGAGCCGTCGCTGCACACCGGACTCAGCCATGCGGTAACGGACCTGGACACGCTCATCGGTTTCGACGAGGGGCTGGCCGAAACGCGGGAGCTGGTGGAAGGCGCCGCCATTCAGGTCGAAGAAGCGGCGGGCGACCTGCGTCAGTACCTGGACGGACTGGATTTGGACCCGGGCCTGCTGGACCAAGTCGAGACAAGTCTGGCGCTGGTTCACGAGCTGTCCCGCAAGTACCGCGTGCTCCCTGAACAGATCCCTGAGACCCTGGAGGCCATGCGCGAGGAGCTGGAATCTTTGGAGCGAGACGACACGACGCTCGATACGCTGGCACGGGAGTGTGAGGAAGCACGCGATGCCTTCATCGCCGCCGGGAAACGCCTCAGCGGTGAACGCACGCGGGCCGCCGCGGATCTGGCAGAAACGGTCGTTTCGGCCATGCAGGAGCTTGGCATGGCGGGCGGGCGCTTCGCGGTGGAAGTCTCACGGATCGAGCTCGAATCCGCTGGTGCTCATGGCCTCGACCGGGTCGAGCTCCTGGTCAGCGCCAATCCGGGCCAGCCCCTGCAGCCCTTGGCGAAGGTGGCTTCCGGCGGCGAGCTCTCGCGCATCAGTCTCGCGATTCAGGTCGCCACCGCCGAGTGCGGCGCCATACCCTCGCTGGTCTTCGACGAGGTCGACGTCGGGATCGGCGGAGGCGTGGCGGAGATCGTGGGCAAGCTGCTGCGCACTCTGGGCACGGCACGGCAGGTCCTGTGCGTCACCCACCTGCCCCAGGTCGCCGCCCAGGCCCACAACCACCTGCAAGTGCGCAAGCTTACCCGAGACGGGCAGACCTATACCGCTATAGAGCCCCTGGACCCGGAGGAGCGCGTCGGCGAAATCGCGCGCATGCTGGGGGGACAGGAGATCACCAAGAAGACCCTGGCGCACGCCAGGGAGATGATCGGGCGCTCACAGCGTTGAACTCCCGGGAAGAGGAGTTCCTAACTACGAATCAAACGAATAAAACTAGTTCGTAGCTTCCCGCCCCCGACCCGAACTTCGTGCCTAATTCGGGCAATCGGCGCACACACCGTAGATCACCAGCGAGTGGTCCACCAGTGTGAAGCCGTGCTCGCGGGCGATGTCGCGCTGGCGCTCCTCAATGGTCTC
Source organism: uncultured Gammaproteobacteria bacterium (assembly GCA_942492625.1). GTDB lineage: Bacteria > Pseudomonadota > Gammaproteobacteria > Chromatiales > Chromatiaceae > Thiosymbion. Next base: position 98,706 of record CALOFM010000039.1, on the reverse strand, counting down.
TTCCAAGAACTCCACGACCTTGCCGCACCTTACGCACACTAGATGGTCGTGATGCCCGCCTCGGTTGAGCTCGAAAACAGACTGCCCGCCTTCGAAGTGGTGCCGACACACCAGGCCCGCCCCCTCGAACTGGGTCAGGACCCGGTACACGGTTGCGAGGCCGATCTCCTCCCCGTTCGCCAGCAATGACTTGTATACGTCCTCGGCGCTCATATGCCTCGTGTCGCTGGTCTCGAGCACGCCGAGGATCTTGACCCGCGGCAGAGTTACCTTCAGGCCCGCCTGCTTGATCTGTGAGTTGTCCAACCTCTTCTCCCTCTACCCACTTTTGTCGACAACGAGCCGAGGCTCTGCGTTATCATGCGCAACTGCATTGTAGTCCCGGTACCATGTCAAGATGCAAAAGGTTCTCATTTATTTGATGGTCGGGGCAAGCCTGGCCATTGGGGGCTGCTCTACAACGAAGAAGAAAGAGCCCCAGTACAGATCTTCCGCCCTGGAGAGGCTGCCGTTCGTCTACAAGATGACGATACAGCAGGGAAACATCGTAACCGAAGAGATGGTGGACCGCCTGGAGCCGGGCATGACCAAGAGTCAGGTTCGGTTCCTGCTCGGAACTCCGATGCTTACCGACCTGTTCCACGACGATCGTTGGGACTACACGTACACGATCCGGCGCGGACACGACGACATGAGACTTACGCGGCTGACCCTGCTGTTCCAAGAGGATGCGCTGGTGCGGGTGCAAGGGGACCTGCGCCCCGATCCAAACCGGGCCGCTGCGCGCGAGCCAGGCGATCTATTGGTGGAAGTTCCCGATTGGAAAGACAACCGTGGCATTATCGCCAGGGCGGCCTCCAAGCTCGGCTTCGACGCTGCCGAGTAGCGCCAGGAAACCCAAGCACGCAAACCGGACGAGCTCAGCCCCTTGCCTCTCCGGCGCCCTTGCGCATGACCTTCCCCTCCGCAGCACGCTTCTTGCGGGTCTCTTTCGGGTCGGCGATGAGCGGTCGATAGATCTCTACCCGATCCCCCGTCTCCAGTACCCGGTCGAGCTTGACGACCTTGCCGAATACACCGATCTTGTTGATGGCAAGGTCGATCTCCGGAAACCGTTTTAAGATCCCGGAGCGCTCGATTGCCGCTCTCGCCGTGAGGCCTTCGGCGCCCTCGGCCGGGAGGATCGCTTGCTCGTTCTCCCTGGCGAAAGCAACCTCGACCAGGACGCGGTCCTCAGCCATGGTATACCTCCTCGGCCCGCTTGCAAAAGGCATCCACCAGAGTATTGGCAACCTGACTGAAGACCGCGCCGAAGGCCCTATCGATGAGCTTTCCGGAGAACTCGAAATCCAGCTCCAACTCGACCTTGCAGGCATCCTCGCGTAGCGGCGAGAAGGTCCAGGCGCCATGCAGCTTGCGAAAGGGTCCGTCCACCAACTGCAACTCCATATGCTCCCCTGTGACGAACCGGTTGCATGTGGTGAAAGACTGGCGGATCCCCAGGCGGGCAACTTCCATGCGGCCGCAGATCCGGTTTTCGTCCCGCGACAGGATCTGCGCGGAAGCGCACCAGGGAAGAAACCTCGGGTAGGCCTCCATGTCCGCCACCAAATCGAACATCTGATCGGCCGAGAAAGTAACCAACGCGCTCTTGCGAATGACCGGCACCTGACGAACCTCAGGACCTACAGGAGCCCGATTGCGTTGAGGAAAACGAGGGCGACCGCCAGAGGTGCGACATAGCGAATCAACACCCGCCAAAGCCGGTAGGCCAAACCATCGCCCATATCCAGCTCATCCACCGAAGCCGCCCGTGACAACACCCAGCCGGCGAAGGCCGCGATCAGCAACCCGCCAAGCGGAAGCAGTATGTTCGCGGTCAGGAAGTCGAACAGATCCAGGAAACCCTTGCCGAACAGGGTTACGCCGGACCACTCGTTTAGCGACAGCAGGCAGGCGATCCCCAACAGCCACACCGACACTCCGGCGAGCACCGCGGCACGTACGCGGCTGAAGCTCAGGTTTTCAACCAGCCAGGCGACCATGGGCTCCAAGAGCGAGATGGCGGAGGTCCAGGCCGCAAATACCAGCAGGACGAAGAAAAGGGTACTGAACAAGACACCGCCGGGCATCTGACCGAAAGCAATCGGCAGGACCTTGAACACCAGCCCGGGGCCCTGCTCCGGCTGCAGGCCATTGGCGAATACGATGGGGAAAATCGCAAGTCCCGCAAGGATCGCGACCAGGCTGTCCATGCCGGCGATGATTACGCTGTTGCTGCTGATCGAGGCATCACTGTGCAGATAGGAGCCGTAGATCATAATGGCTCCCATGCCCAGGCTCAGGCTGAAAAATGCCTGCCCCATGGCGCTCAGGACGGCCTCGGCCGAGAGCTTGCTGAAGTCAGGTTCGAACATGTAGCTCAGTGCCTGACCGAAATTGCCCGTGCTGATCGAGTAGACCACCATCAACACCAGCAGCAGAAACAACGCCGGCATGAGGAATCGGACGGCCTTCTCCAGGCCGCTTGCGACACCCCGGGCAACCACGAGCACGCAGAGGGCCATGAAAATACTGTGCCAAGCCAGCAGGCGCTCCGCGTCCCCGATCAGGGCACCGAATACCGCATCGGCCCCGGCGACGTCGATGTTCAGGAATACCCCGCCCGCAGAGCGCACGGCATAGGCCATGGTCCAACCGGCAATAACGCTGTAGAAAGACAATATCAAGAAGCCGGTAATTATGCCCATCCAACCGAGCAGCTGCCACGCAGGATGCTTGCCCTCTTGCTTTGCCAGGGCGCGCATGGTGTTGATCGGGCTGCGGCGGCCTCGTCGCCCGAGCATGATCTCCGCCATCATAATCGGGATTCCGATTCCGGCGACACACAGCAGGTAGATCAGAACGAAAGCACCACCACCGTACTCTCCGGCCGTGTAGGGAAAACGCCAGATGTTGCCCAGGCCAACCGCCGAGCCCGTCGCCGCTAGCACGAACGCCAGCCGGGTCGACCACATGCCATGGATCGAGGTCGTCGCCGTCATTGATTACTCCTTGGGAGGGCTATGGAGGCTGCGGGGGCTGTCCGCGCCGAGCTTACCAGCTCGTGTCGAAGACAAAGGTGGTTATTGTCCGAAATTCGGAAAGACCGCTCAAGCAGCGCTGCGGCCCTCCTTCCTAACCGGCGATTTGGGCGCGGACCACGTCTGCAAGGCGGTTGGCGATGGATTCCACCTGGAGTGTATCCATACCCTCTACCATGACGCGGATCAATGGCTCGGTCCCGGACGGGCGCAACAGCACCCGTCCGCGCCCGTTCAGCTCCTGCTCCGCGGATTTGACGGCATCGCGCACCTGCGCCAACCCGATGATGTCTCGTTGCTCGTCGAGACAAACATTGATCAGCTGCTGCGGATACTTCTGCATCTCGCCGGCAAGCTCGCCGAGACTCCGTTGCGCATCATGCAGGGCCGCCAGCACCTGGAGCGCAGCGACTACGCCATCCCCCGTGGAGGTGCGGTCCCTGCAGATGATGTGTCCCGACTGCTCACCACCCAGGACGCCGTCTTCCTGTTTAAGGCGCGCCATGACATAGCGGTCGCCGACCTTGGTGCGCGCGAAGCCCACGCCGAGCCGATGCAGGGCGTGCTCCAATCCCAGATTACTCATCAGCGTACCCACCACGTCACCTTTGAGCTGCTCGTCGCGCAGCCGCGCCTTGGCGATGATGTAGATCAGCTGATCGCCGTCGATCAGGTTGCCTTCGGCGTCCACCATGATCACCCGGTCACCGTCCCCGTCGAAGGCAACTCCCAGATCTGCTCCTTCCCTCACCACCGTTTCCATCAGCACACCTGGATTCGTGGAGCCGACGCCCCGGTTGATGTTGAATCCGTCAGGCTCGTCGCCGATGGCTGCGACAGTCGCGCCAAGCTCCTCGAATACATGAGGGGCCACGTGGTAGGTCGCGCCGTTGGCGCAGTCCACCACCAACTTCAAGCCCCGGAAGCTCATGCTCGAGGGAATAGTGCTCTTGCAAAACTCGATGTAGCGGCCACGGGCGTCGTCCACCCGCTTCACCTTACCAAGGTCCGCTGGACCGACCGTGCACAGCGGCTCGTCGATCTCCCGCTCAATGGCCAGCTCGACCTCATCCGGCAGCTTGTCCCCGTCCGACGAGAAGAACTTAAGCCCGTTGTCTTCGTAGGCGTTATGGGAAGCGCTGATGACGATTCCGGCGACGCCCCGCAAGGTGTGCGTCAAATAGGCAATGGCCGGGGTCGGCATCGGCCCGAGCAGGAGGATATCCATACCCGCGGCGACCAGTCCCGCCTCCAGAGCGGACTCGAACATGTACCCCGAGATGCGGGTATCCTTGCCGATAAGCGCCTTTCCGCCCAAGCCCTTGCCGAGCACACGCCCCGCTGCCCAACCCAGCTTGAGCGCGAAATCCGGGGTGATGTTCCCCTCCCCCACGCGCCCCCGAATGCCATCGGTACCGAAATACTTCCGCGTCACGCCTTCACCCCGTTTTTTTAAATAGACAATCGACTTAGGATTTCTCTTCGCAATGCAACGCCCAAGCCAGGCGCAGGGCGTCCACCGTGGCCGCCACGTCGTGCACCCGTACCAGCCGTGCGCCACGCTCGACGGCGAGCACCGCGGCCGCCAGGCTGCCGGCCAGGCGTCCATCCACCGGCCGTCCGGTCAATGCGCCGATCATGGACTTACGCGACAAGCCCACCAGCAGGGGACATCCGAGTGAGCAAAGCCCCTCGAGGCCCGCCAAAAGAGCAAGATTATGCGCCAGCGTCTTTCCGAACCCAAAGCCCGGATCCAAAACCAGCCGCTCGGCGGCGATACCCGCGGCGGCGCAAGCGTCCATCCGGTGGCGCAGAAACTTCCCGACCTCGCAGATCACATCCGCGTATTGCGGCGCCTCCTGCATGGTCCTCGGCTGCCCCTGCATATGCATCAGGCAAACGGGCACAGCCGCGTCAGCCGCCGCCTTCAGGGCGCCGGGCGCGCGCAGGGCCCGAACGTCGTTGATCATTCCCGCCCCGGCGCCGACCGCGGCGCGCATTACTTCCGGCTTGCTGGTGTCGACCGAGATCGGAATGGCGATCAGGGCGCTGAGCGCCTCGATCACCGGGACGACACGCTCGATCTCTTCCTGGAGTGATACGCTCGCGGCACCCGGCCGGGTCGATTCACCGCCGACGTCGATGATGTCGGCGCCTTCCGCGACCAACCGCTCCGCATGGCGCAGCGCATCCTCGGCGCCAAAAAAATCACCCCCGTCCGAGAACGAATCGGGGGTGACGTTAAGAACACCCATCACGCAAGGTCGAGACAGGTCCAGGGGCCGGCCCGCGCAATCAAGCGGACCCATACTCGGCCTCCCGGCAAAGCGACGCATCAGCCGTTACGAAGAAGTGGAGAGCGGAATACCCGCACCAACCCGGCGAGCACGCCCATATTTCCCGTTGCATCTTGGCGTTTGCGCAGGAAGATTCAAGCGCATCGAGTGCAGACGCTCGCAACCGCCCCCCGGGGGCAGCCTGCTTGCGTGAAAGCCTCCTGATCAGTGCTCCCCGGCCGGACCGCCGATGTGACCGTCTCCGGTGGAGCCACCTTGGCTGGTGTTTGCGCTCGCCTCGGTACCACCCGTGCCGCCCGCTTCCTCGTCTTCCCAGTCTTTCGGGACGCGCGGCGGCCTGCCTTCCATGATGTCGTCAATCTGATCGCTGTCGATGGTCTCGTACTTGATCAGCGCCGCGGCCATGGCGTGCAGCTTGTCCATGTTCTCGTTCAGCAGGCCTCCTGCGCGCTTGTAGTTGCGGTCGATGAAACGCCGTACCTCTTCGTCGATGAGATGCGTTGTCTCGTCGGAGACGTTCTTGTGCTGCGTCACCGAGTGGCCCAGAAAGACCTCCTGCTCGTCCTCGCTATAGGCGAGCGGGCCAAGCTTCTCGGACATGCCCCATTTGGTGACCATGTTACGGGCGATACGGGTGGCAACCTCGATGTCCTGCGTGGCCCCGTTGGTAACCTTGTCCTCGCCGAAGATCAGCTCTTCGGCAATGCGCCCACCGAAGGTGCTGGAGATCTTGCTCTCCAGGTACTGCTTCGACATGCTGTACCGATCTTCCTCGGGCAGAAACATGGTAACGCCCAGGGCACGGCCGCGCGGGATGATGCTGACCTTGTAAACCGGGTCGTGGTTCGGCGCCAGCCGCCCGACGATGGCGTGACCGGCCTCGTGATAGGCGGTGAGTTTCTTCTCGTCCTCCGACATGACCATCGAGCGGCGCTCGGCGCCCATCATGATCTTGTCCTTGGCCTTCTCGAACTCCTCCTGGTCCACCATGCGCTTGTTGGCACGGGCGGCGAACAGGGCCGCCTCGTTCACCAGGTTTGCCAAGTCCGCGCCAGAGAAACCCGGCGTACCACGGGCGATGATCGATGCCTTCACGTCATCTCCAACCGGGATCTTGCGCATGTGGACCTTGAGGATCTGCTCGCGTCCGCGCACATCCGGTAGGGGCACCACCACCTGGCGGTCGAATCGGCCGGGGCGCAGCAGGGCCGGATCGAGCACGTCGGGTCTATTGGTCGCGGCAATGACGATGACGCCCTCGTTGCCCTCGAAGCCGTCCATCTCCACCAGGAGCTGATTCAGGGTCTGCTCACGCTCGTCGTGCCCGCCGCCCAATCCGGCGCCACGGTGACGGCCCACGGCGTCGATCTCGTCGATGAAGATGATGCAGGGGGCGTGCTTCTTGGCCTGCTCGAACATATCGCGGACACGCGAGGCGCCGACTCCGACGAACATCTCCACGAAGTCCGAGCCGGAAATGGTGAAGAAGGGCACCTTGGCTTCGCCGGCAATGGCGCGGGCCAGCAAGGTCTTGCCGGTACCGGGCGCCCCGACCATCAATACGCCTTTGGGGATCTTGCCGCCGAGCTTCTGAAACTTGGACGGATCGCGCAGGAAATCGACCATCTCGGTGACCTCGTCCTTGGCCTCGTCGGCACCGGCCACATCGCTGAAGGTAACCTTCACCTGGTCTTCGGACAGCATGCGCGCCCGGCTCTTGCCGAAGGACATGGCTCCGCGACCGCCCGCCCCGCCCTGCATCTGGCGCATGAAGAAGATCCACAGGCCGATGAGGATGAACAACGGGAACCAATTGATCAGGATCTGCATCAGTATGGAGGGCTTCTCCGGCGGACCCGCGTTGATTACCACATTGTTGTTGAGCAGGTCGCCCACCAGGCCGTCATCGCCCGGGCTATAAGTGGAGAAACGCTGGCCGGACTCATCCGTTCCCTCGATGGCGCGCCCGCTAATGGTCACCTCCTTGACCTGCCCCTGGCGCACCTGCTCGATAAAGTCCGAGTAGGCCGTTGCCTGCGGACCGGACTGAGTCGATGTGAAATTGTTGAACACCGACATCAGGACGATCGCAATGACCACCCAAAGAATTAGATTTTTCGCCATGTCGCTCAAGGCAGGAGTCCTCTTGTTCCGCGAAAATCGGCCCTAGCGCCGTTTTCAAGCAATATGCTCGGAAAATGGGGTTAAGTTACTATAAAGAGTACCCCCTCGCTACCAGGTAGACCTCACGGCTCCTTGCGCGGGAGGATTTGGGTTTGCGGCTGGCGACGCGTTTGAAGGACCGGCGCACCTCCTTGTGGAAGGCATCGAACCCCTCCCCCTGAAAGATTTTGACCAGCAAAGATCCGCCCGGTTTCAACACCTGCCGGGCGAGATCCAGGGCCAACTCGCAAACATAAATCATCCGCGGCTGATCTACGGCGGTGTTTCCGCTGACGTTCGGTGCCATATCCGAGAGCACGACGTCGACGGCATCCCCGCCCAGAAACTGCCGCAGCCTGGACAAGGACTCGTCCTCGCGGAAGTCTCCTTGTATGAACGTCACATCCGCCAAGGGCTCCATGGGCAGCACGTCCAGGGCCACGACCCGACCTCGGGGGCCCACGACCCGAGAGACTACTTGGCTCCAGCCGCCTGGGGCGGCTCCCAAATCCACCACCCGCATTCCGGGCGCAAGGACTTGGTCCTTCTCCTGGATCTCCAGCAGCTTATACGCGGCCCGAGAACGGTAGCCCTCTTGTTGTGCCCGCTTCACGTAAGAATCGTTGAAGTGCCGGTCGAGCCAACGCCGGCTGCTCTTAGTCTTGGCCACTATCGGATATGAGGTTGATCGCTTCTCGGAAACCCATCCACGACAATGGTGCTGATGAACCGGCTTCTGACGAGATAGTTTAGGCTAACACAGCCAGGGCACCCGGCCGGCCTCAATGCGCGGACGGGGTCGCCAAATGCGGTGCGCATCACAGCTCCGCCGCAAAAAAAAGCGGGGCCGAAGCCCCGCTTTACTCTAGCCCGTGAAAAGCCCGCTTGGGTCAGCCGGCCTTCAGCGTCCAGGAAGCGCACCAGCCGGCGGCATTGACAGCCTTGCCGGGGAAGAGCTGACAGGGGCGCCACTCGCCCTCGGCAGCCTGCACGAACTGACAGTTTGCGCAGTTCTGCTCCTCGGGCGGCGCGCCGGGACGAGCGGCACCGGCACGATCAGCGGCTGCGGCGTCATGCTTGTACTTGAGCGCGATCGCGGTAGGATCGGTCGCCTCGTCAACATGGGGCAGATCTTCCGCCTGAGCGGCTGCCATACCCACCAGGTTCATCAGCGGAACGGCGGCCAGGCCACCCATCATCATCTTAACGGCGTCACGACGGCTCTTGTTCATCTGCTTATCGGACATGGCTGTCTTCTCCTTTACGGGTGAAATTGGGACCACCGACCATGATTCGGAGGCCGGCCGGCATTTTGCACCATTGATGCGCAAAACGCGAGCCGGTCAGTTCAAATAGGTTCCGGCTCCGATCAAACGCCGCTGCCAATAGTCGGCGTTGATGCTTGACAGGCGCACCTGCTTTTTCGAAGTGGAGGCATGGACGAACCGCTTATCGTCCACCATCAAACCAACATGATGCAGCCCACGCCGGATCCTGAAGAAAACCAGATCACCGGCTTGCGCCTTCGCCGGATGTACCGGCGTCGCGGCTCTACGCTGGTCCGTCGAGACCCGCGGGATCCGGACCCCGGCTTCGCCGTACGCATGTTGCGTCAGCGCACTGCAATCCAATGCCTTACCCGGCGACTCGGCGCCGTATTTGTAACGGGTGCCGATCTGAGACAGCGCCGCCATAACCACTTTGTTCCGTGCCCCTCCGTCGTCCTCCGATACCGTCTCACTCTTGCCACCACCTGTGCCTGCGCACCCTTGCAGCAGAAGTCCGAGTCCCAGCAAGCCAAGCCCCAACGACAGAAGATTGTTGCGCTTCATCTTAAAGTAGTTTCCTCAGTTTATTGGCTAACTTATTGTACTTTCTTTTAATAGTATTCCAATACTGATTTGTCAACCTATTTGTATTTCCTCACCGACCCACTGCGGCGCTCACTCAACGTTTCCGCCGCAAGGGATGGAGCCGGAAATAGTCCGAAGTAACGGATAGAATTCATCGACTACCCTGTGCCCAGCGTCATCGATGGATCCGGCGCCGGGCAAGCGAAGCTCGACCGCAACGGCACCGTATCAACCGCGCGTGCATCGATAACCATCTAATAAAATGAACTTTTTTAGCCTGGAGGCATTTTGAGACCCGCCCGCTCACGGAGCGCCTCCGCAAAGCTTTCCGATCTCGCCACGCGCCTTCCTTGGTGGGGCGGTCTGCTGTGCGCGCTGGCGACTTATGTGCTTCTGCACCCCATCGCGATACTGCAGATGCCGGCACCATCGGGGGTTGTGGATATGGCAGCCACCGTCCTAGCCCGAATCTTTATTTTCCTGGCCCAGATCGGGCAGTACCTGTTGCCCTTGGTTTTCCTGGCAAGCGCAACGATTTCCGGCTTCGACCGCTGGAAACGCGGCGACTTGCGCGAATCCGTGGCACGGGACACGTCGGGATCGATGCTCCGCGGCCTGCGCTGGCCGGACTTCGAGCTTCTGGTGGGCGAGGCATTCCGTCGCCAAGGCTACAAAATTGCACCGCCGGGCACAGGCTTGTCCGAGAGCGGAAATGGGCTGGAGATGACGAAGAACAATCGGCTCTATCTGGTCGATTGCACGGACTGGCGATCATGGAGGGCCGGCGCAGGCGCCGTTCGCCATCTCCACGAGTGCGTGACAACGACAGGGGCGCAAGGCGGGTTCGCCGTCACATCGGGACAGTTTACGCCGGAAGCCAAACATTTCGCCGCCGACAAGAACATAGAGCTCATCGACGGACGCCACTTCAAGGAGCTCATCCGTTTGGAGGCACGTGCCACGCAAGACGACCCATCTTTCTCGCCGGGCAATCCAGTATCTACGCTCGCGGCAAGTGCGGGCCGGATCGCGCGCGGACTTCGGCGACAAGAGCCGCAAACCGACATCCTGGAGCGACCAAATCGAGCCGACGCGTCGCCGTCGGCGGACGCATGTCTCGGCCCCGTCCCGATCACCCCGGACGCATTGCCCCATGTTGCCGAGGATGCTGAAACAACCGCCGGGGCACAGCTGAGCGCGTTGATCCGGGACGAGCGGAACATGGACGCCGGAATCGAGCTTTCAGCGCCGCCGGTTCAGGTTGACGAGCGGCGGGCGCCGCGCAAGCGGTTGCCGCGACCGAGGATTCGCTTTCGAAAGATCGCCGACATCATCGGGATGCTTTTCGCCACCGGCCTCCTCTGGAACACCTACGAATGGTTTGGGCAGCTTCCCGAAGCGCCCTCCGATTGGCCCTGGTCGTTGCTTGGGGGCGGCAGCGACTCCGGCCTGCTGGCCAGACGTTTAGAGGGAATAGAGCTGTCCGAATCCGGCTCGCGGTTACAGGAAGGCGATCGTCCGCTGGGGCAATTCCAGTTCGGTCCTCCGGGGCGCATCGCCGACCTGAAGCCGCTCGTTCCCGGGCCCGGATCTTATGGCAGCCTCCGCGAGTTGGAGGCGGCCTTCGAGGCCAAGTACGTACCGCCGCCGGAGTGTTACACCTGGGAGTCCAACAAACAGATGGTCAGGTGTGGCAACCACCGGATACGCGCCCGCCGAGAGTTCATCGCAAGCGGCGGAGAGGAAACGCCCATGCTTTTCGGAAGTTGGGAAGAGCCTAGCGAGAACTGGCGCCCCTACGAGGAGTGGATTCAGCAACAAGGAGGGGAAACGCAATGGCAGCCGTACCCCTCCGCAGAGCGAGAACGGCAACAAGCAGACGGACGGGAATTCGTCCAGCCCGGGGCACCGGAGTACGCCCTGGAGCCCGACCAGGACCGGCGCAGGGAAGATGACCCTCGGTCCGGGCGACAATCAGACCCAGAGCCTGATCCGCAACGAAGCTGGCGACAGGAATCCGCCGCGGATTGGCGACAAGACTTCTCCCGTGACTGGGGACAGGAGTCGGTCGACCCGCCGCCGCTGGCTCCGCAGGAAAACTGGGGCCAGGAGTGGGTACGCGGACCGGAACAGATACCAAATATGGGCTGGCGTGCGGAATGGCGCCAGCAACCAGGGCAGTCTCCCGAAGCAGGCTCGGGGCAAGATTGGCGGCGGGACTGGGTACCGGGCACGCAAACGGAAGACGAGGGAGACTTGCGACCTAGTTGGGAGCCCGCGCCGGTGGAGAACCGCCATTGGGTAGACGACCTCTGATGGAGAAAGCGACCCTGCTGCTCGCCGCGATACCGCTCCTGATAGCAATTGCGTAAATTTGCGCTCATAAGCGGCTCGTCCCCGTTTTCAGGATCACCCACCAAAAAGCGAGGTCACCAAATGAGCCGAATGACCGCAGTCTGGCATCAGTCCGCCAGGATTGTTCGCCGAGCGATCGAGCCGCTCGTGCTCTACGACCTGCTATTCAAGGTCTTCGGTCTGCTGGTGATGACACCGCTGACCGTTCTCGCCCTGGAGCGCATTATCGCCACCAGCGGCCGCCTCTCGGTCACGAACGCGGACATCGCAGGCTTTCTGATCTCTCCGTGGGGACTGTTGTTTCTATTCGTTGCGGGAACCTTCAGCCTGACGTCGCTGTTCGCCGAAGAGGCCGGCCTGATGCACATAACGGCAAAGACGACGCGCGCAGAGCACGAGGGATGGCTAAGCGCGCTCCGGCTGATCGTCTCCGCCCTGCCCCGCCTGCTCACGGTGGCCGCCACCCAGGTCGGTATCCTGATGCTCTGGCTCCTACCCTTAGTGGCCGTCGGCGGCGGAGCCTATCTAGCCCTGCTCTCGGAGCACGACATCAACTGGTACCTCACGGAGCGCCCGCCCGCTTTCTGGGGCGCCGTCGTCATCGGTGTCCTGCTGGCGACCGCGGCACTCGTTGTCTTCAGTGTTCTGCTCGTCCGCTGGGCCCTGGCGGTGCCCTTATGCCTTTACGAAGGCCTGACCTACCGATCGGCCCTGATCCGCAGCAGTGACCTCATGCGCGGGGACAAAAAGCACGCCGCCGTTCTGATCCTCGGTTGGATTGCAGCAGCGATCCTGGTTTCCTCGGCAGTGATGCTGATGCTCGATCAGGGCATCGGCTTGCTGCTCTCCCTCTTCGACAGCGTGAGCACGCTGATCGTGATGACGGCGCTCTCGATCGGGGTGCTGACCGTCGCCGGAGCCGCCCTGTCCTTCGTCGCCTTCGCCGGCTACAGCTTTATCGTCATCCACCTGTACCAGGAGCTCGGGGGACGGTTCCCGACAGAGGCGTCAACGGCGGATGAGGCAGCGCCGACGCGGAAGATCGGTAAGCTGACGGTAACGACGATCCTGCTGGTAGCCGCCGGCATCTCTGTACTGATCGTCGGCAACGCCGTGAGCAATTTGTCCATCAGCCGGGACGTAAAGATCACCGCCCACCGAGGCAGTTCCCTGAAGGCTCCGGAGAACAGCCTGAGCGCCATCCGCCAAGCCATCGAGGACGGTGCAGATTTCGCCGAGATCGACGTTCAGGAGACGTCGGACGGGACTCTGGTGCTGCTCCATGACACCGACCTGATGCGCGTTGCCGGCGTCAACGCCAAGATTTGGGAGGTCGAGTACCAACAGATCAAGAACTTGGACGCGGGGAGCTGGTTCTCCCCTGAATTCGCCGGCGAGCCCATCCCCACTCTACAGCAGGCCATCGACCTTGTCCGCGGACACCTGCGGCTGAACATCGAGCTCAAGTACAACGGCCACGACGTCCGCCTTGCCGAGCGCACCGCAGAGATGGTTCGCGCGAACGGTTTCGTCGAGGCATGCGTCATCACGTCACTGCACAACGCCGGCCTGGAGCGGACGCGCGAGGTGGCGCCGGATATAGAGATCGGACAAATTGTCACCGTCTCCATCGGCGATTACGTGAAGCTGGATGTGGATTTTCTGAGCATCAATGCCGGCGTCGCCACACCCGAGCAGGTGCGGCGCAATCGGAGCGCGGGGCTGGACACCCACGTCTGGACCGTCAACGACAAGGCATCCATGGACCGCATGATCGAGCGCGGAGTCAACAACATCATCACGGATAAGCCCGCACTGCTGCGCCAAGTTATCGACGAGCGGTCCAAGCTCTCAGATGGCGAGTTGCTGCTCCTGGCGCTGAGCGCCCGACTGCGGGCCGATGCGGAATAAGCGCCCCGCGGACCCTCTGGTTCCGCAGTGCGCTCTCGTCGAGGGTGCTGTCGCGCCGTTCTCGTTAGAATGGCCCCATGATCGATGACGAAACCCCATTCGCGAGCCTCTCGCCGGACCTGGTTCTGGATGCGACGGAGAGCCTTGGACTGGCGACCGACGGGCGCCTGCTGGCACTGAACAGCTACGAGAACCGAGTCTACCAAGTGGGGCTCGACGAAGGCGCTCCGGTAATCCTCAAGTTCTACCGACCCGCTCGCTGGTCGGATGCCGCGATCCTGGAGGAGCACAGCTTCACCCGGGAGCTGGCGAATCGAGAGATCCCGGCGGTACCTCCCGCATGCATCGCCGGTGGCACCCTGCACGACTACGAGGGCTTCCGTTTCTCCGTGACACCGCGCCGCGGCGGACGGGCCCCCGAGCTGAGTGACCCGCACGTGCTGGAGTGGATAGGGCGCTTCATCGGGCGCATCCACGCCGTCGGGGAGACGCTGTCCTTCCAGCAACGCCCCACCCTGAGCATCGCCAGCTTCGGCGAGGAGCCCCGCGAGTACCTGCTCACCAACGGCTGGATTCCGATGGACTTGGAGGCCGCTTACCGCAGCGTCTCCGAGCACGCCCTCACCGGCGTCCGCCATTGCTTCGAACGAGCCGGAGAGATCCGGCGGTTGCGCCTGCACGGGGACTGCCACGTGGGCAACATGCTCTGGACCGATGAGGGGCCTCACTTTGTGGACTTCGACGACACCCGCATGGGTCCTGCGATACAGGACCTCTGGATGCTGCTGTCCGGGGAGCGCACCGAGATGGTCGCGCAACTCGGCCACATCCTGACGGGCTATGAGGACTTCCGCGTTTTGGATCGGCGCGAGCTGCACCTGGTGGAGGCGCTGCGCACCCTACGCCTGCTCCATTACTCCGCATGGATCGCCCGCCGCTGGAACGACCCCGCCTTCCCCGCCGCCTTCACCTGGTTCGACACCCAACGCTATTGGCAGGACCGCATCCTGGAGCTAAGAGAGCAGATCGCGGCCATGGAGGAAGGGCCGCTGTGGGTGGTTTGAGCCTTCGACGTTGCCCGCCAACCTGCCCCATCTCTCGGAACCTGCGCAGCGCAGCAACCGAGGCAGCGGGCACGAAACCAGGAAAACCAGCCAGCAATTTTTCACAAGATTAGATAGTTGTGGAAACAACTTAGAATTCACCTTATAATTTCCATATACAAACTCAGGTTGACGATCGTCATTCCGCCGATCCTTCGCCTGAGGGTGAGCGACGATCATGTGTTGGGTCTTTATAACCCGAACCGGCTCAATCGAATCACTCTCCCAGCTTCCCCGCGCCGGCGCGTTTCCTGCCGTCTCGACTTCAACGCGAGACAGTCCAGAGGGCGCTGCCGAAAAAAGCTCCAAGAGCCCTGTAACCCCAAAAATTTGCTGCAGCGCACATTTACCGTATGTGAAAAACGGTATTGTTGAACCCAACTTTAAAAGAGGAGGCGCCTCAATGTTGGAGATCACCCAGGAAGTCCTTGAGCAGATAGACCCACTTCTTGATGCCGGCGATACGGAATCCGCAGGGGAGCTGCTCTTGGTGTTAGACCGGACCTCCCTAAGTGCGTTGCTTATCCACGTTCTGCGGGAGAGAGGCGCGGCGGTCGCCGAAGCGCTTGCGGCGACCTACCTCAACGCAACCGCGGATAGCACGCAACAGGCAAAAGCTGCTTAGGAGTAGTTCAATATGTATTCGAATTTAGCTGCGGATAAAACGCTAAGGGTTAAGACCGAGCAAAACTCCGAGTTGTCGGATTCTGAAGAGATACTATTTCGCAACTTCCGTCCCGACGGGGATGATGAAGGGCAGATGCGCGATCTGGTGTTCAACAACGCCTTCCTGGGCCAGCCGATCGACGCCATTTGCCCCTCCAAACAATGGTTCTGCGATGTCGTCCTCAGCCCTTACATACGACACGAGCCCGAGAATATCCACGTCGCTATTCACAAGCCCACCGGGCGCCTGATCGGGTACCTCACGGGATCGACGGGCGGACAGCAGTTCGAGAAAGCCCAATACAATTGGGTGCGCAAGCAGGTCATATCCCTGGCCGTTTCGCTAACCATGCCCTGGACTTTCTTCGATCAATCCAGCCGGCTGTTCGCCGCTCATGTAATCTTCAAAGGAGAACGCGAACGCCCGAGCCACCCGCAAACCGGCGTGCACTGGCATTATCAGGTCAACAAGGATTTCCGTGGTCAGGGACTCGGTACCAAGCTATTGCAACGCTTCACGAACGACGCGGTACGAGCCGATTTCGAACTCATCTGGGCGGAAGTGATGGCTTACGATCAAAAATCGCAGGAGTACTTCGAGGAGCGCGGTTGGACGATTTATGACGCGAGGCCGACAGAGATTTTCGGGAATCACGTCGACTTCCCTGTCGAGGTGTTGTGTATCACCAAACCCCTGTCGTCAATCGAAGGGCTCGCCCATTAGGGGAGAATCTCGATTGGCGTGCCGTCGGGGATGTAGCTCCAAATCTCGTCGATGGCCAGGTTTGACACGGCTATGCAGCCCTGCGTCCAATCCTCTTTGCTGACGGCCCGACGCAACGCACTGTTTCGAGCGCCGTTCGGTTGCCCGTGAACCATGATCATGCCGCCCGGATCGACTCCCTTTCTCGTGGCATGGAGCTTGTCCCGGTAGTTCGGGTAGGAGACGTGGAGCGCCTTGCGAAACTTGCTTCCAGGATTGCGCCAGTCGATGTAGTAACGTCCCTCAGGCGTGCGCCCATCCCCCTGGCGTTGTTTGTGGCCGTCCGGCCGGAAGCCGAGCGAGATGTTGTACGTCCGGAAGTGCTTGTCCTTTTTGACCAGATACAGCTTGCGTTCGGACTTCTTCACCACGACTTTGTCGGCGAAGAGCCGGCTGTATTTCCGCTTCTCGGCTGCGGTGACCTCCCTGCCCTGCTTGGACAGGAAATCCGGCATGAAGGACATGGCGCTAACAGTGGTATTTACGCCAACGGCGACAC
Source organism: uncultured Gammaproteobacteria bacterium (assembly GCA_942492625.1). Taxonomy (GTDB): domain Bacteria; phylum Pseudomonadota; class Gammaproteobacteria; order Chromatiales; family Chromatiaceae; genus Thiosymbion. Next base: position 82,013 of record CALOFM010000039.1, on the reverse strand, counting down.
CAAGAAAGATCAGAAGTGCTGTCACTCTGGGCATGGGTACAGGCTCATTTCTTCCAATAACTTATGGAATTATAACGCCATTCAAGTTCGATTTTCCACACAGATGCATTCTGACGTACAGGCGAGTCTGCGCACCACATCGTACCATCTCGTCCACAACCGCCACGGGCAATCACGAAATCCCGACCGAGTGAGCTTCCGAGAATCGGTCAGCTCAACCGCCTTCGATGCCAGGTCGCGGGCTACTCGAAACGCAACATGGAATCAATCCTCCGCGCTTTTTCGGTCAATGCGATCCGATCCCGAAGCCCCCGCGGCACGGTCGAGCTCTTGCAGGCGCGCCAGCTTCTCACGGATGCGGATCTCCAACCCGCGTTCCACGGGCAAGTAGTAACGCGGTCGGTGCAACCCCTCGGGAAAGTAGTCCTCACCTGCGGCGTATCCGTCCGGCTCGTCGTGCGCATAGCGGTAACGCTTGCCGTATCCCAGCTCCTTCATAAGGCGGGTGGGAGCGTTTCGCAGATGCACCGGGACCTCCAGGGACCCGGACTGCCTGGCCCCCTCCAAAGCGGCGTTCCAGGCCTTGTAGACCGCGTTACTCTTAGCTGCACAGGCCAGGTAAACAACTGCTTGAGCGATGGCAAGCTCGCCCTCCGGGCTTCCCAGGCGGTCCTGCACTTCCCAGGCGTTCAGGGCAAGCTCCAGCGCCCGCGGATCGGCGTTGCCGATGTCCTCGGAGGCCATGCGCACTACGCGTCTGGCGATGTAGAGTGGATCACAGCCTCCGTCGATCATGCGTGCCAGCCAATAGAGGGCTCCGTCCGGCGCCGAGCCCCGCACGGACTTGTGCAGGGCCGAGATTTGATCGTAGAAGATGTCGCCGCCCTTATCGAAGCGCCGGGTGTGCCCGACGATCAGCTCCGCAACGACCTCGGCACCGATACGGGGGCCATCGGTCAGGTCCGCCGCAAGCTCCAAAAGGTTCAGAGCGCGCCGCGCGTCCCCGTCCGCCGCCCCGGCCATGAGCCGCCGCTGATCGGCGTCCAGTGACAGCTCCCGCGCGCCGAGCCCACGCTCGGGGTCATGCAGGGCGCGGTCGATGATCCGCTCCAGATCTTGAGTCTGCAGGGACTTGAGCACATAGACCCTGGCCCGCGACAGCAAAGCGTTGTTGAGCTCGAAGGAGGGGTTTTCGGTCGTCGCGCCGATGAAGATCAGGGTACCCTCCTCCACGTGCGGCAAAAAGGCGTCCTGTTGGCTCTTGTTGAAGCGGTGAACCTCGTCGATGAAGAGGATGGTCCTGCGCCCCTGCTGGTCACGGATCTTGCGCGCCTCGGACACGGCCTCGCGGATGTCCTTTACACCGCAAAGCACCGCGGATAGCTTGAGGAAATGGGCGCCCGAGTAAGCGGCAAGAAGACGCGCCAGGGTAGTCTTGCCGGTTCCCGGCGGCCCCCAGAACACCATGGAATGGGGTCTGTCCCCCGCGATTGCCTGGCGCAATGGCTTGCCCGACGCAAGCAGATGAGATTGACCGCAAATCTCCTCCAGGGTGCGCGGACGCATACGATCCGCAAGGGGGGCCGCGGGCGGATCGGGCGGCTCAAGGACGCTTGTCGGCACGTCTAACCACCCGCGGCACTTGCTTCTTCGCCCTGCAACTCCTTCCTCGCCCCTACGTCCTTAGCCCTCACTCCGATCTTCTCAGTCTAACTGAAGGAAGTCTCCCCCGGTGGACTGCTTGAGATGGAACAGGCCTTCCTTTAGGCTGGGATTGCGCTTGGTCCCGGTGAAGCTGATGCGCGTAAGCTGACCGAAGCTGTCTTCCATCAGCAGGGTATCCAGGCGCTTGCCGATGAAACCGATGCGAATCCTGACCACCTGGGTATCGGCCTTCTTGGGTATCAGCTCTACCCATTCGCGCTCGTCCCCACCGTCCCAACGCGAGACCCTGAAGTGCCTGTCGACGGGCTCCTCGGCGGCAAGGAGCTGGGCAGGGGTACCGTGCAATGCCTTTTTCTGACTCTGATGGGAGACCTGATCCAGCTCCAGGTCGTGCAGCCAGACACGCTTGCCGTCGGCGACGATGACCTGCTCGACCGGGCTGTCGTACTCCCAGCGGAACTTGCCCGGCCGCTTGAGGTACATGTTGCCCCTGGACTTGGCCATACGGCCACCGTCTGCGCTCAGGGTTGTCTGCTCGAACCGGGAGCTCAGGGTACGAAGCCCCTTCAGGTAGTCCTCCAAGACCTCGGCACCCGCCGCGGCCGTCGCGGTCCCGGCAGGCAAAATTACCAGCAGGCCCGCGCAGATTCCCCACAGTGTGGACAGTCCGCACCCGCAACCAAAGTACCTCAGCGTCACTGCAATCAGTGGTCTAGTCCGCAGCATTGGTCTCATCCTGGTAACTTGGGAGTCGCAGTATAGAACCGCAAAGGCGCAAAGGACGCAAAGATTTCTTAGACTTGGCCCGCCGGCGCCAACCACCCGACGATTGAGACAGGAGCGGAACGTCCCGAGCAAAAAGATCCTTCCCGCTCTTCGCGCCTCTTTGGCTACAAAGCCGTACGGGATCAATCTCCCGGCGGAGGCGGCGCCAAGACCTCCCGATTTCCGTTGGTTTCCGCAGGCCCCACGACACCGATGCGCTCCATCTCCTCGATCATCCGGGCCGCTCGGTTGTATCCGATCTTGAGCCGGCGCTGCACACCCGAGATGGAAGCGCGCCGAGTCTCGGTAACGATCTGCACCGCCTCGTCGAACAGGGGATCCTGGTCCTCCGCGTCACCGCGAGGCTCTGGATCTATGCCCGGGATGGCCTCCCCGGCCTCCTGCAGGATGGTGTCTATATAGTCAGGCTCGCCCATCTGCTTGAGGTATTCCACCACGCGGTGCACCTCCTGATCGTCCACGAATGCCCCGTGTACGCGCTGAGGAAAGCTGGTTCCCGGGGGGAGATACAACATGTCCCCCCATCCAAGGAGTTGCTCCGCGCCCATCTGATCGAGTACGGTCCTTGAGTCGACCCGGGCGGAGACCTGGAAGGCCATGCGGGTGGGGATGTTGGCCTTGATCAGTCCGGTTAGCACGTCCACGGACGGCCGCTGGGTGGCAAGCAGCAGGTGGATACCCGAGGCACGCGCCTTCTGCGCCAGGCGCGCAATCAGCTCCTCGACCTTCTTGCCCACCACCATCATCATGTCCGCCAGCTCGTCAATGATGACCACGATGTAAGGCAGATGCGTCAGGTGCGGCGCCTCCTCGTTCTCATCCACATCCAGCCCGCCGTGCTCCGTGACGAACAGGGGATCGGGGATCGGCGCGCCGGCGGCCTCCGCGTCCGCGACCTTGCGGTTATAGCCGCCGATGTTGCGCACGCCTAGCTGGGCCATCAACCGGTAACGGCGCTCCATCTCGGCCACGCACCAGCGCAGGGCGTTAGCGGCCTCTTTCATGTCGGTGACTACGGGGGTCAGCAGATGAGGAATGCCCTCGTAGACCGAGAGCTCCAGCATCTTGGGATCCACCATGATCAGACGCACGTCTTTCGGACTGGCCTTGTACACAAGGCTCAGGATCATGGCATTGATGGCCACCGACTTACCCGAGCCCGTGGTGCCGGCGATCAGGGCGTGTGGCATGCGGGCAAGGTCGACGCTTACCGGCTGTCCCGAGATGTTGGTGCCCATGGCCAGGGTCAAGGGAGACTTGGCATCCTGATAGGATTTGTCGTTCAACACCTCACTCAGGAAAACCGTCTCGCGCTGCTCGTTTGGAATCTCCAGGCCGATGACCGACTTGCCCGGAATGACTTCCACCACACGTACGCTAACGGTGGAAAGCGCCCGGGCGATATCCTTGGACAACCCTGTGATCTTGCTCACCTTGGTCCCGGGCGCGAGCTGGAGCTCAAACAGGGTCACCACGGGGCCGGGGAGCACCGCCACCACCTCGACGGCGACGCCAAAGTCCGCCAGCTTCATCTCCACCTGGCGCGAGAGCTCCTCGAGCATCTCTTTGGTGTAGCCCTTTCCGCTCTTACGCGGCGGATCCAAGAGCTCCAAGGGCGGACTCTCCCCGTCACCGAGGAATTGGGGAATCTGCATCTGCTGCTCTTTCTTCGATGCAGGAGCCAGAGCCGCTTTTTGCTTCTTGCCTTTCACGGGCTTGTCGACCAGTTGCCCGACCTCCCAGGGGGTCTCTTGGACAGTGGATGCCTCGGACATCGGCTCTGGATGGAAGGGCTCTGCGACATCCGGGGCCTCGAGCAACACAGGCTCGCTCGACTGCGGCTCACCTTGTTTGATCAGGCGGCGCGGGCGCAATACCCGCAGACCATCCCGCACCCAGCGGGACAGAGTAAGAATCGAGCCCCCCAGGCCATCCAGCACCGACAGCCAGGAGACACCGGTGAACAGCCTGAAGCCGGCGAGGAAGAGTCCGACTAGAAACAGGGTCGCACCCTTCTCGCTGAAAGCCTGAATCATGCGCTCTCCGATGAGCAGTCCCAACCCGCCCCCGGTCCCGTTAGGCAGGTCCGCACCGATCCCCGGCAGGTGGATGCTGGCGAACGCACAGCCCGCGGCCAAGGTGAAAAAGAAGCCGAACCAACGCAGGGCCAGCTTGTGCAGCCTGGTCTCGGGCTCGGACTCGGGCTTGCGGAAGACCAGATAGCCGCTCCAGGCAACCATGACCGGAATCAGGTAGGCGAGGAAACCGAATAGATACAGTGCGACGTCAGAGAACCAAGCGCCGGCCCTGCCCCCGGCGTTACCGACGAGCTCACCGTGCCCGACGTGGGACCAGCCAGGATCCTGCGGCGAATAGCTCGCCAGGGCAAGCACCAGGTAGGCGGCAACACAGATCAAGGCCCACATGGCACCTTCGCGTATACCGCGCTGCAAATAGTCGCTGAAGCCCAGTTCTCCAACCCGAGTTGCCTGCGTCACAGTTCATGTCCTCCGTATCCCGCGGGATATTATAGCGTTACAATGGCTTCTTCGTGCAATTTCAAGAGCAGGCCGACAGTTTGCTTTACCGAGACCGGCCCAAACCGTACCATGCGGAGACTTTGCCGCACCGAACGCCGGTTGCGGCCTCAAACCCGCCGCCCGCCAGGATGCTGTGCCAGAGCTGCAGCAGAGGGCCGGCCCGAGCGCTAGGAGCATCAAGATCATGAGCGAAACCAAACACTGCCGCCTGCTCATTTTGGGTTCCGGTCCCGCCGGCTACGCCGCGGCTGTCTACGGCGCGCGCGCCAACCTGAGCCCCGTAGTCGTCACCGGCCTGGAGCAGGGGGGCCAGCTCATGACCACCACCGACGTGGACAACTGGCCGGGGGACCCGGACGGCGTCCAGGGACCGGATCTCATGGACCGGATGCGCCGCCACGCCGAACGCTTCGAGACCGAGATCGTCTTCGACCACATCAACCAGGTCGACCTCTCCGAACGCCCTTTTCGCCTCACTGGCGACTCGGGCGTCTACACCTGCGACGCGCTGATTATCGGCACGGGTGCGAGCGCCAGGTATCTGGGCATGCCTTCGGAGCAGGAATTCCGTGGCCGAGGCGTATCCGCCTGCGCCACCTGCGACGGCTTCTTTTACAAGAACCAAAAGGTAGCCGTCATCGGCGGCGGTAACACAGCGGTTGAGGAGGCCCTCTACCTGTCAAACATCGCCTCCGAAGTGACGCTGGTGCATCGCCGGGATGCCCTGCGGGCGGAGAAAATCCTGCAGAAACACCTGCTGGAAAAGGCAGAGAACGGCAACGTCAAGATCGAGTGGGACAGCGTTCTGGACGAAGTCTTGGGCGACCCGACGGGCGTGACTGGAATTCGCATCAAGAACGTGAAGGACTACTCCACCAAGGACATCGAGCTGATGGGCGTATTCATCGCCATTGGCCACAGCCCGAACACCGAGATCTTCGAGGGTCAGCTCGAGATGGCCAACGGCTACATCAAGGTCCAAAGCGGCACCGAAGGAAATGCGACCCAGACCTCGATACCCGGCGTGTTCGCCGCCGGCGACGTAATGGATCACGTATACCGCCAAGCCATCACCTCCGCTGGCACCGGCTGCATGGCGGCGCTGGATGCGGAGAAGTTTCTGGACGCCTTGGAAAAGGCGTAACCCAAAGCGGCAATCCCATTCGGTTGACCAGCAGCTTCCAACGACAAGTTAGCTTGTTGGCTTTCTCCGTAAGCACGCACGGCGCCATCGACGAGATACCGGCGTCGGACTGGAACCGGTTGGCGGACCCGGACGCACCCTTCCTGCGGCACGAATTCCTCGTCGCCCAGGAGAATCACGACTGCGTGGGCGCGCAACTCGGCTGGCTGCCTCGCCACCTGGCCTTGCGGGACGAGACCGGGGCGCTGGTGGCGGCGGCACCTTGTTATCTCAAGTTCAACTCCTACGGCGAGTTTGTGTTCGACTGGGGCTGGGCCGACGCGTACCGGCGCGCCGGACTCGACTATTACCCCAAGCTGCTGGTCGCCTCCCCTTACACTCCTGCAACCGGCATGCGCATCCTAACCGGTAGCTCCCCCCGGCGCGCCGACTTTGCCGCCGCGCTCATACGCGGCGCCGGCGAGGTGGCCGAGAGACTGGGCGTCTCCTCCATGCACTGGCTGTTCACGTCGGAAGAGGAGACGCATTGGCTTGAGCGTGGGGGGCTGATGCTGCGGATGGGTTGCCAGTACCATTGGGAAAACCGAGACTACGGCAGTTTCGACGATCTGTTGGCCGAGCTTACCGCGGCCAAGCGCAAGAAAATCAAACGCGAGCGCCGACGTGTTCGGGAGGCGGGGATCGAGTTTCGCGTCCTGCGCGGAGGGGACGTTTGCGAGGGGCAGTGGGCCTTGTTCCACGACCTGTACCGGGGTACCTTCGATAAGCGCGGAGGTATACCAACCTTGTCGTTGGGCTTCTTCCGTGAGATTGCCCGCACCATGGGCAACAACCTGCTGCTGGTGCTTGCCTATCGTCACGCAAAGCCCGTTGCCGCCGCCTTCAATCTGATCGGCACGCGCACCCTTTACGGTCGCCATTGGGGCTGCTTCGAGGAGTTTCACAGCCTGCACTTCGAGGCCTGCTATTATCAGGGGCTCGACTATTGCATCGCGAACGGCCTGCAGCGCTTCGAGCCCGGAGCCCAGGGCGAGCACAAGATCAGCCGCGGCTTCCTTCCCACCCGCACCTGGTCCGCGCATTGGATCGCAAACGAGCGTTTCCGCTCCGCCATCGGCAGCTTCCTCGACCGGGAGCGGGAGGATATGGAGGACTACTTGATCCAGATGCAGTCCCGCAGTCCTTACAGGCAGCACACAGAGTCTCGAACAGCTACCCGGCAACGCGGGCTCTGATGCTTTACCTCCTCGATCCGAAGGATCCCCGGGCGCCTTTCCCGGATGTGGACTCGGCGGAAAAGGAGCCGGACGGACTGCTCGCGGTGGGCGGAGACTTGAGCGCGACCCGCCTGATCAACGCCTATCGGCGGGGGATCTTTCCCTGGTTCGGCGACGGCGATCCCATCCTCTGGTGGTCTCCCGACCCCAGGACGGTGCTCGTGCCAGACCGACTCCGCGTCGCCAAAAGCCTACTTAAAACGCTACGCAGGGGCCGGTTCGGTGTGAGCATAGACCGGGACTTTGACACCGTCATTCAAGCCTGCGCGGAGCCCCGAGACGAAGACGGAGGCACGTGGCTGGTGCCGGAGATGATCAATGCCTACCAACGCCTCCACGCGCATGGCCTTGCCCACTCCGTGGAGGTCTGGCAGGACGGCGCACTGGCGGGAGGACTCTACGGTGTCGCGATCGGGCGGGTGTTCTTCGGAGAATCCATGTTCACCCGCATCAGCGACGCCTCCAAGGTGGCTCTGGTCCATTTGTGCCGGACGCTCTCGGAGCAAGGCTTCGGGCTCATCGACTGTCAGGTGCTCACAGGCCACCTGATCCGCATGGGCGCACAGCAGATATCCCGCGCAGCCTTTTCGCAATTGCTCGAACGCTGGTGTTCCCTGCCGGACTGGCGGGGAAACTGGGATGATGGGCGAATAACGACGCCGACGCCGCTGGCGCCGCGAGCCACAAGCACGCAGTGAGCGTGTCCGACCGCTACCGGCGCCCCCCGACGCTGCGCCTGTACATCACCGACTGGCACGACTGCTCGTACCTCCCCGACCCACGCGCAAGGACCCTGTTCGTGGACCCTTCGACGCCCATGGACGGTGAGACCTACCAAGCGCTTCTGACGCAGGGATTCCGGCGCAGCGGTGCGCACATCTACCGCCCGGCCTGCGGCGCCTGCGAGCGCTGCGTCCCGGTACGGGTCCCGGTGGGGGATTTCGCCCCCAACCGATCCCAACGGCGCAACCTGAGCAAGAACCGCAATGATCTGGTGCTCCACGACCGCCCCGCCGCATTCAACCATGAGCACTTTGCGCTCTATCGCGCCTACGTGCGCAGCCGACACCCCGACGGGAGCATGGCCGAGGCATCGGAGGCAAGCTACCGAGCATTCCTGGTCGCACCCTGGGGCGGCGATACCCGCTTCCTGGAGCTGCGCCTCGGCAGCCGGCTAGCAGCGGTGGCCATCACCGACCGGCTTCCGGGGAGCCTCTCCGCCGTCTACACATTCTTCGACCCGGGGCTCTCAGACCGCGCCCTGGGGACCTACGCCATCCTTCGCCAGATCGATGAGGCAAGAGATCTCGGGCTGGCGCATCTGTACCTGGGCTACTGGATCGGGGAATGCCGCAAGATGAGCTACAAGGACTGCTTTCGCCCCGTGGAGGCCCGAATCGGGGAGCGTTGGCTGCGGTACGACCGGGACATCCACATCGGCTGACCGACGATGTGCAGTCGCAAAAAATGACTTCGAGGCGGCACCGCGAGCTGTGATATCATTGCGGCCCTTTATGGCAAGGCACTCCCTGCGCGCAGTACGACCGATTGATGGCTAAAGAAGACGTAATCCAAATGGAAGGTACGGTGGTCGACACCCTGCCCAACACGATGTTTCGCGTGGAGCTCGAGAACGGCCACGTGGTTACCGCCCACATCTCCGGGAAGATGCGAAAGCACTACATCCGCATCCTGACGGGAGACAAGGTGACGGTAGAGCTCACTCCTTACGACCTGACCAAGGGACGAATCACCTACCGCGCCCGCTGATTCCGCTTTCGGCCTTTTTCCTCTTTCGCGGACCCGCCGCGCCGCGAAGTCAGCCGAATCGCGGCTGGCGAGCACTGCTTGTCGGCAGCGGCATCTTCTCCCCGGCACGAGCAGTGCCGCGCTCTTTGATCCAGACGAGCATCGCCAGTACCGGCTATCGGCCGCGTCGCGCTGTATCAATGCAGCGGACGATCTCCGTACTCGAGCACCAACTCTCCATTCCCGACATGGACCCGCACCGATCCCCCGTTGGTCAGGGCGCCGAACAGAATCTCGTTGGCCAGCGGCTTCTTGATGTGGTTCTGAATCACCCGCGTCATGGGCCTGGCGCCCATCTGCAGATCATAGCCCTTCTCTGCGAGCCAGGCGCGCGCGTCGGCATCCACCGTTAGACCAACCTTTTTCTCGGCGAGCTGTTGCTCCAGCTCGAAGATGAACTTATCGACTACGTTGGCAATGGTCGAGGACCCGAGGGAGGCGAACTGGACCACGGCATCGAGCCGGTTGCGGAACTCGGGCGTGAAGAAGCGCTTGAGTGCCTCCAGCCCGTCACTGGAGTGATCCTGCTCGGTGAAGCCGATGGAGCGCCGGCTCGTCTGGTCTGCACCCGCGTTGGTGGTCATCACCAGCACCACGTTGCGGAAGTCCGCCTTACGGCCGTTGTTATCCGTCAGGGTGCCGTGGTCCATGACCTGCAGCAGTAGGTTGAACACGTCCGGGTGCGCCTTCTCGATCTCGTCCAGCAGCAAGACCGCGTGCGGATGCTTGTTGATCTCCTCGGTCAGCAGGCCGCCCTGATCGAACCCCACGTAACCGGGGGGCGCGCCGATCAGGCGCGAGACCGTGTGTCGCTCCATGTATTCGGACATGTCGAAGCGGATCAGCTCCATACCGAGGATGCGGGCCAGCTGCCGCGTCACCTCCGTCTTGCCGACGCCCGTCGGCCCCGTGAACAGGAAAGACCCGATGGGTTTCTCCTCGTGACCGAGTCCGGAGCGGTTCATGCGGATGGCTGACGTTAGCGCCTCTATCGCCTCGTCCTGGCCGAAGACCACCATCTTGAGATCCCGGTCCAGGCTTTTTAGGGAGTCCGTATCGGACATGGAGACCTTCTTCGGTGGAATGCGGGCGATCTTTGAGACGATGGTCTCCACATCCACCACGTCGATGCGCTTCTTGCGCTTTGCCTTGGGTCGGAGCTGGACATGGGCGCCGGCCTCGTCAATCACGTCTATGGCCTTATCCGGCAGGTGGCGGTCGTTGATGTACTTGGCGGACAGCTCCGCGGCGGCACGCAAAGCCGGCTGGGTGTAGCTGACCTGGTGGTGCTCCTCGAAGCGAGACTTGAGTCCCCGGAGAATCTCTACGGTCTCTTCCACACTCGGCTCGTTGACGTCTATCTTCTGGAAGCGCCGCGCCAGAGCCCTGTCTTTCTCGAAAATGCCGCGAAATTCCTGATAAGTCGTGGAGCCGATGCAACGCAGCTCGCCCGAGGCCAGAAAGGGCTTGATGAGATTTGACGCATCCATCACGCCACCGGAGGCCGCCCCCGCACCAATGATGGTATGAATCTCATCGATGAATAGAACGGCGTGTGGTTGACGCCGAAGCTGGGCCAGCACCGCCTTGAGGCGCTTCTCGAAGTCACCTCGGTATTTGGTGCCGGCCACCAATGCCCCCAGGTCCAGTGCGTAGATGCTGGCAGTCTCCAGAACCTCGGGAACCTGTGCATCGACGATCTTCTTCGCCAGCCCCTCGGCGATCGCTGTCTTTCCAACGCCGGCCTCCCCGACCAGCAATGGATTGTTCTTGCGCCGCCTGCAGAGAATCTGAATGGTCCGCTCCACCTCCGACAGCCGGCCGATCAGCGGATCTATCCGTCCCTGACGCGCCAACTCGTTCAGATTGGACGCAAAGCTCTCCAGAGGGCTGGCGCCTTCCTTTCCTTCACCGCGCCCTTCGTCGGGTTCTGCGTGACTTTCCTCGTCCGGACTCTCCCCCGGCACCTTCGAGATTCCGTGGGAGATGAAGTTGACCACGTCCAAGCGTGTTATGTCCTGCTGGTTGAGCAGATAGACGGCTTGGGAGTCCTGCTCGCTGAACAAGGCCACCAGCACGTTGGCCCCGGTAACCTCCTTCTTGCCCGCAGACTGGACGTGAAACACGGCCCGCTGCAGGACCCGTTGGAACCCCAGCGTCGGCTGAGTCTCGCGCTGGTCATCGACTGAGATCAGCGGTGTCGTCTCCTCGATAAACGCGGCGATCTCCACGCGCAGACGGTCGGATTGCGCGCCACAGGCCCTCAGAACCTTGGCCGCCGTTGGATTGTCGAGCAAAGACAACAGCAAATGCTCGACCGTCATGAACTCGTGGTGATTCTCCCGGGCCTCCTTGAAGGCCTGATTCAGCGAAAACTCTAGCTCTTTGCTTAACATGGCTTCATTGATCCAGAGGGCATAACACCGGAACCGTTCCAGCTTGAAAGTTGGCCAAACATGGAGGCACCCGCCTGTACCGCACCGGTCTCCTCGAACGACTCGAGAGGACCTACGCCTCCTCCATGGTACACATCAGCGGGTGCTGATGGCTTCGGGAGTAATCGTTGACCTGCGATACCTTGGTCTCCGCAATGTCCCGCGTATATACGCCGCACACGCCCACGCCGCGCGTGTGTACGTGCAGCATGATCTGCGTGGCCTTTTCCCGGTCCATCCGGAAGAAGGTCTCCAGCACCAGAACGACGAACTCCATCGGCGTGTAATCGTCATTGAGCAACAGCACCTTGAACATCGGGGGCCGCTTCAACTCCGGCTTGCTTTCCTGCACCGAGAGGCCGGATTCTCTCTCTTCGTTCGGTTTCTGCCCACTCATGGTTCTACGATTCTAGTAAAAATGGGGCATCTTGCCCTGCATGCAAATCTCGCGGGTTTTGTTCGCGCCCACGTGCACATGGCGGACCAATCCAATAGTACCGATTCGAACAGGCGATTTCGGGATTCGCCGCTCTGTGGTGGCGATATCGAGATCCTTCGGGACTCGCGAAAGCCCTTTTTGTCCGTACTCGGTCAACAAGGTCGAATCACCCCGATTTGACCAATGAAATCAGGTTACTATACTCTCCAGATAAGGTACGGAGTGGGTAATCCCACGTAACCGCGCCTAAATAAGAATTCGATAACTGTCTGCCAGAGGAAAACCTCGACCAACCCCCGGAGGAGTGCGAGTGATGATGACCGGTATTGTAAAGTGGTTCAACAATGCCAAGGGGTACGGGTTCGTCAAACCCGATGGACGAGACGAAGATGTCTTCGTCCACTTCTCGGCCATCGACATGGACGGTTACAAAACCCTGAAAGAAGGACAAAAGGTGGAGTTTGAGATCAGCCAGGGACCCAAGGGCCTGCATGCGGCACGCGTTCACCGGCTGGTCTGAGCGCCCCGCAGCGTTAGAGAGAGGCGGGCGCCCTGAGCCGATCAGGACGCCCGTTTTAGTTTCAGGCTATGCTCGGCCGGGTTGCGATGGCGCCCCCTGGCGCGACACTACATGTTGGTGATGATCGCGTCTCCGAATCCGGAACTGCCCACCTTGGTCGCCCCTTCCATGAGCCGCTCCAGGTCGTAGGTCACCGTCTTGCTCATGATGGCACCTTCGACCCCCTTGATGATCAGGTCCGCGGCCTCACTCCAACCCATATGGCGCAGCATCATCTCGGCCGAGAGGATGAGAGAGCTGGGATTGACCTGATCCTTGCCCGCGTACTTGGGCGCGGTGCCGTGCGTGGCCTCGAACATGGCGACAGAGTCGGACAGGTTGGCGCCCGGCGCCAGACCGATCCCTCCTACTTGGGCCGCCAAAGCATCTGAGATGTAGTCGCCGTTCAGGTTCAGCGTAGCGATAACATCGTACTCTTTGGGGCGCAGCAAAATCTGCTGCAGGAAGGCGTCGGCGATCACGTCCTTGATCACGATTTCCCCGCCGGTCTTGGGATTGGTCATCTTGCACCAAGGGCCGCCGCCGATCTCCGAGGCACCGAACTCATCCTTGGCCAGCTCGTAACCCCAGGATTTGAAGGCCCCCTCGGTGAACTTCATGATGTTGCCCTTGTGAACCAGGGTCACGGAGTCACGGCCATTGTCGATGGCGTACTGAATAGCCTTGCGCACCAGCCGCACGGTCCCCTCCGAAGACACCGGCTTGACGCCGATACCCGAAGTATCGGGAAAGCGGATCTTGGTCACGCCCATCTCGTTTTGCAGAAAGTCGATGATCTTTCGAGCCTCGGGCGTACCGGACTGCCATTCGACACCTGCGTAGATATCCTCCGAGTTCTCCCGGAAGATGACCATATCCGTGTGCTCGGGCTCCTTCAGCGGACTGGGGGTCCCGCGAAAATAACGCACCGGGCGCAGGCATACGAAAAGATCCAGCTCTTGACGCAGGGTGACGTTCAACGAGCGAATGCCACCACCGACCGGGGTTGTCAGGGGTCCTTTTATGGACACTACGAACTCGCGCACGGCATCCAGAGTCTCCTGCGGCAGCCAGACGTCCTCACCGTAGACCCGTGTGGACTTCTCGCCGGCGTAGATCTCCATCCATTGGATCTGCTTCTGACCTCCGTATGCCTTCTCTACGGCCGCATCCACCACATTCTTCATCACCGGGGAGATGTCGATACCGATTCCGTCACCCTCGATGTAGGGAATGATGGGCTTATCGGGAACCTGGATGGAATAGTCGGCACCTACGGAAATCTTCTCGCCACCGGAGGGTCTAGTAATTTTTGCGTATGCCATGTCGCTTCTTCGCAGTTGCGGAAAAGATGGTGAGTCTAACACCCTGATCTTGTCTTTCGTACCACGCGTGGAGCGCGGCTTTGGGCTCCCGCGGACCCGACAGCTCGTGCGCCCTGCCTCATCTATCCGTATCATTCCCAGTCCGGGGCCGCCCATGTGCGGCACTTCTCAGTTCCCGTTTAGCGCAAACCTCTGTCCTCGATTCCATGCGCCAGGACCTTTCAGCTCCGAGACCAAACGGCACCGTGATGGTGGGGCTCTCCGGTGGGGTGGATTCGTCCGTCGCTGCACTCTTGCTCCTGGAGCAGGGATACCGGGTCGAGGGCCTGTTCATGAAGAACTGGGAGGAAGACGACGACGCACGGTACTGCGCCGCCGCCGCGGATCTGGAGGACGCAGCCGCGGTGGCGGACAAACTCGGCATTACCCTGCATAGGGTCAACTTCTCGACCGAGTACTGGGATCGAGTGTTCGCTTACTTTCTCGCCGAGTACCGCGCATACCGCACGCCGAATCCGGATGTGCTGTGCAACAAGGAGATCAAGTTCCGCGCCTTCCTGGATCATGCCCTGGAATTGGGAGCGGAGCGGATGGCCACCGGCCACTATGCCCGCATCCAATGCAGCGGCGGGAGCTACCACCTCAGGCTCGCGGCGGACGCGGACAAGGACCAGACCTACTTCCTGCACCTTCTCGATCAGGGGCAGCTCAAGCGCAGCCTGTTCCCGCTGGGAGCCCTTCACAAGCAAGAGGTGCGAGAACTGGCCCGCGGTGCCGGATTTCCGACGGCGGAAAAGAAAGACAGCACCGGAATCTGCTTCATCGGCGAACGCCGATTCCGGGATTTCCTCGCGCGCTTTCTATCCGCTGATCCGGGACCGATCGAGAAACCCGACGGTACCCGCATCGGAGAGCATCGAGGATTGGCTTATTACACGATCGGACAACGTCAGGGACTGGGCATCGGGGGCCTGGCAGGTGAGACGGAAGCACCCTGGTTCGTCGTCCGCAAAGATCCTGTCCGTAATGCGCTGATCCTTGTGCAAGGACATCGTCATCCATTGCTGATGAGCGGCGGACTCGACGCAACTGGATTACACTGGATAGCCGGCGAGCGGCCTGCAGCGCCCCCGTTCGACTGCCGCCTGAGGTTGCGGCACCGCCAACCCCTTCAAGACTGCAGTATCACGGAAATCAACGGCGATCGATGCCGCATGCGCTTCGCCGTACCCCAGCGTGCTGTAACGCCTGGCCAGGCCGCCGTGCTCTACAGTGCAGAAGGGTGCCTGGGCGGAGCAGTCATCGAGCGCGCATGGGCTTGACCAAAGCAACACCCAATGACATACACAGACCAAGATAAGCTCATCGCCCTTGCAGGCATCTACCAAGCTGCCTTGTGCGTAAAGCAGGTAGCCCATCGGGGAAGTGTGGATATGGACGCATTAGAGGCATGCATCCACAGCCTGTTCCAAACCGATGCGGATAGCGTATCGGAGATATTCGGAGCACCGGGGAGTCTCGGCGCCGGGGCGCGCGAACTGGTGGACCAGCTTACCGGCGGGCGGCGCCGCGAGCTAGAGCTGACCCGCTACGTGATCTCCCTGCTCAAGCTTGAGCGGGTACTCACGAGGCACAGCGAAATGGTCGCGATCATCGGGGAAGGTATCGAGGAAGCACGCTCCAAGCTGGAACACTTCCCGATGCTTCATCCCAACCTCCTGGCCCACCTTGCAGACCTTTACAGCCGAACTATCAGCCAGCTGCAGCCGCGCATCATGGTCCAGGGCGATCCGCGTCACCTACAGATTCCCGATAACCAGAATCGAATCCGCGCCCTGCTCCTGGCCGGTATCCGTTCCGCATGGCTCTCGCGCCAAGTGGGAGGCAACCGCTGGAGCATCCTGTTCGGGCGCAAACAGCTGCTCGCCTCAGCCCGTGCGTATCTGCGCGTAGTACAACACTGAAATACCCGGTATTTCTTACGGAACCTGTCGCGCAACATACCCGCAATGCCGGTGCGAAATCGGCCTTGCGATAGACTTTTTTTAAACATTTATCAAAAAGTTAAAGCGCCACACGAAACCTAGCCAAAAGTCGCGTTGAAGGAGTATCCGCAGAGCAAATCTTTTGTATGCGTGATTCCATCTGCTCTGTGCGTCTACCTGGTCGAATATTCAGGTTAACATGTACAGTTCGTTTAGATTATGCACGCATACAAGGCGGAGTGGATTCATGCAAGACAGTTTTCAGGCAAAGTCCCGGCTCGAGGTTGGGGGAAAGGAATACGAGATCTTTCGTCTCGACGCGGTGAAGGGCAGCGAGCGTCTGCCCTACTCCACGAAGATCCTGCTCGAGAACCTGCTGCGCAACGAAGATGGTGTCACCGTCCGGCGCGAAGACATCGAGGCCCTGGCCAACTGGGACCCCCAGGCCGAGCCCTCGCACGAGATCCAGTATCGCCCCGCCCGGGTTCTGATGCAGGACTTCACAGGCGTGCCGGCGGTTGTGGACCTTGCTGCCATGCGCGACGCCATGAAGGCGCTCGGCGGCGATCCGCAGAAGATCAATCCCTTGCAGCCCGCTGAGCTTGTCATCGACCACTCGGTGCAGGTCGACTACTTCGGATCGGACGATGCCTTTGCCAAGAATGCGGAGATCGAATTCCAGCGCAACCAGGAGCGCTATAAGTTCCTCAAGTGGGGACAGAACGCCCTGGACGGCTTCAAGGTGGTGCCGCCGGACACTGGCATCGTGCACCAGATCAACGTGGAGTATCTGTCGCGGGTCGTGTTCCCGAATCCCGTCGACGGTGCCACCCAGGCATACTTCGACACCTGCGTGGGCACCGATTCCCACACCACCATGGTCAACGGCATCGGCGTGCTGGGATGGGGCGTAGGCGGCATCGAGGCAGAGGCATCCATGCTCGGCCAGCCGGTGTCCATGCTGGTCCCGAAGGTGGTCGGCTTCAAGCTCACCGGCGAGCTCAAAGAGGGCGTGACCGCCACCGACCTGGTCCTGACCATTGTCGACATGCTGCGCCAGCACGGCGTGGTGGGCAAGTTCGTCGAGTTTTTCGGCCCCGCTATCGGCTCCCTGCCCATGGGCGAGCGCGCAACCATCGCCAACATGGGGCCGGAGTACGGCGCCACCTGCGGGCTCTTCCCCATCGATGAAGAGACCCTGAGCTACCTGCGCTTGACCGGACGCAGCGATGAGCAGGTCGCGCTGGTGGAGGCATACGCCAAAGCCCAGGGGGTGTTCCACACCGCCGACGCCCCCGAGGCGGACTACTCGGAGACCCTGTCCTTGAACCTGGGCACCGTGGTGCCGTCGCTGGCCGGACCCAAGCGCCCGCAGGACCGGGTGCAGCTCACCGACCTGGCGACCCACTTCCCCCAAGCCCTGACCGCACTCAAGCAGGAGCGCGACATCCCTGACCTCGGGCCCGCCACCGCCACCATCAAAGGCAAGGAGGTGGAGATCTCCGACGGCTCCATCGTGGTCGCAGCCATCACCTCCTGCACCAACACCTCGAACCCCTCCGTCATGCTTGGCGCCGGGCTGGTGGCCAAAAAGGCCGCGGCACGGGGGCTCACTGCAGCGCCCTGGGTGAAGACCTCCCTGGGACCGGGCTCCATGGCGGTGACCAAGTACCTGGAGCGCGCCGGGCTGATCGAGCCCCTGAAGCAGCTGGGCTTCCACAACGTGGGCTACGGCTGCACCGTTTGCATCGGCAATACCGGCCCCTTGCCGGAGCCGGTCTCCAAGGCCATCGCCGAGAAGGACCTCTGCGCCGTCTCCATCCTGTCGGGAAACCGCAACTTCGAAGGCCGGGTACATGCCGAGGTGCGGATGAATTACCTGGCCTCCCCGCCCCTGGTGGTGGCCTATGCAATCGCCGGGCGCATCGACATCGACCCCTACAAGGACCCTCTGGCGAAGGACAGCCAAGGCAACGACGTCTACCTCAAGGACATCTGGCCGACGCAGGAGGAGATCAGGCGGGCCATCGCCGAGAACGTCACCTCCGAAGAGTTCAGCGCCGCCTACGCGGACGTCTTCGCCGGCGACGAGCGCTGGCAATCCCTGGGCGCGGCCACCGGCCAGACCTACGACTGGCCCGATTCCACATACATCCAAAATCCGCCCTATTTCGAAGGCATGAGCCTGGAGGTCGGTGATGCACCGGACATCCAGGGCGCACGCTGCCTGGCCCTGCTTGGGGACTCCATCACTACAGATCACATTTCCCCCGCGGGCGCCATCAAGCCCGACTCCCCCGCAGGCAAGTACCTCATCGACAACGGGGTGGCGCAGGAGGACTTCAACAGCCTGGGCAGCCGCCGCGGCAACCACGAGGTCATGATGCGCGGCACCTTCGCGAACATCCGCCTGCGCAATCTGATGGCACCCGGCACGGAGGGCGGTGTGACCCTGCACCAGCCAGACGGGGAGCAGATGTCCATCTACGACGCGGCCATGCGTTACCAGGCCGATGGCGTTCCCGCCATCGTCGTCGCCGGCAAGGAGTACGGCTCCGGCTCATCCCGCGATTGGGCGGCCAAGGGACCGCGCCTGCTGGGCGTCAAGGCGGTCATCGCCGAGAGCTATGAGCGTATCCACCGCACCAACCTGGTGTGCATGGGAGTGCTGCCGCTGCAGTTCATCGACGGCGAGAACGCCGCATCACTCGGGCTGACCGGGTACGAGACCTACGACATAGAGGGTCTGGACGGCGGCAATGCGAAGCAGGTAACCGTCAAGGCAACCGCGGCAGACGGCGGTACCAAGGCCTTCCAGGCAAAGGTGCGTATCGATACGCCGAACGAGGTGGACTACTACCGCAACGGGGGTATCCTGCACTACGTGCTGCGGAAGCTCGCCGCTTGATCGAGGCGCAAACTCGCGCAAAGACGCAAAGGCGTCAAGAGCTCAAAGAGATACAAGGATCTTGGCGCCTCGCGTCTTGGCGCGAAATTCAAACAAGAGACTCGGAGGCACCATGGAACTTACGACGCTCACGGCCGTATCCCCAGTGGACGGCCGCTACGGATCCAAGACCGAGGACCTGCGCCCCATCTTCAGCGAATTCGGCCTGATCCGGCACCGGTTGCTGGTGGAGGTACGCTGGCTTCAGGCCCTCGCCACCCACCCGGAGATTTCCGAGGTGACGCCCCTGTCAGGACACGCAGCCAACATCTTGAACGGGATCGTCGAGAAGTTTTCCGAAGCAGACGCGAATCGGATCAAGAACATCGAGCGCACCACCAATCACGACGTTAAGGCGGTGGAGTACTTCGTCAAGGAGCGCATCGCAGGTAACGCGGAATTGGAGGCGGTAAGCGAGTTCATCCATTTCGCCTGCACATCCGAGGACATCAACAACCTGTCCCACGCCCTGATGCTCCGTGAAGGGCGTGGACAGGTGCTCATCCCTCAGATGGACGAGGTCATAGATGCCATCCGCACCCTCGCCCAGGACCTGGCAGACGTCCCGATGCTCTCGCACACCCACGGTCAGCCGGCCTCCCCAACCACGTTGGGCAAGGAGATGGCCAACGTGGTATATCGGCTCGACCGCCAACGCGATCAAGTGGCGGATGTCAGTCTCTTGGGAAAAATCAACGGCGCCGTTGGAAACTACAACGCCCACTTGGCGGCCTATCCCGACATCGACTGGCCGGGCTTTGCTCAAGGCTTCGTGGAGTCCTTCGGTCTCACCTGGAATCCCTACACCATACAGATCGAGCCCCATGACTACATCGCAGAACTGTTCGATGCCGTCGCCCGCTTCAACAACGTCCTCAACGACTTCTGCCGCGACGTCTGGAGCTATATCTCCTTGGGCTACTTCCGCCAGAGAACCATCGCCGGCGAGATCGGCTCATCGACCATGCCGCACAAGGTCAACCCGATCGATTTCGAGAACGCCGAAGGGAACTTAGGTGTCGCAAACGCCCTGCTAGGCCATCTGGCGCAGAAGCTCCCGGTGTCCCGCTGGCAGCGGGACCTGACCGACTCTACGGTACTGCGCAACCTTGGTGTAGGATTCGCACATACCAGTATCGCGCTCCAATCTACGCTCCGAGGAATCGCCAAACTCGAGGCGAACCCGCAACGCCTCGCCGCCGACCTGGATGCCAACTGGGAAGTGTTGGCCGAGCCAGTGCAAACGGTGATGAGACGTTACGGGATCGAGAGCCCCTACGAGAAGCTCAAGGAGCTCACCCGCGATCATCGAATCACCCCGGACGACCTGGGTCGTTTTATCGATTCCCTGGACATGCCCGACGACGCCAAGGCGAGGTTGAGGGCATTGACCCCGGCGACCTATGTCGGAAATGCCGGCGCACAAGCAAAGGCGATCTGAATAAGCTCGATATCAACTCCGGCACTAAAAAGCGAAGGCCGACCACCGGGGTTGGTCGGCCTTCGCCGGAAGTTTCGGAGGCGAGAATACCTCGCCTCGCGCTTAGATTACTGAACCGTCTTTGTCAGAACCACACGGCGCTGCATGACGGAGAAGGGATCGTATTCTGCCAGCATCTCGCGCTTACCCCGGCTCTCGGCGGGCGCTAGGTTCTGTTCCGGATAGCCGCGGCGGATGATGTAGTCGCGAACTGCGGTGGCGCGGTTTTCGCCCAAAACCATATTGTATTCGTCAGAGCCTTTGGCGTCGGTGTGGCCCACGACGGTGACGACCTCATTCTCAGGAGTCTTCTCCAACTGATCGATATACTCGTCGATCTTGGCGATCTCTTCCGTGTTGACCACGTTCTCCGGCACATTGTACTTGTCGAACTCGAAGTTCAGACGCACGGTGACCTCTACCGGAGGCGCGATGTCGCATGGGGGAAGGTTGGTGGGGCCGTCCGGCGCTTCGCTCTGATAGCACTCTCCATAGCTGTTGGCCCAGAGCTGGCCATCGGGGACCGAAGGGTCTCCGGATGCGTACCAGTAGGTCTCGCTCATATCCTGCATATCCTGAGCCGACGGAGCGGAAACCGCGATGGCCAGTGCGACGGCCGCTACCGCCCGCATGGGAGCGAAGCTTTTCATTGCGTTGAGCATGGTAGTGATTCCTCTATTTTAGGGTTGATAAGACGTGACTGGAAATCTGGCAGTTCGGCGGAGCCCCAAGACAATAATTCGGTAAAAAAACAACAACGTCTGCGCCTTTACCGATATCTTGCTGGATCGTCGCAGTTCTGGAACGTGCCTCCCGAAAGCGCAAGCTGTACCCGAAGTCGTGACGAATTGCCCGTCAGGTTTTATTGTAGCGTAAAATGCAGACAAAAGTGCAACCTTTTTTGCGTTTCATACAATTCTGCAACGCCTTGAGCCCCTAAAAAGTTCAACACCTTGAAAAATATGTCGAAGAAAAAGGATATTCCCACCGTGATTCCTATAATACTGTTTTGTTTTCGCAACAATCAAGCTCAAACCGATGGATTTTGAGCGTCGGCGGCAGAATCTTTTGCTGGCGGCCGTCTTTATGATCGCAGGCGAGCTCATGTTCGCTTCCATGGGCGTCGGCATCCGTTTCGTCTCGGATGAGCTCCCGAATGAGCTCATCGTGTTCTTTCGCAATCTGCTCAGTCTCTGCCTGCTCGCACCATGGCTCCTGCGCGGTGGCGTCGGACGCTTCAAAACCGCGGTTCCGCATCTGCACCTATTGCGCGGGATCGCCGGCGTCAGCGCCATGTATTGTTTCTTCTACGCCATCGCGAACATTCCGCTGGCGAACGCGATGCTGCTCAAGCTGACGTCACCGCTGTTCATTCCCTTGGTCGCACTCTTGTGGTTACGCGAGCCGGTCACCGCCAAGGTTTGGCTGGCGATCGCCATCGGCTTCGGCGGCGTACTGCTGATCCTCCAGCCAGGGCTCGAGGGTGTGTCGCCGGTTGCCCTGATCGCGTTGCTCGGCGGCATGTTTGCGGCGGTCGCCAAGGTAACGGTGCGTCGGCTCTCGCTCAGCGAGCCCCCCCTGCGGATCGTTTTTTACTTCGCACTGACCGCCGCGCTGGTATCCAGCGTACCCCTGAGCTGGGCCTGGCAGACACCCTCCCCCACCGCCTTCGGCTGGCTGCTGGCCATCGCCCTGTTCGCCACCGTTGGTCAAGTTTGTCTAACCAATGGGCTGTCCCTGGCACCTGCGGCACGTGCGGGCTCATTCGGTTACTTCGCGGTGATCTTCGGTGCCGCTTATGGTTGGCTGCTGTGGGACGAGGTCCTGATGTGGTGGACGGTTGCAGGCACGATACTGATCATCGCTGCCGGCACGCTCGCTGCAAGCCGCCCGGCTGTCATTCGCCCACCGGCGAGCTCCGTGCCGGCTGCTCGGGCGCTGGAAACCTAACCGAATCCAAAATACTCGCAATCCATCTTGTCCCAAGACCTGCATTTCCCTCCCGGCATCGACACCACCGGCTTTCTGCGCACCTATTGGCAGCGCAAGGCGCTGCTTTTGCGGCGGGCACTGCCGAATTTTACGAGTCCGCTCAGTGCCGAGGAGCTGGCCGGACTCGCCTGCGAGCCCGAGGTAGAGGCACGCCTGGTTCTGGAACGCGACGGAGATTATCCCTGGGAGATGCGCCAGGGTCCGTTCGACGAGGCAGAATTCGCCCGCCTGCCCGAGACCCACTGGACGCTCCTGGTTCAGGACGTGGACAAGCATGTTCCGCAGGTCGCCGGAATCCTCGACGCCGTGCGTTTCCTCCCCCGGTGGCGTGTCGACGACGTCATGATCAGCTACGCGGCCGACGGCGGCTCCGTCGGACCGCACGTCGACGAGTACGACGTCTTTCTCTTGCAGGCGCAAGGCAATCGCCGGTGGCAATTCGACCCGGGAGCTGATCCCGACTTGACGTTCGTACCGGATCTGGACCTGCGTATTTTGCAACGCTTCGACGCCACGGAGGAGCAGATGCTGGAGCCAGGGGATGTCCTCTACCTCCCGCCCGGAGTCCCTCACTGGGGAATCGCCGAAGGTCCCTGCCTAACCTTGTCCATCGGCTTTCGCGCCGCAACCTGGCGCGAGCTGGGCGCAGCTTGGTGCGATTTCATCGCGGAGAAGCAGCTCCCGCCCCGACGATTTACGGACCGCGCGCTCACCCCTCAGGCGGAAAACGGCGAGATACTCCCGGAGGTCTTCGACCAGGTACGCGAGACCTTGGTGCGCGGGCTACGGGACGAGTCCGGCGAGCTGCTCCGCGAGTGGCTCGGGCGCTTTTTCACCGAGCCGAAAGAGAACCTGCAGGTCTTTCCCCGGGACAATCCACTGACCGCCGCCGATCTGCGCTCGCGGATCGAAGACGGCGGGTCACTGCGGCGTCACCGCTTCAGCCGCATGGTCTTCTCCCGTGGCGCGCATGCAGACGACCTCCTCTACGCCACGGGCGATGCCTATTCGATTTCCTCTGGTCACAGCGGCTTTCTTGCACTTCTTACACGAGAACCGGAGCTGTCCCTGCGCGAGCTCACCGAGTGGATCCAACACCCGGATTGTCTCGATCTCTTGATCCGGCTGTACAATGACGGGCACTATGAGCTTGCGCCCTGAGCCCAACCCGTTTTCAGTACGCCTGGCCGACTGGGAACGCGACCACAGGGCCTTGCGCCAGGTGCGAACCCTTGTATTCATAGAGGAACAGTCGGTGCCCGAGGATCTCGAATGGGACCGCGATGATGCCGATGCCGTGCACCTGCTGGCCGTCGATGCCGCATCATGGCCCATCGGGACCGCCAGGCTCATCGCCACCGGTCAGATCGGCCGCATGGCCGTCCTCCCCGAATGGCGCAACCGGGGTGTCGGCAGCACTCTTCTCCGCGAGATACTGGACATCGCTCGCGAGCCCGGCCGTCCCGCGCCCTTCCTGAATGCCCAGGTCTCGGCGCTTCACTTCTATTTGGGGATGGGTTTCGAGCAGATGGGCGAGCGGTTCGAAGAGGCCGGAATCCCGCATCAACGAATGATACCGGGAACATAGGCAGGTGGAACCGGGCATGGACCTCTCGGAAGGCGTTCTGCGAAAAACGGCGGGGCCCATCCGGCTCGAAGGCTCTTCGGAATTTACCATGGTGAGCGCCCGTTTCGCCGAACAGGCGCTCCAGGCTTTGCGCATCTTCAGTCACGACCTGGACCCGAGCATCTACGATCGAGCGGAATTCTTGGATTCCGTCCGCCGGCTCGCCCTGAACAACACGCGGGCGCCCGTCCAGATCCTTTTGTTCGACGCCGAGCCCGCGGTGCACAACGGTCATCGCCTGATAGAGCTTACGCGCCAGCTCAGCTCACGCATTCAGATCCGCCACGTCCCAGCCGAATTCCATCATCACATCGAGGCCTACCTTCTGGCGGACGACAGCGGTTACATACTGCGGCGGGTGGCGGACGTGTTGAAGGGCACGGCGGATTTCTCCGCGCCCCAGCAGGTGCGGCGCATGCTCAGTCAGTTCGAGCACATCTGGGAGAGATCGGAAGAGCCGTTGGAGCTGCGGACATTCGGCCGCGGCTTGTGAAGGGAGCATCTATTCCGAGATGCCGGAGTCGCCCCGAGCCGATTCGTCCGGCTTCGCATTCACGGACGGTTCTGGCAGCGACTCGGTCGCCGAATAGGGTTCGGCGTACTTTAGACTGGTAAAGACCTCGAAGGCCGCCCCCTCGCGCCAACCGTCCGCGGGCAGTCCAGCCTTTCGCGCCAGATGCGTCAGGGTGTCCTCCCGCGTCCAGCCCTGCTCCACCGCCACCTCCGGCAGGAACACGGCCTGGTGACCGTCCTTGTGCAGGATCACCCCCTGCTCGCCGACCAGAAACTCGTCCGGCGATCCGATGGGGCGCGGCGGTGTAAGCACGCTTATCTCCAGTTCCAAGTCGCCGAGCTCATCGGGCGCGACCGGGCGGAATCGCCGGTCCCTGTTAGCAGCGTTGAAGCCGTTCTCCAACACGGCCTGATACAGCGGCTTGCGCGGCGTTATGTATCCAATACAGCCACGCAGGTGACCGTCCCGCTTCAGGGTGACGAAAGCGCCAGACAGCTCCCGCAGGCGCTCCGGGAGCCCGCCCAGGATGTCATGGATTCGCCCGTCTCGCTCGTCGGACGGGCCGAGCACCGCCTGCTCCACCCCCAAGACTGCGAGACTGTGCAGGAGCACCAGATCCGTTTCCCGCATACCTTTGGAAGCACCGGAGCGCCCCTCGCCCGAAGCGGAGAAAGCAGCGGGGCTCGTGACCAGCATGCCCACATAGCTCACCGAGTTGTCCCAATCCCCCGTCAACTCGCCGCTGGTGGCATACGCGATCCGCTGGACGCGGGCATCCCCGGGCAGCAGGTGCAGCAGCAAGGCGAGGGGACGGTAACCGCAGATGGTGATGCCCGTATCCGACTGGTAGTCGAGAAATCCGGCCGCATCCAAGGCGAGAATGCGCTCGATGGCCCCGTCGTCCAAGACCCTGATCCGGTCGGGCGTCTCCTTATCCAACGCGAAGGGCATGTAGCCGAAACGGGAGCCGAAGTGGGTGAAGTCGCTGGAGACCACAACCAGAGTGTCCGCGTCCGCGAGGGGCCGCAGCAGCCCCGCCGCCTGCCGATAATCCTCGCCTTCCATGCGCCCCACCAAAACAGGCACTAGCCGCCAGCCGGGTGTCAGGGCACGCTGCAGCATGGGCAGCTCGATCTCGATGGCATGCTCGCGGACGTGGGCGGTGGGATCCGTACCGACCAGCTCGGACTTGCGCAGCTCGGCGACCGCCGGTCCGTCCAGCGGGATGGCACCCAAGGGTGTCTCGTAGGCGTCGACGTCGGCGATGGAAAGCCCCCGGAATCCGCTGCGGTGGGAAGGCGCCAGCACAATCACCCGCTTGAACTCCCGGTCCCGCACCCGAGCGAAGACCTCGGCCGCCGTCCCGCCGCTGTATTGGTAGCCCGCGTGCGGCACAATCAGGGCGCGTAGGGACATCTGTGGGTCTTCGGTCTTCACCCCATCCAGCAACCCGTCGACATATTCCGCAAGCCCCTTTGGATCTCCCGGATACCAGGCTCCCGCCAAGGCGCTCGGGCGAACGCGATCTTGCGCCATTGCGGGAAGCGCGAGGAGTAAGCCGAGAATCAAGACGTGCGGCGTCCGCAAATAGCCCTCCTTTCCCCTCATGACTCCCCTCTCCTCAACCGGCCAAATCATGATCCCGATAGAAGTCCGCCTCTCTGAGATCCAGCTCCCGTGCGGGCTTGCGGCCATGCAGCAACGGGAACATCAATCCAAGGAAACCAGTGCCGCCGAGCAGGCCGAGGAAGCGCCTGCGCCCATCGGACTGCTTCGTCGTGCCGCGTTCTTGCTCGCTCTTCATTTCCACACTCCAGGAATCTTCTCGTCACAGGTGGGACAGCGGCCATCCGCCGTCAGGTTGTTCTCGGTGATCCAGAACCCCGCACGCCCGATGAGCAGGGTGGCGTCGGCAGGGCAGTAGGTAGACCCGCCCTCGTGGCCCATGACGTTGCCCACGTAGACATACCGCAAGCCGGCGTCCAGGGCCTCCTTGCGGGCGCGGTCCAGGGTCCGGGCCGGCGTCGGGGGCAGGTTGCGCATCCGGTACTGGGGATGGAAACGGCTGAAGTGCAGGGGCGTCCCCTCCCCCAGCTCGTCGCGAATCCAACGCGCCAGGGCACGGATCATGGCGAGGTCGTCGTTCAGGGTCGGGATCAGCAGGTTCGTGACCTCGATCCAAAGCCCCTCCTCGCGCATGGTGACCAGGGCGTCCAACACGGGCTGAAGCGTGGCACCGTTGGTTCGCCGGTAGAAGCCGTCGTCAAAGGCCTTTAGATCCACATTAGCGGCGTCCAGTACCCGGCACAGGCGCCTCAACGGCTCCCGGTTGATATAGGCGGCGGTGATGAAGACGTTGTGCATGCCCTCACGGTGGGCCTGCTCGCTGGTGTCGTAGACATACTCGTAAAAGACGACCGGGTCTGAATAGGTATAGGCGATGCTCTCGCAACGCTCCTGCTTCGCGGCCTTTACGAGCTCCGGGGGGTCGGCGCGGTAGACCTGCTCCATCTCCTCACCGCCGCGCTGGGAGAGCTGCCAGTTCTGGCAGTTGAGACAATGCAGATTGCAGCCGGCGGTGGCGATGGAGAAGACGGACGAGCCGGGCCGGAAGTGATACAGAGGCTTCTTCTCCATCGGGTCGACGTGGATGGCGGACGGACGACCGTAGGTCGTGGCCCGCAGCTTGCCGTCCAGGTTGACCCTAATCCGGCAGTCCCCCGCCCCACCTTCCGGGATCACGCACTCGCGCGGACAGAGCTCGCAGACGACCGCGCTCATTGCATCCCCCGAACGCCGCGTGCTTCCTCGTCCGTGGCCGAGTGGTACCAATCGGCCTCCCGCTCGCGAAGCTCGCCAGTCTCGATCCGCTGCAGCAGGGTGTCCAGGTCCAGGGTGCGCCAGCCGCTGCCCTCCTGCCCCGCGAGGCGCAGGCCTTCGTTCAAGTAAAGCACGCCCGTCAGGCCGGTCAGGGCGACCAGCCCCAGAAACCGCAGGTCGCGTGGGCGCCAATGTCTGAATTGGTAAAGCACTAACTTATAAATATAGTCGCAAATAAACGCCAATGAACGCGAAAGTGGCAGATGTCACGCCCTTTCGGGGCCTTGGATCCGTTCGCAGGTTAAGGTGGAACGCGGTCCTGGTCCCCGGCACGGGAACGGTGCCGCACCCTCGTATCCTTCCCGCTGATGCATCGCCCGCATCGGATGCAGTCCAAGTCGTATTCCCCCCGCACCCCCAGGTCGCAGTGCTCGAAGCGACGCTTGGGCGCCAGCCGCTGTAGCAACGCAATCTTGTTGCCCAGGGCAAGAAAGGCCCCCATGGGGCAAAAATAGCGGCACCAGAAGCGCACGTAAAAGAGCGAGCCCACCAGCACCAGCCCCACCAGCGCCAACATCCAGCCCCCCAGCCGGCCGCCGAAGGCGTGCTGCATGGGATCGAAGGACGCCCAGGTCGACTCCCCGCTGACCCAGACCGTAATCAGCACGAAAGCGAGCAGCAGGAACTTGAGCCAGCGCACCCGTTGCTCGAGGTGCCGGTCCGGATAGCTGCGCAGCCCGAGGAGACGCCCCAGCCGGGAGGCCAGCTCCTGCAGGGCGCCGAAGGGACAAAGGTAGCCGCACCAAACCTGGCCGAACAGGAGGGAGGTCAGGCCAATGAATCCGAGCAGCAGCCAGCGCTGCGGGTTCTCCGACGGAGGCGCGAACTGGCCCAGGCTGAGGTTCACCAGGTCGATCTCGGTGATCGGGGTGTTGAGCCATATCCCCAGCACCCCGAGGCTAGCCCCCTGGAGCAGCAGCCTGGCCGGCTCGTTGCCGACGAGATAGACCGGGAAGAAGAGCAGGAGCAGCGCAAGCGAGGCCCAGAAGGCCGCATCCAGCCTGGGCTCCGGCACGGATGCGGGCGGGGGCACGGGGCCGCCGAACGCCAGCTCGGTCGCTCGGCGTGCGCTGCGGTTGACGGCCTCAATCACCGCCTTGCTGCTGACGGTGGCACCGCTCAGCGCATCCACCCGCTCCAGGGACAGGGGACCAGCCGCCAGGTCTGTACCCACGAGGGTGTCCAGCCACCGGTCGATATCGCCGATGTAGGACGGCGTCTCGTTGGACTCCAGGTAGCTCAAGCCGCGCAGTATCCCCTCCCGGTCCACGGACAGCAGGACATTGATCGGACCGGCGAAGCCCTTCACCTCAGGCGCCGCCGCCATGGAGGCCAGGGTAGTCGTCTGCGCCTCGTCTCCTTCCGCCGCGAGCCCCAGGTAATAGGAAAACGGATCTTCCCTGTGCTCGAAGCGCTCCGAGCCGCTCACGTGCGCCAGCCGCGACTCGTCGAACAGGACCCGAGGAAACGGCTCCACGCCCCGCTCCAGCAACTGCCAGCCGAAGACGAGTAGGACGGCGAGCATCAGGGTCCACCCGAGCCCGGGCCAGGGAAAGGATCGAGCCCCCCTTTCGCCGCCCGCGCTGACGGCCTCGGGCACCAGACGTGCAAACAGCAGCGGGATCAGGGCGACCAGGGCCAACATCGCCAGGACCCGGCAGGTCCCCTCGACGCCCAGCAGGGGCACCATCAGGGCCCCGGTGACCAATCCCCCGACCGCGCCACCCAGGTTATCCGCCGCCTGGGCTATACCCCCGCTTTGGACGACCTCCCCCAGGTCTTCTTGGGCCAAGTGGACCCCGAAAGGAAAGCCCGTACCCGTGAGCAGCCCCACCAGCAGGGCCAGACCCAGGTAGCCGGTCTCCTGCGCTTCGGGAGCGGCGCCGCCAAGGGTCGCCAGCGCGGCAGGAAGCAGCATCAACCCGACCGCCACCAGCGCCATCACCAACAGGAGCGCCGCGACCGCCGGGACACGCCGCGCAAGCCACCGCCCCGCCCCCGCCCCCAAGGCGACGCCGGTCATGAACAGCCCGTTGAGCAGGGCCACGCGCTCGAACATGAAGCCGACCCGGGATTGATAGCCGAACAGCACCACGAGCTGCGCGGCCATTGCGATGGCACCGAGCAGGACCAGCACGAAGGTGGCGCCGCGGCGTTGCAGCGCCGGCCGTTGGAATCCCTCCATCGCCGAGCGCAGCAGCCACAGGGCCACAATCAGGAGCGTCGGCAGCAGGTAAGGCCAGGGGCCCATGACCCGCAGGCGCTCCAGCCAGCCCGCAAAGCCGGAGGCGCTGAGCTTGCCCCAAAGGACCATATTCAAATAGTAAGTCACCGGGCGCTCGTCGGTGTTGATCTCCGCCGAGATCTCCTCCAGCCTGCCGCGGACATAGGCGATCTCCTCCGCCGGCAGCAGACTGTAAAAAGAGGCGGCGGGAAACCGGTGCTCATCGAGCGGCAGCGCCAGATAGCGCCGCTCCAGCACCACCGGCTCTTCGGTTACCCGGTCCGCGGAGGGCGAGGCGCAAAAGACCTGGACGTCGCCGGGGGTGATGGCGATGTGCGTAAAGACGTCGCGCAATGTCCAGTAGACCGAGCCCGTGAAGCTCCCCACCTCTCGGCCCAAGTAATGAGAGGCGCCGCTCACACGGGTGCATAGGACGCCGGCGGGGGCCAGGAGCTTGCGCACTCGCTGGTAGAAGTCGCGTGTGAAGTAGCGGTTGCTGTAGGCACTGGAGGGCGTTGCGTTCAGCACCAACACCAGGTCGTAGTCCGCTTGCTCGACCGCCTGGTTGACAAATCGGCGTCCGTCCTCGAAACGCAGCGACAGACGCGGATCCTGAAGCGCCTCGCGGCTTTGCGCGGTCAGGTAGGGCCGCACCTGCTCGAACGCCTCGCGGTCCTCCTCCACCAGGTCGATTCTCTCCACCGGATAGCGCAGCAGCTCTGCAGGCAGGCCGCCGGCAAAGCCCCCGAAGACCAGAATCCGCTTCGGACCATCCGCCTGCGCGGAGAAGAAGGCCGCCTCCCGTTCCACCTCCCGCGGCAGGGGAAAGCTTTCACGGATCTGTCCGTCCACGACCACCGAGATCTGCTCGCCCAGCCGGCCCAGGGCCAAGTGGCCATAGCGCGTCTCCACCGTGTTCAGCAGCTCCAGGCCGGGCTGAAGACTCTCGAAACGAAGCTCCTCCAGCGCCTGGTCTAGTCTGGTGGCAGCCGGACTCATGGAAAGTGCCAAGCCCGCGGCACCGATCATCAAGGCCCCCCAGCCACGCCACGGGGGCGACTCGTAAAGCGACCAGGCAGCCAGGCCCAGCACCAACGTCAATACCCCCAGGGTCTGGACGACGCCCAGCCATTGCAGGAGCACGAAGGTAAAAACAACGCCTCCGGCCAGGGCCCCGAGGGCGTCCGCCACGTAGAGACGCGCGATCAGGCCCACCGCCGTTCCGGTGCCGTCCCCGGCGCCCGCCACATCCCGCAGGCCTTTGCAGCCGAGGGGAAAAGCGACACCCAACACCAGCCCGCCGGGGCCGGTTACCAGGAACAGGGACAGAAAGAGCTCTCCCAGGGGTACAAACTCGCTGGAAGAGACATCCAGGAACAGCCGCACCGAGCGCAAGGCCAGCACTTGGAGCGCCAACAGCAAAGGCATGAGCAACAAAAGCGCGCGTAGGCTCGCCAACGGCTCCCGTACCCAGCGCCTGTGCCGCAAACAGACGACCGCCACCGAGCCCAAAGCCAACCATAGCAGCCAGCTTCCGTAGAAGGCGCCGAGACTGACTTCATTGCCGTAGAAGACCACCAGACCCTCGCGGATCAGCATGGCCTGCAGGATCTGCGAGTAGGCCCCTAGGACCAGAATGGCGGCGAAGATGCGATGTTTGAGCGGCACGTAAGGATGAGTCCCTGTTTCTTGCATTCGACGTTCAGCCGTAAATGAACGCAGATATAGGCCGTCAAGACAAGAGCGGCAACGCAGCCGGGTCCCGCCTCTGCCGCTGCGAACAAGCAAGCGGGACAGACTCTCCGAGTTATACTGTTTCGCTTTGCGCGACCTGCGCCCGAGAACGAGCCGCGCGGGTCACGCCAAGCCCCTCTCGACGAGACAACGGACCATGATCGATACAGAATGCCTGACCGCCTCCATGCTCGAAATCGGCATGAAATACGAGGCCAAGATGAGCTTCACCCATGAGCAGGTGGCGCAGTACTGTGCGCTCAGCAGCGACAGCAACGCCATCCATCGCGACATCGAAGCGGCGAAGCTGCGCTTCCCCGGCATGGAGGACATCGTCGTTCCGGGCGGACTGGTACAGATCAGCATAACCGGCATCTTCGGGAGCCGCTTCCCGGGCGACGGCACCTTGGGCCTGACCTTCACCCCCGAACGCATGCGCAAGCCCGTTTACCCTGGAGACGAGATTCTTGTCACCATCGAGATCACCAAGATCAAAGGCCCCATTCTGGAGGTCGACATCCGCATCACAGACGCGCAAGGAAGCCGGATCGGCGCGGCTCAAAGCAAGATGATCGTACCGGATGACGCCTACCGGCAGTGGTGGGAGAGCCGGCGAAGCTCCTAGCGTCCCTTCGCGGTGAACACCTCTGTGTCCGGATGGAACGCATACCAGGCGAACCAGAAGCTGGTAACCGCCGGGAGCTGATTTCCAGAAGCATCCAGCACCCGTGCGCTCTCGTTGGCCCAGTCAAACTCGACCCGCAGCTCCGTACCGCCTAGCTCATCGCGGATCTCTCGCTTACCCGTGCGCGACAGCTCCGCAAAGGGGTACGCATTGAACCTGCCGCCGATCTCCACGCCAAGCACCCGCTCTTTGGGATGGTAACGCGCTGATTTGGCACTGACCGGAAAATAGAGCCCGCGCTCCTTCTCATAGGCCGCGTAGGGGTCGCGATCATAGTCCCGGCGGTGCCCCGTGTCGGTGGACAGCACGAGCGTGTCCGGGTGCGCCCGCCGCCAAGCGCGCCAAGTGGTATGGGTAAGGGGAAGCGCCTTGAGCTTGCGGCCCTTCATGGGGCCTGTCACGGCCTTGTTCAGGAGCTGACTCCACAGGGACTCGGTCTCCCGGTCGTACAGCAGGACGTCGCTGTTGTAGAGCAGCCCGGAGACGCCGAAGCTCAAGGACCTGCCGCCCACCTTGGACGCAAACGCCACGCCGGTCCCGCACAAGGGACAGTAGGTGACCGCGACCGGTTGGCCACCCACCTCGTCGTTGACGATCTCGTGCCAGTTCATGATCCCGATGGGATAGGCCTTGGCCTCGCCGTTCCGCACCAGCCCGAGGACCCCGTCCTTGCCGTCGAGGAAGCGCGCCTTGCTTGCGGCGACGAACTTGGGGTGATCGAGAGCGGGGATCCCGTCCCGCGACGGCCCTCCGATATGGATCTCGTCCGCCAGTACCAGAGCGCTGCTGAGATCGAAGCCGTTGTCATCGCCGCTGAACGCGCCCGCCGAGATCAGTACCGCCAGGAAGCTGATCAGGAAACCAAAGCGCCAATCGGGTAATCTCATGCCCCTGAATCCTCCATCGAAGGTATCTTCTCTTGGAGTTGAGACCTTCCGCGGTTGCGGATCCTTTCATCCCGGAGGAAACGAGGTCGGCGCGAGACCAGGCCGCGATCGCACACCTAAGCCGAACGTCGAAAGCCAATGCCGGAGGCGAGTAAATATTAGCGTAAAAAAGCACTCCGCCGGTGTTGTCGTTACGCGCCGAATCGAGGGGGAGATACGTTATCTGCTGCTGCGTTGCTACAGCTACTGGGACTTTCCGAAGGGAGAGCTGGAGCCTGGAGAGAAACCTCTTTCAACAGCGCAACGGGAGGCCGAGGAGGAAACCGGCCGATTGCAATCTCTGGGGACGTCTCCGCCCTCCAAGTCCCCTTTTACTTCCCATCCCCTTCACAGGCTTCTCCCTCCCCCAGCTGCTTTCCCGAGCCCACGAGTTCCGCTGGGTGACGTACGAGCAGGCCCGCACCCTGGTCAATGAGCGGATAGGAGCCGTTCTCGATTGGGCACGGTCCCGACTCTCTGACTAGACCAGGCAACGCCGCACGGCGCCGTAAAGTGACCAGCCGTCGCCGGGGGCCCCGGCGAGAGTCACCGGTTCCCCAACGGGGTTGTTTCAGGGGCCGGGGCTGAGGATCGTCGAAATCCGACCGCCTCCACGTAGGTGGATTCGATCAAGCGTTAGTTCTATTCGGGAAGGACAGCTCGAGGACCACGCAGCCGACATCGGTCTTGAACGGCCCGTGTATTTCCCCCGGTGGCCGACTCGCGTAGTGCCCGCTTTCCAGCCACATATCGAACGCCTGGTCATACAGGCGCCCGCTGACGATGAAGACTTCTTCAGGGTAGTCATGGATCTTGCCGCCAAAGGGCGTCATATCCGCTCCAGGTAGAAACCGGGTCAAACGCGTGTATTCACCCGTTTCGTCGTCCAGGCTCAGTGTGAGCTCTTCCGCAATTCCCTCCAGACCCTTGACAGGGTCCCATTTGTCGTTGTTTGCCGAAGTCAACGGGTTCCAGTATGTAACTGTTGTTTTGGCCATTTCTGGTGCCACCGATAAGATTTTTCGTCAAAACGGGAACCGGGGATGCCTCGGTGACGCTGCCCACGGTAGCAGCACTGTCGCAAACGCCGGACAGTAGGGCGTCGATGGCCGAGACTTGATCAAGCACGTCGTTGTCTTCATCCGCATGCGCGGCGATTGCGACGACAAGGCCGAGAGCGGTCAGCAGCATGCGCATGGTTACCCCGGTCGAATTTGCAGCCGTGTGGATCAAACAGGGCTCCCCGGCCGGACGCGGCGCATCCATCCGGCTCCATTCTACGTGGCGCTGGGCTTGGCGGCTGCGACTTGATGCCTTCCGTCGGGGCAGTGGCAGCGGTGGCCCTCGCTCAAGGAGCCTCGGTTCCGGTTCGTTTTTCCCGCGCCGACAGTCTCTGCAAGAACACGTAGAAAGCCGGCACGAACAGCACAGCCAGGCAGGTTGAGGCCAGCATGCCGCTGAGGACCGTGATGCCCATGGACTTGCGCGCTATTGGCCCCGGCGCCCCGCTGGCGAGCACCGGGGGCGGACCCAGGGATGAAGGCGAAGGACGTCATCAGGATGCAACCGCAGTCGTGCGGCCTCGACGGCCGCTTGCACCGCGTCGGCCCCTTCGGCATAGCGCTTTCTCGCCACTCCACGATCAGGACGGTGGTCTTCTCCTGATCGGCCCACCTTGCGCCCTTTCCGGAGGGCTTGCTTGAACGTTCCTTACGGTGGTACCGTTTCGTCAACTCCAACCGTCATGTGGTTGGTTTTCCCGTCGCTATTTCTGGAAGAACGTCTCCTGCTCGTTGCTGCGTAATCTCTTCGTCTGCCTTTGGCGGGAGTCCTTCGACGACCGATATCCGTGCGGTATCTTTGGGGCAGGAATAAACCTCTGTTCGGCGTGCTCATTGCGCGGCCGGACTGACTCAGCGACCACAGTATCCGATAACGGGTGGTTGGCACGGCGCAAGGAGGAGTGATGATGCGGGTGCAGCCGGGACAGATCGCCCTCGGCATTATGTGCAAAGTACCTCGCAGTGGGTCCAGCAAGACGCGGCTTTGCCCGCCGCTCAGCGCCGGCGAGGCGGCCGAGCTCTCGCGCTGTTTCATCGCTGATCTGGCGACATCGATCGAGGGGCTGCCAGAGGCACACAACGTCCTAGGCGTGGCCGTATACACTCCCGCGGGTGCGGAAGACGAGCTGGAGGATATCCTACCGAGGAGTTTCGCGCGCCTCGCTCAGCGAGGCAGCGGGCTTGGCGAGCGCCTGCTCAACGCCACCGCCGATCTGCTCGATGAGGGATTCCAGGCGGCCTGTCTAATCAATTCCGACAGTCCAACGCTCCCGTCCCATATTCTTCTCGGGGTTATCGAGGCGCTGCGTCAGCCCACTGAGTCCGTTGTTCTTGGTCCGTCGATTGATGGCGGTTACACTTTGGTCGGCTCGAGACGAGCCTATGGCGCGCTGTTCCGGGACATCGCCTGGAGCACCAATGGGGTGCTGGTGCAGACCCAGGCTCTGGCGGCTGTGACGTGTTTGCCGGTCTCCCTGCTTCCGCTTTGGTACGACGTGGATGACGTCGACTCCCTGCAATTGCTGTTACAGGAGTTATTTGGCGGGGGGGTCGACCTCCGTCAAGATCCGTCCGACCCCCCTGTTGCGGCGCGTAGCCGAGCCTTCTTGGCGCATCTGCTGGCGGAAAGCGGGCGTCCGGGGCTTTCGCTCCCCGCGCGCAGAGAGCCGCCTTGAGATTCACGTCCGCGGTCGCTGCCCCTGCCCGCGACTCCCGTTGGCGTCTGGCGCAGCTCGGTCTGGGCTTGATTTTGCTCCAATCCCTCGCGCTTGCGCTCCACGACCGCTGGAACGCGGACTATGCTTTCGTTGCGGTGGCACTGCTGGGCGCCGGAGTGTATCTACTCGCCGTACGTGTCCTCGTGCGCTCCAACCAGCGTACCGGGATGTTTGCAATCGTCGTCGTGTTTGCCGCGATCTTCCGGCTCCTACTCGTGGGCGGGCCCACGATGCACTCATCCGACGCGTACCGATACGTCTGGGACGGCCGCGTTCAGGCTGCGGGAATAAACCCCTACCGCTATATACCCGCCGACCCAGCCGTCGCCCACCTGCGGGACGACGCTGTCTATCCTCATATCAATCGGGCCGACTACGCCGTAACCGTCTATCCGCCGGTAGCCCAGATGGCGTTCCGTCTGTTCCACTTCCTCGGCGACTCTTTCCTGGGTCTCAAGCTGGGGTTTCTCGCCCTCGAGGGCCTTGCCATGTGGGGCTGGTACGCCTGTTGGCCACCCTCGGAAGGTCGCCCGAACAGCTCCTTTATCATACGCCTGGCATCCGCTTCCGCTGTGGGAGATCGCAGGCGATGGTCATGTGGACGCCGGGATGATGATTCTGCTGGTCGTTGCCCTATGGGCGTCAACCTCAGGGCGGCACCTGTTGACAGGGGTGCTGCTCGCCGGATCCGTCCTTTTCAAACCCATCACCGTCGCGGCGCTCCCCGCGTTCTGGCGGCCGTGGGACTGGCGGGCGCCACTCGCGTTCGCTTTGGCGGCTGTCGCAGCCTATCTGCCGCATCTCGATGTGGGTGCCGGCGTCATCGGTTTCCTTATCCCGTACACGGGTGAGGAAGGCCTGGTCGACGGTCGCGGGTTATTCCTTCTCACGCTGCTTGGACGCCTACTGGGGCCGCTGCCGGCTTACGCTTACCAGGCATACCTGGTAGCAGCCGGGTTGGTGCTCGGCGGTCTTGCACTCGCTGCGGTCCGCGAGCTCCGTCGTGATCTGGCCACCATCACCCGTCAGGCCCAGTGGCTGCTCTTTGCGTTCCTTTTGCTCCTTTCGCCAAATTATCCCTGGTACTTCCTCGTGCTCGTCCCCTTCGTCTGCCTCGCGCCCTGGCCACCCGCCACAGCGCTCACGCTCACCGCTGTGGTGCTCTACACCGCCCCACCCATCGACGGGGAAGCAGAGACATTCCTCGCCCAGGCGGCGCTGCACGCGGTGGTCGCGGTCGCCCTCGTCATCGAGCTTTACCGGCGCTGGAGGCGGCTCGATAATGCGCCGGAGTCCGTTCACAGAAAGCCATCTTCATGAGCGCCGACAAGACCACTTCCCCTCCCGGAGTCGACCCCCGCCGCTACTTCGAGCAAGCGGAATCCGATCTTGGGGCGGTCGCCATCAGCGACCCCGTCTGCCTGTACATCGAGACGACAAACCGCTGCAATCTCCTTTGCACCACCTGTCCGCGCACGTACGAGGACATGGAGCCCCCCGCGGATATGAGCTGGGAGCTCTTCACCCGCATCGTGGATCAGTTCCCGGCCGTCCCCAGGGTCGTGTTGCACGGGATCGGGGAGCCCATGCTCGTCCGCTCCCTGCCGCGGATGATCCGGTACCTAAACGAGCGGGGAACCTATGTGTTGTTCAACACCAACGGCACCGCTCTGACCCTGCGACAGGGGCAAGATCTCATCGAATCCGGCCTGGACGAGCTCCGCGTGTCCCTCGATGCCGCCGACCGAGCTTCCTTCAAGGCGGTGCGCGGTGTTGATTATTTCGACCGGATCGTCCGCTACGTCCGTGCGTTCACCACGCGTCAAAGAGAGTTCGGTGCCGAGCGGCCGCGGGTGTCGCTCTGGCTCACCGGGTTGAAGGAGACGCTCGATCAATTGCCGGCTTTCATCGAGCTCGCTCACAGCCTCGGCGTGGGGGAAGTGTACCTGCAGCGGCTCGTGTACTTTCCTAAGGGACAGGGCATGGCACGCCCGGACTCGGCGCTGTTCGAGAACCTCACGGCCGCGGAGGCAGGCCTGCTGCGCGCGGCGGAAGAGCGTGCTCAAGCCCTCGGGATCCGCTTTGACGCCTCGGGCGCAACCGAGCCGGGCACCAGTGTCAAGAGGAGCACTGGCGCTCAGCCCTGGTCCCTCTGCCGGCGCCCCTGGACCCTGATGTACTTCACCGCTCACGGGCGGGCATTGCCCTGCTGCATCGCCCCGTTCGCGGTCCGCGGTTATGAGCACATTTCCCTCGGCGACGCGACTGAGGAGACTCTGCGGGCCATCTGGAACGGCGAGCGCTACCGGGCGCTGCGACACGCGCTGATGAGCGATCGGCCGGCAGCGTCCTGCGCCAACTGCGGCTTGCGCTGGAGCCTGTGAGCTCCGGTTCAGTCTCTCCCGGGCACGCCGACGTCACGGCGGTCATCCCGGCGCTGAATGAGGAAGAGCCGATCGGGGATGTGGTGCGGACCGTTCTCGGAACGGGCGTCGGAGAGGTGATCGTCGTCGACAACGGCAGCACGGACAGCACCGCCGAGCGCGCCCGTGAGGCCGGCGCGCGGGTTGTGAGCCAACCGCGCCAAGGCTACGGGCGGGCATGTGCGGCCGGAGTGGCGGCGGTCGGTCAAGATTGCGAGGTGGTGCTGTTCCTCGACGGCGACGGCAGCGATTGTCCCGAGTCCATTCCCAACCTTCTCGCACCGATCGACGCCGGCACGCGTGACTTCGTGATCGGCTCACGAACGCGGGGCCGGCGGGAACCCGGCAGCATGGGTCCCCAGCAGAAACTCGCGGGTCGCCTGGCCGGTTTCCTCTGCCTGCTGGTCTACGGCGTTTCCTACACGGACATGGGCCCCTTCCGAGCCATCCGGCGCGACCAGCTCATCCGGCTCGGTTTACGGGAGCA
This sequence comes from uncultured Gammaproteobacteria bacterium, assembly GCA_942492625.1. Classification (GTDB taxonomy): domain Bacteria; phylum Pseudomonadota; class Gammaproteobacteria; order Chromatiales; family Chromatiaceae; genus Thiosymbion. The sequence goes on along the minus strand of CALOFM010000039.1, from coordinate 43,351 downwards.
GACCTACGGATGGAACCTGGAGATGCAGATGCGGGCGGCGGCCAAAGGCCTTCGTATCCTGGAGATCCCGGTTGACCACCGACGCCGCGCGGGCGGCAGCTCTAAGGTCTCCGGAAATCTTGTCGGCGGCCTGCGCGCCGCCGTGCGCATCCTGTGGACCTTCATCAAGGTCGTTCTCACGGGCCGATGACCCGGATCGGCAGACCTTACCCGGACGACGAAATCGGCGAGCTGCTACCGGCCCGATTCCGCCTCGCGCGGACCTCAGGTCAGTCGCCTGAGGATCGAACCGAAAAATCCCTCCGAGCGGGAGACTACGCCGCCGGGCCGGCGCAGGATCGCATCCACCCCGAGACTGCGCCCGGCAGCCATAACGATGAACTGCCCATTGACGACGGCGAGAAAAATGTAGTTCCAGGGCCATTCCTCCTCCGCGCCGTAAAGCCCAAGCCAGAGGAAAAGGGCCTGGCCCGCGGCGAGCAAGGCGCCGAGCCGGGTGAGCAGGCCCAGCATCAGGCTGACGGCGAAGAACAGCTCGGCAAAATAGACCAGGGGACCGACCAGAGCGATCTGGGGCAGAAACAGACTATTGACCAGGTCGCCGATGAACGGGAACGCCGCGTGCTCGCCGGTTTGACGCAGCCAGTACTCGAATCCGCCGGTGAAGGGCAGAGGCAGCTTCCAGGTTGTGCCCTGGTACCACATGGCACCGATCAGGACGCGGAATGCCCACACGGAGGCATCGCGGGGGGTGCGCTGGGCGGGGTCGGTCCTCCAGTTCCAGGCTGCGATGGCGGTGCTGGAGATCAGCAGCACCCAGAAGAGAAGAACCTCCCAGCGCGCGTCGGTGAGCCAAAGGAAGACGTCCGAGAACGGGTTCGTGCGCATAGTGTTCCTGCCTGCCAAAGGTCCCGATAAGCATAGATTCTCGGCAGGGCCAACTCGTTGCTGGCCCCGCGTGCCCTCAATACGAGATGCAGGATGCCCCCTGCGAAAGGGCCTCCACCACCTTGGCACCGCCGACCAGGGTGGCGTTGGCGATCAGCTTCTCCTCGGACAGCTTGCGCTTGGTGAAGCAGGGCGCGCAAACCCAGACGGTACCTCCGTTAGCGGTAAAGGTTTCGAGCAGCTCTTTTAGAGGCTTGAAGCCCTCCTCGTGGATGCCGTCCGCGTAGCCCTCGTTCGACAGATAAGCGCCTTCGGAGCTAAGGAATACGATTGTCTCCTGGCCGGAGGCCACACCCGCATTGGCGACGACGAAACCAAGCGTTGCCTTATCCGGGTTATCTCCCGCGTGGGTGACGCTGACGATAATCTTGGCCATCGGTTCTTATCTCCTTCTTTTCTGGATTAAAAAATGCGCCGGGCGCTCGTCAACCATCGAGAGCAATCTGTGCCCGGTCATGCGGCACCAAGCGGGTATGTCTTGTATGGCCCCGCGGTCGTAGCCGACCACATGCAGGACCTGCTCCTCCCTCAGGGTGCGCATCTGGATGTGGAGCAGCACCAAGAGCTCGCCGCACGCGCTCTGGCCGGCGTCCAGGTGCCGGTCGGCAACCGGGGGGCCGCCCGGATCCGCGCGCCTGTCGGTCATGCCGGCGAGCCCCTGCGGATGTAGTAGTTACTGTAGCCCTTGGACTTGCTGCGACCGAGAAACTCATTGCCTGTCATCCGGCACCAGGACGCGAGGTCCTCGCTGGCGGCGAGGTCGTCGGTTGCGACCCGCAGGACGTCTCCCACCTCCAGGCTGCGCACCTTTGCCGCCATGGGCAGCAGCAGGTCAATACAGGCCTGACCAATTGCGTCGAAATCCGTCGTCGGCTGAAAGGGGTCTTCCGCCGCGGCTTCGCGCAGGCTGGTGGCCAGGGCCGGCACTGGTGCGCCCTCTGGCACGTCGCTCTCAAGAACGCAGACGCAGTGATACGAACCCATCTCGTGGGCTCGATCGATCGCGACCGTGTTGGGGCGCGCACAGACTGCACCGGCGCCTTCCATCGCGCCGAACAGTTGCGGCGGTTCGTAGCCATTGCCGGAGGGAAGTCTCGGCAACCCAGCCGTGCCGAGCTCCCAAAGCATGTCGTGGGTGAGATCGAGAAATGTCTCGCAGTAGGGCTCGGCAGAGCGAAGGTCGCTCTTGCCGCGCGTGGCCAGGCTCGCAAAGTGGGAAGAGCAAGGCGAGCCACCGGCGCAGAGGAACTTGAGGTGGCAGTCGCTGCACTTCTCGCGATTCTGGACCGACACGTCTCGAATCTGGTCAAGTACCGATGACTCGCGCCAGACTTGAGCGAGAGGCTGGTCCAGCACACTACCGCATTCCATTCCGGGCGCCCCCGCAAGCCAGACGCAAGGATACACCTGCCCATCGCTGAAGACCGCGAGCGAGTCCCATCCGCAGCTGCAGAGGTCGGTCTTGCGGCCGTACTTGCCCTTTACCCGCACGCGGAGCGAGGCGTCGTTGTCGATGGTCACCCCCAACTCATCGCCCACGCTCCGGCATTCCCGCATCACTTCCACGACCCGCTCTGGCGAAGTCATCAGCTCAGGCCGGTGATCGAGGGCGCGGCCCCATTCCTGCATCCAGAGGATGTGGTGCGACGAGACGCCGAGATTGGCAACGAGCCGCGTCGTATCCGTCATGCAGTCCAGGGTGCGCTGGCTCACCGCAGTGGAGATAGAAAGCTCCAAGCCGGCGTCGACCGCGCGGCGGATCGCGCGTACGGTCTTTTCGAAGGTCCCTTTGCCGCGGATCGCGTCATGAAGGGCGGCAGTCGGGCCGTCAAGGCTGATCTGGAACGAAAGCTTCCCGCGGCCAGTGCTCTCGGCGAGACGGCGCAGGTACTTGTCGCCGAAGAAGAGTCCGTTGGTCAGGATGACCAGATCACTCTCGTCGGTGATGTAGCTGATGATTTGGAAAATGTCCCGCACCATGAAGGGTTCGCCACCTGTGACGAGAAAGCGGCCGACGCCCAGCTCGCGAGCCTGGTCGATGAGAGCGTAAATTTCCTCAGTATTCATCTCCCGAGGCGGCACATAGTCGCCGCTGGAGACGTAGCAATGGCTGCAGCGTAGATTGCAGTCGTTGGTCAGAAAGAGATACAGATCCGCGAGTCGGCCGAGACGCACGGCGCTCGTGCGGCCGCGATAGGTCGGGGCGAGCCGGGGCGACTGCTGGACGAAACCGATCGCTTCGAGCTGTTCAAGAAAGGTGAGCGTGTCCCTGAGCGCGGCGTCAGTGGGCACACCGTGACGGGTGGCCAATCGTGAAGCCAGATCGCCGACCGTGTGTTCGCCCGTGCACCCCCGCATCAGGTTGGCACCACTCGAGTTAGTAGTGACCCAGTGTGGCTTTTCCCCGTCGATTGCGAGGGTCACCCCATCGCGGGTTCGGTAGGTGGCGGGAGGCCCGTAATAGACGCGCTCGCCGCGGGGGTCCGGGGCTGTCTTCGGCGCAGCTGTCACGGCGGCGGGCGAACTGGGGATCGAAGCGTTCACGCCACCCTGAAGTGAGGAGGCGAGCTCTCCCAGCAAGTCCTGCATCTGCTGGATTACGCGGATGACATCGGTTGTCATTATTTCCTGAGCGCGTCGGCCCAATGCAAAGGTCCCACACAACGACTTAGGTGCGGCGGTTTTTCTCGGGTCTACAGTCATTCACCAATGTTCACGCCCCCGGGCTTGCTGGCGACCCGGGTTATTTCCACCGGCGGTTAGGGTCTCTCGGCCCAATCAGGGGTATCCGTTAATCCGAACCCCCACGCAGATCTCCTTTCGCTACCTCTCCGGGCGTTGGATGTGCCAGCCACCCGAACCGGGCAATTGACCGCAGACGGACTCTCACTCCACAAGATACTCGGCGTTGTTGCCGAGCGATCCCGGCAAGTCCAGCCACATGACGGCCGGGGTATGAGGAACGGTACCCTCGAAATTAGGCTCACGCAAGCCTCTCGGAAAGTGCAGCATGGCGCTTGACCGGAGAGGGAGGAATAAGGGAAAGACGGACCAAGCTTCTGTTTCCCCCAACACGACGAGAGGAAACAGACGATGAGCAACTCCGTTTACAAAAGCCCGTCCTTGGAGGTGCCTGAGACATCTTCCAGAGTGCGACCGGAAGCTCGAAGGCACCAAGTCCGCTGGTGAGCTTCGGCTCCGTGCCTAGCTGCGCCAACAGCCCTAAAGGGGCAGCGCTTCAGTCAAGCCGTTTAGCCAACAACCGATCCAACTGGTTGGCAAAGGCCTGGCGGTCTGCTTGGCTGAAGGACGCAGGTCCGCCGGTGTCCACTCCGCTGCCGCGCAAGGTATCGAGAAAGTCACGCATATTGAGGCGCTGGCGGATGTTCTCCTCGGTGTAGAGCTCGCCGCGGGGATTCAGGGCCAGGCAACCCTTGGCGATGATCTCCGCGGCCAGGGGGATATCCGCGGTGATCACCAAATCGCCCTCCTGCGACTGCTGCACGATGTGGTTGTCCGCGACGTCGAAACCGGCACCCACCTGAACCGAACGGATAAAGGGCGAGCCCGGGACTTGGACGGGTTGATTGGCGACCAGTGTCAACGGCACGCCCACGCGATCCGCGGCGCGAAACAGGATCTCCTTGATAACTTTCGGGCAGGCGTCCGCGTCAACCCAAATATTCATCGAGCCCATGGTATTCCGCCGATGCTCTCACTTTCGATTAGGCGGGCATTATACTGTCCCGCCACATCCATTCAGCGCCGCTGAATGAATTCCGAGCACCTTCGTGCGGTGAGTCCGGAAAGATCTCGCGTAAACGATCGCGTAACCACGTCGTTACGTTTGGCAATCCGCGGGTACCGGGAGCGAGGCTCCGGTTTGGAGATTCGGGGATGCAGAGCGCTGTCAGGGAGGAATCAGCCCCCGGTGCGCGTTTCTTTTTTTCCAAGCAGTCGTGATTGGGCACCGCGAAGTATCGCGGTTTGCGTAACCTGATTGTCGGGGCTTCGCGAACTCAACCAACGCGAACGGCGTTTCTCGCGCCAGAGCGCGAACATTTACACGTTCTCAGAGGTTGGGCGCCGAACAACAGCGGGGCGTTGTGCCCCGCTGCCTGACGGATTTACTTCACCTCGATGGTGATTTTTTCGGACATCACAGGCGGTTCGTGCGGTATATGACCCATGTCACCCAACAGCAGCTGAAGCGTATGCTTTCCGGGTGCAAGCTCTATGCTGGTCTCGGTCTGACCCCCGCCGAAATGCTTGTGGTTGTCGTCGCTCGGCAACGGCTTGTCGAGGGCCGGGACTTCATCCACGTCGATCAGCAGGTGGTGGTGCCCCGTATGCTCCTTCGCCGTCCCGGCAGGCGCAACGCCCATACCGGACAGGCCGAAGCGCACGATCACCGGGCTGCTGACGGTCTCCCCGTCGGCCGGGGAGATGAAATAGACCTTAGCGCCTTCCGGGGCCGGAGAGCCCGCCCAGGTCAGTGCCGAGAAGGCCAAGAAACCAACTCCGGCGAGAGCGGCTGAATATCTCGATCGCATTTGTTATTCCTCGTTCGGTGAAAGTGTGCTGGCTCGTGCCTAACTGCCGGGCACCTTACTCAACTTAGGCCGTTTACCCGGAAGCTCAAGGGCATAGTGCCTACGCCTTCGGCGTGTCAATACCTTCTCCCGCGCATCGCAGGGACGACAATCAGGAGCGTGGCGAGGCAAACGAGCCCGAAGCGCAGGCTCTCGATGGCGAAGTAGATGCCATGATATCGCTGGAACTCCTCCAACATCGGCGGCGGCGGATCTCGGGGGAGGAAGTCGAGTTGCCGGCCGAGCTCGACGATCTGGGGCTCGAGCACCAAATGGGTCAGGCCGACCAACGCAGCGGCTGTCGTCAGCAAGAGGATAGACAGCCGCCCTGCCCTGCCCAAGACTGCGAGGAGAACGGCCAAGCCGCCGAGGACGAGCTGGGCGCGGTTCCAGACCTCGAAGAACACCCGGTTGAGCTCGGAAGAATGGACCCAAAGCAGGCTGCTCTTCTTGGCATCTACGTCGCCAGGCTGAAAACCCGCATGCTCCTGCAGCTTAAGGTTTCGATCGAACAGGTCGTCGATCCCGGAGAAGTTATAGGCGACGATGGCACCGAGTATTACAGAGCCCCCCACCCAGATGCCGAGGACGAGATGCAGGAGCGGATCCAGTTTCACCTGTTAGCCTGAAGCTGCCTTCTATCGGCGGAAAATAGTACTCCGATTCCCCTGTCTCCACCATCGGCTCGTCTGCGAGCGGTAGCGGGTGCGGGGCCAAACGGCGCCGGGTTGTCTATCCTAAGCTTGCACTATGGAAAACCAGGAGGGCATTTCGTATGAAAATCTCAAAAAACTGTCTCGACTTGGTTAAGAAATGGGAGGGCTTCCGGCGCGAGGCGTACCTCGACCCGGCAGACATAACGACGATCGGGTATGGCACTATCCGTTACCCCGACGGGCAGCCCGTGCGAATGGGGGACCGAATCACCGAGCAACAGGCACTGGGATTCCTGCACGACGAGTGCGAGGACATCGCCAAGCAGGTCTCCAACATGGCGGAGGTCGATCTCACCCAAAACCAGTTCGACGCCTTGGTGTCTTTCGCCTACAACGTCGGGCCCGCTGCCTTTAAAAACAGCACGCTTCGCAAAAAGCTCAACGCGGGAAACCACGCACAGGCTGCACAGGAGTTCAAGCGGTGGAACAAAGCGACGATCGACGGCGTGAAGCAGGTGCTTCCCGGTCTCGTGAATCGCCGGGCAGAGGAAGCCGCGTTGTTCAAGAAGCAGACCGCGCAAGGAAAGCCCATCAGCACCCCGGTTTCCAAGCAAGACGGCATCGACTCGCTAAAGGCATTTCGGACCGATAACGCGAATTTGATCGTGGCCTACAAGGGAGAAAGCGTAGCGGAGATTCTCCGACTGGAATCCACGCGCAAGGAGGACTTCATCGATCTGCTCAGGCTCTATCCCAGCGCCCATACCCTGGAGCTTGCGGCACCCGGTGAGGGGGCGCCCGCCGGCGAGGTCATCACCTTCACGGGACGCACCAAGACCTTGTCCAAGGTGGTCGATCGACCCGAGCTGAACCGCCAGCTCTTGCTCCGCGGTATGCGGGACGAACATGAGCCGGGTAACGACGTCAAAGAGCTTCAAGCACGTCTGAAGGCACTGGGTTACTACCATGACAAGGTCGACGGCATTTTCGGGCGGGCGACGGACAAGGCGGCCAAGGACTTTCAGGCGGACGCATTCGGGATCTGGGAGGCCGATGGAAAAGTCGGCCCTCGAACTTGGAAAAAGCTCTGGGGTGAGAGAAACATAGAGCAGTCGGTCAAGCTCCCGGTTGCGAGCAAGCCCTATTTGCAGCTGACCACGACCGATAGAAAAGACGGCTTCGGGCTCTTCGTTCTGCTGATGGAGTACATCAAAGACGGCGAGATCGTCGGCAGCATCGAGGTCTGCTCGGGGCAGCCCCGCCACCAGGAGTTCCGTACCGGTGCGACGAGCAAGTCCATGTCGAAGGAACCGCTTCCGGAGGGTAGATGGACGCTGAGCGAAAAGATCCACTGGTGCGGCGGGGAGGACATCTACGACGGCGCCATCTTTGCAGACGGAGAGGGGCCAGTGAAGATCCGGTTGAAATACGACGAGCCGGGGACGACGAAGCGCACGGCCATACTGATACACATGGATTGGAACCGTAACCGGCGCGCGCCCGGCACCCTGGGATGCATCGGCGTGTACGACGTTCCGGACTTCAGGAAGCTCGTCGGCTGGGTGCAGGACGGCGGCCCGCGTTGCCTCTACGTCGATTGGGGGTTGGGAACCTGTCCGGATCCGGATTGACTGCTCAGGCTAACGCGGCTCAAGCGGCCGGACGCCGGTTGCAAAGCTATCCACTTGATGGCGCCTGAAACATTCCCTTTCAGTCCCAACGAAACAGGCGCGCCGCAAGGGTCAACAACAACACACTGGCGACCAGCAGTACAGCGATCTCCGGCAGGACCTCCACCACCCCGGCCCCATCGATCATGACCCGCCTGGCGGCATCGACGACATAGGTGAGCGGGAGAAGCTTCGACATGGCCTGCGCCGCAGAGCTGGCCCCCTCCATCGAGAACCAGACCCCCGAGAGCAGCAACATGGGCCAGGACATGATGTTGAGCACCCCGTCCGCCAGCTCCTCGGTACGCAGGCGCGCGGCGACAATCAGGCCCATGCTGATAAGACACAATGCGCCCGCAAGGTACACCAGCAGCAACGCGGCATAGGACCCACGCATGACGAAATCCAGGAAGATATCCGCGCCGATGAAAACGGCGATCGAGGCCGTCAGCACCACGCTCAGGCGCGACAGCACCTGGGCGGTCAGAAACTCCAAAGCACTCAGCGGAGTAGCCTGCAAACGCCGCAGCACCCCGTTCTTGCGGTAGCGAACGATCACCCAGCCCACACCCCAGAGGCTGCTGAACATGATGTTCATCGCCAGAATTCCGGGCAGAACCCAATCCACGTAGCGAAGACCCCGTCCGCTCACCGTCTGGCGTTCGGGCGTAGCCTCCGGCTCCCCGTAGGCGGACTGCAGCAAGCGCTCTGCCAAATAGCCCTTGGCAGAATGGGTGTTGATCCAATAGCGCGGGCCGCCATGGGGATCGAGCAACAGATCGATCTGGTGCCTTTCCACTTTGGCGACGGCGGACTCCAAGTCAGTCATCGGGATGAAGCTCAGGTGACGCATGGCCAGGAAAGCGGATGTCTCCGTGGAAAGGGCGCCGTCCCCGCTCAGCACACCGATCTTGACCAAATCGTCCTGCTCGTCCCCGAAGATGAATGCGAAGCCGAACACCATCAAGAAGGGCATGATGATGTTCCAGCCCAGGCCCGCCTTATCCCGGTAAAACTCCCGGTTACGTGCGTTGAAAATGGCGAGGATACGGTGCCACACAGCTCAGGTCCGCAGTCCGTGGCCGGTAAGCTTCAGGAACAGGTCCTCCAGATTCGGCGTCTCGATCCGCAGCTCGCTGAGGTTCGCACCCGAGCGCTCCAAGCGCTCCAGAACCGGTGGTACCTCTTCGCTGAACAGTTCCATGCAGCCGTTGCGTACCTCGCAGTCTTGGGGCATCGGCCTGCCCTCGGGCCAAGCGTTTACGGGCAGGCGCACCACGGAGGCGGGAAAATGCTCCTGCACCAGCGCGGCGGGCCTGCCGCGGGCGATGACGCGCCCGTTATCGGCGATGACGATCTCGTCGCACAGGCGCTGCGCCTCTTCCATGTAGTGGGTGGTCAGGACCAGGGTCTTACCGCGTGCGCGCACACCCTCGATCAGGCCCCAGAAGTTGCGCCGGGATTGGGGATCCAGCCCCGTCGTCGGCTCGTCCAGGAACAGGAGATTGGGATCGTTGACCAAGGCGATGGCCAGCAGCAGGCGCTGCCGCTGCCCCCCCGAGAGCTTTCGGGTATCTCGGCCCAGAATCTCCCGGAGATTGCACATCTCGACCAGCTCATCCAGGCTCGCGGTTCGGCTGTAGAGGCTCGCGAACATGTCCAGCGATTCCCGGACGGTCTGGAAGTCCTGCAAGGCGGTGCTCTGGAACTGGATACCGATCTCTTCGCGAAATCTGCGGTCCGGCTCCCTGCCCTCGTAGAGAACGTTCCCGGAGGTGGGCCGCGAGATGCCCTCCAGCATCTCCAGGGTGGTGGTCTTCCCCGCCCCGTTGGGTCCCAGAAGTCCGAAACATTGGCCTCGCGGGACCTCGAAGCTGATACCGTCCACGGCCCGCACACCGGGGTAGACCTTCACCAGATCGAGGGCTTCGAGAAGAGCTGCCATGGTGTGCGATCATACGAGCTTGACGGCAACGGCGCATCCGCACTAAGCCCTGTTCCTCTCAGGCGCGGGAAAATCGACGTCCCCGACAATGATGCTGGCGACCGAAGCCCCCACCAAGGCGCCCAGCACCACGCCGGCCGCCACCCCCCAGGGTCCCGCGGATGCTCCCAGGACAGCACCCATCCGAGGAACAGCCATACCGCCACCGACGGCGCCGGCAACGGTGCTCCCGATCAGCACCCACCCGTTTCTCGTATTGGTATCCATCGCCTCTTCCCACTCTCTGTCGTTCACCTTGGGATAGACCGCCCGGTGCCGTGAAGGTGCACCACCGAAAACTGCTCTATACCTTATTACAGGCTTGTTTTCCCGGCATCCCCCTTCCCCCCCCCGGACGGGACGGAAAGCGAACGGCGGGATGCCGAGCAGCCTCGGGTTTTGCGCGCACATAACGATAAAAGGACCTTCCCTTTTACGCGGCCATCGCCAACGATACGCCCTTGACGAGGGATATACCGAAACGGATCATCCATCGTTACCCCGGCTTTGTTTTGGCCCTATTGAATGCCGACACGCCCTTCCCGGATGGGAAGGCCTATTCCACCGGCGGAGAGATCAAATACGTCAACGGTCAACCCATCGCAATTCCCGCGGGCCGGTTCGAGCGCGGAGACACGCCGCGGTCCCTGGCCCGTTTTGCCGGCCCCATCGCTCGGGAATGGAAGCAAAGGCTCGACGAGGACGGGATCTGGATCCACTTCTGGTGCCCGCCCTACGGGCTCTGTATCGAGCTGCCGCCGGACCTGGATCTGAATGAGCTGCGCGCAAAGCTGCCGGCCCTGGTGGGATTTCAGGTCTACCGGGAGGCCCAGTGCACCCGCCACTCGCGGGCGCAGAGCTCGAGCGTACGCCGCCCGGCAGGACTGCCTGAGCGATGATGGACCCGCCGACAGGAATTCCGGCCATGGCACCCACGTGGCAGGGCTGGCCGTGGGAGACGGAGGCCGCAGCCGGGGCAAGTACGCCGGCCTGGCGCCGCTAGCGGATCTGATTTTTCAGGCCATCGAGCAGCACACGCAGATCGCGTCGGGCGATCAGGGCGGCTTATCCTCCGGCTACTACCTGAACGGCTGACCCCTGGACCTGCGCGAGCTGTTTCAGCAGGCCAGGGAGCAGGGGGCGCGTTTCCATGTCAACGCCTGGGGCGATCCGGCGGACGGTCAGTACACGGACGACAGCTACGAATGCGACCTCTTCCTGTGGAAGAATCCCGATGCCCTGACCCTGGTGGACGAGCCGACGCTGGCCCTGGCCACGGGAGAGAGGTCCACGAGCTCTCCTTCGACCTGGACCGGTCATCTGCAACCCGAGCCGTTCTCGCCTGGTACGACCATCCCGGCGAGCGCCTGATCAACGACCTCGACCTCTGCCTGGTCCATCCCGGTGGAGCACTGGTCTGGGGCCATCCGCCCCGGTCCGATGGATGAGCGAATCCAAACCAGATCATCGAGCTGGACTCGGGACCCTTCGGTCACTCCTTCGAGACCGCGGGGGCGTTCAATGGCAACACCACCAACGCGGACGGACAGATCAGGGCGATCCTGACCCGCAACATTCCCAATCCGCGGTTCCTGCGCAGCAAGCCCGCCCGCGTGACCGCCACGCTGGGACAGAGCGACAAGCAGGTGGACATCCGCCTCTGAGCTCGGACAAGAATGGAGAAACATCATGGCTAATGAATTGATTCCAAAGGGCGCAGGCTCACGAGTATTGCTCGCGAACGCCTCCGTAGGCGACGAGATTGCGAACGCGGGCATGGGCTTCGGCCAGATGCGGATGAACGCACTGCTCGAGCCGCGCCAGGAGGTCACCATCCCCAAGCCGAACCAGGTGATTCGCGGCCCCCGGCTGTCGCTGATCCAGGGCTCCATCGAGGACGTGATCGACGCCGGCGCATTGGTCGGACGCGCCCTGTCCATGCTGATCCAGTACGATCGCTGCAACGGCTCGCCCATCGCAGGCAAGGCGATCTCGGTGGAAACCGACGGCGTGGCCTGGACCTTCGCCAACGGGCCCACAGCCGTCACTGACGGCTCGGAGCAGGTGGAGATCAAGCTGCGGCGCGACTTCTTCGGCGATGAGCCGGACACCAACCCCGCCGACTTGATCGTCTCTGCACGCATCGGCGTGGTCCAGAACAGCGTCGGCGTCACCTTCTAACCCGCGGCCGGGGGGAGGGGCGGTGAGACCGCTCTTCGCCACCCGAGCATCGTACAGAATGTGGACAGATCCTCTCCCCAACCCATCGACCAGCCCGTTGAGCTGGGCCGGCTGCTGGCCAACACCATCGCATCCGTGGTCCAGGCCCAGGAGCAGTTGGACGCCTACACCGAGCGCCGCACCAGGGCCTACCAGGACGCCGAGCACGGCGACCTTGCGTTACCGCCAATGTGGTATACCTTCTCGAATGTGAGCATCGACATGGAGCTGTCGGCCACTGTCGCCCGGGTCGAGACGGCGGAATCCGTTTCGGAGCCACACATCTTCTCCCGTACCCTGAACCCGACCTCGGTCGGGCTGTTCGGCTACCAGGCATCCACCGGACTGCGGGTCCGGGTCGACGTGGACCCCAACCGCTTGAGCCGAATCCGCATGAGCCTGGTGCCCCTGCCACGGGAGACCACCGCCGGTGCCTGGTCCTCTCCGGCCTTCACCCCTTTCCGGGACATCGAAGAGATCCAGGGTATCGGCTAGACCTACCAGCGAAAGCTCAATCAGCAGAACATCTTCAGCCTCAGCGACCTGCTCAACGCGGGGACGAGGGTCCGCAGCAAGGTCGATCTGGCGGCTATGCTCGGCGTCGACCGCAACAAGCTCGCCGTCTGGCTCTCCCACGCCGAGCTCATGACGATCAAGGAGATCGACGGCCGCAAAGCGCAAGTACTCCACGACTCGGGGGTCGATACCCTGGAGGGCCTTGCTGCCAAGAATCCCGGAGAGCTACTTCAACGAGCGGGTGGAAGCAATGGAGCACGAGACCCTCAAACCCGTCGAGGAAACAGAAGCCACGCGTTGGGTGGCGGCGGCCCGCGCCTACGCAGGAACACAGAAAGCCCCTGCGGCGGATAAGAAAACAGGATGACGCGGTTCATTCCGGGCAGGGTGTTTGAACCGCCAAGGCGCCAAGCCTTTCTGATAGAGCATGACAGAGGGCCAATCTCACCGACGCGCCAAAACCCATGCTACGCGTTTCCTGCGTCTTTGTTGTTCAGTTTGCCGGCCCGGACGCCTTCCCATGGCGATCTCAGGAACCGTTTTTCTCCTCCGGCGGCCCCTGCTGTCCATTGCGATCCCGCTTGCGGCTCGCCCTGCGCTGGCGCTTACGGACCAGCGTCAGAACGGGCCCGGAAATGGCATAAACCAAAAATCCAGCAAACAGGATCACCGGCGGATGGAGGAACACCAGGGCGAAGGCGAGCATCACCACTACAGCGACGATGAAGGGCACCCTGCCCCGCATGTCGATGTCCTTGAAGCTGTGAAATCGGAAGTTGCTCACCATGAGCAAACCGGCAAACGTCGTAATGAAGGCCGCCAACCAGCTCACATCCGCGCCATCGATGGAATGATCCGCCCCGATCCAGACCCCGGCGGCAATGATCCCGGCCGCAGAGGGGCTGGGCAGTCCCTGGAAATAGCGCTTGTCTGCGATACCGACCTGGGTGTTGAAACGCGCCAGGCGCAAGGCCGCGGCGGCCGTGTAAACGAACGCCGCCAACCAACCGACCTTGCCCAAACCGCCAAGCGCCCACTCGTAGGCCACCAACGCCGGCGCAACCCCGAAGGCCACCATGTCGGCGAGACTATCGTACTCCGCCCCGAAGTCGCTCTGGGTCTGGGTCAGCCGGGCCACCCTGCCGTCGATACCATCGAGCAGCATGGCCGCGAAGATCGCGATGGCCGCGGGCTCGAAACGCCCCTGCATGGAGGCGATCACGGCGTAGAAACCGGCGAAAAGGTTCGCCGTAGTGAACAGGTTGGGTAGAAGATAGATGCCGCGTCGGCGTTTCGGTTTTTGTTCGAGCTCGTCCATAGCGTGGGCCGAGTGGCGGTAGGTTTGGCTGGGGAGAGACAGTATACCGACGCAGCAAACGAGGAAAAAGAAGCGCCGCTTGGCCTCTGCAACCGCTATTGAGTCTCGCCCTCAAAGACGATCGCATCCCGATGCTTTTGTCCTCGTTCAAACCAGGACTTTACGGTTCGCCGTTTCGTTAAACCCACTTGGGAAACAGATCCTCCGCGAGACTGCGCCCCAAGCCGAAACCAGGGACGCGTATTAAACGGCGAAATCAGTTCTTGCTCTTATCCACGAGCTTCTTATCGCGGATCCAAGGCATCATCTCGCGCAGGCGCTCGCCCACCGCCTCGATGGGATGCTCCTCGCCCAGGCGGCGCAGGGCCTTCATCTTAGCTGCTCCCGCTTGATTCTCCAGGATGAACTCCTTGGCGAACTCGCCGGACTGGATCTCGCACAGGATGCGCTTCATCTCGGCCTTGGTCTCCTCGGTGACGATGCGCGGGCCCGCGGGTCAGATCTCCGTACTCGGCGGTGTTGGAGATGGAGTAACGCATGTTGGCGATGCCGCCCTCGTAGATGAGGTCGACGATCAGCTTGACCTCGTGCAGGCACTCGAAGTAGGCCATCTCGGGCGCGTAGCCGGCCTCGACCAGGGTCTCGAAGCCGTTTTGGATCAAGGAGGTCAGGCCGCCGCACAGGACCACCTGCTCACCGAACAGGTCGGTCTCGCACTCCTCGCGGAAGCTGGTCTCGATGATACCGGCGCGGCCGCCGCCGTTGGCCGAAGCATAAGCCAGGGCAATGTCGCGGGCCTGGCCGGTGGCGTCCTGGTAGACCGCGATCAGGCTGGGCACGCCGCCGCCCTGGGTGTAGGTCGAGCGCACCAGGTGGCCCGGCCCCTTGGGTGCGATCATGATGACGTCCAGGTCCTCGCGGGGCTCGATCTGCTGGAAGTGAATGTTGAAGCCGTGGGCGAAGGCCAGGGCCGCGCCCTGCTTGATGTTGGGGGCGATCTGGTCCCTATAGAGCTTGGCCTGGTGCTCGTCCGGGGCGAGGATCATGACCACGTCCGCACCCTTGACCGCATCCTCGATGGCCTGGACCTCCAAACCGGCATTGGTCGCCTTGGCCGCGGAGGCGGAGCCGGGACGCAGACCGACGACAACCGAGACACCGGACTCCTTCAGATTGTTGGCATGGGCGTGACCCTGGGAGCCGTAGCCGATGATGGCGACCTTCTTGCCCTGGATGAAAGAGAGGTCTGCGTCTTTGTCGTAGTAAACGTTGATGGACATTGATTGTTCCTGGAATTGATTGATCTAGGCGTCCGCAAATGAACGCGAATCAACGCTAATGAAGGATTGGAGTGTAATCAGAGCTGCATCACAGCGCGGGTGCGAAGCGACGGGACGGGACGCAAACGGAAAACCTTTGTCCAGTCCCAAATTCGCGCCCACTCGCGTTCATTCGCGCACTAAAGCCCTCTAAAGCGCCAGCCCCTTCTCACCGCGGGAGATGCCGGAGGGGCCCGAGCGCACAACCTCCATGATCAGCCCTTCGGGTACGGCGTCGATGAAGCCGTCCAGCTTCTTCGACGCCCCGGTGAGCTCCACCACGAAGCTGGTGTCGGTCACGTCGATGATCTTGGCGCGGAAGATGTCCGCCAGGCGCTTGAGCTCCTCGCGGTCCGACCGCTCGGCGCGGACCTTGACCATCATCAGCTCACGCTCGATGTGGGGTCCCTCGGAGAGATCGAGGAGCTTCACCGTGTCGACGAGCTTGTTGAGCTGCTTCTTGATCTGCTCGACGATGTCCTCGTTACCGGTCGTGACCAGGGTCATGCGCGACAGGGACGGGTCGTCCGTGGGCGCAACCGTGAGCGATTCGATATTGTAGCCGCGGGCGGAAAACAAACCGGCTACGCGCGACAGGGCGCCCGCCTCGTTCTCCAGCAGGACGGAAATAATGTGTCTCATGTCAGGCCAGCTCCCTTTCCGGCGACAGGTGCATCTCGTGGTGCCCCTTGCCCGCCACGATCATGGGGTAGACGTTCTCTGTAGGATCGACGATCACGTCGAGGAACACGAAGCGGTCCTTCATGCCGAAGGCCTCTCTCATGGCCCCCTCCAGGTCGCCGGGGCTCTCGACCCGCATGCCAACGTGCCCGAAGCTCTCGGCGAGCTTCACGAAGTCCGGCAGCGCATCCACGTAGGAGTGGGAATAGCGGCTCTCGTAAAAGAACTCCTGCCACTGGCGCACCATGCCCATGTAGCCGTTGTTCAGCAGCAGGACCTTGATAGGCAGGTTGTACTGCTTGCAGGTGGCCATCTCCTGGATGCACATGAGGATGCTCGCCTCGCCTGAGACACAGGCCACCGGGGAATCTGGAAATGCAAGCTGGACCCCCATGGCCGCCGGCAGGCCGAAGCCCATGGTCCCCAGCCCCCCGGAGTTGATCCAGCGCCGTGGCTTGTCAAAGGGATAGAACTGCGCGGCGAACATCTGGTGCTGACCCACGTCCGAGCACAGGTAAAGATCCCCGTCGGTGACCTCGTACAGGGTCTCCACCGCGAACTGGGGCTTGATCTTCGCGCTCGTGCGGTCGTAGCTCAGGCAGTCCATGCCACGCCACTCCTCGATCTGCTTCCACCACTCGCTCAGCGCGTTCTTGTTCGGCTCCCGGCCACTGTCCTTGAGAACGCGCCCCATATCGTTGAGCACATTGCCCACGGGACCCACGATGGGAACGTCCACCTGAACGTTCTTGGAGATGGACGACGGGTCCACATCCACATGAATGATCTTGGCGTGGGGGCAGAAATGCTCGATCTTGCCGGTCACCCGATCGTCGAAACGGGCCCCGATGGCGATGAGGCAGTCGGTCTCGTGCATCGACATGTTGGCCTCGTAGGTGCCGTGCATCCCGAGCATGCCGATGAACTGGCGGTCGGTCATGGGATAGGCGCCCAGCCCCATGAGGGTGCTGGTGATCGGAAAGCCGGTCTCTCTGACCAGTTCCGTAAGCAGGTGGGACGCCTCTCCCAGGATCACACCGCCGCCCGTGTAGAACACGGGGCGCTTGGCCGCCAGCATGGCCTCTACGGCCTTCTTGGTCTGGCCGAGGTGCCCCTTCTGGGCCGGGTTGTAGGAGCGCATTTTTATCTCGCGCGGATACTCATACGGAATCTTGATGTTGGGATCGGTTGTATCCTTCGGGATATCCACCAACACCGGCCCCGGCCGCCCGGACATGGCGATATGGAAAGCTTTTCGGATTGTTTCCGCCAGATCTTTTACGTCCTTGACCAGGAAGTTGTGCTTGACGCAGGGGCGGGTGATGCCAACCGTGTCCACCTCCTGGAAGGCATCGCTGCCGATAACCGGCGTGGGAACCTGGCCGCTGATGATCACCATCGGAATGGAGTCCATGTAAGCAGTCGCGATCCCGGTGACCGCATTGGTAGCCCCGGGACCCGAAGTGACCAGGCAAACGCCGCATCTACCGGTAGCGCGGGCATAGCCGTCCGCTGCATGGGTTGCCCCCTGCTCGTGCCGGACCAGGATGTGCTTGACCTTCTTCTGCTTGAAGATGGCGTCATAGATATGAAGCACAGCGCCTCCGGGATACCCGAAAACGTAGTCCACGCCCTCGTCGATCAGCGCACGAACGACGATCTCGGCACCACTCAATTCCACGTTGACGACCCTCCGTCGACCCCGGAACCCGCGGCCAATCCACGGGCGGAGAGGAATAAAACTTGTTTAGTAAACGACCGAAATTACAGGACTCGACATGCGGCGGTCAAGATAAACCCGAATGACTGTGCGGCTAGTCCTTACTCGGCCCATTCCGCTCCCCAGCATTGGTTGCTCGGTTGCATCCTTAACCCATCAGAAGATAATGAGTAAGTCGCCTCAAAATCCTAGACAGACTCCGCCGCCTCCCTCATGCCCACACGCACTACACAACTTGCCGCTGCCTTCCTCACGGCCTGCGCCTGTGCGCCGGCTCATACCGCCATGTACCGCTGGGTGGACGAGAATGGGGTGACCGTCTATTCACAGACGCCCCCCCCGTCGAGCAACGCCGTCAAGGTCAAGAAGGAACGCGCCCCCAGTGACGAAGATGCGGCCGCGGCAAGCAAGCGCCTGGAGCAACAACGCGAGCAAGCGTTCGACGAGGAAGAGGCGCGCAAGGAGAGCAAGGCGGAGCAGGAAACCAAAGCCAGGGCTGAAAGCAAGAGAGCCGCAAACTGCGAGGCGGCTCGAGCGAACCTCGAAAATTTCAAAAACCTGGGCCGACGCATGGTCCGCACCCCCGACGGTAGCGTCCTGCGCCTGTCGGAAGAGCAAGTCGAAATGGAGATCGAGAAGACGCAGATGCAGATCGAAGAATACTGCCGCTGATGGAGGCCGTGGAATTATGCCGACCCTCAAGATACAGACCAATGTCGAGACACCGCAGGAGCAGCGCAAGCCAATCCTGGAAGCGGCTTCGTCCGGGGTGGCGCAGATGCTCGGCAAGCCTGAGAGCTACGTCATGATCGTACTGCAAACCAATTCGGACATGCTCTTCGCCGCCGACGATGCGCCGCTTGCCTACCTGGAGCTCAAGAGCCTGGGCCTGCCGGAGGACGACACCCCCGCCCTGTCCGCCGCCCTGTGCGCCTTCATGGAGAAGCACTTCGGTGTCCCGCCGGAGCGCACCTACATCGAGTTTGCTTCCCCACCGCGGCACATGTTCGGGTGGAGCGGCGGGACATTTTGACCAGTCCGATGGCATCAAGGGATTGCCGCACTACTAAGGAACGACAACAGGCGCATAGTCGGACTATGCAACTGCTGTCGCGACAGGGAAGCCGGGCGAAAAGACAAGCGAGATGGTGTGAGATTCGACAGAAATCGCTTAAGCGCATTGATCACCGACGACACCGGTTGTTCGCAGCCCCCCGCGCCAATAGAATGCAGGGTTTTGCATCTCCGCTAGGACAACCATGCGCACGTCACAGTTCCCCCTGCAGACTGTCAAGGAGACCCCCGCCGACGCCGAGGTAGCCAGCCACAAGCTGATGCTGCGCGCGGGCATGATCCGCAAGCTCGCCGCCGGACTCTACGCCTGGTTGCCGTTGGGGCTGCGGGTGCTGCGCAAGGTCGAGCGCATCGTGCGCGAGGAGATGGACCACGCCGGCGCCCTGGAAGTGCTGATGCCCGCGGTCCAGCCCGCCGAGCTGTGGCAGGAATCCGGCCGCTGGGAGCACTACGGGCCCGAGCTGCTGCGCTTCCATGACCGGCACCAGAGGGACTTCTGCTTCGGCCCGACCCACGAGGAGATCATCACCGAGTTGGCCCGCAACGAGCTGCGCAGCTATAAGCAGCTCCCCGTGAATTACTACCAGATCCAGACCAAGTTCCGGGACGAGATCCGCCCCCGCTTCGGGGTGATGCGCGCCCGCGAGTTCCTGATGAAGGACGCCTACTCCTTCCACCTGGACAGGGCGTCCCTGGACGAGACCTACCGGGTCATGTTCGAGACCTACGGCCGCATCTTTCGCCGTTGCGGGCTGGAGTTTCGCCCCGTCCAGGCGGACACGGGCAGCATCGGCGGCCACGCCTCCCACGAGTTCCACGTACTGGCCGAATCGGGCGAGGACGCCATCGCCTTCTCCACCGAAAGCGAGTACGCCGCCAATGTAGAGCTGGCCGAGGCCCTTCCCCCTGCGCAGGGTCGTCCGGCGCCTTCCGAGGAGCTGCGGCTGGTGGACACCCCCGGAGCCAAGAGCATCGCCGACCTGGTCGACCGGTTCGAGCAGCCCATCGAGCGCACGGTCAAGACCCTGGTCGTTGCCGCGAGCGACGAGTTCGAGGCGGGCTTGGTCGCCCTGCTGGTGCGCGGGGATCACGAGCTCAATGCGGTTAAGGCCGAAAAGCTGCCGCAAGTCCAGACGCCGCTGCGCATGGCCACCGAAGAGGAGATCCGCGCCGCCATCGGTGCGGGTCCCGGCTCTCTCGGGCCGCTGAACCTGCCCATCCCCTGCATCGCCGACCACACCGTTGCGGTAACAGCGGACTTCAGCGCCGGTGCCAACCAAGACGGCAAGCACTTCTTCGGCCTCAACTGGAAACGGGATCTCCCGCTGCCGGAAGTCGCGGACCTGCGCAACGTCCAAGAGGGCGATCCGAGCCCCGATGGCAAGGGAATGCTGACCATCGCACGCGGCATCGAAGTGGGGCACATCTTTCAGCTCGGGCGCAAGTACAGCGAGGGCATGAAGGCGACGGTGCTCGACGAGTCCGGCAAGGCGGCGACGCTGGAGATGGGGTGCTACGGCATCGGTGTATCCCGCGTTGTAGCCGCCGCCATCGAGCAGAACCACGACGACAAGGGCATCATCTGGCCGCTACCCCTGGCTCCCTTCCAGGTCGCGCTGCTGCCCATGAAGATGCACAAGTCCTTCCGCGTGAAGGAGGCGGCCGAGCGCCTGTACCAGGAGCTCACCGCCGCCGGGATTGACGTGCTCTTGGACGATCGGGACGTGCGGCCCGGCTTCATGTTCGCGGACATGGAGCTCATCGGCGTTCCCCACCGGGTCGTCATCGGCGACAAGGGTCTGGACGAGGGCAAGCTGGAATACAAGGGCCGGCGGGACACCGAGCTCAGCTTTGTCCCTATCGACGGGATCCTGCTCTTCCTCACCGAGAGGCTGCAGAAAGGCGCGGGCTGATCCCCGTGTCGGAGCAGCAATGCGCAGCTCGCGGCACATTCATGCGAAGAATGCCCGCGCCAGGGCGCAGAGATCGCCAAGACAAACCTTTGCCTCTTGGTGTTTTCGCGCGACACCTTGTTGGGTTGGCTAGATAACAAACGGAAGAAATCAATATGAGCAAAGAGGAATCATTCACCCGAGAACAGCTGATCCAGTGCGGTATGGGAGACATGTTCGGCCCGGGCAATGCCCAGCTGCCGATACCCAACATGCTCATGATGGACAGGGTCAACCGAATCGCGGACTTCGGCGGGGCAAACGGCAAGGGAGAGATTCTGGCGGAGCTGGACATCAACCCCGACCTCTGGTTCTTCTCCTGTCACTTTCCCGGCGACCCGGTCATGCCCGGTTGCCTCGGGTTGGATGCCCTTTGGCAGCTTGTAGGCTTCTTCCTCGCCTGGGTCGGCAACCCCGGACACGGGCGCGCCTTGGGTGTAGGCGAAGTGAAGTTCACGGGGCAGGTCCTGCCGACGGCGAAGAAGGTGACCTACCATATCGACATGAAGCGCGTGATCTCCCGCAAGCTCGTGCTCGGAATCGGCGACGGTGTCGTGCAGGTGGACGGACGCGTCATCTATACGGCGAAGGACCTGCGCGTGGGGCTGTTCACCTCCACGGAAGGCTTTTAGGAGCGTCCCCGACATAAGATTGTCCTGTCCTGCGGAGCGGCGGATGCCTAACATCGATTCGCAACCCCGTTGCACCTGGTGCGGCTCAGACCCGCTTTACCTCTCCTATCACGATCAGGAATGGGGCGTGCCCTCGCACGACGAGCGCCACCTGTTCGAGATGCTGATCCTGGAGGGCGCCCAGGCCGGGCTCTCCTGGCTCACCATCCTACGCAAACGCGAGGGCTACCGCTCGGCCTTCGACGGATTCGATCCAGAGCCCATCGCCCGCTACGACGAGGGAAAGATCGCACGCCTCCTTGCCGATCCCGGCATCGTGCGCAATCGCTTGAAGGTCAACGCGGCCGTGGGTAATGCCCGCGCCTGGCTCGCCCTGCAGGAGCGCGGAGAGTCACCGGTCGATATGCTCTGGAGCTACGTGGGCGGTGTGACCCGTCAGAATACCTGGCAGAGTCTGGACGAGATCCCCGCCAACACTGAGGAATCGGACGCTATGAGCCGGGACCTCAAGCGGCTCGGATTCAAGTTCGTCGGCAGCACCATCTGCTATGCCTTCATGCAGGCGGTGGGCATGGTGAACGACCATACGACGAATTGCTTCCGCTACCCGAAGTTGGTAAAGCCCGGCGCCGAGTAGGGGGAGGGTATGAAGATCTTCGGACTCACCGTCTCGAACGCACTTGCCGGCAAGCCGCTGTTGTGCTGGCCCGTCTTCAGGCCCGTATACCTCTGTCTCGCCGGACATCGCAACTATCTCGTTAATACCAAATCAGGTGTCCCCGCGACCTAGTCCTGCCGCGGATCACGTGGAAGTACCTTAATGCTTGTCGCTTAGACGCGCGCCCGCGCAGACCGTAGAACAAACGCTACGAGGCATGCAAGTGTCGGTAACACCCAAGTCGCAGGAGGTAGCGTAGCCAAATCCGAACCTTTGGAACTGCTAGGCAGGCTCCCGTCTCTGCCACTATCCAAATTGGACGCCCGTGTTCCGGAGCGCGGGTTCTGCGAAGCTTTCGCGTAAGGTACCTGTTGGACTGATCCTCCCAATCCAGGAGTATTAACTTCCGGAAGCCGCTCAATATCGCTTGGAGAATTAGAAAAACCTATCCCATCGAGCAAAGGAGATACAGACGCCAGCCGATGTCGGAACAGTACTTTTTTGTTGGGGAGTTGGTCGGGGCCGGCAACTTGAATACTCGACTCAAACCCAACCGCACCTTCGTCCGTAGGGACAACGGATAATTGCGACTTGTCCGTGTGTTCGACGGTCTCTACGTCGCTCGGCGCATCTTTCCTGTCGAAGGACACGGCGAGCCCATCTCGCAGCGGCAAGCTCGAAATGAGAAACACAAGCGCCACTCGAACACTATTTCCGTGCATTTTGTCCAATCCTCCCTAGACCAAACTTGGCTTACTTCGGTTGTACGGGACCAATTTCATTTTGAGGCCACCTGCCAGTGTGAAAAACCGTAACTTCGGCGACTGTTTTCATTCTCGTCTCGAGCAATGCAAACCATTTTCGTCCGTCGCCCTCAAAACAGCATGCAATTTCCGCACCATCCAAAATCGCCTAACGGTAACAAACACCCTGGTCATTAGGTTTTTTTGAGATCGCCGAGCAATATTCCCAGCGCGTCCGACGTCAAGAAGACGAGTCGGCCGAAGGGGACGGGCGCCTGTTCTTCGACCCGCGCAACGCGTTCCCGTCGAGGTCATCCACGTCCGCGACGCGCAGATCGCCGCTCTGCCCAAGGGCGAATACCGCTTCGTCTCCGAGAAGGTGACCTATCGCATTGCCCAGCGTCCGGAATCGCGCTTGTACGTATCCCGTGAGGGCGACGGCAATGGCGAAACACCCCTGCCTTCCGGGGCTCGCTTGGCCAGTGGTGAGTCGTTCGCCCGAGCGATGTCGTCGTCCGAATGACACTACGGTCGGGCAACTTAAGATGAAGTGTCGGGATTCAGCGACAGATTTCGACGAATCCGGTTCCAACGATAGATTTCGTTGCGTCGGGCGCTAGCGAAAGATTCCAATGCGCCGGGTAAACCCGCCCGCAAACGGTGTTCTGTTGTTTGCTTATATTTTGTGGCATTCGCCCTTGTATCCGAAAAATCGGAGACCGCGCCCCCTTGCGCGATTTCAGATAAGGGAACCTCTTCAGAAAAACGCGAATTTTGGCAATGATTTTGCTTGAAGTAAAGAGGCGAAGCAAAAAAGTCGGCGTGCTAACAGGCTACAGAAAAGTGATGCTCAATTCCCCTAAACTCTTGTATCCGCGGAGGAACCTAGCCTAAACAAGGTACAGGGTTTCCTGAGAGCATCGAATACGATTTTCTGACGCCGTATGCGCCGAACCTAAATCTGATCGAAAGGTTCTGGAAGCTCTACAAAACACAGGTCCTCTACAACCGATATTTCGAGACTTTCGAGACTTTCGAGACTTTCGAGACTTTCGAGACTTTCGAGACTTTCGGACTTTCGGACGTTTCGGACTTTCGGACTTTCGAGACTTTCGAGACTTTCGAGACTTTCGAGAAGACTTTCGAGACTTTCGAGACTTTCGAGAAATTGTAGCAGGATTGTGATACCTTCTCTGCGGATTCGTATCAACATGATTGTTCCGGTAAGGAGATGTTTGACCGATCACTTCCAGTGAGTCAGTCATTGATCAGAAACCGAAAATCCGTATCGGTTGGGCACATTGGTTTAATGATGAAGCGGAAATTCATATTAGCTGGATACAAGTTGAATGATGACTAATCTACAGCCCCCAAAATCAGTGCTTCGACGCCGACAAAGCTTGAGCGCAGACGCAGGGGCGCTTATAGATGGAATTTCCGTGATCGGCCTAAGCTACTTTTTGAGTTACCACTATGCAGGTGCTTTCCGAGTACCGGACTTGCTATTACTTCTTAGTCTGCTCGCGGCGATGACAGTTGTTTATGACAAAATCGGAATATACCGACGATACGGTGGACCTGTAAAAAAAATAGTTAGCCTTGCGCAAGCATGGGGATTGTCGCTAGCTACAGTTGTGATCATTGGATTTGCAACGGGAGCGTTAAATCACTTTTCACGCGCCCATATTGGCGCCCTTCTTGTTTCGGGCTTCGTCATTCAACTTGCATTCCACGTCGGCATGGATCTTTTCCAGCGCAGACTTTCGCGTTTCGCGGCTAAGAAAAAAGCAATCATCGTGGGAGATGGCTTCCTCGCACATTACATTAGCAAGAGGATAAACTCGAACCCATGGATGCCCGAGACGGTGGTCGGGGCCTTAACGTTACCTTCGGAGAGTAGCGGCGTCGCAGACAATTACGACACTGCACAACTTCCGGTGCTTGGAACCATAGATGATATTGATTTTGTACTCGACGCCCGCGATATAAAAGGCGTTTATCTGATCGCGACTCCGGATGCATCGGAGATTCTACAAAAGCTATGCTTCACGCTAATTGACCGTTCCATCGATATTCATTGGATACCGGACTTGTCCTCATTGAGCCCCATAAACCTCAATGTCAAAGAACTCGCGGGCACACCAGTAATAACGCTGTCGGAAAGCCCGTTGTCGGGGTGGGCGTTCGTCGTAAAATCGATAGAAGACAAACTAATAGCGTCGCTCGCGCTCATACTCTCTGCCCCGATTTTGATCACTGCGGCGATTGCGATTAAGCTCGATAGCCCCGGCCCGGTTTTTTTCTTTCAAAAACGTACTGGCTGGGAGGGCAAGGTATTCTCGATATGGAAGTTCCGCACCATGCATATCGACAAGCCGGACGATGGCGTCGTCAAGCAAGCGACTGAAAACGACCCACGTGTTACCCGCGTAGGGCGGATTTTGCGGCGCACAAGCATTGATGAGCTTCCTCAGCTATTCAATGTACTTTTTGGTAACATGTCCCTTGTTGGACCCCGTCCGCATGCTCTCCAACACAATGATTTCTACTCGAAAAAAATCGCTGCCTATCTGGCACGTCACCGTATTAAGCCAGGTATAACCGGACTCGCACAGGTTCGAGGATTTCGCGGTGAAACGAAAGATTTACACCTTATGGAGGAGCGGGTAAAGAATGATATCGAATACATTAATCGTTGGTCGCTGATGCTAGATATTTCGATCCTTATCAGGACGGCATTGGTAGTCGCGAGCTGCCGCGCCTACTAGCGTCGTTTCTGTCGATCAATCGGCGGGTTTAGGGTAAGCGTGCGGTGTCGACCGTCTGGAGCAACTATTCAGCTACCCCAGCGGAGGCATCGGCGGGCTGCCCTGGAACGTCACGACCAGGGATTTGAAGATGTCGGCGGACTGCTTGCGTAGGGTCGAGAAGTAGGAGCGGATGATCGCGAAGTTTGCCACCCCGGCGCCGGCACGAAAGCAGCCGGAGACCTTCTGCTTGAGCTTGGGCATGCGGATGTCGCGTTCGGCCAGATTGTTGTCGAAGGGAAGGCGCAGGTCGAGATGAAGCGCAGAACCGCGTCGCGGTACTTCGCGCAGATGGTGGGCATTGCGGTAGGCATGCAAGCAAAGGTGGCAGGCGTAGGCCGAGCAGTACTCGTGCACGAGCACGCCGAGGAACCGTGCCAGGAGGCCGAATGCGTCCAAGGCTTCGGCGCCGCGCTTGGGATGGGCGAAGTAGGCGGTGAGGTGCGTGGCGCTGAGCACATGAAGCCACTGGAGGGCAGCGCCGACACGAATACCGGTCATGTAGAGCGCAAACGCCGACACGCCGGGGCCATACTGGACCGGCACATCGATCCCGTCGGGAAAGGCGCTGCGCTGCACGCGCCCACAGGCGCAGGTCCCGCTGAGGATGCGATACTCGGTGACCTCGCTGCGGATCACCAGTTCGACGACTTGGCGTCGCTCGGGCAGGACCTCGGTGTCGATCACGGTTCCCCCTAATCAACCCCTCTTACTGCTCCCTGGTCTGGCAGTGGTCAACTTCCCGATGCATACCCTGTCGCGGGTAGACGGCGAAAACGTCCTCTACGCCCAAATCCGGGATCGGGGCATGGCGATGATGACCGGCTGCGGACATGGCGGTGTGCTGAATTTGTTAGATTACGCCCGCCGCAAATCCCAAGGCGGCGATCGCATTTTCGCTCTATACGGTGGATTGCACATCTCGCCTCTGGAGGACTGGGACGAGTCGCGCGATCAAATGGTGGAGTCCCTTGGTCAGTACGGCATCGCCAAATTGGCCTGCAATCACTGCACCGGCCGCCGGGCCGTGGAAAAGATGCTCGAAACTGGTTTGCCGGTCATGCGCGGCACCGCCCGCAACGGTTCGCAGAATGAACTGTTCGTGGGCAATGGCGACGTGGTGGAATTAGCCTGAGATCGCTGCCGCCCCTTACTATCGTAGACATACCCTATCATCGCCTCACTCCCGGTCCCAGGCTGTAATTATCGAGCACCCACAGATAGTTGGCCCTCTCGAAGGCGGCTGGGTCGGCGGCATGCTGCTGACTGACCCGACCCTTGTTCTCCGTGACGGCGTCGAAGCCCTGTTCCTCCATCCATATCTCCATATCGGATTTGATTTGCGCGAGCCGCTGCGGTCCATGATCGATGAGGGTGCTGCACAGGTGGGAAACATCCGCGCCCGCGAGCAGCATCTTGAGGGCGTCTGCGGCCGTGTGGACTCCGCCGATCGCCGCCAGGGATAGCTCCACGCGTCCGTACAGGAGGGCGATCCAACGCATTGCAAGCAGGGTGTCGGCCGAAGTGGAGAGGTGCAGCCGGGGTGCGATCCGCAAGGTGTCCAGGTCGATATCCGGCTGATAGAAGCGATTGAACAAGGCCACCCCGTCGGCGCCGGCTGTCTCGAGTTTTTTGGCGAAGTGCGGAATCGTGGTGAACTGAGACGACAGTTTGACCGTGATGGGAATCGCCACCTGGCTGCCCAGCTCGCGTACCAGCTCCAGGTAGCGTGATTCCAGCTCGGCGCTGGATTGCTTGATGTCGGCCGCCAGGTAATACACATTCAGCTCCAGGGCGTCCGCACCAGCCTGCTTCAGCTCGCTGCCGTGCGCGACCCAACCGTCCAGCGAAACGCCGTTGAGGCTGGCGATGACCGGGATGTCCAGATTGCGTTTGAGCGCCGCCAAATGTTCCCGGTACTGGTCCAGGCCCCTCTTGTATTGGTCATGAAAGGGCAAGAAGCTGCTTGCCTCGGCATGCCCCAGCTCCTGATGGATGAGAAAGCGGGTCGCGATCTCCTCTTCGTGCCGCAGCTCTTCCTCGAACTGGGAGTACATCACAAGGGCCGCAGCGCCGGCATCCTCCAGTTGCCGGGCCATGTCCAGGCTGCGTGACAGCGGCGAAGCGGATGGCACCAGAGGATTGCTCAATTTCAATCCCAGATAATCAGTGCTCAGGTCGACCACGCTCATGATCTTCTGGCCTCCTTCGTTTGCGCCCTCGATTCCGTGGGCCGCGTTGCAAGCGCTCGATAAAACCGGTAGCGGGCCTCGACATCGGCCTGTGCTTCCCGTAGGAGGCGCTCGGCCGCTTCCGGATGGGTCCGCCAGAGTATGCTGAAGCGTGTTTCCGTGGCGGCGAAATCGCGATAGGGCATAGACGGCTCGGCCGAATCCAGATGCAACGGGTTTTTCCCCGCCTCGCTGCGTCTCGGGTCGCAACGCAGCAGGGGCCAGTGTCCGCTGCGCACCGCCAGTCCTTGCTGGTGCAGATTGTTGGACAGGTCGACACCGTGGGCGATGCAGGGGCAGTAGGCAATGATGAGCGAAGGGCCCTCGTAGGACTCGGCCTCGAGAAGGGCGCGCAGGGTCTGGGTGTCTTTGGCCCCGAAGGCGATCTTGGCCACGTAGACCTGTTCGTAGTCCATGGCCATGCGCGCCAGATCCTTCTTGCGTGTCGGCTCGCCGCCCGCCGAGAATTTGGCTACGGCTGCGCGGGGCGTAGCCTTGGACGTCTGACCGCGCGTATTGGAGTACACTTCCGTATCCAGAACCAGGATGTTCACATTGCGTCCCGAGGCGAGCACATAATCGAGCCCGCCGTAGCCGATGTCATAGGCCCAGCCATCACCGCCGACGATCCAAACACTTCGTTTGATGAGAAAATCCGCCACCGCAGCCAAGGAACGAGCATCGGGATCGACTACCGCGTCTAAACGTTCCTTCAATTCTACGATGCGGCCGCGCTGGGCATCGATCCCGGCCGCATCGGACTGGCCGGCAGCCAGGATCGCATCGGGGAGCTCGCCGCCCACCGCGGGCCTCAGCCGTTGTAGGAGCTCGCGCGCATACTGCGCCAGCTTGTCCACGGCAATGCGCATGCCGAAACCGAACTCGGCGTTGTCCTCGAACAGCGAATTGGACCATGCGGGACCGCGGCCGTGGCGATCCCTGGTCCAGGGCGTGGTGGGCAGGTTGCCCCCGTAGATCGACGAGCAACCGGTGGCATTGGCCACCATAGACGAAAGCCCGAAACGGCCGCCGATAACATGGGGCAGCTTCGAGAATCGGCGAGAACCGCAGAGGTGGTCCTGGGCCTGTGCCGCCAGCACATCCTTGTACAGCGGCTCGCCGTCGGCGCCGGACTCCTTGGTCCGATCGAGCACCGCGACGCGGCATACAGTAGGAGGCAAGGCGTTGACCAGTGACTCGGGCGAGAAGGGGCGAAACAGACGCACCTTGACCACGCCCACGTTTTCACCCTGTGCCTGCAGGTGCTCTACAGCCTCTTCGGCGGCCTCCGCTCCGGAGCCCATCAGCACCATAGCCCGCTCCGCGTCTTCTGCGCCCACGTACTCGAACAGTCTTTAGCCGCGGCCGGTGAGCTCGGCGAACCGGTCCATGACGCCTTGAACGATGCCGGGCATGGCCGCGTAAAAGGGATTCGCGGTCTCGCGCGCCTGGAAATAGACGTCGGGATTCTGCGAGCTGCCACGCAGCAGCGGGTGCTCCGGAGACAGCGCCCTGCTCCGGTGGGCCTGAACCAGCTCGTCGCCGATCAGGGCACGGGCCGTATCCCCCTCTACGGGGATGACGGTGACGGGCTTTCGTCACGACTTCGATGTGGGCCAGGGCGCGGACGCAGATCCGGGTGAGGAGAGTGAAAGCGATGAGCAAATCAGAGCTCGACCGGGGGACAAAGATCTACATCGGCGTCCTCGCCGCCATCGCGCTGGCCATCCTGGTCGCCTGGCTATTGAGCCTCGATCCACGCGTGCGGGAGATCAACGATCGCCTGGCGCAGGACCCGAAGATCGCCGCCTACCCCTTCCCGTTTCGTGTGCTGGAGATCAGCAACGGCGTCGCTTCGGTTGCCAGTCCGCGTTCCCCCCGAGTGTCGGTGATGCGCTTCCTCGGCATCGTCGATCCCGGCCTGCAGAACGCCGACCCCAATTCCCCCGCCGCCATCGCCGCGCAGAAGAAGCTTGCCGACATTCAGGGCCGGGTACGCAAGCTGGTCGAGGCCGAGCCCGACATCGAGCGCGTGAGCTGGCGGGTGGATGCAGACTGGTTCGCCGCGCACGGCATGCAGCTTCAGCTGAGATGAAGACCTACCTCGACTGCTACCCCTGTTTTCTGCGGCAAGCGCTGAGCGCCGCTCGCCGCGCCGGTGCCTCGGCGGAAGAGCAACGCGGGATCCTGCTGGAAACCATGGATCAGCTGCGATCCTTGGCGGTGGATGCGACGGCGCCGATGGCACCCCACCAGCTCTGGACGTAAACACCCCAGCCGACCAGGGCCAGGCCAATGAGGATGCGCAGAATACGGTCGATGCCGCAGACATTTTTGTTCATGTGTCAGTCTCCTAAGACGTGGATGGTCCAGGTCTCCGGATGCGCCTTTGGCGCACGGGCCTCGGATAGGTGTTATCTCAACAGACATCAGGCTGCTGCGCATTGACGAATATCGGAGTAGATAACTCGGGATTTGCGCAATCCTCTCCCCGGCATCCGGCAAGAGGTCCCGTCATCTCTGCCTTTGGGATTGAAGGGGGCAGAACGGATGCAAACGCGGCCAGCCGTCGCTTGATGCTTTTCACTGAGATAGGCCAGGTACGAGGTTTAGGCGTTCGGTCACCTGGCTCGCTGTGCATTAGCCTCGATAGCTCGCGGCCGATTGATGCTTGTCAGCGAACTCTTGTCGCTGGATGGGCTATAGATGAAGTAGAGGTGTAACGTGCGAACAGCGCCCAAAGAGATCCATGCGGTAGCGTAACAAAGGCAGTGGACGTGACGGTCCGCCCATGAGTGGAGGTAATGTCATGAGCATCAAAGTAGGCAACAACCTCATCGAGACCGACGAAGAGGGTTATTTGGTCAATCCGGATGACTGGAGCGAGGCAGTCGCTGCGGCGATGGCGGCCACACAGTCCCAACAGGATCATGTGGAGCTGTCGGAGACGCAGCTCGGCCTGGTCCAGTACTTTCGCGAATACTACGCGGAGAACAAGGTCCATCCGACCATGCGCAAGCTGGTGATAACCCTCGGCAAGCACCAGGGTCGGCGCTTCCATGATCACAAAGACTACGAGAATTTCCTTTACGGGCTCTTCCCCAAGGGACCGGTTCCGGAGCTCTGCAAGCTCGCCGGGCTGCCGAAGCCCGCGGGGGAGCTTGCCGGCTGATCCGCAGCCATCCGTCTCGCTCACCGGTACGCGAAAGCCCCCGACCTGCTATCGGCGGGTCGGCATCGGATCCAGGACACCAAGAGTAACAAATGCCGCTCTCGAACAAAATGCGACAGGACTGGGCCCCGATCCTGTTCTTCGGGCTCTTCGTCGCCACCAAGACCTATTACCTGATCGTCTATCTAACCAGCAGCGAGGACCTTTGGGGACTGCTCGGTAACATCGACCGCCTCGATGACTTCGGGCCGGGCGATGCCTTTTTTCTGACCGGTGGCCTGTCCTATATCCTGTACTACGTGACCGCGCTCGCCTTCGATATCCTGGTCTTCTTCAGCTTCGTCGGGCGCGTCGAGGTGAGGGAGCGCCCGAAGGGTTTTTGGGAAAATGTCTATCCGTTGGTCACCGTGTTCCTTCCGGTGACCGGATTTACGCTGCTCTTCATCCCCGAAGTCCGCCAGCTCGTTCCCGGCTTCTCCGAGACAACCGTGGAAGCGATGCGAAACCTGAGCCCGATCTTTCCCTTCTACATGAACATGATGGGCACGTTGACGGGGCTCGCCGGGGCGGCCTTCAGCATCTGGGCGCTCAGCTACCTGAGGCGCTCATTCGGCCTGCGCACCGCCGTCAGGAAATTGGTTACGAGCGAGCGGCCCTTACCGCTGGGCCCGCCATCCGCTCTACGCCGGCGAGATCGTCCATGTCCTTGGTCTTGCGATACTCTCCGCGACACCCGTGGGCTTTTACCTGTTCACGGTCGCTGTGGTCCTCCAGGTAGCACGGGCCAAGATCGAGGAGCGGAAGTTCCTGCGCACCGTGCCTGAGTACGCGGCGTACCGGGAAACCACCGGGTTCCTCTGGCCGCGGCTGCGTAAGACGGGGTGAGGGGTACTGTTCCTGAACTTCCGGGATCGACTCTTGGGCTTCTTGCAGGAAGCGATAAAGCGCCAGAGCGGAACATCCACCCGACCCAATCGCAAAGTGAGGTAGAGATGACTTCGATAGGCAATGATCAAGAGTTGAGACACGCACTCGTCGGTTTGAGTCCAGTACAGCAACGCCATCTCGGCGCGTTGTTCGTAGAGAGCGTTTTAGATCTGTGCGACGATGCAAGAATCCGACGTGCGCTGACGGTGGCCATGGACCAGGATTCCTCCGAAGAGGAGCGCAAAGACGCATTCCATAGCGCAAAGTCCTACGCGATCCATAGCTACACGGAATGCGGGCGCAATACCGATTGGTCCAAGCAGGCCTCGCATTTCGTAGCGACCGCTGCCGCCTGCCTTCTCGCGGACGAAGAGATGGCCGGAGCGGGGAACCGCGCCTTGAACGCTGCCATGCACGTACGCAACGCCCGCAACTGTGCCCTGATCGCACAGGAAGGCGATGTCGGCGAGGACGAGGCCACTCGTCAGTACCGGATCGCGAAGGAATTCCTCGAAGCGTAGACCCGGCCGGCGACTGACGCGTTGACAGTCGCTCCTCGGGGATACAAACGTGGTTCGTAGATCTCGCCATGCCGGAGCAAAGGCATCTTTGGCACAGTGCGGGGCTAGACACGGACGGGCGGCAGAAGATGGGCGCCAGCTCGCAGAGCGGACCGCCAGATGCCGGAGTATGGGTGCTCACGGATGCTACCGGCACCTGGCACACGCCTGCCCAGGGGTCGGCCCGTATTGTCTCTCTGGTGCCGAGCATCACGGAGCTCCTCTTCGCCCTCGACCTAGGGGCGCGGGTCGTGGGCCGCACGGCCTATTGCACCCACCCGGCGGTAGAGCTTGCAGGAGTGCCGCAGATTGGCGGCCCCAAAGACGTCCGATTGGACCGGCTGCGGGCGCTGGCGCCCTCCCATGTGATCGTCAACATCGACGAGAACCGCAGGGAGGATGTGGAGGCGATCCGCACCTTCGTCCCCCACGTGGTCATTACCCATCCCTTGGCACCCACCGACAATCTCGCGCTTTACCGGCTGCTGGGCGCTCTCTTTCATCGGCGAGCGCAAGCCGAGCGCCTATGCGCCGCGTTCGAGACCGAGCTGCGCAAGACCCTTGCCCTCGCCGCAGACTTGCCCTACCGGCGCGTCCTGTATCTCATCTGGCGCAAGCCCTGGATGACGGTATCGCGCGAGACCTACATCTCCCGGACCCTCGCCCTCGTCCGTTGGCTCACCCTTCCGGAGCAGAGCGAGGCGCGCTACCCGGAGGTGGACTTGAAAGACGAGGCGATACGGGAGGCGGATCTGGTCTTGCTCTCCAGCGAGCCCTTCCCCTTCAAAACACGCCACTTGGACGAGTTCCGTACGATCGCGAGCTGTTCCAGCAAGCGCCTCGCGCTCATAGACGGCACTATGACCGGCTGGTACGGCAGCCGCGCGATCGAGGGGCTCGGCTACCTGCAGGAGCTAGCGCGGAAGCTCTCCGGCGAGGCACGATGAGCGAGGCATCGGCGAGCGTTTTTAGCAAGAGATTGTTCCAAGCTTCCGCTTCCAAGACCCATCATTGGGTCTGATCAGGATACGTGTAAACTTCTGCAATCTCGGTCGGCGGAATGCACAACCGCGTGGGTGATGACCCGGGCTTCACCAGCGCCGAGGTCCCAGCTCAGAATGTCCGTCGGCGGGACTTCGTCGTCCACGATGCTTGCAGACCCGAGCGTGGTCAGCGCCCGAACCGTTCGCTCGCCGTCGGGCTTGGCGCTCACCTCGCGGTTCACCGCTCGGGGCACGGCGATCTGGTCAGCCAGCGCTCCGAGCAGTTGGATCCGCTCCACCTTGCCCAACAAGATCAAGGGCGAGGCATTGACGACCAAGCGTCTATGCGGCATGGATTTCGTCGTCGAGCTCGTCGGCCGTGACCTGGCAGGCCGTTACACGTAGTGATAAAAATTAAGGATTGGAGCACACCCTAACCGACGCCGATGATCGGTGGGTTGTTTCGGCGGGCGCCCAGCCAGACCGATGTCTCCATGCCGTCGGGATGCTCTTCGTGGTACTCCAAGCCGCATTCGACGTAGTGAGACCGGTAGGGGTTGTACAGATTGGTGCGTAAGTACTTCAGATAAGAACGCGCATCGAAAAGCGGTCCCACATTGTCGGCGACGATCTTGCTACCGCGCTCGAGGAGGCACTTGTCCTCGATGCGCCAGAGATCGACGAGATACTCGTCCTTGTTGTGGTCCATGAGTACCAGGTCGAACGGACCCGCCAGCGTGGGGATGATCACGCTGCTCTCTCCCACCATGATGTGCACTTGATCGGCCACTCCGGCGAACCGGCAGATCGCACGGGCGACCCGTGCGTGACGAGGATTCTCCTCGATTGAAACGACCTGCCCGCCTCCTCGAAGCAGGCGCGCCATCCGAACCGCGGAGTAGCCGCAGTAGGTCCCGAGCTCGAGCACACGTGCGTTCAACGGCAGCCGGGCTACAAGCCCATCCAGGACGCGCCCTTTTCCGTCTCCCAGATTCATCATGAAGCGTTGCTCGCGTGCAAACCGATCAAGGGCGCACAGGACGGACTCGGCGTCTCCCTCGACCGTATGTGCACGCACGAAGTCCAAGGCCGCCCGCTCCCGACGGGGTTGTCCCCCGAGCATAGCCTGTGCCGAGCGGCCCAGCTCGCGGAAGATCGCGCCGATCAAACCGAGGCGTTTCGGGATTGGCCGGAAGTCCGTGACCAGCGTTGTCGAGATGCTGAGGGCGAGAGCGGTGATAGTCTGGTTCATGAGTCGTATCCTCGATAGTCAGGAAGTGCAATCAAAACGCGTAACGCAGGCCAAGCGTCATCTCGTGGGAGCCCAGGTCGTCGAAGCGCATCCGCTGACCGTTGATGTCCCCGCCGGTTTCCGCGCTCCCGAGATCCATGTACCGATACTCCGCGGTCAAAGACAATCGTTCATCGACCGGATAGGCGAGACCAGCGCCCTGGGACCAGGCGAAGCGGGTATCCGTCCCCGCGGAGTAGACGCCCCATCCGGCGGAAGGACCCGGGCCGAGAACATCCGCCTCAGCCTTGTTCCAGGCAACGCCGATCCCACCCTTCAGGTAGGGGCGCAGCTTGCTGCTCTTCAGAACGAAATCGTAGGCCAGGTTCGTCGTGAAGGTCGTGCTCGTCACCGTGCCGTCGGTTTGGGACGGCGCGCCGAGAGCCCCGCCAGAGGTCCCGCCGGCGTCGAACGCGCGGTAGCGCAGCTCTCCCTACAGTCGCAGTCCATTGCCAAAGTCATAGCCGCCGCCGAGCCCGGCGACACCACCGTTGTCCAGATCGTAGTCCGGCCCCCGGTCAGCGTTGCCGTCACCATGAATCAGGCTCCCGTCGGGGATTGCGATACCGAGGTTCAACGAGCCGTACCAGCCGGGTACATCCGCGTTTGCCGTCTGCGCGCCGGCAACAATCGCCGACATTCGGATCATCTGGGTCTTGTCCATCGACTA
Organism: uncultured Gammaproteobacteria bacterium; assembly: GCA_942492625.1. Taxonomy (GTDB): domain Bacteria; phylum Pseudomonadota; class Gammaproteobacteria; order Chromatiales; family Chromatiaceae; genus Thiosymbion. The sequence continues at coordinate 8,027 of CALOFM010000039.1, read as the reverse complement.
CTCCGATTAGTTCAACAAGGAGGGCAGGAGCCCCCCACGCAAGTTCAAAGTACGTCGCGATCTTGAAACGAGAATGTGGCGAATGTGAGCAGTCCATGAGGATGGATCCGCCGCGGCGTCCGGGCTAAGAGATCAGCACGACCAACCCGCGGCCCAGGACGTGCTCGCGCTGACCGACGACGTCGAGCGCGCCGCGGATCGCGCCTTCGAACTGTGGCTCAAGTCCTTCTTCCTTGTTCTGCCGTTGCAGGGAATGGCAGTGCAGCTCGTCCAACCCACTACGGTTTTTCAACCAGTCGTCGGTGGCGCGCTCGCTGCCGGGCGCGGCCATGCGCCCGACGATATTCCCCAGTGCCACGAATTCGCCCGCCCGGTCACGCAAAGATCAACAAGTTGCGTCCTGCTGGATGTTGATCCAGGCCTGCCAATTCGCATCGTCCATGTCGGGGTAGTCGAGCCGGAAATGACTGCAGCGGCTCTCCTTGCGCATCAGCGATGCATTGAGCTTCATCTCCGCGCTGACGAGCATGTTCGCGGTCTCATCGGGGGAGAGGTTGTTTCGGCGGGCGCCCAGCCAGACCGATGTCTCCGGGCCGTCGGGATGCGCTCGCACCCTAGGTCGACTTTTTTGAGTCCGGCTTTATTTCGGCACCGTCCCTTTGGGAGTCTGGTTCATCAGCGAACCGATGGTGGACTGAGCATCAACGCTGTCATCTGTCCGTGGAGAGCGGACACCGAGTATGCCGTCGAGAATGAGGTAGAGGCTCGGCACCAGCAGCAGCGAGATGAGGGTGGCGAAGAGAATGCCGTAGCCGAGCGAGATGGCCATCGGGATCATGATCTTCGCTTGCACGCTGGTCTCGAAAATCATGGGCGCCAATCCGCCGAAGGTGGTCATGGTGGTCAGCAGGATTGGGCGGAAGCGCCGAGTGCCGGCGGCGACAATGGCGGTCCGGGCGTCGAGCCCCTTGCGTTTGAGCCGGTTGGCATAGTCGATCAGCACCAGGCTGTCGTTCACCACCACACCGGAGAGCGCGACGATGCCCATGATACTCACCACGCTCAGGCTATAGCCCATGACCAGGTGACCGAGTAAGGCACCGACTGCCCCGAAAGGGATGGCCGTCATCACCATTATCGGTTGGGCATACCTGCGGAACGGAATTGCCAGCATGGCGTAGATGATGACGAGCGCCGCCAGGGCGTTGTTGCGCAGGCTGGTGACGCTGTCGCTGGCGTCGGCTTGCTTGCCCTGGAAACTGTAGGTTAGCCCTGGGTAGCGACTCAGCAGTTCGGGCAGTATCCGATTGCCCAATACCGTGACGACCCGATTGGTCTGGTCCACCGGCTCTACGTTGGCGGTCACACTGACCGTGCGCCGGGCATCACGCCGTTCGATGCTGGTATAGGCCCGTCCCCGTTCCACCTTTGCCACCCGCATGAGGGGCACCCAGGCGCCGGCCGGCGTGCGCACCTGTAGCTGCTCCAGGTCGTATTCGCTGATGCGCTGCGACTCGGGTAGGCGGTGACGATTGCGCGATCCCCTTCCACCCGCGGCATCAGGGTGAAGCCCATGCGCCCGCTCAGGGCGTATCCCAGAACGATGGAGAGCATGGCGATCCCGACGGCCAGGGTGAGATAGCGCTGGCGCAGGCATAGCTCCAGAAACGGCTGATAGCGCCGTGCGATGAACTGGTCCAGTGCGGCCGAAACCCGTTGCTGGCGGTCATGCGCCCAGCGCGCGACGTGGTTTCGGTTCTCCGGATTCGAATGCCCCAGATGGGCCGGTAGGATCAGCAGAGCTTCCACCCAGGAGATGAGAAACACCGTCGATACCACCAGGGGGACGACCTGGAACACCTTACCATGGTGCCAGGCACGAAATAGAGGGGCATGAAGGCCACCAGATTGGTGAGGATGCTGAAGGCGATGGGAACCGATACCTCCCGCGCCCCGGCGATGGCCGCCTGCAGGTATCCCATGCCCTGTTGGCGCAGGTCGTAGATGTTTTCCCCGGCAATGATTGCGTCGTCCACCACGATGCCAAGCGCGACGATGAAGGCGAACATGGAGATCATGTTCAGAGACACATCCATCAGCGGCAGGAACAGAAAGGCGCCGAGAAAGCTGGTGGGGATGCCGAGCGTGACCCAGAAGGCGAGCTTGAATTCCAGGAACAGCCCTTGCAGCACCAGCACGAGCGCCAGGCCCAGGAAGGCGTTATTCAGCAGAAGATCGAGGCGTTGCTGGTAGACCTCCGACATGTCGTGGTCGATCTCCAGGGTTACGCCAGGAGGCAGCTCGGAGGCGAGCTCGGCCATGACCGCGCGCGTGGCCGCGGCGACCCGGGTCGGCGTCTGGTCGCCGACCCGGTAGATCTGCAAGACGATGCTCGGGTCCCCGTTGAAGTTCTGGGCGCTGTCGTCGTCCTCGAACCCGTCGCTTATCCGGGCGATATCGCCGAGATACAGGTAACCGCCGTTGCCGGTGGCCACCACCGGGATGGTGGCGAACTCGCGGGCCCAATCGCGGCGCTGCTTGACTCGTAGCAGGATCTCTCCGCCCTTCGTTTCAAGGCTGCCGCCGGGCAGCTCCACGGAGCTACCGTCGATGATGGTGGCGATATCGCCAAGGGTGAGGTTGTAGCCGCGCAAGGTGTCACGGTCGACTTCGACATGAATCTCATAATCGCGCGCGCCACGCATCTCTAGTTGGCTGATCTCCGGCTGCTGCAACAGCCGATCCCGAACTATCTCCGCGATTTCGTGCAACGTCCACTCGCTCACCGGCCCCGAGATCGCCAGTCCCAGCATCTCGCGCTGACGGCTGGCAAGGGTGACCTGAGGCTATTCCGCGTCCTCTGGCAGTGTGGTGATTGCGTCGATCTCCTGCTGGATCTCCTGATAAACGCGCATGGCCTCGGCGTCACCGCTCAACTCGGCGCTGATGGTCGCGCTCCCCTCCCTGGCGGTCGCGGTGATCTCTTCGATACCATCGATACCGCGAATAGCCTCTTCCACGGCCAGCACGATGCCTTGCTCCACCTCCTCCGGGCTGGCGCCGGAATAGACGACTACAATATCTACTTGGTCGAGGGTGAAGTCGGGGAAGACCTCTTCTTTGATCGTCCAGGAGGCGAACAGACCACCCACCAGGAAAACCAGCATCAGCAGGTTGGGGGTTACCCGGTTGTGCACCATCCAGGCGATCGGGCCGCGGTCTTTGGCCGCCTCGAAATCGGGGGTGCTCATGAGCCGTCTCCCGGGCCTGGCTGGTGCTGACCGTGCCGTGCCTGATCTTCATGAGTCGCTGCTCCTGAATCGGTGCGCTCGCGAGCGGAGTCCCGGCGACGGGCGTGCTCATGTCCGCGGTGACAACCCGGTCCTCGCGATCGATCCCCGCCTTGACAAACACCTGATCACTGCCGCGCAAAGCCACCTCGACGGGGCGTATTTCAAGGGTATCTTCCGGCGCCATGACCCAAACCTGGTCGCCATCGCGCAGCAAACGGCGCTCCATTGCCACGACATCATCAAGCGGACGACCGGAGATGCGCACCCGTAGGTAATCATTCACCATTGCCGGCGGCAGGCCGGCGTGCTCCGGTTTCAACACCAGGGGATCGGGAACCTCAACCAGCAGACGCGCCATGCGGCTGTCGCCGTCCAGCTCTGGAATCAAGCGCAGGACTCGCCCGGTACGGCTTGTGCCCGTGTCCCAGCCGGTCTGCCTCAACTCCACGGTTGCACCGCTGCTATCGTCGCCGATGGGTATTTCAATCCAGTCCAGATCGGCGACCGGCACACTGACTTCCACCCAGAAGTTTTCGATGCTCACGAGCGTGAGCAAGGCGGTGCCGGGGTCGACACGGGTCCCCAAGTCCACGTTCCGACGGGTGACCATACCCAGGAAAGGCGCTACGACCTTGGTTCGCTCGAGCGCGAGACGGGCTTGGTCGCGGTTGACCTCGGCACTCTCCAGCGTGGCACGGGCGCTGGCCAAGTGTGGCTCGCGCAGCACCAAGGCCTGGACGACGGAATCCAGTTTCTGGTCCAGCAGCTCATATTCGCGACGTGCGACCACCTGCTGTCCCAACTCCTCCTGCAGGGAGGCCTGAGCGCTCGCGACGCTGGCCTCCTGCTGGCGCACACCGAGACGGTAGTCAGCCTCGTCGATACGCAGGATCTCCTCGCCGGCCTGGAACAGGCCGCCAGGAATCAGCTGACTGCTCACCGACACGATCGGTCCGCTTACCTGTGGATAGAGGGTGCTCTCACGGGCGGCGACGACCGTGCCCATGGCCTCCAGCACAGGTGTGCCCTCGGCTGGAGTGAAACTGATCGTCTCCACCAGCCGGGGCTGCTTTGCAGGAGCGGCAATACGCGCCTGAGGTCCGCTATCAAGAAGGAACTGCGCGATCGCCAAACCGACGCCGATCACAAACAGGGGCAGCAGCCAGCGCGACATTTTCCAGCCGCGGCCGCGCTGGCGCACGGGCGGGGACGAGTCCGGTTCGGGATCTAGTCTAGAGTGTGACATTGACTCTTGGCCTCATCGGCAAAGTTGATTGACTGTTCAGGCGATTGCCTCCTTTGTCATCTATTTTGCAGTTCCACTTTGGAACAAATAAGAATGCGGCCAGGGTCAGCATGGAGAGCGTTTCTTTCAGCAGCGAACGCCTGGGGTAGTCCCCCAGTGCGAGGAGCACGAGCGGTGGAAGAATAAGCATCAGCGCCGCGGCGATGAGTCGGCATCTGTTGGCATCGGATTTCACATTCACCCCCAGGAGACGACAACGGGTATCGACTTGTCCGGCGTGATGGTGATGGCATCGACCGGGCAATACATTCGGCACAGATGGCAGATCTGGCAATCGGCCACGTATCGGATGACGGCCTTTCCGGTGCTTGGGTCCATGCGGATGACGTCCGTGGGGCAGGACTGAACACAGGTCCCGCATCCGATACATCCATCGATGCTACTTATTGCCATCTGGTTTGCCTGAGAAGTTGATCTGGGTCAGCGGCACGCGGCCGGCTGCTCTGGTCGACAAGATACGCGGCGAGCTGGGGCAAATCGGGGGGAGACTTAGAGGAAACTGTGAGCTTCGGCTCGATGCGTTGTCCGAGGACACCCGATCTGCAATCCTGCACCCTCGGACAGATCGGAGGTACTGAGAACAGATGCGCATTGGTCTTACGGCGAAGCTCCTGTTCATGCTCGGCGTCACCAGCCTCGTCTCGGTGCTGGCCATGGCGTTCGCGGCCCGCTGGAGCTTCCAACACGGATTTCTCGACTACCTGGGTCAGCAGGAGCTCACACGTATCGCCCCTCTGCGTGAGGTGCTGCTTCCCATCTATGCCCGTACCGGCTCCTGGGAGTATTTCGAGCGCGACCCCGGTGCCTGGCCGCGTTACGTCGACGACACCCTCCAGCCGCGGCCCGCCCATCCCCCCGGGCCACCTCCCCCGGGGGCACATCCCGGGCCGCACGCGGAGCCCCCGGGCGAATCGGCCCTGGAGCCCCATCGAGGAAACGCCCGGGCACCGCATGAGGCAGGGCCGCCCCGTGACCCGCCGGATCTGCGCCACCGCCCGCCGCCGGCACCTCCGGAGCACTTGGGGCTGCGGGTCCACCTGCTCGACGGCCAGGGCCGCTACGTGGCCGGCGTGCCGCCGACTGTCGGAGAACCCTTCCGCCTGCCGATCGAGCTGGACGGGGCCGTGATAGGCTGGCTGCTGCTATCGCCCCCGCAGTGGTTCGAGGACGATCCCGCACAGCGCTTCCGCAGCCAGCACAATCGCTCCCTGGCCTGGATCTCCATCGGCGTGCTCGCCCTGGCATTCCTGCTCGGCTGGGTGTTCGGCGAGGGACTGCTGCGACGCATCCGAACCCTGGCACGCGGGTCGCGCCAGCTTGCCGGGGGGGACTTCGGCACCAGAATCGCCGACCACGGCCAGGACGAGCTGAGCGCCCTGTCCGAGGACTTCAATCGCTTGGCCGCGGCCCTGGAACGCAACGAGGAGCTCAGACGTCGCGCCATGGCCGATGTGTCCCTCGAGCTGCGCACCCCGGTCGCCGTGGCCCGCGCCGAGCTGGACGCCCTGATCGACGGTATCCGGCCCTGCACCAAAGCGAATCTGGAGCAGCTCCAGGGCCGGCTACTGGCGCTGGTGCGGCTGCTGGACGACCTCTACGATCTGGCCCTGTCGGACGCGGGCGCGCTGGCCTATCGCTTCTCACCGCTGGATCTGGGCGAGACCGTCCAAATGGCGGTCTCTCAGATGGAGGGCGCGTTCGCACGCAAAGGCATCGCGCTGCATCTGGAGTGCAACGACGAGCTGCTGATGGACGGGGATCGCGGACGCTTGCGCCAGGTGCTGGACAACCTGCTCGGCAACAGCCTGCGTTACACCGATTCCGGCGGTGTTACGCGGGTAGTGGCGAGACGCGCCGGGGCCTGGATTCAGGTGAGCGTTGAGGACACGGCCCCCGGCGTAAAGCCCGAGGCCCTCGTGCGCCTGTTCGACCGCTTCTACCGCGTCGAGACCTCGCGCTCGCGCGCAAAGGGTGGCGCGGGGCTGGGCCTGGCGATCTGCCGCAACATCGTCGAGGCCCATCACGGCAGCATCCAGGCCAGGGCTGCGGACGCCGGGGGCTTGGCTGTCGAGATCCGCCTGCCGGCATCCGACGGCTGAATCGCGCGGCCTCACGAATGGCTCACGATTCCCTCAAGGCAACGCCACAGTCGGTCCGTAGACTGGAGCCACCTTAACGAGATCAAGGAGTCTCAGATGCAGAAGAATCGAACCAACACCATGATCGCAATATCCGTCCTGCTGCTCTCCGGCTTGGCGACGACCGCGTCCGCCAGGCCCGGCGACGGCGGGGGCCGACGCGGCCCGCCGCCCGAGGCGATCGAGGCCTGCGATGGCAAGCAGAGGAACGACCAGTGCAGCTTTACGGGTCGCGGCGACAAAACCCTTGAGGGTATCTGCTCCGCACCCCCCGGTGTCGATGAACTGGCTTGCGCGCCGGAGGGCGCCCCACCCGAGCGCGGCGGCCGCTGATCGGGCCACCGACACACCATTCCCCCCTCGGGCAGGGATGCCCGACCTGAATCGCCAACCCGCGGCTATCAATTTCGAGCCCCCCATTACTGCAACCGCGCATTCCGCGCGGCGCACTCCGTCTCCCTCCGTTCTGGATCCGCTCCACGGACCTATTGAACACTTCGTTTCGGCTTGATCAAGCCATTCCTTGCCTTCCAAAACGCAGTCATTAATGGCGTCTACCACGGCACGGGATGGACCTGAGGATGATGCCTGAACGTCGCTGCAGCCGCCTGTTCGCCTCACAATTTCTTTCATTTGTTCCCGCAGTTCTCTCAAGCTCCTCTCGTATCTTGCTCTCCAGCGGAGGGCACGATCGCAATCACCCCTCCGTTGGCCCCACATCAACGGAGACATTTCCAATGATCAAAAAGACACTCTTGGCCACCGCCGTGAGTCTGTCGCTCATCGGCAGCACTCTGGTCAGCATCGACAGCTTTGCCAGGGATGGAAGAGGCAACGGACATGGTGCCCACATGACCCTGTTGGAACGTCTGGACAGCAACAACGACGGCGTACTCACCATTGACGAGCTCCCCGCCAGCAACGCCGATAACGCAGAACGCCGTTTCAACGTAACCGGCCATTCTGAGCCGTTATTCCATCCAGCGTGAATCTCTCTATGCTGTCGCCCACCGATTCGTTTTCTGAGCGGAAGGAGGGGCAGCATGGACCCATCAACAGTACCGGCGAGGCGGCCGCGGATTCCTCGCAACCGCGATCAGTGGCGCGCGCTGCTGGAACGCTTCGAGCGCAGCGGGCAGAGCCGCGAGCAGTTTTGTCGCGAGCGGAGCCTGAGCGTGAGCAGTTTCGAGCGCTGGCGACGGCAGCTGGGGAAATCGGTGGCGCCGCGCCAAGTAATCGCCGAGGAGCCAGTGTTCTTGGAGTTGCCGGCGGACGCGCGTGCTTCGAGCG
>CALOFM010000038.1:0-12735 GCA_942492625.1 uncultured Gammaproteobacteria bacterium | reverse complement strand
ATTATTTTAGCGACTATTCCCAATTAGCCTAACAAATAATCAATACGGAGTAAAACATGTTCATTGGTCACATGGGTGTGGCATTTGCTGCAAAGAAGTTTTCACCGAAGCCCTCACTTGGTACATTCCTTATCGCAACTCAATTTATTGATCTTTTATGGCCGTTTCTATTACTGCTTGGTGTTGAACAAGTTGCAATAGATGTTGGTAACACGGCATTTTACTCCTTTAGACTTTATTTCATATCCGATATCTCACAGCTTGCTTGCCGTTCTTGTCTGGTCACTTCTTGTGGGAGGTATATATTATCTGTACAAAAAGGAGAAAACTGCTGCCATTATTTTAGGCGTTGTTGTTCTTAAGTCGTTGGATACTGGATCTACTTACTCATCGGCCCGATCTCGAACTGGTACCCGGACTGGGAATAATGGCGGGATTCGGTTTGTGGAATTCAGTAATTGGGACTATAGTCGTTGAGGGGACAATCTTCGGTCTGGGTGTTTACTATTATTGGAAGACAACAACAGCCAAAAACCGCAAGGGTGAATTTGGTTTCTGGGGTTTGGTTATATTTTTACTGATAGTATATTTTATGAATCTTTTGGGACCGCCGCCTGAATCAGTTGAAGCAATTCCATATGTCGGTTTTTCAATATGGATTCTTGTTGTCGCTATCGATTCCGCGGCGATGGCAAGCGCTACATCACAGACAAAGATCTTGACACGGCTGCATGTCGGCGGCGAACGGAAGATCTGCCACGGGAGTTATTCAACCGGCGCTGCAATGTCGAAGCAACGATCTTTCAGCTCTGTTACCACACAAACAAGAAAAAGCTGAAGTACCGTGGCAAGTTTCGGGTCCAGCTGTGGGCTGTATGCCGAGCAACGTGGATCAACATGAAGCGAATCGCGAGCTACGAGGCGAAACAGGCCGAAGCGATCGCTTGATCGGGGTTACGCCTTAAAATCACGACACAGCCTCTACGATCTTTCATGCCCCCCTCACCGAATACCTGGAAGGCGCGTTTTTCCATCTCCGGTTGCGGGAAAATCCCTTCCGGACACTTGACAACTTGCATGTCCCGATCCTCAGCCCCGCTGTCGGGCTTGGCTGCAGGAAGGGGTTTTCGGAGCGGACTCAAGGTTAAAAGATACGAACATGTGGGCGCTGCCCCCTTAATCGGGGCGGTCAGGTTGCGATTTATTGGGACAGACGATGGGCACAAGCCTTCGTCTGTTTTTTATAAGGTGAAACGTGCCTGATCCTCAACAAAACAAGCCCATCACCCTTCGCTTGAAGGGCAGCCCTTGCGAGAGTCATACTCGTCACGCAAGCTTGATCGCGCTTGTGAAACTCCTGGCCCGCCGCGCCGCTGAAGAAGATTTCAAACGGCACAGAAGCGCCCAGGACCCAGCTCCAAAGGAACAACAATGTTTATGACAATGCGCGTGGCCATCTACGCCCGCTACAGCTCCGATCTGCAAAGCGCATCGTCCATCGAGGACCAGGTGCGACTATGCGAGCTGCATTGCGAACAGCAAGGCTGGTCCGTGAGCCAGTGCTACACGGATGCCGGGATTTCGGGCGCCTCGCTCATGCGCCCCGGCATCCAGATGCTGATCGCGGGTGCCATGGAGAGCAAGTTCGATCTCGTGCTCGCCGAGGCGCTCGACCGGCTCTCGCGCGATCAGGAAGATATCGCCGGGATCTACAAGCGCATGGAGTTCGCGGGCGTATCGATAATTACGATCTCGGAAGGTTAAATCTCCTCGCTGCATATCGGCCTGAAAGGCACGATGAACGCGATGTTCCTCAAAGACCTCGCCGATAAGACCCGGCGGGGTCTGCGCGGACGCGTGGAACTTGGCAAATCAGGCGGCGGGATTTCTTACGGCTACCGGGCCGTAAAACAGGTCGATGCCAACGGCGAGCGCGTGCGGGGGCTGCGGGAGATCGAGCCCGAGCAAGCCGCGATTGTCCGGCGCATCTTCGAGGAATATGCGAGGGCGAACAAATCGCCCAAGGCGATTGCGGCGCAGCTCAACGCCGAGAATATCCTCTGCCCCTCGGGCAAAGCATGGGGCCAGAGCACCATCAACGGCAATCGCAGGCGCGGCACCGGCATCCTGAACAACGCGCTGTATATCGGCGAGTTGGTATGGAACCGCCAGCGCTTCATCAAGGACCCGGCGACAGGCAAGCGCGTCACGCGCCTTAATCCTGAAAGCGAATGGGTCCGCAAAAGCGTGCCGCAGCTGCGCGTCGTGGACCAGGCCCTGTGGGACGCGGCCAAGGCGCGCCAGCGCGCACTGGATGCGCGGCAACCCGGTTTTTGGAAACGGCAGCGTCCGCAATATCTACTCTCGGGCCTCCTGCGCTGTGGGGTATGCGGCGGTGGGTTTTCCAAGATCAACGCGACCAGTTACGGCTGCTCGGCAGCGCGCAACAAGGGCGATTCAGCCTGCTCGAACAAGCGGACGATCCGGCGCGATGCGCTCGAAGGGGCGGTCCTGGGCGCGCTTCAAACCCATCTGCTGCGCGATGAACTGGTGCAGGTTTTCTGTGAGGAATACACAACCCATATGAATGCGCTGCGCCGCCAGATGGAGGCAGCGCGCAGCGCGCTAAAGGCCGACCTCGCCCGTCTCAGGAAAGAGAGGGAGAACATCATCCGCGCGATCAAGGACGGCGTGGCGGCCGATCTGGTCAAGGATGATCTGACGGCCGTTGCCAAGAAACAGGAAGAGATTGAAGCGCAGCTCGCGGACGCGCCCGCGCAACCCCGGCCCCTCATCCATCCGGCGATGGCGCGGCGCTACCGCGCGGACGTCAAAGCCCTGCGCGAAGCGCTGGGCGACAAGGCGCGGCAGGGCGAAGCGGCGGCGCTTATCCGGAGCCTGGTTGAAAAAGTCGTCCTGACGCCCGAAGAGGCCAAGGATGATCTGGCCATCGATCTTTACGGCGATCTGGCCGGGATACTGGAGATCGCCGCCCATGACAACGCAATGGAGAACCACCCCATGAAAAACGCTAAAGAATTGAAAAACCGGCGCGGCTTTGAGGCTGTCAACGACAACCGCAACTCCGGCCGGTCTACAACCAAGTTGGTAGCGGGGGCAGGATTTGAACCTACGACCTTCGGGTTATGAGCCCGACGAGCTGCCTGACTGCTCCACCCCGCAACTTAGTCTGTAATTTTATGTCTCTATGGCCAGGCACGCAACCCTACGTTTTGTCTTTGATTCGCAGCACGGCTTTCGCCTCTGAATCAACGGATCGGGTCGACGGTCCGCCCAGCGCTTCCACGATGCGCTGGGCGACGCGAAAAGCGTTGGCGTAGATGGTCCAGGTGTGGGGTACGCTGCCACCGGTGGGCATGAAGCTACCATCGGTAACGTAGAGGTTTTCCAACTCGTGGGCACGGCAGTCAAGATTCAGTACCGTGGTGCTCGGGTCCGTGCCGAATCTACAACCACCGGCAACCAGATTCTGCGGGGGTGAGCTGCTCACGCTCAAATCCACGTTGCTGGCGCCAAGGGCTTCGAGCACTGCTGCACCTTTGCGGGAGAGAAACCACCCTACATCCAGGTCCCGCTGATGATAGCCGAGCCGGATGCGGGCGACCGACATTCCCCACTTGCCCTTTTGCTCGGGATCCAGGGACACGAAACAGTCGTCCACGGGGTCAAGTCGTTGAAGACCTCGAAGCGCAGATAACGCGCTTCGGTAAAGTAGGATTTGATGCGGTCTTTCAGGGGCTTGCCCCAACCCAGGTTGCCGTTGTCGGCCCACTTCTGCGCCAGGGCTCTCGAGATGGCGTTCGCGTCGCGAAACAGAAATTCAATGGTACCGCCCTTTCGGCGCTCGCCGGTGTCCGGGTCCTTATAGTAGTACCAATCCTGCAGCGCCCGATTGACGAACAGCCCGCGCGCCTTGAGCGCCTCGGCCCGCCCCGCCTCCAATCCGACATACGGGATGTCGCCGCTCCCCGAGCCCCCGGCAGAGAAGATCAGATTCCGACCCACCTGACCGTTGCGGTTCGCCAGCCCCTGCGGGTGCTTGGGACCGGTGGACAGGAGCAGTAACCTGGCGGTCTCGATGGCTTGGCAGGCGACCACGTAGATGCGCGCATCCAGTCGCCGCCGCTTTCCGTTCCCATCGATGTATTCCAGGGCTTGGATCTCGCCGTTTTGACCGCTTAGGATCTTGCTCGCCATCCAATTTGCATGGATCTGGCAACGCCCGGTTTGCACGGCTTGGTCGAGCAGTGCGGCACGGGAGCTGCCCTTGGCCCCCGTGCTGCAGCCGTAGCTACCGCAGTAGTTGGTGTAAATGCATGCATTACGGCCCCTGGCGGGTCGGGACAGGATGGCCCTGGGCACCGGAAAAGGCTTGTAGCTCAGATCCCGGCAAGCATGGTCGATCCAGCCGGCGATGGGGTGCTCGGCCGTCGGCGGATAAGGAGAGTCCTTGCTGGACCGGGGCTCCTGGTGCGGATGGTCTATGACCTTCCCGGAGACCCCGACGCGGCGCTCAACCAGATCGTACCAAGGCTCCATGTCCTCGTAGCCGATGGGCCAGTCGGCCAGATTGGCGCCTTCCACCGGCCCTAGGGCTGAAAGAAGGCGGAAGTCGTCGGGCTTGAGGCGGTGAAAGAATCCGCTCGTTAAATTGGTGGCACCGCCGACGCAGTTGCCGTTCCACCAGTCCCAACCGGAATCGAAGGTGCTTACCGACTCCCAGCCGCCGTCCCCGTCTTCCTGCTCCAGCACGTGGCGCTCGTCCAGGAGGTTGGGCGTGTAGGTGCTGCGGCGGCAGCAGGCCATCTCGTCCTTGTAGAAGTCCTCTTCCTTGAAACAAGGCCCTTTTTCAAGGACCACCACCGAGTAACCCGCCTCGGCGAGGGTCAGGGCCACTACCGGCGCCGCTGCCGATCACACAAACGTCGAAGTCCTTGCTCATGCCTTGCCCAGCCTGCCATAGATCTTGTCCGGCGTCGGGCGTGGCTGGCCGGGGTCGTGCCCCAGTCACTTCCAGCCGATACCGTCCGGGTTGCCACCGTAGAGCGGACCCGCGAGCATGGCCTCGACACTGTAGCTGATCAGTGTGGAGAGCCAGCGCTCCCCCGCTCCGCTGCCGGCGATTTGCCGCAGCAGGTCCTCACGCCTGGCAGGCTTGACCCGGTGGAAGGTCAGTGCATGCGTCTCTTGGGAGATCTCCTCCAGCCAGCCGATGCCCTGGAGAATGAAGCCCTTGACGTCCGGATCGAACTTGGGATCCGCCAGGGTGCGATCGAGAAAGGCGGTGGCATTCAGGTCACGGGCACCGGGAGCATCGCGCTCGGAGGGAAGCAGGTGATCCTGGACCGCCGCTATAGTGGACCACTGGGTCTGACTGAAGGTCTGTGCGGAAAACACCCGGGCATCTTAGCCGCCGTTTGCAGGCAGGAGTGGAGTCGATGGGGACAGGGTGACCAACGAGGTTCCCTTGAGAAAGTCTCTGCGCTTCATGTTACCGGCCCCTTTCTGCAGTCAAAGGGTCTTCAGATACTCCAGCAACGCGCCCCGCTCTTCGCGGGTCAGCTCGTCCCCGAAGTCGTGTCCCCGATTGGAGTAACCGCGCAGCGTCGTGTCGTAGATTCGGTTACGTTCGTCCCAACCCATGGCACCGTCCTTGCCGTAATCGACCGACCTATAGGTCCAGCCCAGAGCCTGTTGGTCGTAAGCCGGTTCCTCGCCTGCGAAGCGCCAGTACTCGGGTCGAGCGGCCGTTTCCAATAGCGCGGCCAGAGTCGGCACGGACCCATTATGCAAGTAAGGCGCGGTCGACCACACGCCATCCAGAGGCGGCGCGATATAGCCCAACGCCGGCTCGACTCTGGACAGCTCCCCGTAGAAAGACTGCTCGAACCAACGGATGAAACGGTCAGCATCATTGTATGCACCCTGCGCCAGGGCTGGGTCCGTCCTCAAGTCATCCAGGCCGACCACTTTGTTGGGATAGGTCCAATCTTTCCCGTAAGTGCCGTGACAACGCTTGCAGTTCTTGTTGAAGAGACCTTCTCCCCGTCCCGCGAGGTCCCGATCGACGCCGAAAGGGTACGGGGGCGGCTCGAGCGTCAGCAGATAGGCCCGTACGTTGACGAACCAGGCGTCGATGGCCGCGGCCTCCTCGACCGAATCGGTGCATGTGGTGGAGGCGAGCATCATGAAACGGACCTGATCCCCCCTTCCCTCCGCGTTGTAGAACGCGGCGTGCTTCTTGCGCACGTTCCACCAAGGCGGAACACTCACGGGCAATGGTTGCTCCGGGGGCGGCTCCATCAGGGCCTCGTCGGACCAGGCGAGGGTCTTGGGATCGCGGTGAGCGATCAGGGCAAGTGTCAGGTTGTTGGCCGGATTGACGCCCAGTGTATCCGTCATCATGTACGGAGAAACGGCATCGATCCGGTCCGCCCACGTGCGCCATTGCGCGGCCTCGGCCTCGCTCTTCACGAAGGCCCCGGCGCTCTCTACGGAGACGATCGGATCGGCGGTGAAATCGAGAAACTCGTTTCCCAGCCCTATGATCATCTCACCGTTCAGCGGGGCGGCATGGCAGCTCAAACAGTTGGAGGTGACAAGCTCCACGCCGCTGGCCGAGGTATGGACCGTCAGCGAGTAGGGAAGCTCGGCGTTGAGCCCTCTGCGCCCCGGAAGCACGTGCTTCGAATCGATCTCGCCGACGCTCTTGCGGAAGGCGGAGACGGGAAGCCCGCAAGTAACCGCCGCCCGGTTCAACAGTGCGTCATAGCCCTTCGCAGGGTCACCGGGCCGCTGCTCCTCGGCGGCGACCTTCCCCGGCTCCGACTTGGCCGGCGCGCCTTCCTCCCCTTCCTGCCCACAGCCCGCCAGCAGGAGGGCGGCGAGAGCAGCGATGGGCCTGATCGATCGTTCTTTCATGGCTTCATAGACAGATACGCAACGGGCAGGGTTCCGGAGCCAGGGTACCACTCATGCCCCGCCCCCGGCCCTCGCATAACCGGACAGCTCCAGCTGACCGCGCCCGGCTGCCGGCGATCCTGCAGACCGGCCCGACACCACCACCGCCCCGCTCCATGCGCGGGTTTCAAAGTTCACCTCATGGTTCTCCAACAGTGGGGTGATCTCAAGGTCCAGCGCCTCTCCCGGCAACTCTAGGCGCCATCGCAGCGGATAGCTGGTCCCATCCAATGTGCTGCGCCAATAATCGAGCGGCTCGAGGCGAATCTCGCGGCGGCGGAAGGATCTGGCGGAGCCATCACCCGCGATCAACAGGCAGCTCGGGATGGGGGTTCCGCTGCCGTCCCGCCGGCGCAGCTGCAGGCACAGGATATCCCGGCCGTCGGTGAGCTGTAGCGAGAAGCGATTCAGGGCGATCTGCCCGCGGGAAACCGGAACCACGCCCCAAGCCCTGTCCAGCCAGGCTTTTACGGTGACCTTGCGTTCGGATCCACCCATCCGCAGAGTCCCGGCGGCGTGGATCCGCGGCATCAGGTAGACCCAGAAGGTGCCGGACGAGGGGGATCCGAGAAGATCCGCCTGCTCCGTCAGCACCGGCGGCTTTTCTCCTTGCAGCTCCAGCTCCAGCTCCAACCCCCCGGCGCCGGCTCGGAGGCGAAATCGCCCTGGTCCCGCCCGCGTTTTATCGGCTTCCAGGGACCAATCCTCCAGCCAAACGCGCACCGGTACCTCTTGCGTACCGCTCAGGCCCAAGGCGGCGCGGCTGAAGCGCTCCTGGGCGTGGAAACGTCCCTGCGCTTCGTCCGCCAGGGCAAAGTGGGCGCGAAAGACCTGATTAGTCCCCCAGGCGGATGCCCGATCTATAGCGTCTGGTCTGAGCCCTAGCCGAAAGAAGGCGAGCTGAAAGCCGAATCACTCGCCGTCTTCGTCCTGCGGGTTTCCGGAGAGGTACTAAACCTTGGATCGAAATTCCGGGTGTGCACCGTGGTCGGCCGGGAACTCTTACTCCCATTCCCCATCCTCTGAAGCGAAGCCGGTATCCTCTTCCTCCAGAATCGTTTCCAAAAACTGATCGGAGCCGCCGGCGCCGGTCTGCCCTTCTTGCTGCAACCACACCAGGGAGCCGGCGGCCAGAACGAGAAGGAGCAGAAGCCAGCGCAGAGACCGCTTCATCCAGGGCCTATGCGTACTGTCGGGAAGCGCAGCATCGCACTCGCCACGGCTATCTGGCGCGCTCGTACTCGGCCAGCGCCTCCGGAAGCAGGCTTTCGAGCTTGGCGATACGCGTGCTATCTAAGGGGTGTGTACTCAGAAACTCGGGAGGCTTCCCGCCCTTCTTGCGCCCATGCTCCTGGAAGCGCCGCCAAAAGGCGATGGCTTGGCGCGGATCGAATCCTGCACGCGCCATATAAAGCAATCCCAGGTGATCGGCCTCCAGCTCCTGGGTTCGCGAGTACGGCAGAGCGACACCGACCGTCGTCCCGATGCTGTAGGCCTGCATCGCGACGTCGCGGGTAATCCCGGCATCCGTGCCGATCGCGGCGGACAAGGCGACGCCGCCGACCTGGACCAGCATAGATTGCGACATGCGCTCGGCGCCGTGACGGGCGGTGACGTGGGCGATTTCGTGGGCGATGACGGTGGCGAGTCCGGCCTCGTTCTTGGTGATCGGCAGAATCCCGGTGAAGACGCCGACCTTCCCTCCGGGCAGGGCGAAGGCGTTGGCGTTGTCGCCGTCCTTGAACAGGACGAACTCCCAACGCGCATGGGGTACCGGGGCGACCCGCGCAATCCGTCTCCCCACCTTTTGGAGCTGATCGGCCTGTGGGCCGGTCGTTACGACCGGCTCCTTGCTCTTGAGCTGCGCAAACGCCTGAAAACCCATCTCGGCCTCCTGGGCCGGACTGATTAGGAGCAGCTGCGAGCGCCCCGTCTCAGGCGCCGTGGCGCAGGCAGCGAGGGTTGCGACCGCTACCGCGGTCCCTAAACTAAGAAATGTTTTCGAAATGCGCATCGTTCTCTTCTCCCTAACCCTCCCTTACCCTACCCTAAAGAATACGCCCGCCACTACCTAAGGGCCATGCCGGATCGGACAAGCCCCGCTGGGCGGCCCGAATCCGTGCTGCGTATGCCATTGCTTTGACCGACGTCAGATACCCGGCCAGGCTTGCCCCCTTCAGCCGCCGGCACGCGGGTGTCGGGCCCTGCTCCGTAGTACACTCGTCATAAAACCACGCGCGGGCAGGAGGAATCAGGCCATGCTCAAGGTCCGTCTCGAAACACTCTGCTACATCATCGCCAAGGCTCGCGAGTGTCAAGCCAAGGAGCAGGTGGTCATCCCCGATTCCCCCTCGGGCTCGGACGACGACTGGGCCATGCAGGTGCTCGCCGACCACACAGGCGACATGAGCATGCAAGAAATCAAGGCCACCGTGGAGGATTTATCCCCGGAGCAACAGGCTGAAGTGGTTGCGCTGATGTGGCTGGGCCGTGGAGACTTCACCCTGGAGGAATGGGACGAGGCGAATTCCGAGGCCCTGGTGCAGTATCTGGACAAGCAGAACACCGCCGCGTACCTGCTGTCACACCCCATGGTGTCCGATCACCTTGAAGAGGGGTTGACCGCGCTTGATTACTACTGCGAAGACTGACGGATTTGGTAGGAATCGCGCGCCGCTGCTGGGCTGCGTCGAGAGGCGGTCATCACGAGGCCAACAAATCGTCCAGACGCAGGCCGCGCTCGTTACAGAATTCGGCTGCGCGTCACAAGTCCAATTCATCGATTTGTCTCACAGGTTCCGCGCTCAGCCGCTTCTTGGCAAAACCTTTTATGTGCAGGGCTTGCCGGGCTTCGACCCCCCCGGCCGGAGTCGCGCTATCTCGCTCCAGCTGACCGCGTGGGCCTCGGTTAGGTTTCTGGCGCGGTTGTAAGGGATTCATTTCGCGTTGGGCTTCTGCGCATTACTATCGGCTTGGTCGCGACATAGCCTCCTGCCTTCAGCACGACGTCTCCTCTTGGTCGCTTTCTTGATCTCTTGCGTGTACGTCCAGTGCTCCATAGTGGAGTGTCCTCGTTTGCCTCCGGATCCGCCTTCGGTTGGTCCTTTGTAGTTGCTCATGGCTGTGGTCTCCTAAAGTGCCCCGCCGTACAGGGCTCGCGCTTCGACGGTGTTCGCGGGACACTTCGCGGTGGCGACGCCTAGGCGCAGGTCTTCGGCCAGTGTGCCCTTTCTGTTGGACTTCAGAATATCCGACAATTGTTTGGGTACCTGCTTAAACCAATAACGCCACATTTCGAGCCTGGGGCTTCCGTCCTCCCAAGCTCCCGTTGGCCCATAACGGCAATACAAAACTTTTGGCCACTGCGCTTCGCCGCGAACAACGCGCTTTGTAGGGGGGCGTTCCCGAGCGCCTTTCTGGAGTCGTAGTCTTCTACTCCGACGCTGTTTTCAAAAGGCTGGACCTTCTTCTCATAAAACGGCCAGCCCTTACCCGCTTCATTGGCCTTCGTCGCCTCCCTAATCGCATTGGCGTTCGCGGCCTTTCGCGCATGAGCCAAAGACTCGCGCGCCGCTCGACTGATGTCCTCTTCCGTCAGCGGATCGGTTTCCCGATCCGCTCCTTCCAGCTTCCCGCCCGAGTTCTGGAGCGGCGTCTGCCCGTTAGCGGTGCGCAGGAAATTTTCACCCATCTGCCTTGCGCTCGCACTGTTGCAGGACACTCGTCCGAGGAATTGTCGCATCTGGGTGCTCCGGTTGAGAGACTTCTTAAAGTCCTCGCCAGCTTTTTCAAGCACCGATTCAAGCCCCTGTGTCTTGCCCGTAAAAACGCCAAAAAAGGAGCCGACCCCACGCAACTTCTGATTCGCTTCGATACTCTTCGAGCTGAAGTTTCTTACTTTCATCATGCCACGAGCCGCATGACCGTTGAGATCAGAGGATTTCGGTCTGGTTTGCCGGGGTCCCGGCAATCGATACCGAAACCCTGCTTTGCGAGGTGCCGCGCGAGGGATCTTCGCACGTTTGCGAAGGCGAATTCGGTGCTCTTCTCGGAAGCGTATCGTCGGATTGGCGCTTGGCGCAAGTGTTCGGCATATATCCAGGTAATGGTGGTGGCCGCCATGCAGAAGTTAAGATGATTGGTCACCGCGTCGGGGTTGCGGGTCTGGGTGTGAGCGCTGCCGATCTCCTGTTTGATCTCTCGGAAACCGGCCTCGATCTTCCAGCCATGATGCCTCCATAGAACTGTTATCTGAGGTGCGGCCGTGGGTTCGCCTTGTCGACCCGGAGGTGCCGGCTCCACCGAAGAGGTTCCCTGCGGCGCGCGCGCAGGCGCTCGCATTCGGCCCCATCGGCCCGGATCAACCAGACATTGCGGCCGTTGTGCTCAACTTGGCGCGCATGTACCCAGCCTTTTCGGATCCAACTGAAAAGGGTGACGGGTGGCGCAGCTCACCGAGCATCTGATGCGCGCCCTGCCCGAGTGGTCCTGGCCCCGGTGGTCGACTCCTTGATCGCCTTACGCGGGGTCGACAAGCTCTCCGCGATCGTCTTGCTTGCCGAGCTCGGGGACATCAGCCGCTTCGACGTGCCGAAACAATTGATGGGCTTTCTCGGGTTGGTGCCGAGCGAGCATTCCACGGGCACTCGCCGGCGCCAGGGGGCGATCACGCTCACAGGCAATGGCCATGCTCGGCGCATGCTGGTCGAATCGGCCTGGAGCTATCGCTTTCCGGCGCGTCAGACCAAGCATCTCAAGGCAAGGCGGCCAATGCCTCGGAGGCGGCCAAGAAGATCGCCTGGAAGGCCGGACACGCCTGTGCGGTCGCTATCGCACACTGACCCGGACGGGGAAGAACACCAAGCTGGTTTGCGTGGGCATCGCCCGCGAGCTCGCCGGTTTCATCCGGGACATCGTGCGCCAAGAGATGCCGCACCTGGCGCCGCAGCACGGCTGAGGCGGTGGTTCGCCAGCGCGTATTGCAACAGGATTGATCGGACAGTAGGTAAAGAAAGCAGACACATTGACTCAGGGCATACACGGGCGGTGTGGAGAACCCTTGTTCGGGCTATACCGGCAGCGTTCTCGGCCGCGAACCGGCCCTGCTCAAGGCGCTTGCTCCAAACACAGTAACCGCCCTCCTCGAAGGCCAAGACCTTGATTTGGGTACGCCGCCGATTGATGAATGCAAACCACTGCCCACTGCTTGGATCTTCCCCCAGATGCTGGCGCACCAGGGCCGAGAGGCCGTCAAAGGAACGGCGAATGTCGGTTGGCTGCATACACAGCCAGATCCGCCGCCCGGGCGGTCGCTCAGCATGAACGGTGCAGGCGCAACACCACGCCAGCGCCGAGCTGCAATTCCACGTCCCATGCTCCGCTCGACGCACGTGCGTGCGGCGCCAGCTCGAAAAACACGGACTCGCCGGCACTGACCTGTCGCGGCGCCGCCGTCTTACCCAGCTGCCGGCGCCAGCGATCGAAGCTGCTGAACTCAAGGTCTGGCCTCGCTCGAGACAGAACTGCTCGCGGCTCTGCCCGCTCCGCTCAAAGCGCTCCAGCACCTCGCACCATTTATCCCGGCTACGCCGAATCCGCGTCCGCCTCGCCGGTATTATCGATGGGGCCATGCTGTCCCGCCTTCCGCTCAAAAACAAATCGGTGGGCGACAGCATATAGAGTTTCACGTCGCATGGAATAACGGCTCAGAATGGCTGGTTACCTCCGTTCGAGCGCGTAGGGAAGGTAGACCTC
>CALOFM010000037.1:0-65004 GCA_942492625.1 uncultured Gammaproteobacteria bacterium | reverse complement strand
CTGTATTTGTTACAATATTCGCCATCCTCAACCACCTCGACAAGAGAAAAACCATGGTCCTCAAGCCGAAGAAAATCCAGCCTACAGCGGAAGAATCCCAGCTAATAGGTCAAATTTGAATTCCTTTATGCGCCCATAAAGGAATTCTTGTTCTCCGAGGAATTTGCGGCGTCTGCCCGCATGCACACCTCGGATTTCACTCGCCAACGATCGCTTCCGTTGCCCCATCTGGTGGCCATGCTGTTGAACCTGCGCAAGGGCAGCATTGGCGATGAGTTGGATCGCTTCTTCGAGGTACTCCACGACCAACCGCTGGCTGACAGTGTGACCCCTTCGGCCTTCTGCCAAGCGCGCATGAAATTCAATCCGCGTGCCCTGATGGGGCTCAACGAGCCGTTGCTCGAGGGATTCGAGCGTCATTTCTCACCACGCATTTGGCATGGTTTGCGCCTGTTGGCGGTCGATGGCTCGACCGGCCGCCTGCCCAACACGGCCGATGTCATCGCTACGTTCGGTGCACCGCCCGAGGGTGCCTCAGTTCCGCTTGCACGCTTCTCGCGCCTATATGACGTCCTCAACGACCTGGTGATCGAGGCGGACATCGAATCGCGCCATGTTGGCGAGCGTGTGCTCGCCGGCGAGCATCTGGCCGCGACCAGGGACAACCACCTACTGCTCTATGACCGCGGTTATCCGCCCTTCTGGCTGTTCGCCTGGCACCGTCAGTAGCAACGCCACTTCTGTGCCCGCATGGCGCTGAATTTCTCCGGCGAGGTCACCGACTTTCTTGCCAGCGACAAGAAGAGCGATGTGGTGCTGTTCTCGCCCGGCGCGGAGGCACACAAACAGTGCCAGCGCTATGGGCTGGCGTGCGAGCCGATCGCCCTGCGCCTGATCCGCGTGTCGCTCAAAGGTGGCGAAACCGAGGTGCTGGCCACCTCGCTGCTTGACGAGGAGGCCTATCCGATGGGTTGGTTCAAGCGCCTCTACCACCTGCGCTGGGGCGTGGAGGAGGGGTATAAACGCGAAAAATGCCGGATCGAAATCGAGAACTTCTCCGGCCTGAGCGCCCAGGTCGTGCAGCAGGATTTCTACGCCAAGATTTTTGTACTGAACCTCGCCACAATCCTCTCCTGGGTAGCCCAGGCGATTGCTGAGCGCCTCTACAAAGCCCGCAAGCGCGCCTATCGGGTGAACTTCGCCAACGCGCTCTCGAAAATGAAGGATAACGTAATCCGCCTCTTCATCTTCGATTCCCCGACGCAGCTGCTTACATCTATAGTGTTGGCAATGGCTGCCGGCGTCGAAGCCGTGAGACCCGATCGCTCCTACCCCCGGAAAATCAAACCCGCGAAGCTCCACGGCTTTCATCCAAACTATAAGAGGTGCCGGTAGCTGCTAACTTAATGGCATTGGGATGGAACATCCCGCGTTCCAGATAGCCGGCCTTGAGCCAAGCGCGCAATTTTCCCTTTTCAGTGCAGACATGTTCGACCAGCCAATCGTGGGCGAGATGGTCGAAGAACCCGCGGATGTCCGCTTCGACTGCAAAGCCGAATTTGCCGTACATGAGCTCGAAGGTCAGCTCGCACACCGCCTCCTTGGCACTGCGCCCGGACCGGTAGCCGTAGGAGCAATCGAGGAAGCCTTCCTCGTAGATTGCTCCGAGCAGCTTGGCACAGGCCAGTTGCACGAGTTTGTCTTCCAGCGCAGGGATGCCCAGCGGCCTTTCTTTTCCGTTCTCTTTGGGGATGTACAAGCGCCGGACCAGTTTGGCCCGGTAGCGTTTTGCCCTCACGCGCTCCGCCAAGTCGGTGATGTTCTCTTCCAGGTTGAGTGCGTAGGTCTCCGCCGTCAGCCCATCGACGCCGCTGGCCGCATCCTTGTTCAAGTCCTGCCAGCAGTGCTTCAAAAGCTCGGCGTTCACCTCTTGGTAGAGATTGCGAAAGCGGTGGTGTTTGCTCTCCTTCGCCCGATTTGCTATTGCCCGCAGTGAGGTTGGCTCATGTTGTTCCGATCCTGCATGCCCGGCATGAGTTTCCTTTGCGCGCTGCGTACTCCCGTCGGGCCCTTCGCCTCGTGGCCGGCTTTCCCGTCCTCCGACTACTATGCCCGATAAGACACCCCGCTGGCATACGGCCGTTTCCGGCCTGCCTGGTTGTTCCCTGCGCAATGACTCCATCCGTGCCCACACCGTGTCGGGGCTCTTCACCCTTTCGTGTCCCAACGCTGACGGTTTCATCATGTCACTTCATCCAGGAGCCCGCCGGGCTTCCGGAGTTCTCCGACGTCTCCCTTCCTGCATGCCACGGCCTGTAGACTCCGGCGGACCTTCACACCCTTGCCATCAATTGCGGGCGCTTCTGTATTGCCTCTCGTGTACGTTAAAACCCTCGGCATCCGCGACTAACTGATCCTTTCGAAGCTGGTGCCCGCACTTCTCCACCCACCCCCCTCCCCGCCCTTCCCATTCTCTCTGACGCCGCTTTCCGTCCCCCCCGCCCCACCCGAACTGACTTACCCTACCGCCCCGCCAGGACTTTCACCCGCAAGAGACCCCTGCTCCCCCCGATAACGACAGCCATAACCGGACCCAAAAAGCGGAGCGCAGCGCAGCTTTTTGGGGTCCGCGTTTATGGCATTGTTGTGTTTTTTACGCCGAAATGTAGTTCGCGATGGCAATTAGGGCATAAAGCTTTAGCATTCTCCACCGAATCTTCTCCCCCATCTGCGAGTCTGATCGTATGATGAACTTCCAAATATGGGCTGCCATCTGTTCTTCTTTCAAATGGAGCCGGTAAATTACATCTTTCACATGCTCCTCCAGCTCTTTCAAGGACCTCCGCAACGACATAGGGATTCCGTTCATAGACATTCACGACAACGGCTTTTACTGTTGGAATATTGTTTGATCTTTCCCAATCTCCTAACCATTGCGCAATGGGTTTCATTAACCATGGTGGCTGGTTTATTCAATTCGAAAACAAGCATTTAATCGCGAATAAGGGCTCAATACGCGGTATAATCAAAGTTGCTTAACACAATGATTATCCAGCGAAAAGAGCCCCTATTCGATGCCCATCTTACGCACCCTCGCCCGCGATTTCCAATTCGTTTTTCCACTCACGGACAATGGCCAGGAGCGCTTTCATTGGTTTGTGCTGACGCTCAAAGCGATCCTGGTTCCGATCACCGTCTCGCGCACCTCGAATCTGCTGCGCGCCATCGAGACGCTGTTCGGGGTGAGCATCGCCCAATGGCGTTACTACACCTTCATGGCCTCGGTGAAGCTGCCGTGGGACGGCGTCTGGGAGGCGCTGTGGCGGGCGATCCCCAGCCCGTTGGTTGCCGGACGGTTGCTGCTGGGGCTCGACGATTCGATCAACCCGAAGACGGGCAAGAAGATCTTCGCCTGCCAAAGGACGTTCGATCATGCGGCGAAGACGAACCAGACACGCTGGCCTTGGGCGCAGACCATCGTCACGGTGGGGCTGCTCATGCGGATTCACGGACGCTGGAGCTGTGTGCCGTTGGCCTTCGCGTTTTACCTGCGCCGCAAGAGCTTGCGTAGCGCTTGTATCCGGGTGCGCGGCAAGGCGGTGGTCTTTCGCAGCAAGTTTGCGCAGGCCGTCGAGCTGATCGGGCGCTTGGGTGGCGTCTTCGCCGAGGCGCCGATATTGGTGGTCGCCGACAGCTGGTTCGGCAACAACGGGCTGTTCAAGCCGCTGCGTGAGCGACTGGGCAGACGCGTCGATCTGCTCTCGCGCCTGCGGGTCAATGCCGCCCTCTACGCCATCCCCGAGCCACTCGCCGGTCGGCCCGGAAGACCGCGGAAATACGGCGAACGGCTCGGAAACGCCGCGGACCTGGCCGCGGCCATGCGCGAACAGGCCAAGACCTACACGGTGCATGTCTACGGCGCCCTGCGTGAGGTGCAAGCCGCCGAGCGGATCGTGATGCTCAAGACCCTGCGTTGCCGTGTGCGCGTCGTGTGGGTCTATCGCAGAACACAATGGGTCGCGCTGGTGACCACGGATCTGGATCTGAGCGTCGAGCAGATCGTCGAATATTATGCCGCGAGGTGGAAAATCGAGGCCGGGTTCCGAGAGATCAAGCAGGAGATCGGCAGCGCTCATACCCAGACCCGCAACCCCGATGCGGTGACCAATCATCTGCACTTCTGCATGGCCGCTACGACCATCACTTGGATCTATGCCGCGCACTTGAACCAAGCGCCCATCAGGCGATACGCTTCGGAAAACACAACCGAATATGCCTTCGCCGACGTGCGACGATCCCTGGCGCGACACATCGCAAAGGAGGGTTTCGGTATCGATTGCCAGGACCCCGGCAAACCAGACCATAATCCTCTGATCTCAACGGTCATGCGGCTCGTAGCATGATCAAAGAGGGAAACTTCAGTTTCTAGTTGGGAGGTCAGGTAGTTCAAGCTATCCGCAAACTCGAAGCGCAAAGGTCTTGCCATGTGATGACGCTTGGATAATCCCGTGCAAATTACAAGACCCCGTTTTCCGAACGAGAGGAAGGAAGCGATTTTGAAGAAGATGCTTCCTGCGAGCAACGAGACGATCAAGGAGTTGGCGCGGGAGGAAGGGATTTGTGAGGCGACTCAGTTTGACCCAAGAAAGGAAAAAGGGAAGACCTGACCGCCATGACCTTTTGACCCCCATGACCTTTCCCGGGCGGCTTCGATGTAAAGCGATTCGCACCACGTGGCCATGGCAGGGCACTGAGGAATTTCTGGGGCTCCAACGAGCCAGGAGCCGGATATCTCCCCCAGCAGGGGAAGCTCCAGCGCCTTGATCCACAAGGGTGACTGGTGCGGATCGGTAACGACTCCGTCACCGTCGAAATGAAAACCGACGGTGCGCATTGGGCTTGAACACCGCGCTTCGCGGCAAGGAACAAGATCGTGGCTCCGCCACGAACGAGTAAAGAACGTCTCATTGATCAGGGTCAGCTAAATGGTGACCCCGCTCGCGGTCCGGCAACTCGCACCGCGCCCACGCATCGCGTCACCTTTGGTTTGCGCAGCGCAAGCGGAGAGCCCCGGCGGGGAATCCCGTTACTTGATCGAAGCCGGCTCAACGATTACAGGTACGACCTTGCCGTTGAGCAGCACGGCGGCATAAATTGCCTTGGGCTTGCCACCGTCGGAGTGGCGAAGCTGGAACAGAAAGTACCAGCGGTTCTCTTTCTCGTGCCGGCGAATGGGCGTGAGCTTGATCTCGTGGATCTCGGTCTCCCGATACCGTGGATCGCCGGCCATCCACTCCTTCAGCTGCGCCATGGCCCCGGCGATGTCCAATGGCGGCGGCGCGCCATCGGCGGGCAACCATTGGGGGCTGGCGGTGATGTCCTCGTTGGGCAGGAACAGAACCAAGCGTCGGCCATCCATGGAATCGATGATCTCCTCTGGCCACAGATTGGCTCCGGTCCCGGCGCACGTGACGCCCGTGTACAGTGCGATAGCGGTGAGCATGGGTAGGAATCGATACTTCATCAGACTTCTCCGATCAATGAGGTTGGATGGAAATCGAGGCAGCTGTGTGCATTGTCACTTGATAGGCCGACTCGGCGCTGGACCGAATTCCTGCTGGCATTCGAGAAAGATGCGCTTGTCGCAGGCCGCGCAGCGGGACTTATCCAGCTTTTGATAGACGGCGCGGATGCCCGCGTTCTTGCCCTGAAAGACGCGGTTCGCGCCAATATCGTCGAGACAGCCGCAGCGCTCCATGTCCTCCCACAGACCGCGCTTGACATTCATCAGGTACATTGCACCGCCATCGGCCCGTCGCCGTTTGGCCTCTTCCACCAGGGCCTCTCCCCCTTGCAGGTCCACGAAGTTGATCCCCCGGGCGGTGACGGCCAGGTGCTTGCGCTCCGGGTCCTCGGCGCGAAAGCGGTCGAAAGTCTCCTGCACATGACTCACGGAGCCGAAGAATATGGAGCCGTTAATGCGCACGATGCGAAACTGGGGGCAGGCAGGCAGATCCGGATCCGTGACCAGAGGCCGTCCGGGCAGGCGCGGGTCCGGAACGCGCTCGAGGAGGGTCGGTTTGGAGGTCCGTTCCAGGTAGAGCACGAGCGATAGCAAGACGCCGGCGAAGATGGCGAACTCCAGTTCCAGGAACAGGGCGCTCAACAGGGTCACCGCCAGCACACCGATCTCGCGCTTGGAGGCATGCAGGATGTGGCGCATCTCGACGAAGTCGATCAGCCCCCAGGCGACCATGAAGAGCACGGCGGCCATGGCCGCCTTCGGCAGATAAGCGGCTAAGGGGGCCACCAGCAACACGATGACCATCAGCAGGGTTCCGGCGAAGACGGCCGCCAGGGGCGTACGGGCACCGGCCGCGTAGTTGAGCCCGGAGCGATTGAAGGAGCCGGTGGCCACGTAGCCGGAAAAGAAGCTGCCGGCGATGTTGGAGAGGCCCTGGCCGATGAACTCCTGGTTACCGTCGATGCGGTAGCCGCCGCGGGCAACGCCAGCGAGCGGCCGATGGACACCGCCTCGGTGAGCGCGAACAGGGTCATTGCCAGGGCCGTGGGGGCCAGGGCCTTGATGTGGTCCAGGTTGAAGTCCGGGCTGGACAGGGGCGGAAGGTGAGAGGGCAGAGCGCCGACCTGGGCGATCTGGGTCACGCCTTCGCCATAGATCAGGTTCAGGACATAGGCGACGATACCGCCGAAGACCATGCAGATGACCAGATAGGGCAGCTTGGGGAGCCAGCGCTTGATGGCGACCCCACTGAGCAGCGTGGCGAGGGCCACGCCGGTCACATAGGGGTTGATTTCGACGATGTGGCTGCCGAAGTTGAGCAGGATATCGTGGAGGTGCCCGCTGGAATCGATCGTGACGCCGAAGAAGTGTTTCAACTGTTTTGCGGCGATGAGCACCGCCGCGCCGGCGGTGAAGCCGACTATGACCGAGTGGGAAATGAAGTTCACCAACGCCCCCATGCGCGCGAGCCCCAGGCCCAGCTCGAAGATGCC
Source organism: uncultured Gammaproteobacteria bacterium (assembly GCA_942492625.1). Classification (GTDB taxonomy): domain Bacteria; phylum Pseudomonadota; class Gammaproteobacteria; order Chromatiales; family Chromatiaceae; genus Thiosymbion. The sequence goes on along the minus strand of CALOFM010000037.1, from coordinate 57,987 downwards.
TACCATCAGGGTCAGGGTCAGGGCAAGGCCCACGTACTCGGGTGTGCCAGGGGTGGCCTGCAGCGACAGGGCGGAGAAGAGCACGATGGAGGCGGCCGTGGTGGGGCCGGAGACCAGATGCCTGGAGGAGCCCATCAGGGCGGCGATTATGGCCGGAATCATGCCGGCGTAGAGGCCGTACTCAGGCGGCATGCCGGCGATGGTGGCGAAGGCCACTCCTTGGGGGAGCACGACGATGGCGCCGGTGAGCCCGGCGATCAAGTCGGCACGGAAGCTGTCGCGGCTAACCAGGGGGAGCCAGGTGAGAAACGGCAGCAGTTGCTTCGCGATGTTGGGTTGTTGCTTGGATCCGTTCACTGGTTTGGTCTCGATTACTGCTTTCCCGAAAGGGGATAGTCGGTTAGCGCCACTTGAGACGGGATAGAGTGCTAGCCATAGCGATAACCGTGCGTGACATCGGCCTCAGTGATGGGGCCGGTAACAGTCGCCTGCTCGCGCAGGCGAGAAAAGACGCCTTCGAGCTACTCGTCTTGGACTTCTTGATAACGGCATTCCTGCATTTTGGGCTAAGCGGCGCTAACCGACTACCCCGTTTACCGAATTAGCCTTACTGGATTGATTGGACGGCGAATCTACCTGCTTTCGACCATCACCCATGAGATCCCAGGCGGTATTCCGTCGGGGCCGGACTTGTTCCGAAGTCTGAGAGACTTCCCGTCGCCGGCGCTTGACGCCAGGAGCAGCAGGCCAGATTCGTTTCTCGCGCAACGGTAGACCTCATCACCCCCCGGCCCCGGCGCTGCTGAACGGAAGCTGGGGCGCCAAGCCTCCACGCTGGCCCTTACCCACGTATTTCAGCTCGTTGCCTTGAGCTTCCTGCTCACGGCGCGGCGGCTGCTGTTGCTGCGGCGTAGCGCCCAAGTGCCATCGTGACCGCTCGACAGGGAGCCGGGCACTCTGCTGCATTGACGCTGGGCACCCCGAGTCGCAAACGGAAAACAGGCGCCGCGACAAGGTGCCTCCGGCGCGAAGCTTTGCCTCCCGGTAAGGGATTGGCCCGACTACTACTTTGCTTCGGCCTTGGGGGCGTCCGCCTTGGGTGCCGCCGGTGCCTTCTTGCCGACCGCCTTCTCCTCCGGGAAGAGGTGCATGTTCACGGTGGCGTGCACCAGGCTCACCAAGGCGTTGTCGAAAGCGCTCTTGGCGGTGTCGGCATCCGCGGGATCCTGGTCCAGGGCGTTGCGGGCCGCCTCCACCTGATGCGCCACGGATATCACAGGGAGGTAAACGGTGGTAGCGGAGATCGCGGCCGTGACTTCCTCCAGCGACTCGGCGGCCATCTCCTTCTCGCCCTACTCCGCATGCTTGGCCGCCTCGTCCAGCTTGGCCTTGGCCTTCTCGGTCAGCTCGGGGGCGAAGTCGGCCATCTCGCCCAGGCTGGAGTAGATGCAGAGGACCTGATCTCGGCCGCCCGCTCTTCTAGCAAGGGTCTGCTGGAAAACCTTGAGAGTTCAATAGGAAGCAAGTCGAGCACAGCGTTGCTGCCGAGTGGACTTTGGCAAAGAATGGGATTTTGCGAAGATACCAGTTGCGGCGCACGCCGGTGCGCCGAGGTTCAAGTTTGTCCATGCCGAAGGCTCCGAGCCGATGCCACAGATCCAACTGCCGATCTTCCCGAAGGCGTCACCCACATCACCCCGCTGCTGGCGTTCAGCAAACAGGATGGGCGGGTGACCTATTTCAATGGATCCATGCCGGCGTTCGTTCACGATGAAGCGGACGTGGCGTTTTTTCGCATGATCACCGCCCAGTCCTGTTTCAACGGCAACACCAAGCAGGCGAACATTGTGCGCGCCTTTGGGGTGAGGAAGATCAGCCATAAACGCGCGGTGAAGCGCTACCGCGAAGAGGGACCGAAAGGGTTCTATACACCGCGCAAGCGCCGTGGGCCAGCGGTGTTGACCCCGGCGGTGTTGGCCGCAAGACCGGTGTCAGGTCTTCCCTTTTCCTTCAACCCCGTTGCGCTCCGATCCTCAGACTAGACGTCGGGGTACAAAACGACCCACGCGCTCAGCCTTAGAGCGCCAGCTCGATACCCGAAACCAGCATCCCGGGCAAGAGACTACTAGCAGTCGAGCGCCCCTCGTACGTGGACGCCGAAAGGATCAGCTCCCGCTCGCGAGTCAGCCCCTCCAGCCGGTCACCTAGCAGATGGTAGATCGAGTCGTCGAAACGCATGACGTTGACCGGGGCGACCAACTCGCCGTTCTCTACCCAGAAGGTCCCGAAGCGGGTCATGCCGGTGACGCGGCATTCGTTGCGGTCGGAGTAGTTGAGATACCAAAGATTGCCGATGTAAAGGCCGGTGCCCAACCGGTCTAGCATTCGGGACTGCGAGATGTCACCAGCAGCTAGGGCAATGGACTCGGGGTACCCGGCGCCCGCGTTGACCGCAACGCCGTACTCTTTGCCGCTGCGGCTGTCTACCAGGCAATCGCGGTACTCGCCGTTCAGGACCAGGTCTACGCGATCGGGAGTCTCGAAGCCATCGGCCGTAAAGCCGGGAACGAGACCTCGGGAATGCTCCTCGTGGATGGCGATGCCCGGGTGCAATACGCGCTCGCCCTCGGCCAGGCGCATCAGGGGCGTCTGGGCTGTACGGTGACTCTTCAGATCGAACCCGCCCCAGGAGATCAAGTCCGTCAGCTCCTGCACCGCCTCGGGCGCCAGGTGGGCGCGGTATCGGCCGGGGGGGATGGTGCGGGCGGGCCGGGCCATGACCGCGAGCCCCCGGCGTACCTCATCGAGCTTTTCCACCAAGCGGCTGGGCTCCCACTCGAAGCCGCTGTAGCCCGCCTTCACCGCCTTGTCCTTCTCCAGGTAACAGCTCCAGTCCAGGTTGAAGCTGGAACTGCGGTGCCAGTGACGATGCCCGAGAGAGCTGGCGAGACCGCTCATTATATCTCCGCTGGCCCAGATCCCTACCAGGTCCATGCCCCCTGCTCCGGCGATCAGCTCGGATACCGCCTGGCCCGCATCCGGCAGGCTTGTGCCGAGGATCCGTTCGCTGGAGGTGGGCTCGGTGGAGTAATTCAGGTAGGGATCCTCCGGCACGTGCGGTAGCCGATCTCGCAGCCGCTGCAGCAATCCCTTGGCCAGGGCCGCGTCCTGCCCCCGGTTTCCCGCCAACTCGCAGGCCCCGGCGACCTGGCGGCGGCCCATTATCAAGCTCAGCTCCAGGGCACGTCGGCACAGATTTCCGGCCTGCCGGATTCTGTTGCCGTTGAGACGGACGAAATCGGAGTCCTCTCCGTCCAGGTTGCAGAACAGGACCTCGCCCGCCTGTAAGCGCTGCATTAGCCTTGCGGCTAAATCAAAAAAGGCTTCCCGCTTCATTCGCCGCCTCCGAATAGGCTCACGCCCCGAAACAGGCAGGGGGGCGAGGCATGGCCCACGTACACCGCCTGATTCGGCTCGCCCTTGCCGCAGTTGCGCACGCCCCGGACCTCGAAGCTGTCGCGGTTCCCGACACCGGCCAGGCTGCGCCAGAAGGTCGCGGAGATTCCCCGGTAGCCGGGGTTGCGTACCATGCCCTTCAGCTCGCCCTCCTCGATCAGACGGCCGAGCTCGCAGCCGAACTGGAACTTGTTGCGGCTGTCGTCGATGGACCAGGAGCGGTTGGTGTCCATGAGCACGCCGCTTTCGACGCGGCCGATCAGCTCTGCCAAGCTGTCCTCTCGCGGCTCCAGGTTGATGTTCGCCATACGGTCGATGGGCGGGCGGTCCCAACCGCTGGAGCGGGCGCTGGCAACCCCCGAGAGACCGCTGCGGACCTCGGACAGCCTGCCCCCTAGCGGGCGCTCGAGCACCCCGTCGCGGATCAGGTGGACCCGCTGGGCGGCCGTGCCCTCGTCGTCGGCGGCGTAGCTCGCGAGCTCGCCGCCGACGGTTGGATCGAAGGTGACGTTCAGAAGATCGGAGCCATAGCGGTAGCTGCCGAACATGTCCGTCGTTACGAAGCTGGTGCCGGCGTAGTTACGCTCGTCGCCCAGAATGCGGTCGAGCTCCAACGGGTGGCCGATACTCTCGTGGATCTGCAGCACCATCTGGCCAGGCATCAGCAGCAGGTCCTTGATGCCGGCGGGACACTCCGGGGCGTCGAGCAGGGCGATGGCTTCCTGCGCCACGCGCGGTGCGTCGGTCGGGAACCCCACCCCGGCGATGCGCTCCAAGCCTCCCTGTCCCGCGCTGTCGACGCCGCCCCCGCTGCGCTGCTGGGTCTGAGCACCCGCATGCGCCACGGCCACGAGCCCCGGATTCACATACTCGAGCACTTGGGCCGAACGTCCGCCGTCGCCGGTCACCAGCAGCTGGGACACGCAGCGGTATCCGAGCCAGGCCGACCAGTCGACAATGCGCTCGTCGATCTTGAGGGCGGTGCAGGCGTCTTGAAGCAGGCTGAGCTTGTCTGCGGTGGAGCGGGCATCCCAGGGCTCGGCGACAGCGGTTCGGTAGTCCGTGCGGACATCGGATTTGGGATACAGGGAGGCATCAAACAGCCCCAGGCTGCCGTGCAGCTCGGCCCAGTAAGCGGCACGGGAGAACGCGGTACGCAGCCCCGACCCGCTCAGGTCGCTCGTGGCCGCGTAGCCCAATCCGGCGCCTCGCACGAGGGTGATCATCGCCCCTCGGCGCGTGCCGATCCAGCTGGGCTCGGCAACACCCTGGCGCACTGACAATTCTTCGGTTTCCTCCGCCACCAGACGCAAGGTCCAGTAGTCACATGGGGGCGCGAGATCACGTACCCGTTTTGCGGTGTCTTCGAGTTGCTGCAAGCTCATCTCCTGTCATGCTGACGTGGAACCTGGAAGTGGCCGTTGGACAGCGCCCGAGGTGGGAACCGGATTTTACTGCAAACGCAGCCACGGGCTCCGGGCGATATTCAGGCTGTTCACTGAGACTGCCGTGATACGATGGGGTCATGCTGAGCTACCCGGAAATCGATCCCGTCGCACTGTCCCTGGGACCCTTCAAGGTCCACTGGTACGGACTCATGTACCTGCTGGCCTTCGCCGGCGTCTGGATACTCGGGCGCTACCGCGCGTCCCGCCCCGAATCCCACTGGAACGCGCAGATGGTGGACGACGTTGTCTTCTATGGCGTCATCGGGACTATCGTCGGGGGACGCCTTGGTTACATGCTCTTCTATGGCTTCGATCAAATACTCGACAACCCCCTCAGTATCTTCAGGATCTGGGAAGGGGGCATGTCCTTCCACGGAGGTTTCATCGGAGTAATGACGGCGTTTTGGCTGTTCGGCAGACGCCATGGAATGGGACTCTGGCAGGTCGCGGACTTTATCGCCCCCTTCGTCCCCCCGGGATTGCTCGCCGGTCGCATCGGCAATTTCATCAATGGCGAGCTTTGGGGCTATCCGACCGACGTCGCCTGGGGCATGCGCGTTCCCTGCGAGAAGCTTGGAGAGTACTGCCGCGGTCTTCCTCCGGGGACCGAGTGGAGCCCGCCACTCCACCCGTCACAGCTCTATGAAGCGGCTCTGGAGGGAATCGTCTTGTTCGCCATCCTCTGGATCTTTTCGTCCAAGCCCAGACCTACCATGGCCGTGTCAGGCGTGTTTCTGCTTTGCTACGGAATCTTCCGCTTCCTGGTCGAATTCGTACGGCTGCCGGACGCCCACATCGGCTATCTGGCGTTCGACTGGGTCACCATGGGCCAGGTCCTGACCTTGCCCATGATCCTGGCCGGGTTCATCTTGCTGTTATTGGCTTATCGGGGGGACGAGACGGCCGGATCATCGTCTACGCCTTCTGCCAACTAGTTGGCTTGCACCTCCGAGTTGGTGCGCCCTGCCGCGCGCACCAAAAAAAAGCCCGGCCTGTGCCGGGCTGAACGCTCTTCTCATGATGAGAGAGACGAGGAGGACTCGTGGTCCGGAGGCGTGTAACCGGCCTCTCGGACATAAACCAAAGTTGTCGTAATGCGCTGTCGCCGATTCCGACACATCGTCGGGGGGAGCGAAAAAGGGCGCGGTCAGCGCGCGAAACGCCTACCGTTCGAAAGTGGGTGTTGCACCAGACATCGGCGGCATCCCGCCGCGCCAGGTGGTGGTTGACCACCACCCGGCACCATTCTTGGACAGGCGCCAACAAATCGCGGTTCGGATACCTTCGATACCACCCCTGTCGGTGCGGTCCTCGCCTGTCGCGGCTTGGGATCTTATCTCTTCAATACATCCGGGGCGGCCTTCTTGACCTCTTCGGACAACTCGCTCATGCCGTGTTGGGCGAAGGTGCGATATTGTTCACTGACCTCGTTGGCGATCTGCATGTTCGCCTTGGACTCTTCGAGCAGCCGCTCACTGGTTTCCTTGGCCAACTCCACCTGTCCCTTGATGAACTCGCTGTAGCCCTTGGCCGCGCTGGCCAACTCCAGCTGGCGCTTGCTCTGCCCCATCATGAAGTTCAGAGATTCCATCTGGCGGGCAGAGATCTTCTCCACGAGCTTCATGTTGAGCTCGGCGAGCTTGTTCAGGTTCTCCATGCCCTTGGAACCCATCTCTTTTACGGCGTCGATGTTGTCTTTCGCGTTCATTGTGCGTCTCCGTCGGTTGAGGAACATGTGCATCGCAACGAATGTTGCAGTGCAGCAATTGTTGCAGTGCACAATAGTACCCGCAGCAAAGGTTGTCAAGGAATTTGGCTGAAAAAAGAACAGCGGCAGCGGAAATGCCCGCCGAGCTCAAAACACTGCTGATGGCTAGTCCCGCTTCTCCGGCTTACCGTCTTCCTTGAAGCCGGTCGCTCGCAACAAGTCCTTTTGGAAATCACTCCACATTTCCACATTGCGCTGCGTCATGCGGGAGACGGCTTTCAGAGGGTCCTTTCCCCAAGCATCGCGGAACTGCAGCTGCTGCTTGGCAAAAACGTTCAGAGACTGCTCCAAGTACCTGGCGAACAGGCCCTGCAGCGTACCGCCGTAGAAACGTATGATTTGGCCCAACATGGTCGCGGTGAACAGGGGCTGCCCGCCACTCTCCTCCTCAAGCATGATTTGGAGCAGGATGGCACGCGTGATGTCATCGTCGTTGGTCGTATCCAAGACCCGGAACTCGACCCCCTTCATGACCAGTTCCCGCACGTCGGCCAAGGTAATGTACTTGCTAACCTCCGTGTCATAGAGGCGGCGATTCGGGTACTTCTTGATGATGCGCTGGTCGGGCATGGAGGTCTGCTCGTGCCGGAGACAGTTATCCGATAAGTTTATCCCAAGCCCGTGGAACGCTGGATGACGCAGCGCAACAAAAACGATGCGGGGCACGACTTCTACCGTCAAGGACTCCCTGGCACACAGGCCCACGCCGTTTTATTTTCACACGGAAGCTTGATCTCAACCATCACGAAACCAGGCATGCGTGACTTTTGCTGCGCTGCACAATACAATTGTGATGTGTGCAGGCTGTTCGCACGCGATTTTAGTAGAGGCACCCATGCTGGAGATAACCCAGGAGATTCTTGAGAAGCTCGATCCACTACTCGACGCCGGAGACCCGGAGTCCGCCGGCAAGTTGCTCGTCGCGGTAGACCGAACCTCGCTGCGTGCAGTGCTGATCCATATTATGCGGGAAAGAGGGGGCGACGTTGCCGATGCGGTAGGTGTCGCCTACCTGCATGAGCTCGAGGCCCACGCGCACGAGGACGAGGCCGCTTAAGAGCCCGCCCGATTCACCACCCTGTTACAGCAGAACCGCGAGCCCGGTAATTACCTGCATCCGAGCTCGGGGCCCGAGTCGGATACTCGCCTCAATCGCGGGAGTGTTTTTCCCGAGCCCGCACTACCTCGCTACCTCGCCTAGCGGTTCCAACCAGGACAATGCGTCTTCGGCCGAAATCTCTGGAGAAATACCACCGGCCGCTGGACCAGGCGCCCAGATTGGTCTATTTTCGCCGTTCCCACCACACAAGAACCACTGAAGGATACGCAACATGAAAAGAATCATTGCCACCATTGCTGGCGCTACCCTGATGTCCTTTGCCTTCGCCGGTGACATGGCCACCCCAGACGAGGCCAAGGTAATGAGCGAGAAGGCCCAAGCCGCAGTCAACGACATGGGCAGCGAGGAGGCATTCGCCGCCTTCGCCGCCCCGGACGGCGGGTTCCAGGAGATGGATCTCTACGTGTTCTGCATGGACAACGAGGGAGTCATGCTTTCTCACGCCAAAAAGCCCGAACTGGTCGGAAAAAACCTGAAAGACTTCAACAAGTACGGTGATACCCTGTTCCAGGATATGATCGCCGTCTCCACCGGCGAGGGCGCGGGCTGGGTCGACTACAAGTGGCCCTACCCGGGCTCCGAAGAGATCAAGGAAAAGACCAGCTACATCCTGAAAAACGACGAAGGTTTCTTCTGCGGCGTCGGCGCTTACAAGTAAGCGGCGATACTTTCGTCGAGTCGACCCAGGGACGGGTCGGGAATCACCACCGCCAATCAAACACTTTTTGTGTTCACAAAAAGTGCTCTCCCTCCCACGCCACCGAAAAGGTAATACGATCGCTAGGTGCGGGGCGGCTCTTCGACAGGCTGCTCACCCTCGCCTGAGACCTCGTAGCCTGCCTGAGACTCGGCGATACGCAGGATAGTTTCCTTGCCGCGGTTGTCGGCGTGGCGATAAAGCTCCAGGAGGGCGCTCTCCCTTTCCGACACTTGCCCCTCGTCCTCCAGACAGAGGAGGTAGGTAGCCGTCGCCGTACCCAGCGCGGCCGCCAGCTCGCGAGCCTCCTCCAGCCCCATGCGCCTCAGTCCCTGCTCGTAATTGCTGATGCGAGACTTGGACAGAGACGAAGTGCGCGCGGCAAGTGCCGCCAGGCTCAGGTTTTGCGCCTTGCGCGCCGCCCGAAGACGAAGGCCGATTTGTTTGGTCAGCTCCATGCGCCAAGCATACTCAAGCTTTTATCAGACATGGTACACAGATCGAGCACGAGAGATCGATGCGAGGCGTCGTTCCGAAATTCCAACGGGCTGCTAAGCTGTAAGGATGTCCTTCCTCCGACCCGACGTTTGCTGTATGTGCGGGCTCGGCAATCCCGGCGACCTGGAACAGGGTAACCATGACCCAAGATCCTATCGTCTACACGATCTTTCTCGTGTTTACCGGCGCTGCGGTGCTGGCCACTCTCGCGCTGGCGGCTCGCCAGCCGTTATTGCTGGCGTACATCGTGTTGGGTGTCTTGTTCGGCCCCTCCGGACTCGGGCTGTTGGAAGACGCAGAGATCGCCTCGGAGATTGCCCATATCGGAATCATGTTCCTGCTTTTCCTTCTCGGCCTGGACTTGCACCCCCAGGACCTGCTGCAAAGCGTGCGCCGCACTACCTTGGTAACCCTCGGCAGCTCGCTGATCTTTGCCGCTGCCGGATTGGGGCTGGGACTCACGCTCGGCTTTTCCATGCTGGAATCCGTCGTGCTCGGAGGCACCATGACGCTCTCCAGCACCATCATCGGGTTAAAGCTGCTGCCCACTACAGTGCTGCATCATCAGCGCATGGGCGAGATCATCATCAGCATCCTGTTGCTGCAGGACCTGATCGCAATCGCAATGCTGCTGCTACTGCGGGGTGCGGCCGCGGGTGAGCAGCCCTGGGCCGACGTTGCCCTGATGCTGTTGATGCTGCCAACTCTGGCGGTGATCGGGGGGCTCTGCGCGCGCTTCGCGCTGATTCCGTTGATCAAGCGCTTCGACACCATTCGCGAGTATGTCTTCCTGGTCGCCATCGGCTGGTGCATGGGGATGGCCGAGCTCGCGAGTCTGTTTGGACTCTCGCACGAGATAGGCGCATTCATCGCGGGGGTAGCCCTCGCATCCAGCCCCATCGCCATCTACATCGCCGACAGCCTGCGACCGCTACGGGACTTCTTTCTCGTGCTTTTTTTCTTCAGCATCGGGATTCAGCTCGATCTGGGGATGCTCGCCGACGTCTTGCTGCCCGCTGCGCTGGTCGCCGTTGCGGCACTGGCATTCAAGCCCATCGTCTTCCGCTTCCTTCTAATGATCACCGGCGAAGGACCCAAGAGCGCCCTGGAGATTGGCCAGCGCCTCGCGCAAATGAGTGAGTTCTCCCTGCTGATCAGCGCCTTGGCGCTTGAGCTCACGATCATAGGACCCAGGATGTCCTACACCATCCAACTGGCGACGGTTTTAACCTTCCTGGTCTCTTCGTACCTGGTCGTGAAGCGCCTTCCAACACCTATCGCGGTTACGGAGGATCTGAGGCGGGACTAGGAAGCTGTCCGACTTGCGACTGCCCTAATGCGGAACCGCGGACGCCGGACAACCTCCCGGGAGTCGAGAACCGAATCCGAGCCGATAGGTCAGGCGGGCTGTATCAGCGCGTCTAGTGACGAAAGCGGTTGCTCGATACAAAGTATCTCGACGGGGTAGTCGACGTGTCCTCCAAAAACCGATGTTGGTCGCGAGTCGTAAATAGACCAACCTCGATCTTCGAAATACTTCGGCGGCTTGTCGTTGTAAGCCATCACTTCGGCCCAGATGAGATCGAAATCGGCCTCGATCGCGTCGTCTATGAAGCGCCGCAACAGCTTGGAACCAACTCCCTGGCCACGAAAATCCTTATCTACCTGGAAGTGCCAATGCACCCCCGATTGCGGGCGGCTCGGTCGTTCGCTTTCGCCTTTGAAAATCACATGCGTGGCAAACAGCCGGTGGGAGTGGTCAAAAAAGGTCCAAGGCATGGTCAGCGATAAGGCGAGGGAGATCACCTGTTTACGCACCATGCTGTACTGCTTCTCTTCGAACTGTTGCCCGCCCATGGATCCGGTGAGGTACCCAATCAGACGCCCGCTCTGTTTATGAATGGCGACGTGGATATTTTCCGGCTGGTATTTGATGTAAGGAGTGAGAACGACATCCTTGAACCACTGCTTACAGGGACAAATTTTATGGAAAGGCTGGCCCAGAAAGGCGTTGTTGAACACCAGCTTGCCCATCTGCTGCTCGTCGTCCTCATCCGGGCGGAAGCTGCGGATCACTACCTCCCCGTAGTCTGCAGCCTCGGACTTGCGTCCACTCCCTACCGTGCGCCGCTCGTACCCTGCTGGATGTGAAGACATGCTGAACTACTACCACAGTGTCTAGATTTGTCGATGCCCGAAGAGAGCGGAAACAAGCACTTTCGAGCGCTACCCCCTCCGCGGAACAATCACTTGAATTGCGCGTTGCAATATTAACATATACCGAAATGACTATCTACTCAGCCTTGGCGCGCCTCGAAACGTCGGGGATTGAGGCACACCACGGCAGCGCGTTGCAGATGCCCGGGAGACTTTTCCCTTTGCTTCGACTCGCAGACGAATCTCCTACTCGACTCTGAGAAAATGCCGTATTCGCGTAAGGATGAGAGGTTCACTGGCATGATTTCAATGCTGGATATCAATGCGTACACGTTGAAGATCTTTTTCAATTTTTTCGGCAGGTTAGGGAGCCCCCTGCTCAATTTCGGCCTCGCCAAGGACCTGGACCTGTTCTCCAACCTCCCTTACGGAATCGAAGCCGAGCAGCGCCTTGACATACTCAGACCCAGGACCGCCACTGCGGAACCCCTGCCCGTTCTCATCTTTTTCCACGGCGGCGGATGGATCAGCGCTGACAAAAAGATCTATAAAGGGATTGCCGCAACCTTCGCGCGCAACGGATTTCTGACGGTCAACATCAACTATCGCCTGGCCCCGAAAAGCAGGTTTCCCGCTCCGTTGCAAGACGCCATCCAGGCGATAGATTGGGTTGGCCGCAACACGGAAGGTTACGGTGGTGACCCCTCCGCCATCGTGCTTGCCGGTGATTCCGCCGGCGCCCAGATCGCATCCTGGTATGCCAGCGCATTGCACGACGATGAGCTGTTCTACGAGGTAGGGGGCCGGCGCGATATCGCCAAGGTGGCGGTGAAAGGACTGGTGCTTTTTTACGGCGTGTACGACTTCGACAGCGTACTGAGCTCAGGTTTACCTTTCATCAGGACATATGCACGGAGCTTTCTGGGTGCCGATGCGCAGCTGTATGCGAAAAACTCCAAGTTTTGCTCTCCCATCCGGCGGGTTTCCCCTGGCCTGCCTCCGGTTTGGCTTTGCGCAGGTGAGCAGGACGGTTTGTTCTCACAATCAGAGGCCTATGCCGAAGCCCTCAAGAACCAAGGCGTCTCGTGCCAAACGATGTTTTTTTCCGATGAATATCGGGCGAATCACGGATTTCTCTTCTTCAGGTGGCTCAAGTCGTCCAGGATCGCGAGGGCAGCCGCGCTCGAGTTTCTTCGCGATTGCGCACATGCGGTCGACTAGCTTGATCAAGAATGGCGCAACCCGTTTTCCGGGAGGTACGTGACGCGACCTTGAGCGGACTACCGCTCAGGCCGGCGGAAACACCAACCGCATCCCGCTGAAGCGGCATCGTTCTTCCGGCCACGCCCGGTTGCGGAAGCTCGACCGGCGCAGGCAGCGTTGCGTGTGCAGGCTTGCCCCGCGCAGACTGAAATGGTCGCCCCTGAACTGGACCTGCGACACCGAGGTATCCGGGAAGGGACTGAATTGGGGATAGGGATGAAAGGGATTGGCGCACCACTCCCATACGCGTCCGGTTCCCCCGATGCGGCCTGAGCGCGCGGCCACCTCCCATTGGTATTCGTGCTGGAGAACGGCGCCTTTCAGCCCTGCGCGGAGGCTTGCGGTCCAGGCTGCGAATGCAAGCGCCTCGTGGTGGCAGATCCCCGAAACCGGCTCCTCGGGCAGAAGGTCTCCCGGCCCATTGAGGCCGACGGCAAACCAATGTCCAGCCGCGTCCTGACGCCAGTGCCCGGGCGCTGTGCAGCCGGCCGCATCTCGCCATTGCTTCGCCGCGGCGCTCCAGAGCCCGTCGTTTTGGTAACCGTCGGCCTCCATGAAGGCGAGGTACTGCGCATTGCTGACCGGACGCCGAGCGATGCGAAATCCCGATAGCTCCACGGCCTGGGGCGGCAGCTCGTTATCGTAGGCGAAGGGCTCGTCCCGGGAGCCGATGCGGTAGTGACCCTGCTCAACCTCGACGAGGTCCGGTACCGGAGCCGCAGGCTCCAACGACTCCCGCACCCCGTAGTCCGTATCCGGGCGCGCCAGACGCCGTTCATGCAGCACCACCAGCATGGACTCGTAGTCGCGAGTTCCTTCCTGGAGCAGGAACCACTGAAGCCGGTCATTCTCCAGCAGGGGATTGGCGGGGAGCACGCCCGGCGTCGCCAGGCGGCGCAGGTTCTCGTCCTGGATCTCCGCCGCCCAGCTGAGCAAGTGGTCCCGCGGCGGTAGTCGAGCACACTGGGCGCTCAGATCCATGGTGCCGGTGGTAAACAATGGGCGCACCCGCTCGGTCAGATCCGCCTCCGCGGCAAGGACCTCGCGCAGCCAATAGGTCTCGCGAAAGACCGATCGGCCGAGGTACCACCCGAGGGAGGCGAGCCGGGGGTGAAAGCGGCCGTTGGCGTCGGTCTCGGGGACGCTGCGCAGCAGGTCGCGCATCATTTCCTGCAGGCCGCTGAACTGGGCCAGGATCTGTGGTGAAGTCATGGTCGGGGTTGTCCTAAGGGCTGGACCAAAGCTTGGTTTTCAGTCACCAATGAACGCAACTCGTCAATCTGATTTGCGTATACTCGCGTTCATTTGTGACAAGTAAAATTCGAACCAATCAATGCGCGGGCACGGTGCGCTCGGCAGCCCAGGCGCGCAGCTGCGCGATCCGGGTGTCCATGACCACCGACAGGGGCTGGGTCCTCTCTAACTCGCCGAGCAGGGTATCTGTGGTTACGGGCTCCTCACGGGACTGGGTGGCATAGAGCGCCGATACCACGGCCTGCTCGATCTCCGCACCGGAAAAGCCCTCGCTCGCCGCTGCAAGCCGGTACAGGTCCAGATCGGCCGGATCGAGTCCGCGGCTGCCCAGGTGGACCTCGAAGATCCGGGCCCGGACCTCGGCGTCGGGAAGGTCGACGAAAAACATCTCGTCCAGGCGTCCCTTTCGCACCAGCTCCGGGGGCAGGCGGGAGATGTCGTTGGCGGTGGCGACGATGAAGACCGCGCTCTCTCGCTCGGCCATCCAGGTCAGCAGGGTGCCCATCACCCGCTGGCCCACGCCCTGGTCGTCCCCACCGCCCGTCAGGCCCTTCTCTATCTCGTCCATCCAGAGCACGCACGGGGCCATCGTGTCCGCTGTCTGCAAGGCGCGGCGCAGGTTCTTCTCCGTTTCCCCAATGTACTTGTCGTACAAGGCGCCGAAGTCGAGCCGCAGTAGCGGCAGCCCGAAGCGCCCGGCAGCCGCCTTCGCCGCCAGGCTCTTGCCCCCGCCCTGCACGCCCAGCAGCAGAATGCCCCGCGGGCGATCCGCGACCTTGCCATGGCCCAGGATGGCCTTGCGCCGCTGGTCGAGCCAGGCCTTGAGCTTGCTCAGACCGGCCAGATCGGCGAAGTCGGCCGTGTCGTACTCGAAGCTCACGATCCCGCCGGGGCTCAGCAGCTCGTACTTGGCGCGAGTCACCGTATCCACGTCCTCCAAAGTGATGGCCCCGTCGTTGCGGATGGCGTTGCGGACGAGGCGCCGGGCGTCGGATTCGGTGACTCCGAGCAGGTTGCGTGACAGCCGGTCGATGGCCTCCCGGTTGGCCCGAAAGGGCTGCCTGGTCTGACCGTGTTGCCAGCTCTGGGCCTCTTCCCGAATCAGGGCCAGGAGCCGGTTGCGGTCGGGTAGCCGCAGATAGAAGCTGGCGCTCAGATGGCGCAGCTCCGCTGGCATGTCCAAACCGTGGCTGGCGAAAATCAGGGTCCGCGGCAGCTCTGCGTAGCCCTGCGCGATCTCCTTGATCAGACGAACGTGCAGGGGATCGTCCAGAAACGGATGAAAGTCGAGCAACAGATAGACGCCGCGCTGGGGCGTGGCCTTGACGTGCCGCAGCAGGTCCGGGGGCGGGGCGAGCTGCCGCTGCACGCCCAGGTCCATGTCGATCCGCCGCAGGCCTTCGGTGAGGGTCCAGCAGAAAGCGGGCTCGGTCAAGCGCACGGCGAGACGGGAGACGAGATCGACCAGGCGCGGCTCTTCCAGGGTCTCGATCAGGAGAATGGGCGTGTCTGAGCGCAGCAAAAGCTCAAGGTCGTGCAGGTCCTTCATGGCAATTGGAAAGCGGTGGACATGGGTGGCCGCACCGGCTGTACAACCGGCAGCGCTGATGAACAGGTGCCGATGTTACAGGAAAGCGGATATCCGAATCGATGCGCCATCGGGGTCAGGGTCTTGGCACTCAATGGGTGGATGGGCTATATTCGGGCCGTGGGAATTCACCTGATGACTATATTGAGCACGACTCCACAATCTATGGCGCACTTCTTCGCGCCCCAGGCGCACGCCGGGTCCCCCCTGGCGCGTCCGCTCCTGCTCGCGTGTCCGCTGCTGCCCTGAGGGGCAACAAGACAGCAGAGCCCCGGCGGGGGCCAGACATTACGCACCAACCCTGATTGAACCTACCAAGCACCGCTTCCCCGACCTGCGGCGAATGCGGTGACGTGAGAGCGAGCCCATGAGCGACAAACAAAAGTTGATCATTTTCGATACGACGTTGCGCGACGGGGAGCAGAGCCCGGGCGCATCCATGACCCGCGAGGAGAAGGTCCGCATCGCCAAGGCCCTGGAGCGGCTGCGGGTGGACGTCATCGAGGCGGGTTTCCCCATTGCCAGTCCCGGCGATTTCGAGGCGGTCAAAGCAGTGGCTTCCAGCGTGAAGGACAGTACCGTTTGCGGTCTCGCCAGGGCGCTGGACAAGGACATCGACCGTGCAGGAGAGGCCCTGGCCGGTGCCAGCTCGGCGCGCATCCACACCTTCATCGCCACCTCTCCCATCCATATGGAGAAGAAGCTGCGCATGAGTCCGGACGAGGTGGTGGCCCAGGCGGTGCACGCGGTCAAGCGGGCCCGGCGGTATACGGACAACGTGGAGTTCTCCCCGGAGGACGCAGGCCGCTCGGAGACCGATTTTCTGTGCCGGGTGCTGGAGGCGGTCATCGAGGCCGGGGCGCGAACGGTGAATATCCCCGACACGGTGGGCTACAACGTCCCCTACCAGTTCGGTGAGCTGATCGGCACCCTGATCGAGCGGGTACCCAACGCGGACAAGGCCGTGTTCTCGGTGCACTGTCACAACGACTTGGGGCTCGCCACCGCCAACTCGCTGTCGGCGGTGCGCAACGGCGCCCGCCAGGTCGAGTGCACCATCAACGGACTCGGCGAGCGGGCCGGCAATGCCTCATTGGAGGAGGTCGTAATGGCCGTGCGCACACGTCAGGATCACTTCGACTGCGACACCAGCCTGGACACGACACAGATCGTCAACTGCTCGCGCCTGGTCTCGGGTATTACCGGCTTCGCCGTGCAGCCAAATAAGGCCATTGTCGGCGCCAACGCCTTCGCGCACGAGTCCGGCATCCACCAGGACGGGGTGCTCAAGAGCCGCGAGACCTACGAGATCATGCGTGCCCAGGACGTGGGCTGGACGGAGAACCGCATGGTGCTAGGCAAGCATTCGGGGCGCAACGCCTTCCGATCGCGGCTCGAGGAGCTGGGCGTGACCTTCGCGTCTGAGGAGGAGCTCAACGCCGCCTTCTCCCGGTTCAAGGACCTGGCGGACAAGAAGCACGAGGTCTTCGACGAGGACCTGCAGGCCCTGGTGACCGATGCCACGCTGGATTCGGCCAACGAACGCGTCAAGCTGGTCTCCTTGCGGGTCTGCTCCGAGACCGGGGAGACGCCCAAGGCGAACGTAACGCTGTGCGTGGACGGCGAAGAGGAGCCGGGGACCTCCATCGGAGGCGGACCAGTGGATGCCACCTTTCGCGCGATAGAAACCATCGTCAACAGCGGTACCGTGCTCAAGCTCTACTCCGTCAACGCCATCACCAGCGGCACGGACGCCCAGGGCGAGGTCACGGTCAGACTGGAGAAGGAGGGACGGGTCGTCAATGGGCAAGGGGCCGACACGGACATCGTCATCGCCTCGGCCAAGGCCTATATCAACGCCTGTAACAAGATCCTGCAACCAGGGGAGCGCGCGCATCCCCAGACCGGGGACGTCTAGAATGGATAGGGAGCGCAGCCGCCGCTACCTGGACGCCATGGGCGTGCGGGTATGGCGGTTGCGCGCCGATGAGGCACCACGTGAGCCAGCGGCCGACGGGGCGGTGAAGCGCGAGCCCAAAGCTAGGGCCGCGGCACCCTCGCCTGATGTCTCAACAAAGACCGTTCGTGAGCCGATTCTCGCCAGCTCCGGAACCTCTCCGGCCGAAGCGGTCGCCCAAATGGACTGGGAGCGCCTGCGCCAAACCGTATCCGTCTGCCGCGCTTGCGAGCTATGTGATACCCGGACCCATACCGTTTTCGGCGTCGGCAATCAGCAGGCGGACTTGATGATCATCGGCGAGGCGCCTGGCGCCGACGAGGACCGCCAGGGCGAGCCCTTTGTGGGCCGCGCGGGACAGCTGCTCAACCTAATGCTTGCAGCCATCGGACTGAAGCGTGAGCAAGCGTATATCGCTAACGTACTCAAGTGCCGCCCGCCCGGCAACCGGGACCCGAGGCCCGATGAGGCATTGTGCTGCGAGCCCTTCCTGATGCGCCAGATCGCACTTATCCGGCCGCGGGTATTGCTTTCGGTGGGCAGAATCTCGGCGCAGACGCTACTCAAGACCGATGCCCCCATCGGCAAGCTCCGCGGGCGCTGGTTCGAATTCGGTCCGGACGCGACTCCGCTGACGGTTACCTATCACCCCGCCTATTTGCTCCGGTCGCCAGATCAGAAATCAAAGGCCTGGCAGGACCTGCTCCAGATCGCGCGGCGGCTCCAGGATGCCCGTGGCGCAAAACCGATTTGACGCACCTAATTTTACGGATCTATTAGTTGCATTCTTCCAATAGGAAATACCAATTTCTAAAATTATCAAATGCTTATATCATATCTGGTCGACGGCGCATAGACGCTGTCTCTCGCTGCGTCAAATCGATCCTGAATGAGGACAAACCGAATGAAAAAGCTTGCTACTGCTGCTGCTATCGCCGCTCTTCTCGGCGCCTCTGCTTCCGCTTCCGCTTTTTGGGGCGGCCCCGGTGGTTGGGGTGGAAACGACTTTTGGAACGACATGTTCGGTGACGGCTACGGTGACTTCAACATGAACATGTCCGGTGGCGGACGTGGTTGGGGCCGCGGCTATAACCGTTATCGTGACTACTACGGCTACGGCCCCTATGGTTGGGGCGGCCCATATGGCGGCGGTCCTTGGGGCGGTTACGGCTACGGCGCGCCTTACGCCTACCCCTATGCCGCTCCTGCTGCGCCGGCTGCCCCGGCTCCTGCCGAATCCAAGTAAGGACTTCGCTCCGCTTCCAGGAGACCAGTACAGGGAGGTACCGCAAACAAACCGCGCCTGTCGGCGCGGTTTTTCTTTGGATCCGGTTTCTTTATCGGCCACGAAGGGAGATTACGGGCCAGCCTTTCCCCCGGGCATGACGCTGCAGGTGCTCGTCAGGGTCTACAGCGACCGGATTGTCGACCCGCTCCAACAAGGGGATGTCATTGTGGGAGTCGCTGTAAAAGATGCTCCCGGCGAGATCGGAGCGGGCCTCTTTCAGCCAGTCGAGGAGCCGCTCCACCTTTCCCTCCTGAAACGAGGGCGTGCCCTGCACCTCCCCCGTGTAGCGGCCGTCCATTTGCTCCGGTACGGTGGCGATGAGATTTTCGATCCCGAGACGCTCGGCGATCGGCGCCGTAACAAACTCGTTGGTGGCGGTGACGATCAACAGCTCGTCACCCGCCTCCCGGTGGCGCTCCACCAGCTCCCGCGCCTTCGGAAGGATGATGGGATCGATCTTCTCCTGCAGAAACTCGTGGCGCCAACGCTCGAGGTCTTCGGGCCGGTTGTCGCGCAAGGGGCGGAAAGAGAAACGAAGGAACTCGTAGATGTCCAGACTCCCTTCCTTGTACTCGCGGTAAAAGCGCTCGTTCTCCCGCTCGAATTCTTCCTCGTCCACGATCCCATGCTCGGTAAGAAAAGCCCCCCACAGATAATCGGAATCACCGGCTAGAAGGGTGTTGTCGAGATCGAAAATGGCCAGTGCCAAGGGTGTGCTCCGGAGTGAAACTCGTTTTTCAGCAGAAACTTATCGTACCGCCGGGTTGCCCCTGCCGCGGCGGATATGGAAGAATGACGCAAGATGTCATTTTAGGGAATCTTGCGTTGATCGACCCGGACGGCTTCAGACCCAACGTCGGCATCATACTGACAAATACAGAGCGCCACCTGTTCTGGGGCCGGCGCGTGGGTCAGAACGCCTGGCAGTTTCCCCAAGGCGGAATAAAATCGGACGAAACACCGCAGCAGGCCATGTTCCGCGAGCTCCAAGAGGAGGTGGGGCTAAAACCGAACCAGGTAACCGTGCTCGGCAGCACCAGGCACTGGCTGCGTTACCGGCTTCCCAAACGCTTTATCCGCCGCCATTGCGGACCCATCTGCATCGGCCAGAAGCAGGTCTGGTTCATGCTCCGCGTGGATTGCGGAGAGGATGCCTTTTGCCTGGACGAGTGCGACAAGCCCGAGTTCGATGCCTGGCGGTGGGTGAGGTACTGGCAACCTTTGCGGGAAGTCGTATATTTTAAGCGCCGCGTGTATCAGCAAGCCTTGGAAGAGTTGGCGCCCGTGTTGTACCCGGATGGCCCCCCGATGCGCCGCGCACAATCCTCTGTGCAGGGTGCCGCCCTGCATCAGAAACGGCGCTGAGCTCAGGGAGCGCTCTTGCCCACCTTGATCATCAACATGCGCCTCGAATTGGTGTAGATCCCGACGCAGTATGTTCGAGACCCTTCGCCGTATCGTTCAGGAAGTCAACGAAGCCCCTGATCTGGAGCAGGCCCTCGCCGTCATCGTGCGGCGAGTGAAGCAGACCTTAGGCGCGGACGTCTGCTCCGTTTATCTCACCGACTTCGATACCCGCGAGCACGTTCTACAGGCCACCGACGGGTTTCGACCCGAGGCCGTCGGAAACGTGCGTCTACCTTTGAACCGCGGCCTGATCGGCTGGGTCAGCGAGCGGGCGGAGCCCGTTAATCTGGACGATGCATCCAGTCACCCGCGTTACCTGTTTACCCATGAGACCGGCGAGGACCGCTTTCGCGGCTTTCTCGGCACACCTATCATCCAGAATCGCAAGGTACTGGGCGTGCTGGTGTTGCGCCAGCGCCAGAGGCGGAGCTTCGAGGACGACGAAGTAACCCTGCTGATGACCCTTGCCTCCCAGCTGTCCGGCGCCATCATCCACGCGCGGGCCAGCGGCGAGCTGGCGCGCATGCAGGAGCCGAACAACCTGCCGAACCGGTTCCTGCAGGGACTTGCGGCCTCGCCAGGGATCGCCATCGGCCGCACTCTGGTTGTCTACCCGCCGGCGGACCTGGACGCGGTACCGGATCGCCCCGCCGTCGATGCACGGGAGGAAGAGAAGTCGTTCCGAAACGCCGTGGTCGACGTGGTCGACGAGCTTGAGCTGTTCGGCAAACGCACCGCCAAGGATCTGCCGTCCGAGGACCGGGCCTTGTTCGACGCCTGGCTCTTGATGCTCGAGAGCGATACCCTGATCGATGCGACGGTGGAGCGTATCCACGCGGGCAACTGGGCACCGGGGGCCCTGCGCGAGACCATCACGGACCACGTTCGGGTGTTCGACGCCATGGAGGACGACTATCTGCGCGAGCGTGCCGCCGACGTACGCGACCTGGGCCGGCGCATCCTGATGCATCTGCAGGACCTTGAGGTGGGGCCCGTCGAGTATCTGCACAACACCGTGCTCGTGGGCGAAGAGATCAGCGTCATGCAGATCGCTGATGTGCCCCGGGGCTCTCTTGCGGGAATCGTCTCCACACGCGGTTCGAGCTCTTCTCACGTGGCCATCCTTGCCAGGGGCATGGGTGTACCGGCGGCCATGGGGGTGGCGGATCTGCCCGTGGGCCGTCTGGACGGTCTCGAGACCGTGGTGGACGGCTACCGCGGACGTGTATATATCTCCCCGGGGCCGGCGGTGCGTGCAGAGTACCAACGGTTGCTGGACGACGACCGCGCGCTCACCACCGAGCTGGAATCTCTCCGGCACCTGCCGCCCGAGACCCCCGACGGCTATACCCTGCCTCTTTACCTGAACACAGGTCTGGTTTCCGAAGCGCGACCGGCGGGAATCGAGGAGTCGGCGGGAGTCGGCCTCTATCGCACGGAGCTGCCCTTTATCGTGCGCGACCGTTTCCCCGGCGAGAAGGTCCAGATAACCAACTACCGTCAGGTGCTGGAGACCTTCGCCCCGCGGCCGGTGACCATCCGTACTCTAGACGTGGGAGGAGACAAGCCGCTGCCCTACTTTCCGATGGCCGAGTCCAATCCCTTCCTTGGCTGGCGCGGGATCCGTATCACACTGGACCACCCGGAGATCTTCCTCACCCAGGTGAGGGCCATGTTGCGGGCGGCGATCGGGCTCGACAATCTTCAAATCCTCCTGCCCATGGTCAGCAACGTTGAGGAGGTCGACGACGCCCGGCTGCTGATTCAACGCGCCCACGACGAGCTGTTGGAGGAGGGGCATCGGGTGAGCATGCCTCCGGTGGGCATCATGGTGGAGATCCCCGCGGCGGTGTACCAGATCGAGGCATTGGCGCGCCGGGTGGATTTTCTCTCCGTAGGCACCAACGACCTTACCCAGTATATTCTGGCCGTTGACCGCAACAACGCCCATGTAGCCAAGCTCTATGAAGAGCTGCACCCGGCAGTGCTTCGGGCCTTGAAGGATATCATAACCGGAGCGAGGGCCTACGGACGCGAGGTCAGCATCTGCGGCGAGATGGCCGGTGACCCGATGGCGGTCGTGTTGCTGCTCGGCATGGGGGTGCACAGCCTGAGCATGGGTGCGGGCAGTCTGCTTCGGGTCAAGTGGGTTATCCGCAGCATGAGCCGCGCGAGGGCCAGGGAGGTGCTGAGCGTCGCCCTGCAATGTGAGGACGCGGCCTGCATCCGCCGCCTGCTGTTGGATGCCTTGGAGGACGTAGGGTTGGGGGGATTGGTACGCCCGGGGAAGTAGCGTATGCGACAAACTCCGAGGCAGCCTATGGGCGCTCCACGAAAATTTCGCGAAATCAAAAACTCCGCAAGGGATGCGGGGCACGGTTGTTCTTCTTCGCGGCCGGGCGAACAATCTGCCTCGATCCCGCGGTCCGTCGCGATGACCGGGCAAACCGGACGACAGAGTACAAGTACTAGCGTAAGCGCGCAGCCAAGACGCCATCGCGCCGAAGCAAGTTTGAGCTGGTCTTCGGCTCCCCGTGCGGGGCTGCGGCGTTTTTCTCGTCTCGCGCCGGGGCGGCGGCGGCCGGCCCCCGATGCACGATGCGCAAGGGACTGTGCCCATCCAACGCGCTGAGCACGGCCGCGTCTCGCTTGTATATGTCCTCCCGGAACATCACTTTGCCGTCCGCCCCGGCCTCCGCCGTCCAGTAAGCCAGTATCACCGGCACGGGGTTTTTCAGGTGCACCCAGCGGGTTTTCTTCGAGGCGACGATCTCTTCGAACTTCTCCTGATTCCAGCGTTTGGGATTGTTCAAGAGCTGCTCGGCCAGCTCCCAAGGACGCTCGACACGGACGCAACCTGAGCTGTAAAGACGCTTGGGCTTATCGAACAGGCTCCGGTTCGGCGTGTCGTGCAAATAGACTGAGTACCGGTTCGGAAACATGAACTTGACCTGCCCGAGGGCATTCGTCTCCCCCGGCGGCTGGCGAATCATGTAGGGGAAGCTGGAGGCCGGCGTATTCCAGTCGACAGACTCGGTGGAGATGGGCTCGCCGTCACGAGTGACCACCTGCAGGCCCTTTTCCTTCAGGTACGCCGGGTCTTCCCGCATCGCGGGCAGGACGTCTTTCTTCAGGATGGTGGGGGGAACGGTCCAATTGGGATTGAGCTCCAAGTATTCCACTTGATCCCGAAACACCGGTGTGGGCCTCTCGGGGCGCCCGACGATGACCCGCGACTTCCACACGGCTCGATCCTTACGAAAAAGCTGGACCTCCTGCCCTGCGATGTCCACCAAGAGATGGTCGTCGGGAAGCTCGTCGGACACCCAGCGCATGCGCTCCAAGTTGACACGGATCTGGTCCACGCGCTCTTCGGCGGTGATATTCATGGCCGCCAATGTCGCAGGCCCGATGACGCCGTCGCTGCCCAGGTGATGACGCTCCTGGAAGGCGAGCACCGCTACCTCGAGCTTCTTGTCGTACTGGCGACTGTCCGAGGCGGAACCCTCGAAGTCGTCCGACGCGCGAAGCCGCTCGCGGATGAACGGAACCCGCGCGTCGCTCATGCCCGGCTTCAGGAGGTTGCCCGCGGGGACGCTCCGCCAGCCGCCCGCAGCCGCGATGCCCCGGTAGCGCTCCAACCCCTGCTTCAGGCGGGTATAGAAGGCGGGCCTGGAAGCCAGACCCTCTACCTCGACCTGGAGGTCGCGGGCGTTGACTGCGCGCTCCAGGTCGTCGACCAGGTTATCCGCGTAGGGACCATCCATGTGGTTCCAGGAATCGTCCAGGCGCTGAGGATCGACCTTGCCGTAGCGCCGATGATGGATCAGGCGCAAAAGGCTGTCGCTCAGGAGGATGTCTGCGTCCGCGCGGGCCGAAGCGGGAAAATCGGACGGAGGCAAACCGCCAAGGGAATCTCTGATTTCTTGCGCGTGGAAGTCACTCGGCCGCAGGCCCTCATCGACGCTCCCCTCGGCCAGCCTGAGCAGATCTTCGACTTGGCGGCTGCTTTTCCACGCGTAGCTGTAGCCACGCGCGCGGTAGAAATCGTCGAGGAGCCGCGCGGAGGCAAGTGGAACCTTGGCAACCACAGGCTTGCCCGTACTCCGCAACCCTTCCAGACGCTCGCGCAGGCCGTCGCCGGCGTTTGCGAGTCCGGAGAGAACCAGGAAAAAACAGAACAACAGGAAGATCGACCCGAGAGAGCATTTCGGCGACATAACCACATCCTCTTGTGAGTTGGGATGCCGCCTAGGGTGCGCGGGCGCGCGGGCGGCTTTCGCGACTGGCAGAACCTGTAAGCAGCTCGAAGGCATAGTCGGATTCTAACCTGACAAAGGCTAGAATCACAGTAATAATCGAATGTTTTCGTACTACTACGGATGGATTTTCATTTTCTAGATTAAGTACGAACTAAACGAATCTACCGAATGTATGATTGAGAAGCCCGGCGTCGAAGAGAAGGGCACAGGTTTGAGCGGCACTGCCTCTTTGCAAGGGCAGAGCAGAGGGTGAGATCTACGTCAGCACTCCGCCACCAAATGCACCCGCCCCTGGGCGTCCTGGGACTCAAGACGGGTGGTGAAGCCCCAGAGCCGGCGGATGTGCCTGAGCATCTCTTCGGTTGTCTCGCCCAGCGGGCGGCGATTGTGTCGGAAATGGCGCAGCGTCAGCGAGCGGTCTCCCCTGCGATCTACATTGATGACCTGGATGTTCGGCTCGCGGTTGCCCAGATTGTACTGGTCGGCAAGGGCATGGCGTAGGGCGCGGTAGCCGGACTCCTGGTGAATGGCTGTCACCTCGATGGTTTCCTCCCGGTCGTCGTCGCGGATCGCGAAGAAGTGAAACTCCCGCATCAGCCGCGGCGACAGGTACTGGGCGATGAAGCTCTCGTCCTTGAAGTTACGCATGGCGAAGTCGAGCACCTTCAGCCAATTCTCACCGGCTATATCCGGAAACCAACGGCGGTCTTCCTCCGTGGGCTCTTCGCAGATACGCCGGATGTCGCGCATCATTGCGAATCCCAGCGCGTAAGGATTGATTCCATTGTAGTAGGGGGCGTCAAAGGGCGGCTGGATGACGACGTTCGTGTGGGACTGCAGAAACTCCATCATGAAGCCGTCCGAGACCATGCCGTCATCGTAGAGGTGATTGAGCAGCGTATAGTGCCAAAAGGTGGCCCATCCCTCGTTCATGACCTGAGTCTGGCGCTGGGGGTAGAAGTACTGCCCGATCTTGCGCACGATACGGACCATCTCGCGCTGCCAAGGCTCGAGCAGGGGCGCGTTCTTCTCGATGAAGTAGAGCAGGTTCTCCTGGGGCTCGGCGGGCCAGCGGTCGTCACCGTTGGGGCCGAACTCCGCGGCGCTGACCGGCAGCGTCCGCCACAGATCGTTGATCTGGGACTGCAGGTAGGCCTCGCGCTCCTCCTGGCGCTTCTGCTCTTCGGCCATGGTGAGGGGCGCAGGACGCTTGTAGCGGTCCACGCCATGGTTCATCAGCGCATGGCAGGAATCGAGCAGCAGCTCGACCGCCTCCTCGCCGTAGCGCTCCTCGCATCGTGCGATGTACTTCCGGGCGAATACCAGGTAGTCGATGATGGCGTCGGCGCTGGTCCAGGTTCGAAACAGGTAGTTTCCCTTGAAGAAGCTGTTGTGGCCATAGCAGGCGTGGGCGATCACCAGGGCCTGCATAGGCAGGGTGTTCTCCTCCATGAGGTAGGCGATACAGGGATCGGAGTTGATCACGATCTCGTAGGCAAGGCCCATCTGTCCCCGTCGGTAGGTCTGCTCCGCAGACACGAACTGCTTGCCGAAGGACCAGTGATGGTAGTTGATGGGCAGGCCGACCGAGGAGTAAGCATCGATCATCTGCTCCGAGCTGATGACCTCGATCTGATTGGCATAGGTGTCCAGGGCGTACACCCCATGGGCGATTCGCGCGATCTCCTTATCGAATCGCGCCAGGAGTGGAAAGCTCCACTCCGAGGAATTGGAAATGAGTCGGTCGGTCATGCCTCCTGTCTCTTGAACAGCTCCCGGAAAACGGGATAGATTCCATCGGCCCCGTCGATCTGCTGCATGGCGAAATGGGGGTGCCGTGCCTTCACTTCCTGGTAGGCGTACCAAAGGCTTTGGTGTTGGCGCGGAGTAATCTCCACGAAGGCGAAATAGCGCATCAGGGGCATGAGCCTATCGCTCAAGATGTGGCGGCAGATCGCGGAGTCCGAATCCCAGTTGTCTCCGTCTGATGCCTGGGCGCAATAGATGTTCCACACGCTGCTGTCGTAGCGTTCGTGCAAAATCTCATAGGCGAGGTTCAAAGCGCTGGACACCACGGTGCCACCGGTCTCGCGCGAGTGAAAGAACTCCTGCTCGTCCACCTCCTGGGCAACGGTATGGTGTCGCACAAAAACCACCTCGATCTTCTCGTAGTTTCGCTGCAGGAAGAGATACAACAGGATGAAGAAACGCTTAGCCAGACTCTTGCGGACTTGGTCCATGGAGCCGGAGACGTCCATGATGCAGAGCATCACCGCCTTGCTGGTGGGCTCGGGCTGCTGAGTGAACGCCTGGTAGCGCAGATCGAAGGTGTCAATGAACGGCAGGGCCGCGACCCGGGTCTTGAGCCGGTCGATCTCCTCACGCATATCCAGGATGCGGGCGTCTTGCTCATCGGCACCGGCGGTGAGCAGGACGTCAATCTCCTCCTCCAGCTCCCGAATCCTCGCGCGGTAGGGGGCGCCGAGGGCGGTTCTCCGGGCGACCGCCCCTTTGAGTGAGCGCACCACATCGATGTTCGAGGGGTTACCCTCGGTCGCGTAGCCGGCGCGCACCGGCTTGAATTCTGTGGTCCCCATGAGCTGGTTGCGCACCAGATTCGGCAGCTCCAGGTCTTCGAATAGGAGGTCCATAAACTCGTCACGTGATAGCTCGAATACGAACTCGTCCTCGCCCTGCCCCGAATTGCCCGCCGAGCCCTGCCCGGAGCCACCGCCTCCACTGCCTTCGGGGCGCCGAATGCGGTCGCCGGGCATGAACTCCTTGTTCCCCGGGTGAACCATGTCCCGGGAGCCGCCTGGCCCCTGATGGAATACGGGCTCGGAGATGTCCTTGGAGGGAATACCCACCTTTTCTCCGCTGTCCATGTCGGTGATGCTGCGCTTGTTGACCGCATCGGCCACCGAGCGCTTGAGCTGCGTCTTGTAGCGGCGGATGAACCGGCTGCGGTTGACCGTACTCTTGTTTCTACCGTTCAGCCGTCGATCGATGATGTGGGACATAGAATTAGGGCCTAGGAATAGGGCTTAGGGCCGAGGGAACCGGGCTTCGGGACAGGGGTAGGCCCAGGAACGTCTGTCCTTGGCCCTCGCCCCTATTCCCTTCGCCGCCTCCTACTGCGACTTGCGTACCCGCAGATACCACTCGGACAACAGCCGCACCTGCTTGGCCGTATAGCCCTTGTCCACCATGCGGTCCACGAACTGGTCGTGCTTCTTCTGCTCGTCCGCCGAGGCTTTGGTGTTGAAGGAGATAACCGGGAGCAGGTCCTCGGTATTGGAGAACATCTTCTTCTCGATCACGACGCGCAGTTTCTCGTAGCTGGTCCACTTGGGGTTGGCCCCGGCGTTGTTGGCCCGTGCCCGCAGGACGAAATTCACGATTTCGTTTCGGAAATCCTTGGGATTGGAGATGCCCGCGGGCTTTTCGATCTTCTCAAGCTCCCCGTTCAGGGAGGTGCGCTCCATCATCTCGCCGGTGTCCGGATCCCGGTACTCCTGGTCCTGTATCCAGTAGTCGGCATAGGTCACGTAGCGGTCGAAGATGTTCTGCCCGTACTCCGCATAGGATTCCAGGTAGGCCGTCTGCAGTTCCTTGCCGATGAACTCGGCATAGCGCGGCGACAGGTACTGTTTCAGGAAGCTGAGGTAACGCGCCTGGATTTCCGGCGGCAGCTGCTCACGGGCGATCTGCTTCTCCAGCACGTAGAGCAGGTGCACCGGATTCGCGGCCACCTCTGTGTGGTCGAAGTTGAACACCTGTGACAGGATCTTGAAGGCGAAGCGGGTCGAGATACCCGACATTCCCTCATCCACCCCAGCATAGTCCCGATACTCCTGCATGGACTTGGCCTTGGGGTCCGTGTCCTTGAGGTTCTCGCCGTCGTACACCCGCATCTTGGAGAAGATGCTGGAGTTCTCCGGCTCCTTGAGGCGGGTAAGGGCCGAAAACTGGGCCATCATATCCAGGGTCCCCGGCGCGCAGGGGGCGTCGAAAAGGGAGCTGTTGTGCAACAGCTTCTCGTAAATCTGCACCTCCTCGGACACCCGCAGACAATAGGGCACTTTGACGATGAAGACGCGGTCGAGGAATGCCTCGTTGTTCTTGTTGTTGCGGAAGGTCTGCCACTCGGACTCGTTGGAGTGGGCCAGGATGATGCCCTGGAAGGGCAGGGCCGAGAGCCCCTCGGTACCGTTGTAATTGCCTTCCTGGGTGGCCGTGAGCAAGGGATGCAGCACCTTGATGGGTGCCTTGAACATCTCAACGAACTCCATCAGTCCCTGGTTGGAGCGGCACAGTGCGCCCGAGTAGCTGTAGGCGTCCGCATCGTGCTGGGCGAAACGTTCCAGCTGGCGGATGTCTACCTTGCCCACCAGGGACGAGATGTCCTGGTTATTTTCATCGCCTGGCTCGGTCTTTGCCACCGCCACCTGCTCCAGGATGGACGGATGAAGCTTGACCACCCGGAACTTGGTGATGTCGCCGTTGTACTCCTGCAGGCGCTTGACCGCCCATGGGGACATAATGGTGTTGAGATAACGGCGCGGGATCCCGTAATCCTCTTCCAGAATTGGTCCGTCTTCGTCCGCCGAGAACAGCCCCAGGGGCGACTCGAATACGGGGGACCCCTCGATCGCGTAGAAGGGCACTACTTCCATGAGCTCCTTGAGCTTCTCGGCTAGGGACGACTTACCGCCACCGACGGGACCAAGCAGGTAAAGGATCTGCTTCTTCTCCTCCAATCCCTGGGCCGCGTGTTTGAGATAGGACACCAGGTGCTCGATGGACTCCTCCATGCCGTAGAACTCGGAGAAGGCGGGATAACGCCGCAGGACTTTGTTTTGGAAGATGCGGCTCAAACGCGGATGGTTGCGGGTATCGACCAGCTCGGGCTCTCCAATGGCCTGCAGCAGGCGCTCGGCAGGACCCGCATAAGCGACGGGATCGGACTTGCACAGATTCAGATACTCGTCCAGGCTCATGTCCTCTTGGCGGGCGGACTCGTATCTTGCCTGGTACCGCTCGAAGATCGACATACTGCACCTCACTGGAATTTCGGCTTACTGGAAGTTTGATTCCGGGTATCCCGCCGGCCGACCGGGCAACACGTCGCGGGACAATTCATTCTAAGGAAAAGAAGGAGACAGGGCGCCTGTTTGTCTTGTTGGTGCAAAGTCCGCGCCACCCCGGGCGGCTGCCCTGAGAAAGCGGAAAGGGCGCAAATACCGCAAGGTCTGGGCTTACCGGCGTGCTCGCCCTCGATAAGATTGCACCAGACTGGTGCATATTACTGAATACTCCTCCTCCGCTGCGACTGCGCTTGTTGTGAGAATTAGACCGCGCATACCAATAACTTTAGACGGGATTCCCCGAAACTGGTTCAAGCTCTGCGTCAAAAAAGGTGGGTTTCTTCCAATACCCTGATTTGGCGAGCAATCCTCGTTTGGCTTTGTCTGTCTTTGAGCAGCAGCACCCAGAGAAGGAGCAACGCAGCCCGAACTGAATCCTAAGAACCCTGCTCGTTCTCCAGGGCCTTGGCGGTTATCTCCTTGTAGAGATGAACCATTCGCGCAGCAAGGGACTCGAGCTCCGGATGCTTGTCGACGATCGTGCCGGCCATGCTGGCATCCGCAAAGACCTCTTCTAGATAGTCGATGTCGTAATCGGCAAGCTTCTCCCCCCGATCCACCTTCGCCTTGATGTCCAGCGCCCGCGGAAGGCGCTGTGTCTCCAACCTATGTAGGAGCGCGGTTATTATTCCGGTGTCTTTCGACGGTTCACTCATATTTTCCTCACGGTGTACTCAACTCTCGCCTGTGGAATCTGCGGTCTGGACTCGTGCATGGGATCTAGATTATCCGCCGCGTCACAAACAAACCCCAACTACTCCCGCTGAAGCCACCACAACCCGATGCGCATTCCAAGAACGATCGCCATCGTCGCCACGATGGACTGCAGGGACAGGGTTGCGAGCCCCGTCAATCCCTGACCCACATTGCATCCGCCGGCCATGATGGCCCCCACACCCATGAGACATCCCCCTGCGAGATAAGCGCCGAACCGCGACCCGTCAGGCCTTATCCAACGGAAGCTTCGCGAGATCAGTGCGCTGAGCAAGGCCCCGACAAAGATCCCGGCGATGAGAAACAGGCCGAACAGGGAGCCGGTCAGTCGTCCCAGCGTAACGTAGGTGGCGCCCCGCGCCAGGGGGCCGACTACCGAGACGGAGACGGACGGTTCCGAACCGAATCCGTCGTCGGCAAGATGGCCGGTCAACCACCACCCGGCGGTAATCGTCATACCGATCATCGCACCGGCGGCCACCATGCCCCGGTGACCGCGCCAGTCGCCGACGCGAAGAACCACCAGCCCGCAGAGCATGGCTCCACCGATGGCCAACAGGGCGGGCGGGACGGACAGCCAGCCGGCGAGCGCAGATCGGCCATCTGGCAGGTGCAGGGCGCTCGCCTCCATGATCCAACCGCGTACCGGCTCCAACAAGCCGAACAAGGTGGTCATCGCAAGGATTGCGAGAACGAGCAAGGTCATCAGGGCGCCGAGGTTTCCCTCTGCCGTTCGGATCAGGGTTCGTGTGGCGCAACCCCCCGCCAACAAGGAGCCGAAGCCGAATACGAGGCCGCCGAGGAGCAAGCCCACCCAATCCAGCCGCGCACCCCGGTAGCTGGATTCGCTTATGGCGACCCATTCGCCCCATTCGAGCAGGCCGGTCCCGAGCAATGCGATTCCCAGGGCCGCCGCATAGGCATGGACCTGGCGGTAATCCCGCAACAGCACCCAATTGTTCAGGGCGGCGACCGTGCAGAAGCTGGAGCGCTGAGCGACGACGCCGAAGACCAGCCCGATCAGCAGGGCACCGAGGGAAAGGACCGTCGGTAAGCCCCCGTCCACGGTTCAACCCTGCCCTAACGCCATCGAGCGAAAAGATGATGGGATCACGCGTCCCCTGCGCCCGAACGCGGCTTCAGCTTGAGAAGGGGTGCCACCAGGTCCATCGGCAGCGGAAAGACAATGGTGGAAGACTTGTCCCCCGCCACGGCGGTCAAGGTCTCCATGTAACGCAGCTGGATCGCCTGGGGCTCTCTGGCCAGAATCTCGGCCGCCTCCCTAAGCTTCTCGGCCGCCTGCATCTCGCCCTCGGCGTGGATGACCTTGGCCCGCCGCGAGCGCTCCGCCTCGGCCTGGCGGGCGATGGCCCTGATCATGCTCTCGTCCAGGTCCACGTGTTTGATCTCCACGTTCGCCACCTTGATGCCCCAGGCGTCCGTCTGCTGATCCAATATCTTGCGAACGTCGTCGTTGAGCTTATCCCTCTCTGCCAGCATCTCGTCCAGCTCGTGCTGGCCGAGCACCGAGCGCAGGGTGGTCTGGGCGAGTTGGCTGGTGGCGGCCAGGTAGTCCTCCACCTGGATGATGGCCTTCTCCGGGTCGATCACACGGAAGTAGACCACTGCGTTGACCTTCACCGAGACGTTATCCCGGGAGATCACGTCCTGACTCGGTACGTCCATGACAATGACTCGCAGGTCGACCTTCACGATCTGCTGGACGATCGGAATCACTATGATGAGCCCCGGCCCCTTCACCCGCTGGAAGCGCCCGAGCAGAAAGATGACACCGCGCTCGTACTCGCGCAGGATCTTGAGCGTCGAGAACAGGATAACGAAGACGAAGATGATGATGGCTGCATAGACTTCGAAAGGCATGATCAGGTTTCCTTCTATTGGGTTTCGGGCTCGACCATCAGGGTCAGGCCATCGCGGCCGATGACGTTCACGGCTTGTTCCGCGGCCACCGGGACCTGGCTGCGTGCGGCCCAGATCTCTCCGTGCAGACGCACGCGGCCTTCGCCCTGAAAATCCGCGACCGCGTGCCCGGTAGCGGTCAACAGCTCTTCCGCTCCGCTCACCACCGGACGGCGTCGGGACCGGATGGCCATGCCGATCATGAACACCAGCAGCAAGGCACTGGTCAGGGCGAAGGTGACGATCAGGGGAATCGACAAGCCAAAGCCGGGAGCCTCGGTGTCGATGAGAATGAGCGACCCGACCACGAAGGCGGCCACGCCGCCGATCCCCAGGGCCCCGAAGCTCGGGGCGAAGGCCTCGGCCACCATCAGCGCCAGCCCCAACAGCATGAGGGCCATACCGGCATAGTTGACGGGCAGCAACTGGAAGGCGTAGAGGGCCAGAACCAGGCTTACGGCACCCACGGTCCCGGGCACCACCGCGCCGGGATTGGAGAACTCATAAATGAGCCCGTAGATACCCACCAGCATCAGGACATAGGCGATGTTGGGGTTGCTGATGATGGAGAGCAGCCGACTGTGCCAATCGGGCTCCAGCTCCACCTGGACTATGCCGGCGGTGGCCAGCGTCACCTCGCCCGCGTTCGTCTTCACGACCCGGCCGTCGAGCTTGGCGAGCAGGTCGGTCAGGTCCCGGGCCAGCAGATCGACAACCCCGTGCTCGACCGCCTCCTGCGCCGGAAGACTCGCCGCGTCGCGCACCGCCTTCTCGGCCCAATCCGCGTTCCGGCCGCGCAGCTGAGCGAGGCTGCGGATATAAGCGACCGCGTCGTTGACCAGCTTGTCCTTCGCAGCGTCGCCGGTCTTTGTCGGCCTGTCTCTCTCGGTCTCCTCGTCCTCAGAGGTCTCGGCAGGGTCGCTCTTCTGTGGCGTTCCGCCCCCGGACAGACCGCCGATTTGCACCGGAGTGGCCGCACCCAAATTGGTCCCGGGGGCCATGGCCGAGACGTGACAGGCGTAGAGTATATAGGTGCCGGCGCTCGCCGCCCTGGCACCGCTCGGCGCCACGAAGCCCACCACCGGGACCCTGGATGCGTTGATGGCCTTTACAATGGAGCGCATGGAGGTATCGAGCCCGCCGGGGGTGTCCATGCGCAGCACCAGAAGTTGCGCGCCCCGCTCTTGGGCATCCGCAATCGCCTCCCCCACGTAAGCGCTGGTTGCAGGCCCGATGGCACCCTCCACCTGGATCACCACGGCCTCGGCCTCGGCGCCCTGCGCACTTGCGGAATCCGCGCCGAAAGCAGCGGTCAAAAAGACAAGCCCCGCAAGCAACCAAGCCGTCCAACCGAACTTCATGATCTCATCTCCCGATTCCTGTGTCTAAGCTTAGACAGGCTCGCGCCGAAATGTCGCCAAACCGAAGTATTCCGACCAATGTTCGCATCTCGATGGCGCAATTGGACCCCGGGGACAGGGAGAACGCAGAGTAAAATCAATGAGCTTGGGCTGCTATGCATTCACGCCGCGGGTGAGCTTCGTCATTCTTTAACCGTCTCCTCCATTTGCGGTCATTTGCGGCCAAATACAGTTTCCATGATCATCAGAGAAACGGTTCGCGTACTGCTGCGCGGACTCGCTCGAAACATCCCTGCTAACAGGTGCAATCCCAAACCCATGATCGACATTCGCATCCAAACAGAGCCCTTCAACATCGCCGCGGAGCAGGAGAGCCTGTGGCGCGGCCGACCTGAGACAGGCGCCCTGGTGACCTTCGTCGGCCTGATGCGGGAAATGAACGAAGGGGACCGGGTGAGCCGCATGACCCTGGAGCACTACCCCGGGATGACCGAAAAGGCACTCATAGCCATCGCCGAGGAAGCCACCGCACGCTGGGAGGTACAAGGGATTCGGATACTGCACCGGGTGGGCGAGCTCAGCCCCCAGGACCCTATCGTGCTCGTGGCGGTGACCAGCTCCCACCGCGGCGCGGCCTTCCGCACCTGTGAATTCCTGATCGACTACTTGAAGACCAGAGCGCCCTTCTGGAAGAAGGAGATCACCGAAAACGGCGGGCGCTGGGTCGATGCCCGGGCGAAAGACGACCAAGCGGCGGAACGCTGGGAGCGGTGACCTCGATCCACGCGGGAGGGTAGACCGCTAGCAAGAAGTCGATCTCGTCGGCATGCGCTCGTTTTGGGAGTGGTTTGTAGTGTTTCGCTATCGATGGATGAGTCACTCAGCGTCGAAGGAGCGCGAAGCACCGGAAAGCATCCCCTCCCGCACGATGAAGTCCACAACCTCATCGAGTCCCTGCCCCACGCGCAGGTTGGTGAAGACGAAGGGCCGGTCGCCACGCATACGCTTCGAATCCCGCTCCATGACCTCCAGCGAGGCCCCCACGTAGGGCGCCAGATCGATCTTGTTGATCACCAGCAGGTCGGAGCGGGTGATACCCGGCCCGCCCTTGCGCGGAATCTTCTCGCCCTCGGCCACATCGATGACGTAGATGGCCAAGTCTGCGAGCTCCGGGCTGAAGGTGGCCGAGAGGTTATCGCCACCGCTCTCGATGAAGATCAGGTCCAGGTCCGGGAAACGCACCTGCAGATCCTCCACCGCCGCCAGGTTCATGGAGGCATCCTCACGGATCGCGGTATGGGGGCAGCCTCCGGTCTCCACCCCGACGATGCGCGCCTCATCCAGAGCCTGACTGCGGATCAGAAACCGGGCGTCCTCCTTGGTGTAGATGTCGTTGGTGACCACGGCGATCTGGTAGTCGTCGCGCAGGCGCTTGCACAGGGCGTCCAACAGGGCTGTCTTACCGGAGCCGACGGGACCGCCGACGCCTACGCGGAGGGTTGAGTTGGTCATCTCTTTTTTCCAAAAAAACTACGAATCGCGTCAAGAACGAAAAAGGCGCGTGTACTGGGTCTCGTGGGCGCTGCTGACGATCGACAGGGCTGGACTGGATGCGCCGATCTCGTCGTCGGCCAGCTCCAGGGCTCCATCTACGGCCACGGGAAGTCCCTCGATCAGCCGCTGGAGCAGCTGCTGCCCTTGAGTCTGGCCCAAGGGGATGATCTTCACGGCCGCCAGGACGAGATTCTCCAGCCAGCCCCAGCCGTACCCCAGGGCTGCATCCCGCGGCGGGATATCCCAGGCGACGGCGGCGAATGCGAAACCTGCCGCCTGACTGCGTGCGAGGACCGGCTTCCAGTCCGGCGCATCGGGCAGATCCCAGGCGGTCAACAGGTCCGCAAGCGCGCGCCCCCGGTTGGCCTCCTCGGCCCGCAGCTCGGAGGTCTCCCGACCGGCGAGCAACCAATCGATCCAGCGGACCATGGACTCCTGATGGCGGGCGCTTGCGGCACGGTGCATGCGCGCCAGCAGGGGCAGATCCAGAACCGACACCGAGTTGCACAGCTGGTCCCGAAGCCAAGCCTCCAGGTCATCGGCGGTGCGTATCCACCCCGCCTCCACCGCCCACTCGATGCCCTGCGAATAGGTGAAGGCTCCGACCGGCAGGGACGGACTCACCAGGTGCATCAACCGCAACATCGGCAAGGAGAATTCAGTGCTGGTGATGGCCTTGTCCATGGGAGGAGCCGCCGTACGCCCCCGGCTCCGGCTCGAAGGGGGCGTCGTCAAGGCTTACGTTCAAACCCAGCCCCCGCACCATGTCGTCGAGCACGTGATCGTGCAGATAGCACAGCCGTCCGGACTCGATCTGAAGCGCCACGTGGCGGTTGCCCAGATGATAGCAGGCACGGGCAAGCAGATGGGGGTCTCGGCTCTCGACTTTTGAAACCCTCTCCAGTGCCGCCTCGACCTGCACGACGATACCGTCTTCGCCCACGAGGCAGTCGCCGTTTTTAAGGCTTTCCCCGCGTCCCAAGAAGATCCCGGCCTCGCGGCCGTCGTTCAGAAACACCCGCAGACGGCTCTTTACGCGTTGGTCCAGGGTCAAGGTAACGGTGGCAGCAGCTTGTTCAGGTTTCTTGGTTTTGTCCGTGAGGCGCAGCATAAGACCCTTTCTCGAATAGATCCGCTAAGTCGACGTCGCTTTCGGGGCGGGCATTGCCACGGGCATGACTGCCGACGAAATCCAGGCGGGCCATTTTAGCGGAGTTGACTGGGAGTCAGTCGCAGAGGAATTGGAAGACGGGGACGCAGCACAAGCTTGTTGGGGAGCGCTGATCGACGGTGTTTCCACCGCCGATCGAGCCGGCTCAGTTGCAGGCGCACATGGCCGATTGGGCACAAGGGGGAGCGGCGGCTTCCTTGCACTCTCCCTTCGATGCCCCTTTGCCAATACACCAATCGTTGCAGTCGAACTTGTCGGGATGCCCGACATCGTTCTTGTGGCTGTGGAGCTCGCCAGCGCCCGGGTTGGATTCCACCAGCAGTCCGTCGGGCAAGCATGCCTCCCCGAACATCCGGCCGTTGGGTTTGCCTTCGCTGTCTGTCCCTATGTGACACCCCGCGGCATCCGGATCGATTCCGTCGGAATCCTTCCACCAGGTGGTTTCCCCTTCGATCCAGTCTTCGGGTTTAAAGTCGAAGGTCCCCTCGGCTCCGGGCATTCCCCTGGCTCCCTCCGAGGGCTCCCCGGATGCCTGGGTGGCGGACGCCGCAACCGGCAAAAGGGTACAGAAAACAAATATCAGAACGAATAGACGAGACATATGGCCCCTACCGGGTGAAATATATTCTTTGGCACAGACCGATGCCCGGCCCGGCCGGCGCATTATCGCTGCGCCGCATCCGGTAGCACAATGTTGAGCTCCAAGATTTCCCTGCTGTCCTCTTGCTCATAGTTGACGGACACGGCGTTCATGTCCACCTCCACGTACTTGCGGATGACTTGCAGGATCTCTCGCTGCAGCTTCGGGAGGTACGACGGGCGATTGCGCTCCGTGCGGTCATGGGCGACCAGGATCTGCAGCCGCTCCTTGGCAAGCGATGCGGAGCCCTTCGGGCGAGACGATCGAAATAGGTCCAGCAGTCCCATGACTCACCCCCTGAAAAGCCGGCTGAAAAATCCCCTCTTCTGCACATCAAGGAAACGGTGTGGCAGCTGCTCGCCCAAGTAACGGGACACCATGTCCCCGTACGCTTGGCCCGCATCACTGTCCTTGTCCAGGATCACCGGCACACCCGCGTTGGAGGCGTTGAGTACCGCCTTGGACTCGGGGACGACGCCGAGCAGGTCCAGGGAAAGGATCTCCTGCACGTCCTCCACCCCCAGCATCTCGCCGCTGGCGACCCGCTCAGGCGAGTAGCGCGTCAACAGCAGGTATTCGTGGATGGGCTCGGCGTTGGTCTCGGCGCGGCGGGACTTGCTCGAGAGTATACCCAGCATGCGGTCCGAGTCGCGTACCGACGAGACCTCCGGGTTGGTGACCACCACCGCGTCGTCCGCGTAGTACATGGCCATGGTCGCCCCGTGCTCGATGCCGGCGGGAGAATCGCAGACGATGTAGTCGAAGGTCTGAGCGAGCTCGTCCAACACCTTGCCCACGCCCTCCTTGCTCAGCGCCTCCTTGTCTCGGGTCTGAGAAGCCGGGAGGACGAACAGACTGTCGCAACGCTTGTCACGGATCAGTGCCTGGTTGAGGCTCGCCTCGTCGTTGATCACGTTGACGAAGTCGTAGACCACGCGGCGCTCGCAGCCCATGATCAGATCCAGGTTGCGCAAGCCGACGTCGAAATCGACCACGGCGGTACGATTGCCCTTCTGAGCCAGCCCCATGGCTAGTGCAGCGCTGGTAGTGGTCTTGCCGACGCCGCCCTTGCCGGACGTGATAACGATAATTCTCGCCAAGGTTTCGCCCTCCTTCAGGCGCGTAAATCCGTCTAGAGTTTTTCTATTCGCAGGATTTCATGATCCAGAAAGATCTGCACCGGAACCCCCTTGAGTCCTGCCGGAATATTCTCGCTTACCCGGTAATGACCGGCTACGGAGACCAGCTCGGCCTGCAGGTCCTGGCAGAAGATCCTGGCGTTGGCGTCACCCTTCATGCCGGCCATCGCCCGCCCGCGCAGGGGGCCGTAGACGTGGATGTTGCCGTCTGCCATGAGCTCGGCACCCGAGCTCACCGGCGCTACGATCGACAAGTCCCCGCCGGCAGCGTAGACGCGCTGCCCCGAGCGTACCGGACGCGCCACCACCTTGAAGGCGGCGTCGGACACGGGCTTGGCCGCCTCCGGCTGCGCCTGCTCGGAAACAGCTTTCGGCGGCTTGGGGACCGGCTTGGGTGCAGGCTTGGCGGCCGCGCGGGGTTTGCGCACGAAGGCGTCTCCCAGGATAGCCAGCTCCATGGCCTCGGCCGCCTCGTTTTGATCCGCATCCCCTCCCCGAACGCCCACCGGGATCATGCCGTAACCGCGCAGGAGCCCCACCAAAAGGGGAAACTGCACATCACCGGTTTCGGACGACAGCTCCGAGAGGTCGACCACCACGGGGGTATTACGGAAGAAGTCCGGTGCCTGGTCCACCTTGGTACCCAACTGCTCCGCAACCGCATCCATGTCCGCACCGAGCAGGCGGATGATCGGCAGGGTGAAGGCCGCGGCCTTTAGCTCGAACGCCGAGGGCGGGATTTCCCCCGCTGATTCTGGTTTAACCGCCATTGCTCTCGTTTCGGGAGATCCCGGTGCTCCGAGTCGAGTACCCGGCCCCTGTTCCTTGCGCACGGGGCCATCAGAATGCCGCCAATGCTAACCCCTGAACGCAGTCAGGCAAAGCGCTCGTTTCGAATCTCAGCCTGGGGGCCACTGCATAGGACGTCCGCCGAGGAGGTGCAGATGCAGGTGGTACACGGTCTGGCCGGCCGCCGCGTTGCAGTTGATCACGGCGCGGTAGCCGGCCTCGGCGATTCCTTCCTGTTCGGCGATCTTCTTGGCAGCGAGAAACAGCTTCCCGACCAGCTCCGCATCACCCGCCTCCAAGTCGTTGATAGTGGGTATCGGTTTTCTCGGGATCACCAGCACATGGGTCGGGGCCTGGGGCCCGATGTCCCGAAAGGCTACTACATCCTCGTCCTCGTATACGATGTCCGCCTGGATCTCACCGGCGGCGATTTTGCCGAAAAGAGTGTCTGACATTCTTAACCTCATCAGTCCTGGTTCCCAAGCGCCGCGCGGGAGCTCGATTCGCGACGCGCCGCGTCCTGCGCCGCAGCGCGGTGCCATCAAGGTACCCATGGGGCCCATGGGAACGAGCAAACCACATAACCTAGGGCTCCAAACCCTGCCGCCCGGCGAAGGCATGCGCCAGAGTGCCGCCATCGACGTACTCCAACTCGCCCCCCAGGGGAACCCCATGGGCGATGCGCGTCGTACGGATGCCGTGCCTCGAGGCGATGTCCGCGACATAGTGGGAAGTGGCACTGCCCTCCACGGTAGGGCTGATGGCCAGAATCAGCTCCTCGACGTCTCCCTCCTTAAGGCGCTCTTCAAGCAGATCCAGCCCCAGCTCATCCGGGCCGATGCCGTCCAGGGGCGAGAGCCTGCCGCTGAGGACGAAATAGAGCCCGCGAAAGTCCGTTGCCTGTTCGATGGCGACGATCTCCGACGGGTGCTCGATCACACACAGCAAGGCCGCGTCCCGGTTGGGATTGGCGCACAGGCCGCACAGCTCGCGCTCGCTCAGGGTGCGGCAGCGCCTGCAACGGGTAATCCGCTCCATCGCCGCATCCATGACCTGCGCGAGATGACGCCCTCCTTCCCGGTCCCGCTCCAAGAGGTAAAAGGCCATCCGCTGCGCCGATTTCGGGCCGACGCCTGGGAGACAACGCAAGGCGTCCACAAGCTGGTTGAGTAGGGAGCGCTCGGCCATGGTTCAGAAGGGCATCTTCATCCCGGGTGGCAACTGCAGCCCGGAGGTCAGACCCGCCATATTCTCCTGCATCTTCTCACCCACCCGCTGGACCGCCGCATTGACCGCCGCCGCAACCAGATCCTCCAGCATCTCCTTGTCGTCCTCCATCAGAGAGGGATCGATCTCGATGCGCTTGACTTCGTGCCTGCCGTTCATGGTCACCTTTACCATACCGCCGCCGGATTCCCCGGTGACCTCTTCCTGCGCCAGCTTCTCCTGGGTCTTCTGCAGCTCCTCCTGCATCTTCTGGGCCTGCTTGAGGATATTGCCTAGTCCACCTTTCACTTTGTCGTACCTCGTGCAACGGGTTGCCAACGCCGAGCGGCGAAGGAGAATACTTTTATCGCGTGCGAAACACTCGCGGCCTCAGACTCGGGGTTGCCAGCCGCATTAATCCGTCGGCGCGATGCTGCCCGGCACCCAACAGGCGTCGAGCTTGTCCTGGAGTGACTGCACCACGTGGTCCTCCTCCATCAGGGATTCGGCACGGGCCTGGCGCTCCGCCTGGTGGCGGGCGTGGCGCCGTGCAGGGGTCTCGCACTCTGGGTTGCAGACTTGGATGTCAAGCTTGAGCGAGACGCCCAGGGCCTCCGCCAGGGCGGACCGCAGCCGCTCCTCAATGGCAGGTACCCGGAGGTTGGCGCACTCCGGGTCCAACGTCAGACGCAGCTTCTGACCATCCCAACCGGCGAGCTCGCAATTGCGCGCCAACTGGCTCGCCATCCCTCCAAGCCCCAGGTCCGCGACGAGACGGTGCCAGTCATCCGGGACCTGCAGACCAGAGGCGCCTTGAATCTCTTGGGGCTCCGTACGAGCCGGAGACGTGGCCGCAGCGTCAACCAGCCTGTCCGCCGCAGTAAACGGCAAAGCGGCCTCCGGCTTGGGCTCGGCAATCCGGTGAATCTCCGGGGGCTCCGCAGACCTCTGTTGAGGGGCACGAGCCGGCAAAGGCTGTGCCGAGGCCGAGGCCGTGGCAACGGTCAACCGCCGCGCCGCCGCCAGCGCGCCAACTGCGGGGCTTTGAGAAGAAGCAGGACCCGGTTGGCGGCGGTTCCCAGGATCTACAGGCGTTGCCTCGGACGGCATCGGCCGTTTCTCGGCTGGCTTCGGCCCGGTCGGCGAATCTTCCCCTGTGTCGGGCCGGTAAGCGAGCATGCGCAACAGGACCATCTCGATTCCGGCCCGCGGGTCCGGGGCTAGAGACAGATCCTGCTGCCCCATCAAGGCTATCTGGTAGAAGAGCTGCACGTCCTCCGAGACCAGTTGCCGGGCCAGATCCTGGATTTGTTCCCGGTCGGGATCATCCTCGCTCAGGGTCTCGGGCACCTGCTGGTGCAGCGCGATGCGGTGCAAAAGTCCGATGAGCTCCTGCAGAACGGCGGCGAAGTCCGGCGTAAGCTCGGCGATCCGGGCCACTTCGTCCAAGAGCCCCGGACCATCGAGCCGGGCCAGGGCTCGCAGCAGATTCAGGCACAGATCTCGGTCCACCGTGCCGAGCATGGTCTGCGCCTCATCCGCACCCACGCGACCGCTGCCGTAGGCGATGGCCTGATCTAGCAGGCTCAGGGCGTCACGCATGCTTCCGTCCGCCGCCCGCGCCAGCAGGGCCAGGGCACGGGGCTCGAACTCTATGCCTTCCGCCCGCAGAATGTGTGCAAGCTGATCGCGGATCTCTTCGGGCACCAAACGCTTGAGGTTGAACTGCAGGCAACGCGAGAGCACCGTCACCGGCACCTTCTGGGGATCGGTGGTGGCGAGCAGAAACTTGACGTGGGGCGGAGGCTCCTCAAGCGTTTTCAGCAAGGCGTTGAAGCTGTGAGCGGAGAACATATGAACCTCATCGATGAGGTACACCTTGAAGCGGCCCTTGACCGGCGCGAAGGGGACGTTGTCCAGCAGCTCGCGGGTCTGGTCGACCTTAGTCCGGGACGCCGCATCCACCTCCAACAGGTCAACGAATCGGCCCTCGTCGATCTCCCGGCAGGAACTGCACCGGCCGCAGGGCTTGGAGGTCACACCCTCCTCGCAATTCAACGCCTTGGACAGGATGCGCGCCAAGGTGGTCTTGCCCACACCGCGGGTCCCTGTGAACAAAAAGGCGTGATGGAGCTGCCCCCGATCCAGGGCGTTGCTCAGGGCCCTGACCACATGGGCCTGCCCAACCATGTCCTGGAAGGACCCGGGGCGCCATTTGCGTGCCAGCACCTGGTAAGACATTCGGGTTTCGAGGTGTGCTCGGAGCGAGTCGTTATCGATCATCCGAGTTTAACCGATGCCGGGGTCTGTTGGCATGCATCCAAGCGAGGCCGATTCGGCAAACCCTTCGACCTTTCACGCTCTTGTCGCAATAGGAAACCGCGCAGGCGTTGGATCGGCGAAGTGGGTGGCGGGTCCCGCCAGCCGCACCCCGGCACACGCTGCCACCGCTGCGGCTGCTCCCTTCCGGGCCTGACCGGGTTCACGGTTTCGCGTTGCGAGGGGACCGGCGGGGCCCACCATAGACAAAGCCCCGCGCATGCCGGGGCTCAGGGGCGAAAGTTATCAGAGCGAAGCTGCGATGACAAGCAGATCGACAGTGATGCCAATCCATCCGCTTCGCATTAGACTGGCCCGGGAGCCTGTCTGGCTTTCGCGCTCGACGCAAGGGAGCGCGGGGCCGAGGCGGATTTTTTGCCCGATTGAGGCGAATAATGGACCTATTTAACGAGATCTGGTGGAAAATCCGACCGGCATCCGCAATTCCGCCGTAGAACAGCCGTAAGCCACGTAGCCTCCTTTAGTACCGTCCCGAGCACCAACCTCATGTCCGAGCACCATCCCTACCCCGAGCTGTCCACCGACGCCAAGGCGCGGCTTGCGCAGCGTGTGGGGCGCCTGCACCTAAACCAGCGCCAGGGAATCCAGCGCGAGCACGTAACCCAGATCTTCGGCCGGGGACGTAACTTCTTCCACATCGAGAACTGGTACTCGGTGCACGCCCTGATGCGCCTGTCGCTGCAGGTAGTTGGGCTGTATGGGCGCGGCCAGCGAAACGCGCTCGCCATCCGCATCCGAGGCAACGAGGTAGTCATCCCCGGTCTGCCCGAGGCCTTCGACGGCTTCCAAGTACTGCAGCTCAGCGACATCCACCTGGACATGGAGCAGGAGGTCAGCCACGCCCTGGCCGAGCGCGTGCGGGCGGCGGAGTACGACCTGTGCGTCATCACCGGTGACTTCCGCGCCCGGACCTACGGCGAGATCGACCCGGTGATAGGCGCCATGGCGGGCCTTCGCATGCACATCGACCGTCCCGTTTACGGGATCCTGGGCAACCACGACTTCATCGAGATGGTTCCGGGCCTGGAGGCGCTGGACATGCGAATCCTGCTCAACGAATCCGTGGCCATCGAGCACCAGGGCGCGGTCATCCATCTGGCCGGCATCGATGATCCCCACTACTACGGGGCGGACAACCTGGAAAAGGCGGCGGACGGGATCCCCACCGACGCAACATCCATCCTCCTCGCCCACTCCCCGGAAGTCTATCGTCACGCGGCCTACGCGGGTTTCGACCTGATGCTCTGCGGCCACACCCACGGCGGCCAGGTATGCCTGCCGGGCGGCATCCCCCTGACCTATAACGTCAAGTGCCCCCGCACCTTGGGCAAGGGCGCCTGGCGTTGGAAGGAGCTGCAGGGCTACACCTCCACCGGCGCCGGCTCCTGCGTAGTGCCGGTGCGTTACAACTGCCCACCGGAGATCACGGTGCACCGGTTGCTCTCAGGCAGGCGACCCCACCGAGGCTCCGCCTCAGGTCAACAAGCCGTTGTTTCGCAGGCCGGATAAGGCGCTTTGCTTATTCAGTGGGGCCGCTTACGCAGCTTGAGCCGATAAAGAATCCGAGACACTACCAAACTGAACAACGTGAAGGTCAGGACGAGCAAGGCGACATCCCACCAGCTGAGCCCATGACGGCCCTTAACCGCCAGCAACGGCAACAAGGACTCGGGGACCTGGTCCAGCCCGATCGCCTTGTCTCCGGAATCCAACGCCATGCGCCGCTTGATGAAGCTGGACAAGACGTCCCCGACCATGGCAAAAAAGCCGACCAGCATCCCCGTCTGCGCAGGAAGCCCCAGGAGCATCGCGGCCGTGGTCGTCACCAGGAGCGCGCCGATCAGCCCACGCACTGTATCCGAGTCCCCCACCAGGCGCCGCCCGTCGACGAATCGGAGGCCTGCATCCAGAGGCCAGGCCCAGCGCCGGCCGAACAGGTCGTCCAGCAGGATAGGCGTCCCATTCGCGGCAATGATCAGGAGCAACAGCTCGAGCTTTTCCGGCAAACCGACGGAACCTCTTGGGGTGGTGCATACCAAAGACCAAGCTCGATTTATAACGCAGATGTCCGCAGCATAACCATGAAATCCTTAGCAACGACCGCCCTGCTCCTGACCTTGCTCCTGGTATTGCCCGTCCATGCCGCCGATCCGGAACAGCCCCCTGCACAAGGGGGGTATCCGGACACCTGGAAGCGCGCCGGGGATACCGCATCCGAATGGCTGCGGCAATCCCGCGAGGCAGCAGAAGGCGCCTGGGAGGATACGCGAGGCTCGGCTGGAAAGCTCTGGGACGACACCCGCAGCGCCGCCGGCGGCGCCTG
Organism: uncultured Gammaproteobacteria bacterium; assembly: GCA_942492625.1. Classification (GTDB taxonomy): domain Bacteria; phylum Pseudomonadota; class Gammaproteobacteria; order Chromatiales; family Chromatiaceae; genus Thiosymbion. The sequence goes on along the minus strand of CALOFM010000037.1, from coordinate 13,520 downwards.
GGAGGGCACTCGAGAGCTGATCGAGCCACAGGCTCGTGACCACTTCGACTTGGTCTGGGACCAAGTACTGCCCAAGCTCGACGAGACCCTGGTCCTGCAGGAGCGACAGGGCGAGCTCCCCGAGAGCGCCTGGTTTGGTGAAGACCAGGAGTCCAACCAGGAGGCGATCGACGCCCTGCTGGACGAGGCGGTCGGAGTCCTGTCGACGTCCGACGTCCAGCACTACCGGGAGCGTATCCGCGTCTTGCAGGACGAAACCGAGCAGGCGCGCGAGGACATCGCCGACGCCCGCCGGCGCCGCGTCTCCGCCCCCGAGAGCTCCATGATCATGCGCACGGTTAAAGACTTCGACCAAGAGATCGAGGAGCGTGAGGCGGACGTCGAGCGTTACCGAGAGGAGCTGTCCCGGGTCCGGCGCGGGTTCGGGGCGGATCTGCGCAAGCTGGGCCTGGATTTAAGCGACGAGCAGCTGGATCTGCTGCTCTCCACGGTGGTGGGGGACAACCTGATCGACCTGGGCATCGTCTTCGACAACGTCAAGGCCGTCACGGCGCAGCTCGAGGAGCTGGTCCGCGAGAGCGGCGAAGACCTGCAGAGCGCGCGCCGCTACTACGGCATGTACCTGGTCCTGCTCAAGAGCCTCAACCAGATGCACCTGCATGTGGAGCGCGCCATTGCCGAGCGCTACATTCCACAGATCGACGCCATCATCGCCCGCGCCAAGGCCCTTACCGTCGAGACCCGCTCGTTGAAGGAGCAATCTCCCGATAAGGCGGAGCTGCTCGACGCCAACCTCTCGGCCCAGCACCTGACCATCCAGGCCGCCGGGGTCTACCGCGAGTACCTGATCGAGCAGGGGCGCGAAGTCGCCGATGCGCGCCGAGAGCTGGAGCGGGACGTCGCCGCCGCCTGGAACACCTACGAGACGGTGCGCGTCTCCGGCGAGCTGGTCGGTCTTGTCCGGTCCAGCCGCAAACTCCTCGACGGGCTGCTGGACCGCCAGGTTCCGGCCCTGAGACCTTTCCGCAACCTGGAGATGAAGCGGGAGTTCGAGAAGCTGACGGCGCAGCTTCGCAGGGGGGAGGAGTCTTGAGGCTCGCTGGGTGCGCCCGGTTTTCGCGCGCCGCCAGCAGCGCGCAGATTTCGAAACATAATCTTTGTCGGCTCTATCGACAGATCGTGCAAAACCCGTGAAACTGCGAACCGCACCGCAAATGCCTTCAGACCGCAGCCGACTTGGAAGGTGATCCGGCTCAACCTGATTACGATCCTACGGCACCACTCGTCTGTTAAGAATCTACTGAACGGAGAGGACACATGAAAAAGCCAATTATCGCACTCGCCCTTCTCGCACTGATCTCGGCCGCCGCCCAGGCCGGCCAAGGCCTGGTCTCGGTCAAGAGCGCACATGACGTCCCCACGACGACGGACAAGCTGGTCACCGTACTGGAGGGAAAGGGCATGATGGTCTTCGCCCGTATCGACCACGCCGCGGGCGCCAAAAAGGTCGATATGACCCTGGAGCCCACCGAGCTGGTGATCTTCGGCAACCCCAAGATGGGCACAGCCCTGATGAAATGCGGACACAGTATTGCCATCGACCTTCCTCTGAAGGCGCTGATCTGGGACGACGCCGACGGCCAGACCTGGCTCTCCTACAACGACCCGGCCTACTTGGCCGAGCGCCACAAGCTGGAGGGCTGCGACAAGGTTCTCGAGAAGATGGGCAAGGGGGTGGCGGGCTTCTCCAAGGCCGCGACGGAGTAGATCGCGGAACAAATCGGTCTCGGCCCCCGCGGTCCCTCGCTACGGACGCCCAAGACGGGACGCTCTTTGGATATCCAAAGGTTCGCAGACGAAGATCGCAAATAGGGAATCGCCATGAACGAGACTCCAGCCGTTCTTCTTGCCACCGTTTTCCTCGCATCTTGCTCTTCCAGCGGTGGTGTGGAAGTGGAACGATTCGATGCCGGGTCGGAAGAGTACCGGGGCCCTCAGACCGCGGCAGTTGCCCCGGTAGCAGACAACAGATCCGCTGGGACACCTGATGGCGCTCGCGGCCACACGGACATGCAGCGAAGTATCCAGCGGCAGCTCGATCAATCAGGCATTTTCGCCGGCGTCGTCGCCCTGGAGCGGCCGGACGAGGGAAACGAGGCGGAGGTAATCATCGAGCCCGCCCTCGTCGGCTCGGGCAGCCACAGGGGTGGCGATGTCAAGCTCCGGGTACGTGTTACCGAGAAGACCAACCGCCGGACCGTCTTGGACAGGACCTACGGAGGCAGTGGCGGGCGCGCAGACGCCCTGAACGTCGCCGTCAGTGAGTTGGAGCATGACCTGGCGGAACGCTACGGCAGATAGCCTGCAGGCTTTTTCCTCGCGCCGCGCGCAGCGCCCCCATGGATCCCTACGACATCTTTCCCTACGAGAGCATCGCCTTCCCGGAGACCCACCCGGCCAATCTGGCGGTGCTGGGTAGGCTTTTCGGGTTGGACACCGCGGACCCGGAAGGCTGCCGGGTGTTGGAGCTCGGCTGCGCCTCCGGCGGAAACCTGATCCCGATGGCCTGGCATCTTCCGCATACCAGGTTCCTCGGCGTCGACCTCTCCCGCCCTCAGGTCGACGAAGGTAGGAAGCTGATCGAGCACTTGGGACTGGCGAACGTCGAGCTGCGCCAGGGGGACATCCTGGATCTGGGCGAGGAGTTGGGTGAGTTCGACTACGTTATCGCCCATGGCGTCTACTCCTGGGTGCCACCGCGGGTGCGCGAGCACTTGCTCGGGCTGGTCCCCCGCCTGCTCGCCCCCGGGGGCCTGTTCTACGTGAGCTACAACGCCTTGCCCGGTTGGCGGATGCGCGGCATGCTCCGCGACATCCTGCTATACGCCACCGCGGACGCAACCACTCCCGCGAACCGGCTGGAGCGCGCTCGCGCCGCCATGCGTCGGATCGAGTCCGCCGTGGATGGCCTAGAGGCCCTCAGCGCACGCTACCTGAGAGAAGAAATCAAGATCCTGCGGGGCGCCCATCCGAGCTATCTGTTCTTCGAGTACCTGGCAGACCATAACCAGGCATTCCTGTTCAGCGAGTTTGCGGCGGACGCAGAGCACCACGGCCTGCGGTACCTGTGCGACACGGACCTGCGCACCCTGTTCCCCAGCACGTACGGCGAGATGGTGGACCGATCCTTGGCGGACATCGAGGACGGAATCGAGCTCGAGCAATGGCTCGACTTCGTCACCAACCGCAATTTCCGGCAAAGCCTTCTTTGCCAGGCAGAGGCCGTAATCGACGACGAGATCGACCTGGACCGCTTTGCTGATTTCTCCTTCAACGCCGACCTGCGCATTTCCAAGAAGCCAGACCTGGAACGAACCCGTCCGTCCATCTTCGTCACCCCCAAAGGCGACCCACTGGAGGTCACCCACCCCCTGACCAAAGCCCTGTTGCTTCAGCTCAGCAGCTGTTATCCGCAGTGCCTGCCCCTCGACGAGCTGATGCCCGAGGCGGCGCACCAGGTGGCGAAGGCCGGGGGCGGCGAGCTGGCGTCCGAGATCAACGAGTGTCTGGCGGAGCTGTTCAGCCTCTTCGCCCACCGCGCCCTGTCGGCCCGCCCTCGCCCGTTGCGGCTGCAGATCCGGGCCGGCGATAAGCCGCGTGCATCCAGGCTCGCCGCCGCGCAGGCCGCGTCGGGGGCGGAGCGCATAGCGACCATCCACCACGGCAACCTGGACCTGGACTCCTTTGCTGCCAGGCTCCTTCGATACCTCGACGGCAACCATACCCCGGAGCAAGCTGCCAACCTCCTTGCGGAAGATTTGAAGTCCGGAACCCTGATGCCACCCGACGGCGTGCAGCCGCGGCAATGGAAACAAGAGCGTCTGCGTCAAGGGACGTTGGCGGCCGTGGGCAACCTGATGGGGCTGTTCTCGCGCTACGGGGTGTTAGAAACGAGAATCGAAGAGGAGTGAAATCGTTCCGAGGTGTCTGATTAGACTGCCTTCTTGTTTGTTTTTCTTCGCGTTTCTTCCTGCTCGTCGTGGTAACTCGCTCTTTTTGCGGCTGAACCATTTCTTCCCGGAATGCTCAAAAGCCAGCGTATTACGAATGTTGCACGATACTTCCCTCGCGATCCCGGGCCCGCTAGTTTATTTTTATCCGATGCCCCGATCTTTTTCGAAGGCGTGAAACAGGTCCGTCGGCAGCATCGAAGAACAGAGCTCGATCGGAGTTATCCTCTGGTCGCCGTCGGCAATCAACAAGGCAAAAAGCATGAAGTTCCAGCCTCTGACCATCATCATCTGGATCGCGGCATCCCTCTGGTTGATTACATTGCTCAGCGGGTTCAATCCGGCAGAATCCACGCGAGGCAGCTCCAAGATCAGCTACAGCGAGCTGCTGGACGAGCTATCCACGGGTGCTGTCGCTGAGGTGACCATCCAGGAAGGGACTATCAAGGGCACGCGCACCGACGGATCCTACTTCGAGACCTACAATCCGGGCGACGCCGGCCTTGTCGGAGATCTGATCAACGCCGGCGTGACCATCCGAGCCACGGCTCCGGAAAAGCCGGGCGTCCTGGTGCAGATCCTGATGTCCTGGTTCCCCTTCCTGCTCCTCATAGGGGTCTGGATCTGGTTCATGCGCCGAAACATGGGCGGCGGAAACGGGGGCCTTTTCAACTTCGGCAAGAGCCGTGCCCGCCAGCACGCAGAGGGTGAGGTCAAAGTGACCATGCAGGACGTGGCCGGCGTCGAGGAGGCCAAGGAAGAGGTTTCGGAGCTGGTCGAGTTTCTGCGGAATCCGCAAAAATTCAACAGCCTGGGCGGACGCATTCCGCGCGGCGTGCTGATGGTCGGCCCGCCCGGTACCGGGAAGACGCTGCTCGCCCGCGCCATTGCCGGCGAGGCGAAGGTGCCATTTTTCAGCATCTCCGGCTCGGACTTCGTGGAGATGTTCGTCGGTGTCGGCGCCTCGCGCGTACGCGACCTGTTCGAGCAGGCCAAGAAACAGGCCCCCTGCATCGTATTCATCGACGAGATCGACGCGGTCGGACGGCGCCGAGGCGCCGGTTTCGGAGGCGGACACGACGAGCGCGAGCAGACCCTCAACCAGCTCCTGGTCGCGATGGACGGCTTCGCCGGCAACGAAGGCATCATCGTGGTTGCCGCCACCAACCGGCCGGACGTGCTGGATCCGGCCCTGTTGAGGCCTGGGCGTTTCGACCGCCAAGTGGTAGTGGCCCTGCCCGATCTCGCGGGCCGGGCGGCCATCCTGGAAGTTCACATGCGCAAGGTACCCGTAGCGAACGACGTGGAGCCCCGGACGATCGCCCGCGGGACACCGGGCTTCTCCGGCGCCGACTTGGCAAACCTGGTGAACGAGGCGGCCCTCTTCGCCGCTCGTGCAGACGAAAGCCAAGTGACCATGGAGACGTTCGAGAAGGCCAAGGACAAGATTATGATGGGCGCCGAGCGCCGGAGCATGGTGATGTCCGAGGACGAGAAAAGGCTCACCGCCTACCACGAGGCGGGTCACGCCATCGTCGGCCGCTTGGTGCCGGAGCACGATCCCGTTCACAAGGTCAGCATCATCCCCCGCGGCCGGGCCCTGGGAGTAACCCTGTTCCTGCCCGAGCGCGACCGCTACACCTTGACCAAACGTTACCTGGAGAGCCAGATCTCCAGCCTGTTTGGCGGGAGGCTGGCGGAGCAGATGATCCTCGGCCCCGACGCGGTCACGACCGGAGCCTCCAACGACATCGAGCGCGCCACGGCGATTGCACGCGACATGGTCACGCGCTTCGGCCTGTCCGAGGGCATGAGCCCCCTCACGTACTCCGAGAACGAGGGAGAGGTGTTCCTCGGCCGCGCCGTGGCCCAGCAACAGCAGATCTCCTCCGAGACGGCGCGGCAAATCGACAGGGAGACACGCGCCATCATCGACCGCAACTACGAGCGGGCCGAGCGGATTCTGGAGGAGAACCGAGAAAAGCTGCACGCCATGGCCGAAGCGCTGATGCAGTACGAGACCATCTCGCTGGAGCAAATCGACGACATCATGGAAGGCCGTCCCGTACAGCCACCGGAGGGCGAAGGCGGCGAGCCGGATTCGCGCTCCGACAGCGGCCAGGGACGAGGCGGCGATGGCCGTCGCGGCGAGAGGCCCGTGGTCGGAGGGCCCTTGGGCGAGCATTGAGAGGATAGCCGCTAGCGCTCTAGCGGCTGTACCGACCATCCGGTTTCTTCACGCGAGAAGAAATCGCACGCCCGCAAGCAAAGAGACGACTCCGAGCAACGCCTTGAGTGTCTTCTGTGGCACGTGACTTTGCAGGCTCGCGCCCATGTAGGTCCCCGCCAATCCGCCGAGGCCCATCAGCAGGCCCAGCCCCCAGTTCGGCACGGCGGAAATACCGTCGGGCGCCGGCAGGGTCCAGTACAGAGCCACGCCCGCCGCAGAGGACAGGAAGGTGGCACCCAGCGACGCGCCCGCGATCGCGTGCACGGGCAGCCGGAACAACCAGATCAGGAAGGGAGCGATCACCGCACCACCGCCGATCCCATAGACGCCGCCCACCAGCCCCGTCGCAGCGGACAGCCCCAGCAATGGCCAGAGCCGCACCTGGTAGTCCTCCCCCGCGTATGAGAAACCGATCCGCCCCCTCGTCAGCCCAACGGGAACGACGCCCGCACCTCGGACAAAGTCGCCCCCCGGCCCCGAGCGCTTGATCGCCTCCAACAGCATGCGAGCTCCTATCAGCGCCAGGACGCAACCGACGACCCAGCGAAACCGCCCGAGCCCGGCCAGGTAATGTACCCGAAGCCAGTACCCGGCCAGCATCCCCGGCAGGGAGCCCAACGCGACGAGAGCCGCCATGATCCAGAGCATGCGCCCTTCACTGAAATACCGGTACACGCCGCCTGGCGTGGCCACCAGGTTGTAGAGCAGGTTCGTAGCAGTCACCGCGGGACCTGCAACGCCCAGCACCCAGATCTGCAACGGAAGAAGCAGGAAGGCTCCAGAAACGCCCGCGGTGGAGGTCACGGCGGCGAGCAAAAAAGCAGCCAGCGCAAGAAAGCCAGATTCGGGGTTGGCGAAGGAATGGCTCACAGAAGCAGCGTTGGACACATACTAAGGAGATCAACTACGGATGAAACGAATGAAACGCCAGCTTTGCTCCAACCCAAGATTACACGCATCATGCCCCATCCGCCGCTAATCCTGGCCTCCACTTCCCCCTATCGACGAGCCCTGCTCGAAAGACTCGGGTTTGCATTCACCATCGCCTCTCCCAATGTGGACGAGTCCCGACTGCCCGGAGAGCCGCCGAAGAATCTGGTCCGACGGCTGGCGGAGGCCAAGGCAAGGGCAGTGGCCCAGACCCACTCCCACGCAGTCATCATCGGCTCTGACCAGGCCGCCTGCATCGATGAACTGGTGCTCGGCAAGCCCGGGAGCCGGGAGCGGGCGATCGAGCAGCTTGCGCGGGCGTCCGGGCGGGAGGTCGTTTTCTACACAGGCCTTTGCCTGCTCAACAGCGCCACGGGGCGCGCACAGGCATGTTGCGAGCCCTTCCGCGTCCATTTCCGCCGGCTTTCGCCTGCGCAGATCCGGGGTTATGTGGACCGGGAGCAGCCTCTCAACTGCGCGGGTAGCTTTAAGTCCGAGGGGCTCGGCATCGCGCTGTTCGAGCGCCTGGAGGGCGATGACCCCAACGCACTCATCGGGCTTCCGCTGATTCGGTTGATCGCTATGTTGGAATCCGAGGGGATAGACCTGCTGGCGCCAGGGAGTGCCGACTGAGCGCGAGGCCAACGCCACCCCGTAGGAGCGGGGCTGAGCGCCCTATGTGCAAAGGGCGCCTACAAGAAGCTGCCGGACCTGTTCGCCCGCGGCAAAGACCAAGAAGGCTCGTCTCCCCTCAACGCGCAACCGGGTAAGCACCAGCACCTGTCATACGCAGGATCGAGTCGGCAATCGAGGCCCCCAGACGATCGGCGAAGCGTTCCAGCAGGTCTTTCTTGGCGCTGAACTCGACGACCTCCTCGGCCCCGATCAGCTCGCGTGCCACGTAGCCGCTGCTGCCGAGCCCGTCGGCCAGACCGAGGGCCACGCTTTCCTCGCCGCTCCAGAAGAGCCCGCTGAACAGCTCGTCCCCACCCTTGAGGCGGTCTCCCCTGCCCTCCTTGACTTCACCGATAAACTGCTGATGCAGCCGATCCAGCACGATCTGCACGAAAGCCTTCTGATCCTCGGGCAGGGGCGAGAAGGGATCCAGGATCCCCTTGTTCTGCCCCGCCGTAAGCAGGCGGCGTTCGATTCCCAGCTCCTGTATTGCGTCGACGAAACCGAAGGTGCCGATACGCACGCCGATGGAGCCCACCAGGCTCGCCTTGTCCACGTAGATCTCGTCCGCGGCCACGGCGATGTAGTAGCCGCCGGAGGCGCATAGGTCCGCCGCCACCGCATAGACCGGGATATCCGGGTGCTCCTCGCGCAGGCGCTTGATCTCGTCGTTGATGTATCCCGCCTGCACCGGGCTGCCGCCGGGGCTGTTGATGCGCAGGATAATGCCCTTTGTGTTCTCGTCCTCGTAGGCCTTGCGCAGCGCGGTGACGATCCGGTCCGCACTGGCGTTGGTCTCCGGGGCGATTACGCCTTTGACCTCCACCAGGGCAGTGTGCTCCTCGCTCTTCTTGACGCTCTCGATAAAACCGTCCGGCCATAGCAGCACCAGAAGAAAAGTCAGATACGCGAAGGTCAGCAGCTTGAACAGGATGCCCCAACGCCGGCTGCGCTTGCGCTCGTCGAGGTGGTCGAGCACCACCCGGTTTACCAGCGCCTTCTCCCAGTCTGCGTCGCCCGGGCCCGGCTGGGGCTCGCTCTTTTTCCAGAATTTCAGCTTCATACGGCGATGCTCCGCGCAAGCCAGGGACGCATCTCGTCCAAGGTCTCCAGGCAATCAAGGGGCCGGTGCTTGAGCAGCCGCTCGCGCTCATGGACCCCGTAGCAGACCGCCAGCGCGCTGGCACCCGCGTTCTGTGCCATCTGCAGGTCGTACTCTGTATCTCCCACCATCAGCGTGTCCGACCCGCGCACACCCAGCTCGTCCATGATCTGCAGCAACATCTCGGGATGGGGCTTGGAGAAAGTCTCGTCGGCGCAACGGGTGGCGTGAAACCGATCCCCGAGGCCGGTGCCTTCCAGGGCCATCGCCAGGCCCCGCCGGCTCTTGCCGGTGGCAACTGCCAGCAGGTAGCCGTTTGCCGAAAGCCAGTCCACCAGCTCCCGCGCACCCGGAAACAGGGTCGAGGGGGTCTCGTTTGCACTGAGGAAGTGGTGACGATAGCGCTCGATGACGCGGTCCCTCTGAATCTCGTCGGCCTCCGGCCAGAGCTCCGCCATGGCTTCTGAGAGTCCGAGTCCAATGATGTTGCGCGAGGCATCTCGGCTCGGCGGCAGCTCCCCCACGTCGTCGAAGGCTGTCTGAATGCAGGCGACGATCTTGGCCTCCGAGTCCATGAGGGTCCCGTCCCAGTCGAATACGATCAATTTGAAGCTCATAGGTCCTTTTCCAGCGCAGCGATCACGGCTTCGAGCTCGGTTGGCAGAGTGGCCTCGACGCGCAGTGGATGCGCAATGTGTTGGGGCTGAAAAATCAGGGCGCTGGCGTGTAAAAACAAGCGCTTGAGCCCCAAAGAACGCAGGCGCCGATTCGCCTCGGCATCGCCGTACTTCTCGTCCCCGGCAACCGGGGCGCCCAGATGTGCAGCGTGCACGCGGATCTGGTGGGTACGCCCGGTGATCAGTCGGGCCTCCACTAGGGTGAAGTCCCCGAGCCGGCGCACGCGCCGGAACAGGGTTCGTGCCGCCTTCCCCGCCTCCCGGTCGACCCGGACCACCCGTTCACCGCTGCGCAGCGAATTCTTGCGCAAGGGTGCATCCACCCACAGCTCCGGTTGGGGCAGGCGCCCGGCGAGCAACGCCAGGTAGCGCTTGTCCACGGCGTTCTCACGAATCATACGGTGCAGATCCCGCAGTGCGCTGCGCCGCTTGCTCAGCAACAAACAGCCGGAGGTCTCGCGGTCGAGGCGATGCACCAGCTCCAGCTCCTTGGCCTTGGGCCGCAGGGTGCGCATGGCCTCGATCAGTCCCCAGCTCAGGCCGCTGCCCCCGTGCACCGCCATTCCCGATGGCTTGTTCAAAGCGACGAGGCGCTCGTCCTCGTAGAGCACCGCCGATTCCAGACGCCGCAAAAACACTCGCGGTGGGATTCCGGGGTCCGACGGCTCGGCCACCCGCATGGGCGGAATCCGCACCAGGTCACCGGACTGCAAACGGTAGCTTGGCTTGACCCGGCCCTTGTTGACCCGTACCTCCCCCCGCCGCAGGACCCGGTAAAGGTGACTACGGGGTACGCCTTTGACGCGCGCCATAAGGAAGTTGTCGATGCGCTGACCCTCCTGCGCGCCGTCGACCTGAACGATCTCGACCGAAACGGTTGACGCCGCTGATCTGGATTCCGGGGTCGACACGGGGCTTGGAAAACCGGGGCTCAATTGATGCAGTGGATGTTCGCTGATACTATTGCAGGCTTGCGTTGTTCAGCGGCCTGGTTCGGGGCGGTACCGTTTACGGGCGAGAAAAGCGTTCCCGATGCCTTTTCCGCGGCGTTGCGCCCTCGGGTGCAATCCCTCGACGACCTGACACTCTCTCCCGCGCGGCGATTGCCTGCCGACGCACTTCAGCGCCTCACCAGACGAGCGAGGATTGTACACCGAGACGGCCCGGACAGGTCACATTGGTCGAAGCAACGCATCGATGAGCGCCCTTTAGTGCGCTTCAACCGACCAAGGTTAGCAGGACATCCCGGTTCTCCGGGGTCCGATATACGCGGTCTGCCCGAGTGGGCAGCCGTAACGAAACAGAATAATCGCGCGTGCCCGCGCAGCGTCCCGGGCCAGCGTCGGCCCTGCGCGGCCGCGAGGAGCGGTCATGCACCGTGCCGCGAAGCCGACTGCCAGCGCCGCCCCGGTCCGCCTGCGGGCGAGCAGCCACGCGGGTACGCGCCGCATTGCGAGACAGGAAGACATGAAGAGAATGCTGATAAACGCAACTCAGCCGGAAGAGTTGCGCGTAGCGATCGTCGACGGCCAAAAGCTATTCAATCTTGACATAGAAGCCCCCGGCCGGGAGCAAAAAAAGGCCAACATCTACAAGGGCACCATCACCCGAATCGAGCCAAGCCTCGAGGCGGCTTTCGTCGACTATGGAAGCGAGCGCCACGGCTTCCTCCCCCTGAAAGAGATCGCTCGCAGCTATTTCGACTCCGAGGCCGTCAAGCCCGGCAGCCGCATCAGCATCAAGGAGGTGATGCGTGAGGGCCAGGAGGTCGTGATCCAGATCGACAAGGAAGAGCGCGGCAACAAGGGCGCGGCCCTGACCACCTTTATCTCCCTGGCAGGGCGCTACCTGGTCCTCATGCCGAACAATCCCCGCGCCGGCGGCGTGTCTCGGCGCATCGAGGGCCAGGACCGCTCCGAGCTGCGCGACGCCATGAGCCAGCTCGAAATCCCGGAGGGCATGGGACTGATCGTTCGCACCGCCGGCGTGGGCAAGAACGTCGAAGAGCTCCAGTGGGACCTGAACTACCTCACCCAGCTTTGGAGCGCCATCGAGCAGTCCGCCGCCGAGCGCAAGGCGCCCTTCCTGATCTACCAGGAAAGCGACGTCATCATCCGCTCCATTCGCGACCACCTGCGCACCGACATCGGCGAGATCGTGGTGGACGATCGCAAGATGTACGAGAAGGCGGACCAGTTCATCCGCCAGGTGATGCCGCACAACCTCAAGAAACTGCGCCTCTACGACGACGAGGTGCCGCTTTTTACCCGTTACCAGATCGAGAGCCAGATCGAGTCGGCCTTTCAGCGCGGGGTGCAGCTCCCCTCCGGCGGCTCCATCGTCATCGATCACACCGAAGCCCTAACATCCATCGACATCAACTCCGCCCGTGCCACAAAGGGTGCCGACATCGAGGAGACGGCCCTCAACACGAATCTCGAAGCGGCGGATGAGATTGCCCGCCAGCTCAGATTGCGCGACCTCGGCGGCCTGTTCGTTATCGACTTCATCGACATGACGCCGGCACGCAACCAGCGCGAAGTGGAGAATCGTTTGCGCGAGGCCCTCAAGCAGGACCGGGCCCGAGTCCAGCTCGGCCGCATCTCCCGCTTCGGCCTGCTGGAGATGTCCCGCCAGCGGCTGCGCCCGTCTCTCGGCGAATCGAGTCAGCTCGTCTGCCCGCGCTGCCGCGGTCAGGGCACGATTCGGGGCGTCGAATCTCTGGCGCTGTCCATCCTGCGCATCGTCGAAGAGGAGGCGACGAAGGAGAATACCCACCGCATCCTGGCCCAGCTCCCGGTCGATGTGGCCACCTTCCTGCTCAACGAGAAGCGCCGCACCATCCTGGAGATCGAGCAACGCCAGGACGTGGACGTGATCCTCCTACCCAACGAGCACTTGGATACACCTGAGTACCAAATCGAGCGGCTGCGCGACCAGGACATGGATAAAGTGGCCAAGGAGCAGGCGAGCTACGAGATGACTGCCGCGTCGGAATCCGAGACCCCGAGCTTCGCGCGGCCCGACGAATCCGGCCGCTTGGAGCAGCCGGCGGTCAAGCAACTTACCCCGTCGGCGCCCGCGCCGTCGCCCACGCAGCGCCCGGAACGCCCGGAGCGCCCGGAGGAGACGCCCGGCACCGGGAGGCGGACCGAAGGCATTTTTAGGCGGCTTTGGAGCAACCTGCGGGCGCACAAGCATACATCCGAAGAAGAGCCTACACCGGGGAAAAGGACCACCCAGCAACCCGCCGACGGCGCATCCAGAGGTCGTCGCGGCGGTCAGTCCCGGCGTCGGGACGAGACCTCGGCCGGGGGTCGCCGCCCGGACACCAGGTCCGGAGCGGGACTCGGGCCGGTCGACTTCAGCTCAAAGGTCTCCCCGCAACCAACCAGGCAAGGGGCGGCGAAGCGCGCCGCGGGTCCACCGACGGAGCAGCTCCGGAGACGGGGGACCGGTCCAGAAGCGGCGAGTGCAGCCCCCGCCGGGGCGGACGCGGACGCGGGCGCAGAGGGCGGCGAGCAACGCCGTGAGGATGGTCGCCGCCAGGACGGCCAGCGCGCCCAGAGCGGCCGCTCGGCACCGACTGGAGATGCGGCACGCAGAGCATCCCGGCGAGAACGGCCGGGCAAAGGGCGGCGGGAAGCGAGCAGCAGCCCCGCCAACCAGAGTCGCCGGCAGCTCACAAGCCCGAAACGAGCTCCGCAGCTGCAGGTGCAGGAGCGCGGCTCCCCCCCGCGAAGACACCAGAAGAGGCGCGGAGCCGCAGCGCCCGCCCGCAGACAGCAAGCCCAGCCCCCGCACAGGGCGAGTCAGCAGGGCCGGCAACTCCGGCAGCGGCGGCCACGCCGGCGCCAACGCCGTCCAGGTCCATCGCGGAAAAACCAGAGCCGGAG
>CALOFM010000036.1:0-92903 GCA_942492625.1 uncultured Gammaproteobacteria bacterium | reverse complement strand
ACGACGATCATGATCGCGGTCAGGGGCGTGAAGTCCGGCAGCAATGTGGACAGCACGACCAGGAACATGATGTCCATGGTCAGCGCCACCCGGTAGACGGTGTAGCTGTTGATCCGGCCGAAGATCCGCCGCGCCTCGTCGATGGCGCTGTTGATCACGGACAGGCCCGGCGCCGTGAGGATCAGTGCCGCTGCGCCGCGGGCGGCATCGGTGGCCCCGGACACGGCGGTGCCGCAGTCCGCCTGTTTGAGCACCGGCGCGTCGTTGACACCGTCTTTGACCATGGCCACCATGTGACCGCGATCCTGCAGCGCCTTGACGATGGCGTACTTGTGCTCCGGAAAGACCCGGGCGAATCCGTCTGCCTTCTCGATCGCCTCGGCGATGTCCGGCGGTACGTTGTTGGGGTCCATGTCCTTGGGGAAGGCGTCGGCTGCCGGGATGATATGGGTGCCCAGGCCGAGCTGGCGCGCGGTTTCCCGGGCGATGGCGGTATCGTCGCCGGTGACCATCTTGACCCGTACGCCCTTGACGGCGGCCTGATCGATGGTGGCCTTGGAATCGTCCCGCGGCGGGTCGAACATGGGCAGGATGCCGAGCAGGCTCCAGCTGGCGCCATCGTCCTCGGAGCGCGCGACGCCCAAGGCGCGATAGCCCTTGTTGCCCAAGTCCTCCACCACCTGCTTGACCTTCTCCTCACCGGCCTCGTCCAGCTCGGTCAGCGCCGCGATCACCTGGGGGGGCCCCCTTGGAGACGAGCAGGGTCTTGCCCTCGGGCGTCGAGACCGTGGCCTGGGTACGTTTGCCGACCGGGTCGAACGGCATGTACTTGAGCTGCTTGTAGGCGGCGAGGGCGCCCTGATCCTGCAGCGCGCCGATCACGGCGGTGTCGATGGCGTCGCGGTCCTCGATCTTGGACGCCAGCACGCCGGCCAGAACGACCTCCTGCGGGTCGCTGCTGGTGAACAGGATCGGGTCGTCCAGCGTCAAAATGTTCTTGGTCAAGGTGCCCGTCTTGTCCGAGCAGAGGATATCGACACCCGCCATTTCCTCGATCGCCGAGAGCTTGGAGACGATGGCCTTCTCCTTGGACAAGGCCAGCGCCCCCAGGGCCATGGTGATCGAGAACACCGCCGGCATCGCGACCGGTATGGAGGCCACCAGCAGGATCAACACGAACTGCAGGATGTTGAGCGCGTCGGCCCATTTCCAGTCGTCCTGGATCACGATGTCACGCCAGACATCGAATCCGACCATGATCAGCGCCAGCACCACCGCGACGACGATCAGAAAGTTGGCGATCTGGAACATGGCGGTCTGGGCATGGCTGACCGACCCGGCACCGGCTACCAGTTGAGCGGTCCGGCCGAAGAAGGTGTTGGAACCGGTGCCGATGACGACACCCTCCATCTCGCCCTCCTTTACCACGCTGCCCGAGTAGGCGGCGTCCCCCACCCTTCTTGTTGGCGGGGAGCGATTCGCCGGTCAGCGCCGCCTGGTCGATGGCGGCGAAATCCCCGTTTACCAACCTCAGGTCGGCGGGGACGATGACACCCAGACGAATTTTCACGATGTCGCCGGGCACCAAGGTCGATGCCTGCACCGTCTGCCATTGACCTTCGCGCAGGGCGGTGGCCTCCGGTGCCAGGCTGTTCTTGAGCGCGGCCAGGGCGCTGGATGCCTTGCGGTCCTGCCAGAACTCCAGGATTGCATTGAAGATCAGCAGGCCGAAGATGACCGCGAAGTCGTCCCAGCGGCCCAGGAAGGCCGAGACCAGGGCCGCGGCCTCGATCATGTAGGCGATCGGGCCGTGAACAGGCCGAGAGCTTGGCCAGAAGCCCCTTCTGTTTCTCGACGAGGGCGTTCGGCCCAACCTGCGAGCCGCTTCTCGGCCTCCGCATTGCTCAATCCGTCTCTGCCTTGACCTCGAGCGCGGCCAGCACCTCCGCGACCGGTCGCTTCTCCCGATCGCCCATGCCATCCGCTGTCGGCTGACTGTCCGCGGGTTTCGCGTCGGTCATCTTCGCTCTCCTGTATACGCCTGCAGATGTCGCGGGCCTGTTCGTTCGCGACTCGATTGAGTACTGGCATGAAGCGCCCCGGCAGGCGTTGCCCGTTACCCGGATAGGGACTAAAGTAGCCGCCTCATACCGTCAGAAGCAAGCGCAACCTGCCCTGCTCGTGGTTGGTGTAGAGGCGTCGTTTTGCCGCTGTGTAGACCTCCGCCGGGATCAAGGAGGCGCTTCGGAAAGGAACGGATCTTCCGCGTTCGTCGCCCATCCGCGAGGCCAAGAATTTGTCCATTACGCTGATCGCACAGCGACTGGATCTGACCTTCGGCAGCTATCTGGTGTATGCCCTGGTGCCTGCGCTGATGGCACTCGTTGTGGTCTGGGCGGTGTTGCCTTCACGTATCGGGGTCGTTGGGCGCTGGAGCGTGACGATGCCCCGAAGCCGGATGCCGTGCCTGAGCCCTCGTTGGACAAATGGGAGACGATCAAAGGCCTGTTGGTGCTGGGCTTTATCCTCTATGCGTTCGTATTCACCGAATGGGACCGCGGCATGGTTGCGACCGTCGGCGGCGCGCTGATGCTCTTTAACGCCCGATTCGTGTCCCGGAGCATGCTCGAGCGGGTCGACTGGGATCTATTGATCCTTTTCGTCGGGCTGTTCATCGTCAACGGGGCCTTCGCCAAGGCCGGTTTATCGACGGACTTGGTGGCCTGGCTTCGAGGGATAGGAATAAACCTGCACGATGCAGACGTGCTGTTCGCCGTCACCGCCGTCCTGAGCGACATCACCTCCAACGTACCGACAGTCATGCTGCTTCTGCCTTTTGCCGGACAGGATCCGCTATCAGGGCCGCTGATGGCGCTTGCCAGTGGTCTCGCCAGTAACCTGATCATCATCGGCAGCCTGGCGAACATCATCGTCGTTGACGCGGCGGGTGCCAAGGGATTCAAGATCTCATTCTGGAGCTTCGCGAAGGTGGGCCTGCCCGTGTCCGTCGTCACCTTGGCCATCGCCTATTTTTGGGTCAAGCTGGTGGTGGCGTTCTGACGGTAACCGTCAAGACGTTCGGCAGAGTCACGCGCACAGCCTTTCTCCGAAGGTGCGGCCCGCCTTGTCGTGCGCCCCGAGAACTACGTGACGCCCCTCGGTCTGATCGCTGGGGCCATGCTCAATCTTCCTGATCTATAAGGGTTTCGAGCTTATCGCAAACGCCTCTGCAGACGTCGTCGACCCACTGCGGTCGCTTCCGATTGCCTATGTTGGAGGTGTGCTGATCGTCATCGCCAACTTCGCACCCCTGGAGGCGATTGCATCCATGGGCGGCGCAGGTTTCCTGCTCCTGTTCATGGCGGTCAATATTGCCAATGTTCGGTTGGCCCGCGATACTGGCAGACGAGCATGGATTTCCAGATTGGCGGCGCTGAGCCCGGCGGTCGCCCTGATCGTGCTGTGCATGGAGGTCGATGAGAACCCGATGACGCGCAACCACCTGGGGTTCTCGCGGGCATGATTTTTGGATTTTTTGCGATTGCAGGTGACGATCGCCATTGCGCGCTGCAATCGCGCTTTCAGTCAACATTGCTGATCCGGGCAGCGTATAAACCGACACACCGAAAGCCGAAGGGGTAGGATCGATGAGCTTGATAAGAACCGTATTGAATATGCGAACTGCAACCGGCCTGTTGACCTTGTTGGCGATGGGAACGGTTCAAGCACAAGCAACGGAAGCGACACCGACACCGGCCGCAAAAGCAGAGATCGCAGAAGAGGCGACCGCGCTCGGCGGCGTTACCAAGGCGGTTTTCGCTACTGCCGTCGTGGATGGGGAGCCGACGGATTTCCTTACGGAGATCAAGGAACACCGTTCCAGTCGTTTTCTTTACCGTGTTGGAAGGCATGTCGGGTCAAACGGTCGCCCACCGATGGAAGTACAATGGCGCGGTGATGGCCACGGAAAAGTTCGAGGTAAAACGTGACGTCGATCAGGTTTGGTCTAGCAACAACATGAAACCCGAGTGGACCGGGGCATGGGACGTCGAAGTGGTTGACGGAAGCGGTAAGATAATCAGCCGCAGTTCGTTCATCTTCGAGGCCCCGCTCTGACACGCCTCATGGGACTCCTCGTCCTGTTCATGGGAGTCCAGTGCGCGCTCACAGGACGAGCGGCTGAACTTCTGTCGTGTCGACTCGAACGTTCAGGAAGTTGAGGCGATTACCGCGCACCTCTCGGCTCGCAAACAGGATGGCGCTGCTCTGTATCCTGGCGATGGTACCGGCAACGGTATCCGTTGCGCAGACTCGGATGACGCAGGATATCGAGGCCACGACAGGGCATATGGCCCGGGACCTTGAGGATGCCGTCGCGAAGATGCAGCCGCTTGTTCAGCGATACGGCTATATCGGCGTTGCCGGGGCGGTTACAGTTGAGGGCTTCGGCATGCCCGCCCCGGGACAAACTATGCTGATGGCCGGTGCGCTCGAGTCGGCGGGCGGTCATCCGCACATCGTCCCGCTGCTCGTACTGGCCGTTGTCGCCGCCGTGAGCGGTAATAGCCTCGGCTATCTTATCGGGAAGATCGGCGGTCGGCCGCTGCTCCGCGCAAGCTGAGGGTGAATGAAGTGCGGGAAGCCAAGATCGCCGCGCTGTTGGAGCGCTACGGGGGCGGCTTCATCCTGTTGGCGCGCTTCTTGGATGGCCCGCGCCAGCTCAACGGCATCGTTGCCGGCACCCCTTGAGATGCGCTGGAGGGTGTTTGCCTTCAACGTCGCTCGGGGCATTACTCTGGGTCGGTGTTTGGGGGCTGGGAACCTACTATCTGTACAAGCATCTGCATGCGATCGATGCGTTCATCCGCCAACTCAACCCACGGGTCGGCGGATTTGCCGTGCTCGGCGTACTCGCATTAGTCGTCTATCTGTTTCTCGGACGCAGAGGAAAAGCCGACTGAACAAGCCAGTGCAGCCGCACGATGTTCCAGCAATCCTCCCGGCAGAACCGGAGGTTTATCTGACGGTCATCGGCGTGCCGGGTTCCGAAGCCTGTCTTTGGTTCAGCTCAATTCCACTCACTACTGCCGTCTCTCGGGCCGCTGGAGCGGCGGAGATAGCACAACAGGGCATGTGGCAACCGTGCCGCCGTTCTCCGCCGCGTTCTCGTGGGTTTAAGGTACATTCGGGATGTACACGTAGGCCTTGGGTACGTTCGCACTTTTGATTTCGATCGCCTGGCTTTGATAGAAGCTCCCGATGCGGGCCGTTTCCCCGGCGGGATAGGTGCCCACCGACACCTCGTTTGCGGTGACCTCGTAGCTTCCGCTGCCGGCGGGCATAGCCAAGCTGACCGCACAGGGCGAGTATCCGCAGTTTCCTGTCTGCCCGGGCTCTACGGTGATCGCGACTTCCCCCGTCGGGTCTTCTTTGACGTTGCCACATCCGCTCAGGACCAGCGCAGCCAGAAATAGGGCCATGTGACGGCAGGGGGTTGGATGACGATTGCAGCGGGATGACTCATGACTCATTGAGGAAGTCCTCCTGTTCAAAGATCAAGGCGCTCCGCAGCTTCTTGATGGGCGCGACCCGGCGCCGCACCACGCGGCGCCGGGAGCCGAACCAAGACCTCAGTTGCCTTGAAGCAACGTCTTGGAGTCTTGGAGCACGGCGTCGGTCTTGGCCTCCTTCGCCACCTCATCGGCCACCTCTTTGGCCTCGATCATCTCGGCGGCGGCTTCGTTGGTAACCTCAGAAGCGACGTCGGCCGCCTCGGTATCCATCGAGCTCGCATCGCCGGCCGCCTTGGCTGCGTTGACATCGGCCGCGGCCTCTGTTGCGACGTCCGCGGAGCCCTGCGTGACCGCGGCCGCGGAGTCCACGTCCTTTGCGATCTCGGCGGCAGCTTTAGCGGTGGCGTCGGCGGATGACTCGGCAAGAACTGCGCCCGAAAGGCTCAGCACGATGGCAATGGTTGTGGATACAAGGGGTTGTTTTAGATACATGGCTTGATGCCTCTCGGATAGAGGACGCTAGCGCGTCGTTTATGGAAACTTGTACAACTGATCGATTTCAGCGGAAGGCAGCGCGCCGCCAAACGCGGCGGCGCGCACCGGCGAAGGACAGCGGTATCAGCGGCACGCCGATGATGTCGATGAATAACGATGCCACCTCGGCGCTAGACGGGATCTCGCCTTCCAGGACCGTCACCCGATAGCTTAGCGCATCGCGCGTTAGCAGGGGATCGCGGAGTTCCACCACGGCGCCGGCGAGTCCCTTCTCCTCCAAGAAGGAAAGGGTGGCATTGGACGGACTTGAGGGCGAAGGCCACGGGCGCCAGCAGCGCCGCGGCTGAAAGCAGGTCTCGGCGAGTCGTCATTGTGCTTGAATCTCCAGGTTGTGGGGTGGGTGGAGAAAAAGCGTTTTCACCAGTGAAAGCTGGCACCCAGCGTCGGTCCGGTCATGCGCAGATCCGCGTCCTTGTCGTTGAAGTCGTAGGAAAGGCTACGAATGGACAGACTGACATCCCCCCAGTCAAACCCATACCCCACACCCAGCAGGGCCTGCCAGGTCCAGTTCGAGGAGCCGGTACCGATGTCGGCGTGATAGGGTATGAACCAGTCGCCATCGCCAAGGCGCAACTGGCCTTTGACCCCTAACGACCGGGGCCCCTGTGGTGTCCCCCGTTCCCTGTCCCCCGCGTGTTCCCCTCCTCCCCGTCGTCTTCCCTCGCTTCTCCCCCCTCTCCGTCCCCCTCCCTCTTTCTGATCGTCCCTCCTCCCGCCCGCTTCGCCTCGAGTCCCCCCCGTCGTTCTGTCGTCTGTCCTCGGGGGCTCGTGCGCGCGTTATCGGCATCCCTTCCCTCTGATCCCCCGTTCTGATCTCCCCGGGTCCGTCCTCTTCTTCCCCTTTTATTGTTCCCTGGCGTCCCTCCCTCTTTCCTCCCCCCCCCTGTGTGGGGCTCTTGGTCCCTCTCTGCCTCCCCTCCCTCCTTCTCGTCCTCTTCTCCCTTCCCCTCTTCCCCTTCCCCCCCCCCCCCCCTCTCTCCTCGGCGTCCTGCTGCTTTCCTTCTCTCCCTCCTCCCCCCCCCCTGCTCCCTCTCCCTCCGCCGCCCCCCCCCCCGTCCCCTTCCCGCCCCGGCCCGCAGGGCGGCCTCTCCCTCCCCCGGGCTCCTGCTCCCCCCCCCCCCCCCTCCCTCCCCCCCCCCCTCTCCCCTCCCCCCCCCCTCCCTTTCCTCCCCCCCCTCCCCCTTCCCCCCCCCCGTCCCCTCCCCCGCCCTCCCCCTCCCTCTCCCCCTCCCCCCCCTCCCCCTCCTCTTCCCCCACTTCTTCCTCTTGTCCTCTTCCCCTCCCCCCCCTCCCCCCCCCTTCCCTTCCCCCCTCTCGCTCCCCCCTCCCGTTGGGGCTGACTCGCCGGTGCGGGCCCCCGGGCTTACCGTATTCCGATCCTCCCCCGCTGTCGGCTGCTCCGGGTTCGCGGCTCTTGCGTCCCAAACGTCTATCTTGCGTTTCTTGCCGCCAGTGGTGTCCAGGAAGTCCCGAGAGCCGCGCAGGTCCCATTTCAGCTCGGTGTCGACCCCGACGTAGCGGAACCCGGCGAGCACGTCCAGGTTCGCCTTGGGGTTGCGAGCGACGGTATAGGCCCCCCCAGGGTCCAGACGGTGGTGGACAGGCTGGTGGTGAGTTTGCGGTCGATGGCCGTGAGGGGCCGCCCTCGGGGCCCGGTAATGTTGCGTACGCGCGAGCGCTGGTCGCCGAAGTCGATGTCGATGAGGTCCGGTGATGATCGACCAATCGCCCTTGCGTGCCTCGGCGGTCAGCTTGGCCGCGAACTGGAGGTCCGCGAGGTACTCGTTGGGGTCGATCTCGGTGCTGAGGCTGACCTCTCCGAGTTCGGCCCCGGTATTGCGGTCGCGTAGACCCGAAACCCGGGTGTCGATGCTGCCGTTGACGTTCGGCAGCCAGAGGTAGGGGGTCAGAGTGAAGTGCCAGGCCCCGTCGTACATGTCGGCCGCCGCCGAGGCGGGGGCGGTCGCCGAGAGCGACCCGAGGGCCAGGGTCAGGACCGCTAGGCTCGGCTTAACATTTATTAGGTTTTTCATTTCTATTGAAGTTGGCGTTGTTCTGAAAGGGCATGCTGATCATGTCGGCGATCGAGTTCCGGGCCAGCTTCGCCAACTCATCCGAATTCATGGCGGCGGGCGCCGACCGACTTCGCCACCGAACCGGTAATCTCGTATTTTATCACCCAAATTTTGCCGTATCGTCCGAGGCCGCGATTTGCATTACGCGACAAACAGTTGGCGATCGGCCCCAGGCAGGTCTCGGGCTGGCAGGCACTGCCGATCAGCATGCGGCGCAGCACCCGCCGGAGCTGGGTGGCCAAATCCGGGGAGCTGCTGACGAGTTGGCCGACCACCCCCGACACATCTACGCCTAAGCGCGAGCCCGTCAGGAGACCGAAATGCCGACAGCCTGTGCGCTCCGCGCAGAGCGCAAGGAACCGGCCTCCGTCGGCGAATGCAATGCTGTTCTCCGGGTCCTCGAACAGGGCTGCGTCCAGCCCCGCCGCGGCGATCACCGCCTCGGGATGGACGCCCATCTCCTCGAGCAACCCGGGTGCTTTGAGGAGCGGGGCCATCCGTACGCTACCCTCCTCTACGAGGGAATAGCGAGTCGCGGTAGGACGCAGCGCAGGGGGACCTGACATGACTAGAGCTTCCTCGAAATCGGCATGCTGAAATTTCATATTGCGCCCTATCGGGATCCGCGGAGCCGGCGCAATGCGCCATGCTATCGCTCCCCACGCGCTTGCGGCGGTTCGTACACGCCGGGGATTCGCTCGGCGAGAATCCCCGCATGAATCGCATAAACGGCCACAGGGACGCCAAGTAACAGGCCCCAGAAACCGAAGAAGTGCTCGCCGATCACCAAAACCGCCAACACCAGAACCGGGTGCAGGTGCAGCATCTTGCCTACGATCTTGGGGCCCAGCACCATCGACTCGATTGCGTGAATGACCAAAATGCCGAGCAAGGCATAGAGGGCAAGCATCAAGGAGCCATCGGATTGCAGCAAGGCCTGCAGACTGATCGGGATGGACGAGAGGATGATGCCCAGCACCGGGATGAAGCTGGCGATGAATACGAAAAAACCCAGCAGGAGCTCGTTCTGCAGGCCGAGCAACCGCATCAAGGCGAAGGTCAGCAGGGTGTTTATGACCGCGATCACCCCCTGGGCGGCAAAGGAGCGGCCGATGAGCCGCGCGACCGCGGCAAGATTGGGGGCGGCTCTGGCGTAGAGGCCGGCGAGGCGGCCCTCGCGCAGCCGCTGGGCCCCCTTCTTCAGCCCTACCATGTCGAAGCTGATCAGGATTGTCAGCAGCAGGGCGACGCCGACTTGGGCTGGGATTGCGATCAGGGCCCGTACCCCGGCGACCAGACGATCAACGATGGGTGCCACGGCTTGAGATGCATCCCGTTTCAGGTGCTCGCGCAGACTGGCCGCGGTGGGGCTTCCGGTCCACCACTGGCGGGCCAGATCCAGCTCCATGGAGCGCTGGAAGTCGAGTTTTCCCAGGGCAAGACCGGCCGGTTTCTGGGCTACCCGCGCTTGGTAGACCTTTTTGAATGCCTCCAGCCCCTCCGCGTAGGCATCGCGCAGGGCCAGGAACGTCGCAGCGTTGAAAGGAACCTCGGCGGCTATGCCTTGGGGACTATCGAACCAAGCCTCAAAGGCCTTGCGATATTCGGGAGATGCACGCAGTCGACGCCGTTCCTCCGCATCCTCGGCCTGCTTCCACTCCGATACCAGCCGGTCTCGCTCCGTCGGGTTGCCATCGAGGTCCTTCAGGGCCAACTCGCCCAGACGGCGCTCCAGGTCCCCGGGGTCTGCAGACTGGGTCCCCCCAGCATCCGCCGGCAACCGGGCCAGATAGGAGGCGCGCTGCCTGACCACGAGTGCGGGGGCCTTGACCGTTAGGAACCAACGATTGAAATGGGGGCTCGCGTCGCCGCGGGGGTGTCTCTGCTGGTTCAGGCGGGTCAGTGCCGCCGCCTCGTAAGCGATCTCGAAGCCCGCCTGTACGCGCGCCTGCATGTGCCGGAAGCTCGTGTAGGCGCCCGTCCCCGTCTGGCCCGAGGTGACGAACCGGTCTAGGGCAGCCTGATAACGCGGATCCCCCGGGGCGCCGTAGGTCCGGCGAAAAAGATAGGCGCCGGCGGTCCTTGCCAGGACATGGTCGCGCACCCCTTGCGGCTCCAGGCGCTCCGCGTGAGCCGCAAGGAGTCGTCCCTGGAGGACGAACTGGGGAACCAAGAGGCTGGCGAGCCCCCAGAGCAGGGCGACGATTGTGGCGAAGGTGCCCAGGGTGAGCCAGCGTTCCAGGCTCGGGCGCTCCCGCTCCGGGCTGACGCGGCGCGCCAGGGGGACGACGATGGCACGCACCAGATAGGTCAGCAGGAAGGTGAGGAAAACGACAGGAAAGACATCGTGCAGGGCGTACAGGACCAACAAGAGCCCCGTCCAGACGAGGATGTCGTTCCAGGGCGATATTGTGTCGCTCAACTTGGCCGCGCCTGCCAACTCCCGAGCCCCATACACCCTAGGTCCCGGTCCCTTTGCCAACCGCGCGTTTGGCGAAGATCCAGACCGCCACGACCGACAGAGGTACGACGACCGCGAAGAGGGACATCTGGTCCAGATAACCCAGACCCACTGCCGTCACGGCCAAGACCGCACCGATGAGCAGGTAGGCCCAGTGGAAGTGAACCCCCGCCAGGTAGCAGGATAACGCCAGGATAAGGAGCGAATAGTCCGCCGCTTCGCCTCGCGAGGAGATATCGACGGACTCGAAGAAGAGGACGATGTAGATGGCCACCAGGGACCCGAGCCAGTGCAGGACCTGGGCACGGATCGTCGACCAAAGGCTCTGACCCTCACCTTTACGCCGCTGCCACCTCCGCACTATGCCGATGGCGGCATAGATCAGCACCAGGAAGAGCCAGTAGTATCTGCCGCCGCTCTCCTGTCTCTGTGCAATCCCCACTCCGACCAGGGCCAGGGCCAGCATCAGGACGAAGAGCCACAGGTCCACCCGCGTGCCGGACTTGTCGCCACTCGATGGCGGGGTCAGTTCACTTGCGTTTTTGATATCGGCCATAGGTTGCCTCCGGATCAGGGCTTGTAGCGCAGCGCCTTTTACTTGGTTACGAGCCGTCCGAACGCCATGCTGGAATTCGACGATCCCACGATTAGAACACAACGAACGGTGCCGCGACCTCGAGAACACCATGTCCCTTGGCTTCGGACGCGAAGCTCTTGAACCGACAACGCCACCACCAGCGCACCGGCTACCGTAAACAACAACAGGCCAAATCAGCGGAAGACAGCACGACGCCACACGCGCCGGCGCGCACCGGCGAAGGATAGGGGGGTCAGCGGCATTCCGATGATGTCGATGAATAGCGATGCCAGCCCGGCGTTCGCGGGGATCTCGCCCTCCAAAACCGTCACCTGATAGCTCAGTGCATCGCCCTCCAACAGGGGATCGCGGAGCACCACAACGGCATCTGCGAGGCTCTGGTCGTCCAGGAAGGACAGGGTGGCATTGGGTGGGTCCTTGAGGAAACTGTTTTTGCCCTCGCCCCAGAAGGGGACGAACCGCGCGGTGGCCATGTGCCCGGCGATGCGCTCGGGGCGGTCGGAGAACATCACGGTTGCGGGGCTCACTCCGTTGAGGGTCAGCTTGCCGTCGGCGTAGGTGATGCCCTTGGCGTTCTGCACGAATAGGAAGTCCGCCATCTTGCGGGCCTCGTCGCCGTCCTTGTAGTCCTCCGCAGCCCCTTGAGCAGACTTCAGGGTAAAGGCCATGGGGGCGAACAGGGCAGCGGCGGCAAGCAATTCTCGTCTAGTGGTCATCGTCATCTCCGAATCATTCGGTTGTTGAGGAAGCGCTGAGATATTCAGTGCTTTCCGTGGCACAGGATCGTGCCGATTTATTGGCCAGGATGGCCAATAAATCGGCGTCTCCCTGAAGCGGGGCCGCTCAGGGTTGCAGCTCGATCTCCCCGGGTCGCCAGGTCTTGTCGAACCATGGCTCCAGCGGACCGTATAGTCGCAGAATCATGAACCAGCCCTTGCCGGGAATCGTCTGCACCCAGTTGTTTTCCTTGCCCGCGGGGGCTTTGGGTCCGAACCAGACATCGACCGAGCCATCGTCGTTCACGAGAAGGTCCTTGTTCTGGCTGCTGACGCTCGGAGCCATCTGATCGGTCTGCAGCATGGATCGCGTCTGGTTGTCGTAGACGATGACCGACCAGAAATCTTTGACCGGGATGTTCGGCGGCAGGTGCAGCTTGTAGGCTCTGGCGCCGTCAAAAGGGTTGCCGTCCGCGTCCAGAGAGCACCAGGGGTACTGCGACCCTTTGCCAACCATCTTTTCTTCCATCGCCGGCGTCACGCCCGTAGCAAAGTAGTAGAAGAAGGTCGCGCCGTCGAGGTTGGCGACACCCGGCGAGACTTCGAACTTGTAGCCGCCGAAGAAAGGCAGACGCCATGAGCTGTCCGGGTAGAAGTAGGCACCCCTCTCGCGCATCTTGAAAGCCAGGGTGCGCGCGGTTACGGCACCGATGTTGGCGGCGTCCTCCAGGATCTTCTTCATCCGCTCGTCGGGGTTGAAGGGTTTGCCCTTCTCGATGCCGATCGAGGCAAACAGACCCAGCGTGGTCGGATCCGAGCCTTCGCTTGGCTCCTCCTGGATGACCTTGTCGAGAAGCTCCCAGAACGAGTAGTCGCCAGGCGCCACGAAGTTCGCCGGTACGCCCGAGGCATTGGCGAACTTCACGGGAGCGGGATTGGCTGCATCGGTAAGCGGGTAGATCTTCAGGTGCTTCTTGACCGACTCGACGCCGGGCTTGGGCGATCCATCCACGAGAAAGGTTCGGAAAGGCGCCCAGTTACCGTAGGTGCTCGGGCGTGCGACGAAATAGCCTTCCGGAACTTCCCCTTTGTACCCCGGAGGAAGGATCAGGTACTTACCGCCCTTGCCCTTGTCTGGGCCGGTGATCCCGATGTCGGTGACCCAGCGATACCAGAAATCGTCGATGGCGCCCAACGACATGGGCGGAACTTCCAGTACCACCGGCCCCTTGTGCGTATCGATCCAGATGAAGTTGTAGATGGTGTTGTCGTTCGCCGTAAGCTCCACGGTCTTGGAGTCGACCAGGGTCTCCCAGATGACGTCCGTCTGATTGTCCGGCCCGAAATTGCGCAGCGAGTCGCGCATGCCGGCCTGGTTGACGATCGGGATGCCCAGAAGGTAGGCCTGCAGCGCACGGGACCGATCCAGGTTGTCGTAGATCCTCTCGACGGTGTCCGGCTTCGGAAATCCGTCGCTCAAGTGCAACGTGCCGATGGAGGTTTCGAGCGTGTCAGGTGTGGCAACGCCCGGAGCGATCGGCGTGGTCATCTTGTACTGGACCGCCGCAGGCGATCCCGCTGTCGCAGCGCCGGCGACCAGCCTCTGGCCCGGCTCGATGAGGTCGGATGTCAGGGCGTTCGCCGCGCGCAGCTCGGCGACGCTGACGCCCAGGCGCTCGGCGATGGCCGCGAGGTCGTCGCCCTTGACCACGGTGTAGGTGGCGTTGGCGGCATCGAATTCGCCCTCGGCATGATGCCGCGGGCCAGAATCTGCGGCCCGGGCACCGCCCAGGCAGAGCAGCAGCGCCAGGGCGCAGGCGGCCTTGCCGCTGCGACGCATCAGTGGGTGATTCACTATTGTATCTCTCCGTTTTTCCTCGTTTGTGAATAGGCGAGCGGCATCTGCCATGCGCCCTCAGGGGATGTAGCCCGGGGCGTTCGGCCCCAGGTTCTTCGCGTCCTGGCGCCTTTGCGCGAGATCTTCTTTCGCTTGCTCTGTATCGGTGCGGGCGGCTACCTCTGCCGCGGCGGACTAACCCTCCGCTTCTACCTCCGCGAGGGCATCCCGCAATGCCTTGAGCACCAGAGGCCGGGTGGCGCCCGCGTCCACGTCTGGTACGTCCCATTCCATGATGCGGCTATATTTCTTCAGCATGTGCCGAAGGTCCTCGACGATCTCCCTGTGGTAGCGCGCCAGCTCGATGTTTTCGATGACACTCATTGCGGATCTCCTCTTTTGTTGCTCAGGTCCTGTTTCGGACCGACTTACTCGGATCAGGCCGACGGAGGCCGGAAACGCGCTCGGTGTCGCGATCCGGCCGGCCACCACACCCTTCCAGCCCTTGCACCCAAAGGCTTGTACAAGCTGCAGCGGACCCCCAGCGGCATCTCATCGGGCTTCGCCTTGAACTCGGCAGTGATGCGCGGGTCGTAGTCGCTTTTCAGGCTAAGGCACTCGAGTTTTGTGAGGTCCTCGGCGGTCATCGGGTTGAAGGTGTCGCAGAGATAGGCTAGTCCCCGCGCTACGATCGCGCCCTTGTGGGTCTTGTAGCCACCCGGGTCACGCAAGTTGGGCACGGTCGGAATACCCGGAGCGATTCCGAGGCCCTCCCCGGGCGTGAGGTGCGGCAGGGTGCCGGCTGGAGGGCCGCTGATCGGCCGGGACAAGACCGGCTTAGCCACCGTTAGAATATAGAAGATCAACGTCGAAACGGTTATCGGAAAAACGGGTATAGCGGTGTGCCCCCTACTTGGCCCGATCGAAATAGACGTCGAACTTCCGCTGCGCGACCGCCTGGTAGTAGACGCCCTGGAGAATATCGTCCTCCGGATCGTAAGTGAGGGTGTAGGTGGACCCGTTGTAGCCGCCGGCGCGCAGCTCGAGGAAGACTTTGATTCTACTATCCTCCCGAGAGGCCTCGGCCTTTGCAAACGGGAGTTGGTGGGGATTCGCGTAGGCAGCGTCGAGCTTGCCGTCGCTGTCGACGCCCCGGATGGCAATCAGATAGCCGCCGTCGGGTCGCACCCATAGGCCCAATAAGGTGTCGAAACCGGGTTCGGACTCGGCGGACGGCACCTCCATCTCTAGACTTGGCGACGCCGTTTCCTGCGCAATGACAAACCCTGCAGAGACGCCGAGGGCAAGTGCGAGTATCGATAGGGTGCGCAGAATGGGCTTCTTCATCACTCTTTACTCCACATTGATTTTGCCGATACCCGGCCGGCGGTTGGCGCAATCAGGCTGCAATCCCGTCCCGGCAAGACTGAAGGGAAACACGCGGGCTGCTCCCTTTCGGAAGTAGCCCGCGTTCCACGACCTGCTAACTGGCCGTTACTCGCGGCCGGCTTCGACCTTCTTCAAGGCTTCTTCGAACTTCTTGATGTCCTCCGGCGACAACTGCGGACGGTCCACCGTGATCGTCAGCTTGTTGAGCTTGGCCGTCAGCGGGAACGGCGGCTTGTAGTCCGCGTCGTTCACGCCGGTGATGGTGTCGGAGCCGATGTCGAAGCTCTCGTCCCATTGCAGGATGATGGGGATCGTCTTCTCCATCTTTTTTTCGACGACCACCTTGCCATCCACCTTGAGGGTGGTTTCAGCCGGCCGACCTATACCTGAGAAGTTGTTGTATGCCATCGTGCCCACACCGAGACCGTCGTACTTGGATTCGAACTCGATGGTGTGCTTGCCGGGCGCGAGCGCGTCCGGGCTTTCCCATGTGATGCGCTCCAGATCGAGCATGTTCCAGCAGAAGGTCGGCTTGCCCTCGAGCAGATACATGCCGAAACCGGCGAAACGACCGCCGGAGGTTACGATCATTCCCTCGGCACCGCCCTCGGGAACGGTGATCTCCGCAGTGATGGTGTAGGAGGTGTCGAGCAGGAACGGCGCATCGCCCTGCGGCAGACCGGTCATGGGCGACGTATAGACATACTCGCTACGTCCGGCGGTGAGGCTCGGACGCGGGGATGCCACCCGGGCTCCGACCGATGCATCCAGCGGCAAGACCTGATACTTCTTCGCTTCCTCCAGGAACATCGCGCGCATCTCCTTCACCTTGTCCGGGTGCTGCGCGGCGATGTCTTCGGCCTGGTTCCAACTGGTGCTCAGGTCGTAGAGCTGGAACACCTGGTTGTTGAGCGGGTCCGGATTGGCCGGCGAAAAGGCATCCCACGGCACGCGGTTGACCTTCGTACTCAAGAGCCAGCCGTCGTGGTAGAGCGCCCACTGGCCCATCATCTCAAAATATTGGGTCGTGTGCCTGGTAGGCGCCTTGGCGTTTTCGGAGTCAAAGGTGTAGGCGTAGCTGGTGCCCTCGATCGGCTTCTGCTTGATGCCGTCGACGACTTCGGGCGCCTTGATGCCGGTGACCTCCAGAATCGTGGGCACATGGTCGATGACATGCATGAACTGCTCGCGCAGACCACCCTTGTCCTTGATGCGCTTTGGCCACGAGACCACCATGTTTTGGCCGGTGCCGCCGAGCCGGGACGCGTTCTGCTTGAACCAGTCGAACGGCGTATCGAACGCCCAGGACCAGCCAGCCGACATGTGGTTGTAGGCAAACTCGGTGCCCCAGGCCTCAAAGAACTTCATCTGCACGTCCACGGACGGAGCCACGCCGTTGAAGAACGCCACCTCGTTGAAGGTGCCTTCCGGTCCGCCCTCGGCGCTGGTGCCGTTGTCGCCGTTCTGGTAGATGACGAGCGTGTTGTCGAGCCTGCCGAGATCCTCGAAATGCTGGATCACGCGGCCGATCTCGTGGTCGTTGTAGGCGACATAGGCGGCGAACACCTCGACCTGCCGGATGAAGAGCTTCTTCGCATCGTCCGAGAGCTCGTCCCAGGGCTGGAGGATGTCCTTGGGCCACGGCGTCAGTCTCTGATCCGGCGGAATGACGCCGAGCTTCTGCTGATTCTCGAAGATCCGCTCGCGCAGCTTCTCGTAGCCATCGTCGAAGAGGTGCATCGCGCTAATCTTGTCCACCCATTCCTTCGTCGGGTGGTGCGGCGCGTGCGAGGAGCCGGGGCAATAGTGCAGGAAGAGCGGCTGGGTGGGGTCGGTCTGGTGAATCCGGTCCATCCATGCAATGGCGTCGTCGGCCATCGCGGTGACCAGATTCCATTCGCTCTCCTTGCCAGCGACGGGCCAGATCTTCGCCTTCGGATCCGAACGGTCCATCGTCAAGGTGCTCGGGTAGTCGTTGAAGGGATAGATCTGCGTGGTGTTGCGGAACAGGTTCGGCCCCCACTGGTTGGCGTCTCCGCCGACGAAGCCGTAGAAGTAGTCGAAGCCCATGCCGGTCGGCCACTGGTTGAACGGCCCGGCCTGGCTGGCTTCGTAGGTCGGCGTGTTGTGGTTCTTTCCGAACCAGGACGTCGCGTAGCCGTTGTCGCGCAGGATGCGCCCGATGGTGGCGTTGTCCACGCCGATGACGCTGTCGTAGCCGGGGAAGCCTGTGGCCTGCTCGGCGATCACTCCGAAGCCGACCGAGTGGTGGTTGCGCCCGGTGATCAGCGCGGCGCGCGTCGGCGAGCATAGCGAGGTGGAGAAGATGCGGTTGTAGCGCAGCCCTGCGTTCGCGATGCGGTCCATCGTCGGCGTCGGGATGACGCCGCCGAAGGTGCTGGGTATGCCGAAGCCCGCGTCGTCGGTCAGGATGAGCAGGATGTTTGGCGCGTCCTTGGGCGGCACGATGCGCGGTGCCCACCATTGCTTGGATTGCAGGGCGTCGTCTTTGATCACGCCCTCGAATTTTGGCTGTGGCGCCGGGAGTTGCTTGCCGCTGATGGTCGTCGTGGCGCTGGGTGATCCAAGGGTGCCGGTGATCTGCGGGGCGGCTACCGCGGCGCTCTCGGCTGTGCCCGCAGCCAGCACCAGTTTCTGTCCGACATCTATCGTGTCGGACGCGAGCCCGTTGGCCGCCTTCAGCTCGGCAACCGTGACGCCGAGGCGCTCGGCTATCGCGGCGAGGTCGTCGCCCTTGACCACGGTGTAACTGGCGTTGGCGGCATCGAATGCACCCTGGGCGTGATGACGCGGTCCGGAATCGGCGGCTTGGAGACCACTCGCCGCGAGGCAGAGGAGCAGCGCGAGCGCCGCGGAAAGGTGCCGCTGCTTGCGCGATTTCTTGTCTAACAACCTGTGTTGCATGAATCTCTTCCCGTCTCTCGTGGCGCTTAAGAAGTTGTGGTGCAAAACTTGCCCCTCCCATGTGATTTTGCCCTCGTGTTCTTGTTGAACGACGCCCCACGACGACCGAGGCGGGCAGCGCCGATCCAACAATCCACGACCCCATCGCGGCTGGGTAAAAAGACGCCCAACGCGCGATCTCTTGAAATTGTCCGCCAATGAGATCCAACATACCTTGCAATTTCGGACACGTGAGACCAGCCCTTGTGGCACGCGGAAAAAACATGAAGAAAGTCAAAGCGAAAGCCTCAGGCTTAAGATCAGATGCGTGCCACGCGCTGGTCGCCAAAAGCACCGGCGACGTTCGGATCGGGCCAATCCTTGCGATCCCGGCCCTGTTGACCGAATTTGGAATCACACCCCAGCGCGCGTTTTCCAAGGCCGGTGTCGACCTCGGGGTTTTTCAGGATCCCGATCAACGCCTCGGGTTTGACGCTGTCGGACGGCTGTTGGAATCTTGCGCAGACCTTACAAGCTGCAGCCATTTCGGGTTGCTGGTCGGCGGGCGCTTCGACCTGAGCGGGCTGGGCCGTATCGGCTGTTTAATGCGCAATTCCCCCACGGTTGGTGACGGATTGCGCAGCATGCTGCTGCATCTCCACCTGCACGACACGGGGGCAGCCCCTGTATTGCTCTCGTATGACCCCACTTGCGTCATGCTCGGGTATTCGATCTATCGCCATGGCACGCCGGCGACCGAGCACATCTACGACGCTGCGATCATGATCGGGTACCAGATAATGCGGGAGCTCTGTGGCTCATCCTGGCATCCGATCCGCGTTCAGTTTTCGTATTGCCGACCGACCAGCACCGCGCCCCACCGCCGATTGTTCGGATCTCGCGTTCTGTTCGACGCCGACGTATCCGGGATCCTGTTTGCCTCCTCTTGGCTTGCCAAGCCCATTGAGGACGCCGATGCGACTCTCCACGGCGTCCTCGCCGAAGCGATTCGGAGAGAGGAAGCCAAGCTTTCGCTGAGTTTTGGCGAACAGATGGGGCTCGTGCTGCATCAGATGGTCCTGAGCGGGACGGCGACGGCGGATTCGATGGCTCGCCTATTCGCGATTCATGAGCGGACGCTTCGGCGACGCTTAGAGCAAGAGGGGACCAATGTGCAGCAGCTAATAAATAAAACGCGATTCGAGCTGGCACAGCAGCTTCTTCAGAACACCGCACTTTCCGTAACGGAAATTGGAGCGGCGTTGCATTATGCGGATGCAACTACTTTTTCCCGAGCGTTCCGTAGTTGGGCAAATCTCAGCCCGAGGCAATGGCGTACTCGGAAGCGAGCCCAGGATCAATCTATCGAATAGTCGCCCGGGAACTTGAGCAGGGACCTTTGGAGGCGCAGGGCGCAGTTGCCGGTGGTGACGACGATCGTACTGTCGATGGTACGGCGCTCGGCCCGGGGTGCAACCTTGGCTGGGCATGGCGGTTGACCAGTCGGCCCTGGCACAAGGTGCGCGAGCCTTGTGAAATTGGCGATTGCCGAAATCCGGTATAAGCTGCCGTTGCTCAAAAGCAGGCGCTATGAGCTCTTCTCAAAGGCGGTCTGGCATGCAGCAGGGTGCCAACTCGCCCATACTCCGCGGGGATTTGAGGTTCTGATGACCAAGCTGTTGCACAGGCGTGCGCGGCGCTGCGCTCGGCGGTTGTTGAGGCTCCTGTTGTGGGCGCTGGCAGGCGTGTCTGCGACCGCGGCCTCCGACGATGGGTTACCTTCGGCCGCCGGGGGTGCGGCTCCGGACTATGCCGCGTCAATACAACCGATCTTCAACCGCCGCTGCATTGCCTGTCACGGTTGTCTGGGCTCGCCCTGTAAACTGAAGCTGGACTCGTTTCGCGGGGTCGATCGCGGCGGCTTCGCGCTCAATCCCTACTCGGCCCACTTCAGCGATTACCCGCGTACTGACTTGGGGGCCGCTGATAGCACCCAGGCCTGGCGCCGACGCGGCTTTTATTCGATTCTTGCCCGCGGCGGCGCGTCGCAAGAAAACCTCGATGCCTCGCTGCTGTACCAAATGGTCGCTGCGGGCATGCGCCACAACGCACCCGGCTTCAGCCGCGGCGCGCTCCACGGGCTGCGCCCGGACCGCTACAAGGCCCGTTGCGCGGCGACGCCGGCGGCACTGGCGGCACAATTGGAGCAACACCCGGCGACGGGGATGCCCTTCGGGCTGCCGGTGCAGAAGAATCATTTCATTTTGCGCCTCGCTCCCGATGACATTCCCCACCTGACGCGGCTCTTCGCCATCGACAGCGGCACCGGCTGGGACCCCGCGTCCGAACTGGACCCGCCCTACGGCATAGAGAATCCGTTTCGCCAATTTGCGGCTATTCCGGCGGAGTCGCGCTATCGTTTCATCCTGGAAAACGCCGAGGTGATGGTCGGCGGCGTCACCTATGGTCCGGTATGCAACGGGCAGATCGCCACCTACGCGGTCAAGGATCGGTTTTGGGTGTTTTTCCTCGATCCGGCTCATGATCCCTCGGTGCAGGAGCCGCTGCTCGGCTTGGACAACGCGGCGGCGCTGATGGACCGCTCGGTGCTCGGCACCGGCGCCTACTTGAATGCCTTCGCCGAGACCAAGGCCCGCCTGGCACCGGACGGCTGGTCGCTGGACGCCATCTGGGACGGCGATGGCGCCGATCCAGGCGACCGCGGTAACGCCTGGCTCACGGTGCTGCGTCTGAACCATCGCGGCGAGCAGCGCATCTACTCGCTGGTGGCCAACCGGGTCTATGCCTCCCAATGGACGCTTCTGTTTCAGAACGGTCAGGCGCTGCCGAACGAAGACACCATGAGTGTCTATCCGACGCTGGTAAACGGCTTTCCGAATCTGTTTGTGGATCTCGACCTGGCCCAAGCGCCGGACTTTTTGCGCGACCTCGCTGCCGTAGAAACAGACGACGCCTGGCGGCGCTTCCGGGAAAGATACGCCATCCTGCGTAACAGCGAATACTACTGGCCCGTCTACGACTGGCTCAACGATTGGAAACTCAGCGAGCGTGGCGACGCCGCCGGCTGGCTCGACCTGACCTATTACGACGCGCCGGAGCTTTGAATTCCTGTTCCTACGCGATGGGCATCGGGTTAAACTAATCGTCCGCTGACGTCTCGGTTTCGCGATGCACATGGCCAAAATTTGTGAACCAAGAGCGGCGATCCGAATTGTAAGCACAGTTCATTTTTCTTGGAGACGACCTATGACGAAGCACACAACTGCAGCGCTCGCGATCACTGCCTTTGCTTTGGCTCCCCTGGCTGCCTTCGCTTTTGCCGATAAGCAAGAAGTTGAGAGTTACTGTCAACAGGAGGCGATGGGAGAGGGTGTGGCGGCCGAGAAGCTCGCGGACTATATCGCCGATTGCGTGGCCGAGAACATGAAGGCTGAAAAAGAGCTCGAGGGTGAGGGTGAGGGTGAGGGTGAGGGTGAGGGTGAGGGTGAGGGTGAGGGGAAGAAGTCGGAGTAATCTCACCTGGTGTGGGCAATGCCCAGCCCGCATGGACATAGCCGGCACGTTGGACCATTGCCGGGACCCGTCTGGTTAGGATGTCGGGTTCGTTGACAGCTCTACGGATCCCGCTTCCCGGCGGGATCCGATCTTCCTTTTCCACCCAATTCTCGACCCAAGACAAATCTCGACCCAAGAGAGGCGCCTAGGATACCGCCCGAAAGATCAGCACAAGCCCGCGCACGGTCCAGAATGCACCGAGTGTGCCGACGAGGTAAGCCGGCACCTGCCTTGACCAGCGCGGCCAGTCGATATGCAGATTCCTGAATGAAGCCCAGATCACAAGTAACAGCGATACGAAAGCGAGCTGGCCGATCTCAACACCAACGTTGAAGCTGAGCAGCGCTAAAGGCAGCTCGCTACGTGGCAGACCGGCGTCAATCAGCACACTGGAAAAGCCGAAACCATGCAACAATCCGAAGACGAAGGCGACGATCCAGGGATGCTGGAGCGTGAAGCTCATCTCACCGCGCTGGTTGCGCAGAATCTCCGGCGCAAGAAACAGGATTAACAGCGCAATGGCAACTTCGACGGGAGGTCTGGCTGGTTGCACAACTCCCAGCGTCGCAAGCGCCAGCGTGATGCTGTGCGCGACGGTGAAGGCAGTAACCGTTTTCAGCAGCATCCAGCCATCAGGCAGTTTCAAGGCGACCAACAGGCGATTCCCGCTCAGCACGGGCGTACGCCACAGCACACTGAATTGGTTTGGTGCGGTCTCTTTGATTTCCAGATAGGCTGGTCGGGATTCATGGGCCCACGTCGGCGCCAACAACAGCCATTGGGCAGTCAACAGCAAGGACAGTGCACCCAGTCGGGTACCGTACCTGTTTAACGGTCTCACAGCTTGCTGTTGCTCGCCTCGGTGGTGGCCGGCGCGGTGGTTTGTTCTGCCGCAATCGGCGTGTCATCCTCAGGAGCCACCGGCAGTAGCGCGGTGTATTTGGCCCGCATTTCGTCGTACGCCGTGCGTCATGCGATATCCTTTTGCTCGGCCGGCCAGGCATTCTTCACCTCGGGTTCGACCTCGGAGAAATCTGGCACACGACCGGGCTCCAGGGAGTCGACGAACACCAGGTGCCAGCCCAGACCGGACTCGACCGGGCCCTGCCAGGCACCGGGTCTCGCCTTCATCACTCGAACGGTGTATTGCCGACCACGGTGACGATCTTGCCGCCCTTGATCGAATACGGCGTCGGCACGATTTAGTATGCATCCGTGTCGAGCTCGCCGGTCGCACCGGGCAGCATCGAACGCTCCCCGATGTACTTAGCGATCGCATTGCCATCGGTGTCGTACTGGGTCTTGAACATCTCGCCGGTGACCGTGTTGCTCATCCAGTAGGCCTTCCCGACCAGCAGATCCTTCAACTCCTGCCCAGTCACTTGCTTGGCGCCCTTGCCGGTCAGATCGGCAACCGTCATGCCCGGCTTGGCGTTTTTGCGTGCCTCGGTGCTTG
Organism: uncultured Gammaproteobacteria bacterium; assembly: GCA_942492625.1. Taxonomy (GTDB): domain Bacteria; phylum Pseudomonadota; class Gammaproteobacteria; order Chromatiales; family Chromatiaceae; genus Thiosymbion. The sequence goes on along the minus strand of CALOFM010000036.1, from coordinate 69,823 downwards.
GGGTATACCAGATGGGTGAGCTCCAGGCCCGCTCCTGCACGGTGGCGGGGACGGTGTCCGGTATGTCGATACCGATCTGCTTTGCTTGGATGGTGCTCCAGCGCGGCGTCGGGATCTCGAGTACCCGCGCGTAATAGAACGCGTGCTACGTGGGGTCGAAATCCGGATCGGTCCACTCTGTCTTCAACTCGACCACGCCGACACTGTTGGTGTAGGTTGCCTTGTCGCGATCCACGGTGCCCTGTACCGGCTCGACGCGGCCGGTCCGACTGTCCACTTGCCGGTCGTCCGACCAGGCCAGGTCGTAGGTCTTCTCGAAGCTCTGGCCGTTCTGGGTCCAGCCCTTGACGATCTCGACCCGGTCGAGTTTGCCCGAGGTCGGGTCCTTCATTGCCTAAACGACAAAACTTGGTGCCTAGTCCTTCGCGGGCGGCAAGTCGCCCCCCATGGGCACGCCCTGCGTATAAGCCGCCTTGACCCAGCCCTGGTCGTTCGGCATGGCCGCGTCGTAATCCCAGCCGCCAAACAGACGAACCTTGATGCGCGGACCGTTGGTGCCGAAGGTCTCCTTGCGGTACATCGCATCTCGGGCATACCGATGAGAAAACTCATGATCTCGTAGTTGGCCGATTCGTCGTTGGGCGAGAGCAGTGGGTGGGTCTCGGGCTGGCCTTTGATCTGCTTGATCTCGACCAGGCGCTCGTTGCGGTCGCGGGAGGCCGCCCAGGCAGCGTCGATCGGGCGGCCCAGGCTGTCGACGTCTATCGGGTACATCCAGCCGTCGGACAAGTTCGCGTTGTGCGAGATGGCGAGCAGTTCGTTACCCGCCTCGCGCTGGGTGTCCATCCATTTCCACAGGTCCTCCGGGTGCCAGGAATCGAGTGCGGAGAACGGCATCTCGGGAACCTTGGCGCCCTTCGCGTACTTGAGCGCGTCGGCGGGTCCAGTGACGTGATTGCCGAACAGCCAAGCATCCACGGACCAGCTGGTGTAGACGTGCTGTTCGCCGAAATAGGCTTTGCGCTCGGGGCTGGGAAATTCCGCATCTGCGGTTGCAAAAGCCGCTGCCGCGTCACCCCCGGCAGCGCCGGCTACCACGACCAGGTTCTGACCGATCTCGATCGTGTCCGTGGCAAGCTGGTTGGCCGCCTTCAGCTCGTCTACCGTGACGCCAAAGCGCTCGGCGATCTCGTATAGGTCGTCGCCTTTGACGACCAAATAGGCGCCGGTGGCGGCATCGAATGTCCCTCGGCATGATGGCGCGGACCCATGTCGGCCGCCGAGGCGTTGCCCGTAGCGAAACAGAACAGCAGGACGAGCACCGGATTGACGTTCCGTCCCGCAGATCGGTTGCCATCGATTCTGTGGCATCGTCCCAGGCGACGATTTGCATTTCACGACAAATGGACGGCTCACCGTTCCGCGCAGTGCCTCGGCCTCTCGCATGATCTGCCGTTGCACCAACAGGCAACGACAAGCGGAATGTACCTGTGAATCCACGGGAGAAAACGATTGAGTTGGAACTTCGATAGTGCTGTTTTTGTCTGCATTCTCTGAAATTGCGCTGAAATTGCGCTGAAATTGCGTGGACTACTGGGACGATTATCCTGTGAATCGACGCCGAGGATCGCGATCGTCGCTGAACCTGCTGCTGGTCCTGCTCTTGGCATCCGGACCACGGCCTGTAATCGCCGGTCAAGAAAGCGGAGACCGATGTTATGTAGCGACAACGAAGAACGGTACGTTAGCCACTCACGGCTGCTGTGACGGGAATTCGGAGACCAGCGAGCAACAGTCGTGCAACGAAGCCTATTGTCCCGCTGCCCACGCCTCTGCGCTGTCTTTCCTGCCGTTCCCTGAGATTCCCGCCTATTCCCCGTTGCCGCCAACGTACGCGCGGTTCGTGCGCCGCAGTTACGCTTCTCATTTCTTCGCGCCTTTGACACCACCCCCCGTCGTCCGCAGCTCGAGTTGAGCAACGGGCGGAGTAATCCGCCTTCGCGGAGGAGTGGGCGCTCGTTCGCTTCCGACCATATGGTTCGCACCGGTGGGACCGGGTCGCAAGACGCGGTCACCGGGCATCTGAGTAAGCGGTTTCCGCAGCTGTTTAGCGAAATCGCGCCGACGCCGGTTGAGGGGATCGTAGTGGTCAAGGCAGGCTACGAGTTGGGCATCGAGCTCCGCGTCAACGGCACCCCGGCCATCGCGATGCCGGACGGCAGCCTCCAGCCTGGCTACCTGCCGGCCGACCGGCTTCTGAATGCCCTCGGTCTGGGCCGGAAGCAACAAGATCCTTGACGACACAAACCATCCGCTGCGGGCCGCGGGGCCGGATTCAGGTCTGGTTGGTCCCGGAGCCTGGACCTCACCGGCAGGGAGAACGCGGGAGCACGGACGTCGACATGCTGCGACAAACCGCCGACCCGTTCATTGAGCCTGTCGGCGTGGGTTTCGAGAGTTGGGCTGAGGGTTGGCACCAAAACGGAGACGAACATGATTAGGTTGAACATCGATGGCATGACCTGGATGCATTGCGTGAAGGCCGTCACCGAGGCATTGTCCGCGGTGAACGGCGTCGAAGGAACACCGAAGGTGGCGCTCGATCCCGGAAATGCCCTGGTCGAGGGTAATGCGTCGACCGAGGAGCTGATTGCGGCGGTCAAGCAAGCGGGCTACCAGGCCAGCTTGAAGGCATGAGCAACGAAGTCCTCCAGCACGGAATCCCAATGCTGGACCCGGGGAATCGTCCGAAATGACTCGGCAGCTGCGCATCGGCGTCGGTGGAATGACCTGCGCCTCGTGCGTGGCGAGGGTGGAGCGGGCCATCGAGGCCCTTCCCGGCGTGATCAAAGCGACGGTCGACCTGAGCACCGAGTCCGCCAGGGTGGAGTATCTCCCGGATACGCTCAGCCGAGAGCGCATCGCTCAAGCTATCGGCGAAGCCGGGTATGAGGCTGAGGTAGGAGAGGAGGCGCCCGATGCAGGAAAGGAGCGCCAGGAAAGAGCGCTCGCACTGCTGAAACGGGACCTCATGCTCGCCGCAGTCCTGACTGCGCCGCTGGTCTTGATCAGCATGACGCCCATGTTTCTCCCCCTATTTCTTCCGGGCGCCGAAACCCTGATGAACAGCCTGTTGCCGATGCCCGTCTGGCACTGGCTGGAGCTCCTGCTCGCTACCCCGGTGCTGCTGTGGGCTGGGCGGCGTTTCCTGGTTCAAGGTTGGGCGGAGCTTCGCCATCTCGCGCCCGGAATGAACAGCCTGGTCATGATCGGCAGCGGGGCGGCCTATCTCTATTCTCTGTTAGTTCTGATTCTGCCGGGGCTGTTTCCGAAAGGGACGGCCAATATCTATTTCGAGGCCGCGGCGGTCATCGTGACCCTGATCCTGCTCGGCCGCTACCTGGAGTCCCTCGCCAAGGGACGTACCTCCGAAGCCATCCGCCACCTGGTGCGCCTGCAGCCGAAGGAAGCAAGGATCGTTCGGGACGATGGTGAAATAGAAATCCCGGTGGAGGCCATGGTGCCGGGAGACATCGTCCTGGTCCGCCCCGGCGAGCGCATTCCGGTGGACGGCATTCTGGTCGACGGCTCCAGCTACGTGGACGAGTCCATGATCAGCGGCGAGCCAATCCCCGTCGGCAAGCATGGCGGCGACGAGGTCGTCGGGGGCACGGTCAACCAGACGGGGGCCTTCCGTTATCGGGCAAGCCGGTGAGGGCCGACACCGTGCTGGCCCGGATCATTCGCATGGTCGAGGAGGCGCAGGCCGGAAAACCGCCGATTCAGCAGCTGGCCGATCGCATCGCCGCCGTGTTCGTTCCCATTGTCATGGTCGTAGCCTTGATCACATTCGGGGGCTGGCTCCTGTTCGGGCCGGATCCGGCGCTCAGCTTCGCCTTCGTCGCCGCCGTGAGTGTCCTGTTGATCGCTTGCCCCTGTGCGATGGGCCTTGCTACGCCGACGGCCGTTATGGTGGCAACCGGGCGCGGCGCCGCCATGAGGACACTGTTCCGGCGTGGACCCGCGCTGGAGGTCCTGGCGCGCGTGGATACCCTGGTGCTCGACAAGACGGGGAACCATCACCCAGGGCAAGCCTGCACTGACCGAGGCTCGAGGTCTTTGGAGTTGCCGAGGATCAAGCCCTGGCGCTGGTCGCGGCGGTGGAGCGCTACAGCGAGCACCCGATCGCGGGCGCCATCGTACAGGCTGCGACGGACCGAGGACTTGACATCCCTAACGCGCAAGAGGTGAAGGCCATCCCCGGCTACGGCATTCAGGCCCTTGTCGGCGGGACCCTGGTCGCAGCCGGCTCCGCTCGCTTCATGGAGAAGCTGGGGATAGACATCTCTGCCGCGTTGGAGCGAATCGAGCGCTTGGCCACGCAAGGTGGGACCCCCGTGCTTTCCGCGGTCGACGGGAAGCTCGTCGCACTCGTCTCCGTCGAGGACCCGCCCAAGGAGAGCAGCAAGGCGGCACTGGCGGCCATGTATGCCCTGGACCTGAAAACGATCATGCTGACGGGCGACAATCGCCGAACGGCGGAGGCCGTCGCCCGAGCGGTGGGCATCGACCGAGTCGTGGCCGAGGTGCTTCCGGACGCCAAGGCGGCGGAGGTCAAGCGGTTGCAGGAAGCCGGCGCGCGGGTCGCATTCGTCGGAGACGGCATCAACGACGCTCCGGCCCTGGCACAGGCGGATGTCGGTATCGCTATCGGCACCGGCACGGACATCGCGGTGGAGGCAGGAGAGGTGATCCTCATGTCCGCAGAGCTGACCGCTGCCGCCAACGCCATTGCCTTGGCTCGGCAAACGCTCAAGACTATCCGCCTGAACTTCTTTTGGGCCTACGCTTACAACGTTGCCCTGATCCCTCTGGCCGCAGGGTTGTTCTACCCGTTGACGGGATGGCTCCTGAACCCGATGCTCGCAGCCGCTGCCATGAGCGTCTCCAGCCTGTTCGTGGTGTCCAACAGCCTGCGGTTGCGACGGTTCCGGCCGCTGGCCGGCTCACCTGCATGAATCCCGAAATTGGATGCGATCGCCAATAGTGGAGTTACGATCACATCCGACTCGGTAACGATTTCCGTTACGCTTGCCGATCACTTCTTCCGACAGCTCGCGGGGCCGCGTACCTCCGCGGTAGCCCTGCGTAGCATGCTCTTGAGCTCGGCCGCGTTCTTGGCGGCGAAGACCTTCCCGCCCGTGGCACGGGCGGCGCAGGTGCCGGCCCCGGTGCCCATGATGTCGACCACGTTGATGGTCAGCAGGGGCTTGCTCTTGGCGATCTTGGCGGCGACTGCGCAGGGGTTGCCGTTGCAACTCTCCTTGCCGTCGGAGATCACCACGATGGTGGCGGGGCTCTTGACCCCGTCGATCATGTTTGCAGCTTTTGCGATGCCGCTGGCCAGCGGGGTGCCGCGCACCGGCTGGATCGAGTAGACACCGCTCATCAGTCGATTGCGCTGCTTGGGGGAGAAGAAGCCGACCGGACGCGCCTGGCTGCATTGCTCCACCAGGACCAGCCCAACATCCACGTCGTTCGGCAGGGCGCCGACGATGCTGTTGGTTGCCTTCTTGGCCACGTCGATTCGCGTCTCTCCGCCCTGCATCTTGGCAAGTCCGCCGATCACAGCGCCGATGGCCCCGGTACCACGGAGGAGGGCGTCCGCCAGCTCGCCGTCCAGGGACATGGGCTGGCTCATGCTACCGGAGGCGTCGAAAACGATCACCAGGTCAGGCGCCAGCTCTACCGGACGCTCCCCCGGGCACAGCTTGCGGGTGTCGACCGGCTTGCCCGCTTTTGGCTTGGCTCGCTTTCGCTCGGGATCTGCCGGCTTGTCCGCAGCCGCGACCTGTGGAACCGATTTTTGCGCCCCGGCAACCACCGCCGCCTGGCACTTCGCCAACGCGGATTCCAGCTTGGCGCTTACGTCATCCAGGGGACCGCTATCCTTCGGTTGTTCGCCGAGCTCCTTGCGCAGGGCCTTCAGTTCCGAGCAATCGCTGCCGGCGGATACCAGCCGTTGCATCAGGGCCTGTGCCTCCCCGCAGCGGGCGAGGGCCTGATCCAAACGGGTACTCAGTGCGCCGAGGCGGGGATCGGATTCGGCCCCGGAGGCGAGCTTCGACTTCAGCTGCTTGAGGGCCTTGCAGTCTCCCATGGCGGCTGCAAGCATTTGCTCGCGCGCTTGCGCGAGCTCGCAAATCTTCAGCTCGTCGGCGACGCGCCGCTTGACCTCCAAGACCATGGGATTGCGCTTGAGGGCGGCGTCTTCGTCCAGTCGCTTACGCAGGGCGGAAAGCCGCGTACAGTCGCCGAGCGCGTCCTGCAGGGCCTGCTCCAGGTCGTCCAGAGACTTGCAGGCTTCCAGGGCCTTGTCCAGGCGCTTGCGCACCGTCGCCAGGGGCTCGCGTGAGCTGTCTTCTTTCTGCATCTCGCCGTCGAGCTTGCGTAGAGCGGCGCAGTCGGTTTGGGCTTCGGCCAATGCCTGGTTGAATCGATCGGCCTTGGCGCAGAGGTCTAGCTCCAAGTCCAGGCGGTCGCGGACGTCCGTCAACTGCGGGCGGCTGGTGTCCAATCCGGCGATGCGTCCGTCGATCCGCAATAGCTCCGGACAGTTGCCGAGGTTGGCGTCCAGCTCTTGGAGGAGTTGAGCCGCTTGGCCGCACAGGGCCATCTCCGCATCGAGCCGTTCGCGCAGCTCCAGCAGTGCGGTGGCGTTCTGCGGCGGTCGCCCGAGCTCTTCATCCAGGACGGCGATCGCGGGGCAGTCTCCGATGGCGGCGTCCAGCCTGGCGAAAAGGGTCTTTGCGTGCTCGCAGATCGCAAGCTCGGACGTGAGTCTGGCTTGAAGGTCCAGGAACGGCTGGCGCGCGAGATCCCTTCCCACGAGCCCGTCGGCGAGGGCTGCAAGGCGTTCACAGTCGCCTGAAGCCTGATCCATATCCCGGGCTAGCTGCTGCGCGTGCGCGCAGCGGTGCGTCTCTGCTGCCGCTTGACGTTGAAGATCGGGGTAACGGGTTCCGTCGGGGTCCAGCTCCGCCAGATCGGCGCTGAGTCTGGAAAGAGGCTCTATGGGGGCGCACTCGGCCGCCATCGCCTCGTTCATTGCGACCAGCAGCTCTTCTCGCTCACGCTGATGCTCGAGCCAGAGCCAGCCTCCTGCTGTGGCGGCGGTGAGAAGGAACGCCAGTGCCAGCCAGGCGAGGGGCGCCTTGCCTCGTCCCGCCGGCGCGCCCGACGGTGCCACCGGCCTTGCTGCCCGGGCAGGTGCATAGCCCCAGAAGGTGAGCACCGGCTCCCCATCGACCAAATAGACGTAAGCTTCGCCGGGGTAGGAGGTGGCCTGCCGCAAGCTAGCGGCGATATCCGCGTCTTCCGGTGCCAATTCGGGCAGCTCGTCGGCGAGCTTCTTGATGGACGCCAAACGGTCGGACAGCAGGGAACGCGCCGCCGCTTGCTCCTTGGCGGGCAGGGAGGGCAGGGGGGTCGGCTGTCCAGCCAGGTCGCTGTACCAGTCGGTCAGGTGGCTGTCGGGTACCGGCCGCGGTTGGGTAAGGACGGATGCCGTGACGCCAGGCAGGTGCCGCCGGATCACCTGCTGGAGCCGGGAATGACGATTGTGTAAGGCCTGGGGACTCGCGGCCGGCGGTGCCAGGCCGCTGCCGTCGATCCGGGCAACGCGTAGCTGCGATTGAGTCAAAGGCGGTATTCCCTTGTTGCGCAGAGCATTGTATCAAGATGGCGGACCTAAGCTCGAATCGCCGTCGGGCGTAGCGGATGGATCAAAACACAGCCTGTGCATTGAAGACCCTGGACGGCGCGACAGGTTAGCTCAGTAATCAGGGAAAATAAAAGTTGAGTAATTAAGAATATGCTGATAGTCTTTATAACCGTGGCGGGTGGCGCAGAAGCATGTCCCACCGGCTTCATCCAAAAACAGTTGACGAGGAATTACTCAATGAAAAAGCTTGCTACTGCTGCTGCTATCGCTGCTCTTCTCGGCGCGTCCGCGTCCGCTTCCGCCTTCTGGGGCGGCGGTCCTTGGGGTGGTAGCCCCTGGGGGGGCGGCGGAAACGATTGGTGGAACGACATGTTCGGTGACGGCTACGGTGACTTCGACATGAGCATGTCCGGTGGGGGTCGAGGTTTCGGTCGCGGCTACAACCGCTATCGTGATTACTATGGCTACGGCGGCCCCTGGGGCGGCTACGGTGGCGGCCCCTGGGGCGGCTATGGCGGCGGTCCTTATGGCGGTGGTTACGGCTACGGCGCTCCTTACGCCCAACCCTATGCCGCTCCGGCTGCACCGGCTGCTCCGGCTCCTGCCGAGACCAAGTAAGGAATTGCCGATCATTTGAACGCGGCCTAATGCGCAGGGATGCGCATTTTCGCGCGAGCCTCGGGAGACGCGTTGAAACGAATCAATGCAATACCGACGGCCCGTATGTTCTGGTGCCGGTGGAGGGTTGTAAGCAGCAAGCAGTATCGCGGTAGCAAGCTCCTTCCTCCGGCGCCATCTCCTCTCGCAATGGCCTAGTCCTTCGAGGCTTCAGGTTTCTATAACAGGTTCCGATATAGGACGTTGGCGTGTAACGCCAATAGATTGGCGCCAAGTGTCAAGCGTTCTCTCTTCCTCTGCCCTCATACTGTCCCGAGCAATACATCGAAATGCTCTCAGGGGTTGTTCAAATGTCTTCAAACCAGATTGGATACGAAAAATACCCCGTAAGCGGTGAACGCCAGTACGAGCTATCCGATGTTGAGGAGTATGGAGAGATTTCATTCCGTAGGTTCCGACCGGATGCGGATGATGAGCAGCAGATGCGCGAGTTGGCGTTCAACAACGCATTTCTCGGGCGGCCGTTCGATGCGATTTGCCCTTGTAAAGAGTGGTTCGGTGACGTGGTCGTCGGCCCTTACATCAAATTGCAGCCGGAGAACGTCCACGTTGCGGTCCACAAGTCCAGTGGGCGCCTGATCGGATACCTCACTGGCTCTTTGGGAGGAAAGCAGTTCGAGAAGGCCCAGTACGATTGGGTGCGAAAGCAGGTCGTATCCCTGGCCGTAAAGCTTTCCATGCCTTGGAGCTTCTTTGACCACGCCAGCCGCTCATTTGCCACTTACGTGATTTTCAAGGGCGAGGGCGAGCGTCCGGATCACCCGCAGTCCGGTGCTCACTGGCACTTCCAGGTTGACGAGGATTTTCGCGGACAGGGCGTCGGGACAAAGCTGCTGCAGCGCTTCACGAGTGACGCGGTAAAAGCGGATTTCAGTACAATCTGGGCGGAGGTCATGGCCTACGAAGATAAGCCGCCAAAGTACTTCGAAGAGCTTGGTTGGTCGATCTACGATGCAAAGCCAACGATGATTTTCGGCGATCATGTCGACTTCCCGGTTCAGACGCTGTGCGTCACAAAACCGCTTTCGGCGTTCGAAACCCTGTCGCAGGCCGCCTGATAGCACCGCCGTTCCCTTGACTACCCTTTGCTACCGTTCGTCTGTGACGGCCGAAAGACTTGCTCTGCTGGGCAATGAGCTGCGTGTTTTGGAGAAGGCGACAGAGCACCTCGGTTATTCCATCGAGCGAGGCCAAGGGCCGGAGGAAAAGTCCCAAGGACACCGGAAGAGCTGGAGCGGTGCGAATCCCTCGCCAGCCGATTTGCCCGACTCGCTGATCTGCATATACAGCGGGTTATTCGGCATATCGATGATTTGGAGCTGATATCCCAAGGTACCTTGCTGGAGCTGACACCCAACGTGGCCGCCGCCGGACGGGCATTGATGGCGCAACGCGGCGGTCGCGGGTGCTCGTCTAAGCTGGCGTACTCGGAAGCGCCAGCGATATTGATCTTTCTCTGCGTTCTCCGTGTCTCCGCAGTTCAAATGGTCCGCCCGGGCTGATCTATTTCGCCGTCATACTGTCAGGACCCGGTCCACGTCCACCTCCACCTCCAGGCGGTGCTCACCGCCGCCATAGAAGACCCCGCGTACAGGTGTGACGTCGTGAAAGTCGCGTCCCAGGGCCGTGGTGATATGCTGCTCCCGTGGGACCTGGTCGTTCGTGGGATCGAAGTCCACCCAGCCTATGCCGGGCACAAAGACCGCGAACCAGGCATGGGAGGCGTCGGCCCCCTGTAGCTTGGGCTGATCCGGTGGCGGCAGGGTCTCCAGATAGCCGCTGACATAGCAGGCTGACAAACCCAGTCCGCGCAGACAGGCGAGCCCCAGGTGGGCGAAGTCCTGGCAGACGCCCCTGCGGTGCGCCAGGATCTCCTTGAGGGGCGTTGCTAAGGTCGTGAAGTTCGAATCGAACTCGAACTCGCGGTAAATCCTCCCCATCAGATCACCGGCCGCCTCCAAGATCGGCCTTCCCTGCGTGAAGGACAGGCGGGCAAACTCCACCGCTTCCGGCTCTGGTGGCACATAAGGCGATGGAAGGGAGAAAATGCGGGCATTCAGGCCTTCCTCGGTACGCCCCTCCTGGAGTAAGGCGACGACCTCTTCCCAGGGGGGCGAGGCGGAGAAGTCGGTCAGGGTGGGCTCGGTGACCAGTACCTCGCTTTGGACGCTGACTTCCAGGGACCTGTGGGATTGCTGGACGCAGAAGTAGCCGACGCGGTTGCCGAAGAAGTCCAGATGCTCGCTCGAGACGGCGGGCCAGGGATCGATGCGCATATGCGAGGACAGCACCTGTTGGTGGGGCAGCTCGCGCGGCTTTAGATGGGCGATGTTATGGCACAGGGACACCGGATCATCGTAGACGTATCGGGTCAGGTGGTTGATGCGGAATCTCACGGCCGGCTCCATTCGGTGCGGCTGAGCAGGTTGTGCGGTCGCTCCTCGTGGGCGAAATACTGGGCCGTGAGGGCATCGGAGATCGCCGCGAGCCCCTTGGCGACCGTCTCCAGCATCAGGTGCAACGTCTCGCGCCTGTTGTGAGCATCATCCACGCCCAAAAGCTCGTTGATCTCTGCAAGGCGCACGTCGGTCAGGGACTTGAGAACCAGCTTCTGGGCCTGCGTGCGTTCGGTCGAGAGCTCCATGCGGGGCATTTCCTGGACCAGCGGCTCCAGGGTGACGAGCTGATAGGCCAGAGCGCGCGGGTTGAGCTCGTCCTGGAAGACAAGGTCCAGCAAAGCGCCGATGCGGGTACCTGTTTGGTAGCGTCGGCGATAGGTAATCAGGCTGTCGGTGACCACCAGCACCGCCTCTATCAACAGGGTCTCCTCGCTCTCCGTTCCGACAGGGACCAGCGTCGTCTGCAGCAGGGTAGCCAGGTTGCTGCCTCGCTCCAGGCGCCTTCCGGCCTCCAGGAAGTGCCAACCCTCATTGTGGGTCATGTTCTCGTTAGTCAGGGCGGCGAATGCCACCAGGGAGGTGATCAGTGGATCGAGCTCGTCGAGCGCCTCGCCGAGCACCTTCGGCGGGTCCTTGGTCAAGGCGGTGAGATATTGCTCGATGTCGTTGACGACGCGCCAGGTGTCGTTGGACAGACGATCGCGGACCGACCAGGCTGCGTTCACCAGGGCCTGCAGGGTTTGCGGCAGGGCGCCGACGCGGCTTGCGTCGGAAATCAGCGAAAGCATCTCCGGAACAGGATCGCGCAGCAGGTTCGTGGCGCCCTCGCCGACGAAGCCTGGAAAGGTCTGGGTCTGGCGGGTCAGGGCCTCGAGGAGGGGATAGACGGAGGTCGCCGTCTCGCTGCGGGGCAGAAAGCTGGCACGCTCCGAGAGCTTGAAGATGGTGACGCGCAAGAGCCGGACCAGACCCTCGGCCCGTTCTGCGTAGCGGCCGATCCAGAACAGGCTGTCGGCGACCCGGCTGGAGACCTCGCTCTCCTGGACCACGGCAGGGGCCGAGCGGTCGGTGCTGGCGATCAGGGACTCCTGGCGCTCGGGCTCCGAGGCCAGCACCCAGGTGTCCTTCGCCAGGCCGCCGAGCTGATGTGTAACCACCGGCGCGTCCGCGGACGGGGCAACCCGGCTCAATCCGCCCGGCAGGACCGCGTAGCCTTCGTCCTCGCTGAACAGAAAGCTGCGCAGGACCGTGGGCCTGGGCTCTATACGCCCGCCGATCAGGGACGGTGAGGTGGACGGAGAGATCCATGCCTTGGCCACGAAGCGCCGAGGCTCCGAGCGGATGCGCTCGGCCAGCTTTGCCAGCTCCGCTGGCCTCAACTCCCGACCGGAGAATTTCTCGACACCGGAAGGTGCGCCAACACGCTTGACGACCATCGACGCGAGGCTGTCGAGTACCTGCTCCAAGTCCGTCGGCCTCCCGCACCAATAAGCCGATATGCCTGGGAGTAGGAGGTCTTCTCCCAATAGATGCTGGCACAGCTCCGGAAGAAAGGCGGCAAGCCCCGGGTGCTCCAACAGACCGCTTCCCAACGCGTTGGCCAGTATGACCCGGCCGGTGCGCGTCGCCTGTACCAACCCGGGTACGCCGACGAGCGAGTCCTCGCGCAGCTCCAGCGGGTCGCACCATTCGTCGTCGACGCGGCGCAGCAAGGCGTGAATCGGCTCCAGCCTGCCGAGGGTGCGCAGCCAGAGTGCGCCGTCGCGCACGGAGAGATCCGCGCCCTGAACCAGGCTGTAGCCCAGATAGTTGGCAAGATAGGCGTGCTCGAAATGGGCCTCGTTGCTTTGTCCCGGGGTCAGTACCGCAATGCGCGCCAAGTCGTCACGGTGAGGAGCCATGCGTGTCAGGGTGCGGCGCATGGTGCGGAAGAAGCCCGCCACGCGGTGGACGTGAGAGTCCCGGAACAGGCTCGGCAGAACATGGGAAAGGACGACGCGGTTCTCCAGCGCATAGCCTGCGCCAGAGGGGTTCTGGGTGCGGTCCCCAGCGACGCACCAGGCCCCGTCTGCGGCCCGGATCAGGTCCGCCGCGTAGTAAATGAGGGGGCGCTCACCGGCTATCCGGATGCCGTGGCAGGGCAAAAGGTAGCCAGGGTAGCCGTCGATCAGATCCGCGGGCAGCAAACCTTTTCGTATCAGGCCCCGAGGACCGTGGAGATCGAGCAGGATCTGGTTGAGCAGCTCCGCGCGCTGCATGAGTCCGCGCTCGATCACCGCCCATTCGTCGCTGCGGATCAGCAGCGGGATCAGATCCAGGTTCCAGGGCCGTCCGAAGCCCTGAGGATCACCGTAGACGTTGTAGGTTACGCCGTTGTCGCGCATCAGGCGGCGGGCCTCGCGCCGGCGCTCCTCGACGCCGCTGGATCCGAGGGCATGAATCGCGCCGAGCAGGTACTCCCAGTGGGGGCGCAAGTCGCCCTGGGCGGTGCGCATCTCGTCGAAGCTGCCCGCCGCCGGAAGGTAAGTATCGGCAAGCGGCAACGGTAAAGGCGCTGAGGCGAGTGCGCTGGTCTCAATGGACATGGGATCACCGAATGGGGACGCGTCGGTGAACATTTAAACCGTTTGGGGTGGTGAGCCGCAACGTTTGGTGTGGCCGGAGGTTCGCTTCGGTAGATCATCCCGATGCGAATGGCGGTTGGCCACAGCTATTGGGAAGAAAGGTCGCCGTCCGGGCGGGATCCTGCCTTGCACGTTCGGGGATGCTGTCGTTCGTTGATCCTAGGAGGCCTTCCGACTTAAGACTGTCCTGTCCTGCGCAATCGCGGGTGCCGGGCCGGTGGTGGTAGATAAGCCCATCACCGTCGACGGTCGTGGAGCAGTGACCATAGACGGAGGCGGCAGGGGTACCATTGTTCTGCTCGATACCGATGGCGCCACGCTCAAGGGCCTGCACCTGATCAACTCCGGGGATTCCCACAACGACATCGACTCCGGCGTGCAGGTGCGGGGTAACTTCAACGTGGTCAAGGACAATCGGATCGACGACTGCCTGTTCGGTGTCGACCTGCAGCAATCGGAGAACAATATCGTCCGGCGCAACCGCATCTCCTCCAAGCCGGTGGATCTGGGCGTACGCGGAGATGCCATTCGCCTTTGGTACAGCTTCAACAACCAGATAACCGACAACGTTATCCGCGGCGCCCGCGATACCGTGGTCTGGTATTCGGCAGAAAACCTCATCGCCCGCAACGACGCCCGCGGGGGCCGCTATTCGCTGCACTTCATGTATTCGCGAGCCAATCGTGTGGAGGACAATCACTACGAGGACAACGCGGTGGGCATCTTCCTCATGTACAGCGATGGGGTTGAGGTGCGCAACAACAGTATCGTCAATGCCTCGGGCTCCACCGGGATCGGAATCGGATTCAAGGAGACCTCCGACGTTACCATCGAGGGAAACCGCATCCTGTACTGTGCCACCGGCCTGTATCTGGATGTCTCTCCCTACCAGCCGGACACCACCAATCGCTTTAGCGATAACCTGATCGCTTACAACGGGGTCGGAGTACGCTGGCTGAACGATTGGCACGGCAACGTCTTCACTAACAATCGCTTCAAGGGCAACATCACCCAGATGGTGGTAGCGGGGGGCAAGAGCGCCAACGGCAACGATTGGCAGGGGAACTACTGGGACGACTACGAGGGTTTCGACCGCGATGGCGACGGGATCGGCGATACGCCTTATGAGCTTTACGCTTATTCGGACCGGTTGTGGATGGACGTGCCACCGGCCCAGTTCTTCAAGGGATCGCCTATGCTGGAGGTCGTCGATTTCCTCGAGCGGCTCGCCCCCTTCAGCTCACCGGATCTGTTGGTGTGGGACGAGACACCTCTGCGGATGGCCGATGCCGGGGTCGCCGGCCTGGCCGGGATCGAGTCCGGTCCTCCCGGCGAGCTCACAGAAGGCGAGGGCGAAGATGCCGACCCCCTGTCGTCCGACCAAGCAGAGGGATTCGACGCCTACGAGGCCCTGCGCCGCTCTCTCGAGCGGGATTGAACGACAACATGAGCGACCGAACAACTCCTGCGCCCCGGCGTAAATGTCCGGCGAAGTCCGCCAAACGCCGCGAGCAGAGCAGGCGCGAGTTCATTCGGACCTCGGTGCTGGCGGCCGGATTCGCCACTGCTTCGCTAACCGGGCTGTTTCCGCTCGCCGGTAACGCCAATGCGCGCCTGCGTCCGCCGGGAGCGCTGAAAGACCGGCTCGAGGAGCAGGAGTTTCTCGCCTCCTGCATCAAGTGCGGCCAGTGCGTGCAGGTCTGCCCGGTGGAGGCCATTAAGCTTGCGGATCTCCTGGACGGGGTGGGGATCGGCACGCCCTTCATCGATGCCCGTGCCCAGGCCTGCGACTTCTCCTGCGACCGACTCCAGTGCGTTCTCGCCTGCCCGACGGGGGCGCTCACCCATGAGATCGACTATCCGGCCCAGGCCCGCATGGGGTTTGCCCGGCTGGCTCGGCCCCATGCTTGTCTTGCCGCCTGGGGGCGAGGGCTTCAAGGGCCAGGCTCGGGGACCGGAGTTCAGCGGCCTGTTGCGCTTCGAGGAGGTCGACCGCTGGACACCGATCCCGGTCGCCGACCACCCCTACGACCTGGAGCTCTGCGATCTTTGCGTGCGCCAATGCCCTATCGAGATCCGTATCGCGCAGTGCGAGGCGGGCGCGCCTCCATCCGGAGATCCGAATCAGTGTCCGCCGCGACACGCGATTCGGCTCGTTCCCAAGGAGCGCCAAAAAGGGGCCATCCCCCTGGTGGAGGACGGCTGCGTGGGCTGCGGCGTGTGCGAGATGATCTGCCCGGTCGAGTCGGCGGCCATTGTCGTGGACATAGATCAGACCACTGACGGCTGAGTGAACGAATTGAAATGCGCGCATGAGCTACTTTCTCGATTCCCTGCGGCAACTGATCGGTCTCGCCCCGAAGAAGCCATCCCCCGACGAGCGCCTGCCGGAGGTGGTGGCGATCTACGCGGAGAAGCGCAAGGAGAAGCTGACCAAGGAAAAGCTCAGGGAGGCGGAAGAGGGGAGGGCAACGGCGCACGATCGTCACAAGTGGCGGAACCGCCGCTGGGCTACCCTGGTCCTCGTCAATCTCTTGTTCGTCGTCTCTTACTATTTCGATGTCCAGCTGGTGGAGGGTGCGCTGACCGCCTCGCGCTTCGTCGGCTTTCATATGGCGGACTTGAACTCGGCCCTGCAGGTCATACTGGCCTACAAGCACCTGGTGCTGAACCTGGTCATCGGGACCCTGACGGTGTTGGTGCTCTGGTTGATGCTCGGCGGCCGGTCCTTCTGCTCCTGGGCCTGTCCCTATAATCTGATCGCCGAGTGGGCCGAGACCCTGCACCTCAAGCTGGCGGAGAAGAAGCTGGTCCGGGACAACCGCTTCCACCGGGGGGTGAGGACCCTCTTCTACCTGATCTTCGCCCTGCTCGCGCTGGTTACGGGTTACACCGTCTTCGACACCATTTCGCCCACCGGAATATTGAGCCGCGCCCTGATCTATGGCCCCGGCATCGCTCTTCTATGGGTTTTGGCTCTGCTGGCGTTCGAGGTCCTGGTCTCGCGCAGGGCTTGGTGCCGCTATGTGTGCCCGATCGGCGTGACCTACGGGCTGGTCGGGACCATCTCGCCGTTACGGGTTCAGTACAACATGCGAAGCTGTAACCACGAGGGGGACTGCCGCAAGGTCTGTTTGGTGCCCCATGTGCTGGACGTGACCATCCGCGGACGCGCGAAGGGCGTGGATACCGACATAGGCGCGGACTGCACCCGTTGCGGCCTGTGCGTGGATCTGTGCCCGACCAGCTCGCTGAGCTTCAAGGTCAAGGGCCTGGACAAGGCGCTGTGAGCAAAGACTCCAAATGATCGGGTTCGAAAAGGTCGTCAAGAGATTCCGGCGGCAGGAAGTCCTCAAAGGGATCGATCTGCTGATCGAGCGCGGGCATAGGGTCGCACTCGTAGGCTCCAACGGTGCCGGTAAAACCACGCTCATCCGCTGCCTGTTGGGTGAATACAACTATCAGGGCAGGGTGAGCGTGGACGGACTCGATCCTCGGGCGCATCGGCAAGAGGTTCTGTCCAAGGTCGGTTTCGTTCCGCAGCTGCCGCCACCGCTGCGCATGCCCGTGGGACAGCTCATCGCCTTCGCTGCAGGCGTTTGCGCTGCGGATACGAGGGGCATGGAGCAGGTCGCCAGCCGGCTGGGGCTGGACCTGGAGCGGTTCCGCCGACAGCCCTTCGTCAAGCTTTCCGGTGGCCAGAAGCAGAAGCTCTTGATTAGCATCGCGCTGGGTAGGGATACGGAGCTTCTGGTCATGGAAGAGCCCGCGGCCAACCTCGATCCGGAGGCGCGCCAGATCTTCTTTGAGATACTCGCCGAGCGTCAGGACAGGGCCGCCATGCTGATCTCCAGTCACCGGCTGGACGAGGTGGCCGCCCTGGTCAATCGGGTGATCGAGCTGGACCAGGGCCTGGTGGCCCTGGACGACCGGGTCGCCGATCTGGTGGATCTCGCCAGCCGACTTCATTGCCGGGTAGTCCTGACCCGTAGTGATGAAGCGTTCGGCCGGGCGGTCGCCCCCTGGGGTTTCCAAACTGCCGACCGGGGACGCACCTGGGAGGGTTGGGTGGCGGGACCGGATCGCCTGCGTTTCCTGGGCATGCTCTCCCGCTACGCCGCGTTGCTCGCAAGCATCAGCATAGACGAGGCCTTGGAGCCCGAGTCGGCTCAGGTGCGTTATGCGTGAGGCGCCCAAGGTTCCGGCTTTTCTCGTGCTGGTGTTCCTGTCTTCGCTCGCGGGCTGTGGCGGCGGCCCGGAGACCGGGCCCGTCGACGTCAAGTGGGACCGCACCGCGTGCGAGCGTTGCAGGATGCTGCTTTCCGACCGCAAACATTCCGCCCAAGTTCGGGGCAAACAGCCGGACGGACGCTCGCGCAGCTATCTCTTCGACGACGCCGGTTGCGCGCTGATCTGGCTGGAAGCCAAGCCCTGGCGGGACGACCCGGCGATCGAAATCTGGGTCAACGACTGGCGCAGCGGAGCCTGGATTGATGCACGCAGCGCCCACTACCTCACCGGACAGGAGACCCCCATGCAATACGGCCTGGGTGCACAATCGGAGCCTGCTAAAGGCGCCCTCGACTGGGTCGCGGCGAAGGCTCACGTCTTCGCGGTGGAGCGCCGCTCCAACATCCACAGTGGTCCCAGCGACACAACAACCGGTGGGCACAGCCACTAATGAAGAACTTCTGGCTCACCGCACACACGGACATCCTGGAATCACTGCGCGCCAAGTGGTTCGTCGCCTATACCCTGATCTTCGGTGCTTTGGTGGCCCTGCTGTTCGTCTTCGGGCTGACCGAGTCGCGCATCATGGGATTCACCGGCCTGACCCGCCTGATGGTGACCTACATACAGCTCGCCATGGCTATACTGCCGGTTTTTGTCCTCGTCACCACGGTACGCTCAGTAGCGGGCGACCGGGAGGCGGGGGTCTACGAGTATCTGCTCTCCCTGCCCATCGGGCTAGCTCCCTGGTTCTGGGGCAAGCTCGCCGGCCGCTTTCTCGTGGTGTTTCTGCCGGTCTTTTTGGCCATGCTCGGAGCGGTCCTATGGGGTCTGGTCAAGGGCGCGGAGGTGCCCTGGACCCTGTTCGTCTACTACACCGGGCTGCTGATGGCGCTGGCCTGGTGTTTCCTGGGGATCGGGATGCTGCTCTCGACCCTGTCGCGCTCCGCGGACGTGGCCCAGGCGTCGGCGTTCGTAATCTGGCTGACCCTGCTGTTGTTCCTGGACCTGATCCTGCTTGGGGTAATGATCCGCGGGCACCTTCCCCCGGAAAGCGCCGTGGCCATCGTCCTGGCCAATCCGCTGCAGGTGTTCCGCACTGCGGCCATGTTGCTGCTCGACCAACAGCTCGTCATTCTGGGGCCGTCTGCCTATGTGATTTTGGATGCCTTTGGCGAGGCCGGATATATCGCCTATGCGCTCGTCTATCCCGTCCTCCTCGGTACCTTTTGCGCCTTCGGTGGTTACCTGGTTTTCAAGCGCAGCGATTTGCCCTGATCCTGGATCCGGTAACCGTCCCTAGAACAGCTCGTCGATGACGCGTGGTGCGCGGCGTTTGACGCCGCCGCGGTTTCTCTTGCCACCGGATGTGCGGCGTGCAGAGCCCACGGGCTTTGGACCCTGCAGCGCGTTCGCGTATTCCTCCCGGATCCATTCGCTGCCCTTCTTCACCATACCGTCCGGCGGGTCCAGGATCGCTAGGGGCTTGTCCTTCAGGGCCACGCCCATGAACCCGATCCACATACCGATGGCGGCCTGACCGCCGGTCTCGCCCCTACCAAGGGGATGAAACGCATCGAAACCCATCCAGGCGACGGTTACATACTCTTTTTGAAACCCGCAAAACCAGGAGTCGCGTGTGTCGTTGGTGGTCCCGGTTTTCCCGGCGATGTCCTCGCGCTCGAGCTTCAATGCCCTGCGCCCCGTCCCGCGCTTGATCACATCCTTCAGCATGGAGGTCATCTGGTAGGCCAAACGTGGATCCAGGACCCGCTCGGCGAGGTCCGACTGGTTCTGCGCAAAGACCTCGGTCTCTGCCGTGGAGTCCTCGTAACGGGCCCAGCAATCGGAGCAGGCGCGGGCCGCCTTGGCCTCGAACAGGACCTCACCGGCGGTGTTCTCGATCCGGCCGATGACATGGGGCGTGACGCGGTACCCGCCGTTGGCGAACAAGGCGTACGCCCCGGCCAGTTGCAGCGGTGACACCTCCGCGGTTCCCAGTGCCATGGACAGACCCAGGGGCAGCTCCTCGAGGTCGAAACCGAACCGTTGGATGTAATCCCGGGCTTCGTCCAAGCCGACGCGGTTGAGCGTATTCACGGCCGCCAGGTTGCGGGACAGGTACAGGGCCTTGCGCATGGGAATGCGCCCCTTGTACTTGCGGTCGAAGTTCTGCGGACTCCAGCCCGCCCGCGAAAAGGGCTCGTCGCGCACCCGGCTGACCGGGGTGTAGCCCTTGTTCAAGGCCGCGGAGTAGATGAAGGGCTTGAAGCTGGAGCCGGGTTGACGGCGCGCGTCCACGGCCCGGTTGAACTTGCTGTCATCGAAAAAGTATCCCCCAACCAGGGCGCGGACAGCGCCATCCGCCGGCGACAGGGAAACCAGGGCACCCGCGACAGCGGGAATCTGCGACAGCTCCCACCGCCCTTTGTCATCCCGGATCAGCCGGATGAGATCGCCCACGGCCACGGCGTCAGTCACTTTTCGTGGCGCAGGTCCGCGCCACTTCTCGCTCTTGAAGGTCCGCGCCCACTTGACCTGCTTTAGGGTGAGCGTAATCCGCTCACCCTTGCCGATGTAGACCTGCGCCTCTTTGCCGCCCGCCTCGACGACAATTCCGGCCGTAAGCTCCGGCATCACTCGAACAGCCGCAAGCAGGCGATCGAATTTCACGTCGTCCGCGCCCGCAATGTCGTACTTCGCCTCGGCGCCGTGATAGCCGTGCCGCTTGTCATAAGCCCGAACGGAGTTGCGCAAGGCATCCTGGGCGGCACGCTGAAGGACGGACTCGAAGGTCGTGATTACCCGATAGCCTTCCTGGTAGGCGTTTTCACCAAATCGCTCGAACATCTCCTGCCGTATCACTTCGGCCGCGTATCCGGCATTTAGATCCACCTCCTTCTGATGCAGGCGGGCCGGGTCTGTGACCGCAGAGGCCGCTCGAAACTCATCACCGGTGATGTAAGCGAGATCGCGCATCCGCCGCAGGACGTAGTTGCGGCGTTCATGCGCCCGGCCGGGGTTGGTGATCGGGTTGTTGGCGGACGGCGCCTTGGGGATTCCGGCGAGCATGGCCATCTCGGCGATCTGAAGGTCCTCCAGCGATTTGCCATAATAGACATCCGCTGCGGCGGCTACCCCGTAGGCCCTATGACCGAAGAAGATTTTGTTCAGATAGAGCTCGAGAATCCCCTCCTTGGTGAGCGTGCGCTCGATGTGCAGTGCCAAGAGCAGCTCGGCGAACTTGCGCCGAAAGGTCTTCTCCCGGGTGAGGAAGAAGTTGCGCGCAAGCTGCATGGTGATGGTGCTTCCGCCCTGGGTGCGCTCGCCGGTGCGGGCGTAGCTGACCGTCGCCCGCGCGATGCCAAAGAGGTCTATGCCCTCGTGCTCGAAGAAGCGGCTGTCCTCGATGGCCAGGAACGCCTTGATCAGCATCGGAGGGATTTCGTCAATGGACACCGGGTTGCGGCGCTGCACCCCGAACTCGGCCATCAGGGCGCCGTCGGCAGTGTAAACGCGAAGCGGCTCCTGTAAGCGCACGTCCTTGAGTACGTCCGTCTCGGGAAGGTCGGTGAGCGTGACCGCAACAAACGCGCTGGCCGCGGTGAGTCCCAACATGGCCAGATCGAGAGAGACGCCCACCAGCGCGGCGAAGAATCGCGCTAGGCCAGCGAGGAGGGAAGAGCCGCGCTTGGGCGAAGATTCGCTCGGCTGCGATTCGGCAGAAGCCTCGTTTTCCGGGTTGGGCGATGCAGTTGCCTCGGCATCCAAGTCTTTATCCATGAGAGATTCCATCCAGGCTTCAGTAGGCTGGGCCTCGGGCAGGTCTGCGCGCTTGTTCGCTTCCAGTACCCCCCTTGTCCCGGGAGATGAAGAACCGCCGGCGGGTTGGCGGAAACGATAACCGCGGAGCCATCGCCCTATTTCCCTCATCTCGCCCGCAGAGTCGATTCTGCCCCTCGCGCGCAGGCCGATCAACCCGAACCGTACAGACCGGCTGAGTCAACACTCGGTTATTTGCTTTGGCGATTGACAGAAATCGCCTTAAGGCGAATGGCGGAGAATCTCATGCCAGAATCGCTCAAGGCGCCTGGTCCGCGCGCCGACGGTAGAGGGTGATTCCGGCCGAGCGCACATTGTGGAAGATGTCGGGTTTCTTTAGCGAGACGCGGCATGCCTCGACGCTCTGGTCGCGAAAGCAGACCTCGATCAGCTCCTCGGCGAGGGGCTCCAGCAGATCGGTGTGCGGCCGCTGCTCCCATCCCAGGATGTACTGATAGATGTGATCGTAATCCATGCACTGATCCAGCCTGTCCGCAGGATTTGGTCCGCCATGCCGAAACAGCTCCGCGCTGACCAAGAGCCGCTGATAGTGCCCGGGGTGTTGCTCGAAATCCGCCAAGCCGACCTTGGCCCGGATCAACAGGTCCCTCAGCTCGGTTACATGATAGCTGCGCTCAGCGCCAAACCAACCTTCGCTCATCGTCGATCTCCTTTGAGGCCAGCCCTCGCACGGACTGGCTTGACTGGATCTGCTCGGCGTGCCACACGGCCTCCTCAGAGATTGCGGTCTCCAGGTAATAGCTGCGACCGCATCCGTGGCGCCTGAGCATGGCGGTCAGATCCGCCGGACGGAAACGGTTGCTGAAGAAGACTTCAAAGCAGGCCCCGCGTGGAACCTCGATTCTCGTTGCATCCATCGACACCACAGTTGCCTGCGGTACCGTCAGGGTCGCGCAGATTCGCGCTGGCGATGCTTGCTCCTGAAAATGGAAGACGAATTGCCCGGACG
This sequence comes from uncultured Gammaproteobacteria bacterium, assembly GCA_942492625.1. Taxonomy (GTDB): domain Bacteria; phylum Pseudomonadota; class Gammaproteobacteria; order Chromatiales; family Chromatiaceae; genus Thiosymbion. Next base: position 47,377 of record CALOFM010000036.1, on the reverse strand, counting down.
TTACGGGCCAGTCGAGGTCGGAAAAGAAGGTCGCGAGCCAGAGGCGCGTCTCCGGATTGTCGTATTGGGGCAGAATCGCCTGGAGGCAGTGCGTCGGATCACCCGGATCGTACAGGTTGGCGCTGACGAGCAAATGGTCACCCGCAAGGGACTGCCGGGCGAGCCATGCGATCAATCGATCCGCGTCCGCATTCGGCGTGACCCCGAAGGCACAGAAGAGCTGCACCTCGCCGCTTTCGCCCCCTTGCTCTACGAAGTCCCGCCATTCGTCCAGCTCGTCGAGGTCCGCGATCAGGCGCCGCACCATCCGCACCGGTGCTGCGTTGCTTACAGCATCGGCGGCTATAAGCACGAGTGATTGTCCGGCATCGACGGCGAGATAGCGCAACGAACAGCCCGCCCTGTGGAGGGCTCGGGCCAGCAGCGCGTCCTTCTGCCCCCCGCCGCACCCGAGGCTGATGATCTGCACCGGCCTCCCGGCGAGTCGCTGTGCCAGGTCCTGGAACAACCGGCTATAGGCCGCCGTTGTGCTGGCAACAGCGCCCGCGGAGGGCGCGTAGGCGGCATGCACGGCAAGCCAGCGGCGCGCCTGTTGCGGGGTCAGATAGTGGAGCTTGGCGGGCAGCCGCCGGGATCTCAGGGCGCGGGCGATCTGGTCCTCCAGCCGGTCCGGGTGCTGGCTCGGATGGACGGTGACCGTCGGCCATTGGATCGATTCGGTCATACCCGGGGTGCCCACTGCATGGCCTCGAGCACCGGCGCAACGCGCTCCACCTCATGGGTGCGGAACAGGCTGGTGCCGCCGATAGCCGCTATCACCGCGAAGAACGCCTCGGCGCTGCGAACTTCCTCGCGAAACAGGTGGAAGGCGTGCGGCAACGCATGGCAGATCGGCCAGCCCAGCTCACGCAAGCGGAAGCTGTGCAGGAAGACTTGAAGCTGATAAGAGACCCGGGTGGTGCCGTCCTCGCTGTTGCCGTAATAGAAACCGAGCCCGGGATCCAGCCAGATACGCTCCACGCCGACGGAGGTCGCCAACTCGATTTGACGCCGAAAATGCTCGGTCTGGATGTCGTGGATCAGGGCCGGGTCCGGGAGATCGCCCACCTCGCGGACGTTCTCGCCGGCGACGAAGCAAATGATGACCCCTGCGTTTTGCTTGGCCACGGCTTGGAAGATCTCCCTGCTTGCCTCTCGCCCTGTCAGGTTGATAACCCGTGCCCCATCATTGAGTACCGCGCTGGCGACCTCCGGGTGATAAGTCTCCACCGACACAGGGACGCCGGCGCCGGACAGCCGGTTGACGACCGGCCGCAACATCGATTGCTGATCGCCTGCCGAGACCAATGAGGCATCGGGCAAGGTGCTCTCGGCACCGACGTCGACGAGTGCGGCTCCGCTCAGGTGCAGCTGCCGTCCGCGGCGGACCGCATGATCGACGGACAGGCACACGCTCTCGCGATACCAGCTGTCGGCGGACAGATTGACCACACCCATCAGGTAGCGCCGCCGGGCGAACTCGAACCGGCTGCCTGCAAGCTCGAAGTCGCGAACCGGCGGAAGCTCGCGATAGCGCTCGGCGATTAGGGCCAGGCTGTGTAGATCCAGCATGGTTTCAGGTCCAGGTTGTGCTGACCAGGCGGATGCCGGCCCGGTCGGGTGCGGGCAACGCGTCGCATAGTACGGTAACCGTGCGTCCTGTCTCGGGCACGATCAACGACGGCGCCAGCTCCAGCAGAGGTACCAGAACGAAGGCCCTCTCCGCGAGGCGCGGGTGCGGAACCAGGAGCTCCGGCGGATCATCGATCGACTCTTGGGGGCCGTACAGCAGCAGATCCAAGTCGAGGGTTCTCGGACCCCAGCGGATGGTTCGCACGCGCGCGAACGCGGCCTCTATCCCGAGTAGGTGCTGCAACAGCTCCTCGGCGCATAGTCGGGTCTCGATCTCGATGACCGCGTTCAGATAGGGCGGTTGGGCTTCGGGACCGCCCACCGGCGGCGTCCAATACAGGGGGCTCGCGCCGGTGACCGAGACGCCACCGGTTTCATCCAGCGCCTTCAGCGCGCCGGAGAAGGTCCCGCGCACGTCGCCCAGATTACCGCCGATCCCGATAAAGGCCGTAACAAAGGGTCTGCTCATAGCCGAAATCCACCGGCGACGTCGATATTGACTCCGGTGACATAGGTCGCCGCAAGCAGGTAGTCCCACGCCTGGCAGAGGTCTTCAGTCGTGCCCCAACGCGGGATCGGAATGCGCTCCACGCTGTCCGGCAGATCGATGGAATTCGACATCTGCCCGGGACTCACCATTGCGACCCGGACGCCGAGCGGGCCATAGGCGACTCCCAGCGTCCTGACCAAGCTTAGTAGTCCGATCTTGCTGGCTTGGTAGTCCATCGACTCCGGATCGGCGCGCATCGCCTCCACGCCGGAATAGCCCATGAAGCCCAGCAGTCCCCGGCTTGCTTGGAGCAGCCCGAGGCCATGGTGTGCGCAATAGAAGCCGCCGTTCAGGTTGGCGCTGATGGTCCGCTGCCAGTCGAGCGGCGTGAGCTCGAGCGCCGGTTTGGCGACATGCCGGCCTACGTTGTGCAACAGAAAATCAAGCCGCGTCTCCTGATGGGCGACACTGTCGAGCATTGCTTCGACCTGGTGGGCATCGCCGGTGTCGCATTGGACGATGCGTACGCCCTTCGCCGTAGCCGACAGTGCGCTTCGTGTGATCTCGGCCGCGTCCCGGTCGCCGGCGTAACAGAGCACCAGGCGCCAGCCCAGCTGTGCGTAGTGACGGGCGATCGCCTTGCCCAGACGGCGCGTTCCCCCCGTGATAAGGATGGTAGGGTGGTCTGACATCAGGATGCTCGCTTCAGAAACGCGATGGCCGTCCCCTCACCAGCGAATCTACCGAGCGGCACCGCATTGAGCAAACGCCGGTTCCTCTCAGGAGCCCACCGCACCGGGCAGCCGGCAAACCGAGCCGGAGCTCGCCTCGTGATCGGCACCGGCGCGCCGGTTGAGGATAAACCGCTCGCCGCGGTGGGCGATGGAATGGCCGCTGCGCTCGATGAGGGTGCCGGCCTGCTCTGACTCGTAGTGGTAAAGAACCATCCGCTCACGTTGCTCCGGCTTATACTCGGTGCGTATCTCCTCGACACTGGCATGGGACGGATTCGGCTTCGTGCAACAGTCGTGAAAAATCAGCTCTCCGTGGCTTGCGAAACGGTTGATGACCTCCGGGATCGGCCGGGTGTCGCCGCTGTAAAAAAAAACACCCTGGAGCGCGATGCCGAAGGCGCTCTGGTACTCGTGATGACGAACGGGAAACAAGTCAAAGCGCATGTCGTGATACCACATGCCTTCGTTGACCGGAACCAGCTGGAAGACGTCCCAGAAGTTGCTGCCTCCCTCGGCGAGCAGATTCGGGTAATCGGCCAAGCGCCGTTGCAGCACTGGAACCAGCGGAACCGGTATGAACAGCTTGAGCAGCACCTCGGCCCGCTCGGCTGTCGCCAGGCGATAAAAAAGGCCTTCGAGTCCACCGATATGATCGAAGTGCGCATGGGTCACAAACATGGCCCCGGGCAGCTCACCGTAGGCCATGAGGTATCTTTCCAGCGTTTCCGGACCGCAGTCGATTAGGAGCACAGGCCGGTCGTCCATCTCCAGTACAGCGGCGGAGGAGCCGAGCTCAAGCGCCTGCGAGTTGCCTACGCCGAGAAAATGCAATCCGAGCTCAGACATGAGAGTCTCCGGCTGGAGGAAAGATGTTGGGTCGGTGCTACCCGTTACGTCGCAGCACCCATCGGCACCAGCGGTGACATGCATTCTACCGGACTGGTGTGACAGCATAAGGCAATTGCCGGATTTGACAGAAATCGCTTTAGCGCTCGGGAAGGCCGGCTCTTTTCAGCGAGTCGAGGACTTTCTCCATTGCTCGGGGATCTTTGAACGGAAACGCGAGCTCCAACCGGGTGAGCGCGAGATCCGGGCTCGCGGTCAGCAGCTCACTGACCTCCCACTCGGCCTTGTCCATCGCCCCCGATTCGGCAAGCGCTGCCGCGTTCCACATCCGTGCCCGTAAGTATCCCGGATTGATATCCAACACGCGTTGGAAGGTAGACGCAGATTCCTCGTATCTGCCCTGCGCAAAATGGATCTCCCCAAGGATCTCGAGATAGGACGCGGGAGGCCTCGGGTTCAGCCGCATCGCTCTCTCCAGCACGGACAGCGCCTTGTCGGATCGACCGGCATAGTTGAGGGTCCAGGCGAGCAAGGCATAGGCATCCGCGTAGTTGTGGTCGACCTTGATCGCGCGCTCCGCGGCGGCTATGGCCTGCGCATGCCGGCGCTGGAACAATCTGACTTGGCCCGTGACGAAATGCGCTTGTGGAAGCGAGGAATCCATGCCCGTCGCTGCGTCCGCGAACTGCGCCGCCAGCTTGAGGGACCGTGAGGGTAGGGATGCCCAGCCATCGATGGCTTCGCGCGAATAGGTCAAAGCCAGCCCCGTATAGGCGCGCGCAAACGAGGGATCGAGCTCAATCGCCATTTCGAAGTAGCGCCTGGCCGCCAGATTCTGTTCCTCGGTCCGGCTCCCGTGCTCGGCGAGTCCGCGCAGGTAATGATCATAGGCGACGACGCTGTCTGTAGGCCGCATGGCCAGATAGGCCTGCTCGGCGGGGGCGAGCTCCACCTCGAGTGCTGCAATGACCTCTGCCGCGAGCTTGTCCTGAATATGGAAAACGTCATTCAATTCACCGACGTAGCGTTCGCCCCAGAGCGCCCGGTCGGCCCCTGCCGCGATGAGTTGGACATTGATCCGAAGGTTGTTCCCCAGACGTTGAACGCTGCCCACGACCAGGTAGTCGACGTTCAGCTCAGCGAAAATCTGCTCCGGCTTCGCCTCCGAATTCTGGTAAACGAACGCGGTTCGCGGCGCAATGACCAGCAAATCGTTCACCTTGGACAGGTCGGTGATCAGATCCGCCGTAATGCCGTTGGCGTAGTAATCCTCTTGCTGGCCGGTGTCCAGATTCGCGAACGGGACGACGGCCACCGCCGGTTTTCCGGTAAGGGGATCGGAAAGGTCGGAAGGCAGCCGGTCCCGTTCCAGAAGGGCGAAGGCGCCGAAGAGCAGCAAAAGGATAGAGACCAACCCGAGTACCCAAGACAAGCCGGGTCTTCTGATCCGCTGCCCGGGCGCGGCCTTCGGTATCGAGGCGCCCGCGCCGTCTGTGCCCGTCTCGTCGACGGGCGTCACCTCGGCGATCAGCCGGTAGCCGCTCTTGGGAACCGTCTCGATCACCCGGGGGCTCTTTGGATCGTCCGCGAATACCCTTCGCAGCTTCGCGACCGCTTTGGTGACGGAATCCTCGGTAACAATCCTGCCGGGCCAGAGCTGCTCCTCCAGCTCGGCACGGCCCACCACATGTCCCGCATGGTCCGCCAAGTACAACAATACTTGCATGACCTTGGCCTCCAGCCGTATCTCACCCCGGTCAGTTCTCACCCGAAGGCTTGCGGGCTCCACAGGGCAACCAGCGATCTGGAAGGGGGGTGTCTGGGTCAGCGACCTCTCGCTCACATGGGTGACCTTCGCTGCACGAACAGGTGATTGACCGACAGGATCAGGTCGCGTCAGGAATTCTTCCGGAAAACATCGGCGTTTCTTCAACGCACGTTTCGAGCATAGCGCTATCTTTTAAAGCGGCATAGCCCGGCGCCTGTGAAAAGAGGCGGACTTGTTTGGAACCGAATATACCTTGCTGGAGGAATCCCTTATGAGCACGAATCACTTGGCGAAGGTCTGCCTGTTGGCCCTACTGTTGACGGGGGCCGCTTCGCCGATCTGGTCGGAGGAATCCGCAGCAACCTGGGAGAAGGTGGTCTTTCACCTGGATGAGACTGCCAACGCACGCTGGGCCCTGATGCTGGCAGGCGCCTACTTGGACGACAGGCCGAATGCCAAGATCGTCGTTGTTGTCTATGGTCCGGGCATCGATTTTCTGATTCGGGACGCCGAGGATAAGCGGGGCAATCCCTATGATCATCGGGTGCGGACCTTGGTGGAGAGGGGCGTAGCCTTTCGTGCTTGCGCGGCGACCCTCAGTGCAAGGGATGTCGCCAAGGAGGATTTGCTTGACGAGGCTTCTATCGTTCCCTCGGGCATCTCCGAAATCGCGCGGCTGCAGCTAAAGGAGGGTTACGCCTACCTCAAGCCTTGAGGGATTGCCAGGGGCGTTGCAGTACAAGAGCCGAGCGTTTCTGGCTTCCGGAGCAGATGCCGCAAGAGTGGATGGACTCCCGGGACCGTTGGTTCGCGAGGGGGGAAGACTACTACAGGACGGTGACCTTACCGTACCTCGCGACAGGCGAGATCGAAGAGTACGTACCGCCATATCTCCGTTAAAGTCCGTGGTGGCCTTCATCTTGTCCACCATCTCCATCGCGAACAGCGGTTGGCCGTCCGCGGAGCGGGGTGTCGCCGGCACCGTCTCACCGGTAACCCGAAAGTCAGATAGGGTCACCGAATCGGTAGGGTCCGCGGTGGGTACCGCTTCTGAACAGATCTTGTCGACACCAATCTGATCGTCAGCTTGGCATTGCAACGCCTGCGTTCTCGGAGATTCGGGAAGGGGATGGCACCTGACGGTCGAGTGGAAGAGCACCGTACAGACTTTGCACGGAGATGCGGGGTCTTCTATTATCCGGATTCACCGTAACGCAGTCCTGAGAAGGGTTCTATATGGCAGAGGACAAACAGCAGTCCAACTACCGAATCGGCGCCGTCTCGCGTCTGACGGGGATTCCGCCGGACACCCTCCGGGTGTGGGAACGCCGATACGATCTGGTAAAGCCGGTGCGCTCCGAAGGAGGGGGTAGGCTTTACTCGCACGAGGACGTGACCCGTCTCGGTGTCATCAAGCGGCTCGTGGACAACGGCCATGCGATCGGAACCATTTCCGATCTCTCGCTGGAGCAACTGCGGGAGCGACTGGCCGACACCCGGCTTACCGATCGCAGTTACCCGACCTCTCGGCCTGTGCGACTGGTGATCCTGGGCGCCACCCTCCCGCTTCGGCTCCGGGCGAATCTCGAATCTGAGCAGGGCGAGACGATCGACCTGGTAGCCACTTTTCAGCGCCGCGAGGATTTACTAAGCGCGGAACTCGCGACAGACGTCGATGTACTCGTCGTCGAACTGCCTACGATTGACAGCGAATCAGCCAAGGAGATTCGCGAGCTCAACAGGCATTGCGGTGCGTCGCGGATACTGATCGTTTTCGGGTTTGGCAGCTCGGAAGTCATCGCCCGATTGGAACGTTCGGATATTTCCATTCTGCGTTTCCCCGTGACCTGGGAGGAGATCCGGGCGCTCGCGGGTGCTCTAGCTTCCCCCCGGCAGCAACAGCCGACCACGGACCTGGAGGGCGTAGAAGCTGGTTTGGTGGGTGCGCCCCCCGCGAGGCTGTATGACGACCGCCAGCTCGCTCGGGCCGCCGCCGCATCGACCGCGATCAAGTGCGAGTGTCCGCATCATCTGGCGGACCTGATTCTGTCGCTAAGCCACTTCGAGGAGTACAGCGCGCGTTGCGAGGATCAGAGCCGCGAGGACGCCGTACTTCACGCCTATCTGCATGTCACGACAGCCCGGGCGCGCAACCTCATGGAGCAGGCGCTGAAGAAAGTGATCGATGTCGAGGGCATCGACCTGGAGGAGGGGCCTTCCGATGAAATCTGATGGACTCCGGAACGCCCTGAAACAGGAGGGTTCCTCGGTCCCGCGATTCCTCGCAGCGGGCGCAAGCCGGATGCCGGAACGTGTCGCGACCGAGAACGATCTTCATGTCGTTCCATTCGAGGGAGTAGCTGACCGCGCCGTTGCCGGCGTGAATGGCGGGCCACGACCGGACCTAACGCTGTTGTCTCGATGACGTCCGGGTTTGATAACAACTTCGGCTCAATGGATCTCGTTTTCTGCTCCTGCGCCAATGGAACAATCAGACAATCGCACGGGGGCATTTAACTATCTGGGCTGTCTGCGCGGGAACTTACGCACTTGTCTGCAGTGGCGGGCTCACACTGACCGTAGCAACGCACGCGTCCGCGGCTGTCTACGAGCACAGCACCCGCCACCTCTGACGAGCAGAAGACTTGGCCATCACTACCTTTGGCGCACTGGCCCTTGCCACAAAGCACTTGGCCGTCCAACGTACGCTCCGCGGCACCATCATAGTACCGAGAGCACCAAACTGTTCCCTTGGTGTCGACCACGCAGCGCCCGGCACCGCAGTAGACCTCGCCGCGCAGGTCTTTGCCGCAATCTGCGGATGTGGTGGCTGCCATTGCCAGCGCCATCACAAGCAGCCCGATTCTGGAGGAATATCTCGAAGGGTCGGTTTTGATACTCATGGCCGTAATCACCCCCTAGTCGCCGTTTCCGGAACGCTACCAAATTTTACTCAGCGACGGAAAAGCGCAATCAACACCCTTAGTCTACCCAGACCCGCGCGTTCCGGAACAAGCGCATCCAGGGACCGTCTTCGGTCCACTCATCCGGCCGCCAGGAATATTGCAAGGCACGAAACAGCCTCTCCGGATGGGGCATTATGACGGTCACCCGCCCGTCCTTTGTGGTCAGCCCGGTGATACCTTCGGGTGAGCTGTTCGGATTCGCGGGGTAGCGCTCGGCGATGCCGCCGGCGTTCTCCACGTACCGCAATGCCACCCGTGGCTTGACTCGGTCCAGGTGCCGGGCGTCGCGGAACTCCGCGCGCCCCTCGCCGTGGGCGACCACGATGGGCAAGCGGGATCCCACCATGCCGTCCAGTAGCACCGAAGGGCAACCGGTCACCTCCACCATCACCAACCGGGCCTCGAACTGCTCGGATCGGTTGCGCACGAAATGGGGCCAGTGATCTGCGCCGGGGATCAGCTCATGCAGGTTACTGAGCATCTGGCAGCCGTTGCAGACGCCGAGCGCGAAGGTCTCGGGCCGCGCGAAGAAGGCCTGGAATTGCTCCCTCGCCCGCGGGTTGAAAAGAATGGACTTCGCCCAGCCCTCCCCCGCCCCCAGGACGTCGCCGTAGGAGAAGCCACCGCAGGCCGCAAGCCCACGAAATCGATCGAGGCCAACCCGGCCCGCGATGATGTCCGACATGTGCACATCCACACACTCGAACCCCGCCTGGTGAAAGGCCGCCGCCATTTCCAGCTGGCCGTTTACACCCTGCTCCCGCAGAACCGCCAGGGGCGGACGCAAGCCGCGCAGAATGTAGGGCGCCGCCACGTCCTCGTCCGGGTCGAAGCCCAGGGCCGCGCTCAGGCCCGGGTCCCCGGCGTCGGCGATGCGCTCGAACTCCTCCAACGCACAGTCGGGATTGTCTCGCAGGGACTGCATGTGCAGGCTGGTCTCCGACCAGATCTGCTGAAGCTCGGCTCGCGATGCGCAGAGAACCTTTTCATTCCTGCGCCGGAACAGGATGCGGTCGTCGTCCTCCAGCGTACCTATGACCAAGCTGCAATCTCCCAGTCCCTTGTCCTCCAACATCTTGAGGACGTCGTCGGTATCCGTGTGCCGTACCTGGATCACGGCTCCCAGCTCCTCGTTGAAGAGAGCCGCCAGGTCATCCCGCCCGGCAAGATCAAGGTCGACGGCAATCCCGCAGCGCCCGGCGAAAGCCATTTCGCAAAGGGTTACAAACAGCCCTCCGTCGGAACGGTCATGATAGGCAAGAATCAAACCTTCCTGATTGAGCTCCTGGACGGCGGCGAAGAAGCTCTTGAGCATCCGAGGCTGGTCCAGGTCCGGAGCTCGGTTGCCGACCTGGCCGTAGACCTGCGCGAGACAAGAGGCCCCGAGGCGGTTACGACCCTCCCCCAGGTCGATGAGGACCAGGTCCGTGTCGCCCAGGTCGGCGCGCAAGCGTGGCGTCAACGTTCGGCCTGCGTCCCTTACAGGCGCGAAGGCGGAGACGATCAGCGAGAGGGGGGCGGTCATCTCCCGCTGTTGTCCCCGGTCATCCTCCCACAGGGTCTTCATGCTCATGGAATCCTTGCCTACCGGAATAGCCACGCCCAGGGCCGGGCAAAGCTCCATGCCCACTGCCTGCACCGCTTCGAACAGACCCGCGTCCTCCCCGGGATGGCCTGCTGCGGCCATCCAGTTTGCGGACAGGCGAATGTCGCCGATCCGATCGATGGCGGCAGCGGCCATGTTTGTGATGGCCTCACCCACGGCCATCCGGCCGGAGGCCGCAGTGTCGATCACAGCGACGGGAGTGCGCTCACCGATGGACATGGCTTCGCCCGTCGCGCCTGTAAAATCACTGATGGTTACCGCCAAGTCCGCGACCGGCACCTGCCAGGGACCGACCATCTGATCGCGCGCCACCTGACCGGTGATGCTGCGGTCACCGATGGTGATGAGAAAGCCCTTGTTGGCAACCGTAGGCAAGCGCAGGATCCGGCGGGCTGCGTCCTCCAGAGTCACACCGCCGAACGCCAGCTCCTGACCGACGAAGCCCAGCCGCTCGACATCGCGCAACATGCGCGGTGGCTTGCCGAAGAGCAGGGACATGGACATGTCGATGGGGGTATCGCCGAAGTGGGTATCGCCCAGGCGCAGGTGCTCCTCGGCCGTCGCCTCCCCCACCACCGCGAAGGGACAGCGCTCGCGCTCGCAAATGCCCTTGAACTGGTCGAGCTGCTCTGCGGCGACAGCGAGCACGTAACGCTCCTGGGCCTCGTTACACCAGATCTCCATGGGCGACATACCCGGATCGGCGTTTGGCACCTCCCGCAGCTTGAAGCGTCCACCGCGCCCTGCGTCGCGAACCAGCTCGGGCAATGCGTTGGAGAGTCCGCCCGCCCCGACGTCGTGGATGAACAGGATGGGATTGTCCTCGCCCCATGCCCAGCAGCTGTCGATCACCTCCTGGCATCGCCGCTCCATTTCCGGGTTTGCCCGCTGGACGGAGGCGAAATCCAGGTCCTCGGCCGAGGACCCGGACGCCATGCTCGACGCAGCCCCCCCTCCCAGTCCGATGAGCATGGCCGGCCCGCCGAGAACGATCAGGGGCGTACCGGCGGGAAACCCCCGCTTGGCAATGTGCTCGGCACGGATGTTGCCGACGCCGCCGGCAAGCATGACGGGTTTGTGGTAGCCGCGCAGCTCGACGCCGTCGGGAGCCGGGACCTCCTGCTCATAGGTGCGGAAGTAGCCGCAAAGATTCGGTCGTCCGTACTCGTTATTGAAGGCGGCTGCACCGATAGGCCCTTCCAGCATGATATCCAGGGCCGAGACGATGCGCCCCGGCCTGCCGTAATCGTGCTCCCAGGGTTGCACCCAATCGGGGATGCGCAGATTCGACACCGAGAAGCCGCAAAGCCCCGCCTTGGGCTTGGACCCCTGCCCGGTGGCCCCCTCGTCTCGAATCTCGCCACCAGAGCCCGTCGCAGCACCCGGGTCCGGGGCGATAGCCGTGGGGTGGTTGTGTGTCTCCACCTTCATGAGAATGTGGATGTCCTCTTCATGCTCGCCGTAGACCCGATCAGCCGGCGACGGCAGAAAGCGCCTGCCAGGCCAGCCAGCAACCACGGCGGCGTTGTCCTTATAGGCGGAGAGAACCCCTTGGGGCGCGCTATCGGTGGTGTTGCGAATCATGGCAAACAACGAGTGTTTGCACGGCTTCGCGTCGATGATCCAATCCGCGTTGAAGATCTTGTGCCGGCAGTGCTCGGAGTTTGCCTGGGCGAACATCATGAGCTCAACGTCAGTTGGATTACGTCCGATGGAACTGAAGCTCTCCACCAGGTAGTCGATCTCGTCCGCAGAGAGGGCAAGTCCAAGGTCCCCGTTCGCGACAACCAATGCCTCACGCCTACCGGTGAGCAGATCGACGGTCCGGTGCGGATCGGGCTCCGCCCGGCCGAATAGCATTTGCGCCTCGTCCAGACTGAACAGGGGCAGCTGCGTCATGCGGTCGTGAAGCACGGCTGCCGCGGCGGCGAGCACCCGTTCGTCCACCGGCGCCGCACCCGACTGCAGATAGTAGGCGCAACCCCGCTCAAGGCGCCTAACCTTGCTCAGCCCGCAGTTTCGAGCGATGTCCGTGGCCTTCGACGACCAGGGGGAGATGGTCCCCGCTCGCGGCACCACCAGCACCAGTCCCCCATCCGGATCGTGCTCGGCCAACTGCGGGCCATACCGCAGGAGGCGCTCCAGCACCGCCTCCTGATCCGTCGTCAGGGGATGATCCAGGTCCGCGAAGTGCATGTGCTCGGCATAGACCTGAATCGACTGGCCGGTGTCGGTTGTCAGCCTTTTTTCCAGCTTGCGCAGACGGAAATCCGAGAAGGCGGGGGCGCCGCGGAATACGAGCATCGGTGTCGGCTTCCTTAGAAAAATACAGAATTGGAAACTTAGGAGTCTGTCTGGCTAGCGCGTCCGTCGCGAGGAGCGCGAGACCGAGGCGGTTTTTTCGCCCGATTATGGCGAATAGTGGACCGATTTAACGAAATCGGGCGGAAAATCCGACCGGCATTCGCGGTTCCGCAGTAGAACAGTCGTGAGTCGGACAGGCTCCCCGGCGATAATACTCGAACGCGGCGGCCCATACGATGGACGGCCTCCAGCGGGAACCGATCTATCCACCTGGAACTGTGATCGAGCACTCTAAGGATTCAAAGAACGTTTACAATGCCGTCTCCAGCCTATAAATTTCGGGGCATCCAGACGGCGAATCGCAGGGATTTGTACACGCGTCTTCCGCCCGAGACCCATCCCTAGGAGCCTGTGCGGCTTGCGCGTTCGTGTTGAACAGTCGCAAGAAAGACATACCCTTTTAGAAATGACAAGCCCCGATCACACTCTCACTCCGGCTGAGCCCTACAGGACCTCATGAAGGCCAACCACGCGAAGAACAAACACGTCCTGTTGGTGGACGACGACCGGGACCATCTTGCGCTGGTCGAGCGCTGGCTTACGCTGGAGGGTTTGGACGTCACCGCCGCAGACAGCGGGGAGACGGCGTTGAACGAGCTCGAGGCGCGGCGGCCGGACTTGGTGGTCACGGACCTGGTGATGGGCGCGATCGACGGCATACGCCTGCTGCGGGAGATACACCGCCACGATTCGGTCATGCCCGTGATCATCATGAGCGGTCAAGCCGGCATCCCGGAGGCGGTCAAGGCCACTCACCTGGGGGCCTGCGCCTTCCTGACCAAACCCATCGAGCGCGAGGCGCTGATCGCCGAGGTCCGCCAGAGCCTGGCGTCGCAGACCGGACGGGACGCCTTCAGCACCGAAGACTTCGCCCCCAAGATGGTGCATCGCAGCCAGATCATGGCCGAGCTGCTGGGACGCGCCAGGCTCGTCGCTGCCGTCGACACCACCGTGCTCATCACTGGCGATACCGGAACCGGCAAGGAGGTCCTGGCCGAGGCGATTCACGCGGCAAGCCCCCGCTCCAGCTCTCCTTCGTCGCCATCAACTGCAGCGCCCTGCCCGAAGAGCTGCTGGAGTCTGAACTGTTCGGACACGAGAAGGGGGCGTTCACAGGGGCTGCTACGCGCCACGAGGGTCTGTTTCAGGCTGCCAACGGCGGCACCCTGTTCCTCGACGAAATCGGCGATATGCCCTTGGCGCTGCAGGCCAAGCTGCTGCGCGTCCTGCAGGATTTCAAGGTTCGGCCGGTGGGATCGACCGCCGCCATCCCGGTGGATGTGCGCATCATCTCTGCGACCCACCACAATCTCGAAGACCTGGTCGAGCAGGGAGACTTCCGTGAAGACCTCTTCTATCGCCTGAGCGTAGTTCCTTTGCGCATGCCCAGCCTGCGCGAGCGCCGCGAGGACATCCCGCTTCTGGTAGACCACTTCCTGCGTTTGGTCGGGGAACGAACAGACCGTTCGGCAAAGCGTTTCGCCCCCGACGCGCTGCGCCACCTGCTTGCCGCGGATCTGCCGGGCAACGTGCGTCAGCTCCAGAATCTGGTGGAGCAATGCAGCGTGCTCTCCCCTTCCGACATCATTCCCGCCACGCTCGCTGCCCAGGCGTTGCGTGAGAAACCGGGGCAGATACCGACGTTGGACGAGGCCAAGCAATCCTTCGAGCGCCGTTACCTTATTGGTGTGCTACGGGCCGCCGAGGGAAACATCACCACCGCTGCCCGGATGGCGGGGCGCAACCGCACGGAATTCTATAAGCTTCTCGGCCGGCACAGTCTGGATCCCACCCGCTTCCGGCGGCGCCCCTCGCGCACAGAAAAGAGTCGGACGCCGGACCCGGATCGGTGAGACAGGACCGCTCTCGGGCATCCCGCGCACCAAGCACCAACCCACAAATGAGTACCACCTCGAACGACAGCATCACCGTCGCCGTCGATCCGGAAATCATCGATCTGGCGGAGAGTTTTTTGCGCAACCGGCGCGCTCAGATACAGGACTGGAGAGACGCCATCGCGGCGGGAAACCAGCAGGTGCTGCGTCGACTCGGTCACGAGCTCAAAGGCACCGCGGGAGCCTTCGGATTCTATGGACTGTCCGAGCTGGGGGTCGAGTTGGAGGAGATGCTCATGAACGACGACGAGGCAGCGGCGCGAGACAGAGTGGAGCGAATGATCGACTACCTTGAGCGCGTCGCCATCGCGCCGCGCTGATCGATCCGTAAACCACGATCTCGTGCTTCCCTCCAGCGGAGATCTCCGGCAGCGCAAAATCCTGGTTACAGGCGCCAGTCGCGGCATCGGGCGGGCGTTGAGTCTCAGGCTTTTGGAGGCGGGCTCGCAGATCATCGGGATCGGGCGAGATTTTTCGGAGTGGAACCTGCCCCGGCGCGGTTTCGAGGCGGTCGTCGCAGATCTGGCGGACTTGGACCGGCTACCCCAGCTATTAGCGGACTTGTCCAGGGACCATCCGGAGCTGGACGCGGTGGTTTCCAACGCCGGTGCCGGCCGATTCGGACACTTGGAGCAGCTCTCTGCGCTGCAGATCCGCGCAGCGGTGGATCTAAACCTCACCCACCACATCCTGGTGGCCAGGTCCTTTCTGCCTTTTCTCAAGCGCCGAGAGAGCGCGGACCTGATCTTCATGGGCTCGGAATCGGCACTTTCCGGCGGCATCAAGGGCGCCGTCTACAGCGCCTGTAAGACAGCCCTGCGGGGACTCGCTCGGTCGTTGCGCCAGGAATGCGCCTCCTCGGGGGTCCGGGTCGGGATCATCAATCCGGGAATGGTGCGGTCCGGTTTCTTCGACGAGCTCGGCTTCGAGCCGGGCGAGGAACCGGAGAACGCCATCGCTACGAAGGACGTCGCGGAGCTGATCGTCGCCATGTTGAGCGCGCCCCCGGGGACTGTTGTGGACGAGGTCAACCTGTCGCCGCTCAAAAAGGTCCTTCGGTTCCGCAAGTAGCTCCCTGTTAAGGTCTCACTCCGTCCGTCGATATGAACTCGGGTTTCATTTTTAAGTCCATCGGCGTCGTCCGCTCCTGTTACACAGACAGGTTCGGAATCCCGCGCCAACCGCGGCTCGTTGCCGCTTCCAGCTCTCATCTGGAGCTCTTTCCCGAGTTTGCCCGAGACGAAGCCTTCACTGGACTCGACGGCTTTTCCCATCTGTGGCTTATTTTCGTCTTTCACGATTGCGTAGATGCGGGCTGGAAGCCGACCGTGCGCCCTCCACGGCTCGGAGGACGACGAAAGGTGGGGGTGTTCGCCAGCAGGGCGCCCTACCGACCCAACCCGATCGGTATCTCCGCGGTGGAGAACCTGGGTCTGGAGCGCAGCGGTGCAGCTCTTTGTCTGCGGCTGGGAGGAGTCGACCTGCTGGACGGTACGCCGGTGCTGGACGTCAAGCCCTATGTCCCCTACGCGGATTCGATTTCGGATGCACAGGCCGGATTCGCCGCAGAGGCACCGGGAAAGAGTTGGACGGTTGCGTTCAGCGATGCCGCCCTCGCGCAGATCGCAGCCCTGGACCCTGCTGACACCAGGCAGCTCGAGCCGCTCATTTCCCAAGTCCTGGAGCAGGACCCGCGGCCGGGCTACATGGACCGCTATCCGGAGCGTTCGGCCTTCGGAATGCGACTCTTCGACCTGGATATTCAATGGGCCCTGGATGGTACGGGGGTACGGGTCCTGAGCGTCGAGCCAGCCGCAACCGGTGTCGATCGAGTCCCATCTCCCCACCCGCGGCGTTCTGATCGATGAAATCGAATCAAAATAACTGCGCGGACCATTGACAATTATCAGTGCCCCCAATACTGGCCGGCGTTCTTATAGAGCCACAATCGGAGTGTCGCAAGGGGAGCGAATCATGGCCACACTAGCCGTCATCATTGGTGCAATCTTCATTGGTCTCGGGGAAGCCGCTTTCGGTCACTGACCGGCTAAAGGCTGAAACCTGCGCAAGGGGTCGCTTCGGCGGCCCTTGGTCGTTTTGGAGCAAGAAACGCCCCCATCAGGCTGGCCGTTGCCGCAACGCCTCGTAAAGGCAGACCCCGGCGGCAACCGAGACGTTAAGGCTCTTCACCGTCCCCAGCATGGGAAGGCGCACCAGCAGGTCGCAACGCTCCCGCGTCAAGCGGCGCAGACCCTTGCCCTCACTGCCCATCACGAAGGCCAGTGGACCTCGCAGATTCGCCTCGAACAGGACGGTTCTGGCCTCACCGGCGGTACCGATTATCCAGACGCCTTGCTCCTTGAGTCCATCGATCGAACGGGCCAGGTTGGTGACCTGGATGTAGGGAACCGTCTCGGCCGCCCCGCTGGCGACCTTGCAAGCCACCGGGGTGAGGCCGACGGTATTGTCCCTGGGGGCGATCAGCGCATGGATACCGGCCGCATCGGCGCAGCGCAGACAGGCCCCGAGGTTGTGCGGGTCTTGGACCCCATCCAAGACCAATAAAAAGGGAGGTCCGTGCGCGCGGTCGACGATCTGCGGCAACTCCTTCTCGCTGCGCGCGGCGGGGGTGCGCACCCACGCCAGCACGCCCTGGTGATTCGCGCCTTCGCCCGCGCGGTCCAACTCGTCGCGCTCCGCCTGACGAATCGGGATGCCCGCCTCGCGCGCGTACTCTGCGAGCTCCGCCAGCCGCCGGTCCCGGCGCTTGCGCTCCAGCCAGACCTCAGAGACGCCCCCGCTGCCGTGCTTTAACGCTGCTCGGACGCTGTGGATACCTGCGATGACTGAGAAACGTTGCACCTGAACTCTTAGTTTTCCTTCTCGTCTCAAGCCCCCCGTTTTCTACGTGACCGTGATCGCTTCTGTGCGGCCTGAGCCAGCACGAAATCGATCTTACGCTCGTCCAGATTGACGGCGGCTACTTGGATACGCACGCGGTCTCCGAGACGGTAGGCCATCCCCGTGCGTTCCCCCGTCAGGCGGTGGCCGATCGGATCGAAGTGGTAGTAGTCGTTGTCCAGGGCCGTGATGTGCACCAGACCGTCCACGTAAATGTCGTCCAGCTCGACGAAGATACCGAAGGAGTTGACACTGGTGATGGTGCCGTCGAACTCCTCGCCGATCTTGTCCTCCATGTACTCGCACTTAAGCCAGGACTCTGCATCCCTTGTGGCCTCGTCCGCACGCCGCTCCGTACCGGAGCAATGCTCGCCGATGCCCTGTAGGTTCGACTTGGCGTACTCGAAGTCCGCCGCCGTGCCGCCCGCCAGCAGGTGCTTGATGGCCCGGTGGACGATCAGGTCCGGAAAACGGCGGATGGGCGAGGTGAAATGGGTGTAGGCCGGATAGGCGAGCCCGAAGTGCCCAAGGTTGTCAGAGCTGTACATGGCCTGCCGCATCGAGCGCAGCAACACCGTCTGGATCAGGTGCCGGTCCGGACGGTTCTTTACCGAATCCAGCAAGGCCGCATAGTCCTTCGCCGTGGGCTTTTTGCCCCCGGGCAGGCTCAGGGCAAGCTCGGCGAGAAATTCGCGTAGGTCGCTGAGCTTCTCCTCCTTGGGTGTCTCGTGGATGCGGAACAGAGCCGGCATCTTCTTGCGCTCGAACAACCTGGCTGCCGCCACGTTGGCCGCCAGCATGCACTCCTCAATGATTTTGTGGGCGTCGTTGCGCACCAGCGGTCGGATGGCGGCGATGCGCCCCTGCTCGTTGAAGTCGAAGTAGGTCTCGGTGGTGTCGAAATCGATGGCTCCGCGCAACGACCGCGCACCGTGAAGGGCTTGATAAAGGGCGTTCAGCTCGTGAAGGTGGGGCAGTAGATCGACAAAACGCTCGCAAAGCTCGGCATCACCGTCTACCACCATGGCCGCGATCTGGTCGTAGGTAAAGCGCGCGTGAGAGCGCATGAGCGCTTCGAAGAAGCGCGTACGGGTAACCTGTCCCTCACGGTTCACGTACAACTCGCAGGCCATGCACAGCCGGTCCACATCCGGGTTGATGGAGCAAAGGCCATTGGACAAAACTTCCGGAAGCATGGGAACGACCCGGTCCGGAAAATATACCGAGTTGCCGCGGTTGTAACCTTCGGAGTCCAGGGCGGAGCCTTGCTCCACATAGCTGGAGACATCGGCGATGCATACCAGGAGCTTCCAGCCCTTAGGCTTGCGCTCACAGTGTACCGCGTCGTCAAAGTCCCGGGCGTCGGCACCATCGATGGTCACCAAGGGGATCCCCCTCAGATCGGTCCGCCCTTCCTTGGCCGCCTCCGGCACTTGCGTATCCAGCCCGGCAATCTCTGCCTCCACTGCATCCGGCCAATCCACCGGCAGATCATGGGTACGGATGGCGATGTCCGTCTCCATGCCGGAGGCCATGTGGTCCCCGACCACCTCTACGACCTTCCCTATAGGCTGTGTGCGCTTGGTGGGCTGGTCAGTGATCTCGGCCACAACGATCTGACCCTGCGCCGAGCCTTCGATGCGGTCGCGGGGAATAATGATGTCGTGGGCCAGGCGTTTGTTGTCCGGGACCACGAAGCCGACGCCGCTCTCCTGGTAGAAACGGCCGACGACGGTACGGGTTTTGCGCTCCAACACCTCCACAACCGACCCTTCCAACCGGCCGCGGCGATCGCGTCCGGTGACCCGCACGACCACTCGGTCATTGTGGAACAGGGCGCGCATTTCCCGCGGGTAGAGGTAAACGTCGTCGCCACCTTCGTCCGGCTTCACGAAACCGAAGCCGTCCTGGTGGCCGATCACCCGCCCGGCGATCAGGTCACGCTTGTTCACTAAACAGTAGGCGTCGCGGCGGTTGCGCACCAGCTGCCCATCCCGCACCATCGCGCCGAGACGGCGTTGCAGGGCGACAACGTCCTGCTCTTCGGAGATATCTAGGGCCGCGGAAACCTCTTCGAAAGTAAGGGGAACGCCGGCCTCGGAGAGGGTCTCGAGAATGAACTCACGGCTCGGGATGGGATTGGAATACTTCTTCGCTTCACGCTGGCGGTGCGGGTCCAAATCCCTGGGGGACTTTGCCTTTTTTCGTCTTGCCACGATGGATCCTTGTCCGTTCCTGAAAACGGATTAGTGTACCGTTGACAAGCCCGGTTTGTCTCACTAAGATTGCGGCGTCTCTCCCGCCGGGTGGGGTCCATCCCTCCCGGACCACCTGCCGAGGTGGCGGAATTGGTAGACGCGCATGGTTCAGGTCCATGTGGGCGAAAGCTCGTGGAGGTTCAAGTCCTCTCCTCGGCACCATTCTATTGTTACTCTAGGAATCGGCCAGTTACGCAAACGTCGCAGGCGGAAATACTAGCAGGAATACTACCGCGAGCTGTTGTGCTGAAGCTCGACTACCCGCGCCCGCTTCACCCGTTGTCGGCACTTGGTGCTGCAGAACCGCGCATCCGATCTCTTGGACAGCTGCATCGGTCGACGCACTATCATGCGATGCGCCAAAGGATGCCATGACCTCCGGAATGCCTCCTCTCAATTTCGCCATGTTGCGCTTGATGTGTTTTAACTGCTCTGGATACGACGTTGGATTCGGCAAAGAATCAGACATAAGCTCCTGCGAGCTGCGGAGCCCGCATGGGCTGCCTTTCTAGGTTTGGAAAACGTAAGAACCCGGTGCATCCAACAAGGGCTCGTATCCCTTCTCGGGTGCGCCCATCGCCGGTGGCGAGACCCGATCACCGGAGTGCTCCGCAAGCCACGCCTGCCAGGTCGGCCACCAGGAGCCCTCCTGTCTGGGTGTCTGGGCTTGCCAAGTGTCAGGACTCACATAGCGTTCACCTTCCTGACGCGTCGCCATCCGATAGCTGCGACGCGGGTGACCAGGCTCGTTGATGACCCCCACATTGTGACCGCCGCTGGTCAGCACGAAGGTGAGCTCCGCCGCATCGCTCTGCAGGTGCAGCTTATAGACCGAACGCCAGGGGCGACATCGTCACGCTGTGCAGCCACCGAAAAAATGGGAACATGGATATCGCTTTATACGATGGGCCGACCATCGATGCGGTAATGCCCCTGGGCCAGCTCGTTGTCGCGGTAGAGTCTGCGCACGAGCTCCGAGTGTTGGCGGTAGGGCATGCGGGTGCCGTCGGCATTCCAGGCCATGAGGTCGAACATGGGCTCGCGCTCGCCGAGGAAATACTCGCGCACCATCTTCGACCAGATGAGGTCCTTGGACTTCAACAGCTGAAAGCCGCCGCTGGCCTGTTTGGAATCCAGGTAACCCTTATCCCACATCATGTCGTTGAGGTAGCTGACCTCGCTCGCATCCATGAACACGCCGATCTCGCCGACCTCGGTAAAATCCGTCATGGTGGTGAACAACGTGATGCTCTCCAGGCGATCCTTCTCGTCCCGGCCCATGGCGGCTGCGGCGATGGTGAGCAGGATCCCGCCCAGACAGTAGCCCGCGGCGTGCATCTTTTCGCCGGGAACGATCGCTGCGATGGCCTCCAGCGCCTCCAAGATCCCCAAGGTGCGGTAGTCATCCATGGACAGATCCCGGTCCACCGGGCCGGGGTTGAACCAGGAGATCATGAAGACCGTGTGCCCCTTATCCACCAGATACTTCACCATTGAGTTGTGGGGCGAAAGATCGAGGATGTAGTACTTCATCATCCAGGCCGAGAGCATCAGGACCGGTTCGCGGTACACCGTCTCGGTTGTTGGCGAGTACTGGATGAGCTCCATGATGCGGTTGCGATAGACCACCTTGCCCGGCGTGATCGCCACATCCCTGCCCACCTGAAAGGCTTCGGCACCGGTCGGCTTCTCGCCTTTGACGGTCCGCTTGGCATCGTCGACGGCGTACTGAAGGCCGCGCAGGAGGTTCGTACCGCCCTGCTCGAAGGTCTTCGGTATCACCTCCGGAATTGAGAAACGGAAAGTTCGAAGGCGACAACATATCCAGAAACTGGCGGGTGATGAAGGTTACTGCCTGCTCGTTGTGCTTGGAGACGCCGCGCACGCCGGTGGTGGCGTTGTGCCACCACTGCTGGTCGAGCAAAAAGGTCTGGTGGATGATGTTGAAGGGCCAGCGTTGCCAGCTTTCATGGGCGAAACGCCGGTCTTGGGGCAGTGGCTCGATACATGGAGGCGTCTTCGGGTTGACCGTGGCCCGGGCCGCGTACAGCCCGAGACGAACGGCCTTGCGTACGGCCTTTTCCGCCGGCCGCGCCTGTTTGCCCGGAGCTATGGCCAGATGACCCAGCCAGTCGAGGTAGTCCTTCGCCACGGCAACAGGCGAGATCCCCAGCGTATAGCGGGCCAGGTTACTCCGTGCCTTGCGGTCCAAGGTCTCGGCGATCTGTGGATCGATCAGTGACCGACCGATCAGGTCCTGCGTCGTCAATGGGCGGCGCGAGCTCTCCGGTGGTGCAGTCGACAAAGCACTGCGCGTAGATTACGGGTAGCTACTCGTTTGGATTTACTGGACATGGGATTGACTTCTATCGTTCCGATAGAAATTGATCTTCGTGTGCCGCGGGTCGCAGGGCTTGGCTTCTACACGCGCATGCCACCATCCACCTCCAGGACGCGCCCGGTAACATAGTCGTTCTCGAAGATGTACAAAGCCGAATGAGCTATTTCCTCGGGCCGGCCCAGGCGCTTCAGCGGAATGCCTGCTTTGAACCTCTCCAACGCCTCCGGCTTCATTGCTGTGACGAGGCGGGTTTCGCAGAAGCCGGGAGCGATGGCGGCGACGCGAATTCCATAGCGCGCCAGCTCTTTCGCCCAGACCACTGTCATGGCCACTACCCCCGCTTTCGCCGCACTGTAGTTGGTCTGACCGAAGTTGCCGCTGCGGCAGAGACTACTGATATTCAGAATAACGCCAGGGGTAATTAGTTCGATCATTTTCGCGGCGGCTTCACGTGCGCAGAGAAAAACCACGGTCAAATCGGTACTGATAACGGCCCGCCAATCGTCCAAGGACATTTTTTTATCACTTTTCCGTCTTTCGCCTTTACCAACAGTCCGTCTCGGGTGATGCCGGCATTGTTGATAAGACCGTCCAATGAGTCGAAGTCAGCGACGACGCGATCAAAGACGTCTACGATTGCCGACTCATTCGACACGTCGGCAACATAAGCGCGTGCTTGCACGCCCACTTCTCTGCAAAGGGCCGCCGCCTCATTGACGACGCCTTCATTTACGCCGACGAGGGCCAGCTTGGCACCCTTGGCGGCGAACGCCAGTGCCATGGCGCGGCCAAGACCGCGGCCACCGCCGGTGATAACGATCGTTTTGTCTTTCAATTTCATCGCGAATCCTCCGAATGCCCGCTAAGCGAGCCCCTATTGAAAACGAGGTCAGGTGATATCCGCCAAACATCCCGTTATTCCATCCATGAGCATTTGTATGGCCATCATGATCAGCAGCATTCCGCTGAGCCGCACCAAAGCGCGCAGGGTGCGATGCCCGAGCGCTTCTACGAGCAAACCCGAGGTGAGGAGGATGGCGGCGCTTGCGCCCCAAGCGACTGTCAACGCGGTCCACCACGTCAGCATCTGTCCCGGGTCCCGGCTGACCAATAAGAGCACGGCAGCCACCGCGGACGGGCCGGCGATCATAGGTACCGCCAACGGCACGATGAAGGGATCCTCTTCTGCATGTTCCTTTCCGGTCACCGTGCCCAGGTCCGGGAACACCATACGCAGAGCGATAAGGAACAGGACAACCCCACCGGCAACGCCAAGGGCGGGTTGCTCCAGCCCAAGATAGCCAAGGATGGTTTCCCCTGCCAACAGGAACAGCGTCAGCACCGCGTAGGCGATGAGCATCTCCCGGGTGATGATGCGCAGGCGCTGCCAGCGTGGATAGCGGCCCACCAAGGCATGAAAAATCGGGATGTTACCCAGCGGGTCCATGATGATGAACAGCAGGATTGAGGCGGAAACGAAATCCATGGTGACTCGCTTTGTTTGGGTACTATTTGTAGGACAGCCTGGCTCACGCAGGCGACCATCTCGCTACTCGCCACAGCCGAGGTTTCAGAAAGACTGCTTGTTATCTAGCCGTCATCCGAGACTATTCGAGACCTTTCCCGCAGTTTAGTCTAGGCGTGGGCGCAATCGCTGTTTCTCGACCAAGGTCAGCGCCAGAGCGATCAGGAGCGCCCCGACCAGTAGGCTCGCTCCCACCCATAGCCGGCTAAGCATCTCAGGGGCGATTAGCAGGATCAGGCCCAATCCGAACATCATGAGCCCTGAGATCAGCTTCAGCAGGCGACACTGCCGCTCGCTGAGCTCTCGCGTTCTGGGATCACCAGGCTCGGACCCTGCTTGAACCAGAAATAGTCCTTCGTGTTCAGTAGCCCGATGATCACGGCCACCACCCCTGCGACCAGGGTCACGATCGGGGTTCCACCGATCACCAAAAACAAGTTCAGCCAGGCGGCCATAAACAGGAAGTAGATCAGGCCGGAGAAGAAGATGAAGGTGCCACCGATGAGCAGCATGCGCGCCCTGCTGCGCGCATGAACCATCAGGCTCAGGAGAAACAGCAGCACGAAAAAGGCGCAGGGGTTGAAGGCGTCGAGACCTGCGATGACCAGGGTAAACAGCGGCAGGGAGAGATCCGCGGGGGCAATCTCCCCGAGCAGTGGCAGCTGGACGGACTCGGTCGCCGTCCCGCCCTGCGCTCCTGTGGATTCCTCCACATCCTGGATCGTTTCAGAATCGGCAGCTCCCAATCCGTAGCACAGCTGCGCGAGATTCAGGATCTCGCGCCCCATGCCTTCGGGCGAGTCGTAAAGCGCACAAGAGGCAAACGCTGAGCAGGAGGCGATGGAAGGTCATGGCCCGGACGTTCTGATGGGATAAGAGAAAGGGGGCTCAGCCAAATCGCTCGCGTAATTCTTTGAGGTCTTTTGCCCGGGTGAGCAGAATCACCTCGTCGCCGACCATCAATCGAGTATCGACCTCGGCGAACAGGAGCTCGTCCTTATCGCGGTAAACACAGATGGCGTGTGCCGACTCCGGGAGTGAAAGCTCGGAGATACAGACGGTCTCCGCCTCTTTGACTGGGAAGGAGAAGATGCGCGCCTCACCTCGCAGGATGTCCGAAAGCTCGATGATGTTCTGCCCCTTGGCCATGTCCGCCAGATAACGGCCCACGGTGTGCATGGGCACCAGCGAATCTGCCAAGCCGAGCTCGGCGCATATGTGCTCCAGCTCCGGGTCCTCGATCTTGGTCACGACCCGCTTGAATCCCAGCGAGCGGGCTACCAGGCTCGCGATTATGTTGGCCTGATCGTCATGGGTCAAACAGAAGAGAAGGTCCGTGGCCTCGGGGTCCGCTTCCCTCAGGATGGCCGGGCGGCTGCCGTTGCCGTGAATCACGCCGACATCCAGTTCTTCCTGCAACTCCTCGATCGCCTCCAAGTTGCGCTCGATGATGACCACCTCGTGCCGGCGCTCCACCAGCATGCGCGCGGTGAGCACCGACAGAGTCCCGCCGCCGACGAAAACAAACCGCATCCCAATTGGCCCCCTGATTCGTGCATGCTTCAGGCCCTGTGCGACCTCGGTGGGAAGCCGTGAGGCCGCAGGGTCAGCGCTTGCACCAAGTCCCAGCATACACCAGGACCAGCAGCGCAATAATCTCCACGCGACCGGCCAGCATGTCGAGCGTCAACAGGACCTTCAATGCGGGCTCCAGGCCGGGACCCGTGATCCCGGTGGAGAGACCGACGGTAGCTGTCGCCGAAACCACTGCCACCAGGGCATCCATGGGGGCGTAGCCCGCCGCCAGGAAGGGTAGCCAGGAGATCAGGATCACTAGGGGGGAAGAGCAGGAGGATAAGCAGCGCTTGCTCGATCTGGTGGGCGTCCAGGTGCCGCCCCCCCAAGGCGGGTGCGAGAACGGCGTGGCGCGGCACCTGGACACGCAGGATGGCGAGCTGAAGCACGCGGATCAGGATCAAGACACGCAGCAGCTTCACGCCGCCGGCGGTGGATCCAACGCTAGCGCCGGTCACCATCGACAGTACCAAAGCCCACTTGGCTTGTGGCTCCAGGGCGCCGACATCCAGAGTGGAGAAGCCGGTACCGGTCTGGGCGCTGAGCGCCTGCAGCGCTGCATCCGCAGGCGCCATCTGGCCCAGGGCCCACAGAATCAAGGCAGTGATGGTTACCGCCGCAGTCAGCGCCCGCAACTCCAGATCCTGGACGAAGCTCCGAGCCCCATGGACGAAAGCCTTGTAGAAAACCGGGAGCGGCAGGGCGCCGAGGAAGGCTACCGCCAGGAGCGCGAGCTGGACTTTGCGGTCTTGGCCGGCAAGGCTGTCCGAGAAGGCGGAGAAGCCGCCGGTGGAGATAGCGCAGAGGGTGTGAATCAAGGCTTCGAAGACCGGCAGACCGGAGGCCAGGACCAAACCGAAGCCGCCAGTCGTCAGCAAGAGATAGACTGTAAGTACCCGTCGAAGCGAGCGGAATGGTCATGAATGCCGAAGCGAGAATGAAGGCCAACGCAGTGGCAACGAGTGCTTCGTTGGCCTGCAACGGGCGATTGTTCGCCGGCAACCGTGCGCACACCCCGAGCATGAGAGATGGAAGCAGGGCCGCGAAGAACAGCGACAGTGCAAGACTCCAATCGCCGCTCGCAGCGGCGAAGAGCGTCGGTACCGCGAGAAGTAAGGCGAGCGCTAACGCAAGCTGCCCCAGATAGCGGCATACGACCAGCGGCCGCACCGTCTGTATCAGTGGGTGGATATGGGCGTCCAGGATCACTGGGTTGGCACCCATCGCTCGCGAAGATGGCCGGTCATTAACAGCCGTACCAGGGAGAGGGCGGATCCGATCGGGTTACGCAAGGGCTGGTATCGCATGTCAATCGGTGGTTTTCGGTGCACTGACGCGGGCAGTCAGACCGCTGCCTGAACCTGTTCGTCGCGATTCTCCTCGAAAAAACCGATGATAGAGAGATCGCCAATGTTGGTGCTCACGGACAACGAGGTCCTGAATACTATCTCAAGAAGGGGTCGATGAGTCTGCTGCAGGTCGGGAAGATAGAGACGTACGGGCAGGGATGCGACGGGCCTCTCGAGAAGATCGTCCGAGACTTCATGATCGAAGGGGACTATGTAAGCCTCATCGATGAGAAAGCCGGAGTCGAGCAATTCGGCCGACGGATACCCGACCGGATGGACATCATTCTTGGAGTCCTCGATTGCACGCGCGAGTCCGTTTCCATCGCAAAGAGAATTCAGGGATTCGCGAAAGATATTGGGGTGAAGAACGTTCGGTTCGTCTTGAACAAGGCAGAGTCAGAAGACATGGCCGCGAGAGTGATGGACCTGCTGGGAGAACTGAGAGAAAAGGTCGTAGGTTCCATACCTTGCGATCCGGATTTGGTGAGAGCCGCCCTCTCCGGGAGGCCAATCTTTGAACACGGGGTAGGGGGAAATGTGGAGCTGATCGTGAAGCGTCTCGAAAAGGCTGCTTCAGCCGACGAATCGGGTAGGAACTGAACGAAATGAAAGTGCTAGAGTTACATTGATGGCCACCGTTCATGAAGCCCGTTTCTACGAATCCCTGTCGGAAAGGAAGGTGCTCTGCACCCTATGCCCGCACGACTGCCGTATCCGCAACAACGGACGCGGTGCCTGCAGCGTGCGCTACAACCGCGATGGCAAGCTCTACACCCTCGTGTACGACAAAGTCATTGCGCGCGAGATCAACCCGATCGAGAAGAAGCCTTTCTTCCACTTCCATCCCGGCTCCTACGCCTACTCGATCTCGACGGTGGGATGCAACCTGCGCTGTTCCTACTGTCAGAACTGGCAGATCTCCCAGTGGCCAAAGGACCACTTGCCGAAGAAGCTCGACAAGGCGGTAGGAGACAGGCCCGAGCCAATCTGTCCCCAGCTCGAGGCCATGGACGCTGAGGTCCCCGGCGAGCCCATCACACCGGCCGAGATCGTGCGCACCGCCAAGCAGACGGGATGCCTTTCGATCTCTTACACCTTCACCGAGCCCACCATCTTCTACGAGCTGGCCTACGATACCGCGGTGCTCGCCCGGGAGCAGGGGCTGAAGAACAGCTTTGTCAGCAATGGCTTCATCAGCGCGGCGCCCCTGCGGGAGATCGCGCCGCTGCTGGATGCCGTCAACATCGATCTCAAGTTCTTCCGCGAGGAATCCTATCGGCGCATTAGTCGCGCCCGCATGCAACCGGTGCTCGACGCCATCCGCCTCTACCATGAGCTCGGGGTGTGGGTGGAGGTTACCACTCTGGTGATCCCCGGCCTCAACGATAGCGACGAGGAGCTGACCGGCATCGCCGAATTCATTTGCGATCTCGACCCGGCGATCCCCTGGCATCTCAGTCAGTATTACCCAACCTACCGGATGCTGGACCATCCGCCGACGCCCGTCGAGACCTTGCGCCGAGCACGCGAGATCGGCCGCAACACAGGACTGCGTTACGTCTACGAGGGCAACGTGCCGGGAGAAGGCGGCGAGAACACCTACTGTTACGACTGTGGGGCTCTGCTGATCGAGCGCTTCGGCTTCTTCGTGCGGCAGAACCGGATTCAGGACGGCCGCTGTCCCGATTGCGGTGCCTCCATCGACGGCATGGCCATGAGCCGTGCCTGACGGTCTGTGGCCCATGCCCGCGCTCCGATGAGCTTACTTCCCAGCTAGTCGGGAATGCCTCTGGGGTGACGCGGCAACCGGCTTGATCATCATCGTCCGCATTCTTCTTGCGGACGATCGCGAGCAGACCGGGCGGTTGAGGGCGTCGCCCCAGTAGGGTCACGACACCTGAGAGAAAAAAAAAGGGTTGGAACGCTGTCTTCGGTTTTCTACCAGGCGAGCGCATACAAGCCGATGGAGCCAACTAGGAAGCCGAATCCGATATTCACCAGTTTCAACCAGAAAAAAGCAGGTCGGGTTACAGCTAGCAGGGGAAGCGTTCCGTGACCATCCTGCACGATGGAGTTTGCTAGTAGGGTAGTAGATAGCCAAAAGAACGCCGAAGGTCCAAAAGAACACGCGTAGCAAGTGCCGCTTCAGTACATGCTCCCGTAGATGCTGCTCCAGGAAGTGATCCGGGACGCTGAGGACGACGAACAAGGCAAAGGCGGAGCCGAGCGCAAAGGAGATCTTCTTCCAGTCCCAGACAGGGCCTCCCAGCAAACCGGTAACAAGCAGGAAGAGAAAGCCACCGCTCGTCGCAATCATCGCGGCTACCAGGGCACCAAAGCTCAGCGAGCGGTGGGAATAAAGGGAAACCACGGTAAAGGCACCGATACAACCGGGCGTTGCCCCCAGCACGGCACCGAGAAGAATCTGACCGCTCTGGCCCTTGCGCAGTGCCTGTTGCCAGGAGCCGCGCGTCTGCACGTTGATGTACTCGATCAGCAGCATCATGATGAGCACGAAGCGCGTGATCATCAACGCGTGCTTGAGAACACCGAGAATCATGGACGTCGCCGAAGTTCCGGGCCCGGGAGTTAAGCATCGCAGCCCGCACAAAGCCGCGTTTGTTCTTGTAAACCGCACCGGGAATTATATGCTGTAAGTGAGGGTATCAAGTGCGACGAGGAGGTGCATCATGAGCGAAGAAAAGAGAGAGTCCAAGGGCCTGCGTCGTGCAGAGAGGTCGCATGGTCTGGCGCCATTCGAGGAAATGGAGCGCCTATTCGAGGACTTCTTCCCATCAAGGTGGATGCGGGGTTGGCACGGAGGCTGGCCCACATGGTCGGCGCTGGAGGCCCCTTTCGAGGGTCACACTCCGCGAGTGGATGTGATCAACCGCGATGAAGAGATCGTTGTCCGTGCCGAGCTACCCGGCGTGAAGAAGGACGACCTGGATGTTTCACTTGCGGAGGACCTGCTCACCATCAAAGCGGCCTCCAAGGAGGAATCCGAAGAGGAGGAGGGCGGCTATCACCGTCGGGAGATCTCGCGAGGCGAATTCACGCGTTCTATCCGGCTTCCTGCCAACGTCGATGCGGAGAAAGTAAGAGCCAAATTCGCCGACGGCATACTGGAGTTGAATCTGCCCAAGGTCGCGCCTTCCTCGCGCCATTCCATCAAGGTGGATTGATCGGTAATGCATTGCGCCCGCTGCCCTTGCTCAGCGAGCGCATTAGAGAATGCTACTAGCCCGTCATCGCGGCATTGGAAGGCGGCATGTCCAAGGCGGCCGTATGCCGCAACTTCGGAGTCAAGAGCTCCACGGTCATCGACACCCTAGCCCGGGCCGGTTGGTCCGAATCGAGCCGATCAAGATCCGACTCCCATGCCGGATGATCCCGGCAATGCCGATGACGGTTGGCTGTTGTCTCCCGCCGAGCAGGCGTCGGTGGCGACAAAGATCCGGGCGAATCGGCTCGGCTTCGCCATTCGGGCCGACCCGCATTAGTTGACAATAGCCTCTAGGCCGCAGGTATGGCGCTTGATCAGACGGCCAGCTTGGCCACCGGGAATTGCATGCGCAGTTGCCGGGCTTGTTCGACTTACCCGTCAGGACTTCGGAAATCCGGACTCTGATTTCTCGAGCCGGTTTTTCGGATCACAAAAGCGAAGTTTCAGGAAATCTCAGGGCGAAGGGAGGCAGTCCGGAAAAACGGCCCTTTTTTCGGACCGATGGTGGTCAGGATTTCACGCAACGGTGTGACGCCGTAACCTCGTTTGCACACGAAAGTGTCGAGAGTGACCGAGGGAAAACAATCATGGCCCGGAGAGCGGAGTGTGATCATATATTCATTTGGAAGTATATATCGTATACAGTATATTCCATCACATGAATATCGTCCCGAAAGAGCTCTTCTGGGCGTTGGCCAACGACACACGTTTGCGCTGCCTCATGCTGCTTTTGCAACACGACGAGCTCTGCGTCTGCGAGCTGACCTATGCCATCGGCGCGGCCCAGCCGCACATCTCCAAACACCTGGCACAACTTCGCGAGTTGGGATTGGTGTCGGACCGGCGCGAGGGCTTGTGGATACACTACCGCATCCATCCCGAGTTACCTGAATGGGCGAGGGCTGTCCTGCAGGCGACGGCCGAAGGCGTGGAGAACCAAAGTCCCTGCGCGACGGACGAGTGGACCTTGTCCGCGATGCCCAACCGCCCAGGGGCACCGCGGTGCGCGTGAGCACGACATGATTCGTTCATTCCGGCGTCTTAACCCCATCTTCGCCGCGCTCTGGCTACTGCTCGGCGCAACCGGTATCCAGGCATTCGAGCTGACGCCGACTGCGGTCGCGCCGGGCGTCTACGCCCTGATCGGCCCTACGGGTCCGCGCACCTGGGAGAACGACGCGCTCAACTGCAACCTGGGATTCGTCGTCACGGGGCGGGGCGTGGTGCTGATCGACTCCGGCGCCTCGCGTGAGGGTGCCAAACGCATCGAGAGTGCCGTTGGCACGGTTACGGATCAGCCAGTGCGCTGGGTCGTCAATACCGGCAGCCAGGACCATCGTTGGCTCGGCAACGGTTATTTTGCCGAACGCAGGGCGGAGCTCATCGCGCTTCAGCGCACGGTCGAGACCCAGCAAGCCTATGGCGCTCAGCATCTGGCCAACCTGACATCCATACTTGGCGAGCGGCTGGCGGGAACCGAGCCCGTGACGGCCGCCGAGGCCTTGGCCGGCGACCATGCGCGCCTGGATTTGGGCGGCGCTCGCATCGAGCTGATCTTTCTTGGCGATGCCCACTTTCCGGGCGATGCGGTGGTCTGGCTGCCGGCGCAGGGCGTCCTCTTCACCGGTGACCTGATCTACACCGATCGCCTGCTCGGGGTCCTTCCGAGCAGCCAAGTCCGGAGCTGGCATGCTGCCTTTCAGCGAATGAAGACGCTCAGGCCGGAGGTGATCGTTCCCGGTCACGGAAGCGTCGGCGACCCCGCCAAGGCCCAACGCGACACGGGCGCCTATCTCGACTGGCTCATCGAGCATGTCGGCGCGGCCCAGGCCGAGTGGGAGCCGCTCGACGAGGCCGTCGCTCGGCTCGCCGATGCGCCGCAGTTCAGCCACCTGGACAACTTCGACGCCCTGCATCGGCAGAACATCAACCGCACCTACCTCCAATTCGAGCGGCTTGCAGACTGAACATCTCTAAGCCACAGGAAATTTCCATGACGCCCCAGCCACTGACCGTCCTGGTTCTCTGTACCGGTAACTCTTGCCGCTCCCAGATGGCCGCAGTTATTCTCAATCACGACCTGTCCGGCCAGGTCCGCGCCCTCTCTGCCGGGGTCCGGCCCCAGCCCAAGGTGGCGGACAATGCCGTCGCCGCACTGCAGCAGGCCGGTCTGCCTACCGAGGGACTCTATCCCAAGGACGTCGATACCCTGATCGATGAGCCGATCGATCTGGTGGTAACCGTGTGCGACAACGCCAAGGAGAGCTGTCCCATCTTTCCCCGTCCGGTCCCGCAGATTCATTTGCCTTTCCACGATCCGCATGGGGAACCTTTCGAGTCCTTCATCCAGGTCCGCGACGACATCCGCACCCGGCTGGTGCCGGCGGTAGTCGAGGCCCTTGGTCTCAATCAAGCCATGGCGGAGTAAGCCCCATGTCCGTGCAATGCGAGGTCTCGGTCAAACAGGCCACCGGGGCGCCCATGAGCGTCTTCGAGCGCTGGCTGACACTGTGGGTGGCGCTCTGCATCCTGGTCGGCATCGGGCTCGGCCAGTGGTTTCCCGCTCCCTTCCGGCTCCTGGGCCGGCTCGAAGTCGCGCAGGTCAATATCCCGGTGGGACTGCTCATCTGGGTGATGATCATCCCAATGCTGATGAAGATCGATTTCGGCGCCCTCCATCAGGTACGTGCGCACTGGAAGGGCATTGGCGTCACCCTCTTCGTCAACTGGGCGGTCAAGCCATTCTCGATGGCCCTGCTGGCGTGGCTCCTCATCCGCGGAGCCTTCGCGCCCTGGCTACCGGCGGAGCAACTCGATAGCTATGTGGCCGGACTCATCCTGTTGGCCGCCGCGCCTTGCACTGCCATGGTCTTCGTCTGGAGCCGGCTCACGGGAGGCGATCCCTATTTCACGCTGAGCCAGGTCGCGCTCAACGACACCATCCTGGACACGCTCGGACATGCATCCATCGTGGCGCTGCTCGCGACCCTGGTGCTGCTCTTTGCGTTTCAGGGCGAGGCGATCCTCGAGCAGCCGCTGATCATCCTGCTCCTGGCCGTTCCCATCCTGATCCAGGTCTTCTTCAACTCGGCCCTGGCCTACTGGCTCAACCGCGCTGTCGGCGAGCAACATAAGGTCGCCTGTCCGTCCGCGCTGATCGGGGCCTCGAACTTATTCGAGCTGGCGGTGGCCGCGGCCATTTCGCTGTTCGGCTTCGAGTCCGGCGCGGCCTTGGCGACCGTAGTCGGGGTGCTGATCGAGGTCCCCGCGATGCTGCTGGTGGTACGTGTCGTCAATCGCACCAAGGGCTAGTACGAGCGCCGTGATGATGCGATGGCTGTAGGATGAGTGTTGTCCGCCGGCGTACCGGCATTGGGGGGCATTGAAGGCGTGGCATCCATGGGCCGATACCTCGTCTCGGCCGGTCCGCTTCGCCTGTGTGACGGTGCGCCATGAAATGCATCATCGCGGCCTGGCACAATCACGAAGCCGAGCTTCGCGGCTATCTTACCCGGCAACTACACGATACCCGCCTTGCCGAGGATCTGCTCCAGGACACCTTCGTCAAAGCTCTCGGCCAAGGCATCGGCTTCTGTACCCTGGAGAACCCCCGCGCCTGGCTGTTCCGCGTGGCGCGCAATCTGCTGGTCGACCATCGGCGCCGCCGGAAACCCTTTGTCAACTTGGACGAGAGCATAGCCCGTCCGGAGCCGGAGATCCCCGCGGTGGAGTCGCTCTCCGCCTGCCTCCCCCGCGCCTTGGCGGCCCTCGGAGAGGAAGACCGGGAGGCCATCACCCTGTGCGACCTCGAGGGCCTAACCCAAGCCGATTATGCGCATCGAAAGGGGCTCAGCCTGCCGGGGGCGAAATCCCGCGTGCAACGCGCACGCCGACGCCTGAAACGTCAACTGAGCCGCGCCTGCCAGGTCCGCTTCGACGAAGCGGGGAACGTCTGCTGCTTCACGCCGCGCACGGCCAAAGACTAGGCGCTCGGCCCTGAAGCCCAGCCCGCGGGATCCGCTGTGCGGACCAAAAAAATATCGCGGCTGCATCCTTTTGCGTTGGCCCGCGTCTTCATTTCCAAGCCTTGTATACCCAACACCACACCGCAGGCCATCATGGACAACACCGAAGCCCAAGCACTCGCACCATCGTCCCCGCCAGGCCGTCTGGCTGCCTGGCTCGCCGCGATCGCGCTCGCCGCGGGCGCCTGGATCTATGCCTACGCCCACCTGACCGAGATCGCGGACTTCATCCTCGCGCTGAGCGGTTACGACCGCGGCGGCCATCTCGGCGAGGCCATCCATTTCTTCTTCTACGACACCCCCAAGGTCCTGCTGCTGCTCACCGGCATCGTGTTTCTGATGGGGGTCGTCCAGACCTTCTTCTCGCCGGAGCGCACCCGCTCCCTGCTCGCCGGCCGGCGTCTCGGCCTGGGCAACAGCCTGGCGGCAACCCTCGGTATCGTCACGCCCTTCTGCTCCTGCTCCGCGGTGCCCCTGTTCATTGGCTTCTTGTCCGCCGGCGTGCCCCTGGGCGTGACCTTCTCCTTTCTGATCTCCGCGCCCATGGTCAACGAGGTCGCCCTGGCCCTGCTGCTGGGCCTGTTCGGCTGGCAGGTGGCGGCGCTCTATCTGGGACTCGGCCTGTTGGTGGCCGTCGGCGCCGGCTTGGTCATCGGTAAGCTGGGGATGGAAAGGCACCTGCAGGACTGGGTGCGCGACATCCATGTGGGCAAGACGGCGCCAACCAACAACACTGCGGTGGGCTGGGACGGACGCTTCGCGGCCGGTTGGCGCCATGTGACGGAGATCGTCGGTAAGGTGTGGCCCTATGTCCTGGTGGGCATCGCGGTGGGCGCCGGGATCCACGGCTTCGTACCGGAGGACTTCATGGCCTCCATCATGGGCAAGGATGCCTGGTGGTCCGTGCCCGCCGCCGTGGCGCTTGGTGTGCCCATGTACACCAATGCCGCCGGCATCGTCCCGGTGGTGGAGGCCCTGATCGGCAAGGGGGCGGCGCTGGGCACAACGCTGGCCTTCATGATGAGCGTGATTGCGCTCTCGCTGCCGGAAATCCTGATCCTGCGCAAGGTCCTCAAGCTGCCCCTGATCGCCACCTTCGTCGGGGTGGTGGCCTGCGGCATCCTGCTCGTGGGTTTTCTGTTCAATATCCTGCTCTGAGCCGTCATGGATGCGATTGCGACAACCAATGCCCTGGCCGGCGGCCTCGTTTTCGTCATCGCCTTCGTGTTTTCCATGCTGGGTCTGGGCGGGGGCATGCTCTACGTGCCCCTGTTCAAGTGGCTGGAGCTGCCGTTCAGGACGGTCGCCATCCCTTTGAGCCTGCTGCTGAATGGGGTCACTACCTTATCGGCGTTCGCGCGCTATGCCCGCGAAGGACTGGTGGACTTTCGCGGCGGCCTGCCGGCGGCACTCAGTGCGCTGGTCATGGCCCCGGTCGGGGCCCATCTGATGCAGTACGTGCCCGTGACGACCCTGATCGTCCTGTTCGCCGTCACCACGGCGCTGGCCGGTCTGCGCAGCCTAACGACCCGCCAGATAACGGGCGACATTGATGCCATCGCCTCGCCCCGCAGGCGGCTGCTCATCGGCATCGGGGTGGGCAGCTTCGCGGGCTTCATGGGCAGCCTGCTCGGCGTCGGCGGTGGCTTCATCGTTGCGCCCATTCTCATGGAGCTGGGGTACACACCGAAAAGGGCAGCTGCTACCACCAGCTTCATCGTCACCTTCGCCTCGGCCTCGGGTTTTCTGGCCTACGCTGCGAAGGGGCATTTCGAGCCGCTGCTGACGCTGATCACGCTGGTGGCGGCGATTCTCGGCTCCCAGCTCGGCGCCTGGTTCATGAGCAAACGGGCCAAGCCGGGCTGGGTGAAACGGTTTTACGGGGTACTGCTGCTGGCCGTCGCGGCCAAGCTGCTGTACGGATTATTCAACTAGACCTTGGAGAAATATCATGAGTGACAAAGACATCCTGCTCGACATGATTCGCTTTCATGGCCACCGCTGCTGGGCCAGCGTGAGCGCCGTGCGCATCGGACTGGCGGCGCTGCGCACATTGGACGTGAAGCGCGCCGGCGGGTCTCAACTCCTGGCCGTCGTCGAGATCGGTGACGACCACGGCGGCATGTGCTTCGCCGATGGGATCCAGTACACCACCGGCTGCACCATCGGCAAGGGAAACCTGCGCAAGACGGGCTTTGGAAAGCTGGCTGTGACCCTAGTGGAGAAGGCGAGCAACCGGGCGCTGCGCATCTCCTACAAGCCGACCCTGCAACCCCGGATCGCCGAGTCCGCCTTCATGAAGAAGCGTGGCATGGGAATCGCGCCCGACGAGATTCCGGAGGCCGAGCAGATGGAGCTGGTGGACCTGGTGTGGAACGCGCCGGAGGCGGATATCATGACCATCGGCGCGGTGTTCGAATGGGACGAGGACTGGCTGCCGGAGGTCATGGGCTTCGTTAAATGCGACGCCTGCGGCGAGCTCGCCGCCAAGGCCTATCTGCGCGTGGTGGGGGACAAGCATGTCTGCATCCCCTGCTCCGGATACGACCACTGACAGACGACTTTTTCGTTTATCCACTCATGAGAGAGAGAGAAAGACAGTATGAAGAACATCAAGGTACTCGGCTCCGGCTGCCGCAACTGCGAGATCACCGCCAACATCATCAATCAAGCCGCCCGGGAGTCCGGGGTGGAGATCACGCTGGAGAAGGTGACGGACATCGCCGAGATTATGTCCTATGGCGTCATGTCCACGCCGGGGGTGGTGATCGACGGTAATGTCATACATTCCGGCGGTGTGCCCGGACCGGATCAGGTCCGGGCCTGGATAAACAGGTAGACGGCAATTGCAAGCATGTCCCGAAGACGCGGGACGCGGGCACAAACTGATTCCGGAACGCCCGATCGCCATACTATCCGTGGACTGATCCGATCAAGATCCCCCGCATTTACGCTGTACGAAAGACGCTGTCATTATGGAATCCATGAAGCCCTATCTACGCCCACTTTGCCGCCATCGCTCTGATCCTCGGGGGCATGGGTCTGCAACGCTGGCTGGGCGGTGAGCCAGATCCGCCCGTCGCCTCTGCGAACACCCCCATCGCGGGCAATGGCCGGCCCACCCTGGTGGAGTTCGGCATGAACATCCTGCGCTAGCTGCAGGGCCATGCACCGGGTACTGGATGAGCTGCGCGCGGCTCCATGGGGAGCGGCTGCGTATCATCCCGGTCAGTGTCATGGAACAGGCCGAGCTGACCAGCCAATGGAAGGTCAGGGCCATTCCCACCCAGGTGCTGCTCGATGGCGAAGGACGTGAGTTTTACCGCCACATGGGCTTCCTGTCGGCGCAGGCGATTCTCGAACGCTTTTCTGCGAGGGGTCTACCCCTGGATGCGACGGGGAAAGGTTCTTGATGGAGCTGCTCGCGCCACTCTCCGATGCCCTTGCCGGCACTGCCTGGATCGCCGCCCTGGCGTCTCTCGGCTGGGGCTTCGCCAGCATCTGGATGAGCCCCTGCCACTTCGCAGGCGTGCCCCTGGTGGGCGGTTGCGGGTACTCGGCGAGAACCCCATTTCGGTGTAAGTGCGGCTCGATGTCGCCCAGCGAAACGATCCGGAGATGATCGCAGCCCTGCCCATCCGCACCCCCGGGGGCGAGCTGGTGCCCTTGTCCAATCTGGCCCGGGTCAGCGTCGAACATGCCCCTGCCTCGCACACCCACCAAGCCCAATTGCCCACGGTGGACGTGATAGGGTACCGCCGCAACATCGCCGTGACCCACCTGCAGGAGAGCTGGGGCGATGTCCACATCCTCTATGCGTTCGAATCGGCGCAATGACAGGCGCCATGCAGTATCACCGGACCTCCTCCAATCGTCCATCGATAGATGAAAATGGACCGAGCTCATGAGCCACCACCATCAAGGCCGCAGTGACCGCCAACTTGCCCAGGTGGCCGCGCTCAACGTTGTCATCACCCTGGCCCAAGTAGTCGGCGGACTGATTTCCGGCAGCCTGGCCCTGCTCTCGGACGCACTGCACAATGCCGGCGACGTGCTGGCGCTGTTGGTGGCCTGGTGGGCCGCGCGACTCAAGCGACGGCGCCCGGACATCCGCTACACCTTCGGTCTGCGCCGCGCCGAGATCCTGGCTGCCCTGTTCAATGCAGCCGCCCTGATCGGCATCTCCATCTACCTCGCGCTCGAGGCCGCCTCCCGCTTCGCGAATCCGCCGCCGGTGGCCGGTGGAATCGTGGTCGTCCTGGCGGCCCTGGGCCTAGTGGTCAATGGCCTCTCGGTTTGGCTGTTGCATGGCGGCCTGGAACAGGACATGAACCGGCGTGCGGCCCTGCTTCACCTGCTCGGAGACGCGCTGACCAGTCTGGCGGTGTTGATGGGAGGGCTGGCGATCTGGTTCTTCCGTCTCTACTGGATCGACCCGGCCCTGACGCTGGCAGTATCCGCATGGTTGCTTTGGGCGAGTTGGGGCATTGTTCGCCAAGCAGTGGATGTGCTGATGATGGCCACGCCGACCCACTTGTCCCTGAACGAGGTCGAACGGGCATTGACCGCCCTGCCCGGGGTGGAGGACGTGCATCACCTACACCTGTGGCAGCTCGATGGCGAGCGGATCCATTTGGAGGCGCACGTGCGCGTAGTGGACATGGCCGTGACCCAGGCCGACGCACTAAGAGCGGAAATCGGGGATTGCTTGCGCGAGCGCTTCGGCATCGAGCACGTGACGCTCCAATTCGAATGCGGTTCTTGTGACGCAGCGCATGTGCAATAAGCGCCGAGCGGATCGGAATTGGGGTCGGTGCCCTGTTTCACGGTTTCGTACCTGCGGGTTTGCTCGCTCGCACCGATCATGCCACCGCCTCTAAGCTCGCCACCACACGCGCGAGTGTCCCCGCATCGAAATCCCGCGCTACCTCGATGCGAACCCCGCCGCGTGCGACAACGACCAAACCGCTGTGGGCCAGGGCCGGGGTGTCCTCGAAAACCTTCACCGCGACCAGCCGGGTGCCCATCCCGGTTTGCGCGCTCTCAGCGCTCGGACCCTGCCCCAGGCGCCGACGCCAGTAGCGTAGGCTACTCCTGCCCGATCCCTCGCTCGCCACAGAATTGCCGCTGGCTCTGGCCGCTCGTCGTGTACTCCTTCACCACTGCCGCCCAATGCTGCGGCGACCTTCGCTCCGGCCTCTGGACCTGTGTCACGATCAACCCCGATCGCCCTCGTTCGCCGTGGGGCTATCATCTCGGGTCCGCTCAGGCCGCGATAGATGTAGTTCGCAGGACGCTTACCTTGTTGCAACCCATGTACAGCGCGCTTGCCGTATCAGTTCCAGGTCGCTGTCAAACCGACAGCCAAGGCGACCTCATGCCCGGAAAACGCTGTTCGCAAATAATCACCGAGCCAGCCCGGATGGTTGCAGGCTGTTGTCAATCAATTTAGGCTGTTGGACAAAACAATGTGGGTTTGAGGCCCCGGATATTGGATGTTTGCAGGCTCACCCGCTCGATGTTTGCAGGTCGCTACAGGTAGGCGGCACACTAGCAAACAGTATGGAATCGGCCTCGGCCAGTGCCCTGCGAAATGCCGTGAGGTCGTCGATGCCAACGCCCTGTTCGAGCACTCGCTCCAGCGTCGTCTCCAATGTCAGTTGCTCCTTTCATTCTCGAGATTCAATGTCACCCGGACGATATCCGGCTCATCCGGCGATCTGCTCTTAGTAAATCCAAACACTTCGCAGAGCTTCAGCATGGTCCGGTTTTCCTGTAGTACCTCGCCGTATATTTCCCGAATACCGCGTTGCTGTGCATAGTCGAGAATGCGCCGCATCAGAAGGACGCCGAGCCCCATCCCCGTCATGTCGTGGCGGACGATGATGGCGTACTCGGCGCGCTCGTTGTCCGGATCGGCGATGATTCGAACGACGCCAAAGATATCCGTTGTTCCCGCAATACCCGGCTCGGTCAGGATGAGCGCCATTTCCCGATCGTAGTCGATCTGGGTGAAGCGGGCCGACGCGACGTGGCTCAGGGTGCTCATGGGCACGAAGAAACGCAGCCGTACCTCCTGAGGCGTCAGCTTGGCGAATGCGCTCTGCAGTGAAGGCTCGTCTTCGGGCCGAATCGGCCGCAGCAGCAGGGTGCGTCCGTCTCCGAGCGGGATGGGCTCTTCGAGCTCTTTCGGATAGGGCCGAATGGCCAGACGGTCGGCTCCCGGCTTGTCGGATGGTTCCACCCGTATGCGGGCATCGAGCGCCATGACGCCGAATCGATCGACCAACAGTGGATTGATGTCCAGCTCGCAAATCTCCCCCAGATCGACAACCAGCTGGGAGAGCCGGACCAAGGTCAGAGCAATGGCGTCCAGGTTTACCGCGGGCTGGCCGCGGAAGCCCTTCAACAGGCGATAGATGCGCGTACGTGAGAGAAGCTCGCCGGCGAGGCGCATGTTCAGCGGCGGCAACCCCAGCGCCTTGTCGTCCACGGCTTCCACGGCGACACCACCCTGTCCGACAAGGATCACCGGACCGAACTGGGGATCGTCCGACATGCCGATGATGAGCTCGTAGGCACCGGGGCGACGCACCACAGGCTGCACGGTGAATCCGTCGAGCCGGGCCTGCGGATGCGAGCGTTCCAACCGTTCCTGCATTGCATTGGCGGCTTCCAAGACGGCTGCAGGGCCCGCCAGGTCCAGCATCACGCCGCCGACGTCGCTCTTGTGCGTGATGTCCGGCGACAGGATCTTCAGGGCGACCGGTCCGCCGATCTCGGCGGCCTGCTCGGCAGCCTGCTCCGGCGATTCGGCGCGGTGCGTCGTCACCACCGGAATGCCGTAGGCGGACATCACCTGTTTGGCCTCGTACTCGGTGAGCCAGTGGCGACCGGCGTCGATCACGCCCGCGATGATGTCCCTGGCTTTCTCTGCATCGGGGTGAAAGTCCACCGGGATCGACGGCGGCGTTTCCATCAACAGAACCTGGCTGCGGCGGTATCGGACCAGGTACATGAAGGCACGCACCGCCTGCTCCGGCGTGTCGTAGGTGGGTATACGGTGCTCGGCAAAAAGGTCCCGCGCCTTCTGTGCCGCACTTTCGCCGACCCAGCTGGTTAGGAGCAAGGGTTGGCGTCGACTGGCCGTGTTGACGATTGTTCTTGCGGCCTCCTCCGGCGAGGTCACCGCGGTTGGACAGTTCAGCGCCAGGATCCCGTCCACCCCCTGGTCGTTGTTCAACACGGCGAGGGCATCGGCGTATCGCTTGCCGGTCGCGTCGCCGATGATGTCGACGGGATTGCCATGGGACCAAGTTGGCGGCAGCACCTGGCTCAGCTCGGAAATCGTCTCCTCCGACAGCTCGGCCAGGCGTCCTCCCTCGTCGATCAGGGCATCGGTGGCCAGGATGCCGATCCCCCCGCCATTGGTCACGATGGCCAGACGGTCACCACGCGGCGGCTTGGCCAGGGCCAGGGTCTCGACGGCGTCAAAAAGCTCCTCGAGGCTATACACGCGAAGGACACCGGCACGCTCGAATGCGGCGTCATAGACGGCATCCGCGCCGGCGAGGGCGCCAGTATGGGACTCCACCGCCCGTGCCCCCTCCGCGTGCCGGCCCGCCTTGACCACGATGACGGGTTTCATCCGCGAGGCCGCACGTGCCGCGGACATGAACTTGCGGGCATCCTTGATGCTCTCGATGTAGAGCAGGATTGCGCGCGTGGTGGCGTCATTGGCCAAATAGTCCAGCGTGTCGCCGAAATCGACATCGACCATGTCGCCGAGGGACACGAGATGGGAAAAACCGATGCCGCGCGCATCGGCCCAGTCCAAAACCGATGTCACGATGGCACCGGATTGGGCCACAAAAGCCAGGGCGCCACCCTTGGCAGCACGGTGGGCGAAGCTGGCGTTCAGGCCGATGCGGGGCACCAGAATTCCGAGGCAGTTCGGGCCGACGATGCGCACTTGTCCGGATTTCGCTGCGGTCGCGAGCGCTTTTTGGAGCTCGATGCCATGTGCTTCGTGCCGTTCCCCGAATCCCGCCGTGATGACCACTGCGCCCCGTACTCCGCGTGTCGCGAGCGCGTCTATGATTCCGGGTACGGCGTCCGCGGGCGTGCAGATCACCGCAAGGTCGACGGCCTGCGGCAGACTTGCAACGTCCGGGTAGGCCCTAAGACCCCGAATCTCCCCATACTTGGGATTGACGGGCATGACCTCGCCCTTGAACCCGGCGGCCAACAGATTTCCGGCCAATATCGCACCGATGGACCCTGGCTTGTCACTCGCCCCGATCAGGGCAATCGATTTCGGCTTGAACACCGCCTCGAGATATCGGATGGTCATCGTTTCCCCACGATTCTTATCGAGCTAGCCAAAGTACTTGGATTTGCTGGAGGGGCTAAAAACGGATCTTCGCCAGATCCAACTACACTCTAGTTCAGAAGTGGTCGCGTAGCCGCACTCAACCTGAGGAAGATCACGACGGATGGATTGGAAGGTCATCAGTAAAAAAGCATCCACTCGGGACGTCTCGCCCAATCTCACGGCTTACGCCTCTGCGGTCAAGGCGTTTTCCTGGGAGGCCGCTTCCCGTGAGCTCGATGGGCTCCCGGCCGGGGGACTGAATATCGCCTACGAGGCCGTCGACCGGCACAACCGAGGACCGCGGCGGGGACGCACCGCACTGCGCGTTCTGACGCAGGACGGTGCGGTTCACGACTTCACCTACGCGCAACTCCATGAGCTGACGAACCGGTTTGCCAACGTGCTGTGCCGGCTTGGCATCGGTGCCGGCGATCGGGTCGCCACGCTGCTCGGATCCGTCCCCGATCTGTACATCACGGCACTTGGAGCGTTGAAGAACCGATCCGTCTTCTGCCCGCTGTATGCGGCTTTCGGTCCCGAGCCAATCCGGGTCCGTCTTAATTTGTCCGGAGCCAGAATTCTGGTTACAACCGAGGCGCTTTTTCGCCGCAAGATCCAACCCCAGCTTGATGCCTTGCCATCCCTGGAATACGTCCTCGTCAGCCAGTCGTCCCCGGATACCCTTTCCGACCCGCGATGCCGGGATCTGTCCAGACTCATCGACGAGGCCGACCCTCATTTTCAGATCGGTCCGACCGATCCGGAGGACCGGGCGCTGCTGCATTTCACCAGCGGCACCACGGGCACCCCAAAAGGTGTGGTCCACCAGCACAACGCAGTGCTCATGCACTTTGTGTCGGGCAAGCTTGCCTTGGACATCCACCCTGGCGATGTCTTCTGGTGCACGGCCGATCCGGGTTGGGTCACCGGGACCTCCTATGGGATCATAGCGCCGCTCACACTCGGTGCAACGCTGGTCATCGACGAGGCGCCATTCGATCCCGAGCGCTGGTACCGAAACATCGAGGAGCAGAAGGTCAACGTCTGGTATACCTCGCCCACGGCCATCCGCATGATGATGCGCTTGGGTGCCGAGCTGCCGCGGAAGTACGACACAACGAGCCTGCGCTTTCTCGCCAGCGTCGGCGAGCCCCTCAATCCCGAGGCGGTGACCTGGGGACAGCAGGCGTTCGGCCTGCCGTTCCATGACAACTGGTGGCAAACCGAGACCGGCGGCATCCTGATCGCGAACTACCGCGCCATGGACATCAAACCCGGCTCCATGGGACGGCCGCTGCCGGGAATCGAAGCGGCCATCCTAGAACGCCAAGAAGACGGATCGGCGCGGCGGATCGACGACCCCGACGAAACCGGGGAGCTGGCGATACGCAAGGGCTGGCCCTCCATGTTCCGCACCTACCTCGGGGAGCAGGAGCGCTATGAGCAATGCTTCGTCGGCGACTGGTATCTGACCGGCGACCTGGTCCGGCGTGACCAGGATGGCTACTTCTGGTTCGTCGGGAGGAAGGATGACCTGATCAAGTCCTCCGGCCACCTCATCGGTCCCTTCGAGGTGGAAAACGTGCTGATGACCCATCCGGCCGTGGCCGAGGCAGGGGTCATCGGCAAGCCGGATCCCACGGCCATGGAGATCGTCAAGGCGTTCGTTTCCTTGAAGCCCGGTCACATACCTGGCGAGTCGTTACGGCGGGATATCCTCGCCCACGCGCGCCGCCGCCTGGGTGCCGTGGTCGCCCCGAAAGAGCTGGAGTTCCGGGAAACCCTTCCCAAGACCCGATCCGGTAAGATCATGCGCAGATTGCTGAAGGCAGAAGAAACCGGTACTCCTCCCGGCGATCTGTCCACCCTGGAATCCGGGAGCACCAACTGATCAGACGTGCCCGTCAACAGGTCAACGAATAATGGATGAGAACAGCTTGCGCCGGCAGATTACCGAGTCTCTGATCAAAGCGGCTCCGGACATCGATCAAAACGCACTCGATCCGGACATCAACTTCCGAGATCAGTTCGAGGTGGATTCCGTAGATTTTCTCAACTTCGTGCTCGATCTGGAGAAACGGCTTGGAATAAGGATCCCGGAAATCGACTATCCGAAGCTTTCAAGCATGAAAGGTTGTTTCGCCTATCTGGAACCCATGCTCGGGGAAAAATAGCGCGGCCGTCTCGCCCTCGCCACCGTCGCGTGAGCGGTGA
This sequence comes from uncultured Gammaproteobacteria bacterium, assembly GCA_942492625.1. GTDB lineage: Bacteria > Pseudomonadota > Gammaproteobacteria > Chromatiales > Chromatiaceae > Thiosymbion. The sequence goes on along the minus strand of CALOFM010000036.1, from coordinate 3,249 downwards.
TAGCAGCCGAGAAATTGCGTCGGGAGCGAGCGTCTGAAGACGACCCGGAAGTCCTCTCGTCAAGTCGAAGGGCCGACGTATCAGTTCCAGTGTAAAAGCACCCGGGCAATGTCTGTAGAAACGCCATTATCATTCCACCGGATCTGAACTGCGCCAAGACGAAACCCAGGGCCATACCCAGGGCCAAGGCAGCGAGAATCGATCCGATATCGGTAACTCCGACGCGCATCAACAGTTCCTCACGCCTCGGCCTCGGCGAGTCGAGGCACTGGCCGCATCCTTCTGATCGATAAGTTGGAGAACAGCGGCTACCACGCTCAACCCCATGGCGATCATCCAGACTAATGGATGGTCGCCCCTACCTGAAACGGCATCAAAGTGCCAAAGTGGGGCTTGCGATGTTACCCACAGACCAGGAGAGGCGACCGTGAAAGACATTACGACAATTGGTGTGGACCTGGCAAAGAACGTGATCCAGGTGCATGGCGTTGATCAGCGAGGCAAGGCGGTGCTGAAGAAGCAACTCGCGCGTCGGCGATTCGTCGACTTCTTCGTAAATCTGCCGACGTGTCTGATCGGGATGGAGGCGCCGCGGCGGTCGGGGTAAGAGATCAGCACGACCAACTCGCGGCCGGGACGTGCTCGCGCTGGCCGACGACGTCGAGCGCGCCGTGGATCGCGCCTTCGAACTGCAGCTCAAGTCGCTGGCTGGCGAGCAGCCCGAGGGCTGCCAGTCGTTCCGCCTGGAGATGGAGGTCTTGTATATCAGCGTTGTCTCTGTATCACCCTCCGTATCCAACCGCTCGGCCACGCAGGTCTTGCGGGCTTCGCCACGGCGTTCCTGCCGCAGTGCCTGGTAGGCATCGATCTCGTCGCCGGTGATTTCGCCGTCAACGTCTCCGTCGACCTCGGCGAAACGCGCGTCGGCACGCAGTTCACCAGCGGCCAGGAATTCATCCAGGTCCACCGAGCCGCCGTCATCGGTGTCGGCCTCGTCGAAGGCAGTGGCGGAATCCGGGCGATACGGCAATTCATAGCCCCAGAGTCTCTTCCATGCACAGTTCAAGGGCGTCCTCGTCCAAGCCGTTCAGGATGCCATGTCCGCGACGGCCACTGGCAGCGGAGAACTCCTCCAACCATAGGACACCATCGCCGTCGATGCCCTTGTAGTTGAAACGTAACCGGCCATTCCAGGCCGTTATTGCTGGGCCAGCGCCAGGTCTGATTTCATGGGGTTGTGGGAGAACCGCGTTTTCCACTCGCCAGTGGGGGTGAGGCTTCGATGACGCGGCTGGCCGGATGCGCGCTGACGCGCTGCAGCACATCGACCAGGTAGACGTAGGGATCGACACCCTGGAGCCGGCAGGTGACCAGGAGGCTCTGGATAATACCATTGCGCTCGGCGCCGATCTCCGTCCAGGCGAATAACCAGTTCTTCTTTCCCATCGGGATGGGGCGCAGAGAACGTTCCAGATGGTTGGTGTCGATTGCCACGTCGGGATCGGCGAGGAACACCTGCAGACTGGCCTTGCGCGCCAGGGCATAGTTCAAGGCCTTCGCCAAGAGGCTGCTGGGCAAGAGCTCCGGTCGGTGGCACTGTTTGTCGCACCAGCCCCAGAAGGCCTGTACCACCGCCTCGCTGAGCTCTCTGCGGTAGGCCAGCTTCTCCTTCCCGCTCAGCCCCTGGTCGCGGATCACCTGCTCGTGGCGGTAGAGCGCGCCGATCAGGGCCAGGGCCTCGGCGCTGGCGGCTGGTTCGCCATCCTTCACCCGCTCGAACCCGCGGCGACAGTGGCTCCAGCAGGCGGCGTGCGTCACCTCGGCGTTCTGCTTGGCGTAGGCCGCATAGGCCTCGTAGCCGTCGCTGAGCAAGGTGGCGCTGAAACCGCCGAGGAAGGTCTGCACGTGGCGGTGCGCGCGCGAGGGCGCATAGTGGAAGACGATCTCCTCGTCCTGCCCGTAGATCGGCCAGAAATAGGCCAGGCGCATCTTGCCTTTGCCCTGCCGCCCGGCCTTGATCGGCGTCTCGTCCATGGGCAGCACGCGGGTTTGCAGCAGTTGCCGGGCTTGGGCATCGACGATGGGGCGCAGCAGATCGATGGCTCGACCGGCCCAGACGCTCAGGGTGCTGCGGCTGAGCTCAATGCCGCTCTGCAGCAAACGCTGGTGTTGGCGGTACAGCGGCAGGTGGTAGCAGAATTTGTCGACCAGCATCCCGGCCAGGAAGCTGACATCGGCCACGCTCTTCTCCAGCACGTTGGCCGGCGCCGGCGTGGTGGCGATGCGCAGGTCGTCCAAGATCTTGTAGACCGGGCGGGTGTATTGAAGGATCACATAGCTGCCGGGGCGCTGCGCCAGGCGGTAGGTGACCTTCTCGCCGATGTGCACACGCCGCTCGGCGGGGATGGCCTCGATCTGGGGGTCGGTGACCGCGATGATCTCGCGTGGCACATCCTCGGCGAAGCGCAGACCCGAGTCATTGACCGCGGCATCGCGCGCCTTGGGCCGGCGTTGATAGCTGATCGTCTCGGTGGGCCCCTGCGGGGGCGGGGGCGGTGCTGCCACGCCCAGGGCCGATAACAGATCGGCCTGCACGCTCGGATCCACATCCAGGCGCTTTTCGGACTTGGCGCCGAACAGCTGGCGTTTGAACCACTCCAGTTGCTGTTGCACGGTGGCGAGCTGCGCCTGCAATTGCGTATTCTCGCGCTCCAGTTCCGCCATCCGCACAGCTGCCGACAAGGGTAAATATTCGGCGTACCCATCCCTAGAAAAATCAATGTGTAAGCGTCTTTCGGAAGCGTCGATCCAAGGGGTAAACCCATAAGTCCTTGATCGGTACACTCTGTTTTCCGGAGGGGCCGAGCTTACCGCGTCCTTTGGTTGGTCCCAGACAGATCCAATTGGCGGCCTTGTAGCAGGTTCCCTGGAAGCGGGGTTTCTCGACAAAGGTCTCCAACAGAGCCGGGCGATATCCGTACACCTCTTGCCAGTGGTTGGGGAGTATCCTGGCGGCCTTTGCCAATAGCATGGAAGCGAGATTTTTCGAATGTACCCAGGGCAAGATTAAGAATCTGGCGTTATTGACGATCAGGTGGAGATGTCGCTGACGCTGCTCGTGAGTCCAACCGATGTAGCGATCCCGCGGTGCGCTCATCCATGCGGCGGCGCCAAAGCCGAGCGCGGCGATGGGTTGTTCGGCCGAGTAGACGATATAGCGCAGCTGCGCCCCGGGAAGGGGCTTGTGGC
>CALOFM010000035.1:0-106425 GCA_942492625.1 uncultured Gammaproteobacteria bacterium | reverse complement strand
GAACCCCCGCTGAGCGAACTTCCGGAACGGCATTTCCAGGATCAGGCGCTGGATCTCGCTTTCCGATAGATCCGCAACCCGAGCCATACGCGCTCTGGGCTTTTCGACCGGCAGGCCCCTGGCGTGGCGGTCAGCGTAGAAGTCGCGGAAGGCGAGGGTGAGGGCGGCGATGAGCACGGCACCGTCCTCGTCCACCGCGTCCAGCAGGCAGCGCAGGAGCACGGGCTTGTAAGAGGCGAACATGTCCATTTCCTCGCAAAAGGCGCGGAAGCGCTTGCGGATGTTGGCGGTGGTCACGGGCTCCAGGCCGAACTGCCTGGCAATCTCGGCCTTGCAGTCCTTGCGGAGAAAAAATAACGGCGGGTGCCGATCTCCAGGGTGTGGTCGGCGGTCAGCTCGCCCTTCTGGATCTTGTTGCGCAGGTAGCCCGCGGAGGCGGCGAGGGCCAGCTCCAAGTCGGCGACGGGCAGCATCTCCTTAGAGATCGACTGCCAGTCGAAGATGTCGATCTCCTCAAAGTTCTCGGCCCAGATCCCCAGGTTGAGGATGGTCGGCGGCAATGTGCCATCGGTCTGCTCGTCGGCGATGCGTTCTTCGGGCGCCGGCACCAGGTGGCCGGGGCGGTATGCGCGGGTCCGGGCGAGGCGGTGCAGACTCCAGCGCTGGTTGCACTGCCGGGCGTTGTCCACGAAGTCGAAGACGATCAGGGATTCTTTTCCAATTGCCTTGCGAGTGCCGCGGCCGAGCTGCCGCATGTAGATGATCTTGGACAGGGTCGGGCGCGCCATGAGCAGCACCTCGACGTCCGGGCAGTCCCAGCCCTCGTTGAGGATGTCGCAGGCGCAGAGCATCTGCAGCTTCCCATCTGCAAACGCCCGCAGCACCTTCTCCCGCTCCCCGACCGGCATGGAGCCGGAAACGGAGAGCGCGGGGACGCCGCGCTCCCGGAAGAGTCCGGCGATCTCCTAGGCGTGGCGCACGTTGACGCAGGAGGCGACGCCCTTGCGGGTGGGGACTTGATCCAGATGGGTGTCGACGATGAGCCGGTTGCGGTGCGCATGCCCGGAGCCTGTTTGGATTCATGCGGCATGCCAGCGGGCGTTTGACCCGTATTGGGGACAGCCCGCTTCCGACGTTGCATCCCGAGAGCGAAGGACGAGTGACTCGCATTTCGGACGACAGCTTTGTCGCGGATCTGCTCGCGGCGATGCGCTCCAACATGGACCGCACCCCGGATGCCTTCGAAGATGACCCCCTGACCATGCCGACCGTCCTCTACTTCTCCGCCTATCGGGACATTCCGAAGGTCAAGGACTGGGATCGGGGCGTGATGCAACCCCTGGTCGACGAGTTGGATATCCATCTGCATTCCATTTGGCAACACCGCGTGCTCGCCGTCTTCAAGCAACTGGCGGTCGATCATCCTGGGATGACCATCATCGCCAGCACCCATGCCAGGGAGCTGATTCCGGCCTTCGCTCATGACATCCGGGAGGAAGGGTTGCGAAAGGGCGGACACATCATCGAGGAAGGTTTGACTTGATGGTCAAGGAACACAGGAGAGAGAGTCATGGCGAGTCTGAAGGAGCTGGAGTCGGGGGATGTTGCGGAGCGGCGTTACGTCGCCAAGCGGTTTGTCTACGTGGAGTCGGAGGAAGACGTTCAGATCCTGGCCGAACGCTGGCTCAATGACCGTGGCGCCAAGGTCGAGTTTCAGGCAGCCGGAGATGATTTCGGCGGCGGGAGCAACCCGGTCATTACGCAGGTCGAAAACGATCGTCTCAACGGCATCGATGGCGTTGGGATCCTCGACCGAGATAGCTTAGCCGCCCGATCGAATTGGGATGCCTTCTTCGATACAGACGATGAGAGCTTCTCCGCTCGGTTTCCATTCGGAAAATGGATCTTCGTTCTGCGGTGCTGGGAGATCGAGAACTACTTGCTGCATCCCATGGTCATTGAGGCATTTCTCGCGGATGAGCAAGGTCGCAGTCAACGAGACGAGTCTCAAGTTACCGAGGAGTTGTTCGACATCCTCTGCGATCTGATCCCTGTCGTAGCGGTGGACCTTGCCATCTTTCTTGCGGGTCTTGGCGCGCAGAAACATGGTGCCATTGTGAGAGAAATCACAATGGCGTCAACGAGGTAGGTCGGTACTACAAAGGAATTCACCCCGTCTTCCGCCGCCAAACGAATTTTCAGTGGCTTACTCCCTTCAATCCCAACAGCAGCCGGTCGTTGTAGGTCGTCGGATCATACAGCCCATCGGCATCGGCGATGAGGGTGGAAAACACGGCGCACACTTCCAGCAATTGGTACCAGTCCCGCGAGGAGCGGGCCAGCCGCGAGATCTCAATGCCAAGCACCAACCCGACATGATCCAGTCCAACCTCCGCAACCAAGCGCTGGAAACCCGGCCGTCCCTCCGCTGTACTTCCGGAACGACCTGGATCCTCATCGCCCTTGGCGAGATGCAACGTAAAGAACCACAAGGCCGGGTAGCCGCGATCGTAGAGCAGAAGATCACCGGGGCGTGCAGCGGCTAGATGCTCGATGGCCAACTCATGCTCGCCAACACAAGTCGCTGCCACCCGGGTATCGACCACCAAGCCGTGGCCAATGTCGTAGAGAATCGAGCCACGGGCCAAAGTCGGACCATTTTGCTGCTCCCCGAAGGTCCGCGCCAACGCCTCCCCACGCGGCAGGCGAAAGGTGTTGCCGCCTTCGCTTCCAAGCAATTGTTCAGGAGCGACGACTTAATGCTGATAATCGTTGCGTGTTCAGTCCTTCAAAATTGATAGCCGGTTCTGACTCCAAAGTTCGGCGAAACGCCTTTTCAGCTTTAAGTTCACAAGAAATACCGCTGATCAAGACAGACTGGATCGTAAAGCTGTGTGGCGTTTGCGCTCCTGTAACCGGAACCAGGATGTTGCCGGCTCCAGTCCATGCCTTGTTTCTTGCCTGATCAAAATCCTCTTCTTCAACATAAACCACCTCGATCGGTTTTTTGTTGAGCAGGTTGATGATCAATTGGTTCTCCGTGGCCTCATCAACCTTCACAACACGAATGCTCTCATCGTAGATAACGGGTTCCACAATGACGCTGTGCTGCTCCGGTCCCTCGATAAAAATAGTTAACGGCGCTTTTGACGGGTTTGTAGCCGGAACTTCGATATACCTCAAGTTCATCATCCGCCCGCCGTCCCGTTGGACTTTGGCTGCTTTGAAGTCGAAATGTTCTTGAACGTGTTGCGTTTGCGCAACAATCCCAAATCGCCCGAACGTAAGAATATCAAACGGGCTCGGATTGAATGAAAACACCGCCGGATCGATCATGATGGATAGTTTCTGTAAATTGGAGAAGGCTTGAAAAAACTGAATGTACTGGAAGGCCATCACCAGCAGCACATATTTGAGCGTATTTACAAAGACATGGTCCAGTCGGATGAGCTGCATGGCCGATATATGCCATGCGTCGTCATCGGAGAACATTAATTGCAAGGAACCGAATTTATGGTGAAGTAACGGTTGACTTTCCGGATTTTCCAGCAAGTCGATTGTAACCAAGTGTGCGTCCAAGTCGGGAGTGAAACGGGTCGTAAACGAGTGCCCTTCGATCTCAAAATCCTGCTCAAATCGGGTGCGGCTAAGGCCCATGACACGGGTATCTCCCAAATCGAATCTCTTTTGGTCCGGGATGAGTACGTTTCTCGCCAACCGGGTAACGTCTCTAGCCCAGTAAGGTACGAACAGATCTCCTAACTGTGACCAGCGCTTGATTGATGACAAAACATCATCGGCAACCCTGGTTAATCCGAAAATCGGCGCATAGCCTTTGATTTTATTGCCTTTTGATAACATGATTCCTTCTAATTGATGGTCGATTTCTTTAACAATCTGATCATCCATCCCTAACTGCGGCCTAAATGTCCGTTCTAGATACTGTACGGCAATCCCAGTCTTCATGGCTCCTAAGAGACGGACGGCAAAAATGCGGGCGGAAGGTTCCTCGTGACAACGATAAAACTCATAAATACATTTCTCAACGTTGATTAATTCTAGGTGACTGATAACTCGGGCTAGCCCGTGATATAATGGCATCCAGCGTCGCGGCCCTTGCGCCCAAAGATGCTCGAGTAGATCGATGACTGGAACGCTTTTCATTTGGTACCACTGAGTCAATCCTCGGATGCCTTCCCGGTATTTATACTCGGGGAATTTATTGTTACCGCTGGCAATGTAGAAGGCGTAAATGATGGGGAATACCCACATTTCATCTTGAATAGCCGTGATTTCTCGACTCTCACTATGCGGCGTTATGAAATAGTAGGCCGTATCAAACTGCTCAGTAACGATGCCGTTACCCTTCACTACGAAATACCCATCTCCTTCCGGCATAAACATTCCTTCGACCATTCTTAATCCCAAATAGTCTGCATCCGTTAAAGAAGCGTCCGCTATAAAGGTGAATCCGCTGACAAATGATTTCTCCTGATCGTCAACGTTCCTTCGGATCCGTTGATCATCGTTGACAATAATACGACCAGGAATATTGGCCCAATTGCTGAAGTGGAAGAACCGCATCGCCCGTTCTTGCAGCCTTCCGTCGGCATTGGTGTAGCCCAGCAGCATCCTCTCTTCATCGACAAAGACGGTCTGAGCATCGGCAGCGTTACTCTCCATGTACTGAACAGAAAAACCGATCATTTCTTTCCACTCGTCTCGCACGATCGCAACCGTCGCGGTAAATACGTCCGATGAGGCTCCGGACCTCGTCGCCGACGATGATTTGGTATCGGTTCTACCCTTACCCTTCTTTGTGGAATTCATGCTGGCAGCTGCGGTGCGGTGGGAGTTGTCTTTGCGCCGGTATACAGGAATGCAGCGGGTCGCCTCCAAGTCTCAGGCCAGGTGGACCAGCCCGATGTTGATCTTACGGTGCTCCGCTTGCTGGAGACCCAGGGCGGCGGAAAAGGCAAAATTCTGCAGGGTTTGATGGAACTTTGCTGTGCCCGGAAAGATGAGTTATAGGCCGGCATGCCGGCACCCTGCTTGGACTTGGCTTTTTGGAAGTGGCGGTTATCTTTCATGATCGTTGCTACACTGGGTTCGGTGACTTCGCGCATTAAGGTTTCTTCCGTACAAGTAGGCACCATTGCGATCAGGTCGAACATTCTATCGTCGACGTGCAGACGGATCCGTAGGTTTCCGACTGGAAGGTAGCGGCGGATGTTGTCCTGGCCGAGGAGTCGGAAGTGATCGTGCTCGCAACCGAACTCCTCTTCCACGGCCCGCTGGTAGCTTGCAATGGCTGCGAAGACGCGGTCGGTCTCATCCTGCGTCGTTCCGGTGGTACGGGCGTTATCCCGAAGCAGGCGCCCCGCGAAGTCTGCAAGCAGCGGATCAGAAATGGCTTCACGATCTCTTTCCGAACCTGTTCCACGTCGGAGGGGGGCGACATTGCGGTCTTCGAAGTTCATAAATTGGGCGACGTAATTCGGCCCGCCGGCCTTTATACCGGGACCGAACGCCGACTTACCCATGCCGCCGAAGGGCTGGCGCAGCACCACCGCACCGGTGGTCACGCGGTTGATGTAAAGGTTCCCGGCTCGAATGCGCTCGCTCCAGGTCTGTTGCTCGCGTTCGTCCAGACTCTCGATCCCGGAGGTCAATCCGTAGCCGGTCTGGTTCACCAGATCGATGGCCTCGCGGAGGTCCCGCGCTCGCATTACACCGAGTACGGGGCCGAACAACTCGGTCATGTAGGTGAAGCCGCCTGGTTTGACGTCCCACTTCATCCCGGGTGACCAGAGTTGGGGGTTGTGCTCCATTCGCTTGGGCATAACTGCCCAGTGCTCACCCGTCTCCAGTTCCTTCAGGCCCCGCTCCAGTACACCGGAAGGCGGGCGGATCAGGGGGCCCACACGGGTGTTCCGGTCCCAGGCTGATCCCACCGGCAGGTTCGCAACAGCATCGAGAAGTGCTGTCCGGAAATTCGGATCGTCATACACCTCTTCCTCCAGGATCAGCAGCGAGGTTGCCGAGCACTTCTGCCCGCTGTGGCTGAAGGCCGAATGAATAACGTGCTTGATCGCTTGTTCGCGGTCTGCGATGGCGGTGACGATGGTGGCGTCCTTTCCGCCCTTCTCGGCCATAAGGTGCATTTCCGGACGTGCCGCCAGCATGCGCTGCGCCGTTTCGGTGCCGCCCGTGAGGATGACGGCGTCGACCCGCGGGTCTGCAGCGAGCTTGGCACCGATGCCATTTCCGGCGCAGGGAATGAATTGAAGTGCCTCCTTGGGTACGCCGCCGTGCCAGAAGCACTTGGCCACCTCCCAGGCGACCAAAACCGTGTCTGAGGCAGGCTTAAGGATCACGCAGTCACCAGCGGCCAGCGCCGCCCCTACGCCGCCGGCGGGTATGGCGATGGGAAAGTTCCAGGGGGGAATCACGGCGACCACGCCTGCGGGTAGCGCGCTGATGGTCTTTAGACGCTGGAAGAACAGGGCGCTGCGTCGGTAGAGCTCAAGGAAGTCGACGGCCTCGGACACTTCCGGGTCGGATTCCGGCTCGTTTACGAAGCCGTCGAGGCTTAAGTCCTCGTCCACCGGCCGACCAATTGCCTGGCGCCGGTCCTGGGAGCGGCGTGGCTCTTGGGGAAGAGACTCCATCACCCCGAAGGCGGCGATGTTCTTCTCTCGTAGCCCTTCGTGGAGCATGCGTTTATAGTTGGCATCGGTTTCCCCTTTGGTCCGGAACGGGGCTTGCGGCCAGCCGTGCAGCGCTGCGTCAACCCGCTCCATCTCCATGTTTGCGCCCTTGTCCAGTCGCACAGTTATAGGGGCACCCCCGCCCTCCACGCGTGATCTGGCCCAATCGTTGATACGCCGCTGCACGGCGTAGGCATCAGGCAGATACGCTTGCAGGGCGATGCCAGCGCGAACCTGCTCTAGACCCGGCCGCTCGAGGGTACGCATGAAGGTCTCGGCGGTGATGCGCATATCCCGGTATTCTTCCATGTCGAGGTAAACGAACTTCGCCACCTCGTCACCGTCGCGTTGCCGGTATCGCATTCGGGCCGCTTCGCGGTAGAGAAGTTCCAGGCGGTCGCAGAGTATTTCGACTGTTTCCTCGCAGGGTAACGGTGAGATCTGCGAGTAGATGGTCGATATTTTGACCGAAATGCACTCGATCTCCGGATGTTGCAGGGCCTCCAGATAGGTCTTGAGGCGTTGCTCTGCCGCCTCCTCGCCGAGAAGAGCTTCGCCGAAGAGGTTGAGGTTCATACGAAGCCCTGCCTGATGCCGTGCGCGCAAGTGCTCAATCAGATACTCAATCCTCTGCCGGTAAGATGACGTTGGCGGTCTCCTCGCGCATCTTCTCTTGGACTAAAGCCACCGCCACGCCCGGGAGATAGCCTCCAAAGGATCGAAAGCCCTGAAGCAGGGCCTTGTCCAGAGCCGAAAAGAAGCGCGGGATTCCCTGCACATCCAGGATGTGGATGAGTTGATCCGCCGCTCTCGCCGCACGGCGGGAGCGCAGGGCCTGATCCGTGATCTGCACCATGGTCGCCTTGTCGTGGGGGCTCGACATCATACGCTCGAGCGCATCCTGCTGCTTGCGCTCCTCGGCGGTTTGTAGTTCGGACGAGCGTTGGTGGAGCGCACGGGCTACGTGAATTGCCTTTTGGATCCGGCTGGAAATTCCCGATTCCGGATCTGCGCTGAATCCGTCGAGCAGGACGCGGAGGCCGTCTCGACTGGAGACTCGGACTTGATCGCCAGACAGCGAAGACATGAAGCGTCTCCCGGTGGGTTTGCCCAGTTCGAACCACAAAGACTGCCTATGATGTGCTAGGCAATAAACGAACGACCCGCGCTGATATTCCGCCAGCTAGTCCCTACGGCTCTTGGTTGAGAGCACTGGGCACACCCGGATACGGGTCACGCGGGCACGGACGCCCACAGCCGGGTCACCGTCCGGACCTGAACGCCGTCTATCCGCCGTGCTCTCCGGCCAGTTAATCCCGCAAGTGGCCTTTGCCGTGGGCGATCCATTTGTAACTGGTGAGATCACTTGCCCCTACCGGGCCGCGCGCGTGCAGCTTGTCAGTGCTGATGCCCACAACGGCACCCAGCCCATAGTCACCGCCCCCGGAAAGCCGGGTAGAGCAGTTTACGAGCACCGACGACGAATCAACGCTGTTAGTGAAGATACTTGCCAGTTCCAAGCTTTCGGTCACTATGACATCGGTATGTCCCGAGCCGTAAGTGGCGATGTGTTCGATCGCACGCCGGATGCCGTCGACAATGCGGATAGAGAGAATCGGCGCGAGATACTCCGTCCGCCAGTCTTCCTCCTCCGCTGCAACCAGGTTCGGAATCAAGTCCAGGCAGCGTTCGCAGCCGCGAAGTTCAACTCCCCGAGATCCAAAGGCGTCGACCATCGCCGGCAGGACCAAGGTCGCCTGCTGCGCGTCGATCAAGAGCGTTTCCAGAGCATTGCAGACTTCGACGCGCTGGCACTTGGAGTTCACCGCGAGCGCCACGGCCATAGCTAGCTGCGCGTCCGCTGCGACGTACAGATGACAAATGCCGTCATAATGCTTGATCACAGGAATGCGGCTGTTGTCGGAAACCCGCTTAATGAGGCTCTTGCCGCCGCGCGGTATGAGCACGTCGATCGCGTCCCGTTGTTCCAGCATGACCCCTACGGCTTCGCGATCGGGGGTACGAATGATCTGAATGGCATTCTCGGGAATGCCGTTTTCGATGGCTGCACGGTTCATAGCATCGGCCAGGACCAAGTTGGTGCGCAAGGATTCCCCGCCACCACGCAGTATGACCGCGTTGCCACTTTTCAGGCAGACGGCCGCCGCGTCCGTGGTCACATTCGGTCGGGATTCATAAATGATGCCGACGACGCCGATAGGCACGGAAACCTTCGAGACCTGTAGACCATTTGGCCGGGTGTGTCCCTCCAGGACGCGGCCAACCGGGTCCGGGAGGGCGGCCAGCTTTTTCAACCGGCTCTGCATGTAGGCCAAGATCTTATCGTCGATGGCCAGACGTTTGATCAGATGCTCCGGCATGCCCGCCTGGCGGGCGTCCTCCAGGTCGGCGCCGTTCGCCTCCTGCACCGCTTCCCTCGACGCCTCCAGCGCAGCGGGCATCGCCGCTAAGGCGTCGGAGCGGACCTGACCTGATAGGGTCCGCATTTCAGCGGCGGACGAACGAGCCTGTTGACAAATACGTACGACTGTCTCTCGGATTTTACTCATGGCTTCGCTCCGTTGGGTTCAGCAAAAGGGTCCTCAGTCCGCGAAAGTAATGGCTGGCGCGGCCAGAGGAAAGCATCGAATCGCTAGGGCGGCCGGCCCAAGGAAATGCTGATTAAATCAACGTTTGCCGCGGGGCAGGAGGCCCCGCCATTTTCGACGCCTGCAAGACGTTGAAAATGAAGGCATTCGGACATCGCAATTTCGAATGCCGTGCTCCTCTTGGCCAGGATGGCCGATAATCAGCGTCTTGTATGGGCTCCCCCCGTTTTGCAAACTCTTCATACCAGCGCAGTCTAGTGCGTGGCAATCGCCTTCTCGAGTCCTGTGCTGGAAACGCGTGCCAGTCCAATGAATCCTCAGGTGCGCAAAAGCCTTTATCACCGGAGCACGGTCTGGTCTGGCCCACGGATATGCCACATACCTATTTCGCTGAGGGTAAGGGATCTGCGGCCTCAGCGACTCTCCCCGAGTTCCACCACAATACCCCTTACCAGTAGGAGGCACCCACATTGAAGACCCCGGACGCTGCTGCTGAGAACTTCGTTAAACCAGAGCTGTTTGAAAGCACGCTGCACGGAATCGCAAGCTTTTTCGAAGCGGCAGGAGTGGCTGTCATGGTCCTGGGTCTGCTCCTAGCCGTCGTGCAAGGGGTCAGACGAACGGCTCAAGGTGCCAAACTAAGCGAGACCTACCATCCTTTCCGGACGACCCTCGCGCGCAGCATCCTGCTCGGACTCGAGTTCCTGGTCGCAGCCGATATCATCGGAACGGTGGCGGTTGAACCGACGGTCCAAAATCTGTTGGTACTGGGTCTCATCGTGGTGATCCGGACCCTCCTCAGCTTTGCACTGCAAATCGAGATCTCAGGTCGCTTGCCCTGGCGATCGACGACTCGGGAAGACATCAAGCCTGATTGCTCGAGTTGCGGTCCGTAACGCGTCTCCATCCGGCCCTCCAGCACGTAGACGGCGCTCTCGAAGCCTTTGTGGAAGTGCGGCTCGGCGGCGGTCAATCGCACGGAGTCGACGCAGAGGAGTAGGGCGGCCGACACGCCGCCGATAGCGTTGAAAGGGTATTCTCTCATCACGGCTTTGCGATCTGCTGGTCACTCATAGTCTTCGCACGCCCGGTACAGCGCCTCGACTGCGTCGCGGTCCGCGCCGAAATGGCAGGACGCCTCGCGCTGATGCTCGAAGTACTTGCCCGTGACTTTTGCTCCGATGGCCTCAGTCGCCAGCCACGAGGGGGTGCTCGAAGCCTGATCGGGGGTCTCGTGACCACCAAAACCCAGGTTACGGCTCAGGGACGAGACGACGTCGCCGGGGTGACAGGCGTTGACCGTGACGTGAAATTGTTCAAGGCGCTCGGCGAAGGCAGCCGTCAGCATTCGATCGGCCTGCTTCGACTGGCGGTAGGCCGCGTCGTTGTCGTACCGGCGGCGCTTGAATTCCAGATCGTCAAGATCCAGCCCTCCGGCCCAGTAGCTCGCCACGTTGACGACCCGTGCCGGCGCCGAGCGGGCAAGATGATCTTGGAAGGCGGTGGTCATCCAGAAGTAGCCAAGAACGTTGGTGGCGAACTGGCGTTCGATGCCTTCGGGTGTTTCCTCACGGCGCCGGGGTGTGACCGCGGCGTTGTTGACCAACGTATGAGCGGGCCCGCGCCAGCGCTCGGCGAGGGCGCTGATGGACGCGCGCCGGGACAGGTCGACGAGCTCATAGCGGACATGGGGGTTGCTGGTTTGACGCCGGATGGTTTCGACCGTCGTCTCGGCCTTCGCAGCGTCGCGGCAGACCAAGACGACTTCATACTCGGGGCGAGCAGCGATCCTCTCCGCGATTGCCCTGCCGATCGCACCTGTCGCACCGGTTACCAGCACGACGAATCGCGACTTGGGGCCGCTGAACTTGTCGACAACCCGTACCATCATTTTGTACCCGTGTCTCGCTGACTTTCGGTCGGTCACGGGTATCCTAACAGAGCACGGGGACGCCTCGGGCGAGCGCTGCGATCGAGGCCGGCGGCGGTCAGTCCGTGAATCGTGGGGGATGAGCTGAAGCCCGGATTCAGCGTCCGTGATCAAGTAGCCATTTTTGTTGTCTGACGTGGGTATGGTTTTCGGACGCCGTTACTGAGTCGGTTGACCATTTTCAGGCGAGCACATGTGCCTGCGCTCGACATGCGCGGGCCAACGTCTCTGCCGGTAGAGGTTTCTTCGGGGGCACAGGTCATGTTTTACAAGGCAGCACAGACGCGCTCCAAGGCGCGCAGTCGGGTCCGGAGCTCACTGGACAGCAGGTCCGAGCAGATCGTGCGCGACGAGCTCGCCGCAGCGGACGTCCGCGTGGACGGCTCGCGCCCGTCCGATCTCTTGGTCCACGACCCCGCGTTCTACACCCGCCTGCTCCGCGACGGCGCACTCGGGTTCGGCGAGGCCTATATGGACGGCCAGTGGGACTGCGTGGCGCTCGACGAGCTGACCGTGAAGCTGATCAAGGGAAAACTGGTGCAGAAGTATCGAACCTCCTGGGGTAACCTGCTGCACTTACTCAAGGCGCGGGCGTTGAACCTGCAGAGCCCGCTGCGGGCCTTCCAAGTCGGCGAGCGGCACTATGATGTCGGCAACGATCTCTACCAGGCGATGCTCGATCGCCGGCTCGCCTACACCTGTGCCTACTGGAGGGACGCCGAGACACTGGACGCCGCCCAGGAGGCAAAGCTCGACCTGGTGTGCAGCAAGGCCAATCTCCAACCCGGCATGAAGGTGCTCGACCTCGGTTGCGGGTGGGGCTGCCTCGCCAAGTACGCCGCGGAGAAGTACGGCGTCGAGGTCACGGGTCTCACGGTCTCCAAGGCCCAGGTCGAGCTGGGCAACCGGCTGTGCAAAGGGCTTCCCGTGGAGCTGAGGCTCGAGGACTACCGCAAGGCCACCGGCAGCTACGACGCGGTCATCTCGATCGGCATCATGGAGCACATCGGCAACAAGAACTATCGAACCTACATGGAGGTGGCCGACCGCTGTCTCAAAGAGGACGGCGTAGCAGTCGTCCACACCATCTCCGGCAATCGGGAGGGAAAGGACTTCAATGCCTGGTTCGACAAGTACATCTTCCCCAACGCCGTCATGCCATCGCTCTCTCAGCTGGCGCGCGCGGCCGAGGGCCTGTTTGTGATCGAGGACGTGCACAACATAGGCCCCCACTACGACCCCACGCTCATGGCCTGGTGCGAGAACTTCGAGCAGGCCTGGCCGAAGCTGAAGGACAAGTATGGTGACCGCTTCTATCGAATGTGGCGATTCTACTTGCTCACCACCGCCGCGGGCTTTCGCGCCAGGTACCTGCAGCTGTTACAGATCGTCATGACCAAGGAAGGCCGGCCGCAGCCCGCCTGCCGGCTCGTCTGATTCCGAGGGAATGTATGGAGACCCGTGAGGTCATTGTCGTCGGTGGCGGGCCCGCCGGCTCCAGTTGCGCCTGGAGGCTCAGACAAAGCGGTATCGATGTCCTGGTTCTCGACAAGGCGACATTTCCGCGGACCAAGCTCTGCGCGGGATGGATCACGCCGCAAGTCCTGTCGGACCTGCGGATGGATGTGCGGGAATATCCACATCGGTTTCTGACGTTCAAGAAGATCAAGGTTCATCTTACCGGGCTGTCGTTTGGATTCGCAGGGGTACAACATTCCATCCGCCGCTACGAGTTCGATGATTGGCTGTTGCAACGCTCGGGCGCCGACGTGGCGGTCCAGAAGGTGCAGAGGATCGAAAAATACGGTGATGAATACATCCTCGATGACAGGTACCGGTGCCGGTACCTGGTGGGCGCCGCGGGAACCAGCTGCCCTGTCTATCGCTTTTTATTTCGCGAACGCTATCCAAGGGCACGCGAGCTTCAGGTGGCAACGTTGGAGCAGGAGGTTGCATACGACTATCGAGACGATGCCTGTCACCTATGGTTCTTGGGGCACGGCCTGCCGGGCTACGCGTGGTACGTACCCAAGGAGAACGGTTATCTGAATGTCGGTGTAGGTGGCATGTCGGCGCAGCTCAAATCAAAGCAAAAAGACATTCACCATCATTGGGATGCATTCACCGAGGATCTGGCGCTAGGCGGTTTGGTAACAGGGTATGCCTTCAAGCCCAAAGGGCACAGTTACTATCTGCGCGGCGCGGTTCAAACGTTACGTATCGGAAACGCGTTCGTCGTCGGCGATGCGGCCGGCCTCGCCTCGCGTGATTTGTGCGAGGGCATAGGTCCGGCCGTGCGTAGCGCTGTCCTCGCGGCGGAGGCGATAGCGACGGGCCAGGAGCCCACGCTCGAATCGGTACCTGGATTCTCTTTGCGTAGTCGGGTGCTGAGCAGGTCGCTCGAGTATGTGTTCGTCACGCGTGGTCGCAAGTTGGCCGGGCGATAACGGCGCGAATCCGACGTCTTACTGCTAAGCGGCAGCTAGGCGTCCGGGAGGGCGAGCAACCATGAAGGCGATGGTCATCGATCGGATCCCTTCCTTGAGCAAACCGGATGCACCCCTTACTGCGGTGGAACTGCCGGTTTCAGAGCCTGAAGCCCTAGAGATCCGGATCAGGGTCCGCGCCTGCGGCGTTTGCCACGCGGAGCTCGACGAGATCGAGGGGCGCACCGCGCCTCCACGGCTGCCCGTCGTTCCGGGGCACGAGGTAGTGGGGCGTGTAGACAAGCTCGGCGCGGGATCGGGGAGGTTCGAAATCGGCGAGCGGGTCGGGGGAGTTCCTCCCCATCGCTGCCGAGATCCCGCTGAGCCCACAGGTAAAGACCTACCGCCTGGAGGAGGCGAACCGCGCCCTCCTTGAGGTCAAGCGCGGCCCCGTTCGGGGCGCGAAGGTCCTGCTGATCGACTGAAACGGTCCGGCCCGCGCGAGACACGCCAGGACCGCGCCGCTCAGAACTTTGTGACCACCACGTTGACGCCGTCCTCCTGGCCGAGGTCGAAGGTGTTGCCGCTCAACTGCGCGATAGTGCCGATCCTCTCGGCAACGAAGGCCGGGTCGGCCGCGGCGTTGATGACCAGCCCGTTGCCGTGACCGTCCGCGACCACTAGGGACGCCGCATCCGGCCGGGTGACGGAAATGCCCTCGGACGGAGAAACCACGGTAAGGTCCGCGTTGAGGAAGTGCACCGTCAGCGACGACGGATCTCGGTTGGCCTCCACGAGGGCGTCCGCCGCGCTGACGGCGCCGTCCTTCACTTTGCGCGCCAGGTCCGTCGCGGTCGCCTTCGCTTTGGCGGCCATATCGCGTGCTGTTTCGCTGTCCGCCGCCTCCTTGATGGCAGATATGGCCTTGTCCAACTGTTCTTGCCAGCCCATGGGGATCTCCTTCCGAATAAGGGTGTGATACGCGTACTGTCTCTACCATCCATAATTTTAGTTGAGTGCTCGCTCGAATGTGGCTACGTGTGCCATCAGTTGCTTCGGCCCACCGTTGCGCTGTCGATCCGGAAACTGATCTGCTCGTTTCGCAATTGCACCCGCACCCGGCTTTGTTCCGGGCACTCGCCAGTTACGATCTTCATGGCCAGCGGGTTTTCCAGTTGACGCTCCACCTCGCGGCGCAGGGGGCGTGCACCGAAGACGGGGTCGAAGCCGTCCGCGGCAAGCTTGTCGAGCACCGCCTCGTCGACCAGGACCTCGATTTTTCTTTGAGCAAGACGCCGCACCAGCTCGTCTACGAAGATCGTAGCAATCGCACGGACGTGCGCCGGCTCCAGGTAGTGAAAGACCATGACGTCGTCCAGCCGGTTCAGAAACTCCGGCTTGAAGAACTTCCGCACCTCATGAAGCACGAGGTCTCGCGCTTCGGCGTAGCTCGGGGTGGCGGATTGGATGAAACCGATGGGTCGCTTGTCTGGTGACAGGGACTCGGTGCCCAGATTGGAGGTGCCGATCAAAATTGTGTTGCGGAAGGAGACCATGCGGCCTTGAGCGTCTGTGAGCTGGCCGTCCTCCAGGATCTGCAGCAGCATGTTGAAGACGTCGGGGTGGGCCTTTTCCATCTCGTCAAGCAGTACCACCGTGTAGGGGTTGCGCCTTACCCGCTCCGTAAGCTGGCCGCCCTCGCCGTATCCGATGTAGCCCGGCGGTGCGCCGATGATCTTCGACACCTCGTGGCGTTCCATGTACTCGGACATGTCCAGACGCACGATGCGCGACTCATCGTCCAACAGGAAGGCGGCCAGCGCCCGGGCTAGCTCGGTCTTGCCAACTCCCGTGGGCCCTAGGAAGAGGAAGGAGCCGATGGGTCGCCGGTCCGAGGTGATGCCGGCGCGATTGCGGCGGATGGCATCCGAGACGGCGCGCACCGCGTCTTCCTGGCCGACGATCCGACGGTGCAGGTCCTCTTCCATGCGGGTGAGTTTTTCGGCCTCGGTTTCGACCATGCGCGCTACGGGGATGCCAGTCCAACGCGAGACAACCTGAGCGATGTCCTGCGCGTGAACCTCGCTATCTTCCTTTCCGCGGGCTTCTTCCCAGTCCTTGCGCGCGGCGGCGAGCATCTCCTCCAGCCCGAGGATTTTCATCTGCAACCGCGCTGCCTGCTCAAAGGCTTGACCATTGAAGGCGTCGGTCTTTTCCCGCAGCAGGCGCTGGCGCTCCCGCTCCAGATCCCTGACGTCTTTGGGAATCGATATCAATCGTAAATGCTTGCGGGAGCCGGCTTCGTCGACGAGATCTACGGCCTTGTCGGGCAGTCGCCGGTCCGCGATGTAACGCTCCGCCATCTGCGCGGCTGCTTCCAGCGCGTCCCTGGCGTAGCGGACTTTGTGATGGCGCTCATACCGCTGCGCAATGCCTTCGAGGATGCGGATCGTTTCCTCCGCCGAGGGTTCACGCACCAGGATGGGGTGGAAGCGCCGCTCCAGGGCCTTGTCCGTCTCCACGAATCGGTGATATTCGTCCAGGGTATCTGCGCCGATGACCTGAAGCGTGCCCTGGGCAAGTGCTGTCTTGAGCATGCTGGGGGCGTCCATTCCGCCAGCTCCGGCGCCCGCTCCGACCACTGCGTGCAACTCATCGATGAAGAGGATGACCTTGCCCTTGGCTTCGATCACCGCATCGCGCACAGACTTCAAACGCTCTTCGAACTCGCCGCGCATCTTGGCCCCGGCCACGACCTCACCCATGTCGAGCGAAAGCAGGCGCTTGTGGAGCAGGGTGTCGGGAACCTCTGCGTCGGCGATGCGCTGGGCGAGACCCTCGACGATCACCGTCTTGCCAACGCCTGCCTCTCCGATCAGTGCCGGATTGTTCTTCTTGCGCCGCGACAGAGTTTGAATGACTTGGGCAATCTCCTCCTCGCGGCCGATTACCGGGTCCAGCTCTCCGCTACGGGCCATTTCCGTCAGGTCGCGGGTGTAGCGCTCCAGCACATCGCGCTCGGATTCCGCGTCCTCCGTGTTGACCGTCCGCCCTGCGCGGACCTCCTGTAGCGCCTTGCGTGCCTGCTCCTGGTTGATTCCCGCCTCGCGCAGAAGCTTTGCGGAATCGCCGGTTTCGGGGTCGAACAGGGCGATAAACAAGGCGCCGGTCGAGATGTAGCTGTCACCGAGTTTCTTTGCCTCCTCGTAGGCAAATCGGAAGAGCTCCGCCACCTCCTGGGTCGCCACGATCTGCGTGGCCTGGACCGGAGTTGCATGCTGATATTGCTGGCGGATGCGTTGCTTGATGCGCTCGATGGCGTCGCCAGGGTTTGTGAGCAGGTTCTCCAGGATGCGCATGGGTTCTGCATCGGGCTGTGACAGCAGAGCGAGCAGGATGAAGTCCGGCGTAAGCTGATTCTGTCGCATGCCCGCGAGCTCGGCCACCGCCACCTCCAGGGTCCGCAACACTTTCTTGGTGCTGATCTCGGTGAAGTTCTGAATCACGGGTTTGTCTTTCCTTTGCTTTTCGCCTTTGACGCGTAACTCGGTTTCTTTACATCATAGATCTGCGATCTGTAAAAGCGTCGACGAATCGGCGTGTTTCGTTTCGCGTTCCGATCTTGTCCCGGCGAACCCGGAATTATCGTTGCCAAGACCGCGCAGGCTGATGCTGGATCGGGGTAAGCTTAGTTGAAGTAAAGGAGATCCGGCCTGAGAGCACGTTCGCCCCATCCTTTTAACCCCTCGATTTTCCGCAGCGATGATCACGCCGCACAACAACGCCCCTCGAGCGGAGCGAATCTTGACCGATTTCCCGAAATTGGCACAGCGCGTTTGCGCTGAGCGCGGGCGATGGCTGATCTGGGGTCCGCCGGGGGCCGGCAAGACCACCCTGATGTCCACGTTGGCGAGGCATCTGGCGAATGCAGACATGCGTTGCTGGGGCATCGCTGCGGACCCTGGCTCGCCGGGGTTCGGCGTCCCCGGGGCGCTTGCCCTTGGCCGTTGGGAACATGGCCTTTGGCGAGTGGAGCGCCTGGAGCCTTTGTGTACCCTCGATGCGGTTCGCTACCGCCTGCCGCTGGTGCTCGTCGTGCGCCGGCTCGCGGTCCAAGCGGGTGGACTCCCGCTTTTGGTGGATGCGCCCGGGGCGGTGCGCGGTCCCGCCGCCGCAGAGCTGCTTGCGGCTATCTTGGAGGCAACCGACACGGACCGGATCATCGCCCTTCTGCCTGGTTCGGGTAGCGAGTCCGACGCCGTCCTCGCCACACTGGGTAATTTGAACGCACGCGTTCTAATTGCGACGCCCTCGCCACTCGCCCGCCGCTGCAGCAAGAGGCAGCGCGCTCGGGCCCGCACGGACCATTGGGAACGATGGCTCGGCGCCGGGGCCGAGGAGACGCTCAATCTCGCGCGGCTCCGTATTGCAGGCCGGTCCGGTCGGGGCACCATCGACTGGAAAGGGCGCCAGCTCGCGCTTTTGGACCAACGAGGTGAAGCCTGCGCCCTGGGTGAGGGGATCGCACTCGAAGGGGGACGGCTGCGGGTGCGGATGCGCCTCATCGAGGGTGGGGCTGCTACGCGGGACTTCAGCGGCCTGCTGGTACGTGATGCGAAACGCGGACCGGAGGGCCTGCTCGGGACTGCCAAGGAGGCAGCGCCTGTTGCGGGGCCCGCTGCTTTGCCCCCCGACCTTGCGGCACCGGAGGGCGAAGACGTCGACCCAGCCTGCTTCGTTCACCTCGGCATCGCCAGTGCACTGCTGGTCAACGGCCTGTTGGGTGATCCACTGTTGCATATCCGCCTGCGCCAGCGCCGGCGCAGCCTGCTGTTCGATCTCGGGGACAGCGGGCGGCTCCCGGCGAAGATCGCCCACCAGGTGAGCGATATCTTTGTGAGCCACGCGCACATGGATCACATCGGCGGATTCCTCTGGTTCCTGCGCTCACGTATTAAGGCGCCCGGACTGTGCCGACTCTACGGTCCCCCTGGTCTCGCGGGTCACATCGCAAGCTTCATCAAGGCCATCTGCTGGGACCGCATCGGCGACGCCGGCCCCGTATTCGAGCTTCACGAGGTCCATGAAGAACGCGTGCTTCAAAGCCGCATGCAGGTCGGTAGGCAACTCGAGGCCCTGGGACAGCGGAGGCTGATCAACGGGATTCTAGTCGACGAGCCGGATTTCCGGGTGCGGGCCGCCGTCCTGGATCATGGCATTCCGGTACTCGCCTTTGCCTTCGAAGCGGACCCGATCGCGCACGTCCGCAAGGATCGGCTTTCCGCTTTGGCCTGGCCGCCGGGGTCCTGGATCGCTGACCTCAAGCGTCACTTGTCGGCGGGGGAGGCGGGGGCAAAGATCCGCTTACCCGACGGGACGACGGCGCTTGCTTCCGCGCTTGCGGCCGAACTGCTGGACTACGAACCTGCACGCCGCCTCGTCTATGCGACCGACCTGGCGGATATTGCCGAGAACCGCGCCCGCCTTTGCGCCCTGGCTCAGGGTGCCGACGCCCTGATCTGCGAAGCGAGCTTCACCGAAGCCGACGCGGAGCAGGCGAGGCGTACCGGGCACCTGACGGCCCGCGCGTGCGCGGAGATCGCCGTCGAATCGCAAGTGAAGCGCTTGGTCCCTTTCCACTTCTCGCGCAGATACGAGTCCGATACCGATGTCATCTATGCGGAGGTGAAGGCCGCCATTGGCTCTGCGCGCATCGAGATCCGTCCCGGCGTATTCGGAACCTGACGGCAGCTTCAGCGCGCCACCGGCATCGAGCCCGTCGTCCTTGGCAAGCCGGCCAGACTTTTCTTCGCGGCCGCACTCGCGGCGCTTGGTACCGAGGCCGCCGAGACCCTCATGATCGGTGACGATTCCGTGGGGACATCGGCGGCGCTAAGAGTGCTGGTATCCGCGGGTTGCTGGTACGCACGGCAAGTTCCGTCCCCCGGGACCTTCAGAGAAAGATCCAGCCGGATGGCGCGATCGACTCGATCGCGAGCCTTCCGGAATGGTGGGCTGAAAAACATACCTCATCCTAGACGGAGGCGTTGCACGGCAGCCTGTAGGTCCGCTGACCGATTTCGGCTGTGGCGCGCGATCCGTCAGAAAATTTTTGCCGCTCAAAGCGATGCTCTCGCCCAGAAGAGCCGTTATCGCCCCATTGCTGACTATCCAGCTTTCTGAGGGCGCTATTTTATTTTCGCCACAACCGACGCTGCGGTTCGGCGTACCGACACCCGCTCTTACGCTCCGTCGCTGATTCTGTGGCTCGCTTCGGCTCTGACTGGATTGCACCCAAGTGCGGTCCTTGAGGCCAAGGTACTTCCATGAGTGTTGTCGGTACGAGCGCCATTGTGCCCCGAAAACTCCGTATGATGTTCGCCCATGCCTTCCGACACCGCAAAACTTCTGCGCATTGCAACCTACGCGTCCGTCGCCACCGCAACCCTGTTGATACTGGCGAAGACGGTCGCCTGGCTTCTGACCGGATCGGTCAGCGTCATGGCCTCGCTCGTGGACTCCGTAATGGACGCCGGCGCCTCGCTGATTAACCTATTCGCAGTGCGTTATTCGCTCATGCCCGCCGACGACGAGCACCGATTCGGTCATGGCAAGGCGGAGGCGCTCGCCGGTCTGGGGCAGGCGACCTTCATCGCCGGGTCCGCCGTTTTCCTCGTACTTCACGCCTTTGACCGATTGTTGCACCCGCAGCCGCTTGCGCAGATTGGCGTGGGACTGGCGGTGATGTTGTTCGCGATCCTTGCGACGGTCGTGCTTCTCTGGATACAGCACTACGTCATCAAACGAACGAATTCGACGGCCATCCGGGCGGACGCTTTGCATTATGCGACCGACCTGGCGACCAACAGTGCCACCGTGCTCGCGTTACTGCTCGCACAGTTGGGCTGGTCCGGCCTGGACCCGGTGTTTGCTTTGGGCATTGCGACGTACATTCTCTACTCGGCCTACCATATTGCATGGGAAGCGTTGCAACTGTTATTGGATCGGGAGCTTTCCGCGCAAGAGCGCGAGGAGATTGAGTCGATCGCACAATCGACTCCAAGGGTACTCGGCGTGCACGGTTTGCGAACGCGGCAGTCAGGTCAAACAAAGGTGATCCAGCTCCATCTGGAGCTGGACGACGACCTTCCGTTGGCTGACGCGCATCGCATCTCCCTCGCGGTTGACGAGGGGTTGCGCGCGCGGTTCCCTGCAGCGGACATCACCATTCACCAGGATCCGACAGGCCTTGGCGATGAGACGAAGGCCTAAAACCCCTTAGCGGTTGCGCCAGCAGGGGCGGCCGCGGGAACGCCGTCCGGCGAAACGTGTCTGTTGTCCACTCGTGACCTCCGCGGCGTTCAACAACCCATTGCCGTCCGCGTCCCAACTTTCGAAACTCGGGGCCCGACCGGCATTTCGCAGCAACCGGCCCTGCGCGGCGCGGGCCGCCATGCGCGCGTCGCGATGCTGCAAGAACTCCCGGGAGGAGACGTAGCCGTTGCCGTCGAGGTCCATGGCGCCGAACGGCATCGGTCCGCGCCCCGCAAACGGTTGCGCCTGCGCGCCGAGGGCTATCGTAACAGCGAGTAATGACACTGCCGACATCAGAATATGCTTGTACATGGTACACCTCCGCCAGCGACATCGACCCAGACTGTCAGGCCGATGCTCAGGACGGCGTCTGCCGTCCTTTCTCACTTATAAGGATAAGTTCGAGATGTGCAGAAAGCGGGGAAAGATCGTGCAAGAACCGAGCATAGAGAACTCGGTCAGAGTCTTCGTTGTGTTTGTATTTTTTTAGGTTGAGGACGGGCGCGCGAGCTTCGAATCTTAGACCAGATTCGTTGCGTCTTACCGGCGCGCCGCTGGTTTCGTTTGTGAGCACGCCAGGTTTCGTGGCTGGGAATCGAGATATCACCTCTTGTCGAGCTCGACAGGTTGAAGCGCTCGTCGGGCTTTCTGAAAATGCGTACTATCGTCCCCAGGGGTGGGTTTCACTGACCCGCCACTTTGCCTATGGGATCGGCGATTGACGATTGAACAGACTGCAGCGTTTCCCTTACGTCTGGCTCGTACTGGTGGCTGCGGCCACACTGAGCATGTTCTTGTTGCTCGGGTGGCACGTTTTGAACACTTTCCGTGTCAGCCACGATCTTAAGGCGGAGTATTCCCAGGGGCTCGCTACGGCAAGCCGAATCCTGTCTTCACACCAGCGCCTCGTCCACGAGGCACATCTGATCGTCTTTGACGGCAAGCCGGAAAAGCAAAACGTCTACCGGCAGATAGAGCAGGAGCTGCTTCAATACTTCGATGTAGCCCGTGGTGATCAAGCTGGCGATCCTGTTGTCGACGGGTTTTTGGCGTCCATGGAGGGTGTAAGCCATCAGTTGCGGCAAGTGGAGCATCAAGCGCTGGCGGCCTTGATGCGAGGTGACGTCCCTAAAGCACAAGAATTACTGAATCGCCAGCCGAACCGAAGCCTCGCTTGGTCGTTGGAGGTAACTGTCGCAGACTATATCGAGGCGTTGGACCAGGTCTTCAGCGATCGCCTGGATGCCGAGGGCAACAAAGAGCTGGTCTCTCTGTTCGTGGCGTTTGGAATATTCGGTCTGTCCGCCGGGGTTTGGGTGTTATTGATACAGCGTCTGCGTACGTGGGGGCGAGCCCTCGAGGATGAGATGGGGCAACGTCGCTCGGCGGAGGAACAGCTGCGTCGTTCGCAAAAAATGGAAGCATTCGGGCAGTTGGCGGCTGGCGTTTCGCACGATTTCAACAACATCTTGACCGTCATTCAGGGCTTTGTGGATGTGGCGCGAAGTAGCTCAACCGACGGTAGTACCGCTGATGAGGCACTTCAAAAAATCGAGGTTGCGGCACGTCAAGGGACGGACCTAACCCGATCGCTCCTCACCTTTAGCGGGTGTGCCGGGACAGAGATGGAGCCGGTCGATATGGGCAGGCTGGTCGCGGACACGATCCGATTGCTCAAAGAGACCATGCCGGCGTCAAACCAGATTCGCGTCGATTCCTCTGTCCCCGAGGCGGGCGGATGGGTTTGGGGGAATCAGACCCAGCTACAGCAAGCACTTGTGAACCTGGTTCTGAACGCACGTGACGCGATGCCGATCGGGGGGGGTAGCTTGGTGTTCGCTGGCGAGCGGATGCCAGGCCGCGGGGAACGGAGCGACTTCGGAACAATACGTCTGCGCGTGACGGACACCGGCATAGGCATCACCGAAGATGTGCGAGAACGGATCTTCGAGCCGTTCTTCACGACTAAGCCACGCGGGCGGGGAACCGGGCTGGGGCTCGCCGTCGTCGCCGCGGTTGTGAAAGAGCATGGCGGACAGATCAGCGTTGACTCCACCCCGGGGCAGGGAACCAGTGTGACCTTGGATTTGCCGGCCATAGACCCAGTGGGTGCACCGAATAGAACAGAGGCCGGGTCCGGCGCCAAGGTGCTCATCGCCCTCGCGGATTCCTACGCAGCAGACCTGTTGGATTCGGCCGTGACTGGCGCTGGTTACCAGGTGCGGAGTGTCGATTCCGCCTCAGAGCTAAAAGATGCCGTGCGAACCGATCTGTGGGATCTGGTGCTCGTTGATTCCGACCTTTCGGCATTTGAGGACGAAGAATTCATCGGGATTTTGAAGTCGCAGATCCAGAGCTCCCAGGTCGTCTTGATCGGGCAAGGTGCTCCGAACCTTTTCGAAAGGCGGCTTGGTCCAGATGTCTTGGTAGTGAACAAACCCTTTCTGATCACTGAGCTTATGCGTTTAATTGCCAGCTTAACGAAATTCCATGGACCAGAAGAAAGCGCGAATACTGGTAGTCGATGACCACGCATTGGTGTGCGACATGCTTCAGGAGCGCCTTTCCCAAGAGCCAGACCTGGAGGTCGTGGGTACTGCGAAAGACGGGGCGCAGGCGCTGGAGATAGCCACACGCCTGAATCCTGACCTTGTGCTCCTCGACATCGACATGCCCGGTCTCTCGGCGTTCGATGCGGCCCAACAAATCACCGATCAGTCGCCCTGTACGCGGGTACTTTTCCTGAGCGGTTACGTTCAAGACGCTTACATCGCACAGGCCTTGCAGGTTCGCGCCGGCGGTTACACAACAAAGGCCGGCACGCCGGAAGGCATTCTTCGCTGCGTGCGCAAGGTACTCAAGGGAAAAACCTGTTTTTGTCCGGAAGTCAGCAGCCGATTGGAGATTACGGATCAAGGCGTCCGATTGTCCCCCGGGTTGAGAACCCGTATCCAATTGCTCACGCCGCGGGAGCTGGATGTCCTGTCGTACCTTGGCAGGGGCATGTCCAAAAAGGAGATCGCCCGGACATTGAGGCTCAGCGTCAAGACGGTCGAGCAGCATTGCACCAACATCATGCGTAAGCTCGATATCCATGACCGGGTTCAATTGGCTCGGTTCGCTATCCGTGAGGGCTTGGTGCAGCCCTGAAAGGGTGCTCCGTAACCCGCGAGTACAGATTCGCAGAAGTAACCGCGAACACCCTGGCTGGTCAAGGGCGATGGAGATCTCGCGCCAAGACCTCAAGACACAAAGGAATTTCGTCGCGCTCTTCGCGTCTGGGCGCAAGGCATGGACGTCTTCGTCGAGACGCACTCGGGTGCTTGCTCCGCGGTTCGACCAGACCACCCAGGTTTCGCACATCTTCTCCGCCGCGTTCCAAGGCGAAGCCAACTCCAAGTAGACCTGCCCTCCAAGTAGGGAATAAGCCCTATTTAATAACGCGGTGAAGAGGGCTAAAGATTTAGATGGGAGTGGCGGAATTCCGCTTCTGAGCCCGAGGTGGGGTGAAGCGGGTGCGGCTAAGTGCTGTCGACGGACGAGAACCGGATAGGAGCAGGACGTAAGCCGCTGTGGGTACCGGTGTGCAGCTACGGACGGTTGACACAGGGAGGCACAATCCCGCCCCGCACAGCGAGGGAGCATTGTGAACCATTAGGAATAGGAGCTCAGTCATGAAAACACGAACATTTGCTTTCACAGTAGCGACAGCCCTGGCGGGCATGCTCGCTTTCAGCGGCAGCGGATTTGCTGCAAAGGGCGGTATCCCGGGACCACCGGATGGTGGGGGGGGTGGTAACGCGCCCCCGGATTTCGGGGACCTTATCATCCTCTTACGCGATATAGACGGTGTCCCCATCCCCTCCCCTGCGACTCAGGTGCCGGATCCCGAGACCGGCTTACTGGTCGACGGCGGACTGTGTTGGCAGCCCATCGCTTTCAATGTTGACGACGCAGTGGCGTGCCCAACGGACTGCGTGGACACAGCAGACCGACCCCGCAACCGTTTCCGTGGACCAGTTCAACTGTGGCGTCGCCACTGGCTGCTCGGGCTGCACGCAGGAGGTCGACTTCGGTCGCATCAACGAGGCGCGCTCGCCGGATTCGGTATTTGAGTCCCAGTTGGAGGACGTGGTCGTCAACCTGGCCACCGCCGACTGCCGCACTCTGGATCCCGCCGGACGGCTGGTCGCCACCCGAGCCGACGCCGATCTGAGCGTTCTGGTGAGCACCATCGACTCGCCGCTGCAGAACCTGGCGATCTACCGGCAACTGATGTTGACGGGCACCCTGGGGGCGCCCCTGCCGGGAGGTGCGGGTGATACACTCGACACCGCGGCCAGGGGACTGGGTGTCGCTTCCGACAAGACCGGCGAGGTCAACGTGGACCTGGTGGCCTACCTCAACCAGATCATGGGCCTGGACGAGATGCCGACTATCCTTGGCAAGCTATGCGAGACGTACAGGGAAGAGGTGCAGGGCCAGGTGCAGCTGGTGGAGAAGTGCTTCCTGAACTACGGACCGAACGCCATAGACGCAGTAGGCGAACTGGTCATCGGAGCCGACTATGCCTATGACCGCACAGTGAACTTCTTGCGGCGCTGCCTTCGCCGGCCTACATCCCCGAGTACGACGCATGGCGTACTACCGAACGAAGACGGCTGGTTCGAGTACCTCGCGGAGGTAGATTCTCCAACTGTCCCGCCTACGTTCGAGATCATGCACGGCCCCATCATGACCGCCGTGTTTGCAGATGCTGAGGGTTTCCTCGATGGCAACATCGGCGGCTTCGCCCAGGCGAGCGACGACACACGTGCAGTCATCGACTTCATGCACAACTGGCCGGTGCCGGACGAGGACGAGTACGCGACTCCTGTGCCCTGCATAGCATCGGGCGACATCGCCTATGACGTCGCGATCAGCGATGTGTCCGGCTTCCAGGTGCCCAAAAATATCGTGGACGGCTCGGCCGACAGGGAATTCATCGTGACCGTCGCGCACGTGGGAGGTGACGACACAGCCCCGGTCACCGTCACGGTGACCGCCATACCCGAGTCTGGGGGCTCCATCTTGGCGGATCTCGACGGCGACGGTAACTTCACCGACCCGAGTCCGTTTGTGTTTCCTACCACCGATATCGCGGCGGGCGGGAGCGAGTCCTTCTCCGCGCTTATCAGCGTCGAGATTGGCCAAAAAACCACCATCAACTGGACGGCGGTTGCCGCTGCGCCTGACGATGTGAACCTCGGCAACAACGGTCCCGTCGACGCGGTTAGCAACGTCAAGGTGACCGGTGGCGGCGGTGGCGGCGGTAACGGTGGCGGCAACCCTAACTAACCGGCCAACGCTATCCGGCACTGACCGACGCAACAGCCCCGGGCCGCAACGGCCCGGGGAACGCCGGAACCATAACAACGCAAGGAAGGGGCGGGCGACCGCCCCTGCCTTCTTTGCAGTTTGATCCTGCGCCATCCCGCGCAGAGGAGGAGACCATGAAAAAATCGACATTGGCATGCGCCGTCAGCGCGACTTTGCTGGGTGCAAGCGTTTTCGTCGGCAGCGCCCAGGCCGCGCCGCGGCTTGCGACGACGGCTCGCGCCCGCCCTGCCAGGACACCGGCGAGGCGGCCGCCAACAACCTGTCTTATCCCGTCATCTGGTCGGACGGCGTCTCGATCCTCACACCGCTGCCGGAGACCGAGTGGGACTTTGCGCCGATTACCGACCCGGCGAGCCAGTGTTTTATGGGTGACACCGGCGGCCTGGCGGTTCCGGAAGACGCCGTCTGCTATTACGACGTAGAGGCGCCTGTTAGTGCTGGGCCTCAAGTCTGGTGGCTGCAGCAGCGGGAGGCGAACAAGTGGCAGGCGTTCAACCCGCCGGCCACACAAGCCATCGCCATTACCGGGGTGGACTGGGGTGATGACCTCGAGTCCAGGGACAACTTCAACACCCGCTCGATCATCCGCACCGAGGTGGTGCTGCTCAAGAACGTGGTGCTCGACCCCACGACCGAGTTCGATGCGGCTGATTTCCTGGCCTTCGAGATGAGCGGGGCGGTGCCCGGCACCGCGAACTCCCCCGTCGAGATGCATGGCACCAACTATGGCGGCCCCGAGAATCTCGCTTTAGGGACACAAACCCTGATCGATCCGACGCTCGTGCGCCCGGGCTTCCAGGCCACGATATACTCGGCCTGTGCGCGTTTCATCATCCAGAAGGTCGTGGGGGACCCCGCCAGCCTGCAATGGAACCCGGCGGATGGCTACTGGGGACCGATATCCGCGGTGAACAACCCGGTCTTCAACGGCGCGATCTACCCGGACGCGCTTGCCGATGACTACTCCGCCGAGATCAACGTCGGCGGCAGCCTGATCTACGGGTACAACTGGAACCTGAGGAAGGTCGGCGAGGGTGCGGGGCTGTACCGCCTGACCTACGTCCTCGACGGCGGCCCCGATGTCGGCGGTCCTTGCACCACCGACCTCAACACGTCCTTTGCGCCCGAGCCAGAGGATCCGATGATGGAACCCCCGGCGACCGCGGTGGTGAACATCGCGACGAATCCGGTGGCCACACCGGCGATCGTGCCGGCCGGTGCCTTTGACCTGAACGGAGACCCCGGCGGCGGCCTCAGCTACATCGACGTCGTTGTCAACGCCAAGACGCCCGGTGGCGGCAAGAAGTAATGAGTAGGCAGGCCGCGCCGGTGTAGCGCACTGCGGCACCGCCCACCGAGGGCAAGCCGGACAAGGGCAGATCCTTCCCCTGCGACATTTTATTATGCTTGAGAGAGAATCGAGGAGAAACACCATGAAGACCCGACACCTGCAATCACTGTTCCTGGCAGTGGGGGCGGCAACGATGGCGGCAACCGCTGCGGCCGCGCCCAAGTCCAATCCCGAGTTCGACTGGGCTACGGTGGTCAACAACAACGACCTGATGCCGGGTGCGCCAATCGATCGAACCTTCAACAGCTACAACCAGCCCTCGGTGAACACCAATGGGCTGGTGGTCATTCGGGCGCGCAGCAAGGGCGGCGGCGGGGACGAGCAGGGCGGTGGGGGCGGGCTTGGGCCGACCCACGGCATCTACACGCGCGACATGTCGGTGGAGAGCCCCATCGTCAGAATCCTCGACCGGACCACCGAGGTCCCCCAGCCGAACAATGCGCATTACCCGCCGAGCAACCCGTTGCTGACTACGTTCATCGAGACCCCGTCCTTTCCGCGCATCGACATGGAGTCGGATACCATCGCCACCCGTGGCAACCATCAGCCGGTGTGGATATACACCCCGCCTGACAGCGACGAGACCCGGGCCGGGACCACGGGGATCTATACCAACCCCTTCGATGACCTCATCACCGGCGCCGCCAAGCTCGGCGATGTGCCGGAGTTTTCCTTCTTCGAGGTCCCCGAATTCCCCGGCATTCGTTTCGAGGTATTCCCGGGAGCACCATCGGTGACGGAAGGCGACACCATCGTGTTCAAGGGTAACTACACGGCGCCGGACGGCAGCGCCAAGACCGGGGTGTACTACCGGGAGCTGGACAATGCACCAGCCGGTGGCACTTCGCCCGTGGTGCTGATCGCCAACAGCACTGACACCGTGATTCCGGACACCGACACGGTGTTCGGCTCAACCGCACCGCCCAGCGCCGCTGGCCAGAGGGTCGTGTTCGCCGGCTTCGACAACGAGGATGCCCCGACCCTGGGCGGCATCTACCTGGCGTCACTGCAACCCCAGCCACCGCTCGACACGCTGGTGAGCATTGGGGAACGGGTTCCCGGGGAGTCGAAAAATGACACCTTCAACGGTCTCGGCGAGGGCGGTGCCTTCGACGGACGCTTCGTGGGCTTCTGGGGTGCCTGGGGGGAAGAGACCAAGACCGTGCGCCTCTATTGCGCCGAGGAAGGCAACCGGGACCGCATTGCCTATTGTAACCAGGCGCTGGTCTGCGAAGACACGGGCGAGATTCTGGGGGATGAGAACAGTATCTGCGACGACGTAAATGACCCGAACTTCGGCATCAGTTGCTACCAGGATAAAGAGGTGCCGGTCAATCAGGGCATCTTTGTCCACGACATCGACACGAACAGTACGCGGGTAGTGGCGAAGACCGGCGCGCCATTCGATGAGTTCCTGTACTGGAACTACTCCGGCAAGACCCCCTGCGTGGGCGGCGGCCACTCAGAGGAAGGTGACGCAGACGACGGTGAGCCGGCGCGCTGGCGCTCCTCGGCCTTCGTCGCCGTTGCGGCCAGAGCGGGCGCTACCTTCAATGCCGCCTTCAAGGCCAGGACGGGCGAGCTGGTTGACGGGGTCTATGTGGGTCCGGTGGACGGCATCTACCTCAGAAAAGGGCCGGGGCAGGGTCGGCCTAGTGTGACCGTCCTCGACACCACCATGGACGGGCAGGCGCTCGATTCCGAGGCACCAGAGGGCTCAACCATTGCCGAGGTGGGTCTGGAACGCGAGGGGCTGCGCGGCGACTGGCTGGCGGTCAGTGCCAAGATGGGGATTGAAGGGGGCGAGGAAGAAGACGACATGGCCGGGGTCTACCTGACCAGACTGCCCAAGTAGGAATGGACGGCGAGCGGGATTCGCCGCCCGCACGGGCGCGGATGGGCCTGGTTCCCGCCCGCGCCATGAAGACATGCTGGAGCTGCTTGGCAATCTGTTGGACAACGCGGCCAAGTGATCCCGGCGGCGGGTCCGCCTGAGTGTGCGCTGGGGAGAAGGTCTGCAGATTCTCGTCGAGGACGACGGTCCGGGTGTCGAGCCGGTGCCGCGGAGATCCTGTCAACACGGGGAAGCAGGCTCGACGAGTCGATCCCCGCTCACGGGCTCGGGCTGTCCATCGTGCAGGAGATCGTCCGGGTCCGTGGTGGTCACCTGCGCTTTGGGCAATCGGAAGTACTTGGCGGATTTGCTTCGACCATTGATCTGCCCGACACCCGGAATCAATAGGCAATCGGCGTTGCGCGGTGGGTGAAGAAGGTGCACGTCAGCCGCTTCTACTGTCCGAATTTCGTGGTTGATCGCATAGCATCGAACAAAAAGCCCCGGCGCCAAAGCGGGGGCGTGTACCGGCGCGCTCGGCGATCAGCTTGATTCGGTCTCCGGGCACCGCGTCGATGTGAACCGCTTCCAGGCGTTGCAGCGCAACGTCAGACGCAATGCCTTGGCTTTTGGCGAAATCCCGCAGGGTCTTGCCGCCGAGTCCGCTACCTGCCAGGCGCTCTTCTACCGACATCGGATCCATATCCGGAGTCAGCGCTGCCGGCCTATCCGGGGCGGAGGGAATCAGCGCGTCGAGCGCCGCCGAACAGCATGTGCACGTCTGTCCAACGCGCCTTGCCGAGGCCCAGTAACGACCAATGGGTCCAAAATGCGACGCGCCCTTGCGGGACGATATAGAGCACCAGTTCGGTCACGGTTAGAATTGCGAACGACCAGGTCACGAGGCAAGCGATGAAAGAGCGCATCGATTGCTTGTTGCTGACCATACTCAATCTCCTGTGCTTTCCGCGGGGCAGCATTCCTCGTAGGGCACGACGCCGTTACGGCGCTCGTACCAGCCGCGTGTGCGGTTGACCATTCCGAGGGCGGCCAGCATCACCGGCACCTCGATCAGGACTCCCACCACTGTGGCCAGCGCCGCGCCGGACTGAAAAACGAATAGAACGATTGCCGTCGCCTTATCCAGGCGTTCAGGCCCGCGCTCGTGGCGAAGTACCAGGGTGCGCCAGGTGTGGGCGATGGTGAGCGGGACGACGATGTAGAGCAGTACCGACAGGAACAGAGTGTCCCAAGGCACCGTGATGGCGGAAAGCCCCAGGAGCAGTCCGACGATGGAGGCGAAGGCGAACACCATGATGGTGTCATTAAGCGCGACCTGGGAGAGGGTGAAGTGGGGCTCGCCCCGGGACAAGTGGCTCCAGACGAAGACCATTGCGGTGCAGGGGGCGGCCGCGAGCAGTATGAGACAGGCGAGGTAGCTGTCGATTTGATCCGCTGGCAACCGGTTGGAGAATAACCGGCGGATGAATATCCAGGCCAGGAGCGCCATGGAAAAGGGCTTCACGCCCCAGTTGACGAATAGGGTTACGGCGACGCCGCGCCAGTATTGCCTGACGCCGGAGAGGGCACGCAGATCGATCTTGAGCAGCATGGGGATGATCATGAGCCAGATCATCAGCGCCACCGGTAAATTGATTTGGGCGATCTCCAAGCGGCCCACGAAATGGAAGAACCCGGGGAAAAGCTGACAACTAAGCCGAATTCGCGCAAGGCCTTCCCAATGGACCTATCAGTCGTCATTTCCGCTTTCACTCTGCTGCTCCTGGCAGAGCTCGGAGACAAGACACAGCTAGCGATGATCGCGCTGGTAGCGGGCACGGGCGAGATCTGGTCGGTGTTCGCCGGCGGTACCCTGGCCCTCTGGACCGTCTCGCTCATTGGCATTCTGTTCGGTGCCACCCTGTTGAGGAAGATTCCAAAGCACTGGGTCCACCGGGCGGCGGCCCTATTGTTCCTGACGTTCGGGGTCCTCGCGCTCGGACAGGTCGTACTAAACGGTGGCGGCCTGAGCTTGGCCGCCTCCAACTTCACTAATGCAGACAGGGCTGCTCATCTCGTTTCGCCGTGGGATGGTGAGCCTGGCAACCGCACCAGAGCAGGTTAAACGATCGCACCGGAATCCTGCTCGGCGCGGTTCCCACCTTCGCAGAGGACGGGCGCATTTCCACGCAAAGCCAAGTAGGACCCAATGGAGACAGCGGTACGCTGGCTCGCACGACTGGGACTACGACCTCGGAAACCGCGACTGGACATCTGCGCGAGCGATTTCCGCGATTAGAGATTGGAGATACTGCACTCACGCCGGTGGATGGGATCGTCGTTGTCAAGGTGGGCGGCGATTATGTCTACCTGACCGAAGACGGACGCCACGCCTTCGTTGGCAGCCTGGTGGACCTGGAGTCGGGCGCCAATCTCACGGAGGAGGGCAAAGCGCGGGAAAGGCAGGCGACTCTCGCCGATTTTCCGGATGCGGACCCTGTGGTGTACCCGGCACAGGGGCAGGAGCGGGCGCGCCTGACGGTTTTCACGGACACCTCCTGTGGCTACTGCCGAAAGCTTCACCAAGAAGTCCCGACGCTCCAGAAGGCCGGGGTCACGGTGACTTATATCCCATTCCCTCGCAGCGGTCCGACCGGTCCCGCATACCAGACCATGCGCAAGGTCTGGTGCAGCCCCAATCGGCGCAAGGCCATGGATATCGCTAAGGGCATCTCCAGCGGTGACCCAAAAAAGAGGCGACTGCAAGGAAGCCGACGCGGTCAAGGCCGGCTACGAGCTCGGCATAAGGCTTGGCGTCAACGGCACTCCGGCCATCGTAATGCCGGACGGGGAGCTCCAGCCCGGCTACCTGCCTGCGGACCGGCTTATCGCCGCCCTCGGCCTGACGAAATCATAATTTTGACTACTTCGACCCATATACACGTAAACAAGCGCATGAACACAATGAAAGCATTCTCTCTGGGGCTTCTTCTGGGCACCGTCCTGCTGAGCACCAGCGCCCTGGCCGAGGACCCGAAGATCATGGTCTACAAGAGCCCCACCTGCGGCTGCTGCACCAAATGGGTGTCGCATCTGCAGGCGAACGGGTTCGAGGTGCAGACCACCGACCTGAATGATCTGCGCATGATCAAGTCCGTGTCGGGCATCAAGCCGGAGCAGGCGTCCTGCCATACCGCCAAGGTCGGCGGCTACGTGATCGCGGGCCATGTGCCGGCGGACGACATCAAGCGCCTGCTCACCGAGCGCCCGGAGGCCAGAGGCTTGACCGTTCCGGGGATGCCCAAAGGCTCGCCGGGCATGGAAGCGCCTCAGCCGGATCACTACCAGGTGCTGCTGCTGGGCAATGACGGGAGCACTGCGGTGTTTGCAGAGCATTGACAACCCGCGGACGGGGCAAGCGATCCGACGCCTGATCTGTCGTTCAAGATCGGCCCGCGGTCCTGGTTTTGAGACTAAACGCGGAGATAGACCATGACAAACAAGCTGGTAACCGGTCATGAGCGCGCTTTTGCTCGCAATCGGCGTGCAGCTCGCCCAGGCCCATTCGCCGCCCAGCGACGCCAGGGTCTTCATCATCGAGCCAAAGGATGGTGCGGTCGTCACCAGCCGGTCCTGGTCAAGACGGGCATCGAGGGGTTTGGCACCACGCCCGCGGGGACCACAGGCACGCGCCGCCACACGGCAGGGCATCACCATGTCCTCATCGATCTGGACGCTTTGCCGGGCATGGATAAGCCCATTCCCGAAGACGCGAGCCACGTCCATCTCGACGGGGGTGAGACGGAGGTGTTGCTGGAGTTGCCGTCGGGCGAGCACAGCCTCCAGCACTTGCTCGGGGACGAGGAGCACGAGCCCCACGCCCCGCCGCTGATCTCCAAGAAAATCAGGATCACCGTCAAATGATCCGCTCTGCCTCCAAATCAACTCTGGAGGGATTTCGTACGTCGAGGCAATGCAGACCTGAATGGAATGAGCCCCTGTCAAGGGTGGGGCGATTGTTTCTCGCCTTGCTGTTCATATCCGCTATGACGGTTTTGGTCGGTTGCGGTGGCGATACAACTCAGGGCACCAGCCGGTCCGGCACAGCCGTCACCCCAATGCCCGGCGTTCCAGGCGGCATAATGCCAGGGAGACCGGGGGGCATGGGCATGATGATGGGCCCGGAGATGATGCAGCAGCACATGGCCAAGGTGGAGGGTCACATGGCCAACATCCAGGCGCTGCTGCGCGAGCTCGTCGAGCTCAACAAGGCCGAGTAGAGAGACCGTAACAGACGAGGATCGGATCGATGCTGACGGTGAACCAACTGGGTCGGCAAGGCGGCGTTCCCGCGCACGTCGTGCGCTTCTACGCCCGAATCGGTCTGATCCGCCCCAGTCGCCGGCACGACAATGGCTACCGCCTGTTCGACAAGTCCGAGGTGGCCAGACTCGGCTTTATCCGCGCCGCCAAGCACCTCGGCTTCACCTTCAACGAGTCCAGGCAGATAATGGCGCGTTCCGACAGCGGCAGCAACGGAGACGAACATGATTAGGTTGAACATCGATGGCATGACCTGCATGCATTGCGTGAAGGCCGTCACCGAGGCATTGTCCGCGGTGAACGGCGTCGAAGGAACACCGAAGGTGGCGCTCGATCCCGGAAATGCCCTGGTCGAGGGTAATGCGTCGACCGAGGAGCTGATTGCGGCGGTCAAGCAAGCGGGCTACCAGGCCAGCTTGAAGGCATGAGCAACGAAGTCCTCCAGCACGGAATCCCAATGCTGGACCCGGGGAATCGTCCGAAATGACTCGGCAGCTGCGCATCGGCGTCGGTGGAATGACCTGCGCCTCGTGCGTGGCGAGGGTGGAGCGGGCCATCGAGGCCCTTCCCGGCGTGATCAAAGCGACGGTCGACCTGAGCACCGAGTCCGCCAGGGTGGAGTATCTCCCGGATACGCTCAGCCGAGAGCGCATCGCTCAAGCTATCGGCGAAGCCGGGTATGAGGCTGAGGTAGGTGAGGAGGCGCCCGATGCAGGAAAGGAGCGCCAGGAAAGAGCGCTCGCACTGCTGAAACGGGACCTCATGCTCGCCGCAGTCCTGACTGCGCCGCTGGTCTTGATCAGCATGACGCCCATGTTTCTCCCCCTATTTCTTCCGGGCGCCGAAACCCTGATGAACAGCCTGTTGCCGATGCCCGTCTGGCACTGGCTGGAGCCTCCTGCTCGCTACCCCGGTGCTGCTGTGGGCTGGGCGGCGTTTCCTGGTTCAAGGTTGGGCGGAGCTTCGCCATCTCGCGCCCGGAATGAACAGCCTGGTCATGATCGGCAGCGGGGCGGCCTATCTCTATTCTCTGTTAGTTCTGATTCTGCCGGGGCTGTTTCCGAAAGGGACGGCCAATATCTATTTCGAGGCCGCGGCGGTCATCGTGACCCTGATCCTGCTCGGCCGCTACCTGGAGTCCCTCGCCAAGGGACGTACCTCCGAAGCCATCCGCCACCTGGTGCGCCTGCAGCCGAAGGAAGCAAGGATCGTTCGGGACGATGGTGAAATAGAAATCCCGGTGGAGGCCATGGTGCCGGGAGACATCGTCCTGGTCCGCCCCGGCGAGCGCATTCCGGTGGACGGCATTCTGGTCGACGGCTCCAGCTACGTGGACGAGTCCATGATCAGCGGCGAGCCAATCCCCGTCGGCAAGCATGGCGGCGACGAGGTCGTCGGGGGCACGGTCAACCAGACAGGGGCCTTCCGTTATCGGGCAAGCCGAGTGGGGGCCGACACCGTGCTGGCCCGGATCATTCGCATGGTCGAGGAGGCGCAGGCCGGAAAGCCGCCGATTCAGCAGCTGGCCGATCGCATCGCCGCCGTGTTCGTTCCCATTGTCATGGTCGTAGCCTTGATCACATTCGGGGGCTGGCTCCTGTTCGGGCCGGATCCGGCGCTCAGCTTCGCCTTCGTCGCCGCCGTGAGTGTCCTGTTGATCGCTTGCCCCTGTGCGATGGGCCTTGCTACGCCGACGGCCGTTATGGTGGCAACCGGGCGCGGCGCCGCCATGGGGACACTGTTCCGGCGTGGACCCGCGCTGGAGGTCCTGGCGCGCGTGGATACCCTGGTGCTCGACAAGACAGGAACCATCACCCGGGGCAAGCCTGCACTGACCGAGCTCGAGGTCTTTGGAGTTGCCGAGGATCAAGCCCTGGCGCTGGTCGCGGCGGTGGAGCGCTACAGCGAGCACCCGATCGCGGGCGCCATCGTACAGGCTGCGACGGACCGAGGACTTGACATCCCTAACGCGCAAGAGGTGAAGGCCATCCCCGGCTACGGCATTCAGGCCCTTGTCGGCGGGACCCTGGTCGCAGCCGGCTCCGCTCGCTTCATGGAGAAGCTGGGGATAGACATCTCTGCCGCGTTGGAGCGAATCGAGCGCTTGGCCACGCAAGGTGGGACCCCCGTGCTTTCCGCGGTCGACGGGAAGCTCGTCGCACTCGTCTCCGTCGAGGACCCGCCCAAGGAGAGCAGCAAGGCGGCACTGGCGGCCATGTATGCCCTGGACCTGAAAACGATCATGCTGACGGGCGACAATCGCCGAACGGCGGAGGCCGTCGCCCGAGCGGTGGGCATCGACCGAGTCGTGGCCGAGGTGCTTCCGGACGCCAAGGCGGCGGAGGTCAAGCGGTTGCAGGAAGCCGGCGCGCGGGTCGCATTCGTCGGAGACGGCATCAACGACGCTCCGGCCCTGGCACAGGCGGATGTCGGTATCGCTATCGGCACCGGCACGGACATCGCGGTGGAGGCAGGAGAGGTGATCCTCATGTCCGCAGAGCTGACCGCTGCCGCCAACGCCATTGCCTTGGCTCGGCAAACGCTCAAGACTATCCGCCTGAACTTCTTTTGGGCCTACGCTTACAACGTTGCCCTGATCCCTCTGGCCGCAGGGTTGTTCTACCCGTTGACGGGATGGCTCCTGAACCCGATGCTCGCAGCCGCTGCCATGAGCGTCTCCAGCCTGTTCGTGGTGTCCAACAGCCTGCGGCTGCGACGGTTCCGGCCACGGATCGGAGTAACGGCATAAATCCGGAGACTTGATGAGGCCGCCGAGAGACAATTACGAGAACGTCCGGTTTCATTCCGGAAGATCTGTGAAATAATTTCAGCGCTGACACGAAACCCGTGAGGAGGTCCCGCGTTGGATATTAATCGCCTGGAGCGCATCACGGACACCGCCTGGCGCGTCCCAGCCCGGGACGGCATGGGTGTGCCCGCGGTCATCTTTGCCGACGAAGGACTGATTCGGGATATGGACGACAAGGTCCGCGAGCAGGCCGCCAATGTGGCCCGTCTACCCGGCATCGTCAGCGCCTCCTATGCCATGCCTGACGCCCACTGGGGCTACGGGTTTCCCATCGGCGGTGTGGCCGCCTTCGACCCGGCGGAAGGCGGCGTGGTCTCGGCCGGAGGCGTGGGCTTCGACATCTCATGCGGGGTCCGCACCCTGCACACGGGCCTGAGCAGGGAAGAGGTGATGTCTGCACAGAAGGCCCTGGCCGACATGCTTTTTCGCTACATTCCCGCCGGCCTCGGCAGCACCGGTTACATTCACCTCTCGCTGCGTGAGTTGGACCGGATGCTCGTCGATGGCGCTCGCTGGGCCGTGACGCAAGGTTACGGGGAGGAACGCGACCTTTCCCGCATCGAGGAGCAGGGCCGGATGAGCGGTGCCGATCCCTCCCATGTCTCGGACAAGGCGAAAAAGCGCCAGCAGAACGAGATGGGCACCCTGGGTTCGGGCAACCACTACCTGGAGGTGCAGGCGGTGACCGCCATCTATGACGCGGCGATCGCGCGCATCTACGGCCTTGCCGAGAACGACGTGGTGGTCAGTATCCACTGCGGCTCACGCGGTCTCGGCCACCAGATCGGCACCGAGTTCCTCAAGCGCATGCTCCTCGCCGCCGGCACCTACGGCATCCGGTTGCCGGACCGGGAGCTTGCCTGCGCGCCCATCGACTCCCCGGTCGGGCAAAGCTACCTGGGGGCCATGCGCGCCGGCATCAACTGCGCGCTCGCCAACCGCCAGATCCTCACCCATCTGACGCGGCAGGCGTTCGCCGAAGTCCTGCCCCGGGCCCGAATCGAGCTCCTCTACGACGTTTCCCACAACACCTGCAAAGTAGAGGAGCACGAGGTGGACGGAAGCATGCGGCGCCTGTTCGTCCACCGTAAGGGGGCGACCCGCGCTTTTGGACCCGGTCATAGCGCCGTGCCCGAGCCCCTGCGCGCCGCCGGTCAACCGGTGCTCATCGGGGGCACCATGGGCACCGCGTCCTATGTGCTCGCCGGCACCAAGGAAAGCGAAGCGCAGGCCTTCAGCTCCGCCTGCCACGGCGCTGGTCGGGCGATGAGCCGGCACGCGGCCAAACGCCAGTGGAACGGACGCTCCGTGATCGACGACTTGTCCCGCCGCGGCATTTTGATCCGCAGCCCCAGCCTGCGCGGCGTGGCGGAGGAGGCGCCAGGGGCTTACAAGGACGTGGACGCGGTGGTATCGGCGGCGGATACGGCCGGTCTCGCCCGCAAGGTGGCGCGGCTGGAGCCGCTATTGTGCGTAAAAGGGTAACGGCCGGTGCGCCTGACAACAGTGCAAGAGCGGCGGATGCGCGCTGTCACATGGATTTGCGCAGGAGAAGAAGCAGCTCATCGAGCGGGCGTGTATTGAGCACGTCCCTGGCCTCCAACCAGCCGCAGCGAGCCTGACCTTGCTCGAGCGCAGCCCGGGCCATTTCTTCCACCGTGCCGTGGCCGTCGGTGGCGACCGTGTGGCAGCGCAGATCACCGCGCAGCTCCGAGCGCTTGGTGCAACCGAGCCAGGCCGTGAGTGCCAGTGCTGCCTGCTTGAAGGAAGATGCCCGGGTGGGACCGCGGCCTTCGACACCGATGTCCGCGCCGTGTACAAAATGGTCCCATGCGGGTTTACGCCCCGGGCAAAGCGCGGTCTCTGTTTTCTCGGCCATGGACTTCGGATTCTAGAGCAATTCCGGTTTCCGCATTCCGGGAACGACCGGGAGACCGTGCTATGAGGAGTGTGCCGCGTTTGCAGACCGATCACCGGAGGTAGCGATGCGTATCGGTGTACCGAAGGAAACAAAGAATCAGGAATATCGCGTTGGCATGGTTCCCGGGCTTGTTCGGGAACTGAGCAAGCGCGGCCATGAGGTTTTGGTCGAACATCAGGCCGGCGCGGGGATCGGGTTTTCCGATGAAGATTACGCAGCGGCGGGTGCACGTATCGTCGATCAGGCCAAAGGGGTGTTCGACTCGGCCGAGCTCATCGTCAAGGTCAAGGAGCCCCAGCCTGAAGAACGGACCTGGCTCCGCCCCGAACATACGCTGTTCGCGTATCTGCATTTGGCCCCGGACCCGGATCAGACGGCGGACCTTCTTGCCAGCGGCGCAACCTGCATCGCCTATGAAACCGTGTCTGACGCCCGGGGCAGGCTACCCCTGCTCGCACCCATGTCGGAGGTGGCCGGACGTCTCGCCATTCAGGCCGGCGCCAGGGGGCTCGAGAAGATGGCGGGAGGCTCGGGTATTCTGCTCGGCGGAATTCCCGGGGTCGAGCCGGCCAAGGTGCTCATCCTCGGTGGCGGTACAGTTGGATTCAACGCCTGCCAGATGGCAGTGGGACTGGGTGCGCGGGTGGTTGTCATCGATCGCTCCGCTGCGGTGCTGAGACGTCTGGATGCCCATTTCGAATCGCGGGTCTCCACCGTGTACGCGAGCGCTGATGCCATCAACCGTCACTTGCCGAATGCCGATCTCGTCATCGGCGCGGTTCTGGTGCCTGGCGCGGCAACGCCCAAGGTG
Source organism: uncultured Gammaproteobacteria bacterium (assembly GCA_942492625.1). Lineage (GTDB taxonomy): Bacteria > Pseudomonadota > Gammaproteobacteria > Chromatiales > Chromatiaceae > Thiosymbion. Next base: position 67,008 of record CALOFM010000035.1, on the reverse strand, counting down.
GTTACGCGCTCCGAATTGAGACTTCTCAAGCCCGGGTCGGTGCTGGTGGATGTGGCGATCGACCAGGGTGGGTGTTTCGAGAGCTCGAGACCGACGACCCACGATGCGCCGACCTTTGTCGACGAAGGCGTGGTCCACTATTGCGTGACTAACATGCCCGGCGTTGTCCCGCGTACGTCCACCTTCGCGCTGAACAACGCGACCTTGCCGTTCGTCATCGACATGGCAAGAAAGGGGGTGGTGACGGCATTGCGGGAGGATCCGCACTTGATCGACGGGTTGAACATCCATCGCGGCATGCTGACCGAGCGGCCGGTGGCCGAGGCTCAGGGCCGTGACTACGTTCCGGCGCTTGAGGCGATCGGCGCGTAGCGAAGCTCAATGCCTCTCGTTCGGATTCAACAACAGGCATCCCAGGACCAGGAGCGCCAGAACGGCGAGAGCCGTCTGTGGTCTCTCCCAGATCACCGCCAGAAGAGCCAGCCCGTTCACCAGGAGGAACAGCAAGGGCGGCAGCGGGTACAGGGGCATGCGAAACGGCCGGGCGAGCGCCGGTTCGCGGGCGCGCAACCGATAAACGCCCGCGACCGCGAGGCAGGAGAACAGGGCAAGAGTAAAACCGGCAAACGTCAGCACGCCTTCGAAGGAGTTTGTGAGAACGAAAGCCAGGGCCAGCCCCTGTTGGAGCAGGATCGCACGGGTCGGGGCGCCGCGATGGTTGCAGGCGCTAAGGCCGCGCAGCGCAGGGATATCTTCGCCCATGGTTTGCAGCACGCGCGGCCCCGCGAGCACCATGGCGCTGATCGTGGAGACGAGCAGCAGGCTGAGCGCCAGGCTAAACCATCGGCCTCCCGTATCACCGAAGACGTTGCGCGCGGAGAGCGCACCGACTTCGACGGCGCCGGCCAGTGCGTCCAGGCTGATGGTGTGCAGGAAGGCCAGGTTGAGCAACAGGTAGATCACCGCCACCGCGAGTGTCCCGTGGATCAGCGCCCGCGGGACTGTCTTCTCTGGCTCGCTGACCTCGTCCACCACATAGGCCGCGGCATTCCAACCTGCATAAGCGTAGGAGACGTAGATCAGAGAGAGGCCGAAGGGGGCGCTGAACACCCACGCCGGCGTATCGGCAGTCGGCAGGGGTGAGAGACTCCCGGGAACCGTCCCGTGCGCGATGGCGGCGGCGGCAAACAGGACGATCACTGCGACCTTCACCAGGGTAGCAATCACCTGGAAGACTCGGCCGAGCTCTACCTCCACGGCGTGCAGGGCGGTGATGACCACAATGACGGAAACGGCGATCCACAAGGGGTCGACGGGCAGGAAGATTCCAGCGTAACGGCCCAGGGCCATTGCGGCCAGGGCCACCGGGGCGGCGAACCCCACGACGACGGAGACGAGACCTGCGAGCCGCCCCAGCGCCGGATGGTAGATCCGCGACAGAAAATGGTACTCGCCGCCGGAGCGAGGAACGGACGCGGCAAGCTCAGCGTAAGACAGGGCGCCGCAAAGGGCCACCAGGGCGCCGAGACCCCATAGCAGCAGCAAGGCGGCGCCGTTCGGGACGGCCGCCGCCTGTAAGCCGAGTGTCGTGAAGACCCCGGTCCCGATCATGTTAGCAACGACGAGCAAGACAGCGGTACGGTAGCCGATGAAGCGGCGAGGCTTGGGCATGGCGCGGTGAGTCCTTATCGGCGGCGCGTGAGGATATTTGTCACCGAGCATATCGCAGAGACCAACCCGTTCGGTTTGTGCGTCGCCAGCGCTCTCGTGAAGGACATCATCCCGCAGGCGCGCAAGGATCCCGACATCGTCCGTCACAAGGGGTTGAAGGTTCTGACCCCTGACGGTACCGAAGTCGACCCGCGAGCGGCGAACTGGTCTGCCGAGGACTTCCCCTATTGGATGGCTTGGACCAGGGCTCGGGCGTAGCGTATTCCAATTGGGGGCTTAGTCAGCCTCAACCTGAGTTGCCGCCCGCCGCATGCCGAGAGCAACCCGTCGGCGACAAGCCAGCCCTTTTTCCAAAGCCCTTGTACCGCGCCGGGTCGGCATCGCCATGCGCTTGTCGGAATCCAGGAATCAGAAGGGACGAGTCTGATTCAGCGGTAGACGAAGCGCGCCCAGGATACTTCGGTGCACATCGCTCCAAGCGCCCGGCTAAAGAGCATTCACGTCCGGCCGGTGCAGTTGCCCGCTTCTTGCCGCCTCGCCTAAGCTGATGGACGGCGCTGTGGACAACCCGATGGACAACCTCGCTCCTCGGTTGCCCCCGGGTTGCCGCACAGGCTGCCCACGAGCTTCTCCACGACGAGCTGTTTGGATCAGCAACAACAGGTTTTTTCAATCCGTTTTTCCGACAAGGTAACCCGCCAACGATTGTGAAGGCTTTTGACGAGCGATGACAACACAGGTCAGACCGGCGTATCGAGAACCTGAACTGTCCGACGGCGGCTGTACGATGCCGGTAAGTCGATAAGAAGAACACCAGCTCGGGGATGCGGCAACGGACTGTTTGTGGGTGCGCCGTGCCAACGGGCGTTATCACTACCTGGTAGAGGCGGAGATCCGCAGCTTTTTAGAGAAAATCGATCATGCGAAACTGATCGAGCTGCTGGCTCTGCGGATAGACGACAAAGCCTTCCTGAGGCTCATACGCAAATGGTTAAAGGCCGGCATGTTGGAGCCGGATGGCGCGGTGAATTACCCGGAGCAGGGCTCACCGCAAGGCGGGAGCGGCTCACCCATACTCGCCAACATCTATCTTCATCATGCCCTGGACGTATGGTTTGAGGAGACCGTCAAGGAGCGCTGCCAAGGGGCGGCGCACCTGTGCCGGTGCGCGGACGACCGTGTGCCACGAAGGCGCGCTGGACACCGGCGCACGAGAACTGGCTGGCGGGGCTGAAGATGGACGACCCCCGGCAGCAGGTCGTCTTGGAGGAATACATCGACGCTGAGCGTGCTGCCGGGCAGCGGGTGGCGCAGCTCACCGAGCATCTGATGCACGCCCTGCCCGAGTGGTCTCTGGCCCCGGTGGTCGACTCCTTGATCGCCTTACGCGGGGTCGACAAGCTCTCCGCGATCGTCTTGCTTGCCGAGCTCGGGGACATCAGCCGCTTCGACGTGCCGAAACAATTGATGGGCTTTCTCGGGTTGGTGCCGAGCGAGCATTCCACGGGCACTCGCCGGCGCCAGGGGGCGATCAGGCTCACAGGCAATGGCCATGCTCGGCGCATGCTGGTCGAATCGGCCTGGAGCTATCGCTTTCCGGCGCGTCAGACCAAGCATCTCAAGGGCAAGGCGGCCAATGCCTCGGAGGCGGCCAAGAAGATCGCCTGGAAGGCCGGACACGCCTGTGCGGTCGCTATCGCACACTGACCCGGACGGGGAGGAACACCAAGCTGGTTTGCGTGGCCATCGCCCTCGAGCTCGCCGGTTTCATCCGGGACATCGTGCGCCAAGAGATGCCGCACCTGGCGCCGCAGCACGGCTGAGGCGCACCGTCGCAATCTGGCGTGTGTGCTCTGAGCCAATGTGTTTGCCGCCAGGCCGCCGCCAGCCGGTGGATATGTGGACGAGTCCGCATCCCTGCGGAGCGGCCCGAGCTACAGACGTGTGGACAACCTATGGACCGCGTCAAGCGGCTGAAGCGAGACGTGGCCCACAGGTTGACCACACTCTCGGGCCTCTCGACCACATACCCACAGGTTCAACAACAAATTGTTTTTGAAGAGAATTGAAGAGGAGTGCCACGAAACATTGTGCCAATAGTTGGATATCAAAACATATCAGCCCGGCCGATTCTTTTCAGCGTTTGCGAAAGAATCTCAGTCTAGTGCATGTTTCCCTTACGTTCGATAGGATATCCCTCCGCGACTCGCGACCCGGGTGCACAATTCGCCTAGGGCCGCTCCAGGCGGATCTCTATCGCTTCGGCCAACATCGCTAGGTGAACCCCACCAAAACACACGGTGACTTGAAAATGCAGTCTCGATTGAAAAGGCGCTTTGAGCTGGGCGTTTGGTTCCTGGTGTCGGTCAGCGTGGGAATGGGGCCGAGCGAGGGCAAGACGTCGGACGTGGACTCGGAACGGATGCTGAGCGCGCACAACAAGGTTCGTGCCGTCGTTGAGGTTGGTCCCGTGCGGTGGTCTGCGCCACTGGCGAACTCGGCATCACATTGGGCAAGCCATCTGGCACAGGACAACGGATGTGTTCTGAAGCACGGCGGGCCTGGGGAGAACCTCTATTGGGCAAGCCCTGAAACCTGGAGTGATGGACGGCGCGAGCGCCAGCGGGTGAGCGAAGATGACGTCGTATCCAGTTGGGCTGCAGAGCGTGCGTTCTATGACCACGGAACGAATACCTGTCGACAGGGGAAGGTTTGCGGCCACTACACACAAGTAGTTTGGCAAGATACCACCGAGATCGGTTGTGCCAGGAGTTTCTGCTCGAATCACGGTCAGATTTGGGTCTGTCACTATCGCCCTTTTGGTAACCTGATAGGGAGAAAGCCGTACTAACAACCAGCCGACTCCTGTAGTTGCGCGGACTCCGAAGACGGCTGGGCTTAGCAGAGGGTGACGATAAGCCCGATCAATGTTCAACATACTGTCGGCTTAAACCAATTACCATCTGAGAGAAACGATATGCCAGATGTAGAAGACTTTCTATTCAGTCCCTATACGCTTGGCGACCTGCAGCTGCCCAATCGAGTTATCATGGCGCCGCTCACTCGATCGCGAGCGAAACAGCCAGGGGACATTCCGTGGGAGCTGAACGCGACCTATTACGCACAGCGTGCCAGTGCAGGACTGATCATTGCGGAGGCGACGCAGATATCCCCGCAAGGCAAGGGCTATGCATTTACGCCGGGGATCCACTCCGACGAACAGGTCAAAGGCTGGCGCAAAGTGACGTCAGCGGTGCACGATAAGGGCGGGCTAATCGTTCTGCAGCTCTGGCATGTCGGTCGGATCTCGCGCCCCGAGTTGCAACCGAACGGTCAGCAGCCGGTCGCGCCCTCGGCGATTAAACCCGAGGGGGCCCAGACTTTCATAGACGAGAACTCGGGCATGGTCGATATCTTGGAACCCCGTGCCCTGACGACTGCCGAAATCCCGATCGTCGTCGACCAATACCGACATGCTGCGGAGAACGCCAAGCGCGCCGGCTTCGACGGTGTCGAGATTCACGGCGCCAACGGCTATCTCATTGACCAGTTCATCCGCAGCAGGTCCAATCGGCGCAGCGATGAGTACGGCGGTTCGATCGAGAACCGTCTGCGCTTTCCGAGGATGGTTGTCGAAGCGGTCGTGGGCGTGTGGGGTGGCCAGCGCACGGGAATACGGCTGTCCCCTACGGGTACTTTCAATGACATGCACGACGATGACCCGGTCGCGACCTATGGAGCGCTGGCCGGCCATTTGAACGACAGCGCAATCGCATACATCGAGGTCGTTGAGGACTCCTTCCAGGGCAACGAGGTGAAAGGACGTCCTGAATCGGTCATCAACGCCATTCGCTCCGCGTTCACCGGTACGTACATTGCCAATGGCAATTATGCCGCTGACGAGGCGCGCAAACGCATCCAGGCCGGTTTGTGTGACTTGGTAAGTTTTGGTCGCCCCTTTATCTCCAACCCGGACTTGCCAAAGCGATTGCGCCTCGGCGCGCCTCTGAACGAATATGATCCGAATACTTTTTACGGTGGCGCTGAGCATGGATATACGGATTATCCTGTGCTCAGGTGAAGCAGTTGGCCGGACAGCGACCTACGCCCCGAAATTGCGGCAGCGCACAAGAGCCTCCGCCTCAGTCGGCTGTCGCCGCTCCACTTGATCGCGCGGTTAGATTTGGTTGCCTCGAGTTCGCGCGGGCCGCGTCGAGTCGGGCGCGTTCTTAGGCCGCGTCGACGGCCGCATTGCGGGTTTTGCCTTGCGCCTTGCTTCTTCCCATGCCGGGGCCCGGGTCTCGGCCCAGTCTTCAAGAGCTTGGGTCATCGCTCGAAATACCGGGCTCTTGCGTTCGCCGTTCCCGGCTATGCCGACGAAGAACAGCGCCGGGTTCGTCTGCGTCCGGCCAGACGAAGACGCGCCGGCATTCGATGGGGCCATAGTCAGCCTTCGCCGGGCTTTGAGCTCCATTCGGGGCTGTGGTCGCGACCATGCCCTGCAGTAGTTCCGCGCCAGCAGTGCGGGCGGCGGGCAGCTGCGGTTGGCAGCGTCTAGGGGGTACGGAAACGCCCTTGCCGGGGATTGATCCCGGTCGGTGACGGCCCCCGCCCGCTGCCCTGTGAGCCCCGGCCATAGCCCTGGCGCGTTCCCCGATCTCCCTGCCCCGAAGGTCCCCTGAAATTGGGCCTCGCCCATCCTGAGCCCGGCATTCCCGTACCGTACGTCGGACCAGCCGCGCCTGCCCCCGGTCCGCCTTTGCCGGACCCCGGACCGGCGACACCCTGGCCCGGACCGCCTTTACCGGCCCCCGGCCCGCCTGCACCTGCGCCGGGGCCGCCTTTGCCGCGACCCGGACCGCCGTATCCAGGGCCTCCAACTCCGTAGCCGGGGCTGCCGACCCCATAACCCGGTCCACCGACGCCATAGCCGGGGTAGCCCCGTCCATAACCGGGATATCCAGGCCCGTAACCGGGGCCACCGGCGCCGAATCCCGGGCCGCCGAAACCGCTACCCGGTCCCGCGGCGCCGACTGGCGCTGCGATGATCAGGGGGGCGAGTGCCAGAATCATGAATCTACGCATCTGAGAGCTCCTTCTTGCCGACCGCGCATCGTTAGTGGTGCGTGGTATCTAATAGTTTAATGCACCGGCAAGAGGAGATTGCGCATGCATTGTGTATCCTGCTGCGCACTCTCCCCGGTGCGCTACGGCTCTGATATCATCCGCCTCCGAATCGGGCCGCCGTTGCGCGGGGGATCGGTGAATCGGGCTGTGCTCAACAAGCCTAAGGCTACGAGGCGCGAATCCGCCCGGATGCCGTCTCGATTCGAAGGCTGGACCCACGAAGGCGAGCGGAGGAAAAGGAACGGCAATGAAGAAATCGGCAATTACACTGTCTGTGGTGGGACTCCTGCACGGAGCCTGTTTGGCAAGCGAGCCTGTCGGGACGGAGGCCGTGAGCGCCCCCGCTGGAGAGGCGGTGGAGATCACGTCCGACAGAGACAAGATCAACTACAGTTTGGGCTACGAGCTTGGAAAGGATCTCAAGCGACAGGATCTCGGGCTTGCCAGGGATGCGCTGCTCCGGGGCGTGGAGGACGCCATTTCCGGCGCGAAGCCGCTCGTCGGCGCGCGGGGACGGCAGGTCGCTCTGAAAGAGATCAAGGAAAAACGAAGCCGAGAGAATCTGGAAAAGTCGCGGGCCTTCCTCGCCGCCAACGCGGAAAAAGAAGGGGTGAACACGCTGCCCAGCGGGCTGCAGTACAGGGAGCTACAGGCCGGCGAGGGCAAGACGCCCGATGTCACGGGAACCGTAACCGTGAACTATCGCGGCACCCTCGTCGACGGTACCGAGTTCGACAGCTCCTACGAGCGCGGCAGGCCTTCGACCTTCCAGGTCAGGAAGGTCATAAAGGGCTGGCGTGAAGGCCTGCTGCTGATGAAGGAGGGCGCCAAGTGGGAACTCTTCATCCCGCCAGAGCTGGCTTACGGAAGGCAGAGCCCGCGCAACCGAATCCCGCCCAACAGCGCCCTGATCTTCGAGGTCGAGCTTGTCTCGGTCGGCAAAGGACCCGTTCGGTCTTCGAAGCCGTCGCGGCCACCGGCCCCGGTCCCTGCGCAGCGATAGCCTCTCCGCCTGGATGTCGGCGTGCGTGGATAGGGCGCGGCGCGAATCCGTCGTTATCGCGACGAGGGAATGCGCAACCCAGTCCACCAATTGGTGCCGTTCGTTTTTGGTGGATTGCGCTTCGCTTATCCACCCTACGGCCTTGCGATTCGGGCGTAGGGTGGATGAGGTGCCCCGCGCAATCCTGCGTTTTTGCGACAAGGCCGATGGGCGCCGTCATCCACCAGCGTTGGGCAGGGTCCCGGGGGAGGGCGGATGAGGCGCACCGCAACCCCCGAGGTCTTTGCGCTAGGGCCGATGCGCGACGGAATCCACGAATGATCTCGTATCGGAGAATCCAGGGACCCTCCGATCACTCTCGATTCATATCGCAAACCTGCACGGGCTCCGTTCGTCCCCAACCCGTCCTGTACCAGCCATTCTCAACCGCCCTCGGAAACGAGGAATAAGGCCAGTCCTCGGGCGCATGCACGAGCCCGTGCTTCACCGGGTTGAAATGGATGTAGTCGACGTGGCGTCGCCAATCCTCCTCGTCCCGGATCAGGTGCTCCCAGAAGCGTCGCTGCCATACCAGCTTCTCACCGCGGGGCGATCGCGGCGCATCGATACGCCTTGAGACGAACTGCTTGATGGCGCGCCACCGACCGGAGAAGTCGGTATCTCCTTCCGGCAGTCTCCAGACGCAATGCAGGTGGTCGGGGAGGATCACGATCGCGTCCATGCTGAAGGGGCGCCTGGACTTCGTATGGGCAAACGCCTCGCGTAGCAGGTCGACGTTGTGCGTTTCGGCGAAAAGGCGCCGGCGCTCGTAGGTCACGACCGTGAAGAAATAGCAGCCGCCCGGGACGCGAAGACGTCGGTAGTCGCTCATGGCCGGATTCTGGTGGATTGCGCTGCGCTTATCCACCCTACGGTTCGGATGTCGGGGTAGGGTGGATAAGGCGCGCCACGAAACCATCGCTCCTGCGACGAGCCGAAGCGCGCCGTAATCCACCGGGGTGCGGTGTGCGGATTTGGTGGATTGCGCTGCGCTTATCCACCCTACGGTTGGATGTCGGGGTGCGGTCGCTAGGGCGCGACACGAAACCTTCGCTCCTGCGACGAGGGGGAGCGCGCCGTAGTCCACCGGGGGGAGTTGTGCGGATTTGGTGGAAGGGGGTAGTCGGTTAGCACCACTAGGCTCAAAATGGAGGGGTGCAATCATCGAGAATTCCAAGACGAGAGGCTCGAAGGCTGGTCGCTGGCCAGGACTACCCGCGGACGTACCGCGAGTTTGTGACGATGTTCGGTGACGATGTTGCCTGCGGTCGCTACCTGGAGCGGTTGCGCTGGCCGGGGCAGTTCCTCTGCCCGGGGTGTGGCGAGAGGAATGAGCCTTGGCGGGCAAGCCGAGGGCGGTTGGTGTGCTCTGCGTGCCAGGAGCATGTGCGCGTTGGGGCGGGCACGATCTTCGATAAGACCCGCACGCCGCTGACAACATGGTTCGAGGCCGCGTGGCACCTTACCACGGCGAAAAACGGGATGTCGGCAAAGACCCTGGAGCGTACGCTCGGTACGAGTTATCGCGTGGCATGGACGATACTGCAACGCTACCGAGTCGCGATGGTTCGTGCTGAGCGTGAACCATTGTTGGGCCAGGTAGAGGTTGATGAGACTTTGGTTGGAGGGGTTGAACATGGCGGAAAGCGTGGTCGTGGCACCAGTAAGAATGTCGTCGTGATCGCCGTGGAAGTAAAGCAACCAAAAGGCTTCGGCCGTGTGCGGATGCGCCACGTTCCTGATGCCTCAGCCACCAGCTTGCTGCCATTTGTGTGCGACGTGGTGGCGCCTGGCGCTTTGGTGTTGACCGATGGCTGGGGCGGTTACAACGACCTCCCCGAGCACGGCTATAGGCATCGATGAACCGTACTCTCCGAATCTGGCGATCCGGCTCACGTCGCCATGCCCGGCGTGCATCGTATCGCCAGTCTTCTCAAGCGCTGGATCCTCGGGACCCACCAGGGTTCGGTTACGCCTGAGCATCTGCAGTCCTACCTCGAAGAGTTCACCTTCCGGTTCAATCGGCGCACCTCGCGTAGTCGTGGCCTGGTCTTCCGTCGCCTGCTCGAACAGGCGGTTGTTACCAACCCCATCACGGAGGCCGATGTCACGCACTGATACCAATGGGGATAGTGCCGAATCCAATCGTAAGTGGCGCTAACCGACCACCCCCCTTGGCGCCGTCAAAATAGACGGCCGTCTCGCAGGGCAGGGCCGGCGCGTGGATCTTGCCGTTGACAATCTTGGTGGTGTCGTCACCTTCGACGACCGGCTCAAGGCCCATCGCCTTCCTGGCAAAGGTCGGATTGCACATTTCGACGAGATGGACCTTCTTACGGTTACTGGCGTCGACCGGATCGTCGGGGTCGATGGGGAAGGGTGTCGGGACGTGCAGGATCGCCTCTTCAATGGCGTCTTCAGTCGCTTCACCCTCGAGTCCGCCCAGCACCCAGTCGGTGTCGAAGCCGAGATCTTTATCATCGTTCGTTGCAACATAGGTCGCGATGGCTACGGCCACATCCTTGGTCAGCGCATCGCTTTCTGCGTGGTTGATGCCGCCCGGTCCGGTGACCGCGTTGATGGTCGCCACATTGGTGAATGGCGTCAAATCGATTTTCGGGAACTGCTTCTTGGCGGCATAGCTGTTGCCGCCAAACACAGTGGCTACCAGCACGAACATGGCAGCCAGCATGCTTGTGCTACGACGTAGTGACGTGGTCAAGTCGAAACGGACACCCCGTTAAGCCGCATCGGCCAGTCGGCCGTTTCTCTCAAACTCATCTGGACTCTGGTAGCCCAGGTACGAATGCAGCCTCCTGCTGTTGTAGAACATCGTGATGTATTCAACGATGTCTGCCCTGGCTTCCTCGCGGGTCTGATAGCTGCGCCAGTGGACCCGCTCGGACTTCAAGGAGCCGAAGAAGCTCTCGACCACCGCGTTATCCCAGCGGTGCTGGCGGTGGCCGAGCGGACACGCGAGATCGGGTTGCGCCTGGCCGTTGGCGCCGGCCGGCGCGACATCCTGTGGCAGTTCCTTACCGAGGCCCTTCTGCTGGCCCTGCTGGGCGGCTCCGCGGGCATGGCATTGGGTGTGCTCCTGTCCCTTTCCATCGCCCGCTGGGGCGGACTGCCGGTGGAAATCGGCCCCACTGCGCTGCTGTTGTCCCTGGGGGCGGCGGCTGCCGCCGGCCTGTCCGCCGGCGTCCTGCCGGCCGTCAAGGCGGCGCGTCTGACTCCCATCGACGCCCTGCGTTCGGCGTGATGGTCGCAGAATACCGAGGGCGTGACACCCAGCTCCTCGGCGATTTCAACGAGCGACATCGCGGGGCGGTCGGTCTCGATGTATCCCGATATCGCGCCGCTGACCAGGATCCGGGTCGCGAGCAGCATTGCATCTACTGGATCCAGCTTCAGTCGGCGTTGGACCTCCGGGGCCAGGTCCTCGATGTCGGCGCGCACGCGGCGATGGTGGTTCAGACCGCCGGTGCAGTAGGGGTCAGGCGGGCGGTGAGTTACAGTATTGTCGTCCGTGAAGGTCCATTACGGCAGCCTTTACGCTCGATCTGGCCTTAACGCGGCCCTACGGCGCCTGAACGCCGAACTTCACGAGTCACGAGCTCTGGGCGGGGGTGGCATTCAGCCAGTCGAGGTAAGCTTTCACCCCTTCTTCGACGGTTCGCATTGTCTCGTCGAAGCCCGTGGCCCGCACCTTGGACATGTCAGCCCGGGTAAAGCTTTGATAGCGTCCCTTCATGTGCTCGGGAAAGGGAATGTATTCGATTTCGCCATGTCCGTACCATGCGATCACGGCGCGGGCGACGGCGTTAAATGCCTCGGCGCGCCCTGTACCCAGGTTGAATATTTCCGACTGTTGCGGTCGATTCAGAAACCAAAGGTTGGTGTTGACGGCATCGCCAACGTAAATGAAATCACGCTATTGTTCTTCGTCGTCGTACCCATCCGTCCCCTCGAACAGTCGCACGCGGCCCGTCTCGCGAATCTGATTGTTAAAGTGGTATGCAACGCTGGCCATGCTGCCCTTATGCTGCTCGCGGGGTCCGTAAACATTGAAGTATCTGAAACCCACGATTTGGCTTTTTGAGCGCGAGAGGACGCGACGAACGTCTTGATCGAACAAAAAGCTTCGAATAACCGTATACGTTCAAAACCCGCTCATGCCGGGGTAATTCCGTAAATACGGGGCCGGCGCCGTACACAGAGGCGCTGGAGGCGTAAAGGAACGGAACGCGGCGCGCGAGACACCAGTGGAGCAATTCCTTGGAGTAGCGATAGTTGTTGTGCATCATGAAATCCTCCTTGTCCAGGAAGTCGGCGGTTCGGTAGTCGGCCAAGTTGAAGAATTTCTCGCCTTTGGTGAGATCGTCCACCACCAGGATGTCTTCGACACCTCGCTTGTTGAGGGCCCTGACGATATTGCTTCCAATGAAATCGGCGCCGCCGGTGACTATGATTACTGTGGTTTTCCGTTTACGTCTCTTGCCTGTTTTGCCGCGCGCACGCCCCCAAGAATGGCGGTCGTCGAGCAACCGTCAACAAACGGCAAGATCGTCACCCGCCCGCCGGCCTCTTTAACGCAAGGGGCTCCCGCTATCTGCTCCGGGCTGTAGTCGCCACCCTTGACGAGGACGTCGGGGCAAATGTCGCAAATGAGCCGTTCCGGGGTGTCGTCCGAGAAGGGCACCACCCAATCCACGGCAGTCATTGCCGCAAGAACCGCCATTCTTTGCTCCAATGCGTTGATGGGTCTCCCAGGCCCTTTGAGGCGGCGCACGGAGGCGTCGTCGTTGACAGCAACGATGAGCCTGTCTCCGAGCGCGCGAGCCTGCTGCAGGTAACTGACATGACCTGCGTGTAAGATGTCGAAGCAGCCGTTGGTCATAACGATTCGCTCGCCGTTGGCGCGCGCTGCCTCGACGGCGACCGCGAGTTGTGCCGGATTGACGAGGCCGCCCTGACTGCCGGAGTCGGCGTCCAGTCCAGCGGCGAGCTCCGCGATACTCAAGGTTGCGGTGCCGACTTTCGCGACAACGATTCCGGCCGCAATGTTCGCAATCGCGACGGCTTCGGGAAGCGCGCAGCCAGCGGCGAGAGCGGTGGCGATCGTCGCGACGACGGTGTCGCCGGCACCCGTAACGTCGTATACCTCACGCGCTTTTGCGGGCAGATGCAGCTCCGGCTGACTCGGGCGCAGAAGTGTCATTCCCTGCTCTCCCCGCGTGACCAAAATCCCTTCAAGCTGGTTCGCCTCGATGATTTCCAACCCACGTTCGATCAACGTCGCTTCGTCCGGGCAGGGGCCTGTCGCAGCTTCGAACTCCGCAAGATTCGGCGTGACGAGGGTGGCGCCGCGGTAAACGGAGAAGTCGGGGTTTTTCGGATCGACGATCGTCGGGACCTGTGCAGCGCGCGCGGCATCGATCAACGCGCCAAGCTCGACCAGCGCACCCTTCCCATAGTCGGACACGACCATCGCCCCGACACGCGGCAGCAGGTCTTCAACTTGCCGGCGCAGCAGGCGGTCGTCGAAGTGCGGAAATCCCGCCTCGAAATCAAGCCTGATCAGCTGTTGACGACGGCTCAGCACGCGGAGCTTCGTTACCGTCGGCACGCCGAGGACGCGTTGAAAACGGCAATCGACTCCGACGCTTTCGAGCTTTGTCTGCAGCGTGTCGGCATTCGCGTCGTCACCCGTTGCCCCGATCAAGGCCGCGCCCGCCCCGAGCGCGATGATGTTTAGCGCTACGTTGGCGGCCCCGCCCGGGCGATCTTCTTCGTGGACAACGTGGACAATCGGAACAGGGGCCTCGGGAGAAATGCGAGACGTCGTCCCTTGCCAGTAACGGTCCAGCATCACGTCCCCGACGACCATCACCGTGGTTGAGGCCAGGTTCGGAAGGGCCAACTTCATACCGACGGTTGCTGGCAAGCGAACGCGGAGTCTACGAGGCCACAGAGGACATGGCCGACGGTGATGTGCATTTCCTGGATGTGTGCTGTTCGGTGGGAGGGAACGAGGACCGGCACTTGCACGATTTCTAGAAGTTCTCCGCCGTCGCAACCGAGCAGGCCTATGGTCTGGAGCCCCTGCGCCTTGGCCACTTCGACTGCACGCAAAACGTTTGGCGAGCGGCCAGAGGTGGAGATGGCAACGAGCACGTCCCCCGTCTGGCCCAGCGCCTCCACCTGGCGCGCAAAAACGTCGGTATAACCCAAATCGTTGCTGATGGCCGTCAACGCAGACGTATCGGTCGTCAGCGCCACCGCAGGAAGCGCCCGTCGTCCTGGAGTCTCATACCGCCCGGTAAGCTCGGCGGCGATATGTTGGGCGTCCGCGGCGGAGCCCCCGTTGCCGCAGAGAAGGACTTTTCTCTCGTCGCGAAAAGCCGAGACAATGGCTTGTGCAGCCTGCGTTACCGCGCCACCCAGTTCCGCTCGAACGGCGGCTGCCAAGGTTATGTGCTGGTCGAAATGGCGTGCGAAGACTTGCCCGGCTAGGTCCGGCTCGATGGGGTTGGCAAATATCACATGCCCACAGATCTCCCGACAACTTCTAATAAACAGCAGTTTAAGTCTATTCCGCGCCCGCTAGAGTATATGCGGATATTTCAGTTGCGCAAAGCACAACTGGGTCGCTCGGCACCCCGCTACCACAACGTCGTCCGCAGGGTCGCGGCAACTCCCAACGCTGCGCGGACACCGGCACCATTGGTGCATCGATCGGCACAGCAACGGGCGATGCACACTTGATCGGGCATGCGCGAAGCCGGCGACCTCTATCTCGGCTTCACGGCAGATGCGATTAACATTTGCGTAACCACCCGTGGACCGATCTCTTCGGTCTCGATCAGGTTCCAGGCGAAGATCCCCAGCCGGAGCGCTTCCTCCTTGCAGAGATGCTCGATCACGTCCATGCAGATGATCAAATCGACGCGTTCGCCGGTCTCCTCCAGAAACGCGATCGAGTCTGCACGCTCTACTTTCGGCGTGACCGGCTGGGCCAGCCGGACCTGCTCCGGACTGATGTACACGCCCACAATGTTGTTACAGCCCCTCGGTAGATAGGTGACAGCCTTTGGCAACACGCGAGTCATTGCGCCGAAGGGCTACCGTTGGGATGGCTGCTTCGATGGGCCGGGCGTTAGCGACGATTTCACGTCGGAGCGCAACCAGCCGGCGGATCAGGAGCGCGAAGCCTTCTGATGCTCAAGTATCTCCCGGACACGAATATCCTGATCTACGCCATCAAGAATGGCCCCTCACGCGTTCGGGAGGTGTGCAACCGCCACGCGGATCAGCTTGGCATATCGACGGTGGCACTCAGCGAGCACGGCTCAATGATCGGTGCTCACGTCCGTTCGGCATAGGGCCCGGCGGACGCCCGATCTGCAACAGGCGGACAGACTGACCCCAGCCTGGTCTGCTTTTGGATATTTCTGTCAGATGCGAGACGAAGGGCCGCGCGAATCCCTTACCCGCGTCATTATCCGCGTGATCTGGAAATTCCTGGGTAACCCTCATGCCGATGTCCCCGCGCCAAGCGGCCTCAGGCGGTCGAAAAATCACGCCAATCCGTTGCGACGCCCGGGACGGATCAAGACCTTATTCTATGTAGGATGGCAACCCGCTTAGGGCGTAGCGTACAATCACTGGATCTACAAATATCCCCATAACTATTCGAAAATACAGCCACGCGGAAAAACTGTCACGGGAGGAGTGAATATGCCGAGCCAACCCACCGATCAGCAATCAGGGGAAGAGCAAAATGCCCCTAACTTCAAAGAATTCTCTATACCCAGCTACCAGGAGTGGCGCGAGGCTGCAGAGGCGGCCCTGCGAGGTGCGTCGTTCGAGAAAAAGCTGATAACAAAGACCCACGAGGGCATTGATCTTCAGCCCATGTATCGGGCCGATGACACGGCCAAGGTGCCCCATATGGGTACGATGCCGGGCTTCGCGCCTTATGTACGGGGCACCGAGACGCTGGGGTACAAGGCCCGCGCGTGGGAGGTCAGCCAAGAGCTGTCCGAGGCTACGCCGCAAGCGTTCAACAAGGCCCTGCTCGCCGATCTCGAACGCGGTCAAACGGCCGTCAACATGCGTCTGGACGTCGCCACGATGCTGGGCGAAGACGCCGATACGCCGGAGACCGACTATGTCGGCAAAGGCGGCGTTTCCATCTCCTGTCTGGATGACCTGGGCAAGGCGCTGCAAGGGGTCGATCTGGCGCAGACCCCCATCTTTATTCAGGCCGGCGCATCCGGGATACCGATGGCTTCCATGGTGCTGGCCCTCGTGGAAAAGCAGTCCGGCTCGAAGGAGAAGCTTAGCGGTTGTATCGGAAGCGATCCCCTGGGGCAGTTGGCACGGGAGGGCAGGCTTCCCCGGGCCATGAGCGGGGCTTACGATGACATGGCGCAGCTCACCGCTTGGGCGAGTGCGAATGCACCGGATCTGCAGACCGTGGTGGTTGGCGCTCACCCCTACCACGACGGTGGCGGCAATGCGGTCCAGGAGCTCGCGTTTGCCATTGCGACCGGCGTCGAATATCTGCGTGAGATGCAATCAAGGGGCGTTTCTCCAGACCAGGCCGCCTCGCACATGCTGTTCTCGTTCTCCCTCGGCTCGAACGTCTTCATGGAGGTCGCCAAGCTCAGAGCGGCACGAATTGTCTGGGCAAAGGTGGTCGCGGAGTTCGGGGGCCGCGAGGAGGCGCAGAAGATGCGCATACACA
Organism: uncultured Gammaproteobacteria bacterium; assembly: GCA_942492625.1. Lineage (GTDB taxonomy): Bacteria > Pseudomonadota > Gammaproteobacteria > Chromatiales > Chromatiaceae > Thiosymbion. Next base: position 50,416 of record CALOFM010000035.1, on the reverse strand, counting down.
CGCGCACCTCGGCCTGGAACAAGACGCTCTACGATTCCAACGTCAACATGCTGCGTACCACGACCGAGGCATTCTCCGGTGTCCTGGGCGGCTGCGACAGCATGCATATAGGCCCCATGGACGAGGTGGCGCGGGTGCCGAACGACTTTACGCGCCGGGTTGCTCGCAATACCCATACCGTTCTTCGCGACGAAGCGGGAATGACCCGGTCTATCGATCCGGCGGGTGGATCCTGGTACGTGGAGAGCCTGACCGACACGGTTGCAAAGAATGCCTGGGATCTGTTCCGGGACGTGGAGAAGCAGGGCGGCATGACGAAGGCATTGATGTCGGGTTTTCCCCAAGAGCAGGTAGCCGCCGTCGCCGCTCAGCGTGCCAATGCCTATGCGCAACGCCGCGACATATTCGTCGGTACCAATATGTACCCCAATGCGACCGACAAGCCTCTCGTGGTCACGGATATCGATCATGCGGCGTTCCAGCAGACGCGGGCGGCGGAGCTGAATGCTTTTCGAGATGGCGTAGACCCGCAATGGCGTCAGAGCGCGCTGGAGAAGCTGGCGCAGGCGTCTGCCGAGACTCGGATAGAGAATGCTGTGCACGCGGTTTTGGGCGGAGCGACCCTCGCCGATCTCTGCGGTGCATTGTGTACCAGCGAGACGATGGACCCGCTGATCGAGCCGATCAAGATCGAGCGGGGAGCGGAGGCATTCGAAGACCTGCGCCGACGCTCCGAGGCCTATGCCGAGAGGACCGGGGCTCGTCCCAAGGTGTTTCTCGCCAACATGGGTCCCATCCCCCAGCACAAGGCGAGGGCCGACTTCAGCCGCGGGTTCCTGGAGGTGGGCGCCTTCGACGTGATCGGCAACGACGGTTTTGAGGACACCGATCAGGCACTCAAGGCCGCCTTGGATTCGGGTGCTTCGGTGGTGGTAATTTGCTCCACCGACAAGACCTACCCCGACTTGGTGCCGCCCCTGGCCAAAGGCATCAAGGACGCCAAGCCCGACGCTTCGGTGCTGGTGGCGGGTTACCCGAGCGATCACATCGACGCTTTCAAGCAGGCCGGCGTGGATGACTTCATCCACGTGCGTGCGAATTGCTATGAGCTGCTGAATAATCTGCAAAAGAACATAGGGGTCGCATAATGAGCAAGACACCAGACTTCACCACCATGGACTACGCCGTGGGAGCTCCCGCCCACAGCTTCGAGGATTGGAAAGCCGCCGCGGAGGCGGCCTCCGGGAAATCCCTGGACGAGATGATCTCTTGGACCACGGAGCACATAGACGTCAAGCCGCTCTACACCGAAGCGGACTTGGCCGGTCTGGACCATCTGGGTTATGTGGCGGGTATTCCGCCCTTCCTGCGCGGTCCTTACCCGACCATGTACGTCACCCGGCCCTGGACCGTGCGTCAGTACGCGGGTTTTTCCACGGCCGAGGAGAGTAACGCCTTTTATCGCCGCAACCTCGCGGCCGGTCAGAAGGGCCTGTCAATCGCCTTCGACCTCGCAACCCACCGTGGCTACGACTCCGACCACGCCCGGGTAACGGGCGACGTGGGCAAGGCAGGGGTCGCCATTGACTCAATTCTGGACATGAAGGTCCTGTTCGACGGGATCCCCCTGGACGAGATGTCCGTGTCCATGACCATGAACGGGGCGGTGTTGCCCTGTATGGCCTTTTATATCGTGGCTGGCGAAGAGCAGGGAGTGAAGCACGAGCAGCTCACGGGAACCATTCAGAACGACATTCTGAAAGAGTTCATGGTGCGCAACACCTACATCTACCCCCCGTCGCCATCCATCCGCATCATCGGGGATATCTTCGCCTATACCTCCAGGGAGATGCCCCGCTTCAACAGCATCAGCATCTCCGGCTATCACATGCAGGAGGCGGGAGCCACCGCCGATATCGAGCTGGGCTACACGTTGGCGGACGGTCTGGAGTACCTGCGCACGGGTGTCAACGCCGGCATGTCGATCGATACTTTCGCGCCGCGCTTGTCCTTCTTCTGGGCCATCGGCATGAACTACTTCATGGAAGTGGCGAAGATGCGGGCCGGACGTCTGTTGTGGGCCAAGATCGTCAAGGGTTCAATCCGCAGAACGCCAAGTCCATGGCCCTGCGCACCCATTCGCAGACATCGGGCTGGAGTCTCACCGAACAGGATCCCTATAACAACGTGGCGCGTACCTGTATCGAGGCCATGGCGGCGGCCCTGGGGCATACCCAGTCGTTGCATACCAATGCCCTGGACGAGGCCATCGCGCTGCCCACGGACTTTTCGGCGCGCATCGCCCGCAACACCCAGCTCTACCTGCAGGACGAGACCAATATCTGCAAGGTGGTCGACCCTTGGGGCGGCTCCTATTACGTCGAGGCGCTGACCGACGAGCTGGTGAAGAAGGCCTGGGACCATATCCAGGAGATCGAGGAGCTGGGCGGCATGACCAAGGCCATCGACACCGGTTTGCCGAAGATGCGCATCGAGGAGGCCGCCGCACGCCGTCAGGCGCAGATCGACTCCGGGAAAGAGACTATCGTCGGCCTCAACAAGTATCGTCTGACGCAGGAAGATCCGCTGGAGATCTTGGATATCGACAACTCCGCGGTGCGTGATTCCCAGATCCAGAGGCTGAAGAAGCTTCGCGGAGAGCGCGACGAGTCCAAGGTGCAAGCCGCGCTGAACGCCCTGACCCAAAGTGCAGAGACGGGCAAGGGGAACCTGCTGGAGCTTTCGGTGGAGGCGGCCCGGCGGCGCGCGAGCCTGGGCGAGATCTCCGACTCCATGGAGAAGGTGTTCGGCCGCCACAAAGCGGTAATCCGCTCCATCAGCGGCGTCTACAGCAGCGAGTTCGGCGAGAAGGAAGAGGTCGCTACGGTCCGCAGGATGGCCGAGGAGTTTGAGCAGCGCGAGGGCCGCCGTCCGCGCATTCTGGTGGCCAAGATGGGCCAGGACGGCCACGACCGGGGCGCCAAGGTGATCGCGACCGCGTTCGCCGATCTCGGCTTCGACGTGGATATCGGCGCCCTGTTCCAGACACCCGAAGAAGTCGCACGGCAAGCGGTCGAGAACGACGTTCACGTTGTGGGAATGAGCTCCTTGGCGGCGGGTCACAAGACCCTGCTGCCCCAGCTCGTGAACGAGCTCAAGAAGCTGGACCGGGAGGACATTATGGCCGTGATCGGTGGCGTGATACCCGCGCAGGACTACCAGTTCCTGTACGAGAGCGGAGCCTCGGCCATCTTCGGTCCCGGGACCGTGGTGCCCATCGCGGCGCAGAAGGTCCTAGAGGAACTCAACCAGCGGCTTGCCGCTTAACGCGGGAGGATAATCGCGCCTTTGGGCGCGATTCTTGTCTTATCCGGGGTAGATCGCGGCCAGGCCGGGGAGAGGTTGTGTCGAAGAAGAAAGGTAAACCCGAATGGGCACCGAAAAACGCAGGTGAGGAGTTCGCCAGTCGAGTCATGCACGGCGTCTCAGGCGGGCATGACGGCATGCGAGGCGCCGCGGGAAGCCAGGTCCGGACCAACAAGACCCGGATTCCTCGCCGCCGCCGACTGAGCGTAGACGAGTACGTGGAGGGTGTCCTCGCGGGCGATCGCAATGTGGTCGCGCAGGCCATCACGTTGGTGGAGAGCAACGCCCTTGCGCACCTGGAAATGTCCCAGGAGGTGTTGCGCCGGGTACTTCCCGAGACAGGGAAGTCCATTCGGATTGGAATCACCGGTGTACCCGGTGTGGGTAAGAGCACCTTTATCGAGGCCTTGGGTATATACCTGTGTAACCAAGGTCATCGCGTGGCGGTGCTGGCGGTGGATCCCAGCAGCAAGGTCACGGGGGGTAGCATATTGGGCGACAAGACCCGCATGGAGGACCTCTCCAAGGATACGCGGGCATTTATTCGCCCCTCCCCATCCGCGGGGACCCTGGGCGGGGTGACGCGCAAGAGCCGCGAAACCATCCTGATCTGCGAGGCTGCGGGCTTCGACGTGATTCTCGTCGAGACGGTGGGTGTCGGTCAGAGCGAGACCACGGTGCGGTCCATGGTGGACTTCTTCCTGTTGTTGATGCTTGCCGGCGCGGGAGATGAGCTGCAGGGTATCAAGAAAGGGATCATGGAGCTGGCCGATTCTCTGCTGATCAACAAGGCCGACGGTGACAACAAGCCACGCGCCAAGGCGGCAAGACTGGAGTACAACCGGGCGCTGCACTATTTGGCCCCGGCGACAGAGGGTTGGGAGACTCACGCGTACATCTCCTCTGCACTCACCGGAGAAGGCATCCCCGAGCTGTGGGGCGTGGTCGAAGATTTCCGCAAGAAGACTACGGATTCCGGAGTTCTTGAGAAGCGCCGGCGCGCCCAGACACTCGACTGGGTCTATTCGATGGTGGAAGAGCACCTGCGCTCAAGCTTCTTCCAGCATGCGGGTGTGGAGCGTATCCGCGCAGAGATCGAACACGAGGTCGTTTGGGGGCGCTTGCCGCCTACCGCCGCCGTCCAGCGCCTGATCAGCGAGTTCGAGGGTAACGGCGGCTGATCGGATTGGACCGATATACGAGGAGCCTGTCCGGCTTTCGGCTGTTCTACTACGGAACCGCGGACGCCGGTCGGATTTTCCGCCCGATTTCGTTCAATAGGTGCACTATTCGCCTCAATCGGGAGAAAAATCCGCCTCGGTCCCGCGCTCCCTCGTTACGAACGCCCAAGCCGGACAGACTCTGGAGACTGCATTATTCCGAGATGGAGCGCGATTTTTCGAACGCGGCCGGGGCAAGAGAGAGTGCGTTGGTCGAGGCCGTCTATGGTTGCGGGGACCCGCGAGAGGGAGGAAAGGCCGCGTCCTTGCGGTTGTTATCCTGTTCGTAGACCCGGAAGTATTACGACCGCTCACATAGCTCGACCAGGACTCCGCCAGTGGCTTTGGGGTGTAAAAACGCAATGCGCGCGCCGCCTGCGCCGATTCGGGGCTCTTGATCGATGAGCTTGATGTTCTTCGCCTTCAGCTCCGCAAGGGCCTCCTCGATATTGGCCACGCGAAAGGCGACGTGTTGAAAGCCCGTACCTTTCTTCTCGATGAACTTCGCGACTGGACCATCGGGCGAGGTTGATTCCAAGAGCTCGACCTCGCTCTCACCGACGGGAAAGAAACCCGTATTTACTTTCTGCTCGGCAACCGTTTCGTCGCCCTGAAACTCCAGCCCGAGAACGTCTGTCCAGAAGCCCTTGCCGTCCTCCATGCTGTTGACGGCAATTCCAAGGTGATCGATCTTGAGTATCTGCATTTCAATTCTCCGAATTACTTTCGCTGCTTTTCGTTGCGCCGAGCACCCCCCCGCGCCCTCTCCCTCGCGGGAGAGGGTCGCGGTTGGTCAGATGGTTATGCCGGTCGCAACATGCGTTATCAAGGGGCGGGTGCCCTTAGCGTTAGCCGCCGAACAAGGAGAGCATGACGCCGGCGGCGACGGCCGAGCCGATTACTCCTGCCACGTTGGGGCCCATCGCGTGCATCAGGAGAAAGTTCGTCGGGTCATACTTGCTGCCGACGGTTTGCGAAACCCGCGCAGCCATGGGTACGGCCGAGACGCCAGCGGAGCCGATCAGGGGATTGACCGGCGTGCTGGAGAACTTGTTCATTATCTTCGCCAGCAGAACTCCCGTCGCGGTCCCGAGACCAAAGGCAACGACTCCCAGGGCCAGGATCGCGAGCGTCTGCGTGGTAAGGAACTTTTCGGCCGTCGCTGTTGCTCCAACGGTGATTCCCAGAAAGATGGTGATGATATTGATCAGGGCGTTCTTCGCCGTATCCTCGAGCCTGGCGACAACGCCGCTTTCCCGGAACAAGTTGCCCAGCATCAGCATGCCGACCAGGGTCGCTGCCGGCGGCACGATGAGAGACACGATGATGGTGACGAGGATCGGAAACAGGATCTTCTCGCGTTTGCTGACGGTGCGAAGCTGGACCATCCTGATCACACGCTCCTTTTCCGTCGTGAGCAGCTTCATGATCGGCGGTTGGATAATGGGCACCAGCGCCATATAGGAATATGCCGCGATCGCAGTGGCTCCCAACAGGTGGGGTGCCAGCTTGGACGTGAGGAAGATCGTGGTCGGCCCGTCCGCGCCGCCGATGATGGCAACGGATGCCGCCTCCTGGGCGTTAAACAACCCGGTGCCGACTGCCCCGATGAAGGTAGCGAAGATACCGAACTGCGCGGCGGCGCCGAGCAGGAGCGACTTGGGGTTTGCGATGAGCGGACCGAAGTCCGTCATGGCCCCGACGCCCATGAAAATCAGCGGCGGGAAGATACCCAGGTGGTCACCTTGGAACAGATAGGCTAAGAGTCCTCCCACCTCCTCGGTATGGACCAAATACGCGGTATGTGCGCCGCCGTGCCCTTCCCCCTGAAAGAGATGGAGCAGGGATGCACCGAAGGGTACGTCGCCGGAATGCGGGGCGATCGCCGTGACCGGAGCTGCCATCATGTTCGCGAACGGCAGGTTGGTCAGGAGAACACCGAACGCAATCGGGACCAAAAGCAGGGGCTCGAAGCCCTTGACGATCGCCAGATACAGCAGAACGCAGGCGATCGCGATCATGATGAAGATGCGGTAGTCGGTCAGGCCGACAAACCCCGTTGAGCCGAGAAAGTTCAAAAACGCGTCATACATGGCGGCGTATTCCTCTGTCAGCCCAGAACGACCAAGGCGTCTCCGGCATTGACCAAGGCCCCCGCGGTAACGCAAACCTCGCTGACGGTACCGTCATGGGGAGCAACGATTTCGTTTTCCATCTTCATCGCCTCCAACACGAGGAGCTTCTGGCCCTTGGTAACACTGTCACCAACGTTTACGTCGATGTCGATGATGGTGCCCGGCATCTGGGCAACCACCGTACCCTCACCCCCGCCTCCGGACGGCTTCGCAGCCGGTTTCGGCGCCGCGGGTGCCGGTCGGGAGGCCGCTGGTCGTGCAGCCGCAGGCGCAGGTGCCGGGGTCGACCCGCCCTCGCCCTTGATCTCCTCCACAGCGACTTCATACTCGTTGCCGTTTACGACCACTTTGAACATTCTCATTTCTGATTACCCCTGTAAAAAATTAAGCTCTGGTCTGCATCTGTTCGACGATTCCGGCCCTGCTCCATGGGGACGTTCTGTCCTCCAGTCGCTGGATATCTCTGATCACGATATTGCTTGCCGATGTCTGGAGCATCACCGCAATGGATGCTGCGATGACCGGCACGAGCTCGTCGTCGGTTTGGGGCGCGGGCGCTTCCTCAGCCTTTTTTGCCGCCGACGCCGGGGTAGCCGCTGCTTTCGGCTTATGCTCCGGGCCGGCGAGCTTGTCGAACAGGCCTAGGACGAACTGCAGAATGACTAGGACGACGAAGGTGATTCCCATGCCCAGTACCGTCGTGATCAGGGCCGCCCATATTCGCTGCGTGGCGTCGAGGTCCTTGAACGTGGAGGGATCGGCGAAAACTGTGAGTAGATCGGCTTCCATTGAGCGTCCTCCTGATCACAAAGGCAGGTTGCCATGCTTCTTGGCCGGCCGCTTTTCGCGCTTGCCTTCGAGCATGTTGAAGGCGTCGACGATCCGTTGCCGGCTGGTATGGGGCTCGATGACATCGTCGACGAAACCCCGCTCGGCCGCCTTGTAGGGCGTGGCGAACTCCGCAGCATATTCCTCGACAATTTTCTTCTTCGTGGCCTCCTTGTCTTCCGCCTCCTCGATCGTCTTCTTGAAGATGATGTTTACCGCGCCCTCGGAGCCCATCACGGCAATCTCTGCCGTCGGCCAAGCCAGAACTGTGTCCGCCCCCAAAGACTTGGAGCACATGGCGACGTAGGCGCCGCCGTAAGCCTTCCTCGTGATCAGGGTGACTTTGGGCACGGTTGCTTCGCTGTAGGCGTACAGGATCTTTGCGCCGTGCCGGATGATGCCGCCGTATTCCTGGTTGGTGCCCGGAAGATAGCCAGGTACATCGACGACAGTCAGCAGCGGAATGTTGAAAGCGTCGCAGGTCCGGATGAAGCGCGCCGCCTTGTCTGCCGCGTTGATATCGAGACAGCCCGCCATGACCTTGGGCTGGTTGGCGACGATTCCGACCGACTGCCCGTTGATCCTGGCATAACCGGTGATCAGGTTTGTGGCGAAGTACGGCTGATACTCCATGAACTCGCCGTCATCGACGATGGGCAGAATCACGTCGTGGATGTCGTAGGCCTTGTTCGGATCATTCGGGACCAGGGTGTTCAGCTCAGGGATTTGCCTGTTGACGTCGTCGGTGCATTCCACCGCCGGGGCTCTTTCCAAGTTGTTCGATGGCAGGAAGCTGATCAATCGCCGTACTTCATCGATGCAATGCTGGTCCGATTCGGCCATGAAATGGACGTTGCCGCTGACGCTGTTGTTGGTCATGGCGCCACCCAGGTCCTCCGCCGACACCTGCTCCCCGGTGACCGTCTTGATAACCTGGGGACCGGTGATGAACATTTGAGAGAGCTGGTCGACCATGAAAATGAAGTCTGTCAGTGCTGGCGAGTAGACGGCGCCGCCAGCACAGGGGCCCATGATCGCGGAGATCTGTGGAATGACGCCGGAGAAGATAGAATTGCGGAAGAAAATGTCGCCGTAACCGGACAGGGAATCGACTGCCTCTTGTATACGGGCACCTCCCGAGTCGTTGAGTCCGACCAGCGGGGCGCCGACCTTGGCGGCCGCGTCCATCGCCTTTACGATCTTGGTCGCGTGCATCTCCCCCAACGCGCCACCGGTAACGGTGAAATCCTGAGAGAAGGCATAGACGAGCCGGCCATCGACGTGGCCGTAGCCGGTCACGACCGATTCTCCCTCGAGACCAAGCTTGTCGAGGCCGAAGGCGGTGCTCCGCAACTTAACGAATGCGTCCAGCTCGACGAATGTCTGCTCGTCGAACAGCAACACGAGTCGTTCCCGGGCGGTAAGCTTTCCCGTTGAGTGCTGCTTGTCTATCCGCTTTTGGCCTCCCCCGAGAGAGAGTTTTTCCTTTTTTGCTCTAAGGAGCTCGAGTTTGTCGGTTGGCATTTTGTATGTCGCCTCACTAGGTTTCCGTTGAGAGCGTCCGAAGACTGAGACTCGATCCGGATAAAACAGGAATCGTCTTTTATAGATATTCGTACATGGCGTACTCGGTTTCTTGTCCGAGCAGCTTGTCGATTTCGGCCTGCAGAGCGACTCGTTCCGGGTTTTGAAACCAGTTGTTCCACTCATCGGCGGAGCGCCAGTTGCTGTCCACGATGACCTCCGTGTGATCGTCCGCTCGCTGAAGTGTCTGGCCTGATATGTATCCAGCCTGTTTCAGAGTGAGGCTGCGCATTTTGTGAAGCAGGGTGGTCAAATCATGATGAACGCTTTCCGGAACATGTCGTTTGATGAGAATCTTTACGGACATTGTATTTCTCCTTCTAAGTGCCTTTATGGGCCTTCAATCGGTTGAGTCGGAAACGCTGTGGAAGCCGTCGTTCGTTGCTCGCAGTTGGGGCATGGGTTACGCTCGGATGCGCGCGCATCCGTGTCGAACATCGCGTACGGCCTACTAACGCAGATTGGCGAGGCCAACCCGAAGCACCGGGTAGTTATTACCGGCGCCCTGCGGCGCGACGCTTCGGTTAAAAAGCGCTCGATGGGCTTGGTCAATGACATACCCGACAGAAATCGAATGGTGTTGTGGAGCATCGACGGAATTTCTTTCTTGGTTTTTGCGAGGGTTCCGCCCCCCGTCGGCTCAGGGCGACAACCAACCTTCGTAGTTTACTCCCTGAGCTCCCTGATTCCTCAACGAAAAACTAGCAACTCTGTTGTCGGTGAGCAAGGAAACGTCCGATTTTATGCGCCTTAACGCCTGAGGGCGATGTTGCGCTGCATCAGCCTGGAAGCTTGAGGCCGCCCCACGTTTTCCGAAGAGGTGCGGTCCACAGTAGTCCCTAACCACTTTCGAACGCGTATCGAAAATTGCCAGCAGACAATGCGCTCTTGGCAACCTCGAACATCGCCATCCGTAAGCTAGTCGAACTCCGGACTGCTTTTCGAGTGTGTTTGTACGGATGGATACACGGATTTTTTGGTGAGCAATCTTCTGCTTGGTCCTCCCCGATGTCAACGTTCGGAGCAGACAGGCAGAGTCAAATGTACGATAATTGCGCGCGGGCGGAGCGAGTTGGCCCAACGTACTCGCCGCGCCGCGGACCGCGGTCGTTTTTCAGAGTGTCTTCGCGGTCGCCGGTTGCGCAATTCGCTCGATCAGAGAACTTTCGCGCCCTTAGCTCAGTTGGTAGAGCATCTGACTTTTAATCAGGTGGTCGCAGGTTCGAGCCCTGCAGGGCGCATCAATAAAACAATGGCTTAGACGGCAATCGTCCAAGCCCTTATCTTTTGAGCAGCCAATGAGCAGCCACGCTACCGCGGTAGGGGGAGGTAGGCTCCGGCAGAGGTGGGAAAATGAGCGGGATGGGTCTGTCCCGTCTAGAGGTTTGAGATGCGGTACTCCCTCAACCTCAAGACAGGAGCAGACCCATGAGTATCGAGCATAAACCGATCAGCCCGTTTCGTCAGCGCATGATTGAGGACATGCGCCTGCGCAAGCTCTCGGAGAAGACACAGAGCGGGTATATCCGCTGGGTGAAGAACCTCATCAGCTTTCTTGGACGTTCCCCGGATACGGCCACGGCGGAGGACCTGCGTCGCTATCAACTGCACTTGTCCGAAACCGGTGTCTCCAGAACGAGCCTGAACGCGGCGGTGACGGCGCTGCGGTTCTTTTTCGAGGTGACCCTCGGGCGTGGCGAGCGAATGGCGAAGATGAGCCACGTGCATCAGCCGCGCAAGCTCCCGGTCGCATGGAGCATGGCGGTCGGGCATCGTGCAGGTAACCGCTGAGGGCTTCGCCCACGTCCCACGGCAAGGGCAGTCTTTCGACACCGCCTCCCTTACCGTGGACGACCAACTCCCCGGCGTCCCAATCCAGGTCTTCCAGGCGCATGGCGGCCACCTCCCCGGCGCGCAGGCCCAGACGAGCCAGGAGCAACACAATGGCGTAATCGCGCCGGCCTTGCGGATGATCCTGATCGATGGACTGCAACAAACGCTCGACGTCCTCGGCGGGCATGAACTTTGGCAAGCCAGATAGCTGCCGACGTGCCGGCGCCGGTACATACTGGGCCAGATCCCTGGCGATGCTCCCATTCTGGAGCAGAAACCGGAGAAATCCCCGCAGCCCGGAAGCGATCAGTTGGGTATGGGCGGCGCTCTAGCGGCGCGCCTGCTCCAGCATGAAGCCGGTCACGTCTTGAGCGCGGAGCGCGCCGAGCCTCGAGTAACTGCGCGCCGAAACGCCAGTCGAGGAAACGCCCGACCGTATCCAGGTAGGTCCGCACGGTGGAGGGCGCCAGATTACGCTGGCCGATCAGATGCCGGCGAAATGACTCGCGAATAGGCGACCCCTCATTGGCCGCCCGGGGCTTGATCGCCGAGGCGACCACGCCCCTTTTTCGCAGATACGCCAGCACCAGCGCGAGCACCCCTCGATCGTCGCGGTGCGGACGAAACTGCCGATATCGACAAAGGGGAAAGGCTTCGGACCTCGTCTCGTCCAGATCGGTTATCGCAAGGTCTTTGTGCACGAGCCAGGTGCCCGATGTCGCAAGCAACCGCATCGCGTATTGCGCCGTCCAAACGGCATACCCGCGTTCCGACAATTCCTGGGCGAATGCGTCGATATAGGCGCCCAACGGACCGGCGTGCAGCCGCACCAAAACCACCGGATTGGGGAAAAAGTGCTCGATCATGGTTGTCTCCTCAATGGTCGGTCGGATGACCCCCCGGAGGAAACAAGCCGAAGAATGCCGAGCGGACAAGCTTCGCGCGACATGCAACCGGCGGAAAATCTTAGAAGTTACTACACGACCGAGCAGTCGCTCGGCATTATTGGGGACTCGGGATTATGCCGGTAATGCCGAGTTCGGAATTACCGGCACAGCTTCGCCACCCATCTGCTGGAGCACAAAGAGGACATCCGTGTCATTCAGGTGCTGCTCGGGCACAAGAAGCTGGAGACCACCGCGTTGTACGCCCAGGTGGCTACAAGCACCTGGCCGACGTGATCGACGGGGTGAAGTTTATCGACGGTGTCAGCGCAGAACAGATGAAGGACAGCAGGGTCGCCGCCTGATCAGCAGATGCTCATACACCAGATTTGCGCATAACTCCGACCCACCTCATCGCATCGTGTTCCACTACACGCCAAAACATCGCTCATGGTTAAGCCAAATCGAAATCTGGTTCTCGATCCTGGCGGGAAAAGTGATCCGTCGCGGTAACTTCACCTCCACCGACGACCTGCTCGCCAAGCTCAATGCCTTCATCGAATACTTTAGACCGCACAATGGCAAAGCCCTTTCGCTGGACCTATCAGGCGAAGCCGCTCGCAGCCTGATCAATAGCATTCGGCCTTCCGCCGCAGTGTACTATTTGTTCGCCGTATTGGCGGTTAAACGTCCTGGACCAAGTGAGTCACGTTGTCCCTACGTGCCCTATCCCAGATCTCAAGCTACCCAAGCTTTGATGTTACCCTGTCGCAAATGTAGTGTCCGATCGGTATCGCTGATGTAGCCGCTGGGGAAGGCGCATTGCATACGTGCAGCGATCGTGCGCTCTCGGCAAAAAGGAAGTCGTGCACGAGCGTTCCGTCTTTCAACACGGCTTGGGCGCGAACGCCCGCTGGATAGGGCTGTAAATCCGACAAGGTCAGCTGCGGGCAATATTTCTGCACACGCTTGAGATAACCGGGCTTCCACACCGAATCGATGAATTCTCGAATCCCCGTGTCCCAATGAGACAAAAGAACATTCCAAAATCCGGAAAAACGAAACATTTCCCACATATCTCGTGCGCTCAAGTTCACCTTGCCGTAGCCCTCTCTCTTCCAGCCTTGTACGGCATTCGGGCCGACGGTTACTGTACCGTCAATCATGCGTGTAAGGTGTACTCCAAGGAAGGGAAGTTCCGGATCGGGAATCGGGTAAATCAGATGCTTAACAATGTCTTTCCTATTCTCAGGCAGTCGATAGTACTCCCCTCGAAATGGAATAATCTGAAAGCTGGTTTCAATGCCGATCATGTTGACAATCCGATCGGCCGCTAGTCCGCTGCAAGCAATCAGGAAACGCGCGCGCAATTCACCCTGGTTAGTCGTCACGATCACAGAGTCAGAGTCCTCATGAAGATCGATCACCTCGGCGTCGAGGCGCGTTTCACCGCCGATTTCAAGAAACCTGTGCGCCATGCCTATACATACTTGCTTGAAATCAACGATGGCGGTCGATTTAGAATGAATCGCCCCCAGACCCACAACGCTAGGCTCGATCTCGCTTAGTTGCTCACGGGTTATCCATTCAACATCCAGCTCGTTTTCTAAGCAGCGTTCATACAGGGCATCCATACGCTCAGATTCAAGCTCTGTGGTGGCCACCAACAATTTCCCGCACTGATCGTAAGGAATGCCGTTCTCGTTACAGAAGTTTTTCGTAGCTTTCGCGCCTGCCTTACAAAAGCTGGCTTTCAGGCTTCCTGGCGCGTAATAGACCCCGGCGTGAATTACCCCGCTGTTGTGACCAGTTTGATGCGCTGCATAACTGCTTTCCTTATCCACCAAAAGGATGTTCGCAGTGGGTTGACGTCGCTGCAATTGCCAAGCAGTCGAGACGCCAACAATCCCACCTCCGATAATAATAAAATCATAGAGCATCGTACGGCCGATATGAATTGACGCCAAAAATAACGAAAAGCACGTGCTATAAGCCAAGAATGCGGGAGATTCTTTTAACGTAAGCCTGGGTTTCACCATACGGAGGAATGCCTCCGTAGCGAAGGACGGACCCTTCACCAGCGTTGTAGCCTGCCAGGGCCAGCTTCACATCGCCCTGGAAGTGGTCTAACAACCAACGCAGGTAGGCCATGCCGCCTTGAAGGTTTTGCGCCGGGTCCCACACATCGATAACGTCGAACCTCGCGGCGGTTTCAGGAATCAGTTGCATGAGGCCCTGAGCATTTTTCGGAGAGAGTGCCTTAGGATTGAAGTTCGACTCGGCCTCAACGACCGCGAGCACTAACTCGGGGTCCAGATCGTACCGCGGAGCGAGGTTGCGAACCAGTCGCGTAACCTCTGGTTTGGCGGCGTGTGGCGATGAATTGCGCGCGGTCGTTCCACCCAGCGCGCACGTGGCGCGTCGTTTTGCCTTGGCGCGGACCAATTTCAGCATGTTCCGCGATTGGATGTGATTCTGCTTCGCAGCTTTCTTGAACCAAGCAACAGCGAGAGCGTCGTCGCGCTTGACGCCGCGTCCGTGCGCATAGCTCCAGCCTATGCGGTACTGAGCCGTTGTCTGCCCTTTCATTGCTGCTTTGCAGTAGAGCCGGTTTGCGCGAGCGATATTGGCCCGAACCCCCCCCCGCCCGTGCTCGTATTTTTGCCCCCAACGGGCCAGCGTCGCGCCGTCTTCGGACGCGAATACTCGTTCAAAGTGCCCGGCGCTGGCATCGAATGCGGCAAACACCAAAAGACTCGTCGCGAATACGTAGCACTTGCGGTCGATCCATCTTGCACTAAATGTATGTCTGAGAATAAAGGCCATAGAGAAAATTCGGACTGGCAGCCGGATTGACGAGGGTCGCTTCAGTGAAGGTTGCGCCGCAAAGCGGCACTGATCGGCAGCGTTGGTCGAAATTTGAATGATCCTCATGCCTCGGGAGAAAAGCCCCCGGATCTGCGTAATCGCGGTTGATCGAGTCCATGTATATCACCGACTCTTTGGTTCGCGCAATTTACCGCAGCAGCCCTGGTTAACGGCGCCCCACGTCACCGCCGAATCTGCCGGCTAGTTCGCCGCCAATAGCCCGGTTGCGCTGATGAATCCCAGTCAGCACGGGCGCCACGGATGCAATCTCCTTCGTCTGTCGCTTAGAGGAGACACTATCTGGGTGCCCATAAAGGCATCGTTTTAGATGCTACAAAAAAAAACCTGCCAAAAACGATACTCACGTCGGAATCTGACTATGCACTAAACTCCTTGGGCTGAAAGCCTTAGTCGCTCCGCACAGCCTTATCGAGCTTCGAGCCTATGCGTTACGCCGCCAGCGTGCCATATCCTAGCAGTTCCGACGCACGAACATATTTCTGGCGGCTGATCCGCGGCGATTCTGAGAAAATCCAGGCCGCGTTCCTGCAGAAAGCGGTATCGAAGGCTCTTTCGCAGGAAAAAAAACGCCCTATTTGGAGCTTCCCGGACGCCAGACAATGGTCTTGCCGGGAGTTAAGCGGGGGAATTGTCCCCGTTAGTTGGCTGTGGGACTATCGGCGGAGTTGTGGGCGCTCGTTCCGTGCGGACCAGGCTACCTCGGTGGGAGGGGGCCGGCGCGATCTCCGGCGCAACCTGGGATGCGAACGGTCGCTTTGGCAGCGCGCTGTCTTTCAGCGGCTCCAACGACGTGGTGACGATCCCGGATGCGCTTTCCCTCGACTTGACCGCAGGCATGACGTTGGAAGCGTGGGTTTACCCGACGGTGCTGAGCGGTTGGCGCACGGTGTTGCTGAAGGAAGCTTCGAACGACCTGGCCTATGCCCTTTACGCCCACGACAATGCCCCGCGTTCGGCAGGCTATGCACGGATCGGCGGCAGTACCAATGTGCAAGGCCCGGATGCGCTGCCGCTGAACACCTGGACGCACCTGGCCCTGACCTATGACGGCGCGGTACTGCGGCTGTACGAGAATGGGGTCGAAGTCGGTACGCAATCGGTAGCGGGCGCTATTGCCACCTCGTCCGGACCGCTACAGATCGGCGGCAACGCCGTTTGGGGCGAATACTTCAGCGGCCGTATCGATGAGGTGAGGCTGTACAGCCGGGCGCTGACATCGACCGAGATCCAGAGCGATATGACCCAGGCTATCGGTTCCTCCGGTCCGAAGCTGTCAGTCACCTTGCCCGAGAACGGCTCCTCTTTGGCGGGTCCAACGGTCGACATACAATACACCGTGTCCGGGGATCTCACGGATGTGAGTCATGTTCATTTCCGGCTCGACGACGGTCCGGACATCATGGACACCACGCTGGCCGACGGGCAATTCCAACTCACCGACGTTGCTCCGGGCGTCCACACCCTCGACGGCTTCCTGGTCAGGGCCGATCACTCCAGAATCGACGGGTCCGATGCCGCACAGATCAGCTTTACCGTCGCCGCCACGCCGGCAGCTCCGACCCTGACCATCAACTCGCCCCAGGATGGCTCGACCGCAGGCGGATCAACGGTGAGCATTCAGTATACGACCGACGGTGATCTGACGGATGTGGGCCATGTTCATTTCCGGCTCGACGGCGGTCCGGACATCATGGACATGACGTTGGCCGACGGGCAATTTCAACTGACGGACGTCGCGCCGGGCGTCCACACCCTCGACGGCTTTCTGGTCAGGACCGATCACTCCAAAATCGACGGGTCCGATGCCGCACAGATCAGCTTTACCGTCACCGCCACGCCGGCAGCTCCTACCCTGACCATCAACTCGCCCCAGGATGGCTCGACCGTAGGCGGATCAACGGTGGACATTCGGTATACGACCGACGGTGATCTGACTGAGGTGAGCCATGTTCATTTCCGGCTCGACGACGGTCCGGACATCATGGACACGACGTTGGCCGATGGGCAATTTCAACTGACCGACGTAGCTCCCGGTGTCCATACCCTCGACGGTTTCCTGGTCAGGGCCGATCACTCGAAGATCGACGGGTCCGATGCGGTGCAGCTCAGCTTCACGGTCGATGTCCCTCAAGCCGAGGAGATCGGTGCTTGGTCCACACCGGTGGATCTGCCAACGGTAGCCGTCAATCTCATTCAACTGCATACCGGAAAGCTCATGTTTTGGGCGGGCGACTTCGCTACCGCACCGAACTATGGTGAGCTGTGGGATCCAGCCACGAACGAGATAACGCCAGCTCCGAATCCGTTCTCGAATATTTTCTGCTCGGCACATGTTGCTCTGGCTGACGGAGGTCTTCTCGTCGCGGGGGGCCACGACAAAGACGGCGGCTTTCTCGGCATTCCCGATTCGAATGTTTTCGATCCCGTCACCGAGGCCTGGACCTCCTTGCCATCCTTGTCATATAGGCGATGGTATCCGACCCTGACAATGCTTGGCGATGGTCGCGCAATTATTACTTCGGGCTCGGAGGAAAGTGAAAGCGAGTTCGTTGAAATCCCTGAGGTTTATGATCCGGTTACCAACACCTGGACTCAACTGCAGGACGCGAGGCTATCTGTGCCGCAGTACCCCATGATGTTCCTGCTTCCTGACGGAAGATTGCTGCAAACCGGCTCGACCGAGCATCCGACAAACACACAGGTTCTTGACATAGACGCGCAGCAGTGGAGCGTCGTTGACTCTAGGATTGTCGATGGTGGCAGCGCGGTCATGTATCGGCCAGGACGGATTATGAAATCGGGTAGTAGTTCAAATGACGGGGCCACGCCTTCAGCCCTCTCCTCAGACTCGACCCACGTGCTGGATATGAGCGGTGCAACGCCAATGTGGCGGGAAACGGCACCGATGGAGTTCCCGCGAACCTTCCACAACTGACGACTTGCCCGACGGACGGTATTGGTGACGTCGGGGTCCGGCGGAAGAGCGAAATCGACCAGTGCCCGCGGTGCTCGAAGCGGAGGCTCTGGTCCCCGATACCGAGGTTGGGTGCGATGGCACCGATGGAAACCCCGAGGATTTATCACTCCACGGCGGTGCTATTACCGGATGGCCGGGTGGCCGTTTCGGGTTCTGGCAACATAGGCGGTGCTATTGATAGGCTAAATTTGGAAATTTACTCGCCACCCTATTTGTTCAGGGGGTCGCGACCCAGCATCACATCGGTAACGACGCAGCTCGAATACGGATCGAGTTTCACCGTTGAGACACCTGATGCCGTCGACATCAGCGCCGTAAACTTGATCCGCCCCGGTGCGGCGACGCACAATTTCGACCAGGAGCAGCGCTTCGTTCCCCTCTCTTTCAGCCAGGGGACGGGCGGGGAACTCGAGGTTGAGGCCCCCCCCAATCCCAACCTGGCCCCGCCGGGGTATTACATGCTCTTCGTCGTCAACAGCGACGGCGTCCCGTCGATCGCTGAGTTTGTACGTTTTCCTGCGCCTTACGAAGATACCGAGCCGCCAACGAGCCCGTCAAACCTGACAGCGTCGGGGTCTACAGGCGCTGTGAGCCTGACCTGGCAAACTGCAACCGATAATAGCAGCGTGGCGAGCTACAGAGTGCACCGATCCACCGTACCTGGCTTCACGCCGGACGAGAGTACACGCGTCGGGCAGTCGACGAGCACGGCTTACAGCGACATTGGTCTTGCTTCCGGCACGTTTTACTTTAAGGTCATCGCCGTTGATATTGCCGGGAACGAAAGCCTCGCGTCGAACGAGGCTTCCGCAACGGTCAGCCCTGATGTGACTCCACCCACTGTATCGATCAGTAGTCCATTGGACGGCGCATCCGTGTCGGGAGCCATCTCGGTATCGGCCGCAGCAAATGATGACGTGGGCGTCGCCGGAGTTCAGTTCGCGCTGGATGGCACCGTTTTGGGTGCCGAGGACATGGTTGCGCCTTACTCCCTTTCCTGGAACTCGGCCACCGTGCCGAATGGCGTTTACAGTCTGACCGCGATCGCTCGTGATGCGGCAAACAACACCACAGAGTCCATCGATATCGCCGTAACGGTTTGGAACACGCAGCAGCAAGTCCCGGCAGATCTGGTCGCCGGCTACAGCTTTGACGAAGGCGCTGGCCAAAGCGTTTCCGATGCCTCGGGCAACGGCAACACGGGCACGATTTCGGACGGGACTTGGGTCACCGACGGGCGGTTTGGCGGTGCGCTGGCATTCGATGGGGCCAACGACATGGTGACCGTGGCCGACGTCGCGGCGCTGGACCTGACCGATGCTATGACCCTCGAGGCCTGGGTCTATCCGACCGCCTTGAGCGGCTGGCGCACGGTGATGCTCAAGGAAGCTTCGAACGACCTGGCCTATGCCCTTTACGCCCACGACAACGCCCCGCGTTCGGCAGGTTACGCAAGTATCGGCGGCAGTACCAGCGTGCAAGGCGCGGATACACTGCCGCTGAACACCTGGACGCACCTGGCCCTGACCTATGACGGCGCGGTGCTGCGGCTGTACGAGAATGGGGTCGAAGTCGGTACGCAATCGGTAGCGGGCGCTATTGCCACGTCGTCCGGACCGTTACAGATCGGTGGCAATGCCGTTTGGGGCGAATACTTCAGCGGCCGTATCGATGAGGTGAGGATATACAGCCGGGCGCTGACATCGACCGAGATCCAGAGCGACATGACGGTTCCCGTCGCGGCGCTCGATGGCGGGGGGCCTCCTGATCAGAACCTGCCGACCCGCTCAACCCCTATCGTGGTGGACGAGTCGACGAGACGGGTATGGGTTGTCAATCCGGACAACGACAGCGTTGCGGCGATCAATGCGGACACTCTATTGCTGGAGCTTGAGGTCCCCGTTGACGCTCACCCGGCAAGTATTGCGCTTGATGCTGCGGGGCAGCTATGGGTGACGTGCCGGGATGACGATAGTGTTTGGGTGCTCGATGCGGACACCGGTGCGGTCGTACAAGTGCTTCAATTGGCCCAGGGGTCGGCTCCAGTAAGCATCGTGTTCGAGCCCAACGGCGCGACCGGTTATATCGCCAACGAGGGAAGCGGTACGATCCAGAAGTTCGACGCGCCTTCGCTCACAATCGTCGACACACTGGACATCGGACCGACGCCGCGCGCTCTCGCCGTGACCGGTGATGGTACACGGCTGCTCGTGACACGTTTTATATCGGCCGATCAAGGCGCCACTGTCTGGTCCGTAGATCTAGGCGACTTCATAGCAGGTCCAACGATTGATTTGCCGGTGGACACTGACTCCGAGGATGGGTCACTGGGGGCACGTGGATTGCCGAACTACCTCGTTGGGATCGCTATCAATCCATGGATCGGAGAGGCATGGATAACCGCCAAGAAAGACAACATCCTGCGTGGTGGCTATCGCGATGGCAACCCTTTGACCTTTGAAACGACGGTACGAGCGCTGGTCGGTTCATTGGACTTGGCGCGAAATGAGGAAGAGCTGAACCGGCGGCTTGATATTGACAATGTTAGTCAACCGTCGGCAATCGCGTTTAGCGAAGCGGGTGACCGGGTGTTCGTAACGATTCAAGGTAATAACTTGCTTATCGTACTTGATTTACAAGGGAACGAAATCACCCGCGCTAGTACCGGATTGGCTCCGCAGGGTATTGTGATCGATCCAGTTAGTTCGCGCGTTTTTACCAAGGACCTGATGAGCCGATCGGTAACCGTGTTTGATGCCTTTGGCTTATTGGCACAGGGCGCGTCGGACCTGCCGCGAGTGACACAGATACAGACCGTATCGCAAGAAGGGCTCAGCCCGGACGTTTTGCGCGGCAAACAGATCTTTTACGATGCGGCTGACCCGCGGATGAATCGAGATGGATACTTGAGCTGTGCAACATGTCATTTGGACGGGGGGCATGATGGGCGTGTCTGGGACTTCACGGGCCGCGGCGAGGGGCTACGCAATACCATCTCGCTCAAAGGGCAAGGAGGCGACGCAGGGGCGCCGCTGCACTGGAGCGGCAACTTCGACGAGGTCCAAGACTTTGAAAACGATATCCGCAACACGTTTGGGGGAGCCGGTTTCATGAACGACGCGGACTACTTTTCCGGCACCATCTCCGATCCCCTCGGCGACTCGAAGGCTGGTCTCAGCGAGGATCTCGACGCCTTGGCCGCGTATGTGACCTCGCTCGTCGGCACGAGCCGTAGCCCTCATCGGCAGCCCGACGGCGCGATGACGCTCGACGCGGAGGCAGGCGCCGCGATCTTCACGACCCTGGGCTGCGATGTCTGTCACAACGGACCACGCTTCAGCGACAGTCCGTCGGGCCTGCGCCACGACGTCGGGACTATCAAGCCATCGTCTGGCGACCGGATCGGGGGTCCGTTCGACGGCGTAGACACGCCGATGCTGCCGGGGCTGTGGCATACGGGTCCCTACTTGCACGACGGATCGGCGCTAACCCTACACGACGTCCTCACCACGGCGAACCCGGATGGCCTGCACGGAGACGTATCTGGGGCCTCTGCGGCGGAGCTCGACCAATTGGTTCAGTACCTGCTGCAGCTGGAGTTGCCGGCGCCATGATGGGGGCACCGGCGCAAGGAGCGTACCGCCGCCCGGCGCTGGCATCGAACGCGGCAAACACCAAAAGACCCGTCGCAAGTACGTAGCGCTTGCGGTCGATCCATCCATGCCTATCCGGTTAACCCCTAAGAGCCTGCCTGCGCGTGCTCATGCCACGCAGCCGCCTGGGTGCTGCCACTCTCCGCCATACAGATCCGAGTAGGTGGGGCCCCGTCGGCGCAACGCCAGTCCCAGGACGGAGTCGAAGGCGGCCATTGGCCAGAACCTCCGGTTGAAGCGAAAAACGTACTCGTTGAGGTACGCCTGGAGGTGTTGCGGCGAGACGCCATGGTGGGTCCCGAGCAGCCATGCGTCCAGGTTGCTGAATGCGAGGTGAATCATCGGGAGATGCACATCTGTCTTGGCGTGGTCGCCCCGAACGGCGACGGGCATGTGGCGGTAGCCGAGCGAGGCCAGAGGGGCGTATCCGATCCAGCCGTCCGTCCGCACCTCTGCGCCTGGCGCGATGTTCGCTTGGACGAACGGCACCAGCGTTTCCTGCTTGCGGTCGGGCACGACTTGAAACCGCAAACGGCCCGCCACAACACCGCGCCCGTGCCCGCCGCGATGTTGGCCGCGCGGAACGTTCGGATCGCGGCCTGCCCACTTCACGTCGGTCCGAGCCATCACCTCAACCGCGCCGACTACCAGCGTCTTGTGGTGTCGCCCGCGCCCTTCGCCCTGCGTGGCGCCCCCAACGAGCGTCTCGTCCACCTCGACGGGATGCTGCTGCCCCGTGGACTCGCGCCCCGGTCGGACCATCGCTGCCCGGAGCTTATGGAGCATGTTGAAAGCCGTCTCGTACCGCTTGATCCCGAGCATTTTCTGGAGCTGAAGCGCACTCATGCCTGGCGTGAGGCTCGTGACGAGGAACGCCGCGTAGAACCAGGTGCGGATGGGAACCTTCGTCCGGTGCATGACGGTGTTCGCCGTCAACGACACCTCGTGGCGTTGGTTCGCGCGGCACCGACGAGTAGTGGGCCGTGCCGCGAAGCGGTAGGGCTCCTGCGTGTCGCCGCACGTCGGGCAGATGAAGCCGTGCGGGAAGTGGTTGGCGAACAAGTAGGCGATGCACGCCTCATCGTTCGGGAAGATCCGTTGGAAGTCCGGGAGAGACTTCGGAGTGGTGTAGTCAGAAGGGGGGACCATCGGCTGAGCCTCAAATCCGACCGCGCCATGCGCGCGACGAGCCCGGAAAGTATGGCGGCGCGGGCCTTAGGGGTCAACCGGATAGGCACTTCTCCCATCTCCCCCTCCTCCCATCCCCCCCCTCCCCTATTCTCCTTCCCTGAAGTACTCATATTTTACCCCTCGACAATTTATGGCTCCGGCGTCTTCTTCCGTTTTCTTTTTTCCGTCCTTTCCTCCCCTGGTTTCCCCCTGCTTGTCCCTTCGGCTTTTTCCCGTCGCTCTTGTGTCTGTTCGGGCGCGCTCTCCCGGTTTTTTCCGGGGGCGTGTCGGCCGTCCGGATCCTCGGGGGGACATCTAGCCACTTCTGCGAGTTCTTCCCCGTATCGATTCCCATGGTCGATGGACCTTGGAACGACCATGTTTTATTGAGTATGACGTTCGGAGTATCGAAAATCCCGTTGATCGGATTCGCAACATTTTTCTCGCTGTCGCTTCTCGGTTCGCTAGCGTTCATCCCCGGTGGCGTCCCCGCCGAGACTGCGTACGCGGGCATGCCCGACGTATGGGAGGCGCCGCTTGTCCTCAGTCAAGACGGCAGCACGCTGGCGAGTGAGGGTCAGAATGGTTGGATCACCGTTCTCGACTTGGATTCAGGCCAGGAGCACCCGATCCTTGGTGATTCCCTCGGGAGCGGCGTTGCTCTCGCCATCCGCTATGACGGCAAGATACTGGCGAGCGCGAGGGATGGGGTAACGACACTATGGGACGTGGCGGCTGGAGTCGAGCTTGAGACGCTGGAAGACCCACGTTTCGAGGTCGTGGATCGGCTTGCGTTCAGCCCGGGCGGCGAAGCGCTCGCAGTCGTCGCGGACAACGAGAAAATCGCCGTATGGGACCTTGATACCGGAGCCGCCAGATCCTTTATTTACAGCCCCTATGCGGTCGAAGGGATCGCCTTCAGCGCGGACGGGCAATTCCTGACGAGCTTCGGCGAAGGATCCGAGATCAAGGTGTGGAACGTCTCCTCCGGAGAGGAATACCTGACGCTGACCAGCCCCTTCGGCTCTGCCATAACAGGCCTCGCCTTCAGTCCCGTTGGCACGACTCTGGCCGCAGCGGATCAAGACACCAACATCTCCCTCTGGAACGAACGCTTCGAGCTTAAGAAGTCCCTGACGGGCCATGAAGATCTCATCAAGGAGCTGAGGTTCAGCCCGGACGGGGCGACACTTGCCAGTGAGGGCAGCGATGGACGGATCTGGGTATGGAACGCGGCGTCCGGCAAGGATCGAGCGGTGCTTCCCGCCCGCATGGACGCCCAGGTCACAGGCCTCGCATTCAGCCCGGACGGGGAGATGCTCGCCAGCGTCGGCGAGAATGCCGAGATCCTGCTCTGGGAGGCGGCATCGGGCAGGTTGATTCAGGTCCTTGCGGGCCATGCCGAGGTCGTTAGGGAGCTTGCATTCGGTTCCTCCGGGCAAACGCTCGCAAGCGTTGCGACCGACGGTCAGGTTATCGTGTGGGACCTTGCGACCGGAAATGAGCGTCATGCGTTACAGATTCCTGCATTGACGGGCGCCGTCAGTGGGATCCCGGCGGATCCGTCGCTCGCAGAGCCGGCCCCTCAGGAGGTTGCCGACGACCAGATTGCCTCTGCTGCTACCGGTTCTGGGCAGAGCGCAGGTGATATGGCCTCGGGGGAGGCGAAGTCTGTCACGGACACGGCTGTCGAGCCGGAGTCCGAAGCCATCACAGCACTCGCCGTTGCTCCAGATGGCAGCCAGTTCGCAAGTGTTAGTGAAGACAGCAGCGTGCGGGTCTGGGGTGATGCCGATGAAGAGCTAGAGGTTCTGGAGGGACACGCGGGGGCGGCGGCCACGAGTGTCGTTTTCAGTCCGAACGGAAACGAGTTGTACAGCGTCGGCAGAGACACACAAGTTCGTCGCTGGAACAAGAAAACCGGCGCTCTGACTCAGACTCTCCTTGCCCACGAGCACCCGATCAGGGCGGTTGCGCGCTCCGACAATGGGCAATACGTCGCCAGCGCCGGCGAGGAAACGCGGGTCATGCTATGGAACGCGAAGACGGGAAAGCTCGCGCATATACTGTCCGGTCGCCTGGGCCACCAGGACTTCGTCAACGCGCTCGCATTCAAGCCGAACGGGAAAGAGCTGGCCAGCGCGGGGGCGGATCAGCGCATCCTTCGGTGGGATGTCAAGAGCGGCAAGCTCGTCGACGCATTGCTCGGTCATTCGGATGCCGTCAACACACTCTTATACAGCCGCAATGGAAAGATGTTGGCCAGCGGCAGCTCGGACGGCACGGTGAAGATCTGGGACACGAATACCGGGCGCCAGTTGCAGGAACTTCGACAGGGGACGCCGGTTAGTACGATCGCCATCAGCCCCAACAAGAAGACTCTCGTCAGTGCGGGGCAGGATGCGCGCATCTTTGTCTGGGATATCCAGGCCGGCGGAAAGCCGGTCAAGATCCTCAGCGGAGGCACGAGCTACGTCAACTCGCTCGCCTTTCGTCGCAACGGGCGTTTACTGGCCGGAGCGGAAGATGGAACCATTTCGGTGTGGAACGTCGAGAGCAAACAGAGAAAGAAAGTCATCAAGCCGGAGCCCCGGCCCAGGAAGAAGGCGTACCGACAAAAAAAGAACAAAAAAGTCAACAAGCCGGCGTCTCGGGATAAGGTAAGCCATGTGCTCGAGATGCCTGGCCATCTGTACGCGCGGGGTGACGGGCTGACGCCTGCGACTATCGACGGGATCGCCGGGCGCGGCGCGAATCGCTTGTCCGGCAACCTCCTGGCCGATCTCGCCGGTCGCTTCTTGGACTGGCTGGTGCCTGCCGCGAATGCGCAGGCACTGCCGGACCCGGATCAAGGTCCGGGCGGGCCGATTCTGGTCATCGACTCCGCCTCTTCCCGCTGTTCGGCAAATACTATGCGGAGATCCTGAGGACCGAGGGCTTCAATGCCTTCTCGGTGGCCACCGTCGATTCGGTTACTGCGCCGGCACTCGCTGCCTACGACTTGGTGATCCTCGCGGAAATATCCCTGTCGGCCGGCCAGGTCACCATGTTCACCCGCTGGGTCAATGCGGGCGGCAATCTGATCGCAATGCGTCCCGACCCCCAGCTCAGCGGACTGCTGGGCTTGACTGCGACCGGGCAGCCACGCTCTCCGGAAGGCTATATCCTGGTCGATACGTCGGCGCCTCCCCGGCAACGGCATTGTTGCGCAGACCATGCAGTTCCACGGTACCGCCAGTCGCTACGATCTCAACGGTGCCACCGAGGTTGCGACGCTCTATGCGGACTCCGCGACGGCGACGACCAACCCGGCCGTAACGCTCCGCGACTTTGGGCGCGAACGGCGGACAAGCGGCGGCCTTCGCGTATGACCTCGCGACCTCGGTCGTCTACACCCGTCAGGGCAACCCGGCGTGGGCCAACCAGGAGCGGGACGGCTTCGCCCCCCAGCGTTCCGATGACAAATACTACGGCAATGCGGCCGGCGATCCGCAGGCGGACTGGGTCGATTTGAACAAGGTCGCCATCCCGCAGGCGGACGAGCAGCAACGTCTGCTCGCCAACCTGATCGTCCACATGACCCGGGACCAGACGCCGTTACCGCGTTTCTGGTATTTCCCGCGCGGCGAGAAGGCCGTCGTCATCATGACCGGTGACGACCATGCAAACAACGGCACCGCGGGGCGCTTTGATCATTTCCTGGCCGCCAGCGAGGCGGAGTGCTCGGTCGCGGATTGGGAGTGCGTGCGCGGTACCTCCTACATGTATTCAAACACGCCGCTGACGGACGCCAAGCCGCGGCCTACGAGGCCCAGGGGTTCGAGGTCGGGCTCCATGTCAACACCAACTGTGCTGACTTTACGGAAACCCAACTGGATACCTATTACGCCCAGCAGATCGCCGAGTTCGGACAGCAATGGCCAAGCGCGCCGGCGCCCACAACCCAGCGCCACCACTGCATCGCCTGGACGGATTGGGTCACCGGCGCGAAGGTTCAGCTGAACCATGGGGTGCGTCTCGACACCAGCTATTATTTCTGGCCCCCCAGTTGGGTGCTCAACCGCGCCGGTTTCTTCAATGGCTCCGGCATGCCGATGCGGTTCTCGGACCTCGATGGCACCCTGATCGACGTCTACCAAGCAGCCAGTCAGATGACTGACGAGTCAGGGCAGCAGTACCCGTACACGATCGACACCCTGTTGGATCGGGCGCTCGGCGCCGAGGGCTATTACGGCGCCTACACCATCAATGCCCACACCGATGTCGCGCAGATCCCGAGTCCGATGCGGTCGTCGCCTCCGCGCTTGCCCGCGATGTGCCGATCATCACCAGCCGGCAGATGCTCGAGTGGCTGGACGGGCGCAACGGCTCGTCGTTCGATTCCATCGAATGGGATGCCCAGACGCAGACGTTGAACTTCGGCATTACGGTGGGTACCGGGGCCAACGGTCTACAAGCGCTGGTGCCGCTGTCTACGGATGCCGGCGTCGTCAATGGCATCACGCGCAACGGAGCCGGCGTCCCGTTCGTTACGGTGTCAAGGGCCGGCCTTGACTACGCCAGTTTCTCGGCGGCAGACGGAAACTATGAGGTCACCTACGGAGATGACTTGACTGCGCCGACGGTGACGTCGGTGTCTCCTGCCGACGGGTCCCTGGATGTCGGACTGGGAGCCCAGGTCTCGGCCACCTTCAGCGAAGCCATGAATGTGTCAACGATCAACGAGTCGACGTTTCAGCTGTCGGGTCCGATGCCGGCCACGACCGTTGTGGCGGCTTCGATCTCCTATAACGCGGTAACACGCACGGCGACCCTAACGCCAACCGCTTCTCTCGACGCCGATGCGACCTACACCGCGACCCTCTCAGACGGGGGCCCCGCCGACCTCTCCGGCAACGGCCTCGCAGGTCCAGTCGCCTGGAGCTTTACGACCGAACCGCCGCTGAACTGCCCCTGCAGCATCTGGACCGATTCGGATGCGCCGGCAACCCCATCCGCCGCAGATCCGAATGCGGTCGAGCTCGGGGTGAAGTTCCGGTCCGATGTGGACGGTTTCATCACGGGTGTTCGCTTCTACAAGGGGAGCGGAAACACGGGTACGCACGTGGGCAACCTGTGGGCCGAAGACGGCACCCTCCTCGCGACCGCGATTTTCACCAACGAGACGGCCTCCGGCTGGCAACAGGTCGACTTTCTAACCCCGGTGGCGATCAACGCCGACACCGTCTACGTGGCGTCTTACCATGCGCCGAACGGCGGCTATGCGGGCGATTCCGCATTCTTCACCGCGGCGGGGGTCGACAATGTACCTCTGCATGCCCTCCGGGATGGGGAAAGTGGGGGCAATGGTCTTTATCGCTACGGTTCTGGAGGGTTTCCGAACCAGAGCTATAATTCCGGCAACTACTGGGTCGATGTGGTCTTCAACGATACCCCTCCAGATCCGGCGGATGACACGACGCCACCGCAGGTGTCGGCAACTACCCCGAACGATTCAGCGACGGATGTGCCCCTCGGTGCGCCGGTCAACGCGACATTCAGCGAGGCGATGGACCCGGCGACCATCGACGGCGCAGTCTTCCAGTTGCTCGACGCGAGCAACATGGCCGTTCCAGCAACGGTGACCTACGATGTAGCGAACCGCCGAGCGACGCTTACGCCATCTGCTCCGCTGGAATCCTTGTCGCCGTATACGGCCATTCTCACAGCCGCCGCCGGGCCCACGGATCTGGCTGGAAATGCCTTGACCGGGGATGTGAGTTGGTCGTTCACGACGGCGGCGGAGCAGACGTGCCCATGCGCCGTCTGGAGTGACACCGATGTTCCGATCACCGCATCCGCTGCCGATCCGAGTGCTGTAGAGCTGGGTGTGAAGTTCACGTCCGACCTCGACGGTTTCATCACCGGGATAAGGTTCTACAAGGGTGGCGGCAACACCGGCACCCACGTTGGAAATCTCTGGACAAGCGCGGGAACGCTACTCGCGAGCGCGACCTTCGTCAGCGAAACCGCCACTGGCTGGCAGCAGGTGAGCTTTCCTGCCCCAGTGGCGATTAGCGCCAACACGGTCTACGTGGCCTCCTACCACGCACCCAACGGCAACTATGCGGCCGATGTGCAGTACTTCGCCGGTGCGGGTGTCGATAACGGCCACCTGCATCTGCTGCAGGATGGAGCGAGCGGAGGCAATGGCGTCTACGCCTACGGTAGCGGCGGATTTCCGAGCTCCAGCTGGCAGGCGACCAACTATTGGGTCGACCTGGTCTTCACTACCGATTCCGGGCCCGACACCACACCGCCGACGGTGAACACGGCTGTGCCTGTGGACGGCGCGGCGGATGTCGCGGTGGGGACAGTGGTGACAGCGACCTTTAGCGAGGCGATGGATGCGGCGACGATCACGACACGACCTTCGAGCTACGTGACGCTAGCGCCGTGTTGGTGCCTGCTGCAGTGACCTATGATGCGGCCACCAAGACCGCGACGCTGACGCCGAGCGCCCCACTGGCGCCGAGTGCGACCTACTCGGCGGCGGTTGTGGGGGGTGGCGCGACGGATCTGGCGGGTAATGCGCTTGCGCAGGACTTCACCTGGTCGTTTACCGTCGCGCCGGAAGGGACCGGTGTATGCGAGACGCCGTGCAGTCTGTGGGACGCGACCGCCACCCCGACCCTGTTGGCGGACCCCGACACCAGCGCCGTCGAGCTGGGTGTCAAGTTCCGCAGCGACGTCGATGGAGACATCACCGGCATCCGTTTCTACAAGAGGCCGCAGAACACGGGCACCCATGTCGGCAGCCTGTGGAGCAGTACCGGCACATTGCTGGCCCAGGCAACCTTCACAAACGAGAGCGCCTCGGGCTGGCAGCAGGTTGACTTCTCGGCCCCGGTGCCGATTCAGGCCGATACCCTGTACGTCGCCTCCTACCACACCGATGTGGGGGGATACTCAGCTGACGTGAACTACTTTGCCGCATCGGGTGTTGACAATGCGCCCCTCCACGCGCTGCGTGATGGTGAAGCTGGCGGCAATGGGGTCTACGCGTATAGCGCCAGCCCGACGTTCCCAAGTTCGACCTATGCATCGAACAATTATTGGGTGGACGTGGTCTTCACGACCAACACGGGTCCCGACACCACCGCCCCGACGGTGACGGGAACGTCGCCGCCAGACGGTGCCGTCGACGTCGGCATATCAACAATTCTCACTGCGACCTTCAGCGAGCCGATGGATGCGGCCACGGTCAGTGTTACGACTTTCAAGCTCGAGCTCAATCCGGCCGGCGGCGTGTGCGGTACCGGTACCAGCCACAGTGACCTACGACGCAGCGACCAGGACGGCGTCCCTGACACCCGACGCGGCACTGTCCCTGAACGCGCAATACACCGTCACCGTGGCGGCGCGGCCGGTGTAACGGATT
This sequence comes from uncultured Gammaproteobacteria bacterium, assembly GCA_942492625.1. GTDB lineage: Bacteria > Pseudomonadota > Gammaproteobacteria > Chromatiales > Chromatiaceae > Thiosymbion. The sequence goes on along the minus strand of CALOFM010000035.1, from coordinate 20,457 downwards.
TGGCTGGCAATGCGCTGGCGTCCGACAAGACATGGACCTTCACAACCGTGGTCAGCGATCCCTGCGCCACGGGGAACGCCATCGTCGCGGAGAACTGCCTGGCCGGAAACCCGCCCTCGGAGTGGGACGTCAACGGTGCGGGTGATCTCTCGATCCAGGGTTTTGCCACCGACATCAGCGTCGATCTCGGTGACACCGTCGAGTTCAAGATCGACACCGACGCCAACGATTACCGCCTCGACATCTACCGCATGGGCTACTACGGTGGGGACGGCGCCCGGAAAGTCGACACGGTGCCGCCCTCGGTCACTTTGCCGCAGAATCAGCTAGCGTGTATTGAGGAACCAAGTACCGGCCTTGATCGACTGCGGCAACTGGGATGTCTCTGCGTCCTGGATCGTGCCGTCCGACGCGACATCCGGGATCTACTTCGCCAAGGCGGTGCGCACGGACACAGGCGGGGCCAGCCACATCGTCTTCATCGTGCGCGACGACGCCGGTGGTTCGGACATGCTCTTTCAGACCGCCGATACCACCTGGCATGCCTACAACACCTACGGCGGCAACAGCCTCTACGTCGGGCAGCGGTGCCCAAGGCGGGGCCTACAAGGTCAGCTACAATCGACCTTTTAATACGCGTTCCGTCGATAACGGTCAGGATTGGCTCTTCAATGCCGAGTACCCGATGGTGCGTTGGCTGGAGGCGAACGGCTACGACGTCAGCTACTTCACCGATGTCGACGCTGACCGGATCGGTGCCGAGATCACGGAACACGATGCGTTCCTGTCCGTCGGCCACGATGAGTACTGGTCGGGGCGACAGCGCGCCAATGTGGAAGCCGCCCGCGATGCAGGTGTGCATCTGGCCTTCTTCAGCGGTAATGAGGTCTTTTGGAAGACCCGCTGGGAAGACAGCATCGATGGCTCGGGCACGCCCTATCGGAGCCTGGTTTGCTACAAGGAGACCCATGCGAACGCCGTCATTGACCCCGAGGACCCCCCGATCTGGACCGGTACCTGGCGCGATCCACGCTTCAGCCCACCGGCCGATGGCGGCCAGCCCGAGAACGCCCTCACCGGCACCATCTTCACAGTCAACGCCGGGGCCACGACCAGCATCCAAGTGCCTGAGGCAGACGGCAAGATGCGCTTTTGGCGCAACACGGACATTGCCAGTCTGGCGGCGGGACAAACGGCGACCCTGCCATTCGGAACCTTAGGTTACGAGTGGGACGAAGACCTGGACAACGGCTTCCGGCCGGACGGCCTGATACGGATGTCGACCACCGTGGTCGCAGGCGCACCGGTATTGGTGGATTTCGGGTCCACCTTTGGGTCGGGGACGGCGACCCATCACCTCACGCTGTACAAGCACAACAGCGGCGCACTGGTGTTCGGATCGGGTACCATCCAGTGGCCCTGGGGCCTGGACGCGAATCACGATCGCGCCGGTACACCGGTAGACGTGCGCATGCAGCAGGCGACGGTCAATCTTTTCGCCGACATGGCAGCCCAGCCGGCCACGTTACAGACCGGACTGGTGCCGGCGACGGCCTCGACCGATGCGACGGCACCCAGCTTCGGCGATCACCTCGCCGGCACCGGGGCGGACCTGCCAGAGGGTAGCCCGGTCACGATCACCGGGACCGCGACGGACGCCGGTGGCGGCGTGGTCGGCGGTGTCGAGGTCTCGGTCGATGGCGGTGCGACCTGGCATCCGGCCGATGGCCGCGCCGAGCTGGAGTTACACTTGGACACCGACGTCACAGGCATCGGCGGACAACATCAAGAGCCGCGCGGTCGAGGTTAGTCGACAGTGGCACAAACAGCCTACACGTTCTCGACGGCAGGAACCAAGACCCTTTCCTGGGCGCTGGCGGTGACAAATGTGTCCGAGGCGCCAACGCTTACTGCTCCAAGCGGCCTACAGACGGCAACCGTTCCGGCTACGACTGCCCTAACGGTGATCGATCTTGCCTGTTTTTGACGGCATCGACCGACAACGTCGGGGTGACCGGTTACCAGGTGGAGCGTTGCCAAGGGGCGAGCTGCAGCAACTTCGCCCTGGTCACGACGGCGACGGGAACGGCCTATGCCGACAGCGGGCTCGACGGCGTCGACGACCTACCGCTTTACGCGTGCGGCGACGGATGCGGCCGGGAACCTGAGTCGGCTACTATCCCGGAGTGCCGCTGCAACAACGACGGCAGCGTGACACCGACCCGGCACCAACGGCCCTGAGCGGTTTCCCGACGACGGCAACGAGTGCCCTAACTGGTGACCAAGAACCAGTTTCCCTGGACGGCATCGTCCGACAACGTCGGGGTGACCGGTTACCACGGTGGAAGGCGTTGCCGGGGCGAGCTGCAGCGCTTCGCCCCGGTGACGACGGTGACGGGAACGGCGGTGTATGCCGACAAGCGGGTTGACGGCGTTGACGACCTACCGCTATCAGGTGGGCGACGGATGCGCGGCCGGCAACCTGAGCGCTACTGACCGTCGCGGAGGCGACGACGCAGACCCCGCCGGGCGCCGATACCTTGCTGTACTTCACGACCCTGACAGCCGTCGCGGTAACCCGGCGTGGCCTAAGTCCGTACAACAACGCCGACATCTACGCCTATGACGGCTCCGTATACAGCCGAACGTTGGCCTTCGTCGCAACCATGGGCTTCAACGGCATCGTCGATGCCCTGCACCTCGTGGACCAGGACACCTTCTACCTTTCCTTCGATACGACGCGGACCGTCCCTGGTGTTGGCACGGTACAGGACGAAGACGTGCTATCGACAACGGCGCCTGGTCCCTGTACTTCGACGGCACAGTCTGTGGCTGATGCCAGAAACGGCCAGGACATCGATGCCATTTCGATCGACAACGGCACGCTCTACTTCTCGACCGTCGGTGGCGGCAAAATAGCCCGGTCGGTGGCGGGCAAGTCCACTACGACGATGCCGATGTCTACACCTGGAGTGGGGATACGACTTCGGCAGCGAGAATTGCGGTCGTGCGCTGGATGCCAGTGCGGTTGGTCTGCCGGGCAATGCCGACATCGATCTGACGGTTAAGGGCGGCACCTTTTACATGTCCTTCCTTCGCGACGCCAGTACGACCATACCGAGCCTTGGTGCGGTCGCAGACGAGGCGGTAGTGTCGTTCGATGGCACGACGGTCTGGGCGCTGTTCTTCAGCGGCACCGGACTCGACGCGGCCGACGTACAAGACGTGGACGTACTGCACTGTGCCGTGAGCCAAGGACGCACGGGGGCGCAGGAGTGCCCCTCCGAACCCGAACGGCCGGACTGCTAGCAGTAAAAAAAGGGAAGTGCCGGGGTGTTAATGAGATTCTAGAAGAATGTCTTATTGCGCCTGCAAATCGTAGCGACACAGAAGCGGTATTAGCAAAAATCACGTAGAGAGGTAAAAATGAAAAACTATTGCTGGACGATATGTACAGTCCTAATAACGGGCAATCTGCTTGTTTTCCAATCTGTGATTGGGGCTGAAGCTACAATATTCACAAACGCAGACACCAGAGAGATCTTACTCGGGGTGGGCCTTTGAGCTTGGTATGAAGTGGACGAGCAGCCAGCCTGGCGAGATTACCAAGATGCGTTTCTACCGCGCCCTGAACGAGCCAGAGGACGGCGCTGAATTCTACCTGCATATGGGCCGTATCTGGGACGAAGAGGGCAATCTCCTGGCAACGATCCCGTTCGCGGTGGCCATCGGGGCAATCGGCGAGGGCTGGGAGACCGTGTCCTTGTTTCAGCCGCTGCCAATCGAAGCTGGCAAGACCTACGTCGCCTCCGTCAATGTCTTAAGCGCCTACGTCGCAACGCGAGAAGGACTGGCTTCTTCCGTCACCAACGGGCCGCTGGCCTCCATTGCCGATGGAAATAATGGCGTGTACAACCGGACACCGGGCACATTCCCGACCCGCAGTCACGATAACACCAACTACTTCGTTGACGTGGAAGTAGTATACCCCGATCTTCAGCCTACCAGCGCCACGGTGTTTACGACCGAGGGAACCAGCGGCAGCCTACTCGGATGGGCTGTGGTTGAGCTTGGATGAAGTGGACGAGCAGTCAGCCGGCGAGATTGCCAAGATGCGTTTCTACCGCGCCCTGAACGAGCCAGAAGACGGCGGTGAATTCTACCTGCATATGCGGCCGTATCTGGGACGAAGAGGGCAACTCTGGGCAAACGATCCCGTTCGCGGGGGCTATCGGGGCAATCGGCGAGGGCTGCCGGGAGACCGGGGTCCTTTGTCGGGCTACGCCGGCCAATCGAAGCTGGCAAGACCTACGTCGCCTCCGTCAATGTCTTGAGCGACTACGTCGAAACGATGAAGGACTGGCTTCTTTCCGTCACCAACGGGCCGTTGGCCTCCATTGCCGATGGCAACAATGGCGTGTACAACCGGACACCGGCACATTCCCGACCAGCAGTTACCGTAACAGCAACTACTTCGTGGATGTGGAAGTAGTGTACCCCGACCTGGTTGACGAGGAAGTAGTGGCGTACCCTGACCTTCGCCTACCAGCGCTACGGTGTTTACGACCGAGGAACCTGCGGCAACCTACTCGATGGGCCGTATGAGCTTGGTGGCGAAGTGGACGAGCAAAGTCAGCCGGGCGAGATTGCCAAGATGCGCTTCTACGCCCTGAATGAGCCAGAAGACGGCGGTGCAATTCTACCTGCACATGGGCAAAATCTGGGATGAAGAGGGCAATCATCCTTGGCAACGATACCGTTCGTGGGGGCCACCGGGGGGCAACCGGCGAGGGCTGGGAGACCGTGTCCCTGTGTCAGCCCTGCCAATCGAAGCTGGCAAGATCTACGTTGCCTCCGTCAATGTCTTGACCGACTACCATGTCGCAACGCCCGAAGGACTGGCGTCTTCAGTCACCAACGGGGCTGGCCTCCATTACCGATGGAAATAATGGCGTGTACAACCTGACACCGGGCACATTCCTCGACCAGCAGTCACGATAACACCAAACGTACTTCGTTGATGTGGAAGTCGGCGTTGCCGACCGTTAGGCTACCGATGGGAAGGTACCTTGCATCGACTCCGACGGGGACGACCTCTTCAAAATGGCGAACACCCGGGCGAGCAGATCGGGGTGGTGTGGGTATTGCTGCAGCCCGCGCAGCAACTGCGGGATATCGTGGCGAGACTCGAGGTGCGCAGGCGACGATCTTGCGGGATGGTTTTGATAGGGCCGATTCCGGTCTGTCGAATCGGACGGATTTGGTTGGCGAGCGCTCGGTAACCGCTCTGCATGGGCTTGAAGATCTCGCGTGAGCATGCGAAGGCAAGGCTGTCTTGCGCGCGTCTGCGCCGGAGCGCGGGCTTTCCCTTAGCTTCAATGGCGGATACCGACGCGTACTCGGAGAGGGCGCTAAAGTATCTGACGCCGAATATCGGCAAGCAGGCCCTCGGAGGCCGCCTCTACCATATCGAATACCCGCTCGAATCCGCTCTCTCCACCGTAGTAAGGGTCCGGAACCTCACGAGTCCGCATATGCGGCGCAAAATCCATCAAGAGCATCAACTTGCTCTCGGCGCCCCGCGGGCAAATCTTCGCAAGGCTGTAATAGTTGTCTTGATCCATGGCAAGAACGTACTCGAAATCGACGAAGTCCCCAGGCTCGACATGCCGGGCGCGCAGATCGCTCAGATCGATACCTCGGCGCCGCGCCGTCTCCCGCGCGCGCCGGTCCGGAGGCTCCCCGGAGTGATACGCATGTGTACCCGCCGAATCGGTCTCGATGCACGCCTCCAGCCCCTCTTGTTGGAGCAGCTTGCGGAAGACGCCCTGCGCGGTCGGGGAACGACAAATATTGCCCATGCAAACAAAACAAGACGCGCACAACATTCTGTTCCATATGAAAATTTTTGTCTTCAGAGGTTTACATTAAGGAGACACGTTGGTTTGCGTTGCAATGGTATCGATAGTTTCACCATCGGTTTGGAGCGATTTTCTTCGCCTGCGCACCCGGTATGGCGTCGCGCACAGCCATAGCCGTATCCGGTCAGCGCGGGTCCCCACCGCCGCACGAGCCTTCAAAATCCGGATGCCACCGCGGGAACCGCCGCAAAGACCTGGATCGCCTCTTCCCCACTCGTCGACACCACCGGAACCCACTGTGACCATGGGTATTGCGCAAACGCAATGTACCTCGCCCGGGATCCCTAGCATCACGATCAGCTATTTCCGGTCACTGGTTGGGAACCAAGCGAGACATGCCTAGACCAGGCAGAAACCAACACATCTGAGAAAACCATGAAAATCGGCGTAACCAGTCAAAACTTCCGAACCATCACCGGTCATGCTGGAAAGACTAGGCGCTTCCTGGTCTACGAGCCTTTTCAGGGAAAGATCCGCGAGGTCGAGGCGTCGACTTGCCGCAAGAGATGGCCATGCACGAGTTCCGCGGGGATGATCATCCCCTGGATTCCCTGGACGTACTCATCACCGCAGGCTGCGGAGGAGGTTTCATACAGCGTACTGGCGGCAAGAGGGGTGCAGGTCGTAGCGACCAGCGAGACAGGCCCATTGAAAGCGGTTGTCTACGTCGTAGCGGGAACCGAGCTTCCTCCCCCGGTACCCCACGAGCACTGAATTCGGGCGGCCGGTTCGAGTCCTGGAGATCAACAACTGTATCGCAAGCTGGTCGAGGCCGAACACGACATCGAGCGCGTGAGGTGGCGGGTGGATGCAGATTGGTTCGCCGCGCACGGCGTGCAGCTTCAGCCATAACGCGGGGAATGTCGATCATGATGTCCGGGACTCCAGTCACGGGAGCAGCTCGATGACCGCCCCCTCTGGTGATCGATGTAGTCGATCAATCCCAGAAAGTAAGTGCACAACCGACAAGGAGCGAACGCGCGGACCCACGCCCATCGATCTGCGCCCGCGCTCATTACAGTGGTGATCTGCCTGAGGTCAGCACCACGTGACTAGCTCTTCACCGCTTCAAAACCAACTGAGGACTTCCGTAGTGGATGTAGTCGGCCCAATCCACGGACGGCATAGCGCGGAGCGTCATTCTACCGCTCTGCAGGGCCTCCCCGACCGACGTGCCTTCCACGGTTACCTGGTAGAAGGTCACCGCGAACTTGGTTGCGGACGCGTCGCCGACCAGCCAGTAGGTGCCGATGTAGTTGCCGCCGGCCCCGCCCGCAGCAGTGCCTCGGCGAGGCCGACGTTGAGGTCTCCAGGCGCTTGGCGGTCGCCTTACCATCCGCGCGTTCCGGGGCCGACCGCACCCGCGCAGCCTCGCAGGCGTTGAAGAACACCAGAGACGGCAGCATTTCCAGGTTCGCCAAGTCGAGACCCGAAAGCACTTGCCTTCCGTGGCAAAGGATGCCGCTGCGCGAGCGGTTGTTGGGATCGAAGAAGGCGTGGCCGGCATAGTGAACGACGTCGAACTCGCCTGAGCGGAAGGCCGCGCGCACGGCGCTCCAGGTGGCTTGGCTGCGTTCCAGCTTGGTGACGCGGATCCGGGGGTCTTCGGACAAGATGCGCTCGACGCGAGTTCCCTCCGCATCGGCTCCGTCCAGGTCCTCGGTTGGATTCACCACCAGCAGAAGCTTGAGCTCGGGGGAGAGACGACGCTCCTCGAGCCACTTGGCGACGGACAGGTCTTCGGCCTCGTACTTGCGGCTCAGCCCCGCGCCGTCGGATAGATAGTGGCCATCGGCATAAACGGACTCCCAGGGGATGCGCGACGTACGGGCGTCGTGAATGACAACCAGGCTGCGATCTTCCTTTGTCTCCAGGGCCTTGCGCGCGAGGGGTGGCAACACGAGACCACCGAGCTTGGTCCCGAAAGCCTGCAGGCTGTCGTGGTTGAAGGCCCTGGTCTCGATGAACTGCAGGCAATCGTTGAGCTGCTTGACGTCCACATCAATGGTGTCCGTGACCACTGTCGCTTTGCGACCCGTGGTCAGTACCGAAGCACGCAAGGCGAATGGCTCTGCGAGTTCCGCCGTCGTGGGCTCGGGCCGCAGATCCAGCATCTCGCGAATGATGAGATAGACCGGATCCTTGCCGGCCCCGTTGTTCTCGACGGGTCGACAGCGGCGACCGGGGCCGCCGGCGGGAGCGTGAGAGTCTCGACGGTCGCCTCCAGTGCATCGAACAGGCTGGTGGTGGACAGGCGCAGCATCTCCCGGTGCATCTGCTCATAGCGCTCGCGGTCGGACTCGCAGAAGGTCACGCCTTGCAGGTGCCCCTGCTCATCGCCTTCCCGGATTCCGCGCATGAAGCCCCTGACCAAATTCGCAAGCACGTCTGCCGTCCCCATACCCGAGCCGGAACTCATGAGCACCGTCGCGAACTCGTCTATCTTGGTCCGAACCAGAGCGCGGGCGACGTTCTCCGCGGCTAGACGCAACACCTCTTCATTGAAATCGTCGTAGGTACCCAATCCGACGAAGGCCACCATGTCCGCCCCCATGCGGTAGCGGTTCGCCGGCATCATGAAGACCTCTCCAACCCTTGCCGAGAACATCCTGTGCTCCGTGAAATCGCTAATGACGCCGTCAAGCTGCAGATCGATCGCGCGCGCCGCGCCTGACGGGGCCACGCCGCTGAAGAGCCCGAGCACCAGGGCACGGGTATCGACCCGTGTGATGCTGCCGTGGGCGAGACGCAGATCGATTCGCTGTTGCCGCTTGCGACCAATTACGATGGGCTCGTCACTGATGAGCTTGACCGGCGTGGCAAGCGGTACCGAGGCCGGCCGGGGCCGCGGCTCAGCGGTGCCGCGAACTCTTCCACCAAGTGGCGAAGCTCGCTCTGACTGACACGCCCTCCCCTGCGGCCGTCGAACGGCTCGGGTGCCAGATCCGCGGCGCGCGCCTCGCGCAGCAGTCCGCCGCGGCTGGGCGTCCAGCTCGTGTCTAGCACCTTGGTCCGTCCGGTCTCGAGCAGGTCGATCACCGCCCGTTGTACGTCGCCATTGTTGGGCAGGCTTCCATGCACCTCTTCCACGAAATAGGTAGTGACGTTCGCCAGCTGCGCAAACGCAAGGGGAACAGTTCCGTCCCCTTCCAGAGAAAGCCCGTACAAGAACTCGTCCCCTTCCCGCCGCACGTCTACGACGGTTTGCTGATTGACGCCCGCGATTAAGATGAAGCGCTCCTGGCCGGGGGCAAGCGCCTCTTGCACTTCAGGTGCCTTGGCCAGCTCCTCGGGGCGCGGCGACATCCCGGTAGGGGGCCAGCTCGCGAGATCGTAGAGGTCAATGCCTGAAAAGACAGACCTGCCGGCAACATCTGATAGAGGCCGGTGAAGGTGTTGAACACCTGGTTGACCAAGTCTTCGTGGCTGTTGCAGAGATCGACCGCGGCAACCTTCCTCACCATGGAGTGGGTGCCAGACAGTGCCTGCACAGGCGAGAAAGAGCCGTTGTTCGGCGTACCCAACATGATCAGGCGCTGGACGCGCCTGTCGTCCTCCCCACCGCTGTCTGCGAGCCGCTTGAAACCGGCTCGTGCCACCACCTTGGGAATCTTGCCCAGCACGGAGCCCAGGAACGCCTTGACCTTGGGCAGGTAGGACTTGATGTTGCAGACCACCACGGTTTCCACCTGGGTGCCCTTGATGGCCTGGACCGTACTGGGATAAAATTCGGGATGGTCCATGCAGAAGACCATCTTGGATTCGGAATCGTTCAGCTGGTGGTTCAGCTCGCTGGCCGTGTAGATGGGGTTGCAGTTGACGCAGCAGGCCCCGGCCTTGAGAATGCCGAAAAAGATCTCGGGAAACTGGGGAATGTTGGGCAGAAATATGGCCACCCGGTCTCCCTGCTTGATCCCTTTTCTGGCCAGGAAGTTGGCGATCCGGTCACTGGTCTCCTTTACCTGGGCAAAGGTGCGTGTGGCGCCGATGAAGATGGTGTATACGTTGTCAGGGGTGGCCTGCGCTGAGTCGTCAAGAATCTTGAAAAGAGGAAAGTGGTAATCAGGAACAGTGTTTGCTACGCCTTCGGGCCAGAAAGGGGTATCCCAGGTTGCTGCATTCATCATTTTTCTCCTTTGGTTTAGGTCCTTGGAAATATTGACTCCCCAGCACGGGTGCTGCGGCGGAGCTGTTTATTGCCGGAGCCTTAGGTTATAGAAGGATCTTCCTGTAGATCTCGAAGACCCGTTCCTTGATTTTAAAAAAATGATCTGACAATGCTGTCTCTTCTTTTTCCATTAAGTTGAGCCTGTGAATCGTCTTTCTCTGGAGCAGGTATGCCTGTTTGATCTCCTCTGCTTGGGTTGGGGTTAACAGTTTCTCCTTGGCCAACGTTTCAAGGAGGCGTACATTATCGGTCCATCGGGTGAGGGACGGGTGGTCGTGGCTGTGCCGAAGCACCAGGTACTGGACCAGGAACTCGATGTCCACGATGCCGCCCCTGTCCTGTTTCAGGTCCACGATGCCGGTCTTGGGATGGCTTTTTTCGAAGCTTGTCCCGCATCTGGTTGACCTCTTTTTTCAGGGTTTCAGGGTCCCGCTTGACCCGGAGTGCCGCATCCCTGATGCTGACAAATCGCTGCTGAAGGGCCGGGTCCCCGCTCACCGGTCGCGCCCGGACAATGGCCTGGTGTTCCCAGGTCCATGCGTCCGTGGTGATATACTCTTCAAAGGCGTTGATTTCGCTGACGATCATGCCGGACCGGCCCGAGGGCCTCAGGCGCATGTCGGTCTCGTAGAGGGTGCCAGCCGGGGTGTGCACCGTGAGGGCGTGGATGATCCGCTGGCCGAGCAGGGTGTAGAACCGCGTGTTTTCGATGCTTTTCTTTCCCCCCCGGGTCATGCCCTCCCCCCCGGCATGGATAAAGACAAGGTCGAGATCGGACTTGTACCCAAGCTCGATGCCCCCCAGTTTCCCGTAGGCCACCGCCGCAAACCCCGGGGAGACCGATCCGTCCGGGGCTACCCCGGACGGGGTGCCGTACTTGTTCGCGGTGTGGTGCCATGAAATTTCAATCACCTTGTCAAGCACGGTCTCGGCCACATGGGTGAGGCAGTCGCTCACCTTCATCAGGGGATAGTTGCCGCTCACGTCCGCCACGGCGATCCGGAGGGTGTTGATCTGCCGGAAGATGCACAGCTCCTCCAGCTGGAATTCGGCGTCCGACGGGGGAATCTGGTCCATGCGCCGGGCAAGTTCGGCCCCAAGCTCCCTTTTGTCCGGGGGGGTGTGCCGGTCGTTGGGGGCGAGGAGTTCGTCCAGCAGGGCCGGGTGCCTTGAGAGAAAGCCCAGGATCCAGGGGCTCTTGGCCGCAAGTTGCGCAAGGTGGTCAAGGGTGTGGGGCTTTTCCAGGAGAAGGGAGATGTAGCAGGTGCGCCGCTCGATGGTGATGACAAGATCCACAAGCCGGGACAGCACGGTTTCGCTGTCGCTCTGTTCCCCGGCCTTTTGCACGATCTTGGGAACCAGCCGGTTCAGGCGCCGCCGTCCGTTGGGGGTGAGCCGTTTGGTGTTGGGGTGCGCCTCCAGGGATTTCAACAGGCCGATGATGGTGTCCGGATGGTCAAACCCGTGGACACTGTGGGCGATCAGCTCCCCGCACTGGGGGTCGTTGAGGTTCTGCCACAGGTAGTTGAGCTGGGAGGTCTCCCCGTTGTTCGGCGTTTTCTCCTCCACCAGCAGATGGTTGAAATGGGTGTGGACCGTTGCCCGGTGGCGGTCCAGGCGCTGGGCAAAGAGCGCCCAGGAGTCAAACCCCATGGTCAGGGCCAGCCGGGTCCGCTCACAGGTGCGCTCCGGCAGATCGTGGGTCTGGAGATCGCAATACTCCTGGAGGCGATGCTCCACCCGTCTGAGGAAAATATAGGCCTCTGTCAGCTCCTTTTTTGTGCGATCGTCGATGCAGGCGCGCCGGTGTAACAGCTTGAGGACCTCGAGGATTCGCCGCTCCTGGAACTCGGGCTCCACCCCCCCCCGGATGAGCTGGAACAGCTGGCCGAAGAATTCGATCTCCCGGATGCCCCCGGGCCCGAGCTTGATGTTGTTCCTGAACTTCTTGTCCTTTACCTGGAGGGAGATCCGCTTTTTCATCTCCCTGAAGGACTCAAAGCTGCCGTAGTCGAAGTAGCGCCGGTATATGAACGGATTGAGGGTGTCGAGCAACCGGTGGCCGGCCCGGATATCCCCGGCGATGGGGCGGGCCTTGATCAGGGCGTAGCGTTCCCACTCCCGGCCCTGGGTCTGGTAATAATCCTCCATGGTGGCAAAACTCGTTACCAGGGGGCCGCTGGCCCCAAAGGGGCGTAGCCGCGTATCCACCCGAAATAGGGTTGTATCAGTCATGGTTGAATCAAACACCTTTAAAAAATTCCTGCACAAGCGTGTGAAAAATTCTTCGTTGGTACAGCTTCTTCCACCACCATCATTATCGGTATCGCCAACAGCCCGATAGGCAAAGATCAGGTCGATGTCCGAGGAAAAGTTGAGTTCCCGGGCGCCGAGCTTGCCCATGCCCAGCACGACGATGCCCTGTTTTCTGCCCTGGTCGTCTATGGGCGTTCCGAAAATTGAACGAAGTTTATCATAAAGAAACAAGAAAGTTTTGTCAACAAATGCCTCGGCAAGGGCGGATAAATCGGTCATGGTCTGGTCCAGGGCCGCCCTTCCCGTCAGGTCCTGCCAGGCGATTCGTACCATTTCCCGCTGGCGCATCCGTGACAGGACAGAGACCAGCGCCTGGTCGCAGGTGACGTCGGCCAGGGCCGCTGCCAGTCGTTGGGCGTATTCCCCGGGTGCATAGGCCCGGTCCAGGTCCCCGGATGCCGCAAGATCCAGGAAGCCTTCCGGGTCGCGAATGATGCTTGACGCGATGAATTCGCTGAAGAGCAGGGCCGTGTCAAGGGTGTGCCTGAACCCTTCGTCCTCCGGCAGCATCAGCCCCTTTTCCCAGAGTCTTGAATCAAGGTTCGCCTGCCTGTCCCGCAACTGTTTGGACAGCGCCAAACAGAGGTTTGTCATCTCCATGTTCCTATCCTTGCTGGTGAAAAATTATGCCCGCCGTGTTTCTCCTAACAGAATCCTAACAACAAAACTATTGAAAAAAATGATGAAATTGCCTATAGTATTCGATTTGAATATTGCTCAAACCACTGAAAATAACAAGGAGAAAAAGAGAATGTGCCGTCTGTTTGCACTTACAAGCAAGGAACCGGTCTCTCCCATGGAAGCCATCAAGGCCCTCGATGTTATGAAGGAAGGCCACGATGGGTCCGGGGTGGGCATTATGCTCCGGGATCTTGGTGGTCCGTTCGAGGAGATGAAAGACGCTCCCATCCTTAGTGGCATTTTTACCGAGGAGGGGATCCGGCGTCTTGATCTGTTCATGATGAATCAGGGCTTTATGACCAAGTACAAGGTGAGCATCAAGGTTCCCAAGACAAATACTTTGGGAATTCCGCGGCGCGGTCTCTATCTTATCAGGGCGTACGAGTATCCGGAAGACTGGGACGGCCTTGAAAAGGGTGAGGTTGAGCGCCGGTTGATGATGACACGGCTGAAGATCAGGGAGATGGGCGAAGAGAAGCGGGACATGATCGTGTTCTCGTTCTGGCCCGACACCATCATGCTCAAGGAGCTGGGGGACCCCATGGACGTGGGCCACTACCTGGGGCTGGACAGAAAGGACCTCAAGGCAAGGGTGATCATGGCCCAGGGGCGTCAGAACACCAACTACGCCATCGACCTTTACGCCTGCCACCCCTTTTTCATCAAGGGGTTCACCACCATGACCAACGGCGAGAACACCGCCTTCATTCCCATCAAGGATTTTCTCTCGTCCCGGGAGTATCCCGGTTATACCGGGTACCAGTCCGATTCCGAGGTGTTCGCCCACATCCTCCACTACTCCATGGAGGGCTTAGGCCTTGGCCTGGACGCCTACAAGCACGTGATCACCCCCCTCCAGGACAGGGACCTTGAAAAGCATCCGGATGCCCCCTTTCTAAAGCATCTGAAGCGGTCCTGCCGTCAGCTGATCATTGACGGGCCCAACTGCGTGATCGGCACGCTGCCGGACAACACCCTGTTCATGGCCCAGGACCGGAAGAAGCTCCGGCCCGGGGTGGTCGGTGGAAGACCCGGTATGTTCGCTTTCTCCTCCGAGATCTGCGGGCTGGACGCCGTGATTCCGGACCGGGACAAATCCCGTGATATTCAGCCCATGCACCTTGATACCGCAATTGTAAGCCCTGACCGTCAGGAGGTAAAAATATGTCGGCAAACAGAACCATTAGCCCTTCCACTCTAAGCCTCAAGGACCTGCCCTGGCAGATCGACTGGAAAAAGGACCGATGCACCCTCTGCGGCCAGTGTACGGCCGTCTGCCCGGTCCAAGCCATCGAGCTCGGGGTGTTCCGCAAGAGAAACCTTGTTACCTCCATCCACCGGGTCGAGGATAATCAGACGAGCTTTGAGACCTTTTACGGCATCCGCCAGAAGACGACCTTGGCCGACGCCTGCATCGGCTGCGCCATGTGTGCCATGGTCTGCCCCAACGACGCCATCGAGCCCCTACCCAATGGCGGCACCCCCCGGTTCAAGTTCCACCAGAACCAGGACGGGGAGCCTCGGAAGCGCGGAGGGCGGCGAAACGTCACCGAATCGTTGCTGGACCGGATCAAGTTTATCCGGATCTCCATGCTCACGGATCCGGCCCTGGATGCCGGCCGCCACGAGTTTGAGATGAGAAGCCTCCTTGGGCGGGTGCTGCCCCCGGAGGAGAACATGCGTCGCCTCAGGACCCACGGGTGGATTCCCCCGGTCCGGGAGATCTATCCTTTGATCATCGGCGGCATGAGTTTCGGCGCCCTCTCCCCCACCATGTGGGAGGGACTCCAGATGGGGGTTGCCTACCTGAACGAGGAGCTTGGCATGCCCGTCCGGATCTCCACGGGCGAGGGCGGGTGCCCGCCCCGGCTGTTGCGTTCCCGCTTCCTCAAATATGTGATTCTCCAGATCGCTTCGGGGTATTTCGGGTGGGATGAGATCATCCACGCCATTCCCCACATGAAGGAGGACCCCTGCGCCATCGAGATCAAGTACGGCCAGGGGGCCAAGCCCGGTGACGGCGGCCTGCTCATGTGGCACAAGGTCAATAGATTGATCGCGGCCATCCGGGGCGTTCCCCAGGGCATCAGCCTGCCCAGCCCCCCCACCCACCAGACCCAGTACTCCATCGAGGAGTCCGTGGCCAAGATGATCCAGTCCATGTCCATGGCCTGGGGATTCAGGGTGCCGGTATACCCGAAGATCTCCGCCTCCTCCACGTCCCTTGCGGTCCTGAACAACCTCACCCGGAACGACTTTGCCTCGGCCCTTGCCATTGACGGCGAGGACGGGGGAACCGGGGCGGCCTATTCCGTGTCCATGGACCACATGGGTCACCCCATCGCCTCCTGCATCCGGGACAACTACCTCAACCTTGTGAAGATCGGCAAGCAGAACGAGATTCCCATCTTTGCCGGGGGCGGCATCGGCAAGAACGGCAATATCGCGGCCAATGCCGCGGCCCTGATCATGCTGGGGGCCAGCGGTGTCCAGATCGGAAAATATGTGATGCAGGCCGCGGCCGGCTGTATCGGCACGGAGAACGACCGCTGTAATGTCTGCAATCTCGGCATCTGTCCCAAGGGTATCACCTCCCAGGATCCCCGCCTCTATCGCAGGCTGGATCCCGAGACCGTGGCCCAGCGGGTGGTGGATCTTTTTGTCAGCTTTGATACGGAACTCAAAAAGATCGTGGCGCCCCTGGGACGCTCCACATCTCTGCCCATCGGCATGTCCGACGCCCTTGGCATCGACGATTATGCCGCGGCAGAGCGTCTCAATATCAAGTACGTGGTTTAGGAGAAGCGGTTATGAAGGAAACAGAGTACTACAGAATTTCAGGCAAAAAAGAGGATCTGCGCCTCTCCTCCAGGATTCTCGAAGAGACGATTCAGCGGGAGGTGGCGCACGGACACAGGGTCATCGAGGTGGAAGCCTTTGGCCAGCACGGCATTGGCGGCCGCCTGTTCAAGGCGGACGGCGAAGTGGTCAAGATCCGGATTGTGGGCCACTCGGGCCAGCGGACCGGCTCTCTGGGATGCCCCAACACCCGGATCGAGATCATGGGCCCGGCCTCGGACGATATCGGCTGGCTCAATGCCGGGGCCGAGATCACGGTCCATGGCAACGCCTCCAACGGCGCCATGAACGGCGCGGCCCAGGGAAAGGTGTTCATCGCCGGCAACATCGGCGCCCGGGGCATGACCATGACCAAGCACAATCCGCGATTCGAGCCCCCGGAACTATGGGTTCTGGGCTCTGCCGGTGATTATTTCGGTGAGTTCATGGCCGGCGGTATCGCCGTGATCTGCGGCCATGAGCCCCAGAATCCGGCCAGTGTCCTCGGCTACCGACCGTTTGTGGGCAGGGTGGGGGGCAAGGCTTTCTTCAGGGGCCAGGCCAACGGCTACTCCCAGGCCGATGCCGTCCTGGTGCCCATCGAGGACGCCGATTGGGACTGGCTGGTCGGCAACATGGTGACCTTCCTTGACAGGATCGGGCGGCCCGAGCTGTTCGACGCCCTGTCCAAGCGGTCCGAATGGCAGATGCTCCGGGCAAAGACCCCCCGGGAGAAGATGACCAAAAGCAAACAGCTCTCCATGGCGGCGTTCCGCAAGGATGTCTGGGACCGGGAGCTTGGCAGGGGGGGACTCATCGGTGACCTCCAGGAGGTGGAAGCCGGCGCCCATCCCCGTGATCACCAAGGGGGAGTTCAGGCGCTACGTCCCCGTATGGGAGCACGGAAAGTACAAGGCCCCTTGCCAGACCGCCTGCCCCACGGGCATCCCTGTCCAGGAACGGTGGCATCTCATCCGGAACGGACTGGTGGAGGAGGCGCTGGAGCTTGGGCTCAAGTACACCCCGTTTCCGGCCACCGTGTGCGGCAACCTCTGCCCCAGCCCCTGCATGGCGTCATGCACCAAGAACGACCAGTATATGACCCCGGTCAATGTGAGGCTGCTGGGCCGGGCCGGCCAGGATCTCGTTAAGCCGGAACCGGCACCTGCCAGTGGAAAACAGGTGGCCGTTATCGGGGCCGGCCCCGGCGGCATCTCCGCCGCCTGGCACCTGGCCCTCCAGGGCCATGAAGTGACGATCATTGACGGGTCGGACAAGATCGGCGGCAAGATCGCATCCTTGATCCCGTCCTCCCGGATCGCCCAGGCGACCCTGGACGCGGAGTTGGATCGGGTCAGGGAACTGATTCCCGACATCCGGCTCAACCAGAAGATCACCTCGCGGGAGTTCCTGCGGCTCAAGAATGAGTTTGATTTTCTGGTGGTGGCCACCGGTGCCGGCAAGCCCCGGCTGCTGCCCGTGCCCGGCATTGAAAAGGCCGTGTCGGCCAACGCGTTCCTGGAATCGGCCAAAACCGAGGGTGCCGTCCTGCGGTCAAGCGGGTGGTGATCATCGGCGCGGGGAACGTGGGGTGCGATGTGGCCACCGAGGCAAGCCGCCTCGGGGCGGAAACCATCTCCATGATCGATGTCCAGAAGCCCGCCGCCTTTGGCAAGGAGCGGGAGGATGCCGAAGCCGTCGGCGCCACCTTTGCCTGGCCCTGCTTTACCCGGGAGATCACAGAGGAGGGGGTGGTGCTGAACGATGACGATCTCATGGAAGCCGATACCGTGGTGGTCTCCATCGGGGATCTGCCCGATGTGGATTTCCTGTCGGACACCATTGACACCCGGAACGGGTTCATCAAAGTGGATGAGTTCAACCGCACCTCGGACAACAGCGTGTTTGCCATCGGCGATGCCGTGGCGCCCGGTCTCATCACCGATGCCATTGGCGCCGGCAAGCGGGCGGCCCAAGCCATTGACGCGGCCATCCAGGGCAAGGCCCCGGAAATCGCTGATCCCCGGCCACAGATCGATAAGGCACGGGTCTCCCTGGAATACTTTGACCCAACCATCAAAAGTTATGATACATTGGACCAATGCGGTGGGGATTGCGCCTCCTGCGGACGGTGCCGGGATTGTCATATCTGCGTCACGGTCTGTCCGGAAGCGGCCATCCAACGGTTCGATACCGACAGTGGCGGATATGAGTACAGGGTGGATCCTGCGCTGTGCATCGGATGCGGTTTTTGTGCAGGGGCCTGTCCCTGCGGCATCTGGGCCCTTGTCCCCAACACGCCCCTCTAAGGAGCGGTTGGGGAATTGATATGAATTTAGGCGGAAAAGAGAGAATATGAAAGCGTTACTAGCACTTGAGGACGGCAGGACATTTCCCTGCCGCAGTTTTACGGGTCCCGGGGAGGCCGCCGGGGAGGTGGTGTTCAACACCAGCATGACCGGCTACCAGGAGATCCTGACCGATCCCTCCTATTTCGGGCAGATGGTGACCCTGACCTATCCCATGATCGGCAACTATGGTGTCTGCCCCGAGGATGTGGAGTCGGACGGATCCAGGCAGGGGCACTCATCGTCAGGGAGTATGTGGATTTTCCAAGCAACTATCGTTCCACCGGCACCCTGGCCGATTATCTCAAAAAAGAGGGGGTGCTGGGCATTGAAGATCTGGATACCCGGGCCCTGACCCGCCATATCCGGAACAAGGGGGCCATGGGCGCGGTGATCTCCACCTCGGATCTGGATCCGGCAAGCCTGGTGGAAAAGGCCAGGGCCGTTCCCTCCATGGAGGGGTGCGATTTTGTTAAGGAAGTGACCTGCGAGTTTCCCTATTTCTGGCGGGACAACCAGCCGGTCCATGTGGCCAAGAACGTTGCGCTCGACGCGTCCATCTGGCGCCATGGCAAAGAGAAGCACCGGGTGGCGGCCCTTGATTTCGGCATCAAGTACAACATCATCCGCTGTCTTGAGGCGGCCGGCTGCGAGGTGCTGGTGCTGCCGGCCTCGACATCGGCCGATACGATAAAAGGGCTGAACCCTGACGGCATCTTTCTCTCCAACGGCCCCGGGGATCCCGGGCCCGTGGCCTACGCCATCGACACCATCCGGGAGCTTCTGGGCTTCAAGCCCATGTTCGGCATCTGTCTTGGCATGCAGCTCATGGCCCTGGCCATGGGCGCCAAGACCCATAAGATCAAGTTCGGTCACCGGGGCGGGAATCAGCCGGTGAAGAACCTGGCCACGGGCAAGGTGGAGATCACTGCCCAGAACCACGGGTTTGCCGTGGATCTCGATTCCCTGGGCGAAACAGGGGGCGTCATGACCCACATCAATCTCAATGAGCGCTCCCTTGAGGGGATCAAGAACGAGGAACTCCAGGCCTTTGCGGTCCAGTACCACCCGGAAGCTTCCCCCGGCCCCCACGACGCCGCCTATCTCTTTAACCAGTTTGCAGCAATGATGGACAAGTAATATGCCTAAACGCACGGACATAAAAAAGATTCTGATTATCGGAGCGGGCCCCATCATCATCAGCCAGGCCTGCGAGTTTGACTACTCCGGAACCCAGGCCTGCAAGGCCCTCAAGGAAGAAGGGTATGAGGTGGTGCTGATCAACTCCAACCCCGCCACCATCATGACCGACCCTGAAACCGCGGATCGCACCTATATTGAGCCGGTGACCCCGGAGAGCCTTGCCAAGATCATCGAAAAGGAGCGGCCCTGCGCCCTGCTGCCCACCCTGGGCGGTCAGACCGGCCTGAACACGGCGGTGGAGGCCGCCAAGATGGGGGTGCTTGACAAGTACAATGTCGAGATGATTGGCGCCTCCACCGAAGCGATCAACAAGGCCGAAGACCGGGAGCTGTTCCGGGACGCCATGAACAAGATCCGGCCAACGGATTCTCCAACTCCGGCTTTGCCAACAACACGAGGTGGAAACAGGCGCCAACCATAGCCGCTGACCCATCGTCGTTCACCCAAGCTTCGCCCTGGGCCCCACCCGCGGCGGCGTGGCCTACAATCCCGAGGAGCTGGCCGTGCTGGCCAAGAGCGGCCTGGATGCCAGCTTCATCACCCAGGTGATGCTCGAGGAGTCGGTGCTGGGCTGGAAAGAGTACGAGCTCGAGGTGATGCGGGACCATGCGGGCAACGTGGTGATCATCTGTTCCATCGAGAACATTGACGCCATGGGCGTCCACACCGGCGACAGCATCACGGTGGCCCCGGCCCAGACCCTGTCGGACAAGGAGTACCAGCAGCTCAGGGACGCATCCATCGCCATCATGCAGGAGATCGGCGTGGACACGGGCGGCTCCAACGTCCAGTTTGCCATCAACCCGGAAAACGGGGAGATGATCATCGTGGAGATGAACCCCCGGGTTTCCAGGAGTTCGGCCCTGGCCTCCAAGGCCACCGGGTTTCCCATTGCCAAGATCGCGGCCAAGCTCGCCGTGGGCTACACCCTGGACGAGATCACCAACGACACCACCGGCGAGACTCTGGCAAGTTTCGAGCC
>CALOFM010000034.1:0-23201 GCA_942492625.1 uncultured Gammaproteobacteria bacterium | reverse complement strand
AGCTCCTTCAGCTCCTTCAGCTCCTGCAGCTCCTCTGGTCTGCGCAGGCGATACCATCTGGTCTGCCTCGGCGGTGCCAGAGACAACTGATGACCCGGACACATCGCGCAGTCGAGTTCGGGGATGAAGTTCCGCTCGGACACCGACGGGCTATATTTGCAGCCTGCGTTTACCTACAAAGGCAGCAACAATGCCGGGACTCACGTCGGCAGCCTGTGGAACAACAATGGGACGCTGTTGGCCGGGCCACATTCACCGGCGAGTCGGCCTCGGGCTGGCAGCAGGGTCGACTTTGCTACGCCCGTGGCGATCACCGCCAACACCGTCTATGTTGCGTCGTATCATGCGCCGAACGGGAAGTACTCCATTGATCAGATACTTCGCCAGTGCGGGCGTCGATAACCCACCGTTATATGCCCTCGGAGAGGAGGTGTGAATGGCGGCAACGGTGTCCATATTCGTACGGGTCGGGCGGATTCCCGACGAACACTTGGAATGCCTCCAATTATTGGGTGGACGTGGTCTTCACCTCGGGCTCCCCTCCGGTCGCTGACAGCGGTGGCGATAGCGACGGCGTGAGCGACGCCGCGGACCAATGCTCAACACCCCGGCAGGTGAGGTCGTCGATATCCACTCCCGCCCCCCCCCCCCCCCCCCCCCCCCCCCCCTGGCTGCTCCGCAAGCCACGCGCGACAGCGACGGCGACAGCGTGAGCAACGCCGCTGGACGAATGCCCCAACACGCCACACCGACGGGCGTGAGCTTCGCCGACAGCAGTCTGGCTGCTCCGCGAGCCAGCGCGACAGCGACGGCGACAGCGTCAGCGACGCCGCGGATCAATGCCCCAACACCCCGGCGGGTGAGGCAGTCGACATCAGTGGCTGCTCCGCGAGCCAGGTCGACAGCGACGGCGACGGCGTGAGCGACGCGGTGGACCAATGCCCCAACACCCCGGCGGGTGAGCTTGCCGACAGCAGTGGCTGCTCCGCAAGCCAGGTCGAGAGCGGAGGCGACGGCGCCACGCTTGTCACTGATCTCCTGGAAGTGGGGGAGGTGCAGATCGACGATGAATGGCAACGCATCGACTTCCGGCGCACTTTTGTGGATCCGGTTGTGGTCGCCAAGCCACTGAGTGTGAGTGCCAACGAGTACAGCCCGGCGACCGTGCGCATCCGTAACATCGATAGCACAGGGTTCGATATCCGGGTCCAGGAGTGGGACTACCTCGACGGGACTCATGACCTGGAGGTCGTGAGCTACCTCGCGATGGAGATCGGACGCCACGAGTTGGCCGACGGCTCCCGGGTCGAGGCCGGTCGGCTCTATACGGGCGCAACCAATGCCTTTGTCCCTGCGGCCTTCGAGCCCCCCTTCGAGGTACCACCGGTCGTGCTCACCGCGGTCACCAGTGTCAATGAGGGCGAGGCGGTCACCACGCGGGTTCGCAACATCGATCGCGACGGCTTCGAGGTTGGTCTGCGCGAGCAGGAAGCCAATGCCCAGAGCCACGCGGAGGAGAGCATCGACTATATTGCCTGGGAGCCCTCTTCGGGCATTATCGACGGCGTAGAATTCGAGGTGGGCCGCACGGACAATGTGGTGACCGATGACGTCCACTACGTCCCCTACGGAAAATTCTCCGTCCATCCGGTTTTTCTCGCCGACATGCAAACCGCAAACGGTGGGGATACAGCCGATCTGGGTTGGAAAAACAAGAGCACCGAAGGAGTCGAGGTTTCGGTCATCGAGGAGCAGTCAAAGGACGACGAGACCTCTCATATTGAGGAGACCGTTGGTTACCTCGCAATGGATCCCTCTTCGTTTGCCCAAGATGCAACCGAGATCGAGGTCTTCGCCGACAGCTTCGAGACGAGCGAATGGAACGGCCTCTGGACCGAAGACGGTCAGAACGACTGGTTCGGCTCGTCTCAGCGTGCCACAGACGGAAACCGGTCCGCGGAAGTAGACGGCAGAGCGACCGACGCTACGCTCACATCCATACCCATCGATCTGCAGGGCAGGCGCAATGCCACGATCGATTTCTCATGGTTGATCGAGCGCGGTCTAGATAGCAACGAGTATCTGGCGTTTGACGCCTCATTCGACGGCGGGGTGACCTGGACCGAGCAGTATCGGCTTCGCGGAAACCAAGATCAGGAAAACGTCTGGCACGCCGAACGTGTTGAGCTGACCGATATCGACCAGCTGCGCATCCGCTTCAGGGGCGCAATGAGCAGCAGCAGGGAAGACGCCAACGTCGACGAAGTGACGGTCATCGCCCGTTGAGCCGCTGATCGAGCCGCTGATCGAGCCGGCGGCCCCGCCAGAACGTGCAGCGACACCTGCCGATCCGGGAACGGACCCGGGAGGTGGTCGCAGTCCGGCGGGACGCGTCGCCGGGCGATTCACCGCGGATCGGTCGGCCAGCCTGCGTTGGTCCAACAAGCGGTCAGCATCGGTGGATGTCCGAGTAGAAGAAGAGCAGTCGCGAGATACGGAAGACCGCCACACGACCGAGGTTGTCGGGTATTTGATCCTGGGCGACACTGATGCCGTACAACGTTAAACCCGGGAGACGCCGAAGGAACAGATAGTCCGATCTACTGTTTGGCAATAGAAAGGCCGTCCTCTCACGGGAGGACGGTCTTTCATTATCGCAGCAAGACGCCAAGTCACCTGAATCGCAGGCTCCCCGGGCGATCGTTCAACATACGCGGACCCTCCGCACAGGGGAGGGTTACCGCATGGTCTGCAAAAGAAATATGATCGCGGGGTTAGACTACCACCCGGCTGGCAGAAAAAATCGTCCGCCTACGAATACGGCTTTGACGAGACGTACGAGGATCCGTACGAACCTGTTTACCTTGAAGACAAGGTCATCCGCGTAATAAGGGAATTGCGCGATCTCGCTGATCCTGTCGACCAATAGGTGCTGCAGACCGAATCCTCCGACGTCGCCCCTATTGCACTATTGACTGGAACCGGCCTATCTAAATTGGGACCTTCTTGCGAAGGCCCGCTTTCTCCTTGACGAGGGGTCACAGCATCAGGCTACCGACGGCAGCCCCGCCAGAGCCATGGCGACCTCGCCGTCGTCGCAGACGACGTCCGTCAGCTTTCCTGCAAGGTAGTCGGTATAGGCCTGCATATCGAAGTGTCCGTGGCCGCACAGGTTGAACAGGATGGTTTTAGACTCGCCGGAATCCCTGCACTTCTCGGCCTCGTGGATCGCTGCCTTGACCGCGTGATTGGCCTCGGGCGCGGGGATGATTCCCTCTGCTTTCGCGAACTGCAGACCGGCGGCGAAGCATTCCAGCTGGTGGTATGACCGCGGATTGATGAATCCGAGGTCCGTCAGGTGGCTGATCTGGGGCGCCATGCCGTGGTAGCGCAGTCCGCCGGCGTGGAAGCCGGGGGGAACGAAGCTGGAGCCCAGCGTATGCATCTTCACCAACGGGGTCAGATGGGCGGTGTCTCCGAAGTCGTAGGCGAACCTGCCCTTCGTGAGGGTAGGGCAGGCGGAGGGCTCGACGGCGATGAATTCCACGTCGCTCTCCCCGCGCAGCTTGTCACGAAGGAAGGGAAAGGCGATGCCGGCGAAGTTGCTGCCGCCGCCGGTGCAGCCGATCACCATGTCGGGAAAGTCCCCGGCCATGTCGAGCTGCTTCTGGGCCTCAAGCCCGATCACCGTCTGGTGGAGCAAGACGTGGTTGAGCACGCTGCCCAGAGCGTAACGGGTGTCGTCCCGTTTGGCGGCCATCTCCACCGCCTCGCCGATGGCGATACCCAGGCTTCCGGTGCTGTCCGGATGCTCGGCCAGTACGGCGCGTCCCGACTCGGTGGTATCGCTGGGACTGGCGATGCACGTGGCACCGAAGGTCTCCATGAAGGCTTTGCGGTAGGGCTTCTGCTGGAAGCTCACCTTGACCATGTAGACTTCGATTTCCAGGCCGAACATGGAACCGGCGAGTGCCAGGGATGATCCCCACTGGCCGGCTCCGGTCTCCGTGGTGATGCGTTTGACCCCTTCCTGTTTGTTGTAGAATGCCTGTGCGATTGCGGTGTTGGGTTTATGGCTTCCGGCGGGGCTGACGCCCTCGTACTTGTAGTAGATCTTTGCCGGGGTATCCAGGGCCTTTTCCAGCCGTCGCGCCCGGAAGAGCGGGGAAGGGCGCCATTGGCGCAGGACGTCGCGCACCGGGCCGGGGATCTCGATCTCCCGTTCCGTGCTCATCTCCTGCTCGATGACCGCGCGAGGGAAAATGACGGCCAAGTCATCGGGGGTGATCGGGGTGTTGGTACCCGGATGCAAAACCGGCGGTAGGGGCTCCGGCAGGTCGGCGTTGATGTTGTACCAGGACTTGGGCATGTCCTGCTCGTCGAGCAGGTATTTGATGGAATCGCTCATGGAGCCTACTGACCTCCTTCTCATGTGGTCTATCGTCGGACGCGCCCGCTAGTTTGCCAGCTTCGGACAGAGGTTGAACAGTGCGATGGAATTTACGGTTGCGCCAAGCGCCCTGCCACGGGTATTTTGCCCGTTCGTCTGATCGATCGAGCCCGGGGAATCGCGCCTGGACCAACGGGCGATGGAGGCCGAACCAATTCGATGGAGACCGTCAGTCCCGAATTCGCCGCCCGGCCTCAGCGCAAGCGATGCATTGGGTGGCTGCGGGGTCGAACTCCAGCCTTGCTTGGGCAATGTCCTCGCCGCAGCTCAGGCAGTAGCCGTACTCGCCTTCGTCGATCCGCCTCAGCGCGGCTTGGACGCGTTTGAGCTCCAAGGTGCGGCGGCGTTGCGTCTCGGCAGCCATAGCCTGTTGCTGCAGGGCGTCCATGCGCGACAATCGTCCCTGACGGGCTTGATCCAGCGCTACCGTTTCCGCGGCCTCTCGTGCGAGGGCGTCGTCGTCCAACAACTCGGATCGGCGGGTCTGGAGCAGCTTGCGGAAGAAGGCGAGGTCGCGCTCGCCCCGGGGATCGGCGTTCTCGGGCATCGGATTGCAGAAAGAAGTGCAGTCGCTAAAAAGCGGATTGAACTCAGACTAACAAAATTGCAGCGTCCAGTTTCGACCAATGGCCGAAAAAGGTAAAACGAGATTGCGTGATCAGGTGCACAAGGCCCCGTCTCCGATTCACGGAAACGGCTGCTTCGCCCGAAAGGACTTCGCTGCCGGCGAGCACATCGGCATCTACGAGGGATCGGAGGCCAAGCGGAACGGGACCTATGTCCTCTGGGTGTACGAGGAGGGGCGGGAACCGGTAGGCCGCAGCGGCCGTAACTTGCTGCGCTACCTGAACCACGAGAAAGACGGTAATGCACAATTCGACGGATTCGCGCTCTATGCCAAGCGGGACATCGCGCGGGGCGAGGAGATCACCTTCGACTACAACAGCGATTTCGATCCCGACGCCTGACCCTGGAAAGAGAGATTAGCCTTTGGCTGAATCGGAACAAGTGGTTGCTTTCAAGCGCAGCGGTTTTCCAGCTTACCTTGCTGATGAACAAATACAGAATAGTTTTCTATCGAAAAACAATAAGTAATGATGTATTTCCTGCACACTATATTAAGCATGATGCTGGTTGCCTCAGTTGCCATAGCGGCAGAGACGCCATCAGCAAACCAGTCGTCGTCTTGCGATCGTCTCCTGGCGACCGGCGAGTGTGCGGGCTGCGACCTGCGCTTTGCGGAGTTGACTTCCGTAAACCTCGCAAACGCCAAGCTGGATGGAGCCGACTTGCAGGGCGCCGATCTTTCACGCGCGGTTCTCTACCGTGCCAGCTTGCGCGATGCGGACCTGCGCAAGGCCAGCTTCCGCAAAGCGAACCTACGTGATGCCGTTTTCGGCCAGGCAGACAGGACGGGGGCAAGCTTCGAGGACGCGCTCGGCTACACACCCGAGACGACCCAGAAGCGATAGAGCTTACGGCTATTCATGAAGACTCTGATACTCGGCGGCGTGCGCTCCGGCAAGAGCCGGCTGGCGGAACGCCTCGCCCTTGAGAGCGGCCGGCAGGTCGTCTATGTCGCGACCGCCACCGCAGACGACGAGGAGATGCGCCGGCGTATCGACGCTCACCGCACGCGCCGCCGCGAGGATTGGACCCTCGTGGAAGAGCCCCTGGAGCTCGGGCGCGTGCTCAGGGACCTGGCCGAGTCCCGGCGTTGCGTGCTAGTTGACTGCCTCACGCTCTGGCTTACGAATCTGCTTACCCGTTCGCAGGCTTCGCTGCTGGGGCGCGAGCGCGCGGCATTGCTGGATAGCCTGCCGGGTCATTCGGGCGACCTGATCCTGGTCAGCAACGAGGTCAACATGGGGGTGATTCCTCTCGGCGAGATCAGCCGCCGTTATTGCGATGAGGCCGGCGCCCTCCATCAAGAGCTTGCCGCGCGCTGCGATCGGGTGGTCCTCACAGTCGCCGGCCTGCCCCAGGTATTGAAGGGGCCGCCTTGTGATCCTCTCGGGTCCAGGTGAAGCGGAGCGAGAGATCTGCGGTGACCGACCGCTTCGCCGACCTTCTTCGCCACGGCGAGGTGGTGGGTGGTGGGCGATTTCGCGGCGCCTCGGACGACTTGCTGAGTCCGGATGGGCTCGCGCAGATGCGTGCCGCAGCGGAAGGACCAAAGGGGTGGGACGCGCTCGTCAGCTCGCCGGCGCGCCGATGTGCCGCCTTTGCGCGAGAGCTGGCCGCGCAGCGGGGCTTGCCGCTTCAGCTGATGCCTGAGCTTGGCGAGCGGGGCTTCGGTGCTTGGGAGAACCGCTCCGCTGACGAGATTCCGCTCACGGAGCTGCAGCGGTTCTGGGACGATCCCGTAGGCTTCACGCCCCCTGGCGCCGAGCCGTTCCAGGCACTGCGCGAGCGGGTGCTTTTCGGCTGGGACCGCATACTGACACAGGGCTTCCGCTTTCCTCTGCTTGTAACCCACGGCGGCGTCATCCGTATCATCCTCGGGGAGGTGCTGGACATATCCGCCGCGGCATTGTTGCGGATCGAGGTTCCTCCAGCCTGTCTTTCCCGACTCCGGATACCGGAGGGGGCGGGGCGTCCCAGTCTGATGCTTCATGGTGGACCGGATCCATGTGGCGTTCCTTCCTGACCGCGGGCCGTTTTCTGACCCGCCTGCCGTTTCCCGATCCGGGACCCGTCTCCGGACCGGATCTGGGCCGAGCCGCACCCTTCTACCCGGCGGTGGGATTCCTGATCGGCTTGCTGACCTGGGGCTGCGCGAGATGGCTTACGGAGGTCCAGCTCCCGGACCTGGCGGCCGCATTGGTGCTCGCGGCCTGGGTGTGGTTCACGGGCGGCCTGCACCTGGACGGGCTGGCGGACACGGCCGATGCCTGGGTCGGTGGGCTGGGGGATCGGCGTCGCACCCTGGAGATCATGAAAGATCCGACTTGCGGCCCGTTTGCTGTCATGGCCCTGGTTTTGGTGTTGCTGTGCAAGTGGGCCGGCATAGCCGGGCTGATCTCAGCCGGCGGACTCACGAGCCTGATTTGGATACCAGTGCTGGCCCGGGCCCAGGTGCTGATCCTGTTCCTGACTACGCCCTACGTACGTCCCCGGGGAATGGGCGCGGAGGTGGCAACCCATCTGCCAAGCGTCAGGGCCTGGTCCGCTATCGTGATTGCAGTGGGTGCATCCCCGTTGTTCTTCGGTACGGCAACGGCTCCCGCGGTGCTGGCCGCAGGCATCTTGTTATTGCTTTGGCGGCGGGCGTTGATGGCCAGGCTTGGCGGCTTCAGTGGCGACACGGCCGGTGCACTCGTAGAGCTGAGCGAAACGCTGTTGCTGGTATCGGTTCTGCTGTTTTCGTAGTCAGAGCGCAGAGTCGGGGTGACTGCCGGAACTTGATTAGGCGGGATTGGCCATCCCTGGCCGAGATTCCCGGTGTGTTTCATCGCGCCACTGCGCGAGCTCAGTTCTCGTAAACGCCGGCATCGATCTCTTGCTGCAGAAGCAGAAAACGCCGCTGAAGATCGTCACGTTCCCGCAGCTTTTGTGTGACGTCCCCGGATTCCTCGGCTTTGCGCCTTGCCATCTGTTTGTCGACGCTGCCTATCTGGCGCTGTAGCCCCGCGCTCTCCGCGTTGCCCTGCAGCAGGTCCCGGCGCAGTCCCTGCCATGCGGAGTCCAGGCGGGCGTACGCCGACTGACGGGCGCTCAGGTCGCGTTTGACATCCGCTTTCTCCGCCTCAAGGGCGGCCAGGACCTCGCGAAACGCCTGGTTGCGCTGTTGCTCCCGCGCAAGCTCCTGTTGCAGACCGACCTGCCGCGTCTCGTAGGTCCCTGCGGCGAGGCAGCCGGTGTTCTTGAAGAAATCCGCCTTGCCGGGATCGCAATCCCGCGGTGCCGTGGCGCAGGACGCCGTGAGCAGGGGGAGGGTGAGGAGGAGGGGGCTCGGCGCTCGCTTCATTTTTTGACCCTTAGGCGATGGTACGTTCACTGACAGAAATCGCTTTAGGCCGCGGCCGGCGACACACTGATCTCCTGGTCCATTACGGCCAGTTCTTCTTCAATGGTCTGGATCTTGCGCCGAAGCTCCAGTATTTCTGCGTCAAGCGCCCGGGTGTCGCTGCCTGCTTGGCGCTCGTAAATAGAGACCTTTTTCCATTCGCTCTCTTTTTCTCTCAGGGCGTCGAGGGTTTGTCTCAGGTGGTCGCGGTTGTCGAGCACCGCACGCATTTCCGAGCGCGCTTGGGCGATGGATATCTGCTTGGACTGGTAGGCCGCGTCGATCCTGGCGATGCGCCTGCGGTCGTCGGCTACTACCTGCTTGGTTGTTCCGACCAGCCTCTCCAGGCGCTCGTTGTCCTGGCGGACATCCATGATCATGACTTGAAGGCGCTGCTCGGCATTCGCGTACTGGGCACGCCGGGTCTGGACGTAGTGGTTGACGCCCATGCCGGCGCCGCACCCGGCGGCCCCGGCGATGGCCGCGTTTCTTCCCCGGTTCCTGGGATCGCTGAGCAGATAGGCGGCGACGGCCGCCACGGCACCGACGGACAGGCAAGCCTGGGAGGCGGTATAGGCATAAGTTTTGGATTCGGCTCTCAGCTGGCGCTCTGCCGGCGTCAACGCCTCCGAGCCGCCGTAATAGGGGCCGTCGTCTCTTACGCTCAAGGCACAGGCCGATAGCCCAAGCGCGGCGGCGATCAGAGCTGCCGCAGTACAGAGGGACCCGGTAGATTGTGCACGCATGACGGATACCTTGCGAACAAGCGGTTGGTCGTTGCACGAAGCGGTCAACTGCCGTTTCTACGACTCTTTCAACTTAACGCAGGCATCGTACCAGGTATCGCGCCTGACGCGACCGTCTTTGGCATACTTCAGCACCAGGGAATGGAAGCTCCGGGGATAAATTGCCAGATGGCCAATCTCCCTGTTCTCAAGCTCGTCCTTAAGAATCTGGAGTTGATCGGCCAACAGACCGATGTCCTCCGCATGGTTTTGGGCGGTTCGAACCACCGTATCCGCGAAGAGCAGCGCGTTCCCGGTCAATGCCTTCTCGTTGGCCGCCAGGGCATCGGCTCCCCTGCGGCAGCGCCTGTGGTCCGGTCCCTGGCGCTCGATGCACAGCCGTTGGCGTTTGCGCCTGAGTTCGATGTTGTGCCCCTCGTCGTGAAGCTTCTGACACAACAAGCCCCCGAAGCTCAGGGTCTCCCGTGCGGACCTGTTACGCTGGTCATAGAGGCGCTGCGCAGTGGCCAGGAATCGGGAACGCAGTTGCTCCAGACGCTTCTTGGTTTCCGGGTCGGACTGCGCACGCGCCAACGCGCTGAGCTCGAGGATCGGGTCCTCGAATGGCTCGTCAGGGATCCCGGGCGCGGCGCCCTCTGTCGACCCGAGCCGGCTCCAGGCGGACCGGATCTCCCCCAGGCCGGATTGGGAACGGATGACCGGGACCGAGGCGGCGAGCCGGAAGCCGGTGTCGCCGGTTTTGACCGCGCCCCGATCGTCATAGAAAGGAACCTCGCGGCGCAGGGACGTCCGGATCTCTGTGCGGTCCGAATGTACGCTGCCTCCGCGCACGACGTAACCGCCGGGCTGGCCGTGAAGGCGATCGAGGCGGCTGAGTCGGAAGGGCTCGAGCAGGATCTCCTCCGCGTTCCCCAGGATGTCGTGCAGGCCCAGCGGGTTCGGCTCCAGCAGGCCGATGGGCTTGAGATCACCGTCGGCGGTCTCGTTGAACCAGACGTGACGCGCGATGCCGTCCGGCATCGGATAGGTGGACTCGCGGAAATCCGCCGCGGAGACCGCAGACCCGCCGCGGGCCGCGAGCTCCCACTCGGTTTCCGTGGGAAGACGCACGAAGGCGGGCACGCCGTCCTCCCGGGGCAGGCAGGGGGAGTGGTTCGGACTGCAGTCCGGTATCTCCCCGGCCTGCTCGCGCAGCCACAGGGAGTAATCGTGCGCAAACCCTGCGGCGTCGTGCCAGCCGACATGGGTGCGCGGCATACGCCCGCGGCCCGTCGCATCGGGGCAGGGCTGCCCCGATGCCTCGCTAAGCACCGCCGCATACTGCAGCTCGTTCACCTCGTACTTTCCAATGAGGAGCCTTCGGTTCGACGGCGACGGCGAATGGAACGGACCAGCGACGAAAGAGACGCGGGGGTGCTCCAGGTATCCCGTATCTTCGGCGTTGCCCCCCAGCTCGACCAGTTGGTCGTCTATGGGGCCGGAAGCCCTGGTGTCCACCGGACGAAAGGCAATAGCGCCACCACAGGGCAGTGGGAAAATGACGTCGTCCTGGAGCGGCTTCGGATTGTAGAGGGCTTGGTCCCATACAACATCGGCTGCGGATGCTCCGGCCGGGAGCGCCAGGACGGTTGCCGCGAGCAAGCGAATGATGCATCGGTATACGTTGGGACCTACCGGCGAAGTGGGCGGGCAATCGGTCTGCAAGCCAGGAGCGGATTTGCGTTTATGCGCGTTCATTTGCGGGAAAAAAAAGCGACGAAAGGGTTATCCGCGATCTCGAAGGCTTTCCGCCGCATCGATCCGGCTGGCGCGAAAACCCGCGGCGGCGGCGGCGAGGAGGGCGATGAATAGTGTTACGACCGCCGCTTTGATCAAGTCGTCCGTACCTATGTGGCAGACGTACCCATGTCCGGCCAGCTGGGTTCCCAGGACCCGGTTGAAGGTCACGGCCCCGGCCTGATAGGCCAATGCGGCCAACAGGAATCCTGCGGAGGAGATGGCGAGAGCTTGGACCGCGGGTACCAGAATCACCGCCCGGTTCTCGAACCCGAACAGCCGCAGCAGAGCCAGCTCGCGGCGCTTGCGGTCGACGTTGACCCAAAGCGCGCCGCCGAGCGCCAAGGCGCATCCGATGCCGGCAACCAACGCGATGACGGTGAAGACAAAGGACAGGACGCGGTCGATGGCACGGACGGACTCGATCGCCTCGGCTTGTGTGCGAATCTCGATGCCATCGCTGCGCATGGCCCGCGCCAAGGGGGCGACGTATTCGAGCCCGTCGGCGTAGATCCGGGCATTGGCGAAATAGGGTCTCTGATCGGCCAGGCCCCGCTGCAACTCGGCGCTGGACAGGCTGTTACGTTGACCGTCGCGGTACTCCTCGGCCGCGGCCAGCAGGTCCGGTGTGGCGAAGACGGCGTCCTTGGCGAAGCTGGATTCGGGAATGATGCCCATCACCCGCAGGTCGAGCTCGGCGCTCTCGCCCCGACCCTTGTTCGTGCGTTTGACCACGGCCAAAAGCGGTTGCCCGATTGCGAGATCCAGCTTGTTCGCCAAGGTTGCGGTCAAGAGCACATCCGAGGGATCCACCGGGACGAGAAGGCCTTCGGGCAGCAAGGGATCACCGGCGGCGGTTGGTACGACCTGCACAGCGGACAGGATTCGCCGCCGGGCATTCACCAAGTCCAGTGTCGCATTGATGGTCCGGGTTTTAGGCAGGATGAAACCCACGCCCGGCCGTGCCCGGTACGCTCGGAACCAGTCCTGGTCCAGGCGCGTATTGCCGTAGACCACGATTTCCAGATTGCGCGGATCGTTCAGCAAGTCGTCCCGCATGGACGACACCACCCCCGTCTTGAGTCCGAACAGGAGAAGCAGGGGGGCGAGAATGGCGGAGATGGTAACAACCAGCGCGAGGGTCGTCCTGCGGTCGTGCCACAGGTCTCTGAGCGCGAGGCTCGCGGCGAGAGTCTGGCCGCTTACCCGAATCGCTTGGATGTTTCGGGGTCTTTCTGCCATCCCAACATCATACTGGGACCGCGGGCAGCTTGCCGTCTGGGGTTACGATCGACGGTGCGCTCAGTGCTCACGCCGAACAAACGCCAGTAATCTGCTCTTTGTCGCCACCAAGCTCACATTTTCCACTCGGGCACCCAGCTCCCAAACCCTTTTTTCCTCGTCCGTGTACATGGTGGTTTCCCGTCTGTCGCAGACTCTCCACAGGGGTTCGTCTCCGACAGACATGCTCTCGTAATAGGACAGCGGCACTTGTCCGTCACAAACCGTGACTTG
The DNA here is from genome assembly GCA_942492625.1 of uncultured Gammaproteobacteria bacterium. GTDB lineage: Bacteria > Pseudomonadota > Gammaproteobacteria > Chromatiales > Chromatiaceae > Thiosymbion. Next base: position 10,705 of record CALOFM010000034.1, on the reverse strand, counting down.
CGCGCCGATCTCTGTGTGCGTCTCGGCGGGTAGTCGGCTTACGAAGAGCTCGAGAAGTCTGCCGCCGATGCCCCGTCCGCGATGCTTCGCTTCGACCTGGAAGTGAAACTCCGGGCAAGTGGGAAGATCAGGCATCTCCTTGTTGCCGTGGACCATTACGTGCAACAGAAACTGTATAGCTCGCGGCCCCAGACTCATGGTGTAGAGAAGCTTGGTGCCTTCCACGAAATGCTGCGCAGGATGGAATAGCTTGGGCGAGATCTCTCCGAATTCGCCTTCTGCAATTCGGTGCGCGATCCGGTCCCGCCACACGATCCACGGGACATCGCCATCCGCCTCTGCTACTGAGCCGCCCTTGGCCCCCGTCAGATAGCCGATGAGCTCGCCGTTAGTCAGGTCGTCGGCAACATAAAAAGTGTCCGGTGCGCATTGCGCGAACGGGCCCGTGATGATCCGCCCGAAGCTCAGGGCTCCGGCCTCGGGGATCAGGGGAAAGGGCCTGCCGCCTGGTAGGGCGTTCTTCCAACAGAGCCGACATACGGCTTCCTCGTCCCTGTCATGCTCATAGAGACGAAGACCGCAATCGCTTGTCTCGAGGAAATACTTACCGCTGCGATCAGCCAAGCTTAACGGAGCTCATTGGTTGTTCTCTTTGTTCTGCTTTGTCGCCCCATGGCGTAATACGAGCAACATGGGCCTGATCAATCCAAAAAAGCAAAGCCGTTCAACTTCCCACAAGGCTGTTCCGACTCGAGTCGTCGTAGGTTCAGAGGGTAATCGAAGGATTGGCTTTTGGGGAACGATCTGTGAGTCTGCTCCCATCGACCACCGATTCCAAGCTCCTTGACAAAAACGCAGAACGATAACCGGCTGTCGGATCGCACGGACTCGCCTTCAGCTCGCGCAGCCCCAGCGCCTGCACCCGCTCTTCCTCGTGGGTGGCAATGATTGCTGTTACACGCAGGCGCTGGACCAAATCGATCAGCAGATCCATGACCTGATCGCCGAGTCTCGGATCGAGGGCGGACGTGGGCTCGTCCGCAAGAAGCAGGGCCGGCGCGTGGGCGAGGGCACGGCCGATTGACACCCGCTGTTGCTGTCCGATGGAGAGCTGACCGGGCTTCTTGCTAAGCAGGTTGCCGATCTCGAGCCTCTCAACCAGGTCGTCGATCGCGGGGGTCTTCAGCGGCAATCCGAGCAGGCGCCGGTTGATCAGGATGTTGTCGCGCACGCTTAGGTAGGGCAGTAGCCCGCCGGTCTGTAGCACGAAGCCGATCGATCGGGCGCGGATGCGGGCGAGCTCCCTTCGGTCTTGGCGTAGCCACAAATCGCGGATGTTCGAGCGGGAGCCGTCCACGTGATTCAGCTCGAAGCGGCCACCCGGATCGGGCTGCGCCACCAGCCCGAGGAGCTCAAGGACCGTGCTCTTGCCGGACCCGCTCTCTCCGGTGACCGCCAGCATCTCGCCCCGTTCCAGGCGAAGCTCGGGGATCTCGACACTGAATGTCTGCTGTCCCGCGCCACGACGAAACCGAAGGTTTTCGATCTCCAGTAGCATCAGGGAGTGCAGCCTGCCATTGCACTGCACCGCCGGTGCGTTTTTGGATTGCCGAGAGCGCTGAGGTTTTGTAGGACTGAAGTCCGACCTACGGTCCGGCGTGCTAAAAAGGAAGCCGGTTTGTGATCGCGTTGGGGTTGCAAAGATCCGTTTAAGTACATGGAGACCTTGGCGCCTTAGCGGTTAATAGGTCCTATCGGTCTCACGGCAGATCCCGCAACCGCACCGGATAGACCTGCTCATCCACCGGGCTGCCTTCGGCCAGCGCCTTCCAGCGCCCGATATCCGCGTTGTAGCGCGCGTAGAGCTGAATCTTGGCCTTGAGCCGGTTCATGAAGTCGTACTGGCGCTGCGGACCCCAGCGCGACCAGGTGTCCTGATCCAGGTGCATGACGTCGCTTTGGTAGGGGAGGCCCTCCAGGTATTCCCCGAGGATTCCCAGGTCGGCGAGCTTGGTGGCCTCATGCCTAGTTGCCAGGTTGGGATCGCGCCCGTACTGGGCAGCGATGGAGCGCAGGCTGTCGAAGAAGCTGTTGGGCTCCAGGACGCCGCGGTCAGCGGCGTCGACGATCTTGCGCAGGATCATCTCCAGGTCGCTGAGCTGGTTCTTGGTCAGAAGAACCCGCACGTCGACGGTGCGCTTGGTGGGGTCTGCGAAGTCCCGGTCGCCGATCCAGCCCTCGAAAAGGGTCGGCGCGCTCGTCTTCTCCTCGGTGCCGAGGTAGGCAAGCTGCATGGCGTGGCCCAGTGCCTTGGTCAGGGCGCGGAGGCGCGCCAGCTCCGGGTCGGTGCCGGGTGCGGCCGGCTCCTTCGCGGCTTGGGATGTCTTGGCACTCCCGGCCACGGTTTCACCCTGTGAGGCCCGCCGGACGTTGTCGATGATGGAGTCCGCCAGGGTGTCCACGCTTTTGCCGAAGCGCTTTACCGATCCGGTGGCGACCGGAAAATAGAGTGGTTGCTGGAGGTAAGGATTCTTGCTCAGCTTGCGGTAGGTTGCCTCGGCGCTGTCGTGGTTGGCGCGGCCCTCGGGTGTCTTCAGGTGCAGGGCGTAGATGGCCACGCCGAGCTCTCCGGCCTCGGACTGGACCTGCTCCGCCTGCATGCCCGTCGTGGACTTGTCGCCCTGAAGGGCCCCCGCATCCGTCACCAGGACCAGGTAGCGTGCACCGAACCGGTTCCAGGGAACGTCCTCCAACGCCTTGAACACTCCGGCGAAGGCGTCCTCATCGAACTCGGCGGTGGAGACGCGGGCCTCGCGCAGCTCGGCGACCTTTCCGAGGAAGTCGTCCGCGTCCTTGACCTCTGAGGGATCGGCGAACTCCTTGGCGATGTACTCCAGCCCGGGGATCTTCTCGATGTCAGCCCGGTAGGCGATGAGCCCGAAGGACACCTTATCCAGGACGCCGGCGTCCTTGATGCGGCCGTAGACGCGGTCGACGGCCTTCTTGGTCTCTTCGATATACGGGCGCATGGAGATGGTCGAGTCGATGACGAAGACCACCGCCGCCCGGAAGCTCTCCAGCAGGGTCACGGGGGAGGGGGCGGGCTCTGGTGCCCGCGCGGGTGGCTCCTGCTTGGTAACGGAGGCCACCCGCAGGATCTTCATTTGGTGTCCCGCGGTCGTGTAGATCTCGTCGAAGTCCAAGATCGGCAGCAAGTAAAACTGATCGTTGATGTCGACGAACTTGTCCGGCTCTATCGCGACGACCCGCTTATCCTGACCTCCCTGGTCGATCTTCTCCACCAAGGGGGTCATGACCTCGGCCGGATTATCCAGTGCCAGCATCTGCTTCAGGTCATCGGCGGAGCTGAAGAACAGCATGCGGTTACGTGCCGCCGGGTTCGTGAAGCCCAGGGTCAGCTGTTGCTTCCACGGGACGGTCTGATCCGCCGCGACCCAGCCTGAGGTCCCGCCGCGGGTGTCCACGCCCACCTGCAGCCAACGTTTCCCGTCCTTCTCCCGGTCCGCGTACAGGTAGAAACGGCTGAAGGCATCGATGAGCTTGCCGTCCTTCGCCTCAGGTGCCGAGACCAGCTCGGCTCCCGGGCGGGTGAGGACGCGCTGGTAGAGCGACTTTTTGCCGGGCTGCAGCAGGGGCTCTGCGGCGGAGGCCGCCGCGAAAGGACCAACGAGCGCGCAAAGGGCAAGAATTAGGAAATAAGAATATTTAATTATCATGCTGATAAAACAGATATTTCATGTTTATTGTGACACGATCTCTCCCTGCCGGTTCTGTCTTGCCGGATCGCCTTCGCCTGGCCCCTACAGCTTGCCGAGTCTGGTAAGCAGATCCTTCGCCTCCCGATCTCCCGACTGCGCTGCACGGCGCAGAAAACGCACGCCGTCTTCGAACAGCGGGCCGGAGCTTTCGCTCGCGATGAGGAGCTGACCCAGCCGCCGCTGTGCTGCGGGGTCTCCGGCATCGGCGGCCTCCCGATACCACAGAGATGCGGCCGTGGCGTCGGGCGCCTGGATGCAGCCTCCCGCGGCGAAGCCCTGCGGGTCGAGTCGGCCGGCGAGGGATGATGCGAGCCGCGGGTCGGCTTGTGCCGCGCGGTTGTAGAGGACCATCGCGGCATCGCAGTCCGGGACCTGCTCCCGGCGCTCGGCCTGGGCCTGAATCTCCTCGGGTGTAGGATTCGCTGTAAGAAAAGCCTGGCAAGCTCGATCCCGCGCAAGACCTCCGGCTCGGCGTCTGCGGACGGTACAGGCTCTGCGCCGACCGCCGACGATTCCGCTGTCGGTGGCGCGGGCGGTTCCTGCGCGGCGGTTTCCGGGGTCAGGCCGGATTCCGCGGCAACTTGGTCAGGGACAAGCTCCGCCAGGGACTCCGGCGGCGTTTCCCGAACGATCCATCGGTCGAGCCAACCGAGCTGCCAAACGCCGATCCCGGCGCCGACGATCAGGACCAGTAGCAACAGGGCCGCGAGCGGACCGACGACGCGGCGGCTTGGCGTGGGCGGCTCGGGAGGTGGCTCGCGACGCTCGCCGAACAGCTCCAGGTCCAGCTCCAGATCGGGCTCCGTGACCTGAGCGAGCAGCGGATCCGAGCTGCCGGGCCCGCGGGCGGCGGGTGAGCCGAGCAGATGCCCGGTGATGCGCAGGACGCCTGACTCCTCTGCTGCACCCCGCCGTACCAGGACCCGCAGCGCCATGTTGGAGGCCGCGGCTACAGGGTCGATGATCTCCGGCCCCGCACTTACACTCAGCTCGCCGTCCCCCGCCAACACTTCCGGCAGCCGATGCCAATGGGGGGTGACCTGCCAAGCCTGCCCCTCCCCGAGGTATCTGTCGTCGAGGTTTCGCTGTATCGCCAGCTCCTGGTCGTCCCCGCGGGCTTCGAAGCCCGCAATCCGGAACAGACCTTGTCCCGGGGCGGTGGTCTCCAGTCGTATGTTCAGGGGCATTGTCCAAGCCGAGGTGGAAAACGGAATAAGGAGGGCTCAGATCCGTTCCAGCTCCGTTAGCCCTTCGTTCTTGGCCTCGACTTTGCTGTAGAGATCGTACAGCGCGGCCTGCAACGCCTCCTCGATGACCGGGTGGTAGAAGGGCATACGCAGCAACTGCCCGACGGTCAGCCCCTGCGTGATGCACCAGCACAGCAGGTGGGCCAGATTCTCCCCCTTGGGACCGATCATCTCCGAGCCCAGTATGCGCCCGCTTTTCTTATCTCCGTAAACCCGCAGCACGCCCCGGTTCTTGCCCATGATCAGGGCGCGGCCCACGGGCGCGAAGTTGATCTGGCCAACAGCGGTCGTCTCCGAATCGAGATCGTTCCAGCGTGTACCCACGGCGCAGATGTTGGGGTCACAGAAGTTGATGAACAGCGGTACCTTGCGGCGGAAGGAGGAGATCTCGTCGCGGGCTGCGTTGTAGCCGGCGACCTTGCCCTCGTCGCCGGCCTCGTGGAGGATTTGGCGCTCGCCGTTCACGTCGCCGGCGATGAAGATTCTAAGGCCGCCCACCTGCATGCTGTTGCGGTCGTACTCCGGGATGCCGCGGGCGTCCAAGGTCACGTCCAGATTCTCCAAGCAGAGGTTCTCGACGTTCGGGACCCGGCCGATGCTGCACAGTACCCGGTCCACCAGCACGCTGACCTCCCCGGCACTGACACGCAGCTTGTCGCCTTCCTCGGCGATCTCCGCGGCCTGCCCCAGGTGAATGGGGAACTCTTTGCCCATCAGCTCGATGGCGGATTTAGACACCTCCGGGTCCTGCGCACCGGCGATGGTGTCCAGCTGATCGAAGCCGGTGACATCGACGCCGAATCGGTGCAGGCTCTGGCCCAACTCCAGGCCGATGGTGCCCAGCCCGATCACCGCAACCGATGCCGGCAAGTCTTCCAGCTCGAATATGTCGTCGGTGGTGAGCACCCGCTCGCCGAAGGCCTTCCAGGGCCCGGGACCAAGGGCGTCGCGAGCCGGTGGCGATGACGACGCTCGTGCCGCGCGAATGCGCTGACCGGCGACCTCCAGCAAGGGTGGGCTCGACGAACCGGGCGTAGTCCTGGATGAACAGGTCTGCGGGCATGTCGTCCGTGGAATTGCCGAGAACCCGGTCGACGAAGGTGTCGCGCAGGTCTTGGACGTGCTCCATGGCTTCGGTGACGTCTAGGGTCATCTCTTGGTGTCCGTCGACGCCGTACTTCCCCAGGTGGGTGCGGCGGTGGTAGTCCTCCGCCACCTGGATCATGGCCTTGGACGGCATGCAGCCAACACGGGCGCAGGTGGTGCCGGGCTCGCCGCCGTTGATGAGCACGAAGGACTTTCCGGCCCGGCGGACCTGACCCATGGCGTTTAGGCCGGCGGTGCCGGAACCGATGATGGCGACGTCGACGTTTCTTTCTTCCACTGGGAACCTCGCTTGGACATGGTTGACTGGCGAGCATTCTAAACCCGGGCCGTAGAAAAGAAAGCCGAGTATTTACAGCCTGATGAGCGGTGGCTAAACTGCGCCGCTTCCATTCCTCCGGGTCATCACAGCAGGCAGATATATTGAGCGCGGCTACGGACTTAAGATTCCATGTGACGCCGGGTGGCAGTCTTCGCGGCCGCATCCGCGTGCCCGGGGACAAATCGATCTCGCACCGGGCCGCTATGCTGGGCGCAATCGCCGACGGAGTGACCGAGGTCACCGGATTCTTGGAGGGCGAGGATAGCCTGGCGACCCTGCGGGCGTTTCGGAACATGGGGGTGCCTATCGACGGGCCGGAAGCTGGGCACGTGCGTATCGACGGGGTTGGAATACATGGCTTGCGCTCCGCCATCCTCGGACTTGGATCTGGGCAACTCCGGCACCTCCATGCGGCTGCTCTGCGGCCTGCTTGCCGGACAACGTTTCGCCAGCGACCCTGGTGGGGGATGCCTCTCTGAGCAAGCGCCCGATGCGGCGGGTCACCGAGCCCCTGGCCGAGATGGGTGCCCGCATCGGGACCACTGAACGGGGCACCGCGCCCCTGCGTATTGAGCCGGTGAGCGTCTTGCGTCCGATCGATTACGAGATGCCCGTCGCCAGCGCTCAGGTCAAGTCCTGCTTTGTTGCTCGCAGCTCTATGTGTCTGGCACCACCTGCGTCACCGAGCCGGCACCGACCCGGGACCATACCGAGCGCATGCTCGTGGCGTTCGGCTATCCGGTTCGGCGCAAGGGTAACCGGGTTTGTATTGCCGGTGGAGGGCGTTGACTGCCTGCCGTCTGGACGTCCCCGGGGATATTTCCTCCGCTGCCTTTTTCCTGGTCGGGGCGAGTATCGCGCCCGGGTCCGACCTCACGCTGGAGCATGTGGGCGTAAACCCCACCCGAATCGGTGTCCTGAACATCCTGCGCGCCATGGGCGCGGACATCGAAGTGTTGAATCCGCGGGATGCCGGTGGCGAGCCGGTTGCGGACTTGCGCGTGCGCTCGGCCCCGCTCGAGGGCATCGAGATTCCCGAAGACCAGGTGCCGCTGGCTATCGACGAGTTTCCTGCCCTGTTCATCGCCGCAGCCTGTGCCGAAGGCGAGACTCTGCTCGGTGGCGCGGAAGAAGCTGCGGGTCAAGGAGAGCGACCGCATCCAGGTTATGGCCGACGGGCTGGCGGCTCTCGGTGTGGATGCCGAGCCCCGTCGACGGTATCCGGATTCGAGGCGGTGCCTATCGCGGGGGCCTGGTGGACGACGGTGGCGATCACCGTATCGCCATGTCCTTTGCCATTGCCGCGCTACGGGCGGGGGCCGCCGTCGAGATTCGCGATTGCGCCAACGTGAACACATCCTTTCCCGGATTTGCGGCGCTCGCAGCCGGGACCGGGCTGGGTATCGAGGAGAGACGGGCATGATACCAGTGGTGACGATCGACGGTCCTTCCGGGACCGGCAAGGGCACCATCGCCGATCTGCTGGCACAGCGTCTGGGTTGGCATTGCCTGGACAGTGGCGCGCTCCTTATACCGGGTGCTTGGCCTGGCCGCCGAACCGCCAGGGCCTGGACCTGGACGCTGCCGAGGCGTTGTCGCAGCTGGCCTCGGCCATGAACGTTCGAGTTTCGCGGACAACGGACTCTGGACGGCGAGGATGTGTCCGACGCCATCCGAACAGAGACGGCCGGAAACGCCGCATCGCGGGTGGCCGCCCATGGCTCTGTGCGCGAGCGGCTGCTGGCCTGGCAGCGGGAAGCGGCCAGGTCCCGGCCTGGTTGCCGATGGGCGCGACATGGGAACCGTGGTATTCCCCGATGCTCCGCTGAAAATTTTTCTCACCGCGAGCGCCCGAGGAGCGTGCCCAACGCCGTTATAAACAGTTGAAACAAAAGGGATTGGATGTTAGCCTTCCGCAACTTGTCACGGAGATTAGCGAGCGCGACGAACGCGACAGCAATCGTTCCGTGGCACCGCTCAAGGCGCCCCTCGGGGCGCTGATAGTGGATACCACCTCCATGTCGATTGAGCAGGTGGTCGACCGGGTCCTGGAAGCAGTTAGGCGCGTCTTCCCGGATTCGGTCGTGTAAGGTCGGCGTTCGATGGATCCAGGATCAGGATCTTGAAGGCGCCTGAAGCCGCTGATTTGTCAGCGGTTTCTTAGTTTCGGGCCACCGTGCCGACGCAGGCCGGTCACCCGATATTAGCTGGTCCGCCGCCAAGTGGCAGGCATTTTTTTAATCCAACCCCTTGGCCCGGAAGGGACAAGACAACGCGCCTCGTCAGGAAATCTTAAACCCATGACCGAAAGCTTTGCCGAACTGTTCGAACAGAGTCTCTCCAACACCCAGCTGCAGCCCGGTACCATCATTACCGGTATCGTGATGGACATCACCTCCGATACCGTGGTCGTAAATGCCGGCCTGAAGTCGGAAGGCGTCATTCCAAAGAACCAGTTTTTCGATGCCGACGGCAGCCTTGAGGTCGCCGTGGGCGACGAAATACAAGTCGCCCTCGACGCTGTCGAAGACGGCTCGGGTGCCACCCGCTTGTCGCGGGAAAAGGCGAAGCGTCATGCGGCCTGGGAGTTTCTGGACAAGGCTTTCGAGGCCAGCGATACGGTCAAGGGCATGATCAACGGTAAGGTGAAGGGAGGCTTCACGGTCGATCTCGGCAGCGTCCGTGCCTTCCTTCCGGGCTCTCTCGTTGACGTCCGGCCGGTACGCGACACCAGCTACCTGGAAGGCAAGGACCTCGAGTTCAAGGTCATCAAGCTTGATCGCAAGCGCAACAACGTCGTGGTTTCCCGCCGCGCCGTGGTGGAAGAGGAGTATAGCGCCGAGCGCGAGGCTCTGCTCGAGAAGCTGGAAGAAGGGGTATGGAGATCAAGGGTGTGGTGAAGAACCTCACCGACTACGGCGCCTTCCTCGACCTGGGAGGCATCGACGGTCTGCTGCATATCACCGACATGGCCTGGCGGCGCGTCAAGCACCCGTCAGAAGTGGTGGAGATCGGCGACGAGATCGGGGTCAAGGTGCTCAAGTTCGATCGGGAGCGCCAGCGTGTCTCCCTCGGCCTCAAGCAGATGGGCGAGGATCCCTGGGTCAATATCTCCCGGCGTTATCCGGAGGGCACCCGGGTGTTCGGCAAGGTCACCAATATCGCCGACTACGGCTGCTTCGTGGAGATCGAGGAGGGCGTCGAGGGCTTGGTCCATGTCTCCGAGATGGACTGGACCAACAAGAATATTCACCCCAGCAAGGTGGTCACCCTGGGCGACGAGGTGGAGGTGATGGTGCTCGACATCGACGAGGAGCGCCGACGTATCTCCCTCGGCATCAAGCAGTGCCAGATGAATCCCTGGGACGAGTTCGCCGTCAACTTCAAGAAGGGCGATCACGTCAGCGGCAAGATCAAGTCCATCACCGACTTCGGCATCTTCATCGGTCTAGACGGAGGCATCGACGGCCTGGTGCACCTGTCCGATATCTCCTGGGACGAACCCGGAGAGCAGGCGCTGCGCCGTTACCAGAAGGGAGACGAGCTCGAGACCGTGGTGCTGTCCGTCGATCCCGAGCGCGAGCGCATCTCGTTGGGCGTGAAGCAACTCGACAAGGATCCCTTCTCTTCCTTCGTCGCCATTAACGCCAAGGGCAGCGTCGTCACCGGCACCATAACGGAAGTGGACGCCAAGGGTGCAACAGTTGCCCTGGCGGAGGGTGTCGAGGGTTATCTACGCGCTTCGGAGATATCGCGCGACCGTGTCGAGGATGCCCGCGCAGTGCTCAAGGCGGGTGACGAGATCGAGGCAAAGTTCTTGGGGGTCGACCGCAAGAACCGCACCCTGTCGCTGTCGATCAAGGCCAAGGACATGGAAGAGGAGCATGCCGCGATCAAGGGCTACGCACGCGATTCGCAAGCCGGTACAGCCACTCTTGGAGACATCCTCAAGCAACAGATGGGAGAGACTCAGAACGACTGAGCCCCCGGTCCGAACAATCGGTCCGTCTTCAGTTGACGGGCCGCATACTCTGTCCCCGGAATAATAACGATGACCAAATCGGAGCTGATTGAGCAACTGGCAGCCGAGCAAGGCCACCTGGCGTATAAAGACGTAGAGCTGGCGGTCAGGTGTGTCCTGGAGCAGATGAGCAACGCACTTGCGGCGGGCGAGCGCATCGAGATACGCGGATTCGGCAGTTTCTCGCTGCACTTCCGTCCGCCGCGTATCGGGCGCAATCCCAAGACAGGAG
>CALOFM010000033.1:0-64319 GCA_942492625.1 uncultured Gammaproteobacteria bacterium | reverse complement strand
ACCGTAGACTAGTTCGAACTCGATGGCGGCACAACTTTTATACACCCACAAGTAGTTGCACCCGCAATACAAGGGTCGCCACCACAGGCACATGACTTCTTGTTGTCGGTACTTGAACACACGGCTTTAACGCCGCCACCACCAGCCGTCATAAATTTTCTGAGCGCTGTTTTCATCTCCTTTCTTTCAGGGGCTGAAAACACCTTTGCGTTTACATCTCCTTGCTTCATCATTTGCTGCGCCGCGACATCGGTTACGGTAACCATACCGATAGATGCACTCAATACTAACAGGATAGAAACTAGCTTTTTCATGATGGCTTACCCCACAGGTAATGGTCCTCAGTCATGGGTTTGCTGACGCACACCCTGTTGCCGATGGCATTTGCAACCAATTCAGCGTCTTCTGATCGATATCAGCCGATAGTCACAATTTGAACATCAGCCAAATAAACCGTAGCAGTAACTCCGCCCCAATGAAATGTCTTTAACCCCTGTAGCAACTGTGGTTTGTATAGTACATAAAGGAGATTCGCGGCAACATCCGAGGGTCTGGAAACCGGAAACGGTGCCCGGAATGCTCCATCGTTGGTCGTCCAGGCCGGTGGCGATGCGCAAAAGCGCTTCATCGAGTTCTTCGCGGCCCAAATCGGGGTTTTTGGCCCAGACCCCCCTTCTTGGCGCGCGGGCGCTTGACGATCTCAAGCATCCAGTCCTGCTTCTTTCCGCGCTTCGCGCCGGATCTCTTCCATGTCGAGCGGTGAATCCTCGCCGCTTTCCTCGCCTTCGATGAGGGCCTGGCGCAGCGCTTCGAGCTTCTGCTCGCGCTCTTCGAGCAAGCGCAGAGAAGCGGGGGTCTGCTCGGGATACGGGTAATTTTTTATCACAAATCCGTAATTCTCTGTTTCTCCGGATTTTGTTTAGCGGTTGGTCGATCTGCCAGAACTCTCTACTACGGCAAAAAAGGCGTGGTTGTCGCCTGCTGTCCTTCAGCGTATTACGAGCTGTATCTAGTTGAAAAAAAACGCTTTTTCAGTTTCTTCTGGTTGCTTCGGCAAGTCCAGCTCAACCAGATGTAAACTCACTAACGTAAATTTTTACACGTATCCCGAGCAGACCCCATCTGGGGCTCTACCGGTTGGAGACCCAGACCACGGCCGGCAACGGCAAGTTCAATCTGTCTGGCTTGGGATCAAGCAGCGCGGCAAAAGAATCGGCGAAGGTCGCCTTCGACTACTTCAAGGCCAACATTAGCCGGGTGAGCGGCTTGGCAAAGGCCGGCGATCACGACTACCACCTGCACACCGTCGAGCTGCACAACACAGGTGCCACCAAGGCCATGACCCTGCCGAGTTTCGTCGCCCTCTGTTCAGGGATCATGCAGAAGTCCGTCCAGGGACAGCTCGTCGTCCTCGGCGACATGAGCCTGGGCGGCAGCGTGATCCCGGTGGAGAACCTGGCCGAGTGCCTGCAGGTCGCCTTCGACTCCGGCGCCAAACGCAATTTGCTGCCCATGGCCAGCGTCGGCAACATTCCCAGCATCCCTGGGGAGCTATTTGCGAAGTTCCAGACGTCTTTCTACGCGGATCCAGTTGACGCCGTCTTTAAGGCATTGGGGGTGGAGTAGATGACGAATACGCGAATTGCTCAAATAAGATGTTCGGCAACCATTCGTGCGAAAAAGGGGCACAAGTCAGCTTCTTCACCGCCCTTCTTCGATCATCTCACCGCAGTGCTATCGCGTTCAGAGCGTAGGTTTCCGCGAGTAAAGAAAACTCTCGTTCTCTTTCCTCACATCTCTTAGAACATCAGGAAAAGACGATGGACGGGCGCGCCCCGCAAAAGGCGAAATCCGACGTAGTTGGCCCTGAACCAACGTTCGTGTCACCAGGTGCAACCAGGCATTTTGCGCCCGACCCGAAAAGGAAAAACTAGCGCTCGCTAATGCACGTGGGGATTCAACACCTGGCATGCGGAATCCCGCTGGAATTTCGCTTCCAGGCGACGAACGTGCACGGCCATCAGGAGGACAGCCAACGGAGCCAGGGTGAACCAGGGGAATTGACCGCCGATCACCACGACGACGATCGAAGCCAGCCCGAGAAAGTACGCGCACATCAGCAAGGGTGAGGGCCCTTCGTTCGCTGCACGCCTGTGATCGACATCCTCGGCCGAATGAATTGGAGTATCGACATATTCTGTTCTTGGCATTGGTTTCACCTCGTCACCGGTTAAGCGGGTATTGTCTTGCGGCGTCCGTCGATGTCCTCGGGGTTCCGGGTTCGGTAGAGGACGTCTCGAAGATATCCGGCACGTGCCGCGCGGCCAGGGGCGGAGGGCACGCGGCGTGTGTGCGAGCGGGTTTCGGGTAGCAGCAAAGCCGCGAGCACAACCGGAACACCGATGACGAAGACCAACGAGACGATGGCTGGCATCAGTGTCATCAATCCAACAAGAATCGTGTTCATCAATGGCATCGTGGAGATGGATCTCCTGGTGTTTTCGACTCGGTGCAGGACGGCAGTGTGCTGCCGATGACTAAAGCATAGAGCTTAAGATATGTTTGTCTAGGACAATATGTGAAATATTTTGAAGTCAAAAATATTCCTAGCATGTCGTCAACGACAGAAGAGGGTAAAGCCTCGTTCGCCATCGGCACCGCAGAGCGCGAACAGGGGCTGCGCCCCGGCAAGGTCGTTGCGCTCGGTGAGGAGGCGCTCGGCGATCTCGATGCAGTGCCCGCGGCCCCATCGCGGCAAGAGGCTCCGATCCCGCCCATGCCGCGCTCATTGCATCGGCATCCTCGGGCGACATCACCGCGCTGACAGAGACGTATTTCGACGGCCGAAATGGCGACTGGTGACACGAACGTTGGTTTGAGGTCCGTTATCACGCTATGGCGTTGCGGTGCGTGCCCTCTGTAGAGGACTGCCACCTCCAAGTGGGCGTGCCCTGCCGGGCGCACCAACAAAAAAGGGCGCCTTTCGGCGCCCTTCCGGTCGCAGGATGCGGAGTGTACCCCCGCATCCCGGATCGATATCCGATCAACCCTCGTCGATGCCTTCGGTGACGGGGTTGTGAATCTTCTGATGCAGTCGGCTCCCCGGAACCACGGAGGACAGGATCTCGCCTCCGCTCTGCTCAATCTTGCGCATTTCCCGATCGTAGTACTGCTCGGTTGCCAAAACCTGCTTCTCGTAGTTGCTCATGGTTTCATCTCCTGTCGTCGGTTTGTGTCGTGAAGGACGGCGGTGCGTCGCCGATGTGCACAGTATATGGAAAAGTTTTCGTTTGTCTAGGACAGAAGGAGATTTTTTATCTGGTATAGTTTTCGTTGATGAAACGTCCTTGACATGAGAGGTTCAACCTTTGTTCCCCATCGGCACCGTCGAGCGCGACACGGGTATCGGCCGGGATACCTTGCGCATCTGGGAGCGGCGCTACGGCTTTCCCGACCCGGAACGCAATACCAAGGGCGAGCGGGTCTACAGCGCCGAGCAGGTTCGCCGTCTGCAGCTGATGCGCCGCCTGCTCGATCAGGGGCTGCGCCCCGGTAAGGTCGTGCCGCTCGGTGAGGAGGCACTCGGCAGGCTCGCCGGCACATTGCCCGAGGCGTCGTCGAGACCGGATGATGTCGACCCCGCCCACGCCGACCTGATTGCACTCGCGTCCTCGGGGGACATCAGCGCGCTGACCACGGCACTGGAGCGGGCCCTCGCACGGGAGGGGCTGCGCGGGTTCGTGCTCAATACCTTCGCACCCTTGGCCACGACGGTCGGGGCGCTGTGGGCAGGCGGGCGGCTGCAGATCTTCGAGGAGCACCTCTTGACCCGGCACCTGGTGCACTTTCTCGATGTCGCCATGAGCCGCGTCGGACGCCCTGCCGGCGATCCCGAGGTGCTGCTTGCAACCCTGCCGGGGGAGCAGCACGCCTTGGGGTTGCTGATGGTCGAGGCCCTGCTCGTGCACGCGGACAGGGTGACCCTGAATTTGGGCGCAGAGGTGCCGCTCGATCAGATTGTCGCTGCGGTCGAGCGATCGGGGGTGAAGACGGCGGCGCTCTCGTTCAGTGCCTGCTATGCCCACGGCTCGATTCGGGCTGATCTGGAAGAGCTCGTGGATCGCCTTCCATCAGGGGTGGCCCTGTGGATTGGCGGTGCAGGTGTGCAGCGGTTGCGGCGTTTGCCGCCGTCGGTGCAGCGGATGTCGCTGGATGCGCTTTGAGGGGCGGGAGAGGTTTGAAAAAAGGGTCTCGCCAAAGTCACCCCCCGGGTTCTTTTCGCCTCGCCTTCCAGTGCCTTGTAACGAAACGTGGCGGGGGACGTTACGAGGTCTTAACGATACGTTACCCGATCCGGGTCTCGAAAGTGAGGCGGGGTTGCCGCTTACGGAGGGTTTATGTCTCTGTTTAATCGGCTATTTTTTGGATCTCTAAAAAAGCTGGCACAGCGACTGCAAAGGGTTGAAGCGAGGGCCGATAACGGCCTCAACCCTAAACCCGACTCTCAGGAGAAACAGCATGAAGACCATCATCACCGCAGCCGCCGCCGCTCTGTTCGCCGCCAACGTGAGCGCCGCCGACGTCTACCACGGCCTGGAGCGAGGCAACACCGATCTGTCCGGCCAGCGCCTGAGCGCCGCCGACTTCGCCGGGGTGCAGCCGAGCATCGGCGACAGCGTCGACCGCTATCACGGCTGGGCCGACGGCAATCCGGACTTGTTCAAGGGAGATGGCAGCACTTCGACCAGCACCGCTCGGCCCGACATCTACATGAATGTCTCCGGCAACCCCGATCTGAGTTTCTGAGAGGTTGGGTGAAAAGCATGGGGGCGGGAATGCGCCGGCCCCCTTCCCATCACCAGACCTTTTGGAAGATCCCCCTGCCCCGCCACCTAGGCGGGGTTTTTGTTTCCGGCAGCGCACCTGCAGACGGAGAAGAACTCTTCCTGCCGGCGAGAGTCTCTCCTCCACCCCGATGATGATGTGTTCCAGGGCCGAATGTCCGCCGGTCTCAGGGAATCTTTGAGGCATTGCGTGTCTCTCGGATCGGCCTGAGAGGGCTCGACGGTGTCACCTCGGAATCCGCACTGACCATCTATGAGTCGCGAAATGAAGGGAGCCGGTTGCGCGTCGTAACTAAAGAGATTTCCCGCTACGAAACGGCAACGCCGCGACTGCGGTGGAAAACCCCTTTTTCCACAGTTACTGTGGATAACGCTGTGGAGAAAGTGCCGCCTGACCCCGTAGAGCAGCAAAACCGTTACCGTTTTGTTGAATCGGGCACATTTTACTCACCCACTTTTTTACTTGGTAATTCATTGAGATACGGAATATTCCCGACTACTGATCCATTCCGCCACTCGCAGGGTTGAATCCCCGAGCTGCTACAAGTAGGCAATGATGCGGAGAGCCCGCATAAAGCAGGCCTCATCCCCCCCGACCTCCGACAGTCGTCGCGCTACGCAGGTTCCATATCAGCGGAACAGCTTTTTCGCCACCTTCCGCAGCTGTTTGCGCGTGTTGTGGTCGAGCGCGCATAGATCGACCTGTATGTCCTCATGCCCGGCGACCTGGTGACGGGGGCTGCGGCCCCCTCTGACCCGATCTATCCTTATTCGTTAAGATGCGGGTCGGTCAACGGATCCTAGGTCGTTGGTTCTTTTCAGACCTTTACGGCAGCGAGCTGTGTTTGTTGTCCCCGATTTTCCGTGGTTGTGCCCGGGCGCAACAGACAGACATTTGGGTCGATGCCATGTCAAAACCGAAGTTCGACCAGAAGATAGCCGCAAAGCTTCCTGCTTACCTTACAGCTGTCCTTGATTGCTTTCCGCAAGTTGTCGCTTTGCTGGATAACGGCGGCAGGATCGTTGCCACGAACCAAGCTTGGTTGGATTTCGGGCGCGCAAACGGTGCTTCGCCGAAAAAGCCTTGGATCGGCTGCGACTACCTCTCGGTCTGCCGCGATTCCGGCGGCAAATGGGTCATGGGCGCCGAAGAAGGCGCCGAGGGAATCCGCGACGTGTTGGCGGGCGAAAAGGAATTAATGGAAACCGTGTATCCCTGCCATGGCCCCGACGAAAAACGCTGGTTTTGTATGCGCGTTCGCGGCTTCGAGGCTGCGGGCGTGCGCTGGGTACTGATCGTCCACGCAAACATCACCGAATCCAAACGCGCTTCAGAAGCCTTGGCCGCGCGGGAGAGACACTGCCGGAATCTTTTGGAACACGCGCTCCCTGGATTCATAACCAACAGGCTCGACGGCACCATCACTTTCGTCAATCGGGCGTTGGCCAGGATGCTGGAATTCGATTCCCCGGAGGATGTAAAGGCCGACGGGACCTTCCCGCGCTGGCGCGATCCCCAGCGCCGGGCGGCGTTTATCGCCGAGGTGAAGCAACACGGGTACGTGAACAACTACGAAATCGATGCGATAACCCGGACCGGCAAGATTATCCACACATTGGTGTCAGCCACCCTTCACGACGCCGAGCTCACTACGATGGTGATCGACATCACCGAGCTTAAAAAAAAATAGACGATCGGGACGGGGCCTAACTACGCAGCCGTCGTGGTGTCGACCCGCTCCCGCAACTCCTTGCCAGGCTTGAAGTGAGGGACATACTTGGCGGGCAAGGCAACGGTCCCGCCGGTCTTCGGATTACGCCCGATACGAGGCGGAAGGAAATGCAGTTTGTAGCTGCCGAAGCCTCTGATTTCTATTCGCTCGCCCGACGCCAGCGCATCGCTCATCTGCTGCAACATGGCCTTGACGGCAAACTCCACGTCGCGTTCGCTGAGGTTGCTCTGCTCGCTCGCCATGAGGTCGATTAGGTCCGACTTCGTCATTCTTGATTCTTCCCGTCGTAGAAGTGCCGATCCGAAGCCATCGGATTGTCGGAATGTTACCCTGGGCAATGTAGGTGAACCAGAAGAATCCTGCCCGAAGCGGCGGGACCAGGTTTCGGTTTGAAACCGGAGCCAAAAAAAAGGGCGCCGCGCGAGAGAATTTGGCGGTGCCTGGAGCTGGAGCTGGAGCTGGAGCTGGAGCTGGAGCAGGATTCGATCTGATCCTTCATGCGATAGCTTTTGCCCTCGATGAGGACGCTCTCGGCATGATGGAGCAGGCGGTCGAGCAGCGCGGAGGTGAGGGTGGCATCGTTGTTGAAGATCTCGGCCCACTTTTTGAAGACGCGGTTGGACGTGATGACGATGGCGCCGCGCTCGTAGCGGCGGCTGATGATCTGGAAGAGCAAGTCCGCCCCAACCTTGTCGATGGGCAGATATCCGAGCTCATCCAAAATCAACAGGGTCGGTCTGAGGTAGCGCTCAAGCGTCGGCTTCAGACGTCCGTTGCGCTGGGCCGCAGCCAGGGTGTTGATCACGTCCACGGCGCTGGTGAAAAGCACCGAGTGGCCCTTCTGGCAAGCGGCATAGCCCAAGGCGGTGGCCAGGTGCGTCTTGCCCAGGCCCACGCCACCGAGGAAGATCACGTTGGCCTTCTCGGCGATGAAGCGCAGGCGGAACAACTCCTGCACCTGCAGGCGATTGATCTTGCGCGGCCAGTTCCACTGGAAGCCATCCAGAGTCTTGACGACCGGGAAGCGGGCCAGGCGGATCCGCCGTGCAATGCTGCGTTGCTCACGGGCCAGTGCCTCGCCGTGGATGAGGCCGGCGAGGTAGTTGACATGGCCCCAGTGGGCCTGCGCCGCCTCCCGGGCCAGCGGTTCGAAGTGCTCATTCACAAAGGCCAGCTTCAGGTATTCCAGATCCTTGGGCAGGGTGTCGGTGGTGGGTGCTTTGCGGGGATGGGAATCGCTCATGTCGAACCCTCCGTATTGTCATCGTCATCTTCATCGCCACCGGCTTGGGGCTCTGCGTGCCGGAATCCTCGGCGGTGTCCGCCGTGCCCGCGCCATAGGCCGACAGATCCGGTTCCGGCAGGTCCAGCTCGAGCAGATCCTGGCGGCGGGTCAGATGCAGCGCCCCGGGCTCGGGGCGCAGCCGGGCGCGGCTTTCGAGCACATTGGCGATGTACTCGCAGCTGAACGCCTGGAAGGTGAAGGCGTCGGCCATGGCCCGGGCGACGGCCTCGGTGCCGTAGATCTCGCTCAAGGCCACGATCTTCTGCACATGATGGCGGGGATTGAGGCGGCGCTGCGCCAGGGCCTGGTAGTAGGCCTCGGCGTGGGGCGAGAGGGTGAGGAAACGCCCGAGCAGCTTCTGCTCGCGGGCGTTGCGCCGTTGGGCGAGCAAGGCCTTGGGGTGATCCGGATCCTCGATGTCTTTATGGCGCTCATAGCAACGCGCATGACGGGCGATGAGCTTGTCCTGGTGGTAGATGCACAACCGCTCCTGATAGACCTTCAGGGTCAAGGCGGTGCTGGCATACTCGGCCGGCACCGAGTAGCGGTTAGTGTCGTAACTGACGCGGAAGCGACTGGAGGTCCGTACCGAGTGCACGGTGGCGCAATCGAAGGGGCCGGTGGGCAGCGGGTGCAGTAACGCCTTCTCCTCATCAAAACGATCCACCGGTCGCTGCTGGGTCTCGCCATGGGTACGCCCATTGGCCACGGTGTCCAGCCACACCCGCACGGCCGGATTCAAGGCGCTGAAGTCGGGGATCTGCAGTCCATTGAGGAAATTTTTCTTCACATAACCCACCGCCGATTCCACCCGACCCTTCTCATTCCCCTTGCCGACGTTGCAGGGCTTGATGATGAAGCCAGTCTGGTCGGCAAAATCGCGGTAGCGTGGATTGAACACCGGCGCCTCGCCGGTGAGGCGCTTGAGCACGGCCGACTTGAGATTGTCGACCATGATTTTCTCTGGAACCCGGCCGCCGAAGTACTCAAAGGCATGCAGATGACAGGCGAGAAACTGCTCCATCTGCTGCGAGAGGGTGAACTGCACATACATCAAGCGGCTGTAGCACAGCACCATGACGAAAAAGGAGAGCTTGCGCCGGGTATTGCCGACCGGTACCGAGCCGAAGCAGCCCCAGTCGACCTGGGCGCATTCACCCGGGGCGAACGTCAAGGTGAGAAACGCGGGGGCACGGGGCGGACGGACCAGATGGACATAGTCCTTAACGATGGTCAGCCCCCCGTCGTAGCCGGCCTCGCGCAGGCGCTGAAAGACCTGCTGGGCACTGTAGGGGTGGGCTTCCAGCCACTGGCGGATCTGCGCTTTGTACGGATCGAGCTTACTGGCGCGCGGCACCTGCAGGCGTGGACGATAGCGGGGCTCGGCCAGCCACTTGGTGACGGTCTTCGGATCGAGACTCAAGGTCCGAGCGATCTGGCTGATGTTCAGTCCTTGGCTCTGATGCGCATCCTGGATCCGGCAATAGGTCGCGTAGTCGATCATGATTGCGCCTCCAGGGTTTGGCGCAACACCTCACGTATGCTGCGCAAGGCCTCGCTTCCTTGGGCCTGCGAGCGCGGCGCCCCATCCTGCGCCATCGGCGCGGCAGGGGACGTCGGATCGAGCGCCAGGACCTGGTAGAGGGGCGCCTCGTAGGCGATGAGCCCCGCCCGCATCAAGCCCTTGCGGGCCGCCGCCACCTGCTCGGGGCGTAACGATAGTATCCGTGCGATGGAGGCATCGGCGTAATAGCTCAGCCCCTGGGCATCGGCCACGGTGAGTAGAAACAAGTACAGCCCGAGCGCGGTGCAATCAGCCCGCTCGATGTGGTGATCACGCACCAGGCGCTGATCAATCCAGCTGAACTGGTCGGGAATGCGCCGCATCCGGGAAGGGACCAACAGACGTTTTTGCATCATCGCCTCCTGTGGCGGCTTGGCCGCCGGTGAGAATGTCCTGCCCCAATTGTTGGAGCCGGCGGCCGGTCCGGGCGATGTCTTCTTGTAACGCGGTTCCCGTTAAGTTGGCGATAAGTCCAATCAGAACAGTGGGTTGTGCGCACAAGAGATCTTGTAACGCAGCGCCTGTTAAAGTCGTCGATTCCTCAGTGGATTCAACGGGTTGCGCTAAGGAGTCTTCTTGTAACGCAATCGCGGCTTGCGGGCCGGCTCGCTGCCAGTAACGAGGATGGGCGGCACGCCAAGCGCGCACCCGCTGCACATTCGCCGAGCCCCGGAAGTAGTCGCGGTTCTCTGCTTTGCTCAACCAGCGTTGCTGACTGGCGGCCTTGCTGGCACACCGACAGGCGGGTTTCGAGCAGTAGTGCTGGTGGCGCAGGTTGCGCGGATCGGGAAGGAATAATTCTCGGCAATGCCGGCACTTGCGTCTTCTGTGGCGTTTCATTGGCGCGCTCTCCGTTCTACACCAATGATGGGAAAACCGCGGCCTACGGTGCCCAAAAAACGCGCCCGCCGGTGCCGGCCGGCTACCGAAAAAGACGATGGAAGAAGACGAAGAAAAGGAAGAAAGGAACGATTACAGAGAACGCTGAAGAAGGGCCGAAGAAGATGATTCCTACAGATTCAAACCGTCCGTCTGGCTACAGCTTCAGAACGGCGCTGACGCGCTCCATGAATTGCGGTCCTGACCTCGCGTGACCTCGCCATATTGAGCCCTAACTTCTGCCCCCAGCCTCTCGTACGTGACGGCCCCTTGTCACCCCGCTCCAGCTCGCACCCCCGCCCACTCGCGTGTCATCCCCTCGCCGTCGCCACTGCATCTTACGTTCTCCTCTTCCTTGTCAACCGTGCTCGGGCGGTGCTTTGCGGCTGACCACCAGATACCGGTAGTAGCAGTTTTCCGCCAGGCGCTCAATGTTCTCCTCGGTGGCGATTCCGGCGTCGAGCACGACCGTTGGCGCCGTGTCCGTGTGTCCTGCGGTGAAACGAGCTTGTCGAGCAGCATGGAGAGGGTCTTGGGCTCGCTGATATTGCCGGCAAAGATCTCGCTGCGTTTGGGAAAGCCGCTGGCGTCGAGCACCAGCGCCAGCGTCACCAGCACGCAATCGGAACGCTTCTCCTTGGATTTGGCCAAGTGCGCATTGGCGTTGCCCTGCGTACGGTGCCCTCGAAATAGGTGTTGGTGAGATCATAGAGGGTAATGACCTCCTCGAACTCGAACAGCGTGCGCTCCTGGGCGTACAAGAACCCCTCCAGCGCCGCCTTGTGCTTGAGCAATTGATCGGAGATCCGATACAGCGCCTTGAGCTCGAGCCCCACGAAATCGTAGTCGATCAGCTCGCCCAGCGCGCTTTGGTGCTGCAGCCAGCCGAAGGTGGCAAGCTCGCTGCCGGGAGCGGCCATGCGCGCGATGAGGGTGCCGATGGCCGCCGCCTTCTGCGGCCCGTTGAAGCCCAAGGTGTCGAGCTGGCGATCCAGCCCGACCTGGCGCAACGCCGCCAGGCCAACATGCTCGATCGCCACGCTGCGTGGACGCAGCAGCTGAAGGCTGTCGACATCGACAGTGTGATAATCCGCCCCGGCGCCCGAGCCGCTTTCATCCCTGCTGGCCCGGGCGCGGATCAGCTGCGCCGCGTAGCGCTGCGCCGCCTCTTCCCATTGCGCATCCAGATACGCGGGCATCAAATCCTGTTGTCCGCCAACCAGGTGCTCGATACGCTGCACCAGAGCGCCCCACTGCGCGCGCGGAACATCGAAGTGTCGACCCAGGTTCAGCAGCGTGCGCTGGCGTACCCGCCCGCCCTCGCGAATCGACTCCACCAAGCGATAGGTGTAGTAGGGCTCGCCCGTCTGCCGGCTCTTGATCGCGGTACGGCGGATATACATGGCGCAACCGTAGCCAGTCTCGTCGGGAATAGCAATGGAAACATATACGATTATGGCACTACATTAGGCATTCCGCCAACTGAAGCAATGAATTTCAACAGGTTGCTGCACAGGATGCCGCAAATTACTGTCTTACATCATGGGGCTAGAGTAAAGATGGGCTAACGGTCACCTGGGCGTGGATTTCTTCTTCGTGCTGTCCGGTTTTATCATCGCCTTTTCTTCCTATCGGCTCACCGAGGTAGGGGGTGGGCTAAAAGAATATTTTCGAGCACGCTTGATCCGCATCTATGTGCCTTACTTACCCATCGGAATTTCCCTTTACCTATCCCATTTGTTGCTTCCGGGGTTAAGTGAGGCTGCGCGATCGACGAGTCTGCTGACGACGCTCACACTGCTGCCGGACAATGAACCTTTTTCACTGTCTGTCTCTTGGACTCTAGTACATGAAGTGCTTTTTTATATGATCTTCTCTTTATGGTTTCTCTCGCGCCGTATTTTCTGGCTCGCGATATTTCTTTGGGTGATCTGCATCTTGGGTGCGTACGCCTGCCAAATTGAGCTGAGTCCCTTCGCAGCGTATTTCCTTTCGCCGCTCAACCTTTGCTTCGTCTTCGGCGTGGCCCTCTGTGTGTTTATGCGAAAAGTACCTGTGGCACGCCCGATTGCTGTGCTGGCGTCATTTGTAGGCGTATGTATGGTGGGGCTACAGGCATCTACCTCTTCACCCGACCGATTTTGGGTGGCGATCGGCTTCGGTTTTCTGATTCTCTCAGCTGCATCGCCAGCGGCGGGCGGCGATCGAGTGAGGCGATGGCTTTTATCTTGGCGATTAGCGCCATAACTCAGCTGGCAGGCTCGCAGCCTGAGCCTGCGGTGGGAGCAGAATCCTCGTGAAACCCAAGAACGAGGATCCGACGATGCCCCAGAACAAGATTCAGTTCCAGCCTGGTATGTCATTGAGCGAGCTCATCGAGCGATTCGGAACCGAGACGCAGTGCGAGAGCGCGTTGCAGCGGGCGCGCTGGCCGTCGGGATTCGTCTGCCCGGAGTGCGGCGAAACCGCGCACTCCACGTTTCTCGCTGATGGGCGCAAGTACTGGCAATGCGCGTGCTGTCGAACGCAGAGCACGGTTCCCTCCGGCACGCTTTTCCACGCCTCCAAGTTGCCCCTGACCAAGTGGTTCCAGGCCATCTACTTGGTCACGCAGAACAAGAGCAACATCTCCGCGCTCTCGCTCAAGCGGCATCTGGGTGTTTGTTACCGCACCGCTTGGCGGATCAAGCACAAATTGCTTGAAGCCATGGCCGAGCGCGAGTCGCGCCGCCTGCTGAGCGGGGTCGTCATGGCGGACGACGCCTACCTCGGTGGTGTGCATGCCGGCAAGCCTGGGCGCGGCTCGGAAAACAAGGCGCCGTTCGTTGCCGCTGTTGAACTCAACGAGGATGGGCATCCGTTGCATGTGCGCTTCGACTCGATCGACGACCTGAAGGGTTCGACGATGGCAAGCTGGGCTCGCACGGCACTGCAGGAGAGCGTTCACCTGGTCACCGACGGCCTGGCGAGCTTCTCTAGCGCTGGGGTAGTTGTGCCCAAGCACGGCGCTATCATCGTCAGCCCGCGCCAGTCCAGCGACCTGGACGTCTTCGAATGGGTCAACACCTTCATCGCCAACCTCAAGACGGCAATCCATGGGACCTACCACCATTTCGATTTCAACAAATACCGGGCACGCTACCTCGCCGAGGCACAGTATCGTGTCAACCGGCGTTTCGAACTCAGCTCCCTCGTCGATCGACTGCTATGGACCTGCGCCAGAACCGAGCCCTGCTCGGAATCCTGGCTGCGCCTCGGCGTGGTCAGGGCTGGCTGAGGAATAGCGCTAATCGCCTTTATCTTTGGGCGCGGCTTCCTATGCTATTTATCTGGTGCATTATCCTGTGCTATCGATCGCTGTGCGCAAGATCAGGATACTCATTCCCGATATCACCCCTTGGTCGGGGCTGGCTATCATTAGAGTCTATTCCAATCCGTAAATGAGTCTGAACGGGGGTAGTAGAAGGACGGTCTGAAGAGGCTGCTCAGACGGCCTTTCTGCCCTGTTCGAAGATGGTCTTGAAGAGTTGTCGTTTGGCCGCGTTCATCTGCCTCGCGGCCTCATTGTCGCTGAGAGCGAGAGCGACTGCATCGTGTAGTTCCGGCAAGCGTGCGTGACCCGTTGACAACGGGCTGATTAGGATGCCGACGGTGCCAAGCAATCACCGGAGGCAACATGAACGCACGCATTGATCCGACGTTGACGCTGGAAGAGGTTAGCGAGCATCTCGCGCAGTGGCGAAGGGGCAAAGACAAAGGAGAGCGGATACCGCAGCAGCTGTGGAGCGAAGCGCTCGGGCTGTTGGATAGTCATGGGATCTCGCGGGTGAGCCGAACGCTGCGCCTGAGCTATACAGAGCTCGACAAGCGCCGCGCGATCATCAAGGCAGGTCAGCACCCTCAGGGCCGCGGCGAGGAGACGGCGTTTGTGGAAATCGACCGTACGCTGGTGGATCAGGCCGCGCGGGCGGAGGCCACCGCGGTGTGGATGGAGCTGGAACGCCCGGACGGAATGCGCCTGCGTATCCGCCCGACCAACAGTGTCGACATGCTGGCGCTGTTCGAGCGCTTCATGGGGGCCTGATCATGTTGCAGCTGACCCCGCAAAGCCGTGTCTTTCTTGCCCCGGAGCCGGCGGATTTCCGCCGCGGGATCGATGGGTTGGCCGCCCTGTGCCGGCAACGGCTCGGCGAGGACCCCATGGCGGGGGCGGTCTTCGTCTTTCGCAACCGCCGCGGGACATCGCTGAAGCTGCTGTGCTATGACGGACAGGGGTTCTGGCTGTGCCAGAAACGTCTGTCACAGGGACGCTTGCTCTGGTGGGCGTCGACAGCGCAAGCCTGCCAGCGGCTCTCGGCACGCGAGCTTCAGATCTTACTGTGGAACGGCAACCCCGAGGAGGCCGGGATGGCCGAGGATTGGCGGCGGGTGGCTTAGTGGGAGGCGTTGCTCGGGCGTTGGCAGGGTATCGCGGTAGTTCCAGGGCAGCCAGGCAGCGGGGTCGGCAAACACCGCCGAGCGGTTCTCCATCAGGGCGCGGAGGTAGTCCAGCGGGTTGGCGCCAGCCAGCCGGCAGGTCTCGATCAGGCTGGTGAGGACATCGCCGACATGGGCGCCGTGCTCGTTCTTGTAGAACAGGCTGTTTTTTCGGTACCGCAGGATCATCTTCAGCGCCCGTTCGGCGGCATTGTTGTCCAGCGGCGCCCCGGAAATGTGCAGGAACCGGGTCAGGGCCGCCCAGCGCTTGAGCAGGTAGTCGAAGGCCCCGCCCAGACGGCTGTTGGGCTCTACCAGCCTGTCTTCGAGCTGTTGCTCCATCCAGGTCTTGAGCTCTCCCATCACCGCGCGGCTGTGTTCCTGGTGGTAAGCGAGGCGTTGCGCCGCAGTGAGCTGTTGGTCTTTACAATGGGCCTCGTGCTGATAGACCGTGGCGATGGCATCGATCACGCGTGCGCATTGGTCGGGGAAGAAGGCGTCGATGTCGACGAACTGCCTGCGTCCGTGGACCAGACAACTCAAGTCCAGTGCGCGGTCTTTATGCTGCTTGGGGGTATTGGCCGCGAGGCCATCGGACATCCATTGGATGGGCGGGAGACTCGGGTCGCGATGATCCAGGAGATCATCGAGATTCTCCCCGGCGTGGCGCCGACCGGTGAAATACAGACAGATCGACTGTTCCCCTTCGAAACGCAGAACCGTGGTG
Organism: uncultured Gammaproteobacteria bacterium; assembly: GCA_942492625.1. GTDB lineage: Bacteria > Pseudomonadota > Gammaproteobacteria > Chromatiales > Chromatiaceae > Thiosymbion. Next base: position 48,811 of record CALOFM010000033.1, on the reverse strand, counting down.
TACATGCCCTTGCGCTCAGGCGGGGGCTCGGCCTGATTTTCCTTGATCAGCGACAGGATCCGCGCACCGGTGTCGTCCTGGTACACCAGCCACAGCGATCGCCCGCCTTGAGTTCCTCATGGGGACGAAAGACCCTCTCGGCACCGGAATAATCCGCCGCCCCGAGGCGCCCATGACCCGGTCGTGGTGTCGCCTTTTGCACGTCGGTGCCGACGCACACCTGCTCACCCGATCGCGTTTTCCCACCGGTATCGATATCCGATGGCCTCCCGTCCCCCGCTGCGGCTGCGTCCACTGCGGGGAGCTTAGTATCGTTTGCCAGATCCGATGTATCCTCCGCGTCCCCGCTCGCGTCCGCCGGCACGTCGGCGGGCTGTTGGGGTTTTCCCATCGGCTTCTCGGTGCGTTTGCCGAACAGGACCTTCTTGAGCTTCGCCAGGCTGATGCGGGTCTCGAGCAAGGTCCGCTCAAGCCATAGCAGAGTCCGCAGCAAGGCTACGATCCGCTTCTGCGCGGCGGCATCGAGCAGCCCTTGTTGCGCCTGATCGATCAGCCGCTCGACCTCTGCGGCCTGGATCTGAATCGGTGGGCGCTTTTTCATCGCGCCAGCCGTACCCGGAAATCCTTCGCCAGCGGATATACCCACACCGTCTTGACCGGTACTTGGCCGAGGCGATGATCCCCCAGCTTACCCCGGCCCTGCGTCTGGCCCACGCAGGTCCAGTTCGCCGCCCGGTAGCAGGTCCCGGTGAAACGCTCCGCCTCCACGAAGGTCTCCAGCAACACCGGGCGGTACCCGTAGCGCCGTTGCCAGTGCGCCGGCAGCAGCCGTGCGGCCATTGCCAACAGCTTACTGGCCAGTGAAGCGACGCGAACCCGGGCAGGATCAGAAACCGGGCGTTGTTGACCACCTCATTGAGGTTGCGGTGGCGCTGCCCGCGGCTCCAGCCGATCCACTCATCGCGCGGCCCGCTCTTCCAGGCCGCGGCCCCAAAGCCCAGCAGACCCACAAGGCGTTCCCCGGCGTAGGCGAAATAGCGCAGCTGCGCCCCCGGTAACGGCTTGTAGCCCAGATAATGGTAACGGTCGACGTATTCGTTCCACAGCGCACTGCCCGCTCGGCCCACCAGCTCAAGGCGCAGACCTTCCAGCTCATGCACCGCCCCCTCCAGAGGCGCCCCGGGTTCTGCCTGCGGCGTACGCCGAGAAAACGACCGGCACGGATTGACCTTGTGGCGAGGCGCCGGCAACTCGATCAGTCCCTCCCGGTGCATCCGCAGCAGCGCCACCCGGCAACTCATGTCCTTCAGGCTGCCGTCGGGCTTGCGCCAGTCGAAGGCCTCGCACACCCGATAGGACAATTGCTGGCGGCTCGCTTGGGGATGTGCCCGAATGAGATCCCGGACCCGTTCGACTTCCGGCGGGCCGAAAATCCGCCCGCTGTAGCGTTTGTTGTATGACGGCGATTCCATGCGCTACGTTGTAGCGGAATCGTTTCCTCGTGTCCCGCAGAAAAAACTTGGGCAGGAATTCGTTTTCTTGTCGGATGACAGCCCCTCTACCGTACATCGTAGTGCGCCGAGGTTCTCGATCCACGCACGGCTGCCGGAACCACACGTGGTGTTCGGCTCGGCGCTGGGGTTTATCCTCTACTTCTACGTGCTACGCCGCGTGGAGGCGAGCCGGGTGGCACTGATCACCCTCGTGACCCCGGTGCTCGCGCTATTCCTTGGCCAAGAGGTGAACGGCGAGACCATCGGCACGCGTGAGCTGACCGGGACGGCGGTCATTTTGACCGGGCTCGCGTTCTACCAATGGGGCGATCGCTGGCTCGAGCGCCGCGCCTAACCAGAAACGCGCGAACGGGAATTTCCGTGCGCGCGCATGGCCCCAGGTGCGCGCGCGGCCAGGACAGCGATCAGCCGGAAAACGAAAAGGCTTCGGATCACCGTTGAATCCGGCGCGCCAGACACCAACAACAGCCCTATGGATTCAATCACACAAGCCGTTCTCGGTGCCGCCGTCGGCGAGGCGACGCTCGGTCGTCGCGTCGGTAACAAGGCGCCGCTGTGGGGGGCCGTTTTGGGTACCCTGCCCGACTTGGACGTGATCTATCCGTTCGCCGATCCGGTGAGCGCCTTTACCTGGCATCGAGGCCCTAGCCATTCCATCTTCGTCCTCGCCGCAATCACGCCCCTCGTCGTGTGGCTGATCTTGAAGCTGCACCCCGGCACCTTGGCGCAGCGCCGCCGCTGGTATCACCTGGTGCTGCTGGTTTTCGGCACCCACGTCCTGCTCGACTGCTTTACCGTCTACGGCACCCAGGCCCTGTGGCCGCTGCCGCTGCCGCCGGTGGGCTGGGCAACCGTCTTCATCATCGACCCGCTCTACACCCTGCCGTTGGCCGGCGGGGTGCTCGCCGCCTTGCTGCTTCGGCGCGAACCCGCACGGGCCTGGCACTGGAACCTGGCTGGTCTGGCCTTGAGCAGTCTCTATCTCGCATGGAGTGCGGGCGCCAAGCTCTACGCCGACGAAACGGTGCTCGACATCCTGGCCGGGGAAGGGGTTGGCTACGAGCGCCTGCAGACCCAGCCCACGCCTTTCAACACCCTGCTGTGGCGGGTAGTGGGCGTGAACAGTGACGGCTACTTCGAGGGCTTCTGGTCCCTGATCAATCCGGAGAAGGGTTTGACGCTGACGCACTACGAGCATCGACCGGACCTGCTGACGGGCATCGAGGAGACGCCCGCGGTGCAGCGCCTTACGTGGTTCACGAAGGGACTATACCGGGTCGTGCCGGACGGCAAAGGTGTCGTCATCAGCGATCTGCGCATGGGTGTGGACCCAGACTATGTATTCGCCTTCCGCGTGGCAGAGATGAGCAATCCGCACCCGAGACCCATCGTTCCCGAACGCGTCCGCACCGAGCGCGACTTCGGTCGACTACGCGGGCTCTGGGAACGGATGTAGGCCCCTAAATTGGAACAAAGACGATCATGAGTCTTACGCAACCTTTTTCCCCGCGATGGGCCGCCCTCGCGACGTGTCTTTTCGTTACCACGGCGCTTCCCTCCAGCGTCATCGCCGAAACCGTGACGATCACCCCGCTCGGTAGCCACGACGGCGAGCTTTGCCGTTTCGACCGGGCGCTGATCCTGGAAGACCCTGACGGCACCCGGCTTCTGTATGACGCGGGCCGCACGGTCGCTGGCCCGGAGGATCCCCGTCTCGGCAAAATCGACGTGGTGCTGGTGAGCCATATGCACGGCGATCATGTCGGAGATCGTCATATCGCGAGTGTCAACACCGGCGAATGCGGCAAGCCGGATACCTCGGTCGTGTCAGCGCCGAACACCAACAGCGTCGATATCGCCCTCGCCAAGGGCGCCAAGATCGTCACCGGCAGCGAGATGCCACGCTTCTTCGCCGGCAAGCTGCAAGCGCTCGGCGGTGACGCTGGCGCCTCGCAGCTGGTGCGTTTCGGCGGCTCGCGCAAGGTCGGTGGGGTGTCGATCACCACGGTGCCGGCAGTGCATTCGAACGGTGTCGTCGGGGCATTGATCGGCGGTGAGCTCGGCGACATGCTCGACACTGCGGGACTGACCGCTTACGCAGGGCCTCCGACCGGCTACGTGCTGACCTTCTCCAATGGGCTGGTCGTCTACCTGTCCGGCGATACCGGGATCACGGCGGAGCAGGACTCGGTGGTTCGACGTCACTACGGGGCAAAGCTTGTCGTAATGAATATCGGCGACACCTTCACCACGGGTCCGAAGGAGGCAGCGTATGTCATCAACGACCTGATCAAGCCGGCAGCGGTCATCGCCTCCCACGCGAACGAGGCCGCAACCAAGGGCGGCAAGATCATCGCAGGCACCAAAACGGATACCTTTATCAATTCATCTGCCGCGCCTGTCTATCTCCCGCTGAGCGGCCGCACGATGGAGTTCGACAGCGAGGGGACCTGCGTCCGCGGCTGCTAAGCGGCATCGGCGAGCGACCCCGTCGGGGGGTACCGGCAAACGCTTGGATACTCCGATCTCCGGCTGCGACAAGCGGACAAGCGGTCGGGACGTTTTCAGCATCGGCCTGCCGCGACAGAAAGAATCCATAGGTGGCTAGGTGTAGCACTCTCGGTGCTCGCCCAAAATGCTTGAGTCTCGCTTCACCGGCCTGCACGCCCTTTATGACCACTGACTTGCCGCCCCGGCTGTCCTCGCCGTAATAGTTACTGACTTCCTGCGCCTCTGGATCCGTATGCTCTAGCTGGCTGAAGCCGCCGCGCTCGGCGAGGAGGGCCTCGCACACTGCGTCGAGCGGCAGTTCCGCCTGGCGGCGCAGGCCTACTAATACCTGAAAGGACTAGACGGGATCGAAACGCCCGTGGCACCGGAGTCCAATATCCTCTGTTTCAGAAGCCCGGGCTCGGATGCGCACCAGCTCGAGCTTCGCAAACGCATCCTGGCGACGGGGGACTTCTACATTGCCTCCACCCAGTTCCAGAACAAGCGATACCTACGCTTGGTCTTCATGAATCCGGATACCAAATGTCCGGGTCGCAATCTGCCTGGGACAACACATACCGTCACCGGGCCCCGCCTGCAGGACGTCAAGCACGACGGATCCCCCGTCGATGCGCGCCGCGCGGATCTGCACCCGGTCGCCGACCAGGCCGATCGCCTGCTGCATCCCCTGCATTGCGGCCCATGACGGCCAGATACCCGAAGGTGCCGGTGCCGCCGCTGCTGTAGGTGAGATGCGCGACCGCCTCGTTGGCGCCCTCCTGGTCGAGGTCGCCTGTGAGATAGAACCGCTCCGAGAGCCGGAACGCCGGCGCCGAGGCGCCGCCCTCGATCAGGGGCTGACCCTCCCATTCGCCGCCGCTGAGGGTGATGGGTCCTTGGTCCTCGATGCCCGTGTAGGTCGCTCCAGTCAGCTCGGCGGTGGTGGGCGCCAGTCGCGAAGTGGCGACATCCTCGGTCTGGCTATCCGCACCTCGGTCGTCGAAGGTCCCCGCCCAAGCGGGTGCGAGGCCGACGGCGGCGGCCACAATCACGGCAAGTAGTGCGTGTCTCATTCGTTTTCGCTCCAGAGCGGGCACAGGCACCGGCTCAGGTTTGTTCGCACATTCTTTGACGCGATTTCGTGGTTGACGAGGCAAAGACGATTCGCTGTCCAGTTGCGTCTTCGTCGGAAAAACCAGGAGCCAAAGCCATAGGCGGCCAGCGCGTTGCCTACGCCCAGGCCAATCAAAACGCCCATTCCGATCAAGCGATCCACCAACGTGGGTTGGATGCTGGGTTCCCCCGGCCTGAAAAGGGACAGCAAGGCGATGGCGCCACCGCCGAGAAACCCGTCGCGCGCCGCCCGTAGTATGCATCCCTTGGCGCCTTCCGCTCGCCAGCGCAGATAGACGGGAACGCGCAGGTAGACCAGGAATGCGCAGGCGAGCAGGAGCAGGAGCAGGAGCAGGAGCAGGAGCGACCACGATCACGAATCCACGCGGGGGCGGAAAGTCGGCCGCCGCGAGCGCCAACAGCAGCCAGGTGTCGAAGAAGATCCCTGCCGTTCGCAGTGCGGCCTTTTGGTGGGCTGTCATGTGGACGGCAACTCGCTGAGATGTTTGAGAGCCAGTTGATGACCAAAAACTGTGTGGCGCTTCGGAACCGAACAACAACAAGAGGCCGAATTTGCGCCGCAGATTCCCCCTCGCTTGAATCCGGTCGCTCCCACGGCGCACCGGTTACGCCTCGGCCAGACGGACGGCGTACTCACGCAACCGGTGTCTCGGCCCGTCTGCCTCGATGCGTCCGGAGTCGATGAGGACCTGCAGCCGGCTGGCCAAGAAGAGGTTGCTCATGGCATTGCGTTCCCCGCAGCGACCCATGGCCGTCCCGATGACGCGCGGAGCCGGCATCCAAATCGGTGCGCAGGCATCCATCAGCCACGGGTCGTAGGGGCCATGGCTCAGATCATCCGGAATGCTGCGTACGGTTCCGGGCATGCCGTGAGATCGGCAGGCGGCGCGCAGGCAACCTGCTGCACTGTCTCCGAGGGCGATATGGAGCGGATTTCGCATCTGTCCGGGTGTGCATCCTCGACGTCGCTCGAACTGGCGAAGGCCCGAGTCGCGGTACCATTTCGACCCCGACTGGTTGATCGTACCTGCTTTTTCTTATTGACCAGACAGCAGCGACGCTTGGGCGCCGACAGGAGTCCTCGAACCAGCCGGGCCATGGTTTGTGCTGGCAAGCCGGAAACGGCCGTGACTCTCTGCGTACGGAGGACGACGATGCTTTCTGTGTCTGCAATGTGCGCTATGTGAAGCTTCACATAGCAGCGTTACGGAGACGCTGATGAGGGCCGCAAGCTATCCTTGATCACTGGTCGCACACGGACCGCGGAATTGCTCCGGTACGTTGGTCGGGCATTGGCCGCAATCCTCGTTACCCGGCACGGCAAAGTCGATCTTGCGGGGATAGGGCAGATCGAGCCCGTCCATGAGGGCGACGAAGTCCTCCTTGGAGCGACCGCTACCCAAGCGAGGGTTGCGGGCCTTCTCTTGGGCGATGCTGGAAACGAAGCGCTGCTCGTAGTCGTGGCCGGGGTAGACCAGCGTCTCGCCGGGCAACGAGAACAGCTTGTTGTGGATGCTGTTGTAGAGGTCCGCAGCACTGCCTGATTGAAAATCGGTGCGGCCGCAGGCTTCGATCAGTAAGGCATCGCCAGTGAACAGGAGCTTCTGTACCGGCGTGTCGATGAGGTAGGCGTGGTGATGGTCCGTGTGTCCGGGCGTGAACAGCGGATGGAGCGTCACCGATCCCACGCGGAATGGCTCTCCCTCCTGCATGCCGATGTCGACGCAGGGCAGATTAAGCATCTTGGGGTATGCGATCTGGCACTCCGTGCGCTGCTTGAGCCTCCGCGCGCTGGTGAGGTGATCGGCATGGACGTGGGTCTCCAGCGTCGCCATCAAGGTCAGCCCCATATCCTTGAGCACTTGCAGGTCGCGCTCCGCGGTATCCAGCACGGGATCGATGAGGATTGCCTGACGTATCTTCTCGCACCCGATGAGGTAGGTGTAGGTGCAAGAGTCGGCTTCTAGCAATTGCTTGAACAGCATGGGTCCCTCGGGCAAGAACTGGTTGGGAAAGGGTTGGATTCTATACCAACGCCCTCTCGCCCTATTAACGCCCGACTTCTGCATCAATTCGACGCCTTGAAACTCGGACGGCTTTTTCGGGTAGGCCTTCGGTCTCGGGCAGCTAGGGTGTGGCGCTGATGCTGATTTTCGGAGCGCTGCCGGAACCCGCCTGAAAACGTTCCGGGTCAACTGGATCGCCTCGCGGTTGAACCGACAGACCGTGACAGACGTTGATACGCCGAGCGGGGGCTCGTCGCCCGTCGTCCGAAGCCTGCGCCGGCGATCCGCTTCACTCAGTCGGCCCTGAGATCCCTCCAGAAGCGATACGGATAGTCTCGCCGCGCGTCGTCGGTCGCGAGTTGCCGCAAGCCGTTCGCCAAGAAAAACCCCTGCGCGTCTGGATTTGCCTTTACCAACACGCCGTCAAATTTGCCTTGGCGTGCGGCCCGGATGGCCGCGCCGATCAACCGGCTGCCAATACCGGCGTGATGCAGCGTGGGGATGACATAGATACCGTGCAACAACAGGCCTTTGGCGCCGTCCGGCGTGTCGGCGACGCTCGCGGGCTCCCAAGCTGCAACACCCACGATGGCGTCGCCTGCGTCCACCGCGCCCGTTAGCGTGAGGTGCTCCAGATCGTGTGCGTCGTAGCGATAGCTTGCCAATGACAAGCGCTTGACGCGCTCGGGCAGATCCCAGGTCATGATCGCCGCCTCAACCACCGCGTTCGCCGAATCGAGGTCCACACGCGCAAGGGGTCGCAGCTTGATATCGACGTCGGCTTTCATACGAGAATGCGGGTCTGAAGAGGGGGCGGTAGCACCTATCGAGGAACCTTGGCGCATCGAAGCGTCGAGCGCACTGGTAGCATGGGGGCCCTATGACTGTCCAAGAGGGCGGACGGCGGCATGGTCATCAGCGGTTGACACCCGCTTCGCGGTAATACCGCGCGGTCCCACGGTGCAGGCGCACAGCCGGTACTTGGATCGCGGTATTTTGGGCCGTCGTGTAGCGACCTTGCGCGAGGCGCTCTGCCAATGCGCTTTCGCCATTGTGGATCGCCAATGCAAGGCGGTAGACGATATCCTCACTCAACGTGGGCCGGACCAGTATCAGCGACCACAACCCCACCGAGGCAATCGGCGAAGCCTGTCCCTTATAGGTGCCAGCAGGAACCGACATGGTTCGCAGGCGCGGATGCTTCTTCAGGATCTGCTCGACCTGCGCGGCTGAGGGGGCGATGAAGCGCCCCCCTGCCGGACTCTCTGCGATCTTCAGGAAACCCGGCCAGCCGATCCCAGCGCCCCACAACGCCTCGAGTTTGCCGTCAAGTACCAGGCGCGGACCATCCCCGGCCTTATCGAGGATCACCGGCTCGAAGTCGCGTTCCGGCGCCAGACCGATGCCGTCGAGTACATCGTGCGCCAGGATGCGCAGCCCGGATGCACGCGTGCCGAACGCGACAGGCTTGCCCTTGAGGTCCTCGATGTTGCGGTAGGGCGAATCGGCCAGCACGGCGAACATGCCGGGGTTGGGATACATCACCGACAATACCGCGAGGCTCGCCGGCGCCCGCCCGATCCCTTCCAGTGCTTGGTGCGCGGCATTGCCCTCCACCAAACCGATGTCGATTTTGCCCGTCTCCAGCAATTTGAGATTCTGCAGGCTGCCGCGGGTGGCGATTGCCTCAACCCGAAGGCTCGGTTCGCTTTCGTTGATCACCTCGGCCAGATGCTGACCGAACAGCTGGAAACCACCACCCGGTGTGGCGGTGCCGAGCACCAGCTGTCCGGGGACGGGGTCCGTTTCGGCGCCGCTGAAGTCGATTCGTCGGATGGTCCGAAGTGCACCACCCTCGGCCAGATTCGCCAGCACACCATGGCCGGAGGCGGTGTACTCACCGGTAAGCGCCGAGATGGTTACTTGATGAGTGACCAGAACAAGAAGCTCGCCTTGCGGCGGTTGGGATCTAAGAAAGTCCCGGAGTGCCGCCAGGTTGGGGCCACGGTCCTGCGGACGGTCGAAGAATGAATTCAGGCCAGGCAGCTCAGCAACCGGACCCAGGTCGAGAAGCTCGGCTGTCTCGAGGCAGCGGCACCATTGGCTGGAGTAGACACGTGCGCGCTCGATGCCTCGATTGCGCAGCCAGTCGCCAACGGCCCGTGCCTGGTCGCGCCCCGCTTTACTCAGGTTGCGTTGGGTCGAGCACGCGCCGAGACAAAAATCCTCGGGGTCCCCCGTCCCCGGTGCCTCGGCGTGGCGGATCAGGAGCACGTGGCCGGGCACGCCCAGGAGCTGGGCGGAATCGTCATCGTCGGCCCCGGCGGCTGTAGCAGGGAGCAGTCCCATCAGCAGGACCAACAGGCTGAGCACGCGTTGCCTCCAATCGGCAAAATCGTTTCTGATGGGCGCTCTTCCGTGGCGTTTCGGAGTTGTCGTCGCCGTGGCCGGCAATTCGGGACCAGACTCGAACGCGGCCGAGTGGCTCACGCGGGAACGAATCGAAGGGCCACCCCGTTGTTGCAGTACCTTAGGCCGGTCGGCGGGGGACCGTCCTTGAACACATGGCCCTGGTGCCCCCCGCAGCGAGAACAATGGTACTCCGTGCGGGGCAGGATCAGCTTGAAGTCCCGCTTGGTTCCAACAGCACCATCGATAAAATCGGAAAAGCTCGGCCAAGCAATGAACGGGCGCGCGCAATGGTTTCGTTCGGCTTGTCGTTTGATCCGTTCAAATAGAGCACCGATGCGGCGAGATAGCGTTCTCGCCAGGGCGATTCCATCCCCGCCGCGTTCTCGAAGGCCGCCTCGGCGAACTTGTAGTCATGGTATCCGGTGTTGCGGTCGACTACGTACTGCCGGGCGAGACTCATGAACGGCGGCTCAGCGCCGCGCGCGGCCAGGTAGCCGAGGGTTTTGCGGGCGGCGTCCACCCGGTCCAGGCTGACGGTCGCGGAGATGTCATCCAGGGCGCTGCCGCGATCTTCATCCTGGTCGAGCGCTCCGAGGGTGTCGATCCGAAGGCGGCGGCGCTCGCTGCCGAGCAGATCGCGGAACAGGGGAAGAAAGGCCGCGGCTTGAAGCAGAATCAGTCGGCTTGTACCCGGGTCGCCGGTGTGGCGATCCGCGAAGTACAGTGCATTTACGCAGGTGTTGGCGTGCACCGAGATGATCCCGGATTGCTTTAGCATCAGGTCCCCGGCCGCCAGAAAGACCCCCGTCCGCAGCTTCTGCTCCGGAATGCCTTGCTCGAGTTCTGAAAGCATGGCGCGCCCCCTATCCTCGTCCGATCCCTCCCGCAGGACGTCGAGTATCCCGGATACAGCGCTGTTGCCTCCCTCGCCTTTCGGTTCAACGGAAGCCTTCAGTTGATTCGCGAGCGGCAGATTCTGGCGCCATGGCCGATCCGGGGCCAGGTCGCCGTCCGCCGGGTTCGGCTCGCCCTCGTGGTTCAGCAGGGCAAGGACCAACGAACGCAGCATGGGCTCGGTGTGTTCCTGGGGGACGACGCCCAGCAGCCGATGACAGTTGGCAACGGTGATCGCCTTGTGTCCGATGGCGCGGAAGTCGCGCGCCCCGCAGCGGAACAGGAGCGCGAAGAGCCGATCCCGCGGCAGCGAGCGCGCCAGACCGACCACGGCTGCGTCGGCCGCCTCCGGATCTCATCGCGCCATGGCGTCCTGGAATGCGCCTTCGGCCTTGTGTGCTGGCGGGACGAGATGCTCGGGCACCGATCCCAGGGCCCAGCTCCCCAGTCTTTGTTCGGCGGCTTGGGAGCCCTTGAACACGTCTGCCACCCAGAGTACAGGCAGCCAGCGGTCCTGGGGGCGGCCGAGGAGTGTGGTGCGATGCACGGCCTGCAGGACCATGAAAGCATGATACTTGAAGCCGACTTGCGGATAGGGCCGTATCTGGCGTACCGAGGCCTCGGCGATCGCACCCAGCAGGGCACGGTAACCGAGCCCTCTGTGGATGCGCTCCACCAGTCGCTCGAGCACCCGGTCCCTCTCGCTGTCGACCAGCAAGGGCACGAGACCAGCGTCGGCGGTCACGGTCGGTGCGGAAAACGCAGGAGCGAGACGCGCCGCTCCGAACGCCGCGGCGGTCGCTGTCGCCTTTCTGAGGAAGGCCCTTCTGTTCAGGTACATGGATCGGTTTCTCCACGCACAGGAAGTTTTCTGTCCGGACGGCCGGTCGGCGCGGCAGGAATCTGTTCCTGTAGCAAAACGAGCCAATTCGGCGCCTTTCGGTCCGAACCAGCGCCCGTCAAGCATTCTGATCTCTATACTTGATTCGAGTTGCGCAGCGCCAAGCGAGGACCGATGACGATGAACGATGCACATCCCAGCTCCCGAGCCGGCCTCACCGGAAAGGATGCGGAAAGATCGCCGCAGCATCCGGCGAGCGTCCCCTCCGCCAAAGAGAAACGAAGGTCGCTGAGCATACACGAGGGCATCGCCGTCTGGTGCGACTGCTGCTCCTGCGAGGCCGAGCCCTACTGGATCGAAGCCGCCGAGGCAATGGGAATCGACCTGGGCAGCGACTACGAGGACGCGGACCGGTAGTCTCGGGCCAGGGTTCGTTCGGGTTCGTCGTCCTTCCCGTCCCGCCCTCCCCGCTTGGGCTTGGCGGTCCCGATGGCGAGGACGACGATCAGGATCAGGCCCGGCAGGACGAACCATTCCAACATGCCGCGTTTCTCCCTTCCCGTCCCTCATCAGCACCGCAGCCCGTCGATCCGGCAGTAGCGGGGACAGAGGTCTCAGGCCGCGAGACGATCTAGCGCCGCCTCGGCAGGCGCCACGAGCCCACCGGAGCGCAGCAGGCCGTCATATGCCGGAGCAAAGGATGGATCGGAGGACAATGCTGGTTGAGACAGGCGTGCTAGATTACTGCATGGTCTCACTCGCGGCGCCTCCGGGGAAGCCGGAGTCAGGGATCGCGAAGCGCAAACGACAGGAACAAGGGGAACGTCCTACCGCGCATGTCCCGCCTCATTATGCATGTCGATCTCGACGCCTTCTTCGCCGCCGTCGAGCAGCGCGACCATCCCGAGTGGCGCGGCCTTCCCCTGGTGGTGGGCGCCGAGCCCGGCAACCGGGGCGTGGTTGCGACCTGCTCTTACGAGGCTCGCCGCTATGGCGTGCATTCGGCCATGCCTATCTCCGAGGCGGCGCGGCGCCTGCCACCGGAGACCGTCTACGTGCGCCCGAGCATGGATCGCTACGCGCAGGTCTCGCGACAGATCATGGCGGTGCTGCAGACCCTTGCCCCTGTCGTCGAGAAGATCTCCATCGATGAGGCCTATGTGGATGCCACCGGCCTGGAGCGCCTCGTGGGTCCGCCCCGGGTCATCGGCCAGCGAGCCAAGGACGCGATCCGAGAAGCCGTGAATCTCACCGCCTCTGTCGGCATCGGCCCGAACCGGCTCATCGCCAAGCTCGCCTCCGACGCCGAGAAGCCCGACGGACTGACGGTTGTGCCCGCTGACCGCGTCGGCGACTTCCTGGATCCCATGCCCCTCTCGGTGCTCCGAGGCGTCGGCATCAAGACGGCGCCGCGGCTCGGGCGCCTGGGTGTGAAAACGGTCGGCGATGTACGACATCTTCCCCTCGACCAGCTACGCCGGCATCTCGGGGCGCGGGCGGGCACGCAGGTCCACCGCCAGGCCCGCGGGATCGCCGACGATCGAATCTGTCCGGCAAGCGAACGCAAGTCGATCTCCAAGGAGACCACCTTCGCGGAGGATTTCACCGATGCGACGGTTCTCAAGGATACGTTGCGCTGGGCAGCGCAGGAGGTAGGGTATCTGGCCCGTCATGAAGGGCTCAAGGGGGTCGTGGTGACCCTGAAGATCCGCTTTCGTCCCTTCGAGACCCATACCCGTTCCCGGACGCTCCGCGTGCCGACAGAGAACGACCGGGAGATCTTCCAGTCTGCGTGGGGACTCTTTCAGGCCGAACCCTGGGCTGGAAGGCCGGTGCGGCTGATCGGGCTGGGGCTGTCGGGCTGGGGGCGACAGGCCGTGCAGCCGGACCTGTTCGGCGCCGACCTGGCCCCTGACCCGCATCCCCGGGAGGACCGTCTCCACGAGACGCTGGACGCAATCCGCGCCAGATTCGGGAAAGGCACCATTCAGCGGGGCCTGCATCGGCGCAAGTAGCGTCCGCTCGGAGCGTCCCTCACTCCACCAGCATGCGGTGGCGAGAACGGTGACCTCCGAGAGATTGGTCCCGCTCAAGACCAGATTGGCTCCGGCTTGTATTCAACGAGCCCCTTGCGGAGGAAAACGGCTACGCACGGGACGTGCCTCGGCACTCAATTCCAGGCCAGGTCGGAGCACCTGCGCCAATAGGCTTCCGGTTCTTCAGCCAACGGGAGTGCCTGGAATTCCGCTTCCTCGTCCCACGAAACATCCAGTGATCTCAGGTTCGACTTCAGTTGCGCCGGCGTCGCGGCGCCGCTCAAGACCACATCCGCCCAGGGTGGGGCCAAGGCAGCCGCCAGGGCGACAGCGTCTGTGGGCACATCGAACCGCGCCGCCAGGGTCGCCAGTGCGCGTTGGCAAGGGCCTCCTTGATGATCATTACGAACCCTGAAGCGTGCGCCGCCTCCAGCGCGGGAGCGGCGGAGGGCTCCAACAGGTTCCAGGTGGCCTGGACGGCATCGAATAGGCGCACTCCGTCTACCTCGACCGACATGGCGCGCTCCAGCACTTCCGCCTGGCGGGGTCCGCTCAGAGTCAGCCCGTTCCGCCTTCGCCTTTGAGTCTGGCCAACGCCCGGTGCACTTCCCGGTTGTCCAGCACACCACTGTCGTAGGTGGTGGAATGGATCTGGTATACGAGTCGGCCTTCATTCGACAGGCACCAGCGTCGAGCCCACCGACACCGTTCCACTCGTCAGGACTCGAGCGGTAATTCCACCATGTCCGCGCATGGCGTTGAATCCACCCTGGCCGAGCTCCAGCTCCATGCGGGAACAGGGCTGACAGTGGCCCGTCCCTTCAAGAACCGCGTCGCCCAGCCGAAACTTGCGTGCCCGCAGCGTGGAGAGATTGATCCCGGACACGACGAGGTTTCGGCGCAGCCTTCCGGGGGCGATGGTGGATTCTGCGCAGAGGCCGGCAATTACCGCCAGGTGCTCCCATTGGATGAGGGTTACCTGCCGTCGGCTACCGGACCTTTTGGCCGAATGGTCTCCTTCCAAGCCCCTGTCTTCAATTAGCTCCACGGTCTGCATGGACGTGATGGGTGCTCGGCGCCGGCTTCGAAGACCGATCCATTCCAGGCGGCCGGGGCGAGCGTAACGCGCCCTCAGCTCATCGATCGTCAGCATCGGGCTCGTACCCATCAATCAGGCAACGGGATGTGCTCTTTCTCTCCAGGCACCGGATCGAACTGCCCTCCCTTCCAGTCGACCTTTGCCTTCTCGATTCGCTCCGCTGCGCTGGAGACGAAATTCCACCAGATATGGCGTTCCCCTACGGGAGCTCCGCCGACGAGGAGGACGTGACTATCTGTATCTGTATCTGCCTCGAGCCGCGGAGACGTGCCGGTTCGCGCGACGGCCATGACACCCTCCCTGACGGAGTGCCCGTCGATGCGCACGTTGCCAGCCACGACGTACGCCGCCAGCTCTGGATATGCGTCCGGCAGCATAATCGCCGTACCCTTGGGTATTCCGTACTCGAGATAAACCATGGGCGAATAGGACATCACCGGCGAGACATGCCCGTAGGCCTCGCCCATGATGACTCGTACGCTCGCACCTGCGACGTCGAGCTCCGGTATGTCGGTCGCTGGATAGTGCGCAAAGGCCGGCTCACGCTCCTCCTGATCCGTCGGCAACGCGACCCAGAGCTGCACTCCGTGCAGCCGAGATGTTGCGTCGAGATCTGCGCCGGCCCGTTCCGAATGGACGATACCCCGGCCAGCGGTCATAAGATTCACCGCGCCTGGCTGGATTGGCTGCACGAAGCCGAGACTGTCGCGGTGGAGTATCTCGCCCTCGAACAGATAGGTGACGGTAGCGAGACCGATGTGTGGATGCGGACGGACCTGGATGCCCTCACCGGGCGGAAACACAGCAGGGCCGACATGATCAAAGAACACGAAAGGACCGACCATTCGCCGCTGGCGGGAAGGCAGCAGGCGACGCACGAAAAACCCTCCCAAATCCCGTTTTCGTGGCTCAATGAAAAGCTCGACCGCTCCCGCGGGGCTCATGCGTTCGGTTTCTTCTTCAGCAATCTTATTCATGGCGGCAATCCCTCGGGGAACAAAGCGGTCAGGTTTGTCGTGTGCTCTTCAGTGGCGCGGCTAATCTTGCTGCCGGCCCTCGCGTCCTCGTCGCCCAAGCACGGAGCGCGAAACCGAGATCAGGAACGTTTTGCCTGCAGCCAGGTAGTGCGGCTATTGTCCAATACCGAGGATCGTGCCGTGTCTTTGAACGGGCCTTCAAGCTCGTCGTAGATGCGCTCCGCCCATTCGAGATCACCTAGCTCGCGCACGATACCCTCGGCCCAACGCAACCTGGAGGTGATATCGGTCAAGGCCTGTTCGCCGATTCCGTAAAGCTCTCGCTGCAAGTGTAAGGATTCACCAAAACTGCGCAGCTGACTGACGAGCTGGCCGAATTGCACGGCGTTGCCGCACTTTTCGGCCGCATAGCCGTTGGCGAGATGCAGGTTCTCCTCGCCGCTCATCGCAAACTCCTCAAATACTGTCAAATTCGAGCAGGCGTTGCTCGTATTGTTCCCGAGTCGATAATTCTGTCCCAGCCGACCGTTCAAGCCACGTCGATTTGCGTCCGGCCGGTTCCGCACCGCGTGCAAGACGAGGTCGGGGCGCGTGTCGAGCTCGGACAGCGTCGCGGCCTTGCCGCCGACGCGTTGGTTTCTGAGCGAACTTGCCTCCTCCAGGGGTCAGACTAACGGGACGGTGGCTCCCATTCGCCGACCTCCTGGAAATGACTCACGTGGAAGAAGCGGAAGATTTCGATCCGGAACAAGGCGCAGGACGAATCCCTGACAAAGGACTCGAGCTGAGGATGGCGGCCGATCAACAGGCGCTCGTACTCCAGAAATCCAGGACCGCGCGGTACTTCCGTCGCCCTTCCTGTGGCCGTCAGTGCCTCGACCTTCATCATGTCGAGGGGAAATTGCGGGCGGTTGTCCACAACAAGTGAGACGCGGTCACATTCCGACAACAAATGATATTTTCGCGTCGCGATCGGCGTAGAGAAAACGGCACTGGCAAGGTCGTCCGAGAATGCGAACGCGATCATCGACCCATAGGGCTGACCTTGCCCTTGCGTGCACAGCACACCCTAGAGCTGTTCGGTAACGAGGCCCCGGATCCTCGTGACCAATTGCGATCCTGGTTCAGAGCTAACCGGTTTCTTGCTCTCGTCCCCGCGGAAAAGTGGCTCGTCGTCTGCAGGCATGCTGGAACCTCGGCGACACGAAAGGGGGTGATCATATCGTTGCCCTTCGACTTGCTATACCCCGGAAATTCCTCTTGAACCTGAGTGTAAATGGGGTAGGAGCCCAAATCGTTTGGTTCTCTTTCGCAGGATCCGCTGCGCGCGTATCCGATCAAAGACGAATCCGAACTACGTTCGAGGGTCTCGCCGACAGTATTCTTAGCCTTGCTCATGGCTGCTTGCTCTCAGAAGTTTTCGGGATCATGAACAATCAATCGAGAGTCCTTTCGTACCCGGGTCCTGTATCGACCGGCCTCCCCATAACCATTCCCGTGTACCGGGTCAATCTTGGCGATTAAAATGAAGCGCTCCACGTTCCTCTTCGCCGCAATTGGTTCGGCGCTTGTTCTTCCTCTGGTCGGCTGTGGTGACCAGGGAGAAAGCCCAACGCCGACTGTCGAAATGCCGACGTTTCCCGACGATAAATTAATGGTAGGGCGCAGTATTTGGTTGCATACCTGTCGAGCCTGTCATCTGATAGGCGTAGATGGCGCACCGGCGGTTACGGATCATGCCCGATGGGAGGCGAGACTTTCTGAGGGCAAGGATGTTTTGGCACAACGTGTCATCAACGGAATCCGCGGCGACGATGGCAAGTATCGCATGCCGCCGCGGGGCGGCAACAAGCGCCTCACAGACGAAAGGTAAAGCTCGCCCTGGCCTACAAAATCGCCGCAATTCAAGCGATAAATCAACTGGCATCTTCGAGCGCAGTCGCTCCAGGACGATCTAGCCCCTGAAACGCTTCATCGCGCACTTGATCGATGCGGTCCGCGCGGATGGTGCCATCGGTCGACGCAACGACGCCATGCTGCTGCTCATCGCCCGGCCCGGCCCGCGTGCCCCGGAGCTGATTGCCGCCCAACTGGAGGACATCGACTGGCGGGTCGGGGAGATCCTGATTCGTGGCGAAGGCAAGCTGCATGACCGCGTACCGGTGCCCGTGCCGCACTCCACGGCGCCGATGGCGAACCGGTTTCGGATACCGTACAACATGGACAAATACCCTGCATTTAGGCTTTTTAGAGTAAAAAATATCTGTTTTGTCCTAGACCTTTTCGATTTAGACGCTATCTTATGGCCGTCGGCAGCGAAATGCCGACCTCAACCCAAAATTGACGTAGATAGGAGACAAGACAATGAGCAATTACGAAAAGCAGATTCAGGCAATCGGTGAGTACTACGACCAGGAAATGCGCAAGATCGAGCGCCAGGGCGGCGAGATCCTGTCGTCCGTGGTTCCGGGTAGCAATTTGCATCAGAAGATTCACAACCCCGTCACCGAAGGCATCGACGAGGGATAACCGATCGTCCATGCGTGAGAAAGTGCGCAAGCCCCGCCTTGTGAAATAGCAGCAACAAACGCCGAAAACCTCTCAACATCAGGCTCAATCATTCGGAGAATCGACCATGAAGACCATCATCACCGCAGCCGCCGTACTGCTCGCCGCAAACGTCAGCGCCGCCGATTTCTATAACGGCTTGGACAAGGGCAACTCGGATCTGTCCACAACGCACACGAGTGCCAGCGACTTCGTCGGGGTGCAGCCGAGCATCGGTGACCGCGTTGACCGCTACCACGGTCTGGCAGACGGCAACACCGATCTGTTCAAGGGCGACGGTAGCCAGCCGACCGAGAGTAACGGACGGCCCGACATCTATATGAACGTATCCGGGAACCCGGACCTCCACTTCTGAGCGGTTCGCTGACGACGGGGGCGGAAATCACCCCGCCCCCTCGCCCTGGGCAACCCTTTTTGAATCCTCCTCGCTGCTCCGCTCCCCAGCGGAGATTTTGGTCAATCCCCGCGGACGTATCCCTCTGGTTCGCCGTCTGGTCGCGGGCTCGCATTCAACCCCGCCATGTCGCCCGCGGATGCCAGGGCGATCAGGTATGTCCGGGCAGGATCGACAGCGTCCGCGCTCAGGGCCGCCGCGGACAGCGTGTCGGCAATTTCGCCGAGCGCCGCCTCGCTCAGCGGCACCACCTTACCCGGACGCAGCCCCTGGTCCAGCAGGCGCCGGATCACCTGCAGGCGGCGAATCTGCTCGGCGCTGTAGACCCGCTCGCCCTTGGAATTGCGCGCGGGTGTCGGGAAGCCGTAGCGTCTCTCCCAGATGCGCAAGGTATCCCGGCCGATGCCCGTGTCGCGCTCCACGGTGCCGATGGCGGATCGGTTCCACTTCCGCGTCCGCCTTATGGGGCGGCGGTCCTCGGGGTGGCAGCCCCTGGGGCGGTGGCTACGGCGCTCCCTACGGTTACGGTGGCGGATACCCCTACGCGGCGCCTGACGGTGCTCCCCCGGCACCCACTACAGCGCCGGCTCCCGCCGCGACGAAATAAGGAAGGCCGCGCGGTGGAATGCACAGGGAGGCGCATTTGCGCAGCACGGGTTTCGCCAAGCGCATTGAATCGCATCAATGCCGCACCGACGCCCTTCCTTTTTGGCGTCGGTGGAGGGTTGGTGAGCAGCAAGCAGTATCGCCATAGCAAGCTCCTTCCTCCGGCGCCACCCTCCCTCGTTCTGGCGTAAAGCTTCCCCCGTCCGCAAGCGCTTTTGGTGCGCACATTCTCGCGTTTCGGTGGCTCGGTCCGCTGCATATGGCCTCACGGCCGTCGAGGCTACCCGTGAAGCTGCTGGATGATTTCGAGCGGCTCAAGCTGGCCGTCGACCTGCTCCGCCGCAAGGCCCGCGTCTCCATCGTCCACCACGAGACGGGGGTGTCGCGCCCCAAGCTGCGCCATCTGCACCGCGAGCTGCACCTGCGCCGCAGCGGGTGTGGCGAGCCCCGCCTGGTGCTACCCGCGGGGCTGGCCACGCCTGCGGCGGACACCGCCGCGTTGCTTCCGCCTCCTGGCGATGATCGTTAGCGCGGCCGGGACGTCCGCCGGCCCAATAGAAGCGTCACCACCCGGTTGGCGAAACGGTGCTGCGCGGACAGAGGCAACAAGCGAAAGCTATGCGACGACCTGGCCTGGCCGAAGGTTGTCCGGCTAAACTGGCAGAATCGCCATGAGCAAATGGTGGGATTTCGTGTTCCCTACGAGTCGGCGCATACGCGAAACGTTTTTCCCCCAGCCCAACCAACCACGCCTCGAGGAGACCGCAATGCCTTCCCTATTCGACCCCGTTCAGATGGATGATCTTGCCCTCCCCAACCGCATCGTCATGGCCCCGTTGACGCGCAATCGCGCCGTCGCCGGTCTGAAACCCGGCGATTTGACGGTCGAGTATTACCGGCAACGCGCGAGCGCCGGCCTGATTATCGCCGAGGCCACCCAGATCAGTCCGATGGGACAGGGCTACCTCGACACCCCCGGCATTCACGGCCCGCAACAGGTCGCCGCCTGGAACAAGGTCACGGATGCCGTACATGGCGCAGGCGGCCGCATCTTCCTGCAGCTATGGCACGTCGGGCGCATATCCCACACCTCGTTGTTACCGGATGGGGCAGCCCCGGTGTCATCCACCAACCGGCGGCCCAACGCCCAGACGTTCAGCGCCGAGGGCTTTGTCGATGTCTCTCAGCCGCGCGCCCTGCGCGATGATGAGATCCCCGACCTGATCGCCGACTACCGGAACGCCGCGCGCAACGCCATCGACGCCGGGTTCGACGGCGTGGAGGTGCATTCGGCCAACAACTATCTGCTCGAGCAGTTTCTACGCGACAGCGTGAACGACCGAGGCGGTCTTTGCGGCGGCAGCGTCGCCAACCGCACACGGCTGGTGGTGGAGGTCATGAAGGCCGTCAGCGGTGAGATTGGCGCCGGGCGCACCGGCATACGCCTCAGTCCGATGACCGCCTTCAACGACACGCCGCGGGACAGCGATCCGCAAGTGCTCTATAGCCATCTGGTCGAGCAGCTGGCCCCGCTGGGACTGGCCTACCTGCATATCGTCCAGGGAGAAACCGGCGGTTCGCGCGCCCCTGAAGATGCGGTGCAGCCCTTCGACTACGACGCATTGCACCCACGCTTCAGCGGCTGCTGGATGGTCAACAACGGCTACGGTCGGGAAGACGCCGAGCAGGCCCTCTCCAGCGGTACGGCCGACCTCGTCGCCTTCGGCCGTCCTTTCATCAGCAACCCGGACCTGGTGCGCCGGTTGCGAGAGGACGCGCAGCTCAACCCCCTTCAGGAGGACAAGCTCTACGGTGGCGGTGCCGAAGGTTACACCGACTACCCGACACTGGATGCGACCGGATAGGTGCTGGCCGATCAGAGGGCGAGTTGAAGTCGGAGCTTGTTCATCCCATTTTTCTCGATTTGCCGAATACGTTCGGCCGAGACGCCGAACTGCTGCGCCAGCTCGCGCAGGGTCTTTTTGTTTTCGGACAACCACCGGCTTGTCAGGATCGTCTTGCTGCGCTCATCCAGCCGGTTTAAGGCAGCGTGCAAGCGCTTACGCTGGCTGGTTTCTGTGTCTTCACGCTCGATCAATGCAGCAGGTTCCAGGCGTAAATCGGGGAGGAAGGCGGAGGGGGCTGACGGAGCATCATCGTCATCGGAATCCGCCCCATCAAAGGCCAGGTCCTGATTGGCCAGACGCGACTCCATCTGCAGAACGGTATCCGGCTTGACGCCAAGCTCGCGGGCCACCTCCTCTACTTCGGCACTGGAGAACCAGCCCAACCGTTTTTTTCTGCTTCGCAGATTGAAGAACAGCTTGCGCTGCGACTTTGTCGTCGCGACTTTTACGATGCGCCAGTTGCGCAGAACGTACTCGTGGATCTCGGCTCGAATCCAATGCACGGCGAAGGAAACCAGCCGCACACCAACATCCGGCTCGAAGCGGCGGACGGCCTTGGTCAAGCCAACGGAGCCCTCCTGTATCAGGTCGGCCAGAGGTAGGCCGTAACCGAGATACCCTCGAGCGATGCGAATGACGAACCGCAGGTGCGACATGACCAACCGCCGAGCGGCTTCCATATCGTCATGGTCCCTCAATCGTTCCGCGAGGTCACGCTCCTCGTCAGCGGTCAGGACAGGCACCTGGTGGGCGGCGTTGGTATAGGCTTCGATGCTGCCAGTCGGGAGCAGTGCGAGGTCTTTGGTCATCTTTTTTACCGTCGCTCGGTGTTGTGTGAAATTCGGTGGTCGAGAAGCGACATTTGTCGCTAGCCAAGAAAACGGAGCGGTCTGTTCTGTACACATACAGTTCATACCAACCATTTTGGTCGGAATAATAGCCGATATTTTTTGTTTGTCTAGTATTTTTTCTAGACAATTTATATTCAGGCCGGTGTTTCTCAGACGTCCGGCTGGATTTTTCGGCGGGAACCGAGCGTTAAGCGTAACGCTCGGCCGGAATCAGATTGAATTGCGCAGGCTCAACTCGTCGGGATGCGGATGCAGGTACACCTGCCGTTCCATGTAGGGATCCGGATGCCGCCTGAAATAGTGCCGGAACAATGTGATCGGGACGATCAGCGGTACCTGGCCGCGACGGTAGGCGTCGATGTTTTGACCAAGCTCCTGCTTATCGTCGCTGTCGATGCTGCGCTTCAGGTATCCCGCCATGTGTTGCAGTGTGTTGGCATGGCGTTTTCGCGTGGCCCGACGCGTGAGCGCCGTCATCAACTCGGTGACGTACATCAGCGCGACGGCATCGAGGTCGGCGTCGCCCAGGTCTGCCAACATCCGGCCCATGCGCTGGTAAGCGGCTTGAGAATGCGCCATGAGCAGAAACTTATGATCGGAGTGGAACCCGATCAATGCGCGGCTCGACACGCCTTCGGCAACAAGCTCCTGCCAACGGCGGTAGACGAAGACCCGCATGAGAAAGTTCTCTTTGAGGACGGAATCGTTCATCCGGCCCTCTTCCTCGACGGGGAGCAACGGCATGCGATCCATCAGGACCCGGGCAAAGACGCCCTGCCCCTTGCGCTGGGCGGCGCCCCCTTTTGCACTGTAGACCTTCACCCGCTCCATCCCGCAGCTGGGCGAGTCTTTCTTCAGGATATACCCGCTGATATCGCCTAGGGACGGGACGGTCTCTCGCGCGAAGGACTGGAGCCGAGCGGTGACATCCATGGTCGGATCGTCGGTACCGACGGCCTTCGGCAGCTCTGGGTCGCCGACGAGACGGATGGGCGGACGCGGTATGCCCAAGCCGATCGCGACCTCCGGACAGACCGGGACATAGTCGACGAATTGGGACAGCGAGCCGACGAGAAACCGGTCTCGCTTGTGGCCTCCGTTGAATCGGACCTCTTGCCCGAGCAGGCAGGAGCTGACGCCAATCTTGACTCGCGGAAAGCTTCTATGCTCCAGGGGGTCTTTGGTCATAGCCTCGTCACCGGTTTTTTCGCAGCTTCTTCCCAACGAATCGGACATACGGCGCACGTTCGCGGTGAGCGATCACAGCCCCGAGGCGCCAAAGTTTTCGCGCATTCAGTCCATGCAGCCACTGATGGGATCATGGACGATCCGTGGCTTTTTTACCATCGCCCGCGACCTCGACGCATACCCAAAGCGGCGCGCGACCAACTTTGCAATGATTTTTCGAAACGCGCCGCCATGTTTCGAGGCATTGCCGGATCACCGTTCCTTTCGAAAACCGGGTTACCTCCAGGGTGCGTGCAACTAAAACAATTGCCTGCGCGGCAGTGTTGTTCAGCGCGGCCGCGGCAGCTTACTCGTAGGAACGCGCATTCATCAAGGTCGAGCACCGAGTGGACAACCCATATATGCAATCGTTCGAGTGAGTATCGCTTCCGAAGGCCTGATCATCGACGCATTCGCCAACAGCGACGGGCTGTCCGCCGCCGGAAGTCGCTGGCGCTTGGTTAGCGATCAGGTCATGGGCGGCGTCTCCGATGGACGCATGACCTACGAGGAGATCGGGGGACGCCGAGCGCTCTGCCTGCGTGGACGTATTCGCCTCGAGAACAACGGGGGCTTCCTGCAGCTCGCGTTAGACCTCTCGCTAAGCGGATCATTGGATGCGAGCCCACACGAGGGCATCGGTCTCATCGTGCGCGGCAACGCAGAACCCCATAATCTCCATATCAAGACCGAGGACCCCCGCCTACCCTGGCAGTCCTATCGCCAGAGCTTCGAGACCGGTTCCAGTTGGCGGGAGATAAGACTGCCGTTCAACGGCTTCGAGCCCTACCGAGTAGATGTTCCTCTCGATCCACGCAGGCTGCGCCGCCTCGGTATTGTCGCCATCGGCCGGGCGTTCGCAGCGGATATCTGCGTCGCCGAGGTCCGGATCTACTGACCCGCGCCGGCCGGGAAATGGCGTAGCGGCGAACAAGGCGCCGACTTTGGCGGCGAGCTACCCGGCGAAACCAGCCTGGAAGGTTCCGGCTCGTGCATCTACCTGGATTTCATCACCGATACGCAATACGCATTTGCTACTCGGTTACCTCGATACCCAGGATAGCGGCCAAATCCAGGAGCGCGCGCCCAACCTCGGCATCCAGTTTTTGCGCCGCCAGCTTATCGGCACGCGTCCGCCCGCGGTTGACGATGGCAATCGGGATCCCGCGCTCAGCCGCCTCGCGGCAGAAACGGAAACCAGAGTAGACGGTCAGAGACGAACCGACGACAAGCAGCAGGTTGGATTCCCGGAGTTTCCGGCGTACGTGCTCCACGCGTGGACGTGGCACATTCTCGCCGAAAAAGACGACGGCGGGCTTGAGTACGCCGCCGCATTCGGGACAGTCCGGAACCGTCAGGCTGTTCTCCAGCTTCACGGATACCAAGGCATCTCCGTCCGGCGCAATTTCGGGCAGCTCGGCATCGACACCCGGATTCGCCGTTTCCAATAGTCGTTGCAAACCCGATCGCGGCACCCTGCAACGGCAGTCGAGACAATCCACCCAGTCGAGCCGGCCATGTAGATCGACGACGCGACGATGACCGGCACGCTGATGCAGGCCATCGACGTTCTGCGTCACCAGTTGGTGTATCAAGCCCGCGCGTTCCATCGCGACCAGCGCCCGGTGAGCGGGGTTCGGAGACGCGCGCTCTACACGCCGCCAACCGATCATACTGCGTGCCCAATAACGCCTGCGGGCCTGCTCGCTACCGACGAACTCTTGGTAGCGAATCGGCTCGCTGTGCTTCCAGCGCCCGTCGGGGCCCCGATAGTCCGGGATACCCGACGCGGTGCTACATCCCGCGCCGGTGATCACAAGTAGATGCCCTTCTTGTTTCACCAGGTCAGCCAAAGCCTCCAGCACATTGCCCTCCGGGAAGTGCGAATCACGTTTGTTGCGATCCCGATGGCCTCGGAGAAGACCAAAATTTTGGGGTCTTCACCGCCGGCCTCGCACGCCTCGAGCTCGCAGCGGAGTTGGCCGCGAAAGGATCCGGGGCACCTAGTCTTCGCAGACCAATCTTAAAATCGTCCATACCTATCATTTAATTCTAAATAAACGTTTTCTACAATTTACTTCCTGTCCTCGCCTCCCAGCAAGTGCACAAGAGTGGCACACGTCCGAACAGTTACAACCCAATCCCGAGGAATTCGATCCATGAAAAACCGCGAAGGCCAGAAAATACCCAACGTCACCTTCAAGACCCGCGCCAATGACGAGTTTGTAGATGTGACAAGCGACGACGTCTTCAAGGGCAGAACGGTCGCGGTATTCGCGCTGCCGGGCGCCTTCACCCCGACCTGCTCATCCACCCAACTGCCCCGCTACAACGAGTTGGCGGGCGTCTTCAAAGACAACGGTGTGGACGAAATCGTCTGCATCTCCGTGAATGATGCCTTCGTCATGGACGCTTGGAGAAAGGACCAGGAGGCGGAGAACGTCACCCTGATCCCGGACGGCAACGGCGATTTCAGCGCAGGCATGGGCATGCTGGTGGACAAGTCCGCTCTGGGCTTCGGCAAGCGCAGCTGGCGCTATTCCATGCTGGTCAAGGACGGCGTGATCGAAAAGCAGTTCATCGAGCCGAACGTCCCGGGCGACCCCTTCGAGGTCTCGGACGCGAACACAATGCTCGACTACATCAACCCGAAAGCCGTCAGGCCGCAGACCATCAGCGTGATAACCAAGCCGGGCTGTCCCTTCTGCGCCAAGGCGAAGGCAATGCTGACCGAGAACGGCATGGATTTCGAGGAGATCGTCTTGGGCCGGGACGCCACCATTCGCAGCGTGCGCGCCATAAACGGCAAAGAGACGGTGCCCCAGGTGTTCATCGACGGCGACTGCATCGGTGGGTCGGAGGGGCTGGAGGCTCGCCTCCGAGGTGAGATCCAGACCGCGGCCTGATCCGTGCGATCGACAACAGGTTATCCCGGCCGAAACGCCGGGGCACCCTCCGGGACGAACTGAGCTGAATGTGAGCAGACAATGAACAAGCATTTCGATTTGATCGCCATCGGCGGCGGCAGTGGCGGCCTTGCGGTCGCCGAAGCGGCAGCCCAATACGGGAAGAAAGTCGCCATCGTGGAAGCGGGCGAGATCGGCGGCACCTGCGTGAACAACGGCTGCGTGCCAAAGAAAGTCATGTGGTATGCGGCCGACCTGGCCCACGCCGTGGACGATGCGGCCGGATTCGGGGTCCCTGCCCGCCGAGGAAGAACCGACTGGGCAAAGTTGATCGCGGGCCGCGAGCGCTACATCGCTGGGATCACTTCCTACTGGAACGGGTACGTCGAGGACAGCGGCATTGCACGCATCAGCGGGTTCGCCCGCTTCCTCGATGCCAAGCGCATCGAGGTCGATGGCGAGACTTACAGCGCGGACCATATTGTGATCGCAACCGGCAGTCACCCGATCATCCCTCCGGTTCCCGGCGCGGACCTCGGCATCACATCCGACGGCTTCTTCGAGCTCACCGAGCATCCAAAGAAGGTCGCGGTGATCGGCGGTGGGTATATCGGCGTGGAGCTGGCCGGGATGTTGCGCGCCCTCGGCTCCGAGCTTACGCTGGTCGCACGGGAGGGGCGCGTCTTGAAGGACTTCGACCCCATGACCAGCGAGGTTTTAATGGATGAGATGCGCGCTCAGGGTATCGCGCTTCGCATGGGTTTTCAGGTCACCGGCCTGGAATCGACGGATGCTGGGATCGCTCTGGATACAGCCGACGGTATGCGCCTGGACGGCTACGATCGCATTATCTGGGCGGTGGGTCGTGCGCCCAACACCAGAAGTCTCGACCTTGACGCAGCCGCAGTGGAATCCCTGGCCAACGGCATAGTGCCGACGGACGAGTACCAGAACACCAATGTGGCGGGCATCTACGCGATCGGGGATGTCACCGGCCAAAAGTCGCTCACACCTGTGGCTATCGCCGCGGGCCGGCGCCTGGGGGAGCGTCTATTCGGCGGCAAGCCCGAGTCGAAAGTCGACTACGGCAACGTCCCAAGCGTTGTGTTCGCGCACCCGCCGGTAGCCACCGTGGGTTTGACGGAGGACCAGGCGCGGGAGAAGCACGAGAAGGTGACCGTCTACAAGACCCAGTTCACACCCATGCGCCATGCACTGTCGGCGCGCGGCGTCAGCACGGCCATGAAGCTGGTGTGCGCCGGCGAGGAGCAGCGCGTGGTCGGGATCCATCTCATCGGCGACAACGTGGACGAGATGCTGCAAGGCTTCGCAGTGGCGGTGAAGATGGGCGCCACCAAGGCGGACTTCGACAATACCATCGCCATCCATCCGGTCAGTGCGGAGGAGCTGGTGACCATGAAAACGCCTGAGCCGGAGCCGGAATCGAGCCGAGACAGCGACGCCGGTGTGGAATGGAGGGAAGTCGCCTGAACTTGATGAGCCGGGCATTCCCCGGCCCTTCCGTACTCTCTCTGCCGGGATTCCAATCCCGGCCTGTCCGGGACTATTCCGACCCGCTCCACCGGCTAAGACCAGATATATGCGTTCGCGGTCCGTATAGTCCAACCACGATCCTCGCCGTGCGAAGGGAGCGTTGCGGTGCGTGTTGCAGAGGCAGGTACTGGCAAAGACCGACCAAGAAGAGACCTTGGAACCACCCTCCAAGGTGTCGGACTGGAAAATTTGTTGCCACATTCTCGCTTCCCGACGATGAGCAGACCTCCCGGCCAACTGGGTGTTGAGGCGGATCTGCTGTACTTCTGCTCAACGCTGGAAGCGGACATCGGCGGCAACTTAGCTGCCAGATCGCTCAGCATCCGCGACCGTCATCGTCCCCTTCGTTCTGAGCGGCGGCAGTTGCGCGCTATCCGGCCGCTCGATCCCGTACGGCGGTCTCCGAGGTGTTCTCGCGATCGCTCAGGTCGGCGCTGACCAGAGCGGCGACGAGGACTGCCAGATAGAACTGCCCCAGGACCGTCTCCATGTAGGTCAGACTCTGGGCGTATAGGCTCAGCGGCAGGACATCCCCGTAGCCCAGGGACGTCAGGGTCACGAAGCTGAAGTAGAGGAACCGCCAGGACAACGCGTGCCTCTGCTGACCCAGCCCCGAAAAGGAGCCCGGCTGAAAGCCTTCCAGTAATTGGTAGAGAATGGCCCAGATGACCCCGATCAGGACGTAAACCCAGAGGGCGCCGACGATCTTGTTCGGGTCGACCGGACCGAGGCGAAACAGCTCGCGCCCAGCCGCCCAGGTGGTGAGCGCAAGGAAGGCCAGACCGCTCAAATCCGAGAGCAGGCTGGCTGGCTCATGGTTCAGCAACAACCAGGCAGCCGTCGCCAGGATGTTGACCGCGATGAGCGTCAGCCCGCTGGATAACACCCGGCGGGACGATCTCAGGTTCCAAAGGGCGGTCACCAGGGTGATCGAAATCGTCCTGCTTCCCGAGCCGCGGGATGCCTGTGTTGGGGAATCGGCGACGACCTTCGTCCCTTTGAACAGGGGCCGGAGGTCGACCTCGGCGATCCCCAGATCGAGATCGACCCGCGGTCGCGTCCCGGAGAGGTCCAGGCTGAGCGACCCGTCGAATCGGCCTTTGCCGACCGCGAGCTCGAACGGCGCGAGCCGGTAGGCATTACCGCCGCCCTTCGCCGTGAGCTTCGCTTTAACGGGGCCGACCCCCGCTACCGCATCTCCGACCCAGGGCCGCAGTCCGGCGAGAGACTTGCCGACGACGCTCAGCGTCGCGTCCATCGCGGCGCCGGTTTTCGGGTCGGCCACCTTACCCTTCGCATCCACGCGCAAGCCGAGCAAATCGCCGCTGATCGTCGGGCACGACCTCGGCCCGTGTCAGCTCGACCTTCAGTTCCGACGGCGCCCGCAGGTCCGAGTAGATGAGGCGAGTGTCGCGGATATGGACGCTCAGGCCGTCGGTGACCTGCCAGCCGATGGCGGGCAGAGGGGCGTCGGACGCGGGCGAGGCAGCGGCCGGGAGGCGCCAATTCGGGCGACCTTCGGGGTCAAGCTCAAGCAGCAGGGAGGCGCCTTCCAGCTCGACTTGGGTGGGCCGCAACGCTCCGGCAAGCAACGCCGCGGTTTCAATTCGCAACGCCGCCAGCTCGACGGCCAACAGCTCCGGCGACCGGACAGTCATTCTGTCGGGTTCAGACCGTCGGACCCATAGGGTCTGAGCGCATCTCGGCCGTAGCGAAGCATCCTGGGTTTGCCCTTCCTGCGCTCGAGGAGACCCGCGGCGTTCAGCTCGTCCGGCAGGTCCCCGGGCACGAGTCCCGGATTGCGGGTCAGAAAATCGATGGCGGCGGGGGCGTGGAGAAAGAGACCGCGCAAGTCCGCGCGGGCCACGTCCTGCATCCAGGGCTCGGTCTTGTCCAGCTCGGGCGCGGGAAGCTTCTCGCGTCTCACATCGCCCCGCAGACCACGCTCGAGCAACCGGTGAACCGCCACCAGAATGGCGTAGCGGGCCAGCGCCGCGCAGGAGCGCACCAATACGTGATAGGTTTGTTCCTCGGTACGCAAAGCGGGTGCGGCGTCGGCAGGCGGAGCGGCGGTACGCAGGCGCTCGGTCAGACGCCGCCAGGCCGCATCGGCTTGGTCCGGGTCTTCCTCGCCCGAGGGCGCATGGGAAAGCCAGTCTTCCTCTCCCTGCTCGAGAAGCCGGTGGATTGTATCCCTGGCGACGCCGTCTCCCAGGACGACGCAGACCGAGAACAGCTCTCGAACCCCGGCCTGACCGCCGGGCAGCTGCAGGCGGTAACTGAACCAGTCGCGCCGACGGATGCTGTCTTCGAGATAGCGCTGAGGTCCGGCAAAGGCGCGCAGGCTGAGCCCATAGGCGGTTTCGTCCAGACCCTCCTGCAGGCTGAAACGCTGGTGCGGCGGGCGCCAGGACTCCCAGCTGAACACCAGGTCCGGAAATCCGGCGTCGGTCCCTGTCTCCGCGCCGGCGAGATTCAACAGCTCGGGGCTCCTGTCCGGTGAGAAGATGAAGCGCAGCTGAACATGGTGTACCGGGCTCAGCAAGCCCAGGTCCGACGACGGGACCAGGGTCAGCTCGGCCGTCTCCAGGCCGTCCAGTGGTACCCGCACCGATTGCAGAACCGTTGTGCGCTCGAAGCTGTTGCCGCCGTAGTTGACGTTGCGCAGGATGAGAAATCCGTCCCTGTCCAGGTACCGACTTTCGTTCCAAGACGCCAGCATGGGTGCCAGGGCGGCCATGTAGCCACCCGGCAGCACGTCGCGGTCCGTGCGCAGTCGCATGATCGCCCGGTTGTCTTCGGCCCACTTGTAGAGTTGGGCCGGTGTGAGCATTCGATAGTCCGCCATGAAGTCCTCCTCAGGAATCCGGGTTTCCGGTCATGACGTCCGGCTCCTGAGCTATCGACGATCGATTTCCGTGAGGACCCAAGTCGCCAACTGTTCGAGCCGACCCGTCTCGGTCTCCGACAGGGGCGTCGCGTGACCCCCTTCGAGCTGCTCCAACACCCTGTAAGCGCCGCCGTAGGCGTCGATGATGCGGTACTGGCAGGCGAGCGGGACGACCCGATCCCGATTGGCGGTGACGAAGACCGCCGGGACCTTTGCCGCCGCGGCGTTGCGGATGCTGTCGATCGCCTCCGGAATACCCCGTTTGAGCAGCGCCGGGACCAATCCCAGACTCCACCAGCCGGTGCGCGCGCGCACGACCTCTCGCAGTGGCGGCGGATTGCGCAACAAGAGCCCGTCCACACGTCCCCGCGCGGCGAGGTAGAGCGCGGCGACGCAGCCCAGACTGAAGCCCTCGGCGATTATCGGCCTGTGCCCCACCGCCTTACGCATCGCCTCGACGGCGGCGGTGGCCATGGCCGGAATGTTGGCGAGGCTTGCCGCTCCGCTGCTGTTGCCGTAGCCGGGGGGGTTGACGGACCAGAGCAGTACACCGAGATCGCGCCAACAATGCAGCGCGAGACTCTCGGCATCCTCCGCCCGGCTCTCGGTACCCGGGAACTTCAGCACACAGGGTCCGGCGCTCTCCGTTTCCGCCGCCCCCCTGCCTTCCGCCCACAGCTCCAGGTGGCCGTCGCCGCAGGGGACGCGAATTGCCGACCGACCCGATGCGGCGATCTCGTGCCGCGTCGGGCCCAGGATCAGGCGATCCGCCATGCGGCCCGCGAGCCGGTCGAGCGTGGACCGCGACATCCGCGGCGAAGGCGAAGTCTCAGGCCCGGTCGAGGTTGCGACAGCAGCCCTCTCGCGCTCAGCGCTTCGCATAGAGTCGATCGACATCCGCACCATGGGCCTCGAGGATCTTCTCGCGCTTGAGCTTCAGGGTCGGGGTCATCAGCCCCGCATCGATGGTCCAGGGCTGGCCCATGACCGCCACGCGCGGGATCTTGGCGTAACCGGGAAACGCCTTCAGCTTGGCGGCGATGCGCTCCACCAGGATCGTCTCCAGCCGCTCGCCGTCTTTCTCGCTCGCCAGATCTCCCAGCCCCGCTGCCTCCGCAAGCTTTGCGTATTCCTTTGGATCCAGCACCACGAGGGCGCCGAGGTAGGGCTTGGCCTCGCCGATGATCATCGTCTGACTGAAGAGACTGTCGGTAGCGACGGCCAATTCCATGTCTCCCGGCGGCACCTTCTCGCCATTGGCCAGCACGATGATCTCCTTGATGCGCCCGGTGATGAAGACGTGTCCGTCCTTGATGCGCGCCCGATCACCGGTGCGGAACCAGCCCTCCGGGCCGATGCACTGGTCGGTAGCCTCCGGGTTGTTCCAATAGCCCAGCATGACGCTGGGGCCGCGCGTCATCAGCTCGTCCATCGCTCCGAGCTTCACATCGGTGCCCTCCAGCGGCGAACCGACACTCTCGGGGATATTCTTCTCCAAGGTATTGACGGTGATCACCGGCGAAGTTTCGGTCAGGCCGTAACCCTGCAGGATCGGAATACCGAACCCGATGAAGAATTTGGCGATCTCCGGGGCCATGGCGGCACCGCCGGCCACCGCGCAGCGCAGATTCACTCCGAGTTCCTTGCGCAGGATCGGACTGAGCAACGCGTCGAGCATCTTCCACACCTCCAGACCGGGACGCCATTTGCCGCGCCCCTGAACATAGAGGAAGTGCTCCCAGCCCACGTTCACCGCCTCGTTGAAGATGGCGCGCACCGCCGCGGACTGTTTGTCGAGGAGGTTCTGCACCTCGGCGTAGACCCGCTCGAAGATGCGCGGCACACAGATGATCACGGTGGGCTGAAGGATGTTGAAGTCTTCGGTGATCTGTTTCGGCGAACGTGCGAAGGCGACCGTTGCGCCGGCTGCCATCGGCAGGTAGTAGCCCCCGGTGCGCTCCAGCATGTGCGAAAGCGGCAGGAAGGACAGGAAAAGGTCTTCGCGGTAGGCGGGGACCTTGTCGAGCACGCCCAGGACATCGAACAGAATGTTGCGGTGACTCAGCATGACCCCTTTGGGCCGCCCCGTGGTGCCGGAGGTGTAGACGATGGTGGCCAACGAGTCCGCACCCTTGGCCTCCACGTGCAACTTGCCCGTCTGCTCCGGCAGCCAGTCGGTGATGGTCGTTGATGTAAGCCCGCCGGGCAGCGGCTCCACCGGCTCCACGGACACCACCCGCTGCAAGGTCTTGAGCCGATCCTCGATGGGCGCCAGTGTCTGCCACTGTTTTTCGCCGCCGACCAGGAGCAGTTTGGCCCCGCAGTCCTCCAGGATCAGGCCCACGTTGTCCGCCCGATCGTTCACGAACAGGGGCACGACCACCAACTCCAGGCCGAGCGCGGCCATGTCGAAGGCGGCCCATTCGCGGCTGTTTTTGAGCATGACCGCGACCCGGTCGCCCGCCTGCATGCCTTCCTGCGACAGGGCCTGCTGCCAGTGGCTGACCGCATCGGCGAACTGCCGCCAGGTCCAGGGGATCCAGTCGTCCGCGGACTCCTCGTATTGGCGATAGGCAACCGCATCCGGCGATCGCTTCACCCGCTCCGCAAGGAGCTCGCACAGGGTACCATTCTCGGTCAGCGTGACGATGTCTTGTGTCTGCGGCATAGGAGCCCTCCTCCTCTACAGGTGCAATTCTGGTCGGCACACTGAGTCCGTTCCGTGACCCGGAAACCTGTTGGTTTACTTCGCGCGCGCCGCATCCAGACGTTCGCGGATGAGCCGTGCCCAGTGGTCCATGGATTGCTTGGTGTAGGCCCAGGTCTCGTAGGCCTTCATGTAGCTGTCCATACCCTTTTCGACGGCCTTTTCGACCCCACGATCCAGGTCGATGTCGTACTTCTTCCCTACCCGGGTCTCGACATAGGCGCCGATCTGCTTGTGACTCTTTCCGTCGAGTGCCTCCATCTCCACCGTCGCCTCGCCGACGAAGGGCGTGCTTCCCACCTGTCCCTTTGCCACTCCGGCGCCCGCCTCGCCGACCCAGGCGAAGGGGACGGCGAGGGTGATCATGGATGCCTCCGGCTGGTTCGGCACTAGATCCGTGATCGCCACGCGCAACCGCAGCACGTCCGCTCCCGGCTCGCGCACCACCGGATAGGCCCCCTCGACCGCCTTCACAATCGCCGCGTGGAAGTAATCGGCAAGCTGCTTCATGGCCGCGGGATCGATCTCCTTGGACTTGGCGTCCTCCTTCAGGTAGATCTTGATCCGGTCGATCATGATTTTTGAGTACTTGGAGGCATCGACCCGGGGGTCGCGATAGATGTAGGCGATGCTCTTGCCGCCCTCGGGCTTGAGCCTGGCGTAATCGCTCAGGAAGCCCTTGGGCTTGTAGTCGCCGAACTGTCCCGCCCATGCGGCCGGAAGGGCGACCAGTGAAACCAATACCAAAGGTGCGACAAGGTGATTGACTCGCATTGATAACTCCAAAGTCTGCGCGGGTGGAAAATGACTCGGTTCCGTCTGCTGGCACAGATCGGACCTATCGCGTTCAGCCCTCGTCCCCGAATGCCAGGCTTGCTGATCGCTAAGCTACTGAAATCGGCAGGCGGAATCCGACCATTTCGTGCCAAATGCGAAACCGCGCCTGACGGTTGCACCGGATCGGAACCAACGAACGAATCGAGAGCAGGATGGTGCGCGTGACCAGATTCCAGTCGTCGTTCAGCCTGAAGGGCAACACCGGCTGGATGTTGGTCACTGCGAACGTGTCGCCCCCGGGGCCCCAGTCGAAGTTGATGTTGCTCTGGATCGGTATGCTGATCAGGCTGGCGATCGGGTTCTGGGCCGCCTTGGCCAGCTCACTGGCCGATTGATCCTCGGCAACGGCGAGGTTGGTTCCTTCACTCATGATCGTTTCCTCTGTCAGGTGTTGATGGTTCTTGCGTACTGCCTGCCGTGTGCTCCGCCGATTCCCTCCGTGCGATCCAGCCTGCGAGCGGATTGGCGCTGATCCCGTGGACGATGAGACTCAACCCCACCGTGCAGGTCACCACCATGGCCAAGAACTCGCCTCCCGGCAGGTCTTCGTTGAGAACGATGATTGCGAATACGATACTGGCCAGACCGCGAGGACCGAACCAGCTGAGAAACAGCTTGCTGGGCACGGTCTCGCTCGTACCGAATAGAGACAGAAAGATAGGCAACATCCGGATCAGCGTGAGGCTCAAGATCGCGTAAACGAAGATCTCCCAAGTGAATGCTCCGAGACTCTGACCGATCACAGCGGCGCCGAAGATGAGCCAGGTCAGCATCGACATACTTTCACTGATGGCTTCACCCGGCATCACCAGCTTGTGGGTCGCCGACTTGGCGATGAAACCGAAGAGCATGCCGCCGAGAAATGCGGCGATGTAGCCGCTGCCATGCAGCGACTGGGCAATGGCGAAGGAGGCGATTGCCAGCGCGGGCACCGAGAGCTGCATCCAGACCTCGCTGATCCAGTCGCGCTTGTGGCAGAAATCGAGCACCCAGGCACCGCTGCCCGCGACGACCAGGCCGACGACGGCGCCGATACCCAACTCCTTCGCGACGAGTGTCAAGGCCAGTGTTGTTTCATCGGCCACACTCCCGTGAGCGAGCGCGATGAAGACCAGCAGGATCGGCACGCACAGACCATCGTTCAATCCGCTCTCGGAGTTCAGACTTTCCCGCAGTCGCGACGGCACCTTGGGATTGCTCACCACCGCCTTGCCGAGCGCCGCGTCGGTTGCAGCCAGCATGGTGGCGAGCATCGCCGCCTCGTAAACCGTCAGGTTGTCGAACAGCCAGGCCGCGATGATAAATCCCAAAGCGATGGCCCCCGGCAGGCCCAGTCCCAGCATCCGGGTCGGAATGCGCCACTGTCTTCGCAGGGTCGACATATCCGCGTTGGCGGCGTCGATGAAAAGGATGAGGGCAAGGGTCAGATCAACCAGCATCCGAAACTCGACCGGACTGACATCGTCCTTGAACCAGCCGAGCCCCAGCGGTCCCAGCATGAGCCCCGTGATCACGAATACGATCGGGCCAGACACCGGCAGCTTCTCAATGCGACCGGCCACAACGCTATAGAGAAAGGTGAAAAGGGCCAGGATGGCGAGCTCAATGTAAATTTGGTTTCCCCCTCAGTTCAAGACGCTGTTGGTCCGGTAGTGCTTCGGACTGACTCCCGCCACCCGCCGGAAGGCCCGTGCGAAATGCGACGGATCCGTGTACCCAACGGCATAGGCGGCGTCGATGACCTTGACATCGGGTTCTTGAAGCAGCTGGGCGGCGACCTCGAAGCGCGCCTGCTGCAGCACGTCGGAGAAGCTCTGACCGCAGTCCTCGAGCCGCCGCTGCAGGGTTCGGATACCGCAGCCGGCGATCCCGGCCGCGAGGTTGATGTCGAGACGACCTTCGGCCAGGTAGGACCGAAGGATTGCGCGCAGGGACTCGGCGAAGTCCCAGGCCGCCGGGCCTTGGGTCACGGGCCAATGTTCCTCGTCACGAGAAGCCGACCGATCCACAATGGACGCCAATCCGAGCATCGACGCCGGCACGGTCACGCAGGTCTCGGCCTGCCCGGTGACGAAGCCGGTGTCCGGGAACAACCGGCGCAGGCATTCCCCCGGCCCACGGCTGGTCTGCAACGCGATCTCGTATGGGGACCAGCGACCGCCGGTAAAGCGGCGCACGAGCGCGGACAACATCAGGATCTGGAGCCATTCGCCGAGATAGCCGGCGCCGGCCGGTAGACCCGTGCCCAGGGAGCAGCAGACGCGCACCGCGTCGCCCGACGGGACCAGCCGGTAGCGTGCCGGCGACTGCTCCCGGTCGGCCAGCTCACAGAAGCGTTGCAGCGCGGATTCCAGCGACGGAGCGCTCACGACAGCGCCGCGCAGATCCGCGTCGAAATCCGCCACGCTCATCCGCTCGCCGACGCGCCGGATGAAGCCGTCGAGGTCGCCGCCGCCCACCGTACACTTCACAAACGCCAGCACGGAGCCGAGCGGCAGATAGGCGTTGGGTCTGTCGATACGACCCTGGGGCAAGTGGAATGTCCGACAACGGGACGCGTCGCTACCGCCGCAGTCCGCAAGGATGCTCAGGAACAGGTCTTGATAAGCCGCTCGAATCACGGGTATTGGCTCGATTGCCATGACGGTCAGCCCCTTTGTTTTTAGCCTCTGAGAAAAGGCTAAAGGGGCGGCGGGATTCCCGAATCACCCGCCACGGGTGAAAAACGGGTGAGATTGCCCGCATCGCGGCGTGGGGGGCGCAGGCAACGGAGGGAGCGATACCGATTTCGATGAACACGACTCGTCGGTCTGAGGCAACGCCTCGCTAGGGACTCATCCGTGCTCGGGGGCCACCCGATGCGCACTCACCCAAACGCAGACGGCGCAACCGCTGCGCGTTGCGCCCTACGGGCCTATCAGGAACCGTCGCTTTCCAGGCACTCCACCACGAGCAACGGCAGGTGGAGCGCATAGAGGGTGTTGAGGATGCCGGCAAGCTCGGCCTGGTCGCTGACCCGTCCCTCCAATACCGTCACCTTGCTGCCCTCGACAAGCGTCGACGGCAGAACCCGCATGCCGCCGAGACGGTCGGACCAGTTGGGTCCCACCTCGCCCTGCACCTCGATCCTGTAACGACAGGGTGTCGATAATCGGATTCTATCCACCACTCGATTCGGCCTCAGGGTTCATGATTGTCACCAGGGCGGCGGCTCACGCGTCCACGACTCGGAGCATTACATCCGACGGGAACAAGTGCATCACCCGAAACGGGTGAAAAAGGGGGGAAACGATCAGGTAAGCCGATCGAGCGGTGTGATCAGGGTCGCCTCGGTCCCCGCACCGGGTTCGGAGACGATCTCGAGCGACCCGCCCAGGTCGGCCATGCGCTCGCGGATGCTGAAGAGTCCGAAGGCGCCTTCGCCGCCGGGTCTCTTGGCCAGCTCCCGCGGATCGAACCCGTTGCCGTCGTCCTGGACCCGGATGCGGAGCGCACCGGCGCGGCGGTCCATGGACAGGGTGACCTTTCGCGCCTGTGCATGCTTGACGGCGTTCGTCATCAGCTCCCGTGCATTGCGGAACAACAGGGCGCGGGCGTCCTCCGTCAACGGCAGGTCGCCGGACGCGTCCTCGAACGCCGTCTGCAGACCGTGACGCTCACCGACCTGCTGTCCCAGCCACTCGGAGAGGGCCGCCGCCAGACCGAGCTCGTTGAGGGCGGGCGAGCTCAGGTCCAGCAGGATTTCCCGCACCTGCTGCAGCGATTGCTTGAGCAGGGTCGAGAGCTCATCGAGCTGTGCGACCGCGGCGGGATCGGTCAGCACCTTGCTCACGGCTGCCAGCTGCATGCGCGCGAACGCCAGGGACTGGGCCGCTCCGTCGTGCAGGGTGGTCGCGATGCGACGCCGCTCCCGTTCCTCCGTGGCGGTCAGCTCGCCGGCCAGTGCCCGGAGACGCTCCTGGTAGGCACGGAGCCGCTCCTCGGCTTCTTTTTGCTCGGTGATGTCCGAGTGGATTCCCACCACGCGCACGCTCTGCCCGGCATCGTTCCACTCCACCGCGGCCCCCTGTGCGTGGACCCAGCGATAGGCGCCGTCTTTGGCCCGCAGGCGATATTCCATGACGAGGGTTTTCGTGCCTTGACGAAGAAGGGCGCCGAGGGTGCGTTCAGCCTGCGACCGGTCTTCGGGATGCAGCAGCTCGGCCCAGCTCTCATAGGCATGGGGAAATGCGTCGGGCGCATAGCCCAGCATGCTGAACCAGGTCGGACTCAGGTAGACCTCTCCGGTCTCGGGATACCATTCGTAGAGTCCCGTGTTGGTTCCCTCGAGCGCCAGTCGAAGTCGATCTTCGCTCTTGGATCGGGCTCGCTCCGCCGCAACCCGCTCGGTGATGTCCTCGTGGATCATCACCGCCTGTTTCACGGCGCCTGCCTGGTCCCTGATCGGATACAGGAGGCTGCTGATCCATCGCTTTCGGCTCCCGCCATTCGCCACCTCCTCCCGCGACGCATCGAACTCGACGTCGGGCGGCCTGGTCCGCTCACCGGCGAAGGCCCGTTCGAAGTAGGGCAGTAAGCCGAGGTCCGCGACCTGTTGACTCTCGAAGACGTTGAACTTCCCGACGACGTCGTTTCTCGGGAGCTGCCACAGCTTCTCGAAGGCGCTGTTCACCTGCACCAGGACCCCGTTTGTGTCATAGAGCTCGAAGACGGCCGGCGATTGCTCGATCAGATCC
This sequence comes from uncultured Gammaproteobacteria bacterium, assembly GCA_942492625.1. Classification (GTDB taxonomy): domain Bacteria; phylum Pseudomonadota; class Gammaproteobacteria; order Chromatiales; family Chromatiaceae; genus Thiosymbion. The sequence continues at coordinate 10,225 of CALOFM010000033.1, read as the reverse complement.
TCGAAGCGCTGCCTGCTTTCCTGCGCGCTCGCCAAGGCTGCGCGGGAACGCGCTTCCAACTCGATGATCTGCGCCCTGCGCGAGCGCAGTTGTCGGCGCAGGCGTTGATTCCAGATCAGGACCACCAGCGCGAGCAGGCCCGCGAGGCCGCCGAAGGCCAGCGCCCAGTGCACTAGGATCCTTCTGTCCGCTCGGCGGACGGGGTCTCGGGCGGCCTCGGCGCGAGGATCTCCGCCGCCTTGGCCGCGGCCTCGCGCCGGTTGGCGACCCCCAGCTTCTGGTAGAGATTCTTCAGGTGGGTCTTCACCGTGTCGACGGAGACGAACAGTCGGGAGGCGATCTCTTTGTTCTGGAGCCTTTGGGCCAACAGTTCCAGGATCTCCAGCTCACGGCGCGTGAGGGACTCCTGGAGCCGAATCTCCCCGGCCGGCCCCGACGGCGACGGCGTGCTCGCCGGCGGCCTGATGTCCGGTCGCAGCGCTTCGAGAATGGCGTGCAGCCGCTCTGTGGAGCCGCTGCGCCCCGCGAGCCGCTCGAGCAACCCGGCCATTGAGGGTCCGGCCTCGACGAAGGGGCGCACCCAGCCACCGGGTGCGGCCATGGCGACGGCCTCCTCCAGGGCGTCCAGGGCCTCGGCGCCGCGTCCCTGTTTCTCCAGCACCAGGGCCTGAAGGACCGCCACCTCGATGGTCTGGCCGATGAAGCGGCATTGCTCGCTCAGGCGCCGGATCGTCTCCAGCTGCTCGGCGGCGTCCTTCAGGCTGCCTGCCGAACCGAAGGCGGTCAGGATCCGTGCGCGGGTGATGGACGGCACCTCGACCCAAGTGAACAAGCCGTCCGGGGTGGGAACCGGGTCGATCGAGTGCGGCCAGTGCACCGCCGCGATCTCGCCGCGCAGCAATCGGACCCGCGCTCTGCAGGAGTCGGCCACGAGCAGGTGCTCGGACGAACCCAGCTCGCGGGCGAAGGCGTCGAGTCGATCCAGCGTCTCGTCGGCCTCGCGTGACTGCCCCAACAGTGCGTGGGTCAGGGCCATGCCCGCGAAGGCGTCGATCGCGCCCTTCGGCTCCAGGATGTGGGGCTGTCGAACGGCGCTCGCAAAGTGACGTTGGGCGGCATCCAGCTCGTTGGCATGGAAGTGCATGCAGGCCAGCAGGTAGTCGCTCCAGGCCTCGCTGTTGGCGGTGCGCCCCTCGCGTGCGAGCGGCGCGAGCCTTTGCGCAGACTCCATCGCCTGGACGAGATCGCCGCAGACAAGGTGAGCGAAGGCGAGGGCGCCCATCAACTGGGAACGATAGAGCACCGGAAGCTGCGCGCCCGACATCATGTCGCTCAGCGTTCGGATCGCCCTGGCCTTCTCGCCCTTCATGCAAAGGGCCAACCCGTAGTAGAAGGCGATAGCGCCATCGGAGACCCCCGGGCGCTCCGGGACCTGCTCGATCGCCTTCTCGAGAAACCGGACACCACGCTCGGCATTGCCTTGCCAGTACTCGATCAGCCCATTGAAGAAGTTCAAACCCTGGGCATACCGAGGTTCGTCCGCGTGATCGCCCGGCAAGGTCCCGAGCCGCTCGACGAGGGATGCCAGCTCCTCGAACTTCTGTTGAAACAACGCAATCCAGGCCTCGGCCAGCAGCAGTCCGGGGCGTTTTTCCCTGATCTCGACCGGCAGCCGATCCAGCCAGCGCTTGGCGATATACCAGCGATCCCGGTCCAGCTCGGCTCGCCAGTGGCGCTCGACGATCTCGGCCGCGGCCACATCGTCTCCGGCGCCAAGGGCATGCCGAACGGCCTCGTCGATCATGCCCTGCGCTTCGAACCACCGGCTGGCGCGCATGTGCAGCCCCGCGATCTCCCCGGCTCCCACGCGTCGCCTCAGCTCCCGCAGCAGCAACTCCTGGAACAGATGATGAAAACGAAACCAGCGCTCCTGCGCATCCAACGCGATGGTGAAGAGATTGCCGGCCTTCAGCGCTTGGGTGAAGCGGGCGCCATCGAAGGCGCCGTCGGCCTCGACCGCCGCACCTTCGCCTCGCGCGGCTTTGTCCCCCGCGCTCTCCTCGCCTGCCTCCCGGTTGTCCCCGCCGGCACACACCGCGTCGCACAGGGATGGGCAAAAGCGGTCGAGGATGGCGCTCCTCAGCAGCCAGTCGCGCAGCCGTGGCGGCTGTCGGCCGATCACCTCCTGGACCAGATACTCCTCGGTTTGCTGGACGCCGCCGTGCAGACCCACCAGGAAGCCATCCGGATCCTCGGATTCGCGCAAGGCCAGCGAGACCAGGCGCAGACCCACGACCCAGCCCTCCAGCTCCCGATCCAGGTTGGCCAGGGCCCGATCGCCGGGTGAAAAACCGGCGGATCGAGCCAGCAGGGAGCGGGTCTCGGATGGTCCGAAGCGCAGATCCGACATGCGGATCTCGGTGATCTGGCCCATGGCACGCAGCTTCGCCAAGGGCAAGGGGGGGTCGCGGCGGGTGGCGATGACCAGGTGCAGCGGAATGGGGGGGAGCGCCAGCAGCCGCTGCAGCAGCTCGTTGACCGGTGAGCCGCCGTCGATCCGATGGTAATCGTCCAGCGCCAGAACCAGCGGCTCCGGGAGGGCGTCCAGGTCGTTGCTCAGGGCCGTCGACAGGGTCTTGACGGAAGGCAGCTCGTGCGCCTCGGTCAGCCTGCGGCTCGACGCGCAGGCTGCGGGAAATCGGGTCTGGACGGCGTCCACCAGGCCGCTCAGGAACTGACGCAGATCGCCGTCACCCTCGTCCAGCGACAACCAGGCGGAGGCCCAGCCACAGGACTCGAGCCAGCTGCCCACCAGCAGGCTCTTGCCGTAACCGGCCGGCGCCGAGACCAATGCCAGGGGCCGCGTCTTCCCGGCCTCCAGCCGCTCCAACAGGTCTGCGCGCGGCACCATGTCTGCGGGAAACGTCGGCGGGTAGAGCTTGGTCCGCAAGACCAGCGGCGCCGATATCGCAGGCGCTTGCGTCGTCGCCTCCCCCGTACCCGCCCGAGGCGGATCGGGTGCGCGAGCTCCATCGGGCGACCGGCCCGGGGCGGGTGCCGGAGTCTGCTCGGACGGTGTTTGGCGCAGGCTCGAGATCAGGGTGCCGATCAGCGGTGCGCTCACATAGGATTCTCCGCGCAGCAGCGCGCGAACGGCACGCACCAGCTCCTCCGGCGCGCTGTCCTTGAGCAGGTAGCCGGCGGCACCGGCGCGCAGCATCTCGTCGACGAAGCGCTTCTCGGAGTGGATGGACAGGGCGAGGACCCTGGTCCGCGGCGCCTCCTCCAGGAGCCGTCGGGTGGCCTCGATGCCGTTGAGCCTCGGCATGCTCACGTCCATGACGACGATATCCGGAGACAGCGCCCTGGCCCGGACGATGGCCTCCTCCCCGTCGTCCGCTTCGCCCGCCACTTCGAGGCCCGGCTCGCCCTCGAGCAAGGCACGCAGGCCCTTGCGCATCAGGGGATGATCGTCGACCAGGAGTATGGTCGAATTTTCGCGATCGGATGCCATGTCTGTCAGAGCATTCGGGTGTCAGTCATCGACGGTCGAAAAACTCGGAACATCGCGCCAGGAAAGCACGCGGGCTTGCGAGCGTCGAAGATTGCGCCGCGCAACGGGTGAAGACGCAGCTCCTCGAACAAACGGTCGGTTTGGCGCTGCTCCCAGGCATACGTCTCGCCTATGCGGCGCGGAAATCAACCTTTTGCACAGAATCAAGATTGACCGACTGACGGGCCAGCCAGAGGTCGTAGTTATCCTGCATGGCCAACCAACTTTCCGGAGTGCGCCCCAAAGCCTTAGAGAGCCGGAGTGCCATTTCCGAACTGACACCGCTACTGCCGTTCAGCACGCGATTGAGCGTGGATGGGGAAACGCCCAACTTCGAGGAAAGTTGCCGCCCGGTTATCTCGAACGGCTCAAGGTAGACCTCCCGAATGAACTCTCCGGGATGGGGAGGATTGTGCATGGTCATTAGTGATAATCCTCGTAGTTCAATACATACGCATGGCCGTCTCGAAATTCAAACGTGACTCGCCAATTACCATTGACCCAGATTGACCAGCGACCTTTATCCGAGCCCTTCAGCGGATGGAGTTTGAAGCCTGGGATGTCCATGTCCTCAATCACATGCGCGGTATCCAAGGCGGCAAGCTGCAACCTCAATCGCTTCCCATGTTGCGGCTGGATTCCCGAGGCCAAACCAGACTCAAAGAATTTTTTCAGCCCCTTGTGGCGGAACGACTTGACCATGCAGTTATGTTAGCACGTTGCGCACCATGCAACAATCGATGGGTCTTGCAGAAGAAACAACTTTTACCAGCCGCGTCTCCTCCGTGGCGGGACGGTCTAGTTCTACCGCCAGCAAGTAGGTGGCCACATGGATCGACTTACCTCTGATGCCCAATATGCGCCACTCCCGGCCGAACTTTGCCCTTCGCCGAGATGTGGGTACACCGGACGGTATCGAAGACTCATTACCGACCACAAGCGGACGAAGGATATATCAGGTACAGAATCGGTGCTTGGGGCTTAATTCCGGACCTACCGCTCAAGCTAAGCGTTCAACGCCTTGTCGACCCCATTTGAATAGATCGCTCGTTATTTCTGGTCTGCTCTGTCCTTAGCGTGAAAAACCCCCCGCAGGGCCTACCGCGGAGCCCAAGGGGCGGAGTGGTGCCTGGTGGCTCGCGCCATGTCGGTCCAGAGCGCCCCGTGTGGAGCCTTGCGCGATGGCGCACGCATGTAGTGTGTTTCGTGATCATGGCGGTGATGCGCCCCATCATGAATAACGTGGTGCCGGGAGGCAGATCGAAGAGGATCAACCGACGAATCCAGTGCTGATTGACTCCAGGTAGCCGATCGCATCCTCGGTCCGGCCTTCCTGTACCAGTTGCAACAGGGTCTTGTGACGGAACGCAGGAATAGGTTCGTTCTTGACCAGGAAGATGGCGCGTTATGGGTCCGGCTGCACCACCGCGGCGGCCGACTGATTTTTTCGGGCGTTTGCGGATACCAGGGAGATGAGTCCTCTGGCCTCGGCGATTCCCTTGCTCAATCCCCCGCACCGACGTCCGCGCCGCCTCGCGCGTCACTCAAGTACGCGCTGACCAGTGCAGCGACGAGAACCGCCAGGTAGAACTGACCGATGACCGTCTCCATCACCGTCAGGGTCTGGGCGTAGATGGTTTGTGGCAGCACATCGCCGTAACCGAGCGTCGTCAGGGTGACGAAGCTGAAATAGAGGAAGCGCCAGGACAGCGCATGTCCCTGTTGCTCAGCGACACCGGCGAAGGAGCCGGGGTCGTAGGCGTGCAGCAGCTGGTAGAGCTCGGCCCAGGCGATGCCGATCAGCAGGTAGACACAGAGCGAGCCCGTGACCCGATTCAGGTCCACCGGTCCCGGCAGGAAGATCGCACGCACGGCCACCACCGCGGCGAGTACAAGAAAGACCAGGCCGCTTAGGTGCGCAAGAACACCGGCGCCCTCCCGACCCGCCAGCATCCAGATCGACGTGGCGACGATGTTCATCGCGATCAGCACCAGCCCGGTGACGAAGACAGAGCGCGCCGCCCGCAGACTCCAGAGCGCAATGATCAGGGCCAGCGACAGTGAGACCTCGGCGAAGAGGCCGCCCGCCGTCGGGAACGCGACCGCCAGCACCGGGGCGACGATGGTGAAGATCAGCAGCGCTGAGAACAGATACAGGAAGTTGGCGCGGTTCTGCCGAGGTGCTATGCGTGCGTCGTTGCCCATGTTTCGTCTCCCGGTTGACCCGTTCAATCGAACCACCCGGTCTTGCGGAAGAACAGGTACATGCCGGTGCCGACGGCGACCATGACGCCCAAGGCGATCGGGTAGGCGTAGGGCAGCCCAAGCTCGGGCATGGTCGCGAAGTTCATACCCCAGATGCTCGCCAGCAGGGTCACGGGCATGAAGATGGCGGACAGGATGGTCAACATGTTGAGGCGGCGGTTTACCTGCTCTTGGGCATGCATCTCAAAACCGGCCCGCAGGGCCGAAACGCGGCCGTCCAGCCAGGTCAGCTGCCCGTCCGCGGCCTGCAGATTGACCAACGCGCATTGCATGAAGTCGCGTGCCCCATCCAGCCGGAAAAAGGGCCGCTCGGTGGCGATCAGCGCCTGGACGATGGGCAGCAGATCGCCCACCGCGGCGGCCAGGGTCAGCACGTCCCCGCGCAAGTCCAGGATGTCCTCCGCCTCTACCGAATCAGGAGCACGCTCCATCCGCTCCTCCAGCGCGATGATCGCCGAGCGCAGTTCCCCGGTCAGGCGCAGGTCCTCCATCGACAGGTCGATGAGCACCGCCGACAGCAACGCGGGAATGCTGCGCTCCGACAGCCACGCATCCGCATAGGCGATCTCGGCGAGTCGGTCATCCGTCAACAGAGCGCGTTCGTGCAGCGTCAGCAGCAGCCCCTCCCGGCACAGGCAGGTGAGATGCTGCACCTCGGGCTTGTCCATTGCCTCGGGCAGCACGGGAATGACGAGGACGACCTCCTCCTTCAGCGGGTAGAGACCGGGCCGGTCGCCGCCGTCCAGACAGAGCCGGCGGGCCAGCCCGTCGATCCCGAGGCGATCGAGCCAGGCCGCCCTGTCCGACTGGTCCGGTCCTTCGACGTCCAGCCAGAGCACGCCGTCCGGCTCCCGCAGCGCGCTCGACCGCCTGCTCCGGGTCGATGGGGACGAGATGGCGGTCGGCGTCAATCTGATAGCCCTTGACGGTCATCGGGGATACTCCTCTGCGCAGGTGCGCTCTATCGCCCCCTTCCCCGCCCGGGGTCGGCCGTCTCCCTTTTGTCTTCTCCTTTCGCTTCTTGCCTTCCTTCTTCTCCCTTTCCCTCTTCCTTGTAAGGCGGACCCGCGGGAGGTGGTCCACATTCAACCAATCGGCAAACACCTTGCTGTAGATCGCCAATACCGTCAGGAACAGGGCTGCCAGAATCGGACCGGCGACCAGACCGATCGCGCCAAACAACGCGATGCCGCCCAGGGTGCTGAGCAGGATCAGCAGGTCCGGCATCTTGGTATCGCGGCCCACCAGGACGGGCCGCAGGAAGTTGTCGATGCTGCCGACAACGCCTGCCGACCAGACGAGCAGGCCGATGCCCGCGACGACCTGACCCGACATCAACAGATAGATCACGGCCGGTACCCAGACCAGGGGCGCGCCGATCCCGGGCAGGATCGACAGTACCGCCATGATTGCACCCCAAAACGCGGCCGCCTCGATCCCCACCACCGCAAAGCCGATCCCGGCGAGCGTCCCTTGGATGACACCGATCAGCAGCGCGCCCTTGATCGTCGCACGGCTGACCGACAGGGCAACGTCGAGCATCTTCTGCCTGTCGGCCTGCGACAAGGGTGCGTAGCTCATGATGCGGTTCACCAGCGCCGGCCCGTCTGTCAGAAAAAAGAACATGGCGTACAACATGATGAACAGCTGGAAGAAGAACACGACGGTGCCTTCGGAGAGTCGGCTCAGGATTCCGGCAAGAAGCGCCCCGGAGGCCGATGCAAACTCACCCAACTTCGCCATGATCTCGTTGCGGTAGGGTTCGAGGCGATCCGCGAACGGAATCCACTCCGGCAGGCCGGTTACCTCCCCTCCGGATTGCGCAAGTTGTTGCGCGATCCACGGCTTCGCCTGCTGGGCGACCGCCAGCGCCTGTTCCGCCACCAGCGCGAGCAGAAAGAGCAGCGGGATCAGGATGGCGAACAGCGTAATGACGAGGGTCAACAGGGATGCAGGGGTACTGCGCCCACCGAGCTTCTGCAGCAGCCAGCGGTACAGGGGATAGGTCAAGCCACTGAAGACGGCGGCGAGCAGCAGCGCCTCGAAGAACCCGCTGAGCATCGCGAGGAACGCGATGGTATAGGCGAGGGTCAGGGTCAGCACGAAACCCTTGCGAAAGCCTTCTTTGGGATTGATTTCGTTCTCCATGGCCAGCCCCCTAAGCTGGAAATCTGAAGCAGTCATCGAGTGCGGCGCAATGCCATCGACTCACTTTGGAAACATGAATTGCAGCTGCAGCCGGATGCTGGAGTCGCCGACGATGTCCGGCTTCTCGACGTTGTAGAAGTAGTGCACCTGGGCGTTCATCGCCTGCGAGCCGATCTTGAAGATCTTGCCGATGCCACCCCCGATCGGCACCGTCCATTGCTGCCCGCTCGGCGCCTCCCAGTCGGCGGTGACGATGGGTGAGAAGGTGAGGTACCAGCCCTGGTCGAAGTTGTAGTTGACGAACGGCTGAAAGGTGAACAGGTTGATCTCGTCACCCGGGTCTTCGTCGATCCCCCAGACATTGCTGACCAGGCCGCCCATGACCCAGCGGCCCGGCATGGTCAGCGCAACGGCCGAGAGGCCGGCACCCCATTCGTTCTTCCCCAGTCGCTGGTCGCTGGTGGTCGGCAACTGCACGACTGGGCCGACACCCCAGGTCCAGTCGCCGGACTCGGCCGGAACAAAGAAGGCGGTAAAGACGGTGTCGCCGGTGCCCCACTTGCGGTCTTGCTCGGGCGTGAGCCCAGGCTGCGAGACGACCGGCAGGATGGTACGCGTGACGAGATTCCAGTCGTCGTTCAGCTTGAAGGGCAGCACCGGCTGGATGTTGGTCACCGCGAAGGTGTCGCCTTCCGGCCCCCAATCGAAATTGATGTTGCTCTGGATGGGAAGGCTGATCAGACTGGCGATCGGGTTCTGGGCCGCCTTGGCCAGTTCACTGGCCGATTGGTCCTCGGCGATGGCGAGGTGTGTTGCCGCCAAAGCGCATGCGGCAAGTAGGACGCTTTGATTCGTTTTCGCGAGGGTCTAGTCGATCCGCTCGAAATCGTTCATCACCCAGGTCTTGTCGATATAGCCCTCGAGCGGACCGTAGAAGCGGAAGACCACGAAGAAGCCCTTGGCCGGGTCGGTCTTGATCCAGTTGCCGGCTTTTCCGGCGGGAGCCTGGGGGCCGAAGTAGACGTCCACCGAGCCATCCGCATTGGCCTGGGGGGCACTCATGCTGCCGACGGTGATCTTGCCTCCCGAGTCCAGCAGACTGCGGCTGGTCGGGTCATAGGCCGTCACGGCCCAGAAGCGTTTCACCGGCGGGTTTGCAGGGACGCGCAGCCGATAGTCGCGGTCCCCCATCAGGTAGGCCCCTGCTTTGTCCCGAAACGCGGTCAGATAGGCCGTCCCGACCCCCGGGGTGGTCGAGAGCAGGTTCGGGGAGACCACGATGGCCTGATAGTGCCAGAGTGTCCGGGCATCGATCTCCGTGTAGCCGTTGCGTGTGAACTCCGTGTTGTGCAGGAACATCTTTTCCCACTGCCGCTCGGGCCAGTATTTGATGTCCGGTGCGCGGGAGGCGTAGAGAATCGCGCGCGACATGGCGACGCCCTGTTTCGCCGCCTGGTCGAAGATCTTCTGCATCCGCGCATCCGGGGCGAAAGGCTTGCCCTTTTCGATGCCCAGTGTCGCCAAACGACCCCGTTGCTCCATGCTGAACAGATCGGCGGGTTCGTATTGGATGATCTCGTTCAGCATCGCGAAGGCCGAGCCATCCTCCGGCACCAGGGTGTTGGCCCCCATGCGGGATGCGTTGACGAAATCGGTCTTGCGCGGTCCGGTCGCCAGCGGGTAGACCTTCAGGCGATCCTCGAACCACTGGGCTGGATAGAAGTCCATGTAGGCCTGGGTGGCGCGCTGTCGATCCATCTCGTCGTAGATCTTCTGCGCGGATGCTTGCGTGGGAAAGGCGCCACCGGAGAATTCGAGTGCACCGAAATTGGTGTCGATCCGCGCCGGTGCCGGTTTGAAATCCTTGGATGTCTGTTTCTGATCGGTGATGTCGAACAGGTTGATCGCCTCCGCCGGGTCGCCGGCCCGCACCAAGGTCGCAGCGCTGACAGCCATCAGCCCGGTAAGGGCGAGGAGCATGTGTTTGTGCTTCATAGGTCTATCCTGTTGGGTTGTCTTTCTAGGCGGCTCGCGCAGGGTCCGCCGCGCGGCGCATTTCCCGGTGGATGGAGCAACGCCCCGCGGCCACGACACTACTCGACCAGTTCGATCTCGCCTGGACGCCAGGTCTGCTTGATCCACGCCTCTTCCGGGCCGTACATCCGCAGGGCCAGCTACCAGCTCTTGCCGGGACCGGTCTGCAGCCAGTTGCCTTCCTTGCCGTCGACAGGCTCGGCCGCGAAATAGATGTCGTAGGAG
>CALOFM010000032.1:0-139460 GCA_942492625.1 uncultured Gammaproteobacteria bacterium | reverse complement strand
TCTTGAGCCCATCCTGGGACAGGGCGCGGACCGATCCGTAGATGATGGTGACCGACGCCCAGAACGGCGAGCACCATGAGTAGCCCGAGGGACTCTGCCAGAACGACGCCGTAGACGTCGTAAACCACCCGTACGATCCCGAACGCGCCGGCTTTGACGACGGCCACGGCGTGCAGCAGGGCGCTGACCGGTGCCGGTGCCACCATGGCCTGGGGCAGCCAGCCGTGCAGTGGGACCAAGGCCGCCTTGACCCCGAGACCGCCGATCAGCAGCAGAAAGATAAGGACAAGCTGGAGATCGTGCTCACCCGACAGTCCCGAAAGCATACCCCCCTGAGTGAAGACGACCGGGCCGGCGAGGGACTGGAGCCAGACAGCGCCTGCCAAAAGCAGCACTCCGCCTCCCAAGGTGTAGGCAAGATAGACGCGAGCCCCTTTGGCCGCGTCCGGGGTGCCCCGATGGGCCACCAGCGGGTAGGTGGCCAGGGTCAGCGCCTCGTAGAAGATGACGAAGGTCATCAGGTTTCCTGCTAGCGCCAGCCCCACCGTGGCGGACACGCAAAGGCTGAAGAAGCCGAAGAAGCGGCTGCGGTGGGGTGAGTGCTCCAGGTAGCCGATAGCGTAGATCGTGGTGACCAGCCAGAGGACGGTGGAGAGCGTCACGAACAGCACCGAGAGGGCGTCGGCGCTGAGCACCAGCTCCAGTCCCGGGGCCAGTGTGAGCCGGCTCTCGAAGACCCGTCCTTCGAAGACCCCCTGGATCAGCAATCCCACCAGGACAAGCTTCGCGAGTGCGCCGGTCATGTTCAGGACGGTGCGCAGGACATGACGGCGCTCGTCAAGCACGAAGATCAGCAGCCCGGGCAGCAGGGACGTAAGGACAATCGCAGCCGGCAGCCAGTTGTCGGGAATCATGAGAGCGTGTCCCTCAACAGCATCCACAGCGGTTCCGCGCCCAAGCCGAGCAGGACGACGGCGACAAGGGTCATGAGGAGACCCGGGGCCTGGGCGGTCCGTCCGGGCCGCCCCGGAACCGCTTGGGGGATCTCCCCAGCCCCGGCGGCGGCTCCCGACGGGACCGGACCGAAGGCGTTCCCGAGCAACCGAAAGACATAGGCCGAGGCGAGCAAGGTCCCCACCAGAACGACGGGGGCCCACCACCACTGCCCCGAGACCAATGACTCCGAGAGCAGGATCCACTTGGCGACGAAGGTACCGCTGGGCGGCAAACCGATCAGGGCGACCCCGGCGAGGCCGATGGTGAAGGCCACCGTGGGAAGGGACCGGATCGCCGGACCCAGCTCGGCGATGCGGTCGTGTCCGGCGAACTTCTGCAGCACCCCGGCGGAAAGAAAGAGACCCGCTTTGGCGAAGCCATGGGTCAGTGCGAGCAGGACCAGGGCGCCGAACAGTTCCCGCTGCCGGGGCAGCGCGGCGGCGGCCATGAGCGGGAAGAACAGAAACAGGTAACCGACCTGGGCCACGGTCGAGTAGGCCGCGAGAAGTTTCAGGCGTTCCGCTCTGAAGGCTCGCCAGGACCCCCAGATGACCCCGCCCGCGCCGAGAGCGCCAAGTAGCGTACCCGCCGCTGGCCCCGTGATCGGTCCGTAGAGATCGATCCAAAGCCGCAGTACCAGGTAGAACGCCGCCTTGACGACGAGCGCGGAGAGCGCGGCACTCACCGGGGCCGGTGCCTGGGCGTGTGCCGGCGGCAGCCAGAAGTGCAGCGGGAAGAGGGCCGTCTTGAGCAGCAGGCCCCCGATCAGCAGGGCGAAGGTTGTCCAGGCGAGGGGACCGGGCGTGAGCGCCTGGGCAGCGAGCTCCAGGTCCAGGGTCCCGAGACCGGTATAGGCGAGGGCGACCCCGAGGAGATAGGTCATGGAGCCGAGGAGTCCGACCAGGAGATAGCGAAGGTTGGCGGCAACGGCCTCGCGTCGGCGCGACAGGGCACCCAGGGCAGCCGCGCTGATTCCCAGCAGCTCGAGCGTGACGTAGATGTTGAACAGATCGGCGGCGAGGAAGAGCCCGTTGAGGGCGGTCCACAGCAGGAGCCAGAGGGGCCAGAAATGCCGGCGTTCATCAGCCGCGAAGTAATCGAGGGCATAGACGCTGATGCCCAGGGAGACCAGGTTTGCCATGACCAGCAGGACGGCCGAGAGCCCGTCCGCCTGGAGAGCGATTCCCAGCGGCGCACCCCACCCGCCGAGCTCGGAGCGCAACGGGCCGCTCTGCACCGCGAGGACCGCAGCGACCAGGGATACGGCCGTTGTGAGCAGCGCGGCGATGCCGCCAACGGTCGGCGAACGAGCGGGGACGACGGCGGCGAGCACCGCACCCAACAAAGGGATCGCGACGCTCAGCGCGAGCCAGTCGATCATTCCCTTCCCCCGAGCCTTTGGCCCAGGGCCAGCGCCAGAGCGGTCGCGCTCACCGCCACGACGATGCCGGTCAGCACCAGGGCCTGAGGGACGGGATCGGGGGCGGCATCGAGCCCGCGGTAAGCCACCGCCACGAGCACGTGAAACACGCCGGCGCCCATGACGTTGAGGGCGATCAGCTTGCGCAGCAGAGGCTCATGGACCAGGAATGACCAGACACCGAGCAGGAACAGAATGATTCCGGCGAGGCCGTAGACGAGCTGGGTGATCAGCGCTCGGATCCTCCGCGTTGGGGGGAATCCTGCCGGGGCGGGAGGCTCGCCGGCCAGGTATGCGGCGGCCAGGGTCGCCCCGATCGTGAGAGTCGCCGCGGTTTCGATGAACAGGATCAGCCACTTCGAGACGGCGATTGGAAAGGAGAGGAAACCCGCTCCGGTCGCCATCAGGACGACGGCGGACATCGTAAAGACTAGTACGCCGAGCGCGATCGCGAGGCGAAGCACGCGTGGAGAAGGCAGGCCCGCGTTTGCCTGTCCCGCGAGGCTCAACATCACGCCGGCAGCGCCGAGCAGTGCGCCGGCTTGGAAGGCGCCACCGGGGGCATGTCCCCCCACCCAGAGCATATAGCCGGCGGCCAGGATGAGAAGGGGCACGACCGACGTCGTGAGCGACCGCAGTACGGGCCCGCCCGGCAGGAAACCGGTCAGTGCCGGGCCGGCGGACCAGATCCCGAGGATTGCGGCAAAGAGGACCGCCAGCTCCAACAGGGTGTCGTAGGCACGAAAATTCAGCAGTACCGCTGTGACCGGGTTCGAAACCCCGCTCTCCGGTACCCGCTCCAGCGCGACGTCCGCGAGTCGGGCGACCCCCTCTCCCGTGACGCCTAGCCACAGGACCCAGGCGAGGTTGATCCCGATGATGCCAAGCGCCAGGGCGATGAGGAGGTGACGGACGTGCATCAATCCTCCCCGGCGCCGGGGTCAGCGTCGTTCGCTGGCGCCCGGGAACCGGCGGCGCGTCGAGCCGCGGCCAGCATCAGGGCTCCAGCCAGACCGGCGCCGATGGCTGCTTCCGCCAGCGCCACGTCCGGCGCACGCAGACGGGCCCACACCAGGGCCAGCAGCAGCCCGAAGGCAACGAAAAGGATCACCGCCCGTCGCGGCTCCCGGCTCGTCAGCGCCGCTACCGCCAACGCGATGAGAGACGTCGAGAGGAGGAGGTCGAAACCCAGAAGTATCTGGCTCACCGCGCATCCTCCCCGTCGCCGCGTAACGCGCGCTTCGCGATCAGGTGCGTGCCCGTGGCGCCGGCCGCGAGTACGAGCAACCAGATCAATGCCAGCTTCAGTCCAAAGATTAGATCCGGGTTCCATACGAGCAGACCCAGCGAGACCAGCAAGAGTCCCAGGTTATCGGCCTTGGTCAGTGCATGGAGCCGGCTCAAGGGGTCGCGCAGGCGCAGGAGGCCGATAGAGCCGGCGGCGAAGAAAAACAACCCCGCCAGGATCAGTCCGAAAGATAGCCATTCCTGGAGGTTCACGAATTGTCTCCCTCGGGCAGGCCCTTGCGCGTGAAGGCAGCGACGGCGACGGCGGCGAGCAGCGCGAAGATCAGGGCGACGTCTATCAGGGCGGGAACACGAACGACGGGGGCGAGCAACAGGAGCGCAGCAATACCGGTAGTGCCCATGAGTTGGGCCGCCATCATTCGATCCGATGGGGTCGGACCGAGCACGATCCGCGTAAGACCTGCGAGCAGCGTAGCCACCAGAAAGAGGGCGGCAGCGGCCAGGAAGGTGATCATCGAGCCGATTCCGGCAGATCCGCCAGGGATTCGCCGAAACAGGCCGCCACAAGCCGTTCCAGTCGATCCAGCTCGGCCGTGACATCGACGCGCAGGTCCAAGGTGTGGATTCGCATCCTATTGCCTTGCAGGTCGGCGCTCAGAGTTCCGGGGAGGAGGCTTACCAAGATGACGAACAAGATGCGCTCGAAGGGCGCTGCCAGCCGAAGTTGGTAATCGAAGACTCCGGGCTCCACATCGAGTCGCCAGCCGATAACGCGTCGCGCCACGTCGATTCCCCCTCTGAAGGACTCCCGGATGAAAAAGGGAAGCAATCGGAGGATTCCCCCGGCCGACAGCGCTTTTCGGCCCGGGCTCGACAGACGACTGTGCGCCCAACTCGCGGCGATCACCGCCGGTGTACCTATGATCCACGAAGAGGGATTCTCGTAACCCGATAAAACCACCCACAGCATTCCGTAGACCAAAGTCCCCACGAACAACCGCAGCCACTGCGACATTCCAGGCCTTTCGGCACTGCTTTGAGTACCGCTGCGAGAGGTGGACGGCTGCATGGATGCTCTTGATTTCCCGATTGGTGCAAATCGACGCCGGCTTGGCGTCGTAGCGTGAAAGTCAGCGCCCGCCCGTTCTTTTTCAAGGGCCTGAGACGGTAGCTCGAGGGCGATGCAGGCAGACAAAGGCGTTCGACGGTTTGCTTCGAAAATTCGATGGATCGACGAGCGAATTCGAGGCAAACCCCGATGTTGGTTCATGTGTCGCGGCTCAATGTAAATAGCTAGAACACATCGATATCAGCGAGCAGTTTACACCGAATGATCGTCACCAAAATCAGACGCGACGTCCTGACCGGGATCTTAACCGTGATCCCCATACTGGTCACGGTTTTCGTATTCAGCATCTTCCTGGATCTTTTGTCTGACATCGGACGCCCGAAGGTCGTCGTCCTGTCGAACGCCGTCCGGCCGCTCTCTCCAGACCTGGCTCGCTGGCTGATCGATGTACCCTGGTTGTCCTCCGCGCTCGCCATTTGCCTGACGCTGGCGATGTTCTATTTACTCGGCTGGTCGATGACGCGGTTGATGGGTCGGCAGATATTCCATGCCGTCGAGCTGGGACTCGAGCGAATTCCAATGGTCACCACTGTATACGGGGCGACCAAGAAACTCATAGACGCCTTTCGGACAGACGGCGGACGGGCGCAGCGCGTCGTTTTGATCGAGTTCCCACACGCGCGAATGAAGGCCGTTGGCTTGGTTACCCGCACCTTCTCTGATGCCGATACGGGGGAGCAACTCGCGGCGGTTTACGTTCCGACCGCGCCCAACCCGACCGGAGGATACCTGGAGATCGTACCGTCAAGCGAGCTCGTGCCCTTGGACTGGACGGTCGATGAGGCGATGGCGTTCGTGCTCTCCGGGGGGACCACTGCGCCGGATCCGATTCGGTTCAGCCGACGACCTGACGACCAAAGCGCCCACGCCACCCCGGAACATGCTGGTCATAAACGCCATGGTCGTTTTCCGGACCCCGACTCCACTCCAGAGAGCGAGCGGGAAAGGGGCCGCCCGAAGAACAGCGCTTTGGCTTCTTGACGCCCCATGGGGTAACAGCGGAGACAGTGACTCGTGCACATACGAGAAATGAATCTTCCAACAGGAGACATACCATGAGTAAAGAAACGCACATGACAGACGGGGACCTCCCGGAGGATGTCAGTTCATCGACCGAAAAACAGAGTAAGCACTACGTTTTGAAGACCGTAATCGCCGGAATCGGTTTGTTCGCACTGGGCGTGGTGGCAACGGGGATCTATTGGTCTCTGCAGCCTGATCCGTTCGAAGTCCGCGAGGCGGCGTTATCGCAGCTAGGTGGTGACGAGGCACGCCTTATACCGGGAGCGGTGACGGTGGCCGCCGTCGGTCAGGTCGCCCGCACCCTGCTAGACAAGCCCGGAGGTTATCTCTACAACGACGTATCGCTGCCCGGCATTTATCTCGACAACATGCCGAGTTGGGAAGTCGGCGCCGTGAAGGAAGTCCGGGATTCGCTCCGGGCTTTGCGTAACGACTTCAGCCGTTCCCAGACGCAGTCCATCGAGAACCTGGATCTTCGCGAGGCCGACGAGTTTCTCAGCTACAACGTTGACTCCTGGGTACTGCCATCCACCGAGGGCGAGTTTCGGAAAGGAATCCGTGCTCTCGATCGTTACCTCGAAACGCTTACCGCAGGCGGAGATCCTTCCGCCCGCTTCTTCACGCGAGCCGATAATCTGGCCGC
This sequence comes from uncultured Gammaproteobacteria bacterium, assembly GCA_942492625.1. Classification (GTDB taxonomy): domain Bacteria; phylum Pseudomonadota; class Gammaproteobacteria; order Chromatiales; family Chromatiaceae; genus Thiosymbion. The sequence goes on along the minus strand of CALOFM010000032.1, from coordinate 133,001 downwards.
CTATCTCGCCGTCGTAGAGAAGCGGCTGGGGAGCTATGCGCAGCGATTGAGCGCCAGCGTCGGTGACCCGGAGCTCACTGCCGCGCTGGTCACGGAATCGGAGGTCGGCCCCGGGGAGGCGACAAAATCCGTGAAACATGCGGCAACTCCCTGGCTGGAAATCGACAACATCTTCTACGAGGCGCGAGGTTACTCTTGGGCGCTCCTGCACATGTTTAAGGCGCTGGAGATCGAGTTCGAAGGCGTACTGAGCGATAAGAATGCCAAGTTGTCGGTGAAGCAGGTCATCCGCGACCTCGAAGAGGCGACCAAGCGCATGTGGAGTCCCATGGTGCTCAACGGGCACGGGTTCGGCTATGTTGCAAATCACTCCCTGGTCCTGGCCTCCTACATGTCTCGGGCCAATGCGGCGGTGATCGATCTCCGCATCCTGATGCAGCAGGGTTGACCATTCGTCCTGGCGGAGAGGCCGCCGTTCGCTGCGGCCTCTCCATTACTAAGCCCGACCTTCCTCCATCGCCCTCTCACGCAGGTTAGTTCTGATTTTTCGAGCTTTTTCGAATCCAGCTGCGACAGGGTTGACCTTCCGTGCCGCGAAACCGGCCGCCTTATTGGGGCTATACTGGCGTGGCCAGGGCGGAGGAGCCGATGTTCAGTTGGGATTCGGTCACAGTTGTTGCTGTCGTCTACGCGGGGGTCGAGATCATCGGCATCGCCGTTGCTCTGCGGGCAATAATGACGGCGCGTACTTCACAGGGGGCTGTTGCCTGGGCAATCGGGCTAATCACCTTCCCGTGGGCCGCATTACCACTTTATGGAATATTCGGTGGAAGGAGATTTCGTGGTTATGTAGCAGCACGGCGCCGTGGTGACGAGGAGATTCATCGCCTCTTGCCCAGGATCGGTACAAGCCGCTCTGGCGGCCTAGCAGAACAATTCCCCGAATTCTCCGGTCAGATCCGGGCTGCTGAGCGGCTTGCGGAGATGCCCTTCATCCCAAGCAACCAGGCTCGACTATTGATCAATGGCAACGAAACCTTCGACGCCATGTTCTCCGGCATCGCAAGCGCTCGGGACTACCTCTTGCTGGAATTCTACATTCTCAGGGACGATGAGCTTGGTCGCGAATTGCGCGACCAGCTCATCGACAAACTGTCCGAAGGCGTCCGGGTCTTCTTGCTGTACGACCGGATCGGCAGCCAAAGCCTACCCCGGCGTTATCTAGCTCCTTTGACCGAGGCCGGGGCAGAGACCGCCCCATTCGTCAGCAGCCGCAACCCTATGCGCAGGCTGCAGGTGAACTTCCGCAACCACCGAAAGATCCTGGTGGTGGACGGAAAGACGGCCTTTGTCGGTGGACATAACGTTGGCAACGAATACCTGGGCTCGCATCCGAAGCTCAGCCCCTGGCGCGATACCCATGTGGAAGTCCGCGGAGCGGCGGCCTTGGCCGTCCAGCTTGCCTTCGTAGAAGACTGGTATTGGGCGAAAGAGCAACTGCCGGAACTCAACTGGAGCGAGCAGCAGGAGCAACACGGAGAGGTCCCCGTGCTGGTCCTTCCGTCCGGGCCGGCGGACGAGGTCGAAACCTGCGGCTTGTTCTTTCTCCACGCCATCAACAGCGCACGACGAAGACTATGGATTACCAGTCCGTATTTCGTTCCCGACGAGGCAGTCGTGGCTTCGCTGCAGTTGGCGTCAATCAGGGGCGTCGACGTACGCATCATGCTCCCGGCCAAGGCCGAAAACTGGTTGATTCACCTGGCAAGCTTCTCCTACATCCCTGAGACGCGAAAAGCAGGAGTCCGCCTGTTTCGTTATCGCGCTGGGTTTTTGCACGAAAAGGTCATGTTAGTGGATGACGTGGGCATCGTTGGCACCGCCAACCTGGACAACCGCTCTTTCCGGTTGAACTTCGAGATTACCCTGGTCGTTGCCGATGCGGGATTTGCCGCGGATGTCGCAGACATGTTAGAGCAGGACTTTGCTGAATGCGACGAGGTCAGCCAGACTGACGTAAGTCTCCAACCGTTACTGACGCGAATCGGTGCAAGTGTCGCCCGTCTTCTCGCGCCCGTGCTGTGAGCAGAATATTTACCTAGCGTATCGTGCCGTTCATCAAGGACTTGCGACAAAGCTTCTCTCGGCTGGAATCGGGTCAGGCAGTTTTCCTAGGAAAGGGGCGCAATCCGTAGCATATCGTTCACGGCTCTTCTCCAGACCAAGGCGCCAGCTCCAAAGAAAGCCATGGTTTTAGCTGCGGTGCTTTGGCTGTGCCTGGCCAATCCGCTGATCAGATGCCGACGATCTCTTCGATGGAGGACTCGTCAGGTATTTTGGGAACAGCGCGGCCAGGGAGAGAAGGGCCAGGGGGCTGCGTCAGAGGAAAAGGTACAGTATTTCCACATCTGGTTCATATATTCAGCAATCATCGCGCCCAGAAGTTTCATTCCGGCATGTGGTCGCTTACGCCAGGCGAAGAACGCGAACTGGCCCAGGGTCAATGATTTTACGACGATTTCTAGCACGAAATACACAAGCAGTATCACGACTACCCTCAGTAATCGCAGCCAGGGGTACCTTGTCTGGCCTGGTAGCTTCGCTTGTTCGACGCTAGTGTCTGATTCCTTTGCCTCAAGATCCCGTTCGCCATCCTCGTCCTGCAAGAGCGGGTGGTTCTCAGACGCCGGCTCGAGCTGAACCTCGCGCTCGCTTCCGACAAGGGGGGCCTGCATTGGTGTGTTCCTATAGTCCGTAGAAATCTTACTCATTCGGGTATCCTCGAGAGATTGCGAAACGATTTGCGAGCCTTCCGCGCGCACTCTTAGCGGGCGAGGAGGCACGGGAATGCGCCGGTACAAATCCACGCTGTTTTTCCACTCCTCGGAGCGACCAAGTGGCCGCGAGCGCCAGCGACGCGAGCTTCACCCTTGCCAGTGCCGCGACGATAGAAAACAAAAAAGCTCTAAGACGCTCACGAAGGATCTCCGTGTTTTCGTTCGTGTTGACAAGCGGAAACGGTGCCTAACCGAGCCACCTCACTCTTTATTGCGATCGTTTTCTAAAAACAAAAATCCAATTTCGCGTTGCTTCCAATCGAAATTTTCGATCTCTTGCCGATTTCAATAAGAGTTCGAGATTTTCGAATTCTTTCGGCATTCGATTCGATCGTTCTGTCCCTTCCACAGAGCAGTCGTCGACACCACGTAAGGCTGTAGTGGTATCAGGTTCCTGAAGGCAAGCATGCAGTCGGCAATGTCCGCCATCAGCCCATTGGCCTTGTAGGATCAATACGCGCAGGGCGATTAGCTGCTTCTTATCGATGCCCGCTCGCCGCCGAGTTCGTCGACGTTAACGCCGTTGGGCGGGCGCGGAGCAAACGAAGACCTTAATGTACGCGAGTGGTCGCCGGGCGGAAGAGGCAGCCGCAAAGCTAGCGAAGCAAGCTTTCAAAAACCTTCAGATCGTGAACGGAGGCACCCAGGCAGTAGAGGCGCACAGGCTGCCGATGAGACGGCAAACAACTCGACTGTCCCTGGAACGACGGACTCAGATCGCCCTGGGTACGCCCATCCTACTGATGCTCGCCAAGGGTACTCTGCTGCATCCCCTCTTCTTCGGCTTGGTGGGTCTGCTTGGGATGGGACTCATCGTCGCCGGGGTTAGTGCGCGCTGCGGCCTCGCGGCCCTGCTGGCACGAATGCCGTGGAACCGCTTCCAGTTAGGGCAACCGTCCTCCGCGTGATCCGTTGAGCCTGCGCCGCGACGGATTCCAGGACCAGCGCACTCGATAACCCAATCACCCTGAAGACAAGGAGAACCCTGTGATCTTCCAACAACTCTTCGATCCCGTATCGAGCACTTACACTTACTTGCTGGCAGAACACCGAGGCGGCGAGGCATTGATCACCGATCCCGTACTCGAGCACGTGGAGCAGTACACCAAGTTGGTGGACGAGCTCGACCTGAAGCTCGTGCTGGCCGTGGACACCCACATCCATGCGGATCATGTGACGGGGATCGGCCACTTGCGCAAGACCACCAAGTGCGCCACCGCAATGGGAGAACAGAGCGGTGCGGAGTGCGTCTCCCTGAAAATCCGCGAGGGGGAAGCTTCGCGGCCCATGGATGCTGCCGCGGTACAAACATTGACCAACTAAGCCATCAGTTCGTTGCGCCAATCCTGGTCGTCCCGGTCGAAAAGACGCGCGGCTTCGCGAGGGCCCCAGCTCCCGGCTGGATAGGTGTGGATGAAATCTCGTTCCGTGGCCCAGAGCTTGAGTACGGGGTCGACCACCTCCCATGCCCAGTTCACCTCGTCGGAGCGGAGAAATAACGAGTGGTCGCCCTCGATGACGTCGAGAATCAGCGCCTCGTAGGCATCGATTTGGCTCCGGCCTACTGCGCAGGTGCTGGCGTCCAGATGTTCGGTCTGCGTGCGCATCTCCAGGCCAGTTTGCTTCACCTGTATCTCGACCCGAATACATTCGTTGGGTTGGATGTTGAGTAGAATCCAGTTGGGCTTTAGCTGTTCGATGGCTGTGTGGCGGAATAGCTGCTGGGGCGGATGCTTGAAGCGTATGCTGATAGAAGAGTTGGCCTTCGCCATGCGCTTTCCCGTACGCAAATAGAAGGGGACGTTACGCCAGCGCCAGTTGTCTACATAAAGCTTCAAGGCTGCATAGGTCTCGGTCGTGCTGTCGTGGGTTACATTGGGCTCTTCCAGGTAGCCGGGTATCTTGACCCCATCGACGTCTCCGCTGCGGTACTGCGCGCGGAAGGCGTGGGCATGGACGGCCTGACGGGGTATGGGCCGTATCGACCGCAGTACCTTGACCTTCTCATCGCGCAGGGCCTCCGCGTCCAGGCTCGGCGGCGGCTCCATGGCGACGAGTGTGAGCATTTGCAGCAGGTGGCTCTGGATCATATCGCGCATGGCGCCGACGCCGTCATAGAACCCTGCACGTTCCTCGATGCCGCGTGCTTCGCTATGCAATATCTGGACGTGATCGATGTAATTGCGATTCCACAGGGGTTCCAGTATTAGGTTGGCGAAGCGGAACACGAGCACATTCTGGACCGTGCTCTTTCCGAGATAATGGTCAATGCGGTAAATCTGGCCTTCACCGAAATGCCGATGGAGTCTCTCATCCAGCGTGCTCGCGCTCTCCAGATCGAAGCCGAAGGGCTTTTCCACCACGAGCCGGGACCAGCCCGCGCCCTGCTTTTGCAGTCCCTGTGCGGACAAACGGTCGGCGACCTCGCCGTAATGCTCCGGGGAGACGGAAAGGTAGAAAATCAGGTTTGCCGGCATCTCAGGGTCATCGCGAAGTCGACCGCGTAGCCGAGCGTAAGCCTCCGGGTCCTGCAGATCGCCAGGGACGAAATGCAGACGCGCAGCGAGGCGTTCGACGACGCCTTCGTCGAGCGCGCCGCGCACCCGACTCTTCAAGGTCCTTGCGACCTCTTCGACCCAGTCCGCATCCGTCCATTCACGGCGACCGAAGCCCAGGACACGACTGGACGGGGCCAACTTTTCTGCAAGCTCCAAGTGGTAAAGGGCTGGAAGCAACTTGTTACGAGCCAGATTGCCCGTGGAACCGAAGATTACCAGTGAACAGGGTTCGATCATCGTGCGTCTCCAGTTTCAATCGGAGGAAGTTGCGCTGGCGTGTGAGGCCCGTAGCGGACAGACCAGCAGCGTCACGACCGTCAGGGGCAGGACGAAGCCCGTCATCACGAGTGCGAATCCCTCGCTGCCCGAGTGATCCGTGGCGTCCAACACCAAATAGGTGATGTAGGCCAGGTAATAGACGAAGAACAGACCGCCCTCCCAGCGGGCGATGCGGTGACCGGTAAAGAAGATCGGCAGACAGGCCACGGCGGTGGCGATCATGTTGGGGATGTCCAAGGCCAGCGACGCCTCCGAAACGGGAATTCCGTCCGGGGCTACTATACTCACCACGCCCAGCACACCCAGGATGTTGAACAGGTTGCTGCCGACGACGCTGCCCACGGCAAGATCCCGTTGGCCGCGCAGACTCGCAACGATTGTCGTAACCAACTCCGGCATCGAAGTGCCGATGGCGACGACGGTCAATCCGATTACCAGGGGGCCGATACGCAACAGGGCTGCCAGGGCGGAAGCCCCGCGCACCAGCAGCTCACCGCCGGCAACCAGGAATATCAGACCGCCGCCGATGCCAACCGCGGCAAACAACATCTCAGACACGATATCCTCTACCTCTCCGGGGTGAGCGTTTGGGCGCGGCGGGAAACGTCGAGTAGCGCAGCGTCCTCAGGAGTCGAAGCGATCTTCGACCATCACCTCATCCAAGGGAAGTTGTCCCGGCTTCGGCCACGCTGGCTTGGTTCCTTTGCCGATGGCGATCATGAAGGCAATCTCATAGTCGGGCGGGAGCTTGACGATGTCGGCAACCGCCTCGTAATCGAAGCCGTCCATGGGGCAAGAGTCGTAACCCAGCTCCTTCGCCATCAGCATGATGGACATGCCCGCCAAGCCGCAGGAGCGCATCCCTTCGTCCCTCTCGACCTGCGGCTTGCCTTCGTAGTACTGGGCGATGGCCGGAACCAGGAAATCCTGAACCTCTTTCGGCGCGTTGCGCCAGTAGCTTTCTGGTTCGCGAGACCACGCCTTGTTATCGAAGCACAAGACGAGAAGCTCCGAGGAATCGGTCACCTGCGCCTGGTCCCAGGCGACGGCGCGTATCGCCTTTCGCTGTTTCGGATCGCGCACCCGAAGGAAACGCCAGTTCTGAATGTTGAACGCGGTCGGCGATAGGATGGCGTGCTCCATCAGCATCCGGAACATCTCTTCCGGCATCTCGTGATCCGGGTCGTACCACTTGATTGCTCTACGGGTGCTGATAGCTTCGGTTACATTCATCGGGAATCTCTCCAGCTTCTCGGGTTGTTGCGCGTTCGGCGCCAAAACGACGTGGGTAATCCGTCGATGCTACTCAATACGCATCGATTGCAGTCCTTCACACATATGGTGCTGACAGGGTGAAACCGGAACCCGTTATCAAGGGGACGAGTCACCACTTCTGACGGGATGAGCGCCCTGTTACCTCTCCGCTGGCTCCCTCTCACAAGGTCCGCTGATTTTCCGCAGATCCACTCAAGCGCGCCTCCAGGGTATCGCGCACCTCGTCATGTCTTTCTCTCGTGATCGGAAAACGGCGCAGAAAGAGTACACCGGCCGCCATCATCAGTGCCGGGACACAGCCGTAGATGATCATCAAGCGGGCCTGCACATCCGGCGACGTAACGGCAGCAGACGGGTCGTAACCGAGAGCGGCCGGCAGTGCCGTGCCAAGCAGAACGCCGAGGGCGAGGGAAAGCTTGATCGCCATGCCCCAGGCGGCAAAGTAGAGACCGGAGCGCTGCTCGCCGGAGGCCAGGGTGTCGACGTCGATGACGTCTGCGGCCATGGAGTTGGCGAGGAAAAGGATCGAGGCGAAGCTGGAGCCGCGCAACGCGATCAAGGCGATCAGCAGCTGCGTATCCCCTTCCCGTAGCAGGGCAAGGGGCAGGCTCAGCGCCGCCAGCCAAAGGGCGGCAGCCATGAGCGCACGGTGTTTGCCGATGCGCAGCGACAACCATAGCCACAAGGGCACGGCCGCCAGCGTCGCCAGGTTCTCGATGAAGATCATCAGAGGGAAGAGGGATTCCTCCCCCATCACGTCGGCAAGCACGAGCCGGTGGAGGGTGCCCTGGATGGCGATCCCGGAGACGAAGAGGACGACGCAGCCGATCATGCGGCCGAATGCCGGATTGCGGACAACGAGCCGCAGACCTTCCATAAAGCTGCGGCGCTCGTGGTCGAATCCCTCGGGGCGGCCTTCCGGCACCCCGAGCACGGCGAGCGCCACAAGGACTGGCAGACCCAGAACGATCAGCCAGGCGATCCCGCGTAGCTGTTCGGCCGCGCCATCCATTCCGCGCGCACCGAGAAGCAGGACAAACGCCAACAGCCCGACCTGGCCGGCGGTGGAGAGCGCCTCACGCCAGCTCGTGATGCGGGAGCGCTCGTCGTAATCGGCGGAGAGCTCCGCCCCCCAGGCCTTGTGCGGCAGGTCGATCATGGTGAAGCCCAGGTACAGGAGCGCGGACCAGACGAGCAGATGGGTCGTGCTGGCGCTCTCGCCGGGGACAAACACCTGCCAGAGCGCAACCAGAAACAACGGCGTTCCCGCGATCATCCATGGCTTGCGGCGACCCCAGCGCGTCTCGAACCGATCGCTCAAGGTGCCGATCAAGGGGTCCGTTACCACGTCCAAGAGCCTGGAGGCGGCGATCGCGACGCCCACGGCCGCGAGCGGGAGCCCGAGCTCGTCGGCGTAAAAGGCCGGAATGAATAGCGCCATGGGAAGCGCCGCCACGGAGGTCACCAGGGACGGCACGGCGTAGAGAACCAGTGTCCGGAACGGGAGACGGGTCTGCTTGTGGAATGTCCGGCCGGATCGCATGTTCAGATCTACAGGCAAGTTAACGCTGGAATCCCATGGACCGACCTTCTGCGCCCGCGGCGGTCAGGACGAGTCTCGGTTAGTTTAAGTTTTCGCATCACAATCGCTGTTACAGTGGGGGCACGCGCATGAAGAATCAGGTCGCCGAATCGATGATTACGATCACCGGCGCGTTGCTGATGGCCGCCGCTGTCGGCTGGGCCGGAAGTCAGGGCGGCGTCAAGATATCGGGGCTGCCCCTGTTCGCCCTGGCCGGGGCGTTTGCATTCCTCGTCCAGTGGGTTGTCTTCCTGCCCTCCTACATCGCTCAAACCGAGCATTATTACGACCTCACCGGCAGCCTGACCTATCTCACGCTTGCGATCGGGACCTCGTTGCTCGTCGGCGGCTTCGACACGCGATCGATCCTGCTCACGCTCTTGGTGTCGATCTGGTCGCTGCGCCTCGGCAGCTTCCTGTTCCTGCGCGTCCGGCGACGGGGGATCGACGAGCGCTTCGACGCCATCAAGCCTTCGTTCACCCGGTTCCTGATGGCCTGGACCCTGCAGGGCCTTTGGGTGTTCCTGACGCTGGCTGCTGCGCTCGGGGCCATGACGTCCGCGCAGTCCGCGCCCGTGGGACTGGTGGGTTTCCTCGGGATGGGGATTTGGGCGGTCGGCTTCGCGATCGAGGTGATCAGTGATCGCCAAAAACGTGCCTTTCGGCTGGATTCCGCGAACTCGGGCCGCTTCATCACGACGGGTTTATGGGCCTGGTCGCGCCATCCCAACTATTTCGGAGAGGTCGTCATCTGGATCGGCATCGCGCTGATCGCGATACCGGTCCTCTCGGGTTGGCAGTACGCCACGCTCGTGTCGCCGCTATTCGTCTACCTATTGATCACCCGCGTCAGCGGCATCCCCCCGCTCGAGTCCCGCGCCGAATCGCGATGGGGCGGCAATTCCGATTACCGGGCATACAAGGCACGCACGCCGATTTTGATTCCACGCCGTCCGCGGCAGCCTGCTGGTGTATAGACCTTTCGGCTACCCGGTTGGGTCGCAGCGCATCACCCCCGGGTTCGCGGAACGGATGTTTCGGGTAACCCAGTAACCCGTTTAACATGTGCGCCTGAGATTCGTCGCGGCGGACAAGCCGCCAGGCTTCAACATGAGGAAGATTTAATGCAGCTACCCTTGGGCAAAGATACGGACACCATCACGGTCGTGCTCTCGCAGATCCTGGACACATGCATCAACGGCATCACTCTCTCGGACCCGGACCAACCTGACAACCCGATCGTCTACGCCAACGAGGCCTTCGAGCTGATTACCGGATACGACAGGGAAGAGATCGTCGGCCGCAACTGCCGATTCCTGCAGGGACACGATCGGGATCAACCGGAAATCGAGCGCATTCGCGAGGCGCTTCGAGATCATACTTCCGTCACGGTAACCCTGCGCAACTATCGGAAGGACGGAGAGCTTTTCATGAACCAGTTCTCCATTCGTCCCCTGTTCGACCAGAATGGAAAGCTGATCTACTACCTGGGAACGCAGTACGACGTTACCGAGCAGTTGCGAGCGGAAGACGAGCTGCGCCGGCTGAACGAGCTGCTGGCCGAAGCGGATCGTTAAACCTACTCGTTCTCGCGCACCGCCGTCAGGCTGGCGAACGCCCCGGTCACGGGATCGCAGTCAAGGGACGCCAGGATAGGCGCGCAGCAAACCATGCAGTCCTCGACGAATCTCTGGCTGCCTGCAGAGCAATCCAGGGTGATCTCCGTGGGGCTGCCGCACCAGGGGCAATCGATGGTCGCTGTCTCGTACATGTCTGTTCTTAGCCGCGTGCGTCCGGTAGTGTGCAGCAGCCCCGATTCACGTGCCGCGGTGGGAGGCGCGCCTCGCGGCGATCGACTCCTCGGCTTCGCGGCGAGGGCACCCCTCCCACAAAAAATCACCGGGATCTCTCGCCGAGCCGAATTCAGGCAACGAAGAGATCCCGATACTCGCAAGGATTGACACTATCGGTCGGCGTCTTTGGCAATTCGGGGGCCTTTATCGGTGCGCACGAACGCTTTCGGATCATATCCCTGCCCTCGCAGGCGTTCGAGCCAAGTCTCTATGCTTTGCGTAGACGGTCTCGGCTCACGCGCAAGGATCCAGCCCCAGCGCCGGCTCGGCGTGCCGACGAGGGCGTACTCGTAGTCCGCGCCTAGGCCGATAATCCAGTAGTCTCCCCAGAACAGTTGCTTGCCCAAGACATTAACAAAGCTGACTTCGAGCTTTGCGTTGGTGGCGGGATCGGCCGAGCGAGCCACACCGCGCGCCTCATCGACCTCGCCGTTCTGCGTTTTGCACCGGTCGGTAAGGGCGACGATGCCGTCGTCCCGCAGACGGTAATCGGCCGTGGTGTCGCTTGCGCAATGGCGCTGGAAAGAGTTCGGCAGCGCTGCGGGCGCGGCCCTTCCTCTGCCGGTCACTGGAGGCGGCAAGCGCGCGACTGACGGACCTCCCAGGGATGCTGATCGGCAACTTTCGCCTGGAGCATCAATTCCGATTCCACACCCTATTCGGGTCTAGAGTGCGCGGATAATTCCGCCTTCTACGCGCAAGCCTTGGCCGTTCATGGCGCGGTTGCTGGTCACGTATACAGTGCCCTCTGCGACTTCACTGACGTCGACGAACCGCTGAAGCAACGACGTCGGCTCGTGGTCGGCAAAGTAGTTCTTGGTCAGCTCATCGAGTGGCTTGCCTTCCTCTTCCGCCAGCGTATCGAAGTAGTTCTCGACGCCCTCGGTCCAGGTCGGTCCCGGCAGGACGGAATTGACGGTGACGGTCTTGCCCTTGGTCAGTTCGGAAAGAGCGCGGGAAAGGAAAAGCAGCGCGGTTTTCGTAACCGAGTAATGCACCATCTGGCCGAGTGGCTTGATCGCACACTCGGAGGAAATATTGACGATGCGGCCGCAGTCGCGCTCAAGCATGGTCGGCAGCAGGGCACGCGAAAGCCTGACCGCTGAGAGAATATTGACGTTGAAATAATGCATCCACTCTTCGTCGGAAATCTCCGCGAAGGGCTTCACCTCGAAGATAACCGGTGTTGTTAATGAGGATGTCGACACCGCCTTGAGTAGCCAGCTCGGAGGCGATGTCGCAGCAACGCGCTTCGTTGCGGCCATTGATGTAGACGATCGCGCCCTCTGAAAGGTATCTCTCAGCGATTTTCTTGCCGATACCGCCAGTGGATCCAGTAACCAGAACGCGCTTGTTTTGCAGTTGAAGATCCATGAATGCCTCTCGGGGATTTGGATATTTGCACTGCAGTCTACGGCAGATAGTCGACTACCGGAAAAGGCGCGGTCTTGCGCCGTTCAAATCGGCGAATGTCGGCGATGGTTCTGACGTCCGGCGTGAGCCGCTCTGTAAGCCACATCAGCTCGCGGTTGCGCTGGCACCCTCTTCCGCCAACTCAAACGGCACCGACGGCGAATTGATCCAATCAGAAGACTGGCGCCAGTCCACGCTTGGATTGTCGGCGAACAGCTCGACCTGATTACCCTCCGGGTCGCGCAGGTAAAGACTCCAGCTCACACCGTGGTCGACCGCGCCTTCAACGTGACACCCCAGGCTGTCCAGCCGATCCTTCGCGGCGCGTAGGGCAGCAAGCCCCTCCCCGACCCGCCACGCGACGTGGTATAGGGGCTGACGGGGCGAGGCGCCCGAGTCCATGGACGGAGCCGCCGCGAGCAAGAGCTCGTGGTGCTGTCCACCTCCGGTCAGCAACGCCGCACGACCGCCGCCGATGCGCCCGACCAGCTTGAGACCGACCGTTCCCTGGTAGAAGTCGATCGCCCGATCCAGGTCCCTGACGCGTAGCGCCACGTGTCCAAGCTCTACCATCCTGTATCTCCTCGCCGATTTTGCTCGCGAATCGAAGAACGCCCGGAGGCCTTCCAGCTTACGCCGGTTAATGCGAATCCGCGCTCGACACTTCAAGTGGAGCAACGGGTTCGGCGGCATGACACTCCGACATGACCCCTGCGAAATGGATCCCGTGCAGCGCGTTGCCCTTTGAGCGTCCGCAAGCGACCCTCACATCTAGCGTAAGTGAAATCCGAACTAAAAGGTTACGCATGCTCCTCAAACGAGAGAATCGCTCGCCAAGCGAACCCATTCCTTCCCTGCACCGCCGCCGTTTGCTCCAGGCAGCCGCCTCGAGTTTGACTTTGCTGGTCCCCGGCGCGGTTACAGCCGCCGCAGCACCTACCGCCGCGCAGCCGCAAGGCCCCTTCTACCCGGACCGCATACCACTCGACAAGGACAACGACCTGGTGCGGGTAGAGGGCAGCGACGGTATCGCGGCGGGCGAGATAACCGATCTCCAAGGCCGGGTATTGAATGTCAACGGCAAACCTGTGGAAGGCGCACTCGTGGAGATCTGGCAGTGCGACGCGAACGGGCGCTACATACATCGGCTTGACGACCGGAGCGTGGCGCGGGATCCCAATTTCCAAGGCTATGGCCGTTTCGAGACAGCGGCGGATGGCCATTATGGGTTTCGTACCATCAAGCCGGTGCCCTACCCCGGCCGCGCACCGCACATCCACGTCGCCGCGCGGGTACCCGGCAACCGCCCCCTGGTGACACAGATATATGTTAGGGGAGCACCGGAGAACCAGTGGGATTGGCTGATCAACGGCGTATCCGACGATGCCGCACGGGAGCGATTGATCGTAGCCTTCGAGCCCTCGAACAACCCGCAAACGGCGCAGCTTCGGGCCCGCTTCGACATCGTCCTGGCCTGAAACACCCGTTACCCTGAGAGACCGCTTCTCACGCGAAGCCGCGAAACTCGCGAAGGATTATCAAATGCTAGACCCGTTTCGTCTCGATCATTCGGTGCGTAGCATTTTCAGGTTGCCCCGCCCGTTGTTTTGATTCGCACCTTCACTTGAGCGAACTGCGGGCCCAGAATCTTAGAGCCGATAGCCGATGCGCAAACAGAAAGCCGCCATAACAGACCGGCCGACCACCCGCAATCTGCGGCCGCTGGCGCGGCTTCTCGTCCTCGTTCGCCCCTACCGCTTGCGGGTGCTGGCCGCGGTCGCCGCGCTCATCGCCGCCGCGGGGGCGGTGCTGGCCTTCGGTCAGGTATTTCGGGAGGTGGTGGATTCCGGCTTGAAGAGCGGCTCGCCGGCCGCCCTGGATCAGGCGCTGCTCTTTTTTCTCGCGGTGGTGCTGGTGCTGGGTGCATCGATTCTACTGCGATCTTATCTGCTCAACTGGCTCGGCGAGCGGGTGGTGGCGGACGTGCGCCGGGCAGTCTTCGGGCGCGTATTGGCGCTCGACGTCGGCTTCTTCGAGGCCACCCGTACCGGCGAGGTGATTTCGCGGCTGACCAGCGATACCGCGCTTCTCCAGGTGGTGGTCGGATCGACGCTGGCCGTCGCCCTGCGCACGACCCTGCTCGTGACCGGGGGTATCGCGATGCTCGCGGTCACCAGTCCAAAGCTGACCGGTCTGGTCCTTCTCGGCACCCCCTTGGTCGTCGTGCCCCTGTGGTTGCTCGGTTATCGGGTTCGCCGCCTGTCCCGCGCAAGCCAGGACCGGATCGCCGACATCGGTGCCTTTGTGGACGAGGTGTTGCACGGCATCCGCACCGTACAGGCCTTCTGCCACGAGGCGGTGGACATGCGCCGGCACAACGACCTGGTTGAGTCGGCCTTCACGACGGCCGTGCGCCGTTCACTGCTGAGCGCCCTGATGAGCGGAACGGCGGTGCTCTTCACCTTCGGCGCCATCGGCGTCGTACTTTGGATTGGCGGGCACGAGGTCCTGGCCGGGCGCTTGAGCGGGGGCGAGCTGTCTGCGTTCGTCTTCTACGCGGTACTGGTGGCGGGCGCCGTCGGGACCTTGAGCGAGGTGGCGGGCGACCTGTTGCGCGGGGCTGGGGCCAGCGAGCGCCTCATCGAGCTTCTGGAGCAAGAGACGGCCATCTCGTCGCCGCCGAGTCCCACGGGTCTGCCCGCACCCGTCATCGGTCGCATCCAGCTCGCAAACGTCGATTTCGCGTACCCCTCGAACCCGGAGACAAAGGTGCTCTCCGATCTATCGCTTGATATCGCCCCGGGGGAGCGGGTCGCGCTGGTCGGACCCTCCGGGGCTGGAAAATCCACCTTGTTCCAGATCTTGCTCCGTTTCTATGATGTCCAGAAGGGGGCGATTCGCCTCGACGGCATCGACCTCCGGGAGCTCGGCCTGGAAGACCTGCGTGGTAACATGGCGATCGTCCCGCAGGACCCGGTGATCTTCGGCGACGACGCCTGGGAAAACATCCGCTACGGGCTATCGGGCGTAAGCGAGCAGGACGTGCGCCACGCAGCCGATGCAGCCCATGCGACCGAGTTTCTGGACCGGCTGCCAGACGGCTTCGACACCTACCTGGGCGAGCGCGGTGTGCGATTATCAGGGGGGCAGCGCCAGCGCATCGCCATCGCGCGCGCTATCCTGCGGGACCCGGCCGTGTTGTTGCTGGACGAGGCCACGAGCGCCCTGGATGCGCAAAGCGAGCTTCTGGTTCAAACCGCCCTGGACACGCTCATGCAGGGCCGCACCAGCGTCGTCATCGCCCACCGCCTTGCCACGGTGCGCAAGGTGAACCGCATCCTGGTCATCGACAACGGAAGGCTGGTGGCGTCCGGGACCCACGAGGACCTGATGACACAGGGCGGGCTCTATCAGCGGCTGGCGTCGCTGCAGTTCCGGGACTACCCCCGGCTTGCGGCGGTAGACCAGAGCACACCGGAGCGATCGTCTCTTTGATGGAGGAGCTGGAGGCGGTGGACTGGTACAACCAGCGGGTGGATGCCTGCAAGGACAAAGATCTGAAAGCCATTCTGGCCCACAACAGGGACGAGGAGAAGGAGCACGCTGCCATGGTGCTGGAATGGATCCGGCGCAGGGATTCCAGCTTCGAGCACGAGCTGCGCGACTACCTGTTTACCGACAAGCCGATTGCGCATGAGTAGCTACAAGACTTGAGTTGCAGGCACCCAACGAAGCTGCAACCGGGGGTAGGCTCGGTAATTGCCAGACACTCGTGAAGGAACGGTTCGGAACCAGCGAAGATCGTCGGCAATTCAGGCATACCCCAAATTGGTCATGCTAGACCGTCAACTCTTTCCACCATCACGCCCCAACTTTGCTCCCCGAAGGTTTGCGTATACCGCTCTCATCTGAGATTTTTGTTGAGGATGCCGCTGTAACAAGCTGAAAGGTAATGTAAGATCTTCGCTATGGCCGACTACTCCCTCCCAGCCGTAAAACTTGCCGAGCTGCGCGATGCGCATCGCCACACGCGTGACAAGCGCGAGGCCGACCGCATCAAGTCGGTGTTGGCACTCGCGACCGGCTGGACGGCGGAGGAAGTCGCCGAAATCTTGCAGGTCGATGCCAACACGATACGCAACCATTTCAAGCGCTATCGCGAAGGTGGTATCAAGGCGCTGGGGCATATCGCCTTCCGCGGCAGCGCGTGTGCACTCGACGAGGAGCAGCTGGCCATCCTGGACGCGCGCCTCCAAGAGCACCTGTACATGACGGCAAAGTCGATTGCCCGCTGGGTGGAAGACACCTTCGAGGTGTCCTACGCCGAGAGCGGCATGACCGCGCTGCTTCACCGCCTCGGCTACGTCTACAAGAAGCCAAAGCTGGTGCCCGGAAAAGCCGACCCGGAAGCTCAAAAGGAGTTCCTCGTCGAGTACGACAATATCAAGGACAGAAAGGGCGAAGACGATCCCGTGTACTTTATGGATGCCGTCCATCCGCAGCACAATCCGGTGATCGCCTGCGGCTGGATAAAGCGCGGCGAGGACCGAGAGATACGCTCCAACACCGGTCGGCGTCGCGTCAACATCAACGGCGCCATCGACCTGGAGCGCCTTGAGCCTGTGGTGCGCTTCGACGACACCATCAATACTGACTCGACCATCGCCCTGTTCGAGCAACTCGAACAGGTGAACCTCGCCGCCACCTGGATCTATGTCATCTGCGACAACGCTCGCTACTACCGCTCCAAGGCCGTAAAGGAGTATCTGAAGACCTCGCGAATCAAGCTCGTTTTTCTCCCTCCGTACGCTCCGAACCTGAACCTCATCGAGCGTTTATGGAAATTCTTCAAAAAGAAAGTCCTTTACAATCGATATTACGAATCGTTCGAAGAATTCAGAACCGCTTGTGAAGAATTCTTCACCAACCCGCGGGAATACCATCGGGAACTACGCTCGTTGCTGACGGAAAACTTCGCAATCGTCGGTTAGTGAAAAACCGAAAATCTGGTATTAACTGGGTATAGCCGTGACAAGTGAACTCATCCGGTCGGTTTCTCAGTGAGTCGTTTGAATAGCGAAAGCGCAATTTCATATTATCTTACGCCGCTGCCTGAGGTTGCGGCGCTTCGTCCTCACTTCATCGATATCCGAAAAAACTCGTCGCGCTGCTAGCCCGCGTTGCGTAGGTCCGTCGCGACATCACGCAGCACCTCCGGATTCCGCCGAGCGACGGCCAGCGAGGTACGTGCTGCACCGCTGGGTTGCTTGCGCCCTTGCTCCCAGCCCTGAAGTGTCCGAACTGAGACGCCAAGCAGCTTCGCGAACTGGACCTGAGACAGTCCGGTCTCTTGTCTCGCGGCCAACGCCGGAGGCCAGACTACGCGACCCTTTCCGGCCTTCATCAATTCGACGGCCTGAAGCAGTTCGGTTGCCAGGTCGCGCTCTGCCTCGTAAGCATCAATTTGCGAGTCGGTCAACGACTCAGTCTTCGAGTGCACGGCGTATCTCCTTTAGTTCTGGGCCAGTGAGATTGTCGGTCCTCGATTTTGCGTAGAGGGAGAGTAGGATCAACTCGCCGTCAGCAAAGGCGCAGTTGTGCCCATAGCCCAAATGCGCACGCCAAGCCGGCTCGCTGACCTCGGGCAGCTGGAGGCTGTAGGCAGCGGCAATCAGCGCGGACTTGGTACAACACTCCGTACGGGAAACGCCGGACGATACAGCGCCTTAATCTTCGGGAGAATCGTGGCCATGCCTCTGGAAACGCAACAATTCGGTCCAGCGTGCGCATTGTCTCCTCAGCAAACTCGTAGCCCAGACCGGGTCTTTCAGTGTTGTAGAAATCCACGGCCTCGACGAGCTCACGTTCGGCGCAGGACAGGACGCGGACCTTCACCGCTTGTTGATCCGCCCGAAAACCGCTTCCACAGAATCGGTAGTCAAGCGCCCCGCTTCGTATGCATCGATGCGCGACTCCGCCTCGGCCATCCAACCATCGGCCACGGCGCCGTCCTCTGGTGGATCAAAGCTGCGAAGCAGTTCGTCAATCAGTTCGGCACGTTCTATCGGCGACAGGACTAAAGCATCAGAGAGAATTCGGGTTGCGCTGGGATTCATGGCGGTTGCCCTCGTTCAACGAGTCGCGAATTAGCTTCCGATTCTAACGCTATCAGGCAGGTACGCAACGGCGGCGGTTACTTGGCACGTTGGGGAGTGGCGTCTTTGCCTCCGATACCGGACTGCCGTCAGGGTCCTTGCGGAGACACGCACAGGCGCAAGGGCAAGTGCCCGATTCAGGCAGCTTCTATGTCTGCTCGTGGGACGTATGTAGAATTCTACATAATGAGACAACCCGATCTCCCGTCTCGCGGCCAGCGACGCAGACCAGATCACGCGTCCCTTCCCCGCCTTCATGTCGTCGACGGACTACAGCAGCCTACCGGACCGTTCACCGCCTCCGGTCAGGGCGTGCTCTTGGCCTTGGGCGAAAGTGGCAGGCCTACGTTCGCCGGACGAATCGGCTTCGTCGATTGATTGGGACCCTGCCGCCTCTGCTTCCAGCTGCCGCTTCACGTCTCCCGGAGAGCCGGTGTGCCTTGCTAGCAGATCATAGGCAATCGGGACGACGAACAGCGTAAACAGGGTGGCGGCGAGAACGCCTGAGAGGATGACGGTACCGAGAACCACACGGGTCTCGGTGCCGGCCCCGAACGAGAGCAGCAGGGGGATGGAGCCGGCCGCGGTGGTGATGCCGGTCATGACGATCGGGCGCAGGCGCACATCGGCGGCCTCCAGCAGCGCCTCGCGGAACTCCTTTCCCTGATCTCGTAGCTGGTTGGCGAACTCGACGATGAGTATGCCGTTCTTGGCCGCCAACCCCACGAGCATGATCAGCCCGATCTCGCTGTAGATGTTCATGCTCTGGCCCGTGATCCAAAGCCCGAACAGTGCACCCGCCATGGCAAGGGGTACGGTGAACATGATGACGAAGGGATGGACCCAGCTCTCGAACTGAGCCGCGAGCACGAGGAACACGATCGCCACGCCTAACGCGAAAACGAACAGGATGCCCGATGTACTGGCGCGGAAGTCCTGGGACGCGCCCTTGTAATCCACCTGAGCCCGTTCCGGGAGACCGTCTTCTACCAAGCCCTCCAGATAGTCCAGCGCATCGCCCAGGGCCAGTCCATCGGCGAGATTGGCCTCGATGGTGATTGCGCGTACACGATTGTAGCGGTTGAGGCTACGCGAGTCGGCAACCTCGGTGATCTTGACCAGATTGGCGAGCGGGATCAGCCGGTCGCTGCGCTCGGAACGTACATAGAGGTTGTCGAGGGCGGTGGGCGTGCGCTGGGCATCGCGCTCGCCTTCGAGAATGACGTCGTATTCCTCGCCGGCGTCGATATAGGTTGTCACCTTGCGCGACCCGAGCATGGTCTCCAGCGTGCGACCGATCACGCCCACCGTAACCCCGAGGTCCGCGGCCCGCTCATAGTCGATGTCGATTCGCAGCTGGGGCTTGGTCTCCTTATAGTCCCATTCGATGTCGGTGAGTCCGGGGTTGGACTCTTCGATCCGCGAAAGCAGGATGTCCCGCCACTTCGCAAGCTCCTCGTAGGTGCCGCCGCCGATGACGAACTGCACCGGCTTTTGGATGCGCGCGCCGAAGCCTTGGCGCATGACGGGGAAGGCCTTTACGCCTGAAAGATCGCCCAGCTTCGCGCGGATCTCGTCCATGACCGCCCAGGCGGAACGGCGCAGCGAAAAATCGTTCAGAACCAGAATGACGATGCCGGAATTGAAGATTTGGGCGCCGCTGAAGCTGCGCGGAGCACGGGCCAGCACCCGGATGGCCTCGCCACTCTCGGCATAGGGCAGCAGGCGGCGCTCGATCTCGTCCATGTATTCCTTCATGTAGGCATAGGATGCCCCTTCTGGTCCGTTGACCAGGACGAAGAAGGCCCCTCGGTCCTCCTTGGGCGCGTACTCCTGCGGGATTTGCTGGAACAGCCAGGCCGCACCGCCCAAGGTGCCGGCGAACAGCACCACAACCAGCGACCGGTAGCGGAGGAAGAAGCGAAGGGCCGCACCATAACCGATCCGGACCTTTTGAAATACCCAATCGACGCCCGTGCTCAGACTGGCCCGCCGATGGTCCCGGGGCAGGATCTTGGACGCCAGCATGGGGCACAGCGACAGTGCGACAAATGTGGAAAAGGACACTGCGGCGGCCATGGTGAGCGCGAACTCGGAGAACAACCGGCCCACGTCCCCTTCGAGGAAGGCAATAGGCACGAACACCGCCACCAACACCACCGTCGTCGCGACCACCGCGAAGCCGACCTGACGCGTCCCACGGTAGGCGGCGACCAGGCGGCTCTCCCCGTATTGCTCCATGCGCCGGTGCACGTTCTCCAGGACCACGATGGCATCGTCCACCACCAACCCGATGGCCAGCACCAACGCAAGGAGAGTAAGAATGTTGACCGAGAAATCGAGGGCCCAGAGCACCAGGAAGGTCGCGATCAGGGACACGGGTACGGTCACCGCCGGCACCAGCATGGCCCGCACGCTGCCCAGGAACAGAAAAATCACCAGAACAACAAGCCCGACAGCGATACCGAGGGTCTTGTAAACCTCCTTGATCGCCCCCTTGACGAACACCGAGGTGTCGTAGCTCTGTTTGATCTCCATGCCCTCGGGAAGGGTGGCGTTTAGGCGGGCCATCTCCGCCTTGGCGGCGTCGGCTACCGCAATCGTGTTGGCGGTGGACTGCTTGATGATCCCCAATCCCACCATGGGCACCCCGTTGCCGCGAAAGAAGGTGCGGTCCTCCTCGGTGCCGCGCTCCACCCGCGCCACGTCCCCCAGGCGAACCAGGTAGCCGCCCTCTCCCCGCGCGATCACCAAGCGGGCGAACTGCTCCGGGGTCGTGAACGCTCGTTCCACCCGAACGCTGAACTGCCGGGCGGTCGATTCCACACTGCCCGCCGGCAGCTCCACGTTCTCTGCCCGCAGCGCGCCCTCCAGGTCCGCCACAGTGATCCCGCGGGCAGCCAGGGCGTCGCGGTCGATCCAGACACGCATCGCGAACGTCTGGTTGCCGCCGACACGCACCCGCGCCACCCCGTCGAGCACCGAGAACCGATCGACCAGGTAGCGGCGGGCATAGTCCGTGAGCTCGGGGACGGTCAAACGGTCGCTCACCAAATTGAGCCACATGATCACGTCTTCGTTGCTGTCCACCTTCTGGATGTCGGGCGGATCCGCCTCCACCGGTAGCTGATCCAGTATCCCGGAGACGCGGTCGCGCACGTCGTTGGCGGCCCCGTCGATGTCCCGATCGATGGCGAACTCAATGGTGACGGCCGAGCGTCCGTCCTCGCTCACGGACTCGATGGTGTCGATGCCCTCAACCCCCGAGACCCGGTCCTCGATGAGTTGGGTGATGCGAGTTTCCACCACGTTGGCGGCGGCGCCTGGGTAGACGGTCTCGATGGAGACGACGGGCGGGTCGATATCCGGGTATTCCCGCAGCGGTAAACGGTCGAAGGCGACAAGACCGAAGGCGATCAGCAGCAAAGACAGGACGGATGCGAGGACAGGACGGGTGACCGACAAGTCCGAGAGGATCACTGGCCGGTCTCCAGCATCTCAAGCAGACCTCGCGAGCCGTCGTCGACGGCCTGAATCGCGACCTCCTGTCCGGGGCGCACCTTCTCGCTACCATGTGTGATGACTCGGTCGCCCGCGGTCAGCCCGTCGACGACCTCCACTTCGCCCGGTCGGCGGGCCCCGGTCCGGACCTGACGCCGCTCGGCGACGTTCCCGTCACCCACCAGGATCACAAAGTGGTCCTGGCCCTGGTGAACCAGCGCAGACTCTGGAACCACCAGGGCCTCGCGGGGATTGCGCAACAACTCCACCTGCATCAACACCCCTGGTCTGAGGGTGCGGTCCGGGTTGGGGAGCAGCGCGCGTACCTGGATGGAACGGGTCACCGGATCGACCCGGCTGTCGATGCTGTGGATCTCGCCCTCGAAGCTGCGACCGCCATAGGCCCGCGCCTTGGCCTCAATGCCCAGACCCGGCTCCAGGTCGGTCAGGAAGACGCTCGGTACCGCGAAGTCGAGCTTCATCACGGTGTCGTCGTCCAGGGTCGTGATGAGATCTCCGGGCTCGACCAAGGTCCCGGGGCTGATGTTGCGCAGTCCCAGAACCCCGGCGAACGGGGCCTTGATCAAACGGTCCGCGAGCCGCGACTCGATGGCGACCAGCAGCGCCCGGGCAGTGTCCAGATCGCGTTTGCGCTCGTCCAGCAGCGACTCGGAGGCCGAGCGTTGGGCGACCAGGGACTTGATCCGTTCGTACTGGCGATCGAATTCGGCGACGCGAACGCTTCCCTCCTCCAGCAGGGCGTGCTCCTCGGCACTGGTCATTTCCACCAGCACCTGGCCCGCCTCCACCCGTTGGCCGTCGTCGAAGTGAATGGCCGAGACGGTCTCGGTGACGTTGGCGGTTACCGAGACCGACTCGTTGGCCTTGAGCGTACCCAGGGCCTCGACCCGGTCCACGAAACGGTCGGCTCGGACCTCGGCGACGATCACGGGGACCTGCTGTTGGCCTTGTTTCGGCGGCGGGCCGGCATGGGCAAGTGGAACGAGCACGAGTAGAGAGAAAACAAAAACGCTGATTAGGCCCATCTCAAATTTCACGCGCACGGTGACAAGTAAGCATCAGATGGTACACCTTGGAGCAGAGAAATCGAGGCGCGGTTGTTTCCGTTGTGACAACTGAGACATCGGGTACTGGAGCCTGAAGGTCCGTCGTTAGTCGGGGTCCTGACCTTCTCCCTGCCTTTCCTGAGCGCAGTTACGACGGTTCGCTCACCTCGGGCAGCTTGCGGCTATAGACCGCGGCAATCAGCGACAGCAGTCCGAGCACCAACACGGTGGCCGCGGCGCCCAGCCAGTCCCCGATCAAGCCGATCAATCCGCCCGCCAGCATCAGTACGCCGATCAGGGTGTTCGACACGGCGACATAGGCGGCACGATTGTGGCCGCTGGCCATGTCGACCAGGTAAATCTTGCGGCCCAGGCGTACCCCGCCGTGCATGACGTTCAGCACCAGAAAAATCGCTGCCAGCCCCAGCTCGCTCGTCGCCAGTCCCCACTCGAAGGTCACGGCGGCGAAGGTGAACAGGCCGAGCAGGCCCGCCCCAAAGGAGGCGATCGCCATCACCGCGCGACAGGACCTGTCCCCCAGGTAGCCCCAGAACGGAGCGGAGACGCTGGTGGCAAGTCCATTGGCGACGATCAGGGCGCCCAGACCCATCAGCCCGGACTCGGACTGCTGTTGCGCGAGCAGCACGTAGAAGGGCGGTGCCAGGGCCACGGACAGCAACAGTGCGCGGGCGAGCACGAAGCGGCGGAAGGGTGCGTCATCGACGATCAGGCGCAGCTGTCCGAGCGCAACCGAGAGCGCGTTGCCGCCGCCCTCTGTCGCACCCGGCTGCTCCTTGATGGCCGCAAACAGAAAAGCGGCCAGGATCCACATCAGCCCTGCGGCAATCAGCAGCCCTGAAAATACGCGCAGGCCCGCCTCTTCCAGATCGGCCGTGCCAAGCCAAAGACCGATGGCCAGAACGGCGATGCCCGACAGGCTCGCACTCCAGCCCATGAGGGCACCGCGGCGGCTCTTGGACACCGTCTTGCCAAGCACGTCCTTCGCCGATACCGAGCATAGGCCGCGGGCAAGGCTGAAGAGGACCAGCATCAGCACGATGGCGCCGCCCGCGGCTACGCCTTCCAGGCTCAAAGCGGCTGCAGCCATGCCGAACAGGCTCGATGCCGAGAGCGCAGCGCCCAGCACCCAGACGCCTTTGCGGATGGCCAGACGGCGCACGGCAGCGGCAACCGCGAGCTGCGGCAGCAGCACCCCTGCCTCGCGGATCGGCACCAGAAAGCCGGTGAAGGTGGCCGGCACACCCAGGACACCGAACAGCCAAGGGATGACCAGCTTGGCGCTGGCGATCTCGTCCGCGACCTTGCCCAGAAGGTTGGCCCCGAGGTAGGCGAAAAAATTACGCGGCTGGTCGTTGCACGCGGCCTCGGGAATGTCCTTGCAGACGCGGGCGTCCTCGTCGCCGGCGATGCGGTTGTAGAGATCTTCGATCACCTGTCCTGCAGGCAATGCAATAGATTTCGCAGTTGGTGCGGTCACAACAGTTTGAAGCTCGCTACTAAAAGCCGTTCATTTGCCCAGACCAAGTGTCCCTCAATGCAGTCCACTACTCCATCCCCCGCACCTCGACCATGGTCTCGTTGCGACGCAGGAACCAAAGCGAGAAAGGCGAGTTGTAGCGGGCGTAGACGAGTGGCGCCACAGGTGTGAGGCCGGCCTTTTCGACCGCCGCCAGGAGCAGGGACTCGTTCTCGCGATAATTGGCCTCGGTCCACCGGCCCGAGTAGCTTCGGACGGCCATGAGCTTTGCGGGCTCCTCGCGAATGAGAACCCGGGGATCGAGGGGCACGGGCAGGCTCTCCAGGCTGTAGCTGGACGGCATGACGAAGCTCAGGACGAAGGTTCCCGGACCGTCGCTGCCCTTCGAACGCTGCGTGACCGGTGCGGTCATCGCCATCTTTTCACCCTCGCCTGCCGCCGGGCGTTGGTTGACAGGGGCGGTCATCTCCATCTTCGCCCGGGACTTGTTTTCGCCGAAAATGTAGGCGGCGAGGATGCGGAAAGCCTGGTCTCCGACCTCGTCGAAGTCCCCGGTGACCTCTGTCTCCGCAACAAGAAACGGCTCGTATCGACGCAGCTCGAATTCGGGGTAGGTTTTCACCAGCTCGTATTTGGGTTCTTCGATTGCCATTGCGTTTGCCCCTGGCAGCAAAATAAGAATCCCGACGACGATTGCGACCGCACGGCTGTTGCTGAGTACGGCTCTTGAGATGAGAGGTTTTGACATTCTTTGAAGTCCCCAGCTAACGATCGAGCTGCTTGCCCTCTATTCTTCGGACCGATTCATCCGCCACTGTCTCGATCTGCACCTCCTTCTCCAACGTCTGGTGGACCGGACATCGATCCGCGATCTCGACCAAGCGTTGGCGCTGTTCGTCGGTCAGATCCCCCTTGAACGCGAGGGTGCGCGTGATACGGTCGACCCTGCCACTTCCTTCTTCGCAGCTCAAGCAATCGTCCAGGTACACCCGGTTGTGGCGGAGCCGCACCTGGACGTCTTCGAGCCTCAGCTTCTTGCGGTTGGCATACATACGCAGCGTCATAGAGGTGCAGGAGCCGAGCGCCATGAGCAACAACTCGTAGGGCGACGGGCCGAGATCCTTACCACCGACGGACTTCGGCTCATCGCTCATCGACTGATGCCGATCCGTGTACAGGCCGCGCAAGAAGCTCTTGTCCAACTCGGTGACCAACACATCGCCGTCCGCAACCTCGGGCGCCGTCCCATAGCTGCGTTCGGAGTCCTTTGCTGAGATGTCCAGGTACCGGCTCGCCCAGGCGACCAGTGTCTCGGCCACGTAAGCCGAATCCTCCCGCATGCTGAGCAGATGGTCGGCCTGGTCAAGAGAAACGAAGCTCTTGGGATGCTTGGCCGCCTGGTAGATCTTCGCCGCCTCATCGATCGAGACGATTCGATCCACCGGTGAGTGAAATACCAACAGGGCACGATTGAGATTGTGCAGGTGGGCTACGTCGCAGTAGCGGTCCAGGTCTTGGAACAACTGCTGCTTCACGTGGAAGCTCCGGGCGCCGATTTGGACCTCGGCCTCACCGACCTGCTCTAGCTGTTGTTCCGTGCCCGCAAGCAGGTGCTTGACATGACTGGCCGTCGCCGGAGCCCCGATCGTCGCCACCGCCTTCACGGAGTCGAGCTGTTGCGCCGCGGCCAATACGGCGGAGCCGCCGAGACTATGCCCAATCAAAAGCTCCGGCGCCTGGTAGTCTTTAGTTAGGGCATTCGCGGCGGCCAGCAAATCTTGCACGTTGGAAGAGAAATTGGTGTTTGCGAAGTCGCCGTCGCTGTTGCCCAAGCCGGTAAAGTCGAAACGGAGCACGGCGATTCCCCTGCTCGCCATCGCGCGGCTGATACGAGACGCCGCGGCGATATCCTTGCCACAGGTGAAGCAATGGGCGAATAGCGCATAGCGGGCGACCGGTACGCCGTCCGGCGGGGTCTCCAGCAGTCCGGCGAGCATCTGACCGTCCGCGTTGTCGAATTTCAGCTTGATTCGAGCCATGCTTTCCAAACCCCGTATGTGGTTATTCCAGGTGCCCGCGTCGGAATGCCCGCGGCTATGGATTTCCCTCTCCTTTGCGCCCATATCCGCAATGCGGTAGGACGAAATATCTCTGCAACCGCGATGGAGCTTTTGCTGCTGCCGTGCGGTCTCTTATTTCCGGCTGCTTGTTGTCAACACTAGATTGGGTTTGAGCCCGAATAAATACACCTATGAAATCAGTTGTCCTAAAGACCAATCGCTCAAAGATGCGGAAACTTGGGCTCCCTACCCGGCTGTTGATACTCGCGCTTGCTGCGTACTGTCACACAGGCGCGCTATACGCTGCCGACGAGAGTGAGACGGATCGATCCAGAGGGCAGTCCCCGTGGACCCCCTTTGCACGCGGCGGTTACGTCCACCAGTTCAACGGCGCTCTGGATGGCGGCGGAAAATTCGACGTCGACCGCTTCTTTCTCCAAGGAGGCGTGTCTTACTCGATGGGCCCGCGGCGCCGGATTTCATTCTCGGTCGGCGCCGGGCGCGATCGATACGACTTCTCCGGCGACCTCGGCTTCGTGGACAAGCCTTGGGATCGCATCGATCAACTGCGGTTCAGCCTTCCCATGACCTGGGCCTTCGACGAGCAATGGACGCTGTTCGCCATCCCCACCCTTCGCTTCTTCGGCGAATCCGGCGCCAGCTCCGGGGATTCTGCAACGGGCGGCGCGCTTGCCGGTGTCTCCTATCGCGTCAGCGACAGCCTGACCATCGGGCCCGGCCTCGGCGTTTTGAGTCGGATCGAAGACAGTGTCAGCGTCTTTCCCATCCTGCTCCTCGATTGGAAGATCACCGACCGGATCAGCCTGGAGACGGGACGGGGTTTGGGCGCGACCCAGGGCCCCGGCCTGAACCTCAACTATCGCCTGTCCGACACCTGGAGCTTCGGTCTGGGGGCGCGGTACGAGTCGCTGCGTTTCCGTCTGGACGACAGCGGCTCCGCTCCGGACGGCGTAGGGGAAGACAGATCGATCCCCGTGTATCTGAGTGCGACATACAGCCGCGGACGGGATCTGCAAGTCAGCGCCATTGCGGGCGTCGATCTCAACGGTGAGCTGCGTCTCGAGGACTCTGAAGGCCGGCGACTGGCGCGAGACAACTACGAGTCTGCGCCCTTCCTAGGCGCAACCTTCAACGTCCGTTTTTAGGTAAAAAGAACGATGATCCAATGGGTCAAGGGCACTGTGATCGACAAACATCAATGGTCGGAAGGCCTGTTCTCGATGCAGTTCGACGCACCGCCGATCGACTTTACGGCCGGCCAGTACGCCAAGGTGGCGCTCGACATCGATGGTGAGCGTATCGGCCGCCCCTACTCCCTGGTCAACGCCCCCGGCAAGTTTCCCCTGGAGATCTGTTTCAACGAGGTGCCCGAGGGTCCGCTGACGCCGCGACTGTCGGACCTCGGACCGGGGGATCCCGTTTGGGTTTCGGCGTCCGCCGGTGGCATCTTTACCCTGGAAGCCGTCCAGCCGGCCCGCACGCTCTGGCTGCTTGCGACGGGAACGGCTCTGGGCGTCTATCTCTCGATCCTGCGGACAAGGGAGCCTTGGGACAAGTTCGAGCGGGTGATTCTGGTCCACGGCGTGCGCAATGGAGCGGAGCTCACCTACGCCTCGACGCTGTCCGCGATCTCCGGGCAACGTGACGATCGCTTCCTCTTTCTCTCGACCCTCAGCCGCGAGGAAAACGGATCCGGCCTTACGGGACGCATCACAGATCTGCTCACAAGCGGGGAGCTGGAGGCTCAGGTCGGCATTCCAATCGAGAGAGACTCCAGCCACGTGATGCTGTGCGGCAACGCGGAAATGATCAAGGACGCTAAATCAATACTCGAGGAGCGCGGCCTGAAACGTCACAGCCGCCGCGCTCCGGGACAATACTCCACCGAACAGTATCACTGACGGTACTGGTTAGAGCGCCGCTCGCCAAACTGGTACTGGGATCGCAAGGCGTCGACATCGTGCTTTGTTTATCTCCTTCCGCTCGGCACCCATCCTCTCTCTTTTCGAGGCAGCAACAATGGATTGCAGATTCACCCTGAGCCGAAATGCGTTGAGAGATAGTCGAGAATCAAATTTCGTGTAGTGACATCCTCAATCTCATTCATTCCCTGTTCTTCAACCATCCATTCAAGAGTCTCATCCCATCGGTCCCGGTTCATCCCCTGTTGTGTCACCAACATCAGGGAGTGACACGCGTTACAGGTATAAAAGACTTCTTCCCGGCCAGGTCCTGGTGGCAGATCTTTCCAGTCTTGTTGCGGTCCGAAATTCGCCACAAGGTATTCGAGCATCAGCGCACGCGCCCAAGGCTCCGGGGATGCCATGCCGTTCGCTCTAACCATTTCCGATAGCAACTCATCCCACTCGGTCCGCGATAGACTGCGGTCAATGAATTGTTCAAGGGCATGGCAAGCGCGACAGGTGAAATAGACCGCCTCGCGACCCTCCCCCGGAGGAAGGCCGCCGTATCCTGGCCCTGTACTACTCGCGGCCACTTCTGGAAGCGCCACCGGCTCTTCGTCGAGTGTGCGCAAAAAGGCGATCAGATCGGCGCGGTCGCGTGCCGATTTCACCCCATCGAAGATCATTCGCGTCTCGGGTGCCATGGCTTTGGGATCGAAAAGGTACTGACTAAGCTTCTCAAAGTCCCACTCGCCGCCAATCTCCTTAAGACTCTCGGTGTACTCGAATCCTGGCTGGGATCCGACCGGTCGATCCACGATGCCCCAGAGATTCGGCCCGACAGTGATTCTCGCGCCTTCCTCGGCAACATGACAGGTCTTACACTGGAGAAATATCTTCTCGCCCCGCCCTGTATCCGCCGTGGCAAGCCGGGGCGTGATGGGATCCAGCGCGGCCTCGGCATTGACCCGGACGTTCGCAAAGACGCCGCCGATGACCAACAAAATCAGCCAGAGATGAATCAGTTGCATTCCCGACATCGCTTAAACCTCACGTACGCAATGATTCCAAGCGCTGCGTTATGTCTTCGGGCTCAAAGAAAACCTAGGATCGGGTGAAGAGGGGGAGACGGATCGGCATGCGCCGATCCGTTGCGGTAACTCCGAACCGATCAGGCAACACGTACGGCGACGCGATGCATTGAATTATTGAGGTAGCCCTTCGGATTCCATGCGATGGCGAACGGTTGCATGCGCCCTTGGTCGTCCGTGGCCCGCGCCCAAACTTCGTAATAGCCCTGCATCGGAAACTTCACCTCGGCACTGAAGTGTTGCCAGGAATAAGGATTAGGTGGCTCGCGCAGATCCGCCTTGATCCAGGTAGCTCCGAAGTCGATGGAAACATCCACCGCCGTCACCTTGTTGTCTCCGGCCCAGGTATGCCCGCGTACTTTCAGAACCGGCTCGCTCGCCGCGACTTTCACACCGCTCGTTGGATAGGTGATGAGCGCTTTCACCGGCATGGATTCGATGATCCTAAAGGCGTCTTTCGGGACCTCCTCTCCTGGCTCGACGGGGTACTCCGGCACGCGATAGGACTTTCCCGTCATCTTCGGGCCGTCGTGGACCTGATCGCGGATCCAGATTCTAGTCAGCCACTTATGGGAGCAGGAGCCGGGCCAGCCGGGGACAACCAAACGCAACGGGGCACCGTTCATGGGATGGATCGGCGCACCATTCTGCTCGAAAGCGATCAAGTTGTGCGGGTCCAGGGCTTTCTCAACCGGCACGCCACGGGAAATTGGCAGTTTCTTGGGATCTCCCGACAGATGGGTATCGGCACCATAATGCGCGGTGTATACGGCGCTGTCCTTGAGACCGGCGGACTTGAGCACGTCGACTAGACGCACACCTGTCCACTGCGAAGACGCCACCGCGCCGACGGTCCACTGGTTCCCCTTGGCCTTTGGATCGAAAAAGGACCGGCCGTTGCCGCCGCATTCAAGTTGCAGTTGGAGTGTGACAACGTCGAATTTCTTCTTTAGCTCGTCGATTGTCATCTTGAGAGGATTGTTGACCTCGCCGTCAACGGTTAGCGTCCAAGTCGCAGCATCGACGTCCTCGGGGGGGACGCCGTTGTTACGGACGAAGTGACGACTCGTCGGCGTCACCTCATCATTAAGCAGATGTGGTGGACATTCGGCATTTACCGGACGGTCATTCAGCACGGTCAGACCATCTTTTCCCTCGATGGAGAATGGCTCCTCTGCCAAGGCCGCCGGGATGAAACCCGCGGGCATGTTACGGTGAAAAGGGATAAACCCGCCGAGCATCGCTGCCATAGTGGCTAAGCCCGCACCTTTCATAAACCCTCGCCGATCGGGATTCGGGGTGCGGCCAAATAGGATGCGGTCGGCCTTTTCTGGGTCCTCGACATAGAGATCGAACAGATCGACTTTTCTCTTACTCATAATCTTTCGTTCCTCTCGATTGGCACAGACAAGGCGTGAATTCAGGATATAGAGGGTGCATCGCTTAACATCCGCTAATATATGTATTCAGTCGGAAAAACGACAAATGAGTATTTTCAATGCGCGCATTCTCATGTTTTTTTTTAAAATAAAACAAATGGTTATGCCTGTGTATCTGCCGCTAAAAACCTCACGCTGAAGGCGAGAATCAAGGACCACGGGCCATCTCTGCGACGATTTCGAAGGATGTCCGCTTTCAGCCGTCTTACGGTCCTGCGTCAGGACTCTAAGTCTCGTAAGTTAGATCCACATCTCGAGCACCAGTAGGCATCTACTCTCGTCTCTCAGGCGACGGAACGGGCCTCTTCTCGAGTCTCGCGTACGGCACGCGAGCTTCGATACTCGATCTGAGATACCAACACGCCTCCCAGGATCAGGCAGAGCGCAACAACATGTCGCGTCTCGGGATTTTCATCGAGAAAGACCATCCCGACCAACACCGCCCACACGGGAATGAAATAGTTGAGCTGAGAGACGAATGCGGGGCCGGCGGTCTTGATCAGCCGGAAATAAAGGATGCTCGCGAGCGCAGTGCAAAAGACGCCCAAGACCGCGATGGATGCGGTCGAGGACACGGAAACCCCTTGGGATTGCGCTTGACCGAAGCCGAGTGCAGAGGGCGCAATCATGAAAGTGGCGATCAGAGTCGTCGCGGCCGCGCTGGACAAGACATCGCTTGGCGGACGCAACCGAGCAAGAACCGCGGCAGCCGCGTAGCAAAAAGCGCCGCCGAGCACCGCGAGCATGGGGAGACGCTGCTCTCCACCATCAAATAACGACACAAGGGACTCAGGTCCCATGATGACAACGACGCCGGCAAAGCCCAATGAGAACCCGGTGATGCGATAGGGCGTCAAGCGCTCATCGGGAACCAAAAAATGCGACAAGCCCAGGGTAGCGATTGGCATGACGGCCATGAGGATGCCGGTGAGCCCGCTGTCGATAAACTGCTGCCCCCAAGTGATGAACGAAAAAGGGAGTGCGCTGCCGAACAGGGCGATCAGGCCCATGAACATCCAGAAGCGGGGACCACCCTTGGGTCGCTGCGCGACAAGCATAGCGAGCGGCACGAGAAGCAACGCGGCTATTGCCAGACGAGCGACCACGACAACCTGTGGTGGGAACGAATCCACTGCCAACTTGGTGAAGAGGAAGGCCGAGCCCCATAGAACGGTTAGGGCCAGCAGAATGCCCCAATCGGACGACCTGTTGCGCAGCTTCACAGTTTACCCCGCTGCGCTGAACGCGCATCCTTCGTAGCGATCAAACGCTCGACTTGCGCGAACAGCACCCGTAGATGCTTTGCATTCGCAGCCAGATCTCCCTTGCCGACCCTTGAGGCGGAGCGCGCATGTAGCAAGGTGCCTCCCTCGGTTGCCTCCGTCCTTACGCTCACGTCATCGTGGAATCGAAAGAGCGCACTGGCCATTACCGCGCGAACTTCTTCCTTGCTGGCCCTGATTTCCCGCCATCCGAGGGATTGCATAGCCGTCACCACGGCGTCCTGCG
This sequence comes from uncultured Gammaproteobacteria bacterium, assembly GCA_942492625.1. Lineage (GTDB taxonomy): Bacteria > Pseudomonadota > Gammaproteobacteria > Chromatiales > Chromatiaceae > Thiosymbion. The sequence continues at coordinate 100,959 of CALOFM010000032.1, read as the reverse complement.
TCTCTTTGACCTCTGCCGCAAAGAGCGGCGGACGCAGCTCCGGAAACGGATGCTCCGCCCGGGTCTCTGCGACGTTGCTCGTTAGATAAGTTTTAAGCCGCTCCATTGGCCCCGGAGGCGAGAGCATCGGCGGCCGATTGAGCAACAGCCCGCCAGCGAGGAGCAGGAACGGCAGCGCTAGAACGAGCACAAACCACTTCATGGATTACGTACCTCAAAGCCGGCCGGGAAACCTGGCGGCAAAAAAGCGGTCTGTCACGGGAGCGCGTTGGATACGAACCAATCGACAAATGTTGCGCCGAGCAAATAGCGGCACTTCGAGATCTTCCTCGCCGGCCACGCCCGCAGCCTGAATACGTTTAGAATTTGGAGCTGTTTCTGTGAAAGCAAGTACGATTACCGGCGTCGACATTCGACCCACCATCGCACTTCCTCTTTTCGCCCTCGTACTACTCGCCGCATTCAGCGGCACCGCAAACGCCCGCAGCTGCGGCATCATGAAGCCACCGGCGTACATGGGAATGCCCGCCGGCCCGATGCATTACCCGACGCACTGGGGCATGCGTCATGGAGGTGGCCACTCCACCGACACGAAGGCCGGGCCGACGGTCATCGACGTCGCGAAGCAATCCGGCAGCTTCGCCACGCTGCTCACCGCTGTCGAAAAGGCAGGGCTGACCGGCCTGCTCGAAGGGGACGGCCCCTTTACTTTGTTCGCTCCGAACGAAGCCGCGTTCGCCGATCTTCCGGACGGTGCGCTCCACTGAAGGCCGAACAGAGGTAAACAAGATGCAACCCGAAGATAACCTCCTCGCCGAGCGCCTTTGGCGGCATCGGGAAGGCCGACTACTTCAACATAGGCTCCCGGGATGACACAATCGAGCGCGCGGCCTGGTCCTATCGACGGCCTCTCGACGCTTTCGCCCGGATCGCAGGTTATATCAGCTTCTACCCGGGGCGCATCGCCTGCTACGTCGACGGCGAGCGCGTCCGTCCCCAAACCGGCGGTTTCTACGGTGGCTGGGTCACCGACGAGATTGTAGGACCCTTCAAGGGCGAGCCGGGAACTGGGGGCTGGTGATGCGCCGTGAGCTGGTCATCCTGATCGCCTTGATTATGTTCTCTGCAGACCAGGCGGCGGCTTATGATCTAAGCCAGCACCAGTGGCGGCACCGACTGCTGTTCCTGATCGCGCCCGACCATGGTGATCCGGATCTCGCCGCACAGCAACGCGACATAGCACTGCGACGGGACGCGATACTGGACCGCGACATGCGCGTGTTCCGGCTCCTTCGCGACAGGGGATTCGTCGAGGATGTAGAGTTACGCGGGCCTGCCGTTGCGAAGCTGCGATCCCGTCTGGGCGTGAGCTCGGAGGACCGATTGCTGATCCTGGTTGGCAAGGACGGTGGGGTCAAACGGCGAGCGGCCCTGGATGCCGATCTGCGCGGTGTCTTTCTGCAGATCGACGCCATGCCGATGCGACGAGAGGAGATGCGCGCCAAGAGAGAGGCCGGCATCGATGTAACCTCACCTTAACGGTGATCGGCCTTCCTCGCCGGCGGCGGTCGCGAACTGCTGCTTCCAAGTTCAAGCGTCCGGGTCGACACGAGCTCGATCGATACGCACGCCCAAGGGACCGCGCGGCAGCCAGGCTTCGACGATGTCCTTGCCGCGTCGGATTCCAACCGGTACCAGTTCGCCGCGTTCCCCCTCGGTGCTCGCCGCATTCAGGTCCTCGAACCGGAACACCCGGGTATCCCCGTACGATTCGACCAAATCCCCGGGTTGCAGACCCGCTTCCTCCGCCGCAGACCCCGGAATGATCGCCTCGACCTCAACGCGGTTGTCTGCTCCCGAGGCGAAGAGATACCGGTCGTAGAATTCCTCGCCGATTTCTCTGCGCATATCGAGCGCGTTCTCTTCGATTCGCCCCAGCTCCTCCCGATAGCGATCGCTTCCGAACCAGCCCTCGCGGGTGGCGATGTCCCTGAGATCCAATCGGTCGAGCTCCTGCTGGCCCTGGCGCCAGAGGAGATCTGCCGCGCGCTCTTCCGCCACTCCGGCCGCCACCAGGGCGGAGCGCCGATCCTCCGGTTTTTCCGGGCGCGACGGCCGTTCCGCGGTTTCGCCGGTGGTCCGAGGGGTCTCAGCGGATGCAACCAGCCGCCGCTCGAGTCCCTCCACCCGCTCCCGCAACCGGGCCAACTCCTCTAGTAGCTGCCCTCGCGCCCTGTTCATATCCTGCAGCCTCGTCTCAATTTCCGGCACAGGTTCTGTATCTTCGCGAGCGATCGGGAATGACTCCTCTGCGGTTGCGGACAGCGCGGCCGAAGTAGGTGGCTTTTCCTTGGAGACGCCGGCGGATTCAGCCCCCTCCGAACCATTCCCGGCTTCGGCGGCATCGGGAGTTCGGGATGTTTCTGCCGGTTCGGTCGCCTTTCTGAAGCCACCGGTAGCGAAAATCCCAACCGCCAAGCCGACCAGTAACGTCAAAGTTGGAAACAGGTAGTAGCTTCGCATGACTGTCATGGACGCGTCTTTTTTGTCGAAGGGAGATTGCACTCGAGGCTGCCTTATTAGTCCATTTGCTGCCCAAAGCGTTCCGGGCTGATTGCGAACCACGTACGCACCGTCGGTAGGAAATGCCCTTTCTCCCGAGGATCTTTTTTTTTGATTGACGAGAACCATTGTGAAAGACAACCAGCGTCCACTCACCCAAGAAATGACATGATTCAGATCCGACCTTCCAGTGCGCGCGGCCGTTCCCGACTCGACTGGCTCGACAGCCGCCACACCTTCTCCTTTGGCGGCTACCAGGACCCACGCCACATGGGGCTCTCCAACCTCCGGGTGATCAACGACGACAGGGTTACACCGGGCGGCGGCTTCGCAACCCATGGCCACCGGGACATGGAGATACTGAGCTACGTGCTGGAAGGAGCGCTCGAGCACAAGGACAGCATGGGCAACGGATCTGTAATCCGTCCGGGCGACGTTCAGCGCCTGAGCGCGGGCACGGGCGTTCGCCACAGCGAGTACAACCACTCGCAGACGGACCCGGTCCACTTCCTGCAGATCTGGCTGACGCCGAACACGATGAGTATCGCGCCAGCCTATGATCAGCGTCACTTTGCAGCCGAAGAGCGCCAAGGCCGGCTAACGTTGCTCGCGTCTCCGGACGGGCGAGATGGATCCATCGCCACCCGTCAGGATGCCTTGCTCTACGGCGCCCTGCTGGATGCAGGCGAGACGGCGACCATCCCTGCCTCGGCCACTCAGACCGGTTACTTGCACGTTACCCATGGCAAACTCGCGGTCAACGGACAGGAACTAGAGGCAGGCGACGGCGCAGCGCTGGCCGGCGAACGCGAGATCCGGCTGAGCGGAATCGAGCACGCGGACGTGCTCTTGTTCGATTTACCGAACCCGTAGCCACACGGTCACCCGGGCTGGAAACCGGCCCGCGTCGGACAATCGATAGTCTTGTCGCAGGCAACATCTTTCCGGTCAGCGATGGACATTGGCAGCCATCCCATATGAACGCCGACGTCATCATCATCGGGGCCGGAATTTCGGGTCTGGCCTGCGGGCTCGCTGTTCGGCAAAACGGGCTGACCCCCCTGATCCTCGATGCCGACGACTCGATCGGAGGCAGGGTCCGAAGCGACAGGCACGGCGGTTTCCTGCTCGATCGCGGATTCCAGGTCCTGCAAACCTGGTATCCGGAGGCGCGCCGAACGCTCGACTACGACGCACTGGATCTTCGCCCTTTCGATCCAGGGGCCCAATCTGGCGCTCAACGGCCACGGTCGTGGGCTGATTAATAGCCTGTTGGTGCCAAGCAATCTGTCTGACTATTACGCCCCTGCAGGTCAAAGCTTGGTGACCGTGAACCTGCTGGGTATCCGGAGCAACCCCGATCTCGTCGAGCCCCAACTACGCAACGAGCTTGTCCGTTGGTTCGGATCCGATGCGAAAAGGTGGGGGCGTCTGGCGGTCTATCGACTGCCCGCCGCTCTCCCCGTCCAAGCCCCTCCGGTACCCTACCCCGGCGAGCGCAAGGTCATGGTGAGCCAAGGACTTTGGGTCTGCGGCGAGCTCGGCGGCGCACCCTCGATACAGTGGGCACTGCATTCCGGTGTAAGGGCCGGGAAGTTCGTGAGCGCTGCTTTGCTCGGACGCTGAAGACTTGTCAATAGATGCGTAGCCCTCATTTCTGTCTACTAAAGGAACCGTTCAATACCGGTATTTCTTTCTCGACTTGGGGACTATTACATGGTCAAAATACCGTCTCTCGGCCACTCGCTCGTCGCCCTATTACTGCTAGGTCTCTGTGCGCCGGGGATCGCCGGTGAGGTGCTGCGATTCCAGGTTTACCTCGACGAGAAACCGATCGGAGAGCACAGCTTTCGCATCTCCGGGAATGGCGAGACCCGGCGAATCTCGAGCAGTGCCTCCTTCGACATCGACTTTCTCTTCGTCAATGCCTACCGGTATCGCCACAGCAGCAGCGAGGTCTTTCGCAATGGCTGCCTGCAAGAGATCCGCGCCACGACCGACGACAACGGCAAGCGGTACCGCGTTCAGGGATCGGCCGTCGGGAAGGGATTTCGGGTCGAGCACCAGGACGGGGTCGAGCAGGCGGACGGCTGCCTGATGACCTTCGCGTACTGGGACGCCGACTTTCTCCGCCAGAAGCGTCTGCTGAACGCACAAACCGGAGATATAGAACGCGTCAGCGTGCGCCAGAAAGGTAGGGACGATGTAGCGATCGGCGATCGAAAAGTACCCGCTACACGCTACGCGCTGCGAACGGACAAGTTGACTATCGACCTCTGGTACAACGACGCGCTCGGGTGGGTGGGTCTTTCCAGCGATACCGGCAAAGGACGCCGGCTGATTTACCGTCGCATGTAACGGGAGGCCTTCGAATGAAAACGTCTGGATTTTTTACCACACTGACCCTGATCGGTTCATTGCTGGCAGGTTGCGCGACAGACGGCGGAGAGCCAATGAAAACTGTTCCCTATGTGGATCTCGAACGATTCGCGGGCGATTGGTACGTCGTCGCCAACATTCCAACGGGTATCGAGAAAGGGGCACACAACGCGGTTGAATCCTACGCCCTGAATCCGGACGGGACCATCGCAACGACGTTCAGGTTCAATAAGGACAGCTTCGACGGTCCGCTGAAGACGTACCGTCCGAAAGGGTTCGTTTTGGACAAGAGAACCAATGCCCGCTGGGGCATGCAGTTCGTCTGGCCGATCAAAGCCGATTACCGGATCATCTATTTGGATGAAGACTATCAACAGACAGTCATCGGACGGTCGAAACGCGATTATGTCTGGGTAATGTCACGGAAGCCGACGCTCAGTGACGATGAGTTTTCTCGTATCCAGGATTTTGTCGCCAGCGTCGGTTACGACGAGACGAAATTGAAGCGGGTACCACAGCGGCCAAGTAGTACGTCGCTATAATTTGACGCGCAAAGCTCGTTTTCTGTCCGAAGAACCTGTAATCGCGGTGAGACAGTTGTCTCGAAGTGTGTTGTCGTTAACTCTATCTCGCCGGGATTGCGCAGAATAATCCGCGCCAAGTCTGCCCGCGTCGTACACTGCACCGCCGGAGTCTGCGCGTCAGGCGGTCTTCTGTCATATCGGGCGGTCCAAACCGCAGTACTCGGCCAACAAGGAAGATCGTGGATGCAGAGGCCGGTTTCCTCATCTACACTTTTGCTGCACACAGCGTCGGGCTACGCGACGGGCCGCAACCGGCCAAAAGGAGAAGTCAGAGAATCGAATACGAATCGCGTGGTGTTGCGGAAACGGCACAGCTTCCTTACCGTTACGGCGATCCCGATAGTCCGCTCCTACCTCTCCCGCCCCGTCGCTTTCGAATGACCGCCTCACGCTGTTACCGGACACCGGGTGACGGTCTAGAGCTGGTCTACCTTCGAGCCACAGCTACTCCCAAAACGCGGGTAGCTCTACGACAGCAATCGAATACCTACCGGACACTCGCGTTTTCTTGGTCCTGGTCATAAAGCAGGGTGCTTCCGGGAATAAACGGCTGAATCCAGCCGTGCTGCTCTTTGTGGTCTACACCTGTTCCGTTCGGCCAGTGTTACTCTCGAGGAGGTCAGGGAGCTCGGCTCCAATCGCAGTAATTTGCGCATGCTGAGATACCTGCCTGAGTCAAGGCGGCGGGCCGGGGGGCGAAGGAGAGGAGATCGGTCAGCAGGGGCAACGTAGTGGCAGAGACGGCACCGGAGCGCCGAAACAGGGGACGCCGCTGGTGGTGGCCCTGCAACGTGCACGCAGGATCCGGGGGGCTCGCGGAGAACAGCGGCTGGCTAGATCTTACCAAGCTCTGGGGCTTTCTGCTGCTGTTCAAGGAGCAGCGACGCAGCAACAATCTGACCGGGTGCTTCAACTGGTTCTCCCCCGAGGACACCGGCTGGGATGCCGGCGAGGTATTGTCGATCCACAGCGGATCTATGTCATCGGGATATCCGCCTGTGCGGCCATGACCCTGGCGCTGCTGAGCGCCTGTCCCGAGGTGTTTTCCGCAGGGGCGTCGCCTGAAACGTCACTGCCTCCGGCCAGATCCGGCCCGCTGGGCGCTACGGCGACCGCCTCGCGCGGATGGCGCCGCCATGCATCCCGGTAGAGGCGTTTGGCGGCGAGCGGTTATTCAGTTAGCTCACTGCTGCCGATCATCGGTCCGCCGCCTCACCGGTCACCCGATCCGCCAGCATCCGTTTCAGTTCGCCGATCTCCGCGCGCAGGGCGCGCAGCTCCCCGTGCAGGTCCGCCTCGATGTGGTTTCGAGTCTCTTGCAGCGCCTGCACCGTGTTCTGATGCTCGGCCCCGCTGTAGCTCTGCATGGCGTTGACGATGATGGCGATGAACAGATTCAGTATGGTGAAGGTGGCCACCAGGATGAAGGGGATGAAGAAGGCCCAGGCGTAGGGGAAGTGCTCCATCACCGGGCGGGCGATGCCCATGGACCAGCTCTCCAGGGTCATGATCTGAAACAGGGTGTAGAGTGAGCGGCCGAGGGTGCCGAACCATTCCGGATAGGCGGCGGCGAAGAGGTTGCTGGCGATCACCGCGAAGACATAGTAGAGGATCAGCAGCACCAGAGCGATGGAGCCCAATCCCGGGATCGCCGCCAGCAGCGCCCCCACGACCCGCCGCATGGTGGGCACCATGGTCAGCAGCCGCAGCACACGCAAAACCCTCAGGGCGCGCAGCACGGCGAAGGGACCGGCGGCCGGGACCAGCGCGATGGCCACCACGGCGAAATCGAAAAGGCTCCAGGGGTCGCGCCAGAAGGCGAGCCGGTGGACATAGAGGCGCAACGCGATTTCCACCACGAATATCGCCAGGATAGCCTGATCCAGCGTCCTGATCGGGTCCCCCGCCACCTGCATGGCCGCGGGCCAGGTCTCCATTCCGAGCAACGCCGCGTTGATCAGGATCAGGGTGATGATGGCCCGCTGAGTGCTGGGCCGCTCGATGAAGGCGCGCAACCTCTCGCGCGGGCCGCCACGTAAAGATTGGACAGCCGCCTCCATCAGCGCTTTGCTCGCACCTTCAAGGCCGCGATCCGTCTCATGCCGTACCTCTTCGAATTTGGTTGCCTGCTTCGATTTCCTGATAGTCGATGGTGAGCCGATTGCCGGCTACCGGTCGGAAGCGCTGGTCGGCGAAGGCCACATGCGCCGGATGGTCGCGGTAGCTGTCGATCACGGCCGGGTGGCAGAAGCGCACCAGCCAGGTGTAGCGGTAGGCTGCGTCCGTCTTCACCGCCTCGCCGGTGAACACCTCGCGCACGCCGGGGATGGCCCCGAGCACCCCGCGGCCCTCGGCCATCATCGCCTGCACGCCCGCTGCATCGAGCCCCTGCAGGTTATAGACAATCAAGTGCTCGACCGGCAGCCAGGGGGCGCACTCGGCCAGGACCTCTGCAGCGCGGCCTGCCGAGCCCCATAGGCGTATGCATCGTTCCACCTCGTTTGCGATCGCCTCCTGCACCCCTCGCACCAGGTTGGTATAGCCGCCAACGCGATCCTCACCGGCGTCCTTGCGTATCGCGGCCCCAGCGGCGTCGGCCAATGCGGTGTAGTAGTTGATCTTGGCCACGCCATTTGCAATCAAGCGCTGGAACTGGTCGTCAGAGAGGCCGGTGCCGCCGTGAATCACCAGAGGGATCCCCAACTCCTCATTGATTTGCTGTAGGCGCGCATGGTCGAGCTTGGGCTCGCCGCGCATCCGCCCATGCACGGTACCGATGGAGACCGCCAGGAAATCGACGCCCGTCTCGTCGACAAAGGTCTTTGCCTCCTCCACCGTCGTATAGGCTATCTCACCGGGATGGCGCTCGGCGTCCTCACCCTCGACACCGGGGACATAACCCAGCTCGCCCTCCACCGGCACGCCGCAGGAGTGGGCCATGGCGACGATCTCTCGGGTGAGGCGAAGGTTGTCCTCGAAAGGTCGATCCGAGGCATCGACCATGACGCCGTTGCAGCCGCGGTTGATGGCGCTTACGGCGCTTTCGAGGTTGGCGCCGTGATCGAGATGGATCGCCACCGGCACCGAGGCACGGCGCGCGGCGGTCTCCACTGCCGGCATCAGCAGGTTGAAGTCGAAGTACTCGAAATGGGACTCGGCCAGGCTCAGAATCACCGGGGCACGACAGCGTTCGGCCGCGACCAAGATGCCTTCGAGAAAGTCGAGGCTCACCAAGTCGAAGGCGCCGACGGCATACCGGTGGGCATGGGCGTGGCGGAGCATGTCTTTCATCTGGACCAATGGCATTGCGGCTGATCTCGGGCTGTAAGTTGCGTCTTTCACCAAAAAGTTCGTGTCGCGATGTGCTATTTGGGCCACCTATCGAGCGGCGGATCATTGATCGTCGCGCGCGGAATGTCGCCACGTGATGGCATGCCATTCGTTGCTTCGTGCACATCGGGTTTTTGATGCCGAATACCGGGGCCATATCGCAGCAGACAGCCGACACCCCCCAGAGACATCAACGCGTCCGACTGCTTCACCACTTCCACGGCGCATTCCTGTTGGCCGGCCAGTCGCAGCAGCGCCTCCCTGACATCCAGCGACCGCACGGCGGATTCGCCACATTGCGGGCAGAGGCGAGTTTCAGGTACCTCCATACCGAGGGTCTGGCAGGCAGTGCAGAGCCAGCGGGGATCGGGATCGTAGTCACTGTCCATGACCAGGATGTCCACCTCCCCCCAACGCAGTGCATCCAGTGTGGCTGCCGAGCCCGCGACCGCCAGGTCTTGGCTGCGCAATCCCGCGACGAGACGCTCGACAATCGAATGGGACTCCTGCTCTTCATGCTCGATGAAGCTGGACAGGGTCGCCATCACCACGCCCGCCTCCCGGTCCCGCTCGCCGGCCGGGACCACGTCCACCAGCTTTTGCTTCAATTCCTCGGGGAGGGCATCGCGGATTCGTGCCGTGATCTTGGGATCGCCGGCCAGGATCAGGTGGGTGTGGCCTCCGGCATGCGTCAACTGTTCCAGAAGCGCAATCTTTTCCGGAAAAAACCGATCCCCGCGGTGCGCTTCGTGGATCTGGTAGTGCGAGCGGGTCCATTCCGAGCCGACCCGTGTGCGCAGCTCCGATCGGTCGATCCAGGCCCGGGTCGTCGCCGCGCCCAGGTTCACCTCGAGGATGCTGGCCCGATCCGGCAGGGCGAGCAAGATGACATAGCGGTGGTAGCTGTCCTTGAGCTCCACCAGATGATAGATGTTGGGCGTGGGATAGACGGCGATCCAGTTGGGCAAGGTGGCGGCGAACTGCATCGGCAGCATGAATCCGCCGCCAAAGGTGCCGCGCACGAAGATGGCCGCTCCCTTGGCATCGGGATGCAGCTCGGTGGCCAGCCAGCCCTCGATCTTGCCCACCGCCTCCTCGAAGTCGGCGAGGTCGTGGCCCTTGAGAACACGCCGCAGAAGGCGCGCGCGCCCATCCAGTGTCTCACGCCAGCCAGCTGTGCCACCTTCCAGGTTGAAATAGGCGCTGAGAAAAGGAGCCGTTGTCTCTTCCACGCTGGCGAGCAGGGTGATGTGCCCTTTGAGCGCGTCGAGGGTGGTCAGGTGTGTCATATCTATATGCCTCTCGCCTCCGGACGAGACCTCACTCTTCACCATTCATGAAACCCAGCAGGTGCAGTAGGCTGATAAACAGGTTGAAGATGGAGACGTACAGGGTGACGGTGGCCATGATGTAGTTGGTCTCACCGCCGTGGATGATGTTGCTGGTCTCGTACAGGATCAGCCCGGCCATCAGCAGTACGAACATGGCCGAGACGGCCAGCGACAGGCCCGGCATCTCGAAGAGCACCGCACCGAGTCCGGCCAGGAACGCCACCAGGATTCCCACCATCAGGAAACCGCCCACGAAGCTGAAGTCCTTGCGGCTGGTCAGTGCGTAACCGGAGAGGCCGAGGAAGATGGCACCGGTCGCGCCCATGGCTGTCATCACGATCTGACCGCCGTTCGGCAGGGCCAGATAGCTGTTGAGTATCGGCCCCAGCGTGTAGCCCATGAAGCCGGTCAGGGCGAACACGAAGGCGAGCCCCAAGGCACGGTCACGGAACTTCGCGGTGGCGAACAGCAGGCCGAAATAGCCGCCGAGCGTGAGCAGCAGCCCCGGATGGGGCAGCTTCAGCGCCATCGAAACTCCGGCGGTCAGCGCGCTGAACAGCAGGGTCATGGACAGCAGCATATAGGTGTTGCGGAATACGTTGTTGGTGGCGAGTGTGGCTGTTTGGCTGCGGCTCGCAGTGATGGTTATCGGGTTGTTCATGGCTTGGTACCTCTGTCTGGGTGACTGGACTAGTTGAATGGACTGAGGAATCCTCAGTCCGAAACGATCGGGCCGCCCTGCCGGAGCCGGGCTTGCCGGCGCTCGATCTTGCGCACCAGGGTACGGCGGGCGCGGTCGGTCGCACGGTCGATGGCGACATAGAGGTCGGCCTGGGTATCTTCGACCACCAGATCCGGCAGATCGGCCAGCATCACCCGCAGGCGGCAGCGCTTGTCCGCACCGTCGCGCGGGCCGTTGTCGTCGGACAGGCGCATGACAACCCCCCGGATGCAATCGCCACAGCAGGTCAGGGCGAACCGCAGCCGCCGCTCGGCATGCGTGCACGGGGCCTCGGTCAAGGGGAAATTGCGAGCCTCGATGTCGATCTGCATGGAGTTCTCCGCTGCAATTCTCATTGCTTCAGGAGGGGGCATGCTAGCGGGTTTCGAGGAGAAGAAAATTCGATTATATTCGCTGCACTATTCGTAATTCTCGAAGATATGAGAGGCCGATGGTCAACTACAAGCATCTGCACTACTTCTGGGTAGTTGCCCGGGAGGGCGGCATCGCCCGGGCCGGCGAACGGATGCACCTGACGCCACAGACCATCAGCGGGCAACTTCGCCTGCTGGAGGAGTATCTCGGGGTGGAGCTGTTCACTCGGGTGGGTCGCACCCTGGAGCTGAGCGAAACCGGGCGCTTGGTTTTGAGCTATGCGGACGATATCTTCTCGCTGGGCGGCGAGCTGGAAGAGGTGATACGTCAGCTGCCGGCCGACCTTCCGCAGCTGTTCAGGGTCGGCGTGGCCGAAGTGCTGCCCAAGTCCATCGCCCATCGAATTCTGCAACCCGCCCTGCAGATGTCGGAGCCGGTGCGCATGATCTGCCGGGAAGCGAATCTCGATACGCTGTTGGCGGAGCTGGCCATACACCGCCTCGATCTCGTCCTGGCCGACCGCCCGATCCCTCCCACGGTCAGTACCCGAGGCTTCAGTCACAAGATTGGCGAGTGCGCAATAAGCTTCCTTGCCACGGAGGAGCTAAGCAGGCGGTTGGAAGGCGAGTTTCCCCGCTGTCTGGAGGGCGCCCCCCTGCTATTGCCCAGCAGCAGCAATCAGCTGCGCTCCGGCATCGACCAGTGGCTGGACAAACAGCGCATCCGCCCGCGCATGATTGCCGAGTTCGATGACAGCGCACTGATGAAGGCATTCGGAAAGGAGGGCGCAGGGGTCTTCATCGCACCCGCCGCCATCGAGGCGGACGTGGAGCTGCAGTATCGAGCGACGGCGATCGGCCGGATCGATGAGGTAAAAGAGCACTTCTACGCCATTTCCATCGAGCGTCGCGTCACCCACCCGATCGTTTCTGTCCTTTTGGAGGCGGCGCGTAAGTCGCTGTTTGCCGGCGACAGTCCACCCGTCTCAGGTCCGGCTCCGCCGGCCTGATCCCCTGTCGTCCCTAATCCAGGCAGGTGCCGGCTCGAGGTAGCCTGCCGAACCCGACGCGGCCCCTCTCGCAACGACCAAACCTCGGCAAGATCGGATTATCATCGTAAATATCGAATAATAGACGTCTATTATTCGACTTTTATATCTTCCATTCGGAATCTATAAATGACGCCAACGCCCGCGCTCGCGCGGATTGGAACCCGATACCTATCGACGCGAGGACATTGCCATGACTCTTGCCGCCCTACTCTTGCTTTCCATGCTCGCCGCCCTGCTGGCTTTCATGTTGGGCGCGCTGCTTCTTGATGCCTTTTCGGCCATACGCCGTAGGGCCGTGGTGGGGGTCTCGCCGTGTCGAGCCATCCCGGCAGCTGGCGCCGGTGCCGGTGCGCTCGCGCCCGACCCGGGGCTGAGACGAGTGCGACTTTGGCTTTTCTTGCAATCGTCTTTGGCCTGGCGCTCTTGGCCTGGAGCGCCGACCGCTTTGTGGAGGGCTCGGCTGTCACCGCGCGGCACTTGGGAATGCCGCCGCTTCTGATCGGTATGGTGATCGTCGGATTTGGAACTTCCGCGCCGGAAATGGCGATCTCCGCCATCGCGGCCTCGGAGGGTAATCCCGGTCTTGCTCTGGGCAACGCCTACGGCTCGAACATCGCAAACATCGCCCTGGTCCTCGGGCTGACGGCATTGATCGCCCCCATTGCCGTGCATTCGCGGGTCTTGCGCAAGGAGCTGCCCATTCTCACCGCCGTCACCGCGCTGGCCGCATGGCAGCTGTGGGACGGGGACGTCACCCGCGTCGATGCCCTGGTGCTGTTGGGTCTGTTTGCCGGTTTGATGGCCTGGTCGATCCGGCAAGGCTTGCGAAAGAACGGCGATGCGCTGGGCGCCGACATGGAGCGGGAGCTGGAAGCCCACGCCATGCCGATCCGCCAGGCGATGATCCGGCTGATCGTCGGTCTCGTGCTCCTCGTCGCCAGCTCCCGCATCCTGGTTTGGGGTGCGGTGGAAATCGCCCGGGGCTTCGGCATCAGCGATCTGATCATCGGCCTGACCATCGTAGCGGTCGGTACCTCGCTGCCGGAGTTGGCGTCATCGATCGCCGCCGCCCGCAAAGGGGAGCATGATATGGCGATCGGAAATGTGATCGGCTCCAATCTGTTCAATACGCTGGCCGTCGTAGGGATCGCCGGGACGATCTTTCCTTTCTCGGTGGGGCCGGAGGTCTTCTCCCGGGACATCTGCCGGTCATGGCGGCGCTGACCCTCTCGCTGTTCGTTATCGGCTATGGGCTCCATGGTGCCGGTCGCGTCAGTCGTTTCGAGGGGTTGGCCTTGCTGACCTGTTTTGTCGGCTACAGCGGCTACCTGGTGAGCAGTGTCTTCATGGCGTGAAGACTTCCCATCCGTTCCGCGTCTGGTAGCTCCGGGGGGACTGTTTACGCATGTTTGATGCGACTATTCGTGTGCAGGGTGCGCGCGGAGGCGTTTGAGCATGCGCGCAACAGGGCACCATGCACGCGGGACGCGTCGAACGCCGATGCGAAAGAGCATGCGTATGAGCCACTCGCGCACGGCGAGCACGAGCCGCTCGACGCGGCCGTAGGTACGGGGCAGCTCGACCACGCGCACGTAGGACGCGTTGAGCCGGTCGAGGTACATCCTGACCCGGCGCACCATGTGCGGCTGCGCGTACGCCACGCGGACGTCGTTGCCGTGGTAGTTGAAGCAGTACTCGGTCGCCTGTGCGAGCTCGTCGTAGGTACCCCACCCACAGCGGTTTGCGTACGCGGGCGCCTCGCAGGTGCCTCCCTGTTCTGTGATGAGCTCGCTCACCGACCATGCGAGCGGGCGCCGTGAGTTTGGGTCGAAGGGGTTGCGGCCGGCAACGCACACGATGGTCTCGTTCGGCAGACAAAGTTGCGTGGCGTACTCGACGCGGGCGAGCATGTCGCGCGGCGCGTCGCTCACAAGGAGCACGTGCACCCGCGCGTTCATGGGTACCTCCCGGTGCTGGCAGGACGCACGATGGCCTCGAAGAGCTGCAGCTGACGCAGAGCGGAATGCCGGATCAGGTAATGAGGCATTGCCGCCGACCGTGTGTAAGTTTGATTGCTGGACGGAGGAGGCACGGGTCGTTCTCAAATGGGCTCGTGTTGAAGGTTGAGCGACAAGACTGCCGGACAGGTGCGAACCATACCGGCTCTTGGAGGTTTTCTGGCCCCCTCGCTGTATTTGGTGTGTTAGGCAGCGGCTAGTCCTCGGTGGTCCGCGCCGGACTTCAGCATTGGAAGGTCCCGCCGGACACTTCCATGAACCTGCGCTCGCCCATCACCGGCGTCTTGCGCTCCGTGGCCCTGAGCGAGGGCCAAAGCCTGGAGAGCGGCGCCGAGCTGCGCGTCGTCGTGATGATTCAGGGCTGCTGCACGGCGGACAAGACCGTGCCGTGGATCTGATCCACCAACGCCTGTTCTAAACCGAGACGCGCCGCCAGCATTTGCAGATAGGCTTTTTCGGCGGGGGTATCCGGGTCGGCGGCAAGCAGGGAGGCGGCGTAGAGCTCGGTGCTCACTTCCGGAGTGACCCCGAGTTTGACGATGGCATCAATGTCCAGAGGGCTGGCCAGCTCATCCAGAAGAAAGGGTTTTTCCTCCGGCGATAATTTCTGGGTTTTGATTTGCTCGAAAATACGCCCTCGTTCCGCATCGTCGATATGGCCGTCGGCTTTGGCCGCGGCGATCATGGCGCGGATGATGGCCAGTCCCATCGCGTTTTGTGCCGCAACTTCGTCGGCCGGTGGCAGGAATCCGCTGTTGGTTGGTGGTGCGTCAAACGCAGCTGCAGGAGGAAAGGCGGCAACTTGTGCGGGTGCTTGGCCGGCTGCGGCCGATTGCTGTTGCCGGTAGCGGTTGTAGGCGGCGTATGCCAAGCCGCCGACCGCCGCCGCGCCACCCAGGTTCAAGGCATTCTTGGCGAATTTTTTACCGCCTTTGCCCGCCATGAGGCCCGTGAGCCCCCCGGCCAGAACGCCGCCAAGCAAGCCACCGCCCACGCCGCTGCCCATGAATTTGTTCAGCAGGTCGCTGCCGTTGATGGATGCTGTGCCTGTGGGTAATCCCTGCTGCAACAGATTTTTCCAGCCTTCTTTGCTCATCGAGTGTCCTGCCTTGAATAGTGGATTGATCCAGCCTTGCGACAAGGTGGAACTTTGGAACTTTCTGCTCTAAAAAGATATTCCACCGGAAACCATGCAAAGGAACACGGGGGATAGTCGCGATTGACCCAGAGTTCTCAGTATGTAGTCCGCGCTCGAAAAGCGACAGACGCACCCGCGGTTTCCCGTTGATCCGCAGAGCCTGCTCGGGCTCGCCCCCGTTCAGGATTGCCTCGGCGTACCCGTAATCTCGCGGCGGCCGACATCCCGTCCACACCGATATCGCCGATTCTCGGCTGCGCGCTAGCGGGCAAGAAACGCAGCGCTGATCTCGATTTCCACCACGCCCTCGATTTCTGCAACCTTGTGTTTCAGAATCGACGGATCGCGGTAGGCGAGAAAGCTGCCCGTGAGCGTGACTTTACCCTTGTCAACCCTAATCGCCACCGATACGTTGCGGAAGCGTTCGTGGGTCGCCACGATTTCCCGGATCCTCCGCTCGATGGCCGCATCGGACAAGGGCAGCTTCGGCACCACCCGGATCTCGTTGTCCACCTCGACCACGCCTGAAGTCGTCCAGGCGATACGGTCACTGATCAGCTTCTGCTCGTAGAGCCGAACCTGTCCTATCAGCACCACCAAGCGTTCTTCTACCCGCACCTCGATCCGTGCGTCGCGCAGCTTCTCTTCCGCTGCAAGCCGGGCGTTGATGTCTCCACGTATGAGATCGTCGCTGCGAGCCAGTACGGGGGCTGTCTGCAGCAGACCGAGTATCAATAGCAAAGCCCCGGCGATGCGTATCTTCGGCTCATTCATCGTTGTGCTTCGCATCTGTCATTTCGATTTCGTCTCCAGATCCTCTCGCTTGATCAGGCTGACCGAATCTAATCCAAAACGGGCGGGCTGCTCTGCCGAAGCAGGGTACGCCGGCGCTCGATCTTGCGCACCAGGGTCCGTCCGGCGCGGTCGGTCGCTCGGTCGATAGCGACATACAGATCGGCCTCGACATCTTCGACCACCACATCCGCCAGACCGGCCAGCACCACCTGCAGGCGGCAGCGCTTGTCCGCCCCGCCGCGCGGGCCGTTGACGTCGGACAGCCGCACGGCGACCCTGCGTATGCGATCGCCGCAGCAGGTCAGGGCGGAAAGCAGCCGCCGCTCGGCGTGACTGCGCAAGGCCTGGGTCAGGGGGAAATTGCGAGCCTCGATTTCGATCTGCATGGGGCCCTCCGCTGCAATTCGGTCGTTGCTTCCTAAGCAGGCATGCTAGGCGGGATTCGAGGCGACGAAAACTCGATTATATTGGCCTAATTATTCGCAAAATTCGAAGACATGGGAGACCGATGGTCAACTACACGCATCTGCACTACTTCTGGGCAGTGGCCAGGGAGGGCGGCATCGCCCGGGCCAGCGAACGGCTGCACCTGACGCCACAGACCATCAGCGGGCAGCTGAGCCTGCTGGAGGAGTATCTCGGGGTGCGCGTCTGTTCACCCGGGTCGGACGCAACCTGGAGCTGTGCGAAACCGGGTGCTTGGTCTTGAGCTATGCGGACGAGATCTTCTCGCTGGGTGGCGAGCTGGAAGAGGTGATACGTCAGCTGCCGGCCGATCTTCCCCAGTTGTTCCGCGGATAACCGAAGCGTTCACCGGTCGGTGACCGTCCAGCTGCATCCGTAAACCCGACGTGGCTAGCGTGGTGACCATAGCACGGCGAAACGCGGGTCATCGAAGCGGTGATTGGGCAGCAAAGGGTTGCGGCTCGGTGACCGATGGCACGTTCGGGGACTGAGGGCTCGGTTGGATTCGAGCCAGGGGAGGCGCCGCGTCAGCCGAAGTTGCCGATCAGAATCAGGCCGCCGATTAGGCAACACAGGGGGACGAGCAAGACCAGGGCAAGGTAAGTGACGCTTCGGAATTCGGGCTTGGTGAGGCCCAGGATGCCGAGGATCAGGCCGATGCCGCTGGCGGCCGAGGCGGAGAAGAAATAAGTCTGTAGGCAGGCCGTCTGACAGGTGCGCTCCTCCATGGGGCCGCCTGCGAGGTTCATGAAGGTGAGCCCAATCAGGACCCATCCGACGATTCCCAGCGAAAACGCACCGAATGGCATGACACGCATCATAGTCGCTCCCCGTTTGATGTTTCTTCGCGGCGTATTCCGGAAAGGGTACTTTGTGGTGGCTCGGAAATACATCCGTTAAGGTGGCACGATACCCGTTGGCTGGGGAGATGCCCCCGTGGTCCCAGTGGAACCCAAGCCCCGCGGCAACCTCACCCACCTCAACGTGTTGGCACCGAACGGCAGTTAAATCAAAGCGGACGTGATCGCCCTTTGATCCGACTCCATCCAAGTCTAAACGAGGGCCACGTGGACCGGCTGTTGTATGCGCAATTGCGGACGCTCAAGACTAAAGATGTCAATGATCGGATCATCCCTTCAAACTCAGAAAAACCCCAGAAACCCCGACATTCGCCTGCAGGCCGCGCCATTGCCCACCGTCGGCGGCACGGACCAGATTCGGCGACCCGGCAAACAGGAGAGGGATATGTCCATCGTGTGCATGCATCTGCGGCCAGTTGTTCCCGCTTTGCGTTCCTGCTCGTCCAGACGGCTTCGCAGGAACCACGGCAACCGGCGTTTTGTCCAATTCCTATGGGGTTATTACGCGGGAGCGTCACCATGTCCGACAGCGATATTCTGATCTTCGACATCATCGCGGTGGAGTGGCTGATCGCGCTGCTGGCGATCGCGGTGTTCATCATCGTCGGCGGCTTCGTCGATCGCGCGAAACCGCCGAGACCTGCGCGCGCTGCGGCGCGTGCGCTCGAGGCAAAGGACGGCCCAAGGGCGAGCCGGTCTGGCACGACCTGACCGCCGAGGAAGCGCTGGAGCGGGTCGGCGCCGGCGACGAGGGGCTGAGCCGGGAGGAGGCCCGCCGACGCCTTGAGACCCACGGCCCGAACCGGCTGCCCGAGGCCAAGCCGCGCAGTCCATTACTGCGCTTCCTCGCTCAGTTCCACAATGTGCTCATCTACGTGCTGCTCGCCGCAGGTCTGGTCACGGCGCTGCTCCAGCACTGGCTCGACACCGGCGTCATCCTCGGCGTCGTGCTGATCAATGCGGCCATCGGCTTCGTGCAAGAGGGCAAGGCCGAGGATGCGTTGCGGGCGATCCGGCGCATGCTCTCCCCCCATGCGATGGCCTGGCGCAGCGGGCGGCTGGTGACCGTCGATGCTGCCGACCTCGTGCCCGGCGACCTGGTACAGCTCCAGTCCGGCGACAAGGTGCCGGCGGACTTGCGGCTACTGCGGAGCAAGGGGCTGCAGATCGAGGAGGCGCCGCTCACCGGCGAGTCGGTGCCGGTGGAGAAGGGCATTGAGCGATTGACCCCTGATACGCCGCTGGCCGAGCGCCGCTGCATGGCCTACTCCGGCACGCTGGTGACTCATGGTCAGGGTGCCGGCATCGTCGTCGCCACCGGCGCGACGACGGAGATCGGCCGCATCAGCGCTATGGTCGCGAACGTGCAGCAGCTCACCACACCGCTGCTCCGGCAGATGGCCCAGTTCGGCCGCTGGCTGACGGCGGCGATCCTGGTGCTGGCCTCGGCCAGCTTCGCCTTCGGTGTGCTGGTGCGCGACTACACGGCGACGGAGATGTTCCTGGCCTCGGTGGGTCTGGCCGTGGCCGCTATCCCGGAGGGACTGCCGGCGATCATGACCATCACCCTGGCCATCGGCGTGCAGCGCATGGCCGGACGCAATGCGATTATCCGCCGGCTGCCGGCCGTGGAAACGCTGGGCACGGTCGGCGTCATCTGCTCGGACAAGACCGGCACGCTCACTCGCAACGCCATGACGGTGGCCACGATCCACGCCGGCGAGCGGCTGGTGACGGTGACCGGCACCGGCTACGATCCCCATGGTGCCTTTATGCACGATGACGATGTGGCGCGGCCGCTGGATGATCCGGTGCTGAACGAGACGCTGCGCGCCGTCGCGCTCTGCAATGACGCGGCGCTGGAGCAGAAACTGGAAGTAGGCTGGCAGGTCCATGGCGACCCGATGGAGGGGGCACTGCTGGTGGTCGCGGGAAAGGCCGGGCTGGACCTGGAGGGGACGGCCAAGTGCTGGCCGCGTACCGACCTGATCCCTTTCGAGTCTGGCCACAAGTTCATGGCCACGCTGCACCACAGCCATGAAGGCGAGTCCTTCATCGTCGTGAAGGGGGCACCGGAGGCAGTGCTCGCTATGTGCTCGCGCCAGCGCGGGGCCGGCGGCGATGAGTCCATCGATGCCGATCAATGGCTCGAGCGGATGGAGGCCATGGCCGCGGCGGACCAGCGCGTGCTGGCCGTCGCGGTGAAGCCGGCCGAGCCGCATCGCTTCGAGCTGGACTTCGTCGATGTGGGCAATGACCTGACGCTGCTCGGCATGCTCGGACTCATGGACCCGCCGCGGGAGGAGGCCATCGCCGCCGTGCGCGCCTGCCGCGAGGCCGGCATCCGCGTCAAGATGATCACGGGCGACCACGCCGCCACGGCCCGTGCTATCGCCCGCCGCGTCGGCCTCGCGAATCCGGACGAGGCCCTGACTGGACGTGACTTGGATGGCCTCGACGACGCTGCGCTGCAGCAGCGGGTGGGCACCGTCGATGTCTATGCGAGGGTCACGCCGGAGCACAAGCTGCGCCTGGTGCAACTGCTCCAGCGCGAGGGCGCCGTCGTCGCGATGACCGGCGATGGCGTCAATGACGCGCCGGCGCTGAAGCGCGCCGATGTTGGCATTGCGATGGGCATCAACGGTACCGAGGCGGCGAAGGAGGCCGCAGAGATGGTGCTCGCCGACGACAACTTCGCCTCCATCGCCAATGCCGTCGAGGAGGGGCGCACTGTATACGACAACCTGAAGAAGGCGATCCTGTTCATACTGCCGACGAATGGCGGCGAGGCACTGGTCGTGCTCGGCGCGATCCTGCTCGGCTTCCACGAGTTTCCGCTGACGCCGGTGCAGATCCTGTGGGTCAACATGATCACCGCGGTGACGCTGGCTCTGGCCCTGGCCTTCGAGCCGCCGGAGCCAGGGGTCATGGCGCGGCCGCCGCGCGATGCCCGTCAGCCGGTGCTGACCGCCTTGTTCCTGTGGCGCATCGGTTACGTGTCGCTGATCCTGATGGCCGGCACCTTTGGCCTGTTCCTGTGGGAGCAGCACCAGGGCGCGCCTATCGAAGAAGCCCGCACCGTGGCCGTCAACACCCTGGTCATGTTCGAGATCTTCTACCTGTTCAACTCCCGCTACATGACCGCACCGGTGTTGAACCGTGCCGGGCTGCTCGGCAACCCTTATGTGCTCTATGCCGTCGGCCTGCTGATCCTGCTCCAGCTTGCGTTCACGTATTCTCCGCCGATCCAGACCCTGTTCGGGACAGCCGCCATCGACGCCGGCGTCTGGCTGCGCATCCTCCTGGTTGCCGCCTCGGTGCTGTTCATCGTCGAGCTGGAGAAGGCCCTGGTGCGGCGCTGGCGCCGGAGGCTTTGGCCGGGCGAGTGATGATCCGAACAGTTTTCCGTGAAGGTCTCGATGGATTTTCGCGGCGCACGCGAGGTTACGGGGTTAGGTCTTGCATTACAGCGTTGAAAAGATTTGCTGTATTGCTGGACCTGCCTCCATCTCTGCGGACAAAGGTTTTCACAGCCCCGTCAATCAAAAGGGATTGGCCCAGATCGTCCCGTTGGCGGTCGTGCCCAAGATAAGGGAACTCCCCTTGAAGGGACATGGGGTGATCGAAATTACAGGCCCTGCGCAACCTGTTCAATGGGAGACCTGTCCCCGTGCGCTGTCCCGGCGAGAAAGAGCCAGGCTCGACGAAACCCTGGTGCCGGCGATACTCGGGGCCGTCAATGCCTTGCTAACCTTTGTCGTGGCCGACAGCCTCACCCGCACCCAGCACAACTCCGACAAGGAACTGGTGGATCAGGGACTCGGCAAACTCGCGTAAAGTCTGCTCGGGGGTCTGCCAGGCGCCGGCGCTACCGTGAGCCCCCGGGTGAACATCCAGACCGGTGCCCGGAGCGCTTTGTCCGGACTGGCTCGCGCACTGCTGTTCGGGGTCGTGGTGCTCGGCGTCGGCAGCCTGGTCGAGGACATCCCGAAGGCGAAACCGGATAAGCTAGTCATCCCGTGCGGGGCGGTGTACCCCGGGCCGCTGCGAGACCTTGTTCGCCATGTACAGCCTTCTGATCTTCTTCTTCCTGCTCGCCATCGCCGTGTCCTTCCTTTGCTCCCTATGGGAGGCGGTGCTGCTCAGCGTGACGCCCTCGTATGCCCAGGTGCAGCTACGCAAGGGACGAAAAACCGGACGCCTGCTGCAGACCTTCAAGGAGAATATCGATCGGCCTCTGGCCGCCATCCTGACGTTGAACACAATCGCCCATACCGTTGGGGCCATCGGGGTGGGTGACCAGGCGGCCAAGATCTGGGCCGATGCCAACCCTCTGATCACCGGGCTCGCAGTGCCTGCCCTCATGACCCTTGGCATCCTGGTGCTCTCCGAACTGATCCCCAAGACCCTGGGGGCAAACTACTGGCAGGAACTGGCGCCCTTCACGGTCAAGTCCCTGCGCCTGGTGATCAACTTGCTGGCCCCGCTCGTGTGGTTCAGCCAGTTCGTCACCCGTGCACTCAAGAAGGACAAGGACAAGAGTGTGTTCAGCCGCCTGGATTTTCTGGCTATGGCGGAGCTGGGAGTCCAGCAGGGGGTGTTCGACCGGCAGGAGTCGCACTTCATTGCCAACCTGCTGCGCTTCGAGGCCATCCAAGCCAAGGACATCATGACCCCGCGCACCGTGGTGGTCGCCGCCCCCGAGGACCGGTCTATCGAAGCGTTCCTGAAGGAGGAGCGGGACACGCGCTTTTCGCGGATTCCGGTCTACGAGCAGGACTCGAAGGATCAGGTTACCGGCTACGTGCGCAAGGACGAAGTATTGGCCCGTCTGGTGGGCGAGGAGGACGGCGGAAAGCTCGCAGACATCCGCCGGGAAATCCTGGCGGTAGCCGAGTCCTTCCCCATCCCGGAGCTGTTCCACCATTTCCTTGAGAAGCGCGAGCACATCGCCGTGGTGCTGGACGACTTCGGGGGCATGTCTGGGATCGTCACCATGGAGGACGTGATCGAGACCCTGCTCGGAATGGAGATCATGGACGAACTGGACAAGGCCGAGGACATGCAAGCCCTGGCGCGCCGCAACTGGGAGACGCGGGCCAAGCGGCTCGGCCTGATCGAGCCGGCTGCCGAGACGGCGGAGCCGACGGCAACACCGGAGCAGGAGCCGGACGGCTCGGCCAGCGCCCGAACGTGATCTTCCAGGCACCGGAGCTTCAGGTAACTCTCTGCGGCCGGCAAGCCTGGAGGTTTCGTTGGTAAGGGACTGCCCCGGATGCTGCCAACGCAGCTCGAGCAAGCGGCGTATTCCGATTTCGGGTCGGGAGCATGGGAAACCGACTGAAATCGCGGTCCCTGGTCCAGAGTTCCGTGACCCAGCGGTCGAGACAGATCGCTGCAATTCGGGCGTCGTGAGCCATCGGTCCCATCACTGGACCCGCGCCTAGGTGATCCCGGAGAATCCGCCAGCGCAGGCGACTTTCACTCAGCAGTGAGGACAAGGAGCCAGGCTCGACGAAATCAATTGTGACCACGCTGTAGGACGTATGGCGGTACACTGTCGGCGTGACTGCGCGGACACCGGGGCAGAAAAAATACTTGGCGAAGTTTGAGTAGAACCGAAGCGATGGATTCTTATCCCTATCCGCTTGCCCGCATCGGCATCATCGGCGGCGGCCAGCTTGGCCGCATGATGGTCAAGGCCGCAAAACGGCTCGGCTGTACCTGCGTGGTGTTGGACCCAACGCCCAACTCGCCCGCCGGTCAGGTGGCCGGCCATCAGATCGTCGGCGATTTCCATGACCCGGCCAAACTGCGCGAGCTGGTCGAAACCACGGACGTCACCACCTTCGACATCGAGGATATCGATAGCGAGACCCTGATCGAGCTGGAACGGGAGGGTCGGCGCATCCACCCCTCCCCCAAGGTCTTGGCCGCTATCCAGGACAAGCTCACCCAGAAGCGGTTGATGCGGGATGCCGGCATCCCGACTGCGGATTTCGTCGATGTGGAGGGAAACCTGGCGAAGGCGTTTGAGGACTTCGGCTATCCGCTGGTACAAAAGGCCCGGCGAGGAGGCTACGATGGGCGCGGGGTGGCGGTGATGAAGACGCCGGACGACTTCCTCCGCCATCTGCCGGTGCCGTCCTATGTGGAGCGCTTCGTCGAAGCGGAGAAGGAGATCGCCGTGCTGGTGGCCCGCTCCGAGGACGGAGATACTCGTTGCTATCCGGTGGTAGAGATGATCTTCCGCCCCGGCGAGAACGTTCTCGACTTGCTGCTCGCCCCGGCGGACCTGGCGGACGCGCTGGCCGCCGCTGCCAAGGAGGTCGCGGTGCGCGCGGTACAGGCCCTCGGCGGAGTGGGGGTCTTCGGCGTCGAGATGTTTCTGACCGCCGATGGTCGGATCCTGGTCAACGAGGTCGCCCCGCGGACCCACAACTCGGGTCACTACACCATCGAGTCCTGTATGACGGATCAGTTCGAGCAGCACCTGCGCGCGGTTATCGGCCTGCCGCTGGGAGCGACGGATCTGGTCTCGCCGGCGGCCATGATCAATATCTTGGGCAGCCCCGGTCATCGCGGGCGGCCGGTCATCAAGGGCATGGCCGCGGCCCTCGCCATCCCGGGCGCCTGTGTCCACATCTACGGCAAGGCGGCAACCAAGCCCTTCCGCAAGATGGGTCATGTCACCGTTTTGGACGCGGACATCGCCGCCGCACGCTCCAAGGCGGAGCGGGTGCGAGAGCTTCTTGAAATCACAGGGGAGGATCATCCGTGAGCGGGGCACTGGTCGGAATCATCATGGGCAGCGACTCGGATCTACCCGTCATGCGGGCGGCTGCGGGCATCCTCGACGAGCTGCAGGTCGCATACGAAATGACCATCGTCTCCGCTCACCGCACGCCCAAGCGCCTGTTCGACTATGCGGCAGGCGCCCGCGAGCGCGGAATCAAGGTGATCGTCGCCGGCGCCGGCGGCGCTGCCCACCTGCCCGGGATGGTCGCGGCCATCACGCCCTTGCCGGTGATCGGCGTACCTGTGAAGACCTCCAGCCTCTCGGGCCAGGATTCCCTGCTGTCCATTGTGCAGATGCCGGCGGGCGTGCCCGTGGCCACGGTCGCCATCGATGGTGCGAAGAATGCGGGACTGCTTGCCGCTCAGATCGTAGGTGCAGGCGATCCCGCGGTGCTCGATCGCGTTGCCCGATTCAAGCGCAATCTGGAGGCGACGGTCCTAGACAAAGTCGAGAAGATGGCGCGCGGGGAATTGGCCTGAGCAAGTGCGACCGTCCGACGACATTCGGGTCCCATCGAAGTTAAAAAAGGCGCGAGTCACCAGTCTGGTGCC
The DNA here is from genome assembly GCA_942492625.1 of uncultured Gammaproteobacteria bacterium. Taxonomy (GTDB): domain Bacteria; phylum Pseudomonadota; class Gammaproteobacteria; order Chromatiales; family Chromatiaceae; genus Thiosymbion. The sequence continues at coordinate 76,000 of CALOFM010000032.1, read as the reverse complement.
TGGCAGGGTGCGAGGCGTGATCGAAAGGGACCCGGTGTGAAGCAGTAGCGGCAAGCTACGGTTCTTCCACGACGACCGGCGTGACAAATCCCGGTGGCTTTACGACAAGCACCGAGCAATCCAGGTCCTTGGCAAGGGTCTCTGCGGTGCTCTCGACAATCAGAGCCGTGACTCCCGAGCGCCCAGCGGAGCCCACGACCACCAGGTCCGCTTCGAGGCTGACGGCGAGCCGGCGGATCTCCTCCCGGCGGCCCCCCTTGACCAGGTGACACACGGGGTTGAAAGCGGGAAGTATCTCGCTCGCCAGGGAGTCGCGTACCTTGGCAAGGCAGGTGTTCAGCGCTTCCTGGTTTCGTTTCCGCTCGCCCTCCACGTAGGCATCCGCGTCCCACTGATAAGGCGAGCGCGGGCTTCGCAAATCCTGCTCGCCGTAAGCTTCCCAGACGTGAACGACGTGCAGCTCGGCGAATTCAGTTGCGGCCAGCCAAGCTGCATGCTCCACGATCTTGCGATTCACGGTGTCTCTCTGGTCCCGCTGGCTGGCCGGGTTTTCGCCCAGGTAAACGCCGGCGAGGATGCGACGGTAACGGTAAGGCCTTGGCGGTATCGACCGGACAAGGAGCACGGGACAAGGGCAGGTCTTCCACAGACGCGTGTCCTTGTCTCCGAAAAGACGTTCGCGCAGTCCGCGTCCACCCTCCGCGGCCTTGAGCACCAAGTCCCGCTCATTGGATACGACCTCCTGGGTAATCGCTTCATGGGGCTTTCCAGCGAGCAGTTTGATCTGGACGTCGAGACGCTCGCGCAGGTGCGAAACCAACTCTTCGAGTCTCCTGCGACGGCTTGCCGCCAGCTCCTCGTCGAGCTCGTCCGGGGACGATACGCCATGCTCGTCGCGCTCGACACCGGCCGTGGCCTCGGCTAGCACCTCTACCACCGTCAGGCCCGCCCGGTTGTCTTCGGCCAGGGCAGCCGCATGGTCCAGGGCGGCCGCCTCGTCGACGCCCGGCGTCAGGACCAGCAGGATGTCCTTGAATCCCGCTTGCCGTTCAGGCTTCAAGGGTCTCGCGATCTTGCGTTGCCGCTCATCGCGGGCCTCGTCAACGAGGCCCAGCGCCTCCTCCGGGTGAATCCCGGATGCGCGCAGCAGGTCCCCGGCGAGCTGCAAACCGCTCGCCATGGTCTCGGGGATGGCGTAGGTGACACCCATGGCGCGCAGCCTCTGGGCTGCATCGACATCCCAGGCGCGGGCATAGATGGTCAGGTCGGGAAAGGCCTCGCGCACCGTGACCACCGCCTTTCCGATGCTCTCCATCTGGTCCAGGGCGAGGACCACCATCGAGGCGTCGGCCGCGCCCGCCGAGCGCAGCACCTCGGCGCGACCGGCATCCCCGTAGAACACGGGGTACCCCAGTGCTCGGGCTCTGGCAACCCGCGCCGGATCGACCTCCAACACCAGGTAGGGAAGATTCGCCTTGGCCAGTATTTGGGCCAGAGTGTTGCCGAAGCGACCGAAGCCGGCAACGATGACATGGTCGCGTAAAACGGGGATGGGCTCGCTCGCGGAGAGGGTAACCGCGGGAGCGCTCGCCGGAGCCCGCCCGAGCAGGTGACCCAGCCTCACGAGCAGGGGCGTGACCGCCATGCTCAGCGCGATAACCAGCAGCAACAGATGGAAGAGCTCCGCGTCCATCAGGCCCAGCATGTGGGCGAGCCCGAAGAGGACGAATCCGAACTCACCGGCCTGGGCAAGCAGCAGTGCTACCTGGGTGGACTCGGCGTGCGAGCGCCCGCTAACCCGGCATAACCCCCACAGGAGCACCGCCTTGAGCAGCAGCAGACCGCCGACCAGCCCAACCACCTCGGTGCCCTGGTGAGCGAGAAGACCGAAATTGACGGACATTCCGACGCTCATGAAGAACAGCCCGAGCAGCAGACCGCGGAAAGGCTGGATTTCCGCCACGATTTGATGGCGGTAGCGGGAGTCGGCCAGGAGCAAACCGCCGAGGAAGGCACCGAGGGCCATGGACAGGCCGGCCCAATCCGTAAGCCATGCGGCGCCGAGCACCAGCAGGATTCCGGTAGCGGTGAATATCTCGGGATTGCGACGGCTTCCAACCGCGAGCTGGAGCACAGGGCGCAGGAGGGCACGACCCAGGATGAAGACCCCAACGATGATCAGCACGGCCTCCAGACCGGCCAGCTCCATGTCCTGGGTGATCGTCAAATCGGGTCGTGCGAGGAGCGGCAGCAAGGCGATCAGGGGTACGATGGCCAGGTCCTGCAGGAGCAGGATGGAAAAGGCGGAGCGGCCGTGGGCCGTGCCGAATTCCCCCTTGTCCTGAAGTATCTGCAGGCCGAAGGCCGTCGAGGAGAGCGCCAGCCCGAAGCCCGTGACCAAGGCAGTACGCGTCGGCAACCCAAGCGCCACAGCGATGAGGGTGATGACCGCACCGGTGGCGAGCACCTGTGCGGTGCCCAGACCGAACACGCTGCGCCGCATGACCCACAGGCGCGACGGCTTGAGCTCGATGCCGATGATGAACAGAAGGAAGACGACACCCAATTCAGCCAGATGCCGTATCTCGTCCACGGCGACGATGAAACCCAACCCCCAGGGCCCTACCAAGGCGCCAGCCACGAGGAAGCCCAGTACCGTGCCGAGTCCGAGACGCTGAAACAGCAGCACCGCGACGATGCCCGCCGTCAACAGGATGAGAATGTCGGCGATGTAGTGGGTCTCGGCCATGTACGAAACGGACAGCGCTTCAGCTCGCTTTTCAATGGGTTCGGATAGCGGACGATTCTCCAAGGAATAGAAAATCCAACCGCGCTACGCTGGAATCAGAGGAATCTTACCATCGGGGACGCACTTGAGAATCCGCCGCACCGCGACTGCTTCTGTAAGCGACTCCATCGCAGCCGGCAAAGCGCGGGAAGCTGAGCACCGGAGCGCACTTCCTCTGCGCGGCACATTCCCCTATTCTTTAAGCCATGGAACGCTTCAAGAACATACTGCTTGTCCTAAACCCGGAATCCGAGGAGCTGGTCGCTCTCGCGCGGGCGCTCACCCTGGCGCGTCAGAATCAAGCCAGCCTCCACGTGAGTGTCGTCCTCGAGCATCTTCCCCTCGACGAGCTGCCGTTGGGAACGCGTACTCTCCTGGGAATGTTGGACCGCGATGTATTGCGGGAAATGATCGAGCAACGACAGCGCGGACTGCTGCGAACGAGACTCTCGAAGCTCCCGCCCGAAGGAATTAATCTGAGCACATCCGTAGAGTGGAGCCACACGCCTTTTCTGACCGTCGTCCAGAGAGTGCTTCGTCAGGGCCATGACCTGGTGATTAAGACGGCGGAGCATGTGACCGGCCCCAGGGCGGCGGTTCTGTTCCATCCAACAGATCGCCATCTGATGCGCAAGTGTCCTTGCCCCGTATGGATGATCAGACCAGAACAGCGTCACACCTATCAGCGCATCCTCGCTGCGGTGGATTCGTTTCCCGATGACGAGATCAACGCCGACCTCAATCGACATATCCTCGACCTCGCTAGCTCCCAGGCGGTCCGTGACGACGCCGAGCTTCACATCGCTCATGCGTACCACGTTCGCAGCAACCTTTGGCTTCCGACCGATGTCAACGTCGATGAGTACAAGAACGCAGTTGTCGCTCTGCACCGGGAGCGACTGGAGGCGCTCTTGGAAGCATACCCCGTGCCCAGTCAGCGCGTTCATATAGAGGAGGGATTCCCCGGTGAGGTCATTCCTGCAGTGGCGCGTCGCGAACGGATCGATCTGATCGTAATGGGTACTGTGGCGCGCGTCGGGATACCCGGGCTGTTCATCGGCAACACCGCCGAGCGAACGCTCGATCACGTGGATTGCGACATCTTGGCCGTGAAACCGAAGGGATTCGTCACGCCGGTGCAGTTGCCGGACCAGGGCTGAAGCGGTTGCAAGTGGCGGTGCGGTCCAGGCCTACCGCGCTATCTCCAGTCTGGCCGCACGACCGTAGCGCGTCCCACCACCCGGTCCGCCCGCCCCTTTTCGTCGTTTATCCGGAGCTCAGCTTGCGGCTACGGTTCGCCGATGGCGTCTGAGCTCGTCACCGGGATGACTTGGCCCCGCGGCGGCGCCACCACTTCTCGACGGCGATGATTGGCATGATCAAAAAGCCGGCTACGGCGGCCTCGAGCCACGCGACGGCATCCAGAGGAGCGGTCCCGAAGATCAGGTTCATGAACGGGAGGTAGACGAAGCCCGCTTGCAGGACCAGGACCACAGCGATGCCGAGATAGATCCAGGGATTGCTCCACAGCCCTATCTTGTGGAGCGAGCCCTTCAGGGAGCGGCAATTCATCAGGTAGAAGATCTGAAAGAAGATGACGGTGGTCACCGCTTCGGTCTGAGCTTCTCGGTAGGCCCATCCTTGGGCGCCTTCCTGATCCACGGCGGCATACTGGATGAGAAACAATCCGACGGCGCCGGCCGTCATCAGCACCGCCACATAGATGGTGCGCGCAATGACGAAGGGGCTCATCACCGACGCATCGGGCGGTCGTGGAGGGCGACCCATGAGGTCCGGCTCCATCGCCTCGAGGGCCAGCGGAAGGGCGAGCGCCACCGCCGCCACCAGGTTGATCCAGAGGATCTGGGCCGGCCGCATGGGCAGCAGCGCCTCACCGCCGATGATCGGAAACAAAGCCACCGCCACGGTCATGATCAACGCCAGTCCGAGATTGGTGGGCAGGACGAAGGCCAGGGCCTTGATCAGATTGTCGTAGACCCGTCGCCCCTCCTCGACGGCCGCCCGGATCGAGGCGAAGTTGTCGTCGGTCAGCACCATGTCGGCCGCTTCCTGGGAGACGGCGGTGCCGGTGATGCCCATGGCCACGCCGATGTCCGCCTGCTTGAGGGCGGGGGCGTCGTTGACCCCGTCGCCGGTCATGGCGACGACCTGATTCTCGGCTTGCAGGGCCCGCACGAGGCGGAGCTTGTCCTCGGGTGCCACGCGCGCGAACACATTGTGGCCGGTCGCCGCCCCGCGCATCTCTTCATCGGAGAGCCGGGATAGGGCCGATCCTGAAAGCGCTGCGTCACCGGGCTTGGACAAGCCCAGATCGGCGCCGATGGCCCGGCCGTCGCCTCGTGGTCGCCGGTGATCATCTTCACCGTAATGCCGGCCCGATGACAGGCGTCGACGGCATCGATGGCCTCGGGGCGGGGCGGATCGATCATGCCTTGCAGACCGAGCAGGGTGAGGCCGTCGGCGACGTCATCTTCGTGGAGGCGATCAAGCGCCTGCCGAGGCTCGAAGCGTGCGAAGGCGAGGACCCGCACCCCTTCGGCCGCGATCTTATCCACTGTCGGCATCAGCCGGTCCGCCAACGAGCCGTCGCCATCGTCGGCGGGCTGGCAGCGAGGAAGTACCACCTCGGGTGCACCCTTTATATAGACGCTCTGGGGGCCGTCCGGTGAGTCGTGGAGGGTCGCCATGAACTGGTGCTCGGACTCGAAAGGAATGGCGTCGATGCGGTGATGGCGGGATCGCAGGTCGTCGGCATCGAGCCCCAACTTGCGGGCAGCGACCACCAGAGCCCCTTCCGTGGGATCGCCGGTCACCCGCCAGCCGTCGTCACCGTCGTGGAGAGCGGCGTCGTTGCATAGAACACCGGCTTTGGCCAGTTCGCGGATCGTCTCCGGGGCGTCGGACAAGGACATGCCGTCCTCGCTCTGCAGCTCGCCGGCTGGCTCGTAGCCTACTCCGCTGAGGCGATAGATGCCCTCGGGGCTCCACAGCACCTGCACGGTCATCTCGTTGCGGGTGAGGGTGCCGGTCTTGTCCGAGCAGATCACCGTCGTCGAGCCCAGGGTTTCCACCGCCGGCAGCTTGCGGATGATGACCCGGCGCCGGGCCATCCGTTGGACGCCGATGGCAAGGGCGATGGTGACGATGGCCGGCAGACCCTCGGGGATGGCGGCGACCGCCAGGGTGACGGCGGCGAGCACCGCGTCGCCGAGGGGATAGCCGCGCCACATACCGACGCCGAACAGCACGACGGAGACGATGACGATGGCGAGTGCGATCCATTTGGCGATGACCGCGAGCTGGCGGGTGAGCGGCGTCTCCAGTCCCGCCGCTTCTCCCAGCATGCGAGAGATGCGGCCAAGCTCGGTAGCGACGCCCGTCGCCACCACCACCGCCCGGGCGGTGCCGTAAGTGACCAGGGTGCCGCTGTAGAGCATGCTCTTGCGATCACCGAGGACGGTGTGTTCGGGAACAGGCTCGCAATCCTTGTCCACTGGAACCGACTCGCCGGTCAGGGCGGCTTCTTCGATCTTGAGGCTGCGGGCATGCAGCAGGCGCATGTCGGCGGGCACCTTGTCACCGGACTGCAGCAGCACCAGATCCCCCGGAACCAGCTCCGTCGCCGGAAGGGCCCGCTTGCTGCCGCCCCGGATGGTCGTGGCCTCCGTGGGCACCATACCGGTGAGCGCCCGGATGGCCTTGTTGGCGCGATATTCCTGGATGAAGCCGATGATGGCGTTGAGGACCACGACGCCACCGATGACCGCGCCGTCGAGAAGCTTGCCGGTGAGGATGGCAAGCACCGTGGAGCCGATCAGGACGTAGATGAGGGGGTCCTGGACCTGGCTCAGGAGGATTCTCAAGGCCTCGTTGCCGCTTTCCCGGGGCAGCGCGTTGGGACCGACCGCCTCCAGCCGGCGCGCCGCCTCGTCAGGAGTGAGTCCGGCGTCGTCCGTCTCCAGCGCCGAGAGAACATCCGGCGCCGGCATGGCGTGCCACGCTTGGCTGTCGTCATCGGGTGACCGGGTATTTTTCTCCACGGGCGCGTCCGCGGTTGCAGGGGTCATGGTGGAATGTTCTCTCTCTAATTCGTGCGTTCTTATGCGCTGGACCGCTTGCGGCGTCAGTCCTCGGTGTGCGTTTCGCTATAAATGGGATCGTCGGCCTCCCAGGTCACGGCTCCGGCGGCTTTCAACGCCGGTCGGATCGCCATGGCTCCCTGCGCGCCGGCGACGACCGTCCGCAACCGTCTGATCCGGAGGATAGGGCGGCATCGTCGCCACCACCTGGCACCAAAAAAGGGCCCGTCGCCGCAACAAAGATGTTGTGGCCGGTTGCACGCGTCGAGAGCGGTGGTGGGCTCGTCCGGCAACAAGACGGGAGGATCGATGATGACACTGCGGGCGATGTTGGAGGCTAGAAAATCCAACCGCTTGTGCTGAAGTATCGGCCCGTCGCGCCGGGGCGTCAACGCCCTTGGCCGACCCTTCGCCGCCGTCGAGATCATCTCCAGAGGGTGGAATCTGCCATCGAACAGGCGGTCGAGCTTCGGTTCGAAAGGATCAGTGCTCTGGGTCTAGAAGATCAACGGGCCGCCGCCCGCTCCGGCTGCGCTGGATGATGCCTGCCAGGGTATCGACCGCGAAGTCCACCGCGTTGCGCATGGGGTAGATGACCGTCGGTACGCCCAGCCGCTTGAGCTGCAGGCCATCCTCGTCGGCGCGGGCGACAATCGCCAGCTCCCCGGTGTAGTGGTGGGTGCGTAGCGCCTGCACCAGGCCGCGATTGGAGGCGACATCCGGCAAGGTGCTGACAACCCAGGCGCACGAGGCCAGCGGCAGGGATTCCAGCAGCTCGGCCTCGGTGGCATCGCCGTAGCGTACCGCCAGGCCCTTGCCACGCCAGGACAGGGCCGATTCCGGATCGAAGTCCACCCCCACCACCGCCAGTCCGGCTGCCTCCAGGCCCTGGGCAAAGCGGCCGCCGTAGCGGCCCAGCCCGAAGACGATCACGTCCGTGGGACGGGTTGCCCGACCCCCTGCTCCGCCACCAGCTCCCGCTGGGGGTTGCGCCGCTCGAACGGCCCCAGCCAGGGGGCGAGGCGCTCGTACAGGGGATGAGAATAGAGGATCATGTAGGTGGAAACCGCAATCGTGGTCACCCCCACCAGGGTGACCAGGCCGAGGGCCTCGTTGCCGACATGGCCGAGGGAGATGCCCATGGCGATGAAGATGATGGAGAACTCGCTGATCTGGGCCACGGTGAGCCCGGCCAGGAAGCCGGTACGCTTGCGGTAGCCCATGTAGCCCATGATGGCCATGACGATGAGCGGGTTGCCGATCAGCACGAACAGGGACAGCCCCAGGGCCGGCCAGAACTCGCCGCCGAGGGTGGAGAGATCGAGCTTGGCGCCGAGGTCGATGAAGAAGAACAGCAGCAGAAAGTCCCGGATGCCGGTGAGCCGGGCGCTGATGCCGTCCCGGTAGCTGGTGGAGGCCAGGGAAAAACCGGCCAGGAAGGCCCCGGCCTCCTTGGAGAAGCCGGCCCAGTCACCAAGGGCGGCCAAGCCGACGCCCCAGGCGATGGCGAAGACCAGCAGCAGCTCCTGCGACCGGGCCATCGTGGCCACGGCCCGCGGCAGCGCGTACCGCATCAGCAGGTACAGGGCGACTGCCGCCAGGGCCACCCGCCACAGCAGGGACAGGATCACCTCCGTGGGGCCGTCACCACCGCCGCCCAGGGCGCTCACCACCATCATGGCCAGCACCACGGCCAGGTCCTGCACGATCAGGAAACCCACCGCGATGCGGCCGTGCAGGGCGTCGATCTCGCGTTTGTCGGACAGCAGCTTGACGATGATGATGGTGCTGGAGAAGGTCAGCGCCACCGCCACGTACAGGGCCTCCAGCGGCGTCCGGCCCAGGAGCAGGACCAACACGAAGCCGATGGCGATGGTGAAGGCCAGTTGCCCCAGGCCGGTGGCCAGGGCCACCGGGCCGATGTGGCGGACATGGGCAAGGTCGAGCTTCAGGCCCACCAGGAACAGCAGTACGGCGATGCCCATCTGCGCCAGGAGGTCGATCTGATCGTGGGCGGAGACGAAGCCGAGCACCGCCGGCCCGACGACGATGCCTACCACGATGTAGGCGATGAGCACCGGCTGGCGCAGCCGCATGGCCACGGCCCCGCTGGCGGCGGCGATGATGAGCAGCAGGGCCAGTTCGCTGAAGTGTTCCTGCATGATCGAACGCCGCTCCCGAGGCGGGTGAGGTGTCTATGTCACGAGCCGGTTTAATCTGGTCCGGCTCCATCCCTTGCCGCAACGCCGCGGGCGGGGCGACCCGTTGCCCCGGCGGCCACTCGCAGATGCAGGCGCAGGCGCTTCTCCAGCTCGATGATCACGAACAGGCCCACCCCCACCAGCAGGATGAGCAGAGCGTCCCGCAAGCGGACCGATTCGGTCTCGAACACCTCCTGCAACGGCGGCAGGTAGGTGATGGCGAACTGCCCGGCGACGACCAGGGCGATGGCCACCCACAGCACCCGGGTGCCGCGTAGCTGTTTCCAGGTGAGCCGCGCGCTGTACATATTGCGGATGAACAGGAGATGGAAGATCTCCATCACCACCAGGGTGTTCACGGCGATGGTGCGGGCCAGGTCGATGGAGTAGCCCTGCTCCACCGCGTACAGGTAGATGCCGAACACGCCGCCCAGGAACAGCCCCGCCACCAGCACGATATGCCAGATCAGATCACCGGACAGCAGCGGCTCGCCGCGGGGCCGGGGCGGGCGGGCCATGGTGTCGTGCTCTGTGGGCTCGAAGGCCAGGGCGATGCCCAGGGTCACGGCCGTGATCATATTCACCCACAGGATCTGCACCGGGGTGATGGGTAGGGTCAGCCCCAGCAGCAGGGCCAGGATGATGGTGGAGGCCTCGCCGGCATTGGTGGGCAGAGTCCAACTTATGACCTTCTTGATATTCGCGTACACCGTGCGCCCTTCGCGCACGGCGGCGGTGATGGAGGCGAAGTTGTCGTCCGCCAGCACCAGGTCGGAGGCCTCCTTGGCCGCCTCGCTGCCCTTCTCACCCATGGCGACGCCGGCATCGGCGCGCTTTAGAGCCGGCGAGTCGTTGACCCCGTCGCCGGTCATTGCCACGGTCAGGCCGTGGGACTGTAGTGCCATCACCAGCCGCAGCTTGTGCTCCGGGCTGGTGCGGGCGAACACGTCGGTGTCCAGCACCCGGGCGGCCAGCTGTGCGTCGTCCAACTGGTCGATGTCGGCGCCGGTCAGCACGTTGTCCGGGTTCTCCAGGCCGATCTGGCGGCCGATGGCCGCCGCCGTGGTGGCGTGATCGCCGGTGATCATCTTGACCCGAATGTGGGCACGGCGGCACTCGGCGACGGCCGCGACGGCCTCGTCCCGGGGCGGGTCGATGAGGCCCACCATGCCCAGCAGGGCCAGGGACGCGTCGATCTCCTCGTGCTCCAGCACCGTGTGCTCGGCGGGCATGGGCCTGGCTGCCAGGGCCAGCACCCGCTGGCCCTCGGCGGCGATCGCTTCCGCCCGGGCCAGCCAGTAGCCACGGTCCAGGGGGGCGGCCGCACCGGTCTCGTCCCGCTGCTCCCGGCACATGGCCAGGATCCGTTCCGGTGCCCCCTTGACGAATACGAAGGCATTGCCCTCGTGGTCATGGTTCAGGGTGGCCATGAAGCGGTGCTTCGAGTCGAAGGGGATGACGTCCGTGCGCGCCCAGCGGCCGCGGGTCTCGCCCACGTCGAGCCCGGCCTTGCCGGCGAACGTCAGCAGGGCCCCTTCCATGGGGTCCCCCTCCACCGTCCAACGGCCTTCCCGTTTGTGCAGTTCGGCGTCGTTGCACAAGGACGCCGCCAGCGCCAACTCCCCGATCGGCGGATGCTCGCACGGCGTCACCGTCTCGTCGTCCAGGTCGATGCTGCCCGCGGGCTCATAGCCGGTGCCGTGGACCCGGTACAGGTGGCGCGCGCTGAGCACGCTGACCACGCTCATCTCGTTGCGGGTGAGGGTGCCGGTCTTGTCCGAGCAGATGACCGACACCGACCCCAGGGTCTCGATGGCCGGCAGGCGGCGCACGATGGCGTTGCGCCGGGCCATGGCCTGCACCCCCACCGCCAGGGTGATGGTCAGCACCGCCGGCAGGCCCTCGGGGATGGCGGCCACCGACAGACCGACCACCGCCATGAACACTTCGGCGAAGGGATGGTGCAGCACCAGGTAACCGAAGCCCAGGAGCAATGCCGCCACGACCAGGATGAAGAGGGTCAGCCACTTGGCGAACACCGCCATCTGCTGCACCAGGGGCGTGGTCAGGGCCTCCACGCCGGCCAGCAGACCGCTGATGCGGCCGATCTCGGTGCGCGCGCCGGTGGCCACCACCACGCCCATACCCTGGCCGCTGGTCACTGTGGTGCCGCTGAAGGCCATGCACTGGCGGTCACCGAGGGCGGCATCGGCCGCTACTGGATCGGTGCGCTTCTCGACGGCGATGGACTCGCCGGTGAGGACCGCCTCCTGGATCTGCAGGCCATGCACCTCGAGCAGGCGCAGATCCGCCGGCACCTTGTCACCCGCCTCCAGCAGCGCCAGGTCGCCGGGGACGAGGGCTTCGCCGTCCACCGTCTGGCGCACCCCTTCGCGCAGTACCGAGGCGCGCGGGGCCAGCATCCGGCGAATGGCGTCCATGGCCTTCTCCGCCTTGCCCTCCTGCACGTAGCCGATCAGGGCATTGATGAGTACCACTGCCAGAATGACCGACGTATCCACCCAATGGGCCAGCAGGGCGGTGATCGCCGCGGCACCGAGCAGGACATAGATCAGGATGTTGTGGAACTGGGCCAGAAAGCGCCGCCAGGCGCTCGGGCGGGGCGGCTCCGGGAGCTTGTTCGGTCCGTGCTCGGCAAACCGACGGCGGACCTCGTCGGCTTGAAGACCGCTCGAGCCGACTTCGAGTGAGGCAAGGACGCCTTCTGCGCTTTCTTCGTGCCAGTTTCTCATCACGCAAGCTCGCTTGGTGGGCCGTGCGACGACGTGCTCCGGTGCCGGTCGGTAGGAACGGAAGGTGGCCATTTCCCACACTAAAAAAATGGACACTGTTGCTCGACCGGGGTTCCTGTCCCAACACACGGTTTTTCTCAATATTGATGACGGTTTTTTCGATGTGTCTCCCATTTCTAGAAGTGAGCAGGCGTGCTGGCGTCCGCTTCGTGGGGTCTGGGGGCTGGTCTTCCTCGCTTCTCAGTCGTCGACGATGGATAGGTAGGCAAAGATGTCGCGCAACTCGTCGTGCTCGAACAATGACAAGAGACACTCCTCGGGCGCGTCGGGGCCGTGCATGTGCTCGCCGCGGGCGTATTTGTACACTTAACGCCAGCGGTTGTTGGTGAGCGAAAAGCTCATTGGTGCGTGCCCAGCCAGGCCGCCATCAGCCCCAGCAGCAAAAAGGCCGATAATGCCGTTGGCCAACGGCTGAGAGCCGATTCGAATCGTCCGCCGATCCGCCGCCAATCCACGCCCGCGCAGAGGCGCCGCAGCCGGGCCCGTCCGGTATCACGCCAGAGCGGCAGATCTGTGTCGGCCCAGGACCGAATGCGACCGAGGGCCGCGGCCAGTGCGTTGCCGATGGGCACCAACAGGTCGCCTGGAGGCAGGACGGGCAGGTGCGGCACGAGTCGTTTGCCGCCCAGCCAAGCCGCAAGCGCGGCGACCGCGGCCACCGGGGCGATGTGCCACAGTCCGGCGGACGATAGCCAGGCCAGGTTGTAGGACGCGGCCAGCAAGGCCGCCGCCGCCAGTCCTCCTGCCGCCGGCAGGGTCGTTGCCGTGGGCGCTTGCGGGGGCAAGGAAGTACTCACGTCACCAGGGCCATGGATGGCGGGTTCGATCGGCAGCAGGCCGCGGACGGCAAGGATGGCGATGGCCACCGCCGCCCAGAGCACCTGCCTCGCCGCCGCGCCGTCGACCGACGCCAAGAATCCCGCGACGCCCAGGGGGGCGGTCACCAACAGCAAGGCGGCGATCCACATCAGGCCGGGGATCAGGCGACACCACCCCGCCCGGACCCTCCCGTCCATGTGCCGCTCGAGCAACAGGAGCGCGGCCAGGGCGAAACCCGATTGGAGAACGGCGGCATGCACCACATCGGCCATCCCTCTCCATGCCTGCGGGTACAGCAGGGCCGTGCCCAGCAGCGCCATCCACAGGCCGTTCAGGGCGATGGCGGCATAGGCCAGAACGGAGCGCGCATGGCCCTGCAACAGCCCCACGACGACGGCATACCCCAACGTGGCCCACGCCCACGTCCCATGGCATCAGGTTACCCGCGCCGGGCCAGTGGATCTCGCCGAGCGGCAGCAGGCGCAACCAGCCCAGCAGCCCGGCGCCGAGCAAAGAGCCGATCAGCGCCGGGCGTACCGCCGGCGGCGCGGTCGTGAAGACCGGCGCCAGCCAGAAGTGGAGCCCGACGAGGCCCGCCTTGATCCCGAAACCGATGATCAACAGTACGAGTATCAGCCCCCGGTCGTCGGTGTTCAGCAAGGCGTGGCGAAGGGCGGCGAAATCGAGGCCGCCCACCGCCTGGGCCAGTATCAACAGCAGCTCGAATACCAGTAGATCGCTCGCCACCAGCAGCACTACCAGGATCCGGCCCGCCGCATGGGCCGATGCGCCGGCCTGGTGGACCAGCAGGCCGTACAGGGCGTAGGCTGCCAGGGTGCCGGCGGCAAAGAAGGTCAAGGCGTCCGCCGCCAGTGTCTGCGAGAATCCGCCCGCCATGGCCAGCAGCATCGGAACGGCGAAGCGCTCGGCCCCGGCGGCCGTGAGCTGCGCACGGGCAAGCCAACCGGCGGCCAGCCACAGGACCGCGCTGAGCAGCAGGAACACCCGCCCCGTGCCGTCGAGAGCCAGCGCGCCGCCCAGCAGGACGCCGGGCAGACGCAGTCCGGTATCGGCGAGCGCGGCCGCAGTCGCCAGCGCGGGCAGGGCCGCCCAGGGCGCGAGTCTCAATGCCGGGGCGCACGTGGCGCGGAACGCCACAGCCCCGGCCAGCAACAGTGGCCAGAGCACCGCCGGCAGCAAAACCAGGGAGGCCGTTGTTTCGCTCACGGCCGGTAGAACTCCCGCTCGGCGATGAGCTTGGTCCACTCCAGGGGGCTGAAGGGAACCGATGCCAGCAGTCCCACGCCCAGGGCCAGGGCCGCCGTCGCCAGCGGTGGAAACAGCAGCGCCCAGGCGGTCTCCTTGCGGCCGAAGTCGCGCTCCGCCGGCCAGGAGTCCGGCGGCTCGCGGAACCAGGCCGCATGCAGTATGGGCAGAAAATAGGCGGCGTTGAGCAGACTGCTGCCGGCCAGCACCAGGATCACCCAGTCCTGGCCGGCCTCCAGGGCGCCAAGGCCCAAATACCATTTGCTGATGAAACCGGCCACCGGCGGCGCCCCGATCATACCGAAGGCGCCGACGGTGAAGGCCGCCATGGTCCAGGGCATGCGCCGGCCCACGCCGTTCATCTCGCTCACCTTGTGAATCCCCAAGGTCTCGGCCAGATTGCCGGCGCAGAAAAACAGGGTGATCTTCATCAGGCCCTGGTGCACCAGGTGCACCAGGCCACCGATGGTGGCGACGGGCCCGGCGATGGCGACGCCCAGGGCGATGTAGGAGACCTGACTGACCGTGGAAAAGGCCAGCCTGCGCTTGAGATCGTCCTGGAACAGGGCGCGCAGCGAGCCATAGATGATGGTGATGGCCGCCAGCCAGGCCAGGGGGGCGGTAACGCCCAACCCGGCGGCGCGCTCCACTCCGAACACGTCATAGACCACGCGCGCGATGCCGAAGGCGCCCACCTTCACCACGGCCACCGCGTGCAGCAGGGCGCTGACCGGCGCCGGGGCGACCATGGCCCGCGGCAGCCAGCCGTGCAGCGGCACCAGCGCCGCCTTCACCCCCAGCCCGGCGATCAGCAGGGCGAAAATGACCACCAGGGCGGGACGGTGCTCGTCGCCGAGGCTAGCGAGGATCCCCCGTGGAGTGAACTCCAGGGTGCCCGTCAAGGTATAGAGCCATACGGAGCCCAAGAACAACAGGACGCCCCCGAGAATCGTAAAGGCGAGATAGGATTGCCCGGCGCGGCGCGCCTCCTCAGTACCGCGATGCACGACCAGCGGGTAGGTGGTCAGGGTCAGCAGCTCGTAGAACAGCAGGAAGGTGATCAGGTTGCCGGACAGGGCCACGCCCACGGTGGCGGTAACGCACAGGCTGAAGAAGCCGAAGAAGCGGCTGCGATAGGGCGAGCCCTCCAGGTAGCCGATGGCGTAGACGGTGGTGAGCAGCCAGAGCCAGGTAGACAGGGTGACGAACAACAGGGACATGGGGCCGGCCCGCAGCACCAGCTCCAGGCCCGGCAACAGCGCCAGCCGGGTTTCATAGTGATGGTCATGGAAGACGCCCCACAGCATCCAGCCGACCAAGGCGAGCTTGGTAACGGCGCCGGCCAGGTTGAGGGCGGTGCGCAGGCGCACCTTCTCCTCCGCCAGGCCGAAGATGATCAAACCTGGCACCAGGGAGCTCGCGACCACCAGCACTGGAACCCAGGCATTCCAGCTCATGGCCCGACCCCGCCGGCGCCGAATGGGTGGCCGACGCCGACGAGCGAGAGCACGGGTACCGCCAGGAAACCCAGCAGGATCGCTCCGGCCGCGAGCCCCAGCGCCGTCCATTCCATGCATGCGGGCACGGCTCTCGACTCTTGCAATACATGGGCCTGGGTGAAGGCGTATGCCAACACCTTGAAGATATAGCCCGCCACCAGCAGGCCACCCAGAATGATGACCGCCACGAGATCCCACCGTCCCTGTGCCAGGGCCGCTTCCAAGAGCAGCCACTTGCCGATGAAGCCGCCGCTGGGAGGCAGGCCAATGCTGCTCACACCGGCCAGTGCGAAGGCACCCATGGTGAGCGGCAGGCGCTGGACCACGCGATCCAGGTCCGCGATGCGGTCATGACTGCCGAAGCGCAACAGATTGCCGGCCGCCAGAAACATGGCCGCCTTCGCCAGGGCGTGGGAGAGCAACAGGTACGCGGCAGCCTGCCAGGCCGCCCCGCCCGAGCCCGCGGCCAGCGGGAAGGCCATGAACAGGTAGCCGAGCTGGGCGACCGTGGAGTAGGCGACCAGCAGCTTCAGCCGGGTCTGGCGCAGGGCCTGCAAGGACCCCCAGATGACGGCCGCGGATCCGAGCATTCCGAGCAGCGTATCGACCCCATCGCCGAGCGCGCCGAAGACCTCGATCCACAACCGCAGCAGGATATAGAAGGAGGCCTTGACCACCAGCGCCGACAGCAGCGCGCTCACCGGCGCCGGGGCGCTGGCATGGGCGGGCGGCAGCCAGAAATGCAGCGGAAACAGCGCCGTCTTGAGCGCCAGGCCCGCGATCATCAGTCCCAGCGCGGCCCAGACCACCGGGTTGGCATCGATCCGTACGGAGAGTGTGGAGATGTCCAGGCTGCCGTAGCCGTGATAGAGCAGCGCCACGCCCAACAGGTAGGCGAGCGACCCCAGCAGCGAGGCCAGTAGGTAACGCATGGCCCCGCTCAGGGCATCCCTGCTCCCCGACAGGGCCGTCAGCGCGACCGCCGCCAGCCCCAACAGCTCCAGGGTGACATAGAGGTTGAAGAGGTCGGCCGAGAGAAACAGGGCGTTCAGCGCGGCCAGCAGGAACAGCCACAAGGGCCAGAACCGCTCCGTGTGCCAGCGCTCGAAGTAGCCGATCGCATAGACGCTGACACCCGTGCCCACCAGGGCCGTCGCCGCGAGCATCAGGAGGCTGAGGCCGTCCGCGTAGAGATCGATGCCCAGCGGCGCGCCCCAGCCGCCCACGCGATGACGGTACACGCCGTTTTCCTGGATCCACCAACCCAGGCCCGCGACCGACAGGGCCCCGGCGGACAGGGTAGCCAGTCCGAATACCTTCACCATTCGCGGCCAAAGAAAGCTGGCCAGCGCTCCCGCGAGCGGCAGTAGGATCAGGACGATGGCCCAGGGCGGATCCGCGATCACCGATCGTCGGGCAGCTCGGCGCGCCCGGATTGCGCGCTCAACCTCAGCATCAAGGCGAGGGCCAGCGCCGTCGCCGAGACGGCAACCACGATGCCGGTGATGATCATGGCCTGAGGCACCGCGTCCGGCGGTGCATCCCCGGCCCGCTTCGCCAGCGCCACCAGCACCAGAAAGACCCCCGTGCCCATCACGTTCAGCGCCAGGATCTTGCGCAACAGGTGTGCGTGAACGATCAGGGCGTACAGCCCCAGGCAAAACAGCCCCACGCCCACCAGGGAATAGAGGAATGCGGCACTCATTCCTGCCCCTTGGTGCCCAGAAACAGGGCGGTCAAGGTCACGCCGATGGAGACAGTCGCCGCGGTCTCGAGAGCGAGGATCAGGATGCCGGCCTGCGCCGGGGGGTATTCCAGCAGCTGCCCTCCAATCAGCAAGGTGAGCACAGCCAATGCCGCGAAGGCGCCGGGGCCAACCACCAGAACGAGTCGCAAAGGCAGCGCCGCCGGACCGGCGGGCAGACGCCAGCCCGCCAACAGCAGCAGCACCCCCGCGGCGCCCAGCACGGATCCCGCCTGAAAGGCCCCGCCGGGGGCATGGGCGCCGGCCCACAGCAGATAGGCGGCTACCAGGATCAACACCGGCGCCAGGAAACGGGACAGGGTGTCCAACACCGGGCCGGGGGCGGTCTCGGGACGCAATGGCGCACCGCCAAGCGACCGGACGCCCAGCAGCGCCAGAAGCAATACAGCCAGCTCCAGCAGGGTGTCGTAACCCCGGAAGTTGAGCAGCACCGCGGTCACCGGGTTGCTTACCCCGCTGGTCTGGAGATTCGCGGCGACCTCCGCGCGCAACCCCGCCGCATCCGGCGGCAGAGACAAGACCGCGTACCCGAGCCCCGCTGCGACCGGCAGCACCAGGATTACCGGCAGCCACTGAGGTCTTCGGGCTTCCAGCCCGCCTTGTCCCGCGGCATCCGCGTGCGTGTTCTTCGTGCACAATCTTGGCAACGCCGCCAGCAGCAAGGCGCCGGTGAGCCCGGCCCCGATGGCGGCTTCCGCCAGCGCGATATCCGGCGCATCCAGGCGCGCCCAGGCCAGCGCCATCAGCAGGCCGAATGCGACAAACAGCACAATGGCCTTGAATAGATCCGGACTGGCCAGGGCCCGCCAGGCCAGCCACAACAATCCCGATCCCAACAGGGCATCGAACGTCCATTGCAGCCGTGTCACCGTCTCCACGGCGGTATCCCCCGGCGCAATGCCCCGCTCGCGATCAGCTGAGCAACGCTCGCCCCGGCGAGCATGACCAGCAACCAGATCAGCAACATCTTGCCCACCGTGGCCCAAGACTCCGCTTGCACCGCCAGCCCGGCCACCATCATGCCAAGGCCCACGTTGTCGGCCTTGGTCAATGCGTGCAGACGGGTGTAGACGTCCGGAAAGCGCAGCAGACCCACGGTGCCGGCCACAAAAAAGGCGGCCCCGGTGATCAGCAGCACCACGCTGAGGAGCTCACTTGCCGTCATGATCCGACTCCCGGTCCGGCCAAGCCCGCCGCACGAAGGCCACTGCCGTCACCGCGGCCAACAAGGCGAGCACCAACGCGACATCGCGCAGGGCCGCGCTTGTGGTCGCCTGGGCCAACAGCAACAGCACCGCCACCGCGGTGGTGCCGAAAAGCTGTGCGGCCAACATGCGATCGGCGGTGGTCGGACCAAGCAGCACGCGCCACATGCCGGCCCCGAGGTTCAGCAACAGAAACAGCGCCAGGGCGAGGTAAAACGCCTGCATGGACGATCAATCCTCCAGGGTGACCGGCGTCACGAACCCGGGCGGCTTGATCGCGAGCACCGAGCAGTCGATCTGATTCAGTATCGTCTCCGCCGTGTTGCCGATGAGGAATCCGGGAATACCGGTGCGGGCTACCGTCCCCATGACGACGAGATCGGCTCCGATTCGGTTGGCCAACGCCGGGATTTCGTTGCGCGCCCCGCCCTTCACCAGATGGGTTTGGGGTTTGAGATACTCCATGGCGTCCCGTCCTAGATCGCCGGTGACCTCGCGCATGAGCCTGTCCAAGCCGGCTTCATGCCATTGCCTCACCTGCTGGACGTAGGTGCGCACCTGCTCCTCCGGCTCGCTCGTGAGCACCCCATGGCGCAGGAGGCTCTCGCCGATCGCTTCCCAGGCATGGACGACGTGCAGCTCGGCGAAGTCGGATAGCGCCAGGGAGCTGGCCATTTCGAGAATCTGCCGGTTCACAGCCCGCTGTGACTGCATCTCCGCCGGCAGGTCCAGCTCGCCGATGTCGACTGCCGCCAGGATACGTCGAAAGGATGTCTGCTTCCCGAGCTTGATGAGCCAAACCGGGCATGGACACTTGCGCAACAGGTGCATATCGTCGCTGCCGAACAACCGGTCCAGCCAATCCGGATTCTCCGGGGTCCGTATTACCAGATCGCGCCCGTTGCGCAGCACCTCGCGGATGATCTCCAGGAAGGGCACACCGACCAATACCTTGGTCTGGAGCTCGACCCGCTCCCGGTAGGGGGCGACCAGGGCTTCCAGTCTCTGTGCTCGATTGTTCGCCATTATGGCCTGCAGCTCGGCGGCGCTCGGGCCGCTCCGCGGCATCCGGATGCGGGCGGCAACCTGCGGAGCGATGGCAACCGTCGTCAGGCTGGCCTGGTTGTTCTGCGCCAGCGTAACGGCACGCTCCATGGCGGCCTTGGAGAACTGCGCGGATTCCACTACGCAAAGAATATTTTTGAATCGCTTCATAGGGCTCACCTCGTCAAACAATCGTTCGAGACGCTGCAAACAGCCGGGCCACGCCCTTCTCCACCGACTCGATCTCCGCCAGGAAACCCTTTCGCCCGCCCAGTATATGGACTTGCAGCACATCCCGATCGAGGCCCGCGCTCAGGGTGCCCGGCAGCAGGCTGATGGTGTTGGCCATGAATACCCGTGGCAGTCCCGGCGGCAATTTTAACCGGTACGCGATGATATCGGGGGCTATTGGCATTTCGGGATGAAACGCGCGTCTGGCCACATCAACACCACCCAGCAAGGAGCGTATGAGGAATAAGGGCGCGAATCTCAGGAGCTCGTGCCAGAGGAAGGGCAGGGGCGGTAGCAGCAGGGTGCTCGCGGCGACCGCGACCAAAACCGCCGGCACCCCGATCCACCAGGAGCTTTCGGCCCCATCGGCAAGAATCCACCACAGGAGAGCGAACAGGCCGCTTCGCGACAGCATGCTTGAGCAGCGCATCTTTACAGTGACGGGTCTCATCCGGCCGTACCATGAAGCAGGATCCGCGCGGCCGGCAGCGCGCCCGCTGCATGGTGCGCGATGTCCCTCCTTCGGCCTCGATCCGGCAGGCGGCTCATTGCGTCATCGCCGGGGGAGCCTGTCCCAGCAACCGCTCGGCCGCCTCGCGGGCAGCGTCCGCATAGGGGATCATCACCAGGTCGGCGCCCGCCTGCCGCAGCCTGGCAGCCTCGGCTGGACCATGGGCGGTCACGGCGATTCGGCCCCCGTAACCCAAACTGCACAGGGTATGGATGAGCGCCTGACTGACGTGGCGCTCGCGCACCGTGCTGACGACCCAGCGCGCGCGTGTCAGAGGCAGCGAGGCGATGAGCTCGGGATCTTCGGCATCCCCGTACAGCACCGGATGGCCCATGGCGTCGCCGGAGCGGACCAGCTCCGGATTGTAGTCGACGCTCAGCACCCGGCAGCCGCGATCCCGCAGTGTCTGAGCGATACCGGACCCCCGTAGCGCCCCATGCCGATCAGAACGATTTCGGTGACGCCTTCGTCGGGCCCTGCGCCCTGCTCGACATCCCGGTGGGGGTGGCGGCGCTCAAATCCCTTCAGCCAAGGGGCCAACCTGTCGTAGAGGTGATGGGAGTAGATGATCATATAGGTCGAGGCGCTGATGGTGATGAGGCCCACCAGGGTGATCAGGCCCATGGTCTCGGCGTCGATATGGCCGAGACTCAAGCCAAGCGCCCCGAGAATCAGCGAGAACTCGCTGATCTGGGCCACGGTGAGCCCGGCCAGGAAGCCGGTGCGCCTGCGGTAGCCCAAGGCCCCCATGATGGCCATGACGATCAGCGGGTTGCCGATCAGCACGAACAAGGAGAACACCAGGGATTCCACCAGCTGGGCGCCCAAGAGTCCGAGGTCGAGGCGCGCCCCGAGGTCGATGAAGAAGAACAGCAGCAGGAAATCGCGCAGGCTGACCAAGCGGGCGCCCAAGGCATCCCGATAGGGGGTGGAGGCCAAGGACACCCCGGCGACGAAGGCGCCCACCTCCTTGCTGAATCCCAACCCGGCGCCCAGGGTCGCCAGGGCCACGGCCCAGGCAATGCCGAACAGCACCAGCAGCTCCGGGGAGCGGGAAAGCAAGTGGAGCAGGCGCGGCAGCAGATAGCGCGTGGCCAATCCTATGGCCAGCAGAAAGGCTCCCCCTTTTCCGAACACCACCAGCACCCTGTGTGCGACCGATGCCTCGCCGTTCTCACCGAGGGCGTTGAGGCCGATCATGGCCAAGACGACGACCAGGTCCTGCACGATCAGAAAGCCGAGGGCAATGCGCCCGTGCAACGCGTCCACCTCGCGCTTGTCGGAGAGCAGCTTGACGATGATGATGGTGCTGGAAAAGGTCAGGGCCACTGCCACATACAGGGCGGTGATCGGCGCCATGCCCAGCGCCAGGCCGATCAGGTAACCGACTACGCTGGTGAAGACGACCTGTCCGAGCCCGGTCGCCAGCGCCACCAGACCCATGGTGCGGATGATGTGCAGATCCAGCTTGAGCCCCACGACGAAGAGCAACAGGGTGATGCCCAGCTTGGCCAGCAGGTCGACCTGGTCGTTCGCGCTCACCCAACCGAGCACCGAGGGTCCGACCAGGATACCCACCGCGATGAAGGCAACGATCAGTGGCTGGCGCAGCCGCACGCCGACGGCGCCGACGACCGCAGCCAACAGCAGGAGCACCGCGATTTCGGTGAAGATGTCTGGAAAAACAGTCATTCAGGGTAGCGCAGCAATCCGGAGGCCGGCGGAATCTGTTACTTTCGAGCGGGGAAGATCGAGTCGCTTCTCCTTGGCAAGACACCCCGACGCTTCGGTTTTTTCCGGAGGTTCTTCAGGCTTGGGATGAAACCGGAATCAAGTCTCCACCGGGGTCGAGAAGGCCTTCGGCTTGACCGCAAGAACCGAGCAGTCCACTTGGGTGAGGGTCTTCTCCGCGGTGTTGCCGATGAAAAGCCCGGGATGCCGGTGCGGGCGACCGTGCCCATGACGATCAGCTCCACGCGCTTCTTCTGCGCGACGGCGGGAATGACGTCGGCCGGCTCGCCCTTCCGCAGACGGACCTTTACGGTCAGGTCCTGCACCTCGTAGTGTGCGAGCAGCTCACCGAGCCGTTTCTCGTGCGAACTGCGGGTCTCGCGAACCATCCGGTCGACCTCGAACTGCGGCAGGTAGGTACGCCCGCCGCGCAATGCGGACTCGTAAGACATGCTCCAAGCGTGGATTATGTTCAATTTGCTTTCTTCGCGCCGGGCCAGGGAGGTCGCCAAGTCCAGGATCAGGGTATTGAGCTCGGCGTTGGCCTTTTCGCCGGGGTCCGGATCGACCGCGGCGAGAATGCGCGCATAATTCTTGCGCTTCGCTGGCTTGATGATCCAGACGGGGCAGGGGCACTTTCGCATCAGGTGCAGGTCGGTGCTGCCGAACAGCAGACCGGATACGCCGCCCCGTCCCTCGGCGGGCTTGATGATCAGGTCATGGCCGGCACGCAAGACCTCTTTGATGATCTCGATGAAAGGGGTTCCAATCAGGTGTCGGGTCTCGACATCGAGTCCTTCGGCCGGCAGCTGTTCCAGTAGCGATTGGATTTCCTCGGCCTTTAGCCGTAGCAACGACTTCCTGATATCCACCAGCGACGAGGGAAGCGCCTCGCTGACGCTGGCGATCGTCAACCGCGCCTCGTTGCTACGTGACAGCCGGAGAGCGCGTTGCAGCGCCTCGACTCTATTGGTGGGATCGTTGACGAAAAGGATCTTTTTGAATCTTTGCATCAGCCTCCCCGCGACAGCAACCAGGCGGAAGTAGCGTGCGCCGCCGAGTCAACCGTAACACGCCCGTATGGTGCTGGTACATCGACGGCACGCGAGGAGACTCCGGAGGCGACAACCGCTAGCGCTGATCCGCATTACTGGGAGATCGGGGAAGGCCGGCATCGCCGGGAGCTAGGGCAGCGGCGGCAACGGCGGCAGCTCCGGCATCGGCGCTATAGGTGGCCACTCGGGCTCGGGTGGGCGCGCATAGTGGGGAAAGTCCGGATTGAGCCAATCGCCCTTTGCCAGCTTGTCCGCCGGAGGGCGCAGGCGGGAGGCGTAATCGAGCACCGCCGATTCCTCGCGCCGGGAAAAGCCCTTGATCTGCTCGACCATCTTCGGGTCGGCGTTCGCGCGCCTGTTGGCCCGAATCAGGTCGAACTCGCGGACAAGGTAATTGTAGTGCTGGCCGGCAATCGCCGGTATGTGCTTTTCGGAATTGCCCTCGCCGGCCTTGCCGTGGCACTCGACACAATTGACCTCGTACAGCTGCTTTCCAAGCGCCAGGTCACGCCCGGGGCCGACGCCGTTGTAAGGGTTCATGGGCAGCTGGGCCACGTAGGCAGCCACATCGGCAATCTCCTGCACCCCGCCCAGGGTGTGCGGTATGGAGAAGGGATACATCAGCGGGTTGTCGCGGTTGCGCGCCCGGATATCCGCCAGCTGCTTGATGATGACGGATCGATGCTGTCCGGCGATCTGGGGATAGCTGCCGTACACGTCGCCCCAGCCCTCGGGTTTGTGACAGACGCTGCAGGTCAGAAAGGTCGCGCGCCCGTTCTCCAGGTTGGGCTCCAGGGTCATGACCTCGTCGTACTCGGCCTGCGCGATCTGCGCCGGCGTCTGGGCGTACAAGGGACTTGCCGGCATACCAACGAGGGTCAGAGTCGCAAAGCACATCAAGCTACGCGTGTTCATGATCACCTCAAGGTCTAAGGTTCGAGAAACCCGTGCCTTTTTCCTGCGAAGACACGGGCGCCGCAATGGATCAACCGAGGAGGCTCGAAACCCCATCACGCTCCTCGATGAGCTCCTTTAGCGTGAAGTCCATCTTCTCGCGGGAGAACTTGTCGATCTCCAGGTCCTTGACCACCTCGTATTTTCCCAGGGTGCAGGCGCAGGGAAAGCCGTAGATGATGCCTTCGGGAATGCCGTAGGAGCCGTCCGAGCACACGCCCATGGTCACCCACTTCCCGTCGCTGCCTAGCGCCCAGTCGCGCATGTGATCAATCGCCGCATTGGCGGCGCTGGCGGCGGAGGAGGCGCCGCGGGCCGCGATGATGGCCGCACCTCGCTTGCCGACGGTGGGGATGTAAGTCTCGCGGTACCAGCTCTCGTCGGCCACCAGCGACTTGGCGTCCTGACCTCCGACGGTTGCGAAACGAATGTCCGGGTACATGGTCGGCGAGTGGTTGCCCCACACGACCATCTTCTCGATGTCCGAGACCGCCTTTCCGGTCCGGGTGGCCAACTGGGAGACGGCGCGGTTGTGGTCGAGCCGCATCATGGAGGTGAAGTTGCCCGCCGGCAGATCCGGGGCCGAATTCATTGCGATGTAAGCGTTGGTATTGGCCGGGTTGCCCACCACGATGACGCGCACGTCGCGCGAGGCGACCTCGTTGAGGGCATTGCCCTGCTCGATGAAGATCTTGGCGTTGTCCATCAGCAGGTCCTTGCGCTCCATGCCCGGTCCGCGCGGCTTGGCGCCGACCAGCAGGGCATGGTCGACGTCCTTGAAGGCAACCTTCGGATCCCCTGTGCCGCACATGTCGGCCAACAGCGGAAAGGCGCAATCCTCGAGTTCCATCATCACGCCCTTGAGGGCGTTCTGCGGCCCCTCCAACGGGAGTTCCAGCAGTTGCAGGATGACGGGTTGATCCTGGCCCAGCATCTGGCCTGAGGCGATACGAAAAAGCAGCGCATAACCGATTTGGCCGGCCGCACCGGTGACAGCGACTCTTACGGGGTTTTTTGCCATGGCGGAACACTCCTAGCTTGGTGGCGGGTGGTTGTTACCTTCTTGTCTTATCGTGCGTCTTGCGCGTTGTGTCGGCAGGCGCATGGCTCTGCGCCGTACCTGCCCAGCATGCCTTGCCGATCCCGGCGCTTCCCAGTCCCTACTCCGCTTGGGCGCCGATCGGGCATGCCGCCCGAGCCCGTCACTGCCCTGCAGTACGCCCTGCGCAAACCGATCACTTTGCCAGCGCCGATCGGCTCATGGCATGCCCGCCGCCCTCAGATCCCAGACCTCAGGGGAGTGGTAGAGGCGATGGAGCAACATCTCGCGTTGCAGCTCCATCTCCCGCGGCAGGTGATTGCCGAAGCGGGTGAAGAGCTCTTCCTGCTCGTTCGCCTCCTTGCGCGCGATCTCGCGGTCGATGTTCATGATCTTGTAGTAGTCCTCCTTGCTGAAGTCCAGGCCTTCCCAATTCAAGGCGTCGTAGGGCGGCACCCAGCCCAGGGGGCTCTCGATCGCCTCGGCTCCGGTCGTGCAGCGCTCGACGATCCACTGCAGGACGCGCATGTTCTCGCCGAAGCCGGGCCAGATGAACTTGCCGTGCTCGTCCTTGCGGAACCAGTTGACGCGGAAGATGCGCGGCGGCGTGGCCACGTTCGCGCGCCCGATGTGCAGCCAGTGCTTCCAGTACTCGGCCATGTTGTAGCCGATGAAGGGCAGCATGGCCATGGGATCGCGGCGCATGGCCTCCTGGCCGATGGCCGCGGCGGTGGCCTCCGAGCCCATGGTGGCGGCCATGTGCACCCCGTGCTCCCAGTTGTAGCCCTGATAGACGAGGGGGAAGTTGTGGCTCACCCGCCCGCCGAAGATGAAGGCGCTGATGGGCACGCCTTCCGGATTCTCCCACTCCGGGTCGATGGAGGGGCACTGGGCGGCCGGCGCGGTGAAGCGCGAGTTGGGATGGGCCGCAGCGACGCCGCAGCCCGGGGTCCCAGTCGTTGCCCTTCCAGTCGATCGCGTGGGCCGGCGGCTCTCCGTCCATGCCCTCCCACCAGATGTCCCCGTCGTCGGTGAGGGCGCAGTTGGTGAAGATGGCGTTCTCCTTCATCGACTCCATGGCGTTGGGATTGGACTTGTAGTTGGTGCCCGGCGCCACGCCGAAGAAGCCGTACTCGGGGTTGATGGCGTAGAACTTGCCGTCCTCTTTGGGCTTGATCCAGGCGATGTCGTCGCCGATGGTGGTGACCTTCCAGCCCTCCATGGTCTTCGGCGGGATCAGCATGGCGAGGTTGGTCTTGCCGCAGGCGCTGGGGAAGGCCGCCGCCACATAGGTCTTCTTCCCCTCGCGGGACTCGATGCCCAGAATCAACATGTGCTCGGCCAGCCAGCCGTCGTCCCTGGCCATGACCGAGGCGATGCGCAGAGCCAGGCACTTCTTGCCCAAGAGGGCGTTGCCGCCGTAGCCGCTGCCGTAGGACCAGATCTCGCGGGTCTCGGGGTAATGGGTGATGTACTTGTCGTCGATGCTGGGTGCGCAGGGCCAGGTGACGTCCTCCTCGCCCGGCTCCAACGGTGCGCCGACCGAGTGCACGCAGGGCACGAACTCCCCATCCGGGCCCAGCACGTCCAGTACCGCCTGCCCCATGCGGGTCATGATCCGCTGGTTGACCACGACGTAGGCCGAGTCGGTGATCTCGATGCCGATGTGGGCGATGTCCGAGCCCAGCGGTCCCATGCTGAAGGGGATCACGTACATGGTCCGCCCGCGCATGCAGCCCTTGAACTGGTCGTTGAGGATGGCCCGCATCTCCTTCGGGTCCATCCAGTTGTTGGTCGGACCCGCGTCCTCCTCCTTCTCCGAGCAGATAAAGGTGCGGTTCTCGACGCGCGCCACGTCGCTGGGGTGGGAGCGGGCGAGAAAGCAGTTCGGGCGCTTCTCCGGATTCAGGCGGGTGTAGACGCCAGCATCGACCAGCTCGTGGCAGAGCCGGTCGTATTCCTCCTGCGACCCGTCGCACCAATAGATGCGAGCCGGCTCACAGAGCGCGGCAATCTCGTCGACCCAGGCAAGCAGCTTCTGATTGTTGGTGCGGGTTGCGCCATCGTGGGTTAATGTCATCAAGCTTCTCCTGCAGGTTTTGCAAGGGATGGATCACCGTATCCGGGGAAAGATGTGGAACAGCGGATCGCGGGACGGTGGCTGGGGATCATCCGAAAATCGGTTTTGACGCAGATCTATTCGCAGCACTGAGCCCGATGTGCTGCAAGACCTTATCCCTTACCTGACGCCGCGGCATGCGATCCATTCCCGAAACCTTGGGGCAATGCTGTAGTCCGGAGCAAAGCCGTACCCGCAGTCGAACGGAACCGAATCCCTCGCGCTGTGGATGGTGCGTGCCAGCTCGCGTCCTGCTCGACCGGCGGCGCTATCGACGGCGTGGTACAGGTACGCCCCGCATTCCTCAATGACAAGCACTGGCAGATGGGCCACCTTCACCCGGATTTGGCTCTTGTAGGCGAGACCAGGCGGAGACTCCTTGTTCTCCTCCAGAACCAAGGTGATCCGCTCGATCCGGTCGGTGTAACAACCCAATCTGCTGTAGAGCTTCCGTCGCACGTATCCGCTCAAGTGGTCGGTCAACGTAAAACCCTGGACCTCGATATCGATTTTAATGATGTAGACTCCTCTTGCTCGGACCCTGTCGTCCGCGTCAATTAAGAGGCTACAGGTTCCTTTAATAGAGAAAAATTCGCTAATTCTGCGAGAAGCAATCGAAAAATACGAATGATTGCATCGGGGGCAGGATATGGGCGTCTCGAAAAACTCGAGGCCCCTCTTAGTGCAGAGCAACCGGAGCTTGGTCGGGCTGTTTTGCGTTGCGGAAGATCAAACTGCGCGACCGGGTGCCGATGGCGACTGCCGCGGGATGCTTGAGCCGTCGCTCGGCGGAGATCGCATATATCGAAACCGCAACTCTTCCAAGCGGCCGACGATCTCGACCTGCCGAGCAGCCGCAACCGTCGGCCGATGGTCCGAGGCGTCAAGTGCAGCAAATCGCCCGCCACTGCGATGCTATCTTCTTTGGTCACCATAGAGAAAAAGCATAGATGCTTGTAATCGAGGCTCCTCAATCGGAGGCTCGTGATATCGAAAATTTCGAAGTCAATTGGATAAAAAATCGATTTCACCTGGCTTGATGGGCGGTCTACGCTAACCTGGTGTTTATCGGATCGGGCATCCGACCAGCGCCATGAGGATTCTTGCTCTTTCGATGCTCCTATTCGCACTCGCCAGCACCTCGACTGGACGGCAGGCCGTCGCCGACGACGCGGCGCTCGCCGCGGCCGAGATCGAGAAGGCGATCCATTTGAAGCCGAACCTGGCAAACGGACGATCGGTGTATGAAGTCTGTGCGGTCTGTCACCAGCCCGAAGGCTGGGGCACGCCGGACGGCGATTACCCCCAGATCGCGGGGCAGCACGCTTCTGTCACCATCAAGCAGCTTGCCGACATCCGCGCTCGCAACCGCGATAATCCCACAATGTACCCCTTTACCCTACTGGAGTATCTGACTGCGCAGCAGATCGCGGACGTCAGCGCGTACGTCGCCCGCTTACCTATGAATCCAAACAACGGCGTAGGGTCTGGAGACGACCTGGCGTATGGGGAGAAGCTCTAGACCTTCTTCGGCACCTCCGAGAACGCCGTCAAGACCCAGGTCTGGATCGCTGTCTGCGTCTACGTGCTCGTGGCCATCGTCAAGAAGCGACTCGACATCCCGGACTCACTTTACACAATGTTACAGATACTGAGCCTGACCTTGTTCGAGCGGACGCCATTAAATCAACTACTTAAAGGAATCTCAGAGCTGGATTACAAAAACCATGGGGACGGAGCCAGCAACCAATTGAATCTATTTGATTAGTTTCCCGGACACTAGTGGTCCCAAACGCTTTCTCCATCGAGCTGCTATGGGCGGAGAATATTACCGCTGTTTGGACGAGTCAGGGGCTATGACCGTCGCCTTCATCACCGAGGCCGCCCCGGTCCAGTGCATTCTCACCTACATTGGCAATTCCTCCAAGCCGCCGCCGAGTGCTGATAGAATCAAGCGATCAGGCTCGTGAGCGCAGTAACAATCAGGGCCATCGACGCCAGGAAGCAGCGATGAGAAATGCCAGCTCCCATCCACCGTTACGCTTCGTGACGCACGTCTTCGATGCTTGAATCGATGCCACTCCGGCCAGGCTCGAATTCTTCTTCTAGGCCCAGTGGAAGCTTACGTCTCCATGGCGGTCACTCTGGACTCCGGCCCACCTTGGCATCGCACAACAGTGGTTGCAGTCTCGCGTCGCCTGCGGAGAGTGACGGCTACTGGGACCTATGTAGAGTTCGCGTTTGTGTAGAGTTACGGCGCTGACCCCAGTACCACCGGGTATCGGCGCGATCGTTCCTCTACATAACTTACAGATTCTGAAGGAACTGCATCAGTGCGTCGGGCGGCTGGTACCGTGCTGGTTCCACTCCAGGCTCCTGAAGGCGAGCCAGAGCCGCAATGACAGTCGAATCAATCCGATCAGCCCGTCGGCTGTTGTGAGAAAGCTACGGTCTCTCGAACGAGTCCGCTACTTCCGAAATGGGTCGCGATGCACAGTTCGTGTAAGGCTTTACATAAGGGTCGGAATGGGAAGCAGCCAGCTCACAACGCCATATAAATTGACTAATATTTACCAAGACAATTTTTTTCTAAAAGACCAATAGACAATTGATCAGCCGGTTGAGAATCTCTTGAGGATCGCGCGATATGATTGGTACGTGGCTTCTCAAATGCTTTAAACGCGCAAGGATTTTTTCTTATCAATCCATTACCTTGAAAGCGCTTCTCGTTCCTATAAATTAAAATGCCCCGCCCGAAGGCGGGGAATACGACAAGGAGTAAAAGAGCTTCACAGGAAGCTCGCATTATTAGATGCAGCTCTCTGCATAAAGTTCTTCATTTCCTGCTCGAACGAGGCGAATTCGCGGTGTGACAGCCATTTCGAAATGATATCCCAGTCATGGTTCCGAAATCGGCGTCGCCTCAATCGCGCTCGAGCAGCACGTGGGCCAGATTGATACGACCGAGTCGAAAACCCGCCTCGCAGTACGCAAGGTAATATCTCCACATCTTGCGGAAGCGCTGATCAAAGCCCATTGCCGCGACGTCCTGCTCACACGCCAGGAAGCGGCGATGCCATTGCGCGAGCGTTTGGGCGTAGTCCTGCCCGAACAGGTCTTCGCGCACCTTGCGCAACCCTGCGCCCTCGACGGATGCGCTGAATTTCTCCAGCGTGGGCAGCATCCCCCCGGGAAAGATATAGCGCTGGATGAAATCCGGGCTGCGACGATAGCGCTCGAAGAGCGACTCGTCGATGGTGATGAACTGGAGCGCCGCACGGCCGCCGGGCTTCAAGCAACGCTTCATTGCCTGAGAATAGGCTTCCCAATGCGCCTCCCCCACCGCCTCGAGCATCTCGATCGAAACAATGTGATCGTAGCTCTCGCAGATGTGGCGGTAGTCCTGGAGCCGAAGCTCGATAGATTCCTCCATACCGGAGGCCTGCACCCGCTGGCGAGCGAACGCAAGCTGCTCACTGGAAAGCGTGATGCCGGTTACGCGAAGGCCACGTCTGGCGGCCTCGAGCGCAAACCCTCCCCAGCCGCAACCGATCTCGAGCACCCGTTGGCCGGGCCCTGCCTCCAGCAGATCGAGGAGGCGCGCGTACTTGCGTCTCTGCGCCTGCTCAAGATCCTCCTCGCCGTTCTCGAACAGGGCGCAGGAGTAGGTCATCGAAGGGTCTAGCCAGAGGCGGTAGAAGTCGTTGCCAAGGTCGTAGTGCGCGGCGATGTTGCGCCGGCTTCCGCGGATGCTGTTGCGGTTCAGCATGTGCCGGAACCGGTTGAGCCAGTTCACCATGAGCGAGGACTGAGAATGGACCGCAAGCGCTTCCTCATTTTGTTCCAGAAGCAGGAGCAGCACCGCCAGATTCGGGCTCTCCCAATCGCAGCTCATGTAGGACTCGGCGAAGCCGATTCCGCCGGCCAGGAGCACACGCCGCAGCAGGCTCAAAGGTCGATGTACGCGCAGCTCCGCCTCGGGGCCAGGCATCGTACCCTTCAGTCGCCATTGGGCCTCGCCATGCGCGACGCGCAGTGAACCGGACTCGATCTGTTCGAGCATCCGCAGCAGGGTGCCGATCGTAGGACCAGCAGGAACATCCGTATAGGGCCGGGCTTGCTCGTTCAGCATCATTGCGTCACCTTTTGGGCAGGGGGTGGTGGCTTGGGGAAGAAGGACGCCCCGCGCAACCAGATCTTAAGAGCCTGCCAGTGAATGGCGGCCATGACCTTGAATGTCATCAACGGTATTTTCAGCAGGGCCGCCAACAGACGGCGGTCACTGAGCGCATATCCCTCTCCCTGCTGGGAGGCGACCAGTGTCGGCTTGCCATCCTGAAACTGCCTGATCAGGACAGAGAGCCGCTCCGAGGGTTCGGCGAGACGGAAATCGTAGCTAGCTTTCATACCCATAAGGGGCGAGACATGAAAGACCTTCTCGACCGATTGCGTAACCGGCCAATTCAAGGGGGAACCACCATTGCTGAGCAGGTAGAAATGGTGCTCGCCGAAGGTGTTGTTCACCTCTACTAGGACGGCCCGCAGGGATCCGTCGCGATGGTGGCAATACCAGAGGCTGATGGGATTGAATCCATATCCCAGGACCCGGGGAAAGCTCAGCAATCGTACCTTGCCCCCTTCGATGTCGATCCCCTTGCCGTACAACAGATTCTCGACCCACGGCTTTAAAGGCGAGCCGTCGCGAGGACCGTGATCGCGCTCGAAAAAACTCAACAGGTTGAACCTGTTCAGGGAGAGGATTCTCAAACCCGGCCCGGGCATCTCGTCCAGGTCCAGGAGCAG
This sequence comes from uncultured Gammaproteobacteria bacterium, assembly GCA_942492625.1. Lineage (GTDB taxonomy): Bacteria > Pseudomonadota > Gammaproteobacteria > Chromatiales > Chromatiaceae > Thiosymbion. Next base: position 44,057 of record CALOFM010000032.1, on the reverse strand, counting down.
GCTGAATACCCGGTAGGAAAAGCGGTACTCCACGGGCACGAGCCGACGGTGCATGACGCGGGTGAAGTAGATGCGGTGAGGCGTGCTCACCGACCCCCCCCCGCCGCGCGCGAATCGCCGACCGACAGCCAAGGAGCGCGCACGCCGAACCGCTCGGCAAGCTCGACCGAGGCGCGCAGGGCATCCTCGTGGAAACCGTATCCGAAATAGCTGCCCGTGTACCAAATGCGATCCCGACCCTGGATTGCGGAAAGCCGCTTTTGGGCCTTCACCGCATCGGTGTCGAAGACCGGGTGATGGTATGTCATCTCCGCGACCAGGCTTTCGGGTCGGGGCTCGTGCAGGGGGTTCAGAGAAACAAAATAATCTTTGGCGCTATTCAATCCTTGCAGGCGATTCATCCAATAGGTGACGGACACAGCGTCCACCTGATCTTCGGGCTGCGAAGCCAAATAGTTCCAGGACGACCACACCCGACGGCTGCGGGGCATTAGCCCCTCGTCCGTGTGCAGAAGCGCTCGGTTGGGCTGGTACTGAAAACGAGAAAGGATCTTTCGCTCGGACGGCAATGGATCGACGAGCAGTTCCAGGGCTTCGTCCGCATGGCATGCGAGCACCACCTGGTCGAATCCGAGCCGTTCTCCGGAGGCAACGGCAAGCTCGATCGTCTCTCCCATCCTGGTCACAGATGTCACAGGGTCACCACATCGGACCCCTGGTCCCAGGTCCTCCAACATACGGTTCAAGTAGGTGTGGCTCCCACCTTGAACCGTCTTCCACTGTGGCCGATTCTTCAGATCGAGAAGACCGTGATTCTCGAAAAAACGGGCGAAGCTCGATGCCGGGAAGTCGAGCATGGTGGCGGGCGGGCAAGACCAGATGGCAGCCGCCATCGGTGACAAGTAGTGATCGCGGAACCGGTCGCCAAGGCGCTCGCGCCGCAACAGGTCGCCGATCGTAAGATCGCCGAAACTAGCTGTTCTCAACCGTTCTTTGCACAGTCTGTTGAAGCGCAGGATATCCCAGACCATTCCCAGGAAACCGGGGCTGATAATATTGCGGCGCTGAGCAAAGAGGGTGTCCAGATCGCTGCCGGCATACTCGATGCGGGGTTCGCCGACAGATGCCGCGAATGACATTTCTGTGTCGCGCGTTCTGATGCCGAGACTGTCGAACAGTCCCGTCAGGTGCGGATAGTTGGGCTCGTTATAGACTATGAAACCGGTATCGACGGGAACGCTCGAGCCGTTCTCGTCGACGACGATCGTGTGCGTGTGACCGCCGAAGTAGTCGTTGCGCTCAAACAGCGCCACCGCGAACTGCTTGCGCAGCATCCAGGCGATCGAGGTGCCGGCAATCCCGCTGCCTACGACAGCGATACGCTCCTTTGGCTCCATTTTCTACTCCCGTCGTAACGTTTGATACTTTTTGTACTGGGCAATATCAAAGCTATACCCTTCGATTTCAAGCGCTAAACCGCAGCTTTCACCTCATATTCACATTTCAAAACAGCAATACATGGCGCCTGACGTTCCAAACACTGTTTTTTCTCGATCCAGGCAATATATGTTCACAGTGATAAGCGTACGCAATTTACGACGAGTCTCGCTGAGAGGGAGAACCTGACGATGAGCAAACTGACGGCAACCGTTATTCGCCTGGCCGAACGCGGGATGATTCCAGACACCCTCATCCGGGCGGGCATCCGGGCATTGCTGAGAGAGCGGCTGAGAGAGCTGCCATCGGAGAGCTCAGATGCTGTCAGCGAGACGAAAAAATCCTTCGTCGCTATGATGGATGAAAGTCCGGTCGCGCTTGTTCCAGACAAGGCCAACGAGCAGCACTACGAGGTCCCGGCCTCCTTCTTCGCGGAAGTGTTGGGGCCTAGGCGTAAGTACAGCGCCTGTCGCTGGGATGGCCAGACGACATCCCTGGAGCAAGCCGAAGAGGACGCGATCAGCGAGACCTGCCGGCGGGCGGATCTGCAGGACGGGATGCGGGTGCTTGAGCTGGGCTGTGGGTGGGGCTCGATCAGTCTGTGGGCGGCGGAGCGCTATCCCCGCAGCGACTTCCTGGCGGTATCTAACTCCCGATCACAGCGTGCTTACATCGAGGCGGAAGCCGCAAGGCGGTCGCTCCGCAATCTGCGGGTAATCACCTGCGACATGAACGACTTTGCGACCGAGGAGCGGTTCGATCGGGCGATCTCCGTGGAGATGTTCGAGCACATGCGCAACCACCGCAAGCTCTTCGAACGCATCCACGGCTGGCTGACGCCCGGAGGCCGCTTTTTCATGCACATCTTCTGTCACCGGCAGGTCCCCTACGACTTTGAGGATCGCGGGCCCAGCGACTGGATGACCCGGCATTTTTTCAGCGGCGGCATGATGCCGAGCGATGATCTTCCGCTGATGTTCCAGGACCGATTGAAGCTGGTCGATCGCTGGCGCTGGAACGGCAAGGATTACCAGCGCACGCTCAACGCCTGGCTAGCTAACATGGACAGGAATCGCAAGACCCTGTTTCCGCTGCTCGAGCGCACCTACGGCACAGAAGCCGCGCCTGTATGGTGGTGGCGATGGCGCATCTTTTTTATGGCCTGCGCTGAGCTGTTCGGCTTCGACGACGGCGAGCAATGGTGGGTCAGCCACTATTTGTTCGAGCGGCCGGCTTGAGCCGCAGACGAATGAAAAACGCTGGCGGTCCGCGGAGCCCGTCTGTTCCACGGTCTCGGCTGTCTGCAACGTTTCTTCGGATGGCATCTCGCCCGATATATCGTCGAGGTCGATTCCCTCGACTTCTATCACTCTTCTTCATGCCTGCGCCATGAGGTTGCGCGCCTTGGCGGTGGTGACATGCAGGTAGGCATACAGGGCCGCGTCGTCGTGATTCTGACTCTCGCACCGGGCGCTGTATTCCTCGAAATGACAAAGCGACAAAATCAGGTCCGCCTGGTGAGCTCGCGGATATCGGCGGCGGATCCGCTGTCTAGCGTCGGCAGCTCGACGAGAAGCACGTCGACATCAGGCGCAGGTTCGGCCTTCAGCAAATCCTCGCGGCCCAATAGCTTCCTGCCGGCTCAATCCCCTCGCCTTGTTCAGACTCCAGATCCGTTCTTAGGCGCTGCGAGAGGGCAGTGCAGACAATCGCCAGTCGAAGGGACTGAGACGCTGGCAAGCCCCGATCCGTGAACCGGGTTTCGGCCAGACGTTCGTGCAGCTGGTCCAGCAAGAGTTCGGCAATGGTTCCGATGGCGTGTCCGCTGTCCGCGAGCCGCTTGATGATACTGAGGCGGGTCACGTCTTCCTGCGAATACAGCCTACCCCCGCCTTCCGAGCGCATGGGTGCGACCAGATCGTATCGGCGCTCCCACACTCGCAGCGTGTCCGGCGGAATCCCGGTAAGGCGCGACACAGCGCCGATGCGATAGTTGGATTCGTGTTTCTCCGTTGCCATTTGTGAGCCTATTCAATATCGATGTACAGACCTCCACATCATAGGAGACCCTTCCCTCCCGTGCAAAGGCTGTACGCCATTGCAAATCACAACCGAGAAACGCACCTTCCAGTGAGACCTAATCTGTTCAATTGGAGTAAACCATGAAGACAATCGCGACACTGCTTACACTGGGGTTCTTGGTTCTTGGCGGCAGGGGCGTTTGGGCGGACGACTGCTCACCCGCGCTGAGCTTCGAGAAGCGGCGTCTGGCCGGAGATGAGGTCGTCAACCTGTGCGACGCCTACAAAGGCAAGGTAATACTGGTCGTCAACACCGCAAGCAAGTGCGCCTTCACCGGCCAGTACGAGGGCCTGGAGTCCCTCTACCGGCGATACAAAGATCGCGGCCTCGTGGTGCTGGGATTCCCGTCCAACGATTTCGGCAACCAGGAACCAGGCACAGAGAAAGAAATCAACAAGTTCTGCCGTCTGACCTACTCGGTCGAGTTTCCGATGTTCGAGAAAGTCAGCGTCAAAAAAGGGGCGGCGGATCCTCTGTTCCGCGTTTTGGCAGAACAGGCGGGAGCTTATCCGTCTTGGAACTTTTACAAATACCTCATCGACCGCGACGGAAACGTCGTCGACTACTACACCAGCGTCACGTCGCCGGAAAGCGACAAGGTCGTGTCCGCGATCGAGAAGCTGCTATGAGACCGGTCGTACAGCGAAGACCGCCGCTTACACGACCGCCGTGTCTTTTTTCGAGACCAGTGGGAGAGTTTCGTCCGCGAGACGGTCGCACAGCTTAAATCCGGTGCACTCGACGATCAGTTCGTCTACTAAAAGCGCCTGAGCCAGCCCCTGGATGCCTATCGCCGCAATGTCCCGCCCCATGTCCAGGCCGCCCGCAAGCTTGAGAACCCGGGCCGTATTGTCCGCTACCTCATCACGGTCAACGGCCCCGAACCCGTTTCCGCGAGCACCAGCGCCATCGATTATCAGCACTAACTGGATCGACAGCTGGCCCCCGTCGCCGACGGAATCCTGCATTTCCTCGGCAACAGCTTTGCGCGGCTCACGGCGAGGCAGTTGGAGCTGTTCGTGCCCCAATGAGCGACCGCTCAACCCGGCTTCTTGGTGAGGCGCTCGCGATGGCCGCGGGGTTGCAACACATCGCATCCAGAACGGATTCTCTCTTGGATCGGTGCCCCGGACGAAAACGCGCCGCTCTTGTCGAAAGCGTTCGCAAAGCGCACCAGACGCATAGACTGTGCTCATGGAGATCCGAACGCGCCGCATCTACGAACCTCCGACCGCCCGGGACGGAACACGCGTCCTGGTGGACGGCCTCTGGCCGCGGGGCATCAGCAAGCAGCAGGCCCGTCTGGACGGCTGGTGGCGGGAGCTTGCCCCCAGCAAGGCGCTGCGGCAATGGTTCGCGCACGATCCCAGCCGTTGGGAGGGCTTCAAGGAGCGGTACTTTGCCGAGCTCGACGCGAAGCACGAGGCGTCGTCCGCCCTTGCGGAAACCTCCCGTGGCGGTCGGCTGACCCTACTGTTCGCCGCCCGCGATCCAGTGCACAACAACGCCGTCGCACTCCGCGAATACCTGCAGCGGGCATCCAAGAGGGCCTTGGGGAAGATTGGTGAGGAGCCGGAATGACCCCATCATGTTCGGTGCCGATCGCGACGCCGTCGAGGTGCTGTACCGGGTAAGCGCAGGCTATGATAAAGCGGCTAATGGGAGAATAATGAGGAGAACGCACCCCTTCCACCGGACCGGCGGCCTTCCGGCCGCCCTACTCTGTTGCATTGCGCCGTTTTCCTCGGTCGTCGCCGATCCGGGAACAACGACGTTTACGGGCGAACAGACGGTCACCGTCATCAAGACCCCGCCCGAGATCCTCACGCGCCAGAAGCTGCCGAACATCGTCGGCATCTCCGCAGAGGCAGCTCGCACGAGTCGCATTAACAGGTAGCGCTGCCTTCTCGCGGATTCTGCTCAGCGCGGCGCAGGACGAACAGCTCATAGCCGCAAAAATCGGCATACCGTTGCATGAGCGAGATCTCCCGCTCGGTCATGTCGGCCACCCCCCGGGCAGCCGGATCCTGGGCATAGGACCGACGGAAGACCGCAAGGCGATGCTTCAGCGGTGAATGATAGCGATCCCATGCCTCCGCCGGCAGGGGAAAGTGTCCCACGCCGATCCAGCGCGCGTTTTGCGCAGCGGCAAGGTTCTCTTCGACACCGCGTATGGCCGGATAGTGGCGCTCCCAAAAGTCGCTGATCTCGGCCGGCGGGTCCGGCCGGAACCACGACAGCTCGGAGACGACCAGGTAGCCCCCCGGTCTCGCCAAGGCGCGCCAGGTGCTCAGCGCCTTGTCGAAACCCATGATGTAAGCCGCACCCTCGCTCCAGATCAGGTCGAAGCTGCCGTCCCGAAACGGCAGGCAGTGCATGTCCGCGGCAACCGTCTGGATCCGCCCTTCCCCCTTCCAGGCCCATCGCCACGGCGCGTTCAGGGAGTTGCCCCAGGAAGGCGGCGATCAGGTCCGTCGCGATAATGCAACCGCCGGTAGCTGAGGCCAGTACGAGGGACTGGGCGCCGGTCCCGCAGCCGACATCGAGCATGTCCGGCGCCGGCGGCAGATCCGCACACAGTGCCAGGGCCTTTAAGGTGCATGCGGCACTTCCCGGTCCCAGGCGTCGCAGACCCTGATGCAACGCCACCAGCAGCTCTGTCGTCCTTTCCATTTCTCGATCAACCAATCTCACCGCTCGCGAGCGCCTCAAGTGTCTCGTCCGTGAGCTCGCTCACCGCATCCAGGCACTCGGCCACCCGTTCCCTGCGCTTTGGTCCGATGCCCTCCAGTTCCAGCAGTCGCTCCGGCTCCTGCTCGATAATGTCGAAGGCCTGCTCGGCGAAGGCGCGGACCAGCTTGCGGGCGAAATGCGGCCCGATGCCCCTGACCATGCCCGAGCCCAGGTACTTCTCGATGCCTTCCAGCGTGGTCGGCGGGGACGACCCGCAGGTGCCGGGTCTTGAACTGGAGGCCGTATTTGCGGTTGTTGGTCCAGGCCCCGGCGCACTCGACGTATTCCCCGGGCGTGACGGTGGCCAAGATGGGCCATGTGCACCAGCCGCGCAAGCTGCCGACGGTGCTCGGTCGCGAGGAGGTCGAGCGGTTTCTTCAGGCGGCCCCGGGGCTGAAGTACAAGGCTGCCCCGTCGGTGGCCTACGGCGCCGGACTGCGTGCCGCGGAGGTGGTCGCGCTGAAGGTCGACGATATCGGCAGCAAGCGGATGGTCATCCGCGTCATCGATGAGCGCATCGAGGCCCATATCTTCGTGGCCTACATCGCCTACTGCCTGCAGGTCACCTTGAAGTATCGCCTCAAGGCCTTGGCCCCGGGCCTGACTCCGCGTGCGGCGCTGGAGAAACTCACGCCGATGCAGATGGTCGACGTGCGTGTGCCGACCACCGATGGCCGGGTTCTGATCCTGCCCCGCTATACCCAGCCTGATGCCGACCAGAAGCTGTTGCTCTCCCAACTGAAGCTCACGCTGCCCGACCAACCGCCTCCGCGCATCCAGTCACAACCCGCCAAAGTCGCCTGACCCAGAGGCCGGCTTGTAGTGCCGACCTTTCGAGCCCGCTCTGCGGTTATCAATCAGTTATGCTCGCCTAAACCGCTGAGTTGCGGAAGTTGGGCTAGGGTGAACTGTATGCGGGAACTAGATCGCGTCACCGCCGAGGCGCTTAGATCATGTTCCGTACAGCGCCAGGAAATCGTTCACCACCTGCTGCAGATGGGCATCCAACTCACCTTCGGGCACTCGGTCGATCAGACCGAATTGAAGCCGTACATGAAAGGTTCCGAAAGCCATGTTGGGCAGCAGCCAGGAGGCATACTCGATGTCCGGGATCACAAGATCGCCGGTCTCGACCATCCGCTCTAGACACTGGCCGATTGCACGTTTCACCGCTGCGGGTCCGCTTTCGAAGAAGAGGGAGGCAATCTGGGGATAGCTCGCCGCCTCGCCGGCCACTATCCGGTGCATGGCCACGACCTCCGAATCAAAGATCAGGGTCATGAAGCCTTTGACCAACATGAACAGCTTCTCGCGCCGATCGGCACTGACCGGAAGCCGTCCCTCCTCAAATCCGTACGAGGCGGTCTTAGCCTTAATGCAGGCACGGAAAAGATCATCTTTGTTACTGAAATGGGAATAGACGGTCTGCTTCGAGACACCTGCCTCCCGCGCCACTGCATCCATGCTAGTGCCCTGGAGTCCCTGTTTTAGGAATAGACGGGTCGCGGCCAGCAGGATGGCGTTGTGTTTCTCCTCGCTCCGGGGACGGCCCGCGCGTTGTGTCGCTTGCTTTTCCGTAGTCACCATTCCAATAAATTAGACTAGACTGTCTAGTTTGCGTGCATTGCTATCATACCATGCCGTCTAGTATAGCTGTCGACTCCGGTCACGCCACCGCAACAACCCAGAGGGTATTGTCAACTAGGCGGGACACCGTCAACCCTGGCCCCGATTGTCCATGGTTACCTTTTCACCAGGCAAACGTCACCTCCTGCCAGCGGTCGAAAGCTCTGGAACGCAGTAACCGGTGGTGAGCCGCCCGCATCAGATGACGTCCAAGCCGGAACAGATTGCCGACCGCCGCGTGTACGGAGAGGAACCGCTGCGCATGGGCCTCGTTCTGCCATCAGATCCTCAATATCACGAACGCTGAGGCAGAACCGAAAGTAGAGCCACACGGCGTGGCTGATGATCTCTCGCGGGTAACGGTAACCGCGATAGCTGGGGCTTTCGGTGTTCATGCCCTCACTTTGACGGTTTTCGCTCTAAGTTGACCTTGACGAGGGACAGCGGTGGTAGGATACGCACTGCGCCCTAGGTCGACGAGCCGCGGGGTCGGACGGGTTGGCCTGCGTCCGTGTGGGCAGGCTGAGAAGCCGCCCGCGCCCAACGGCAAGGCCGGTTGCCGGGTTCGACAGGCCAACTCAACGGCCTGCGCCTGGGGTGCGTTTCCGGCAAGGACGTCTTGTGCCTGTGAGCAGGTTGACGCGGGCCGCTGCTCTCTTCGTTTACAGTCCGTTACCCGGTTGCTAACGGCGCTCTCGGATGAGATTGGCGATGATTGCCGAGGTGACGTCCGGTGTTTCTCACCTACGACGGGTGCCGGCTCGCCGTTGTCGGTGCCAGTCCGCCTAACCATTGATGCGAAATCACCATGTCTGAAGCCAATCATGAGCTGCAATCCGAGGTCGCCAGGCTCATCGTCGCTGCCCTCAATCTCGACATGAGTCCGCAAGATATCCAACCGGACGCCCCCCTGTACGGCGAGGGATTGGGCCTCGATTCCATCGATATCCTGGAACTGGCCCTGGTCGTTTCCAAGCGTTTCGGGTTCCAGTTGCGTGCGGATGATGCGGACAATGTCCGGATCTTCAGTTCTCTCGCCAGCCTCACCGAGCACATTGGGGCGGCCAGGACTAAATGACCTTGACCCTGGTCCGCGCGGTCCGCTGGACTGCCATTGCTGCCGGGGCCATCGCCTATCCCCTGCTGGCGTACTTCAGCGCAGCCACGTCGGCGGCCACCACCGTTCCGTCCCTGGGGGTTGCCGTCTCCCTGACGCCCCCCCTGGCCATCCTGATCTGGCTGACCTGGCGCTCAGCCGGGCGGTTGGCCACGCTTCTGCTGTGCGCCGTCGCGTGCGCTCTCCTGTGGTGGTTCTGGGAGGCGCTCGAGCGAAACTTCGGCTGGGTCTATTTCATCCAGCACGCAGGCATCAACGTCATGCTGGCTGCCCTGTTTGGCCTCTCCCTGGCGCGGGGACGGCAGCCTCTTTGCACCCGTTTCGCCGAAGCGGTACGCGGTAGCCTTGTTCCCGACGTGGTCCGCTATACGCGACAGGTCACGCTGGCATGGATGTTGTTCTTTCTTGTCGTCGGCCTGGTTTCCTCCATTCTGTTCTGGTCTTGCAGCATTGAGGCTTGGTCGACCTTCGCCAATTTTCTGTCGCCTCCGCTGATTGCGCTCATGTTTGTCGCCGAGTACCTGGTGCGCCTGCGAAAACTGCCGCATCTAGAGCGACACAGCATCATGAAAAGCATCCTCGCCTTCAGGACAATCCCGAAGGTATCCTCTGGCGCATCCCCGCAAATCCCTTAGGCTGCCATCTTGCGTCGCCATGCCGACCTTGCCGCTGATCGCCCATCACCACCTTGATGACGTCATGGCCCGGCGCCACGGCGTTCCTGTCAGCGTCAGGCAGTTTCTGAGCGATGTTGCCCAGGTTGCCGCGGCATTGCTCCCGGGGCGGCATGTGCTCAATCTGTGCGACGACCACTACCGTTTCACCGTCGCCCTAGCGGCCTGCATCGTTACGGGCCGGGTCAGCCTGTTGCCCTCCACCTGCACCCCGGAAATGGTCCGGCAGATGCATCGGATTGCGCCCGATGTCTTTTGTATCGTCGACCAGGATGCCGATGCCGTCGACCTGCCCATCTGCCGCTATCCGGACCGTACGCGGACCCCCGCAGCTAACGCCGTCATCCCCAACGTCCGCTGCGAGCAGGTCATCGCCCAGGTGTTCACATCCGGATCCACCGGCCTGCCAGAGCCTCATGTCAAACGCTGGGGCAGCCTGGTGCGCAACGTGCGAGCAGAGGCAGAACGATTGGGCGTCACGCGCAACCACGCCATTGTGGGTACAGTGCCGGCCCAGCACATGTACGGTCTGGAATCCACTGTATTCATGCCCTTGCAAAGCGGTGCGGCCTTACACGCCGAGCGCCCCTTCTATCCAGCTGATATCTGCGCGGAGATGAAAGCGCTGCCCAGGCCGCGAGTGCTGGTCACGACGCCCTACCACTTGCGCGCGCTCCTGGTTGAGCAGACCGCCCTGCCAGCCGTAGACCTGCTACTGTCCGCTGCCGCCCCCCTGTCGCGAGACCTGGCCGTCGATGCGGAGACCCGCTTCGCGGCCCCGTTGGTCGAGATTTACGGCTGTACCGAGACCGGCCAGATTGCTTCCCGACGCACCGCGTCTGGCGAAGCCTGGCAGACCTTTTCGCATATCCGACTGCGTTGCGAGGGAACGGCGGCGTGGGCAGAGGGCGGACACATCGAGGTACCGACACCGCTGAACGACGTCATTGAGCTCGTGGACGCGGACCCGACCCGTTTCCTGCTCTATGGTCGCAACGCCGATCTCGTCAACATCGCCGGTAAACGGGCCTCGCTCGGGTATCTCAATTACCAGCTCAACGCCATTACGGGCGTACGGGACGGCGTATTTCTCCTGCCGCCGGACGACGGTGATGACGCTACGGGAGGTGTCCGCCGCCCTGCCGCCCTGGTGGTGGCGCCGGAGTTGACGCCTGCCGCCCTGAAGCAGGCTCTACGCGAACGCATCGATCCCGTCTTTCTTCCCCGACCGCTGCTGTTCGTCGATGCCCTGCCGCGCAATGCAGCCGGGAAGCTGCCGGACCACGCCGCGCAGGCGCTTCTGGTGACCTTGAGGTCGCAATCCGTAAACGGCATCCCGGTATGACGGGCCTTAGCCTGCCCCTGTTCGTCGCAGCCGATCACCGGGCCTATGCGGGCCATTTCCCCGGCAATCCCATCCTGCCCGGTGTGGTGCTGCTGGACGAGGCCCTGCATACGCTGGCTGCACACGAGGGGCTTGCGCTCGCTGCCGGTCAGATCAGGTCGGCCAAGTTTCCAAGCCCAATCGAGCCGGGCGAGGCCCTGCGCCTCAACTATGCGGCTACGGAAGCGGGTGTTTTCCGTTTCGAGGTCGTAGCTGGTGAGCGGGTGGCAGCCAGCGGCACGATCGCCTTCGCAGTAAACCATCCGGTCGATGGCGCGCCGTGAGCGTTCCCGATTTCGTTCGCCAGGCCGAATGGGTGCGGCGCCCGGAGCGCAGCAACATGGCCATGCTTCGTATGATGACCTGGATCTCGCTAGGCCTTGGGCGCCGGCTGGCTCGCGTCGTGCTATTAGGCATCAGCCTCTACTTCCTGCTTTTTGCATCGGCTGCCCGGCGTACGTCCCGCGCATACCTGACGCGAGCCCTTGGGCGGGCACCACGTCTGGCCGAGCTCTATAAGCATGTCCACAGCTTCGCCTCCTGCACCCACGATCGCGTTTACCTGCTCAACGACCGTTTTGATCTGTTCGACATCCAGGTGCACGGCGCGCCGGCAATCGAAGCCGTGCTGGCCGCGGGGCGGGGCGCCTTTCTGATCGGTGCCCACATGGGTAGCTTCGAGGTGGTGCGCGCCGTGGCCCGGCGACGGCCCGGTCTGCAGGTGACGATGGTGATGTACGAGGAAAATGCCGCCAAGATCAATGCCGCTCTGGCCGCCGTCAACCCTGTTGCTGCGCAGGACATCATTCCCCTGGGCCAGCTCGATTCCATGCTCCAAGTGCAGGCTCGGCTGGATGCGGGCATGGTGCTGGGTGTGTTGGGGGATCGTACGCTGGACGACGACCCCAGCCTAGCGGTGCAATTTCTCGGTGAAACGGCCGCGTTTCCTGTTGGCCCCATGCGCCTGGCTGCCATGCTCAAGCGTCCCGTGCTGTTCATGTGCGGCCTCTATCTGGGGGGCAACCGTTATGCCGTCCATTTCGAGCCTCTCGCCGACTTCACGGGCGTCGAGCGCATTGAACGGGATGCCGCCATTCACAAAGCGGTCTCCGCCTATGCCGCCAGTCTGGAGCGATATTGTCGCGCCGAACCGTTCAACTGGTTAAATTTCTTCGATTTCTGGCGGCAGCCACCGGGTGGTGGCCGCGACCCTTCATGACCAGCCCCATGCACCGCTTGGCCGGGAGGGGGATGCTCGCCGTTCTCGCGCTGGGTTTCAGTCTGTCGGCGCCGGCCGCCCAGTTCACCATCGGCCAGCTCATGGCCGCGTTGGCCAACAACAAGCACGGGACGGCCACCTTCACCGAGAAGAAATACATTTCCATCCTGGATCAGCCCGTCGAGTCGTCCGGCGAGCTGTTGTTCGTTCCGCCCGGCCGCATGGAGAAACGCACGCTAAAGCCGAAGGTCGAAACCCTGGTGCTGGACGGCGATGTTCTCACCGTCGAGCGTCAGACGCAGAAGCACGCATTGCGGCTCAAGGACTATCCGGAAGTGGCGGGCATGATCGATAGCATACGCGCCACCCTGGCCGGCGACCGCAAGGCATTGGAGCGGGTCTATCACCTCGGTCTCGAAGGTACCCGCGAGCGCTGGGCCCTGGTGCTGACGCCGCTGGACACGCGGGTGCGCAGCGTGATCGCCCGCATCCGTATGGATGGGGCGCGGGACGGGGTTCGCACCATAGAGATTCTGCAGGCCGACGGGGACCGCTCGGTGATGAGTGTCCAGAAGGGCGTTCCGCGATGAGTCGGCGTGGCGGCACAGTGATTGCCCTTTGGTTGGCCTTGCTGTTCGTTTGTCTCTGGCTGGTGAGTCGGGCGAATTACACGGCTGACTTGTCCGCCTTTTTGCCGCGCACCCCCACTGAGGAGCAGCGGCTTCTCATCGACCAGCTCAAGTCCGGAATCGCCTCCCGCCTGATTTTGATCGGCATCGAGGGGAGCGACCATGAAGCCCGCGCCCGCGCTTCGCGCAACCTGGCCGCCACCCTGCGCGCCGATCCCCGGTTCCTGCACATTGCCAACGGCGAAGCGCTGGGGTTGGAGCGGGACCGCGAGATCCTGTTCGAGAACCGGTATCTGTTGAGCCCGGCGGTGAATGCGGACCGCTTTACGGTGGATGGCCTGCGTGCAGGCGTCCAGGACAGCATCGACCTGCTTGCCACCTCCGTCGGGCTGTTCAGCAAGGCCTTGCTGCCGCGCGATCCCACCGGCGAGCTCATGCAGTTGCTGGACACCATGGGCAGCAGCCATCGGCCGCAAACGGCTGATGGCGTCTGGGTCTCTCGGGACGGCCAACGTGCCTTGCTCCTGGCCCGCACCCGAGCCGAGGGGGCAGATACGGATGGGCAGTCCGACGCGGTCGCGGCGACCCGAGCGGCCTTTCGGACAGCGGCTGAGCCTGACATGCGGCTGGTTCTGACCGGTCCCGGCCCGTTCTCCGTAGCGGCACGGGCCGCGATCAAGACTCAGGTGATACGCCTCTCCAGCCTCGGCGGCCTGATCATCATCACCCTCCTCCTGCTGGTCTACCGCTCTCCGATGGCGCTGCTGTTGGGCCTGTTGCCCGTGCTTTCCGGGGCATTGGCCGGCGCGGCGGCAGTCGGCCTGGGATTCGGGGTGGTTCATGGCGTCACCTTGGGCTTCGGGGCCGCCCTAATCGGCGAGGCGGTGGATTACTCTATTTACCTCCTCCTGCAGTCGGAATGGGCGGCAAGCGCAGTCAGCGAGACGCAGAGCCACTGGGCTGAGGCTTTCTGGCCAACGATTCGGATCGGCGTGCTCACCTCCGTATTCGGCTTTGCCTCTCTGCTCTTTTCCAGCTTCCCGGGCTTGGCCCAACTGGGCCTCTACGCCATCACCGGGTTGGTCACCGCCGCCCTGGTTACCCGTTTCGTCCTCCCGCATCTCTTGCCGCGGGAGCTTCGTGTGCGCGATGTCAGCGCCATCGGCCGAAGCCTTGGTGTCTGGGTCGAGCGAGCGGGCCGCCTGCGCTGGGCAGTTCTGGGTTTGTTCGTGGCCGCCGGCACCGTACTCGCGGCGAAACACGGCGACTTGTGGAGTCGAGAGCTGGCGGCCCTGAGTCCAGTGCCTTTCGCCGATCAGGCCCTCGACACGGCCATGCGGGCTGACCTGGGCGCCCCGGACGTTCGTTATCTGGTAGTGGTGATTGGCACTGAGCAGGACGTGGTACTCGCCAACAGCGAGCGCGTTGCGGCGGCGCTCCGGCGGCTGGAAGCCGCTGGCGTCATCGATGGCTTCGAAAGCCCCGCCGCCTACCTGCCCAGCCAGGCGACCCAGAGCCAGCGCCAGGCCAGCCTGCCGCCCGACGAGGAGTTGCGTCGTTGTTTCAAGGCGGCCATTGCCGGACTGCCCTTGCAGCCGGATCGCTTCGAGCCGTTCTTTGCAGACGTGGCGAAGGCTCGCAGCCAGGCGACGTTGAGCCTGAGCGACATCCAAGGCACGTCCCTGGCTGAGGGGGTGGATGCTTTGCTGTTGCAGTCACAGGGGCGCTGGACCGCCTTGCTGCCGCTACGGGACGGGGCCACCCAGGGTCTTGATGTGGAACGCGTGCGAGCGGCCCTTGCGGAGACGGGTTTGGCCGGTGTCCATTTTGTGGACCTCAAGGGCGAGTCCAACCGCCTGTACAAAGGCTATCTGCGCGAGGCCATTCTGCTGTCGCTCGCAGGCTTGGCCGCGATCCTCGGCTTGCTGTTTGCCGTCACCCGTTCCCCTGCCCGGGTGTTCCGCATCGCTGCCCCACTGGTCGCCGCCGTCGCGGTGGTCGTCGCCGGCCTGGTCCTGGCCGGTCAGCAACTCACGATCCTGCACTTGGTGGGCATGCTGCTTGTGGTGGCCGTCGGTTCCAACTATGCGCTGTTCTTCGACCGGGGGGCTGCTGGAGGCGGAATCTCGCCGCGGACGCTGGCCTCCCTGCTGCTGGCGGTTAGCACTACCGTAGTCGGCTTTGGAATCCTGGCGTTTTCCAGCGTGCCGGTACTCAGCGCCATTGGCTCCACGGTCGGTCCCGGCGCTATCCTTGCCCTGGCCTTTTCCGCGATCCTTGCGCGGCGGGCGTGAAGGCCTTGCCACCTGCCCATGCCCCCCGTCAGTGGCGTCCTACACCCTTGTTGCAAGGTACCTTCGCCCTGCATGCCGGGATCCTGGGGTTGCTTGCGTTGCAGCCCGGGCTTTGGCCCTGGGGCCTGGGTGCGTTGGCCGCTAACCACCTGGCCCTCACCTCTGCCGGCCTCTGGCCGCGTAGCCGGGCCCTCGGCCCCAACTGGGTGCGACTGCCGCCAGCCGCGGCGGCAGGGCATATCGCGATCACCATCGATGACGGTCCTGACCCGGTGGTGACGCCGCAGGTGCTTGAGCTACTCGATCGCTTCGATGCCCGCGCCAGCTTTTTCTGCATCGGGTCAAGGGCTCAGCGCCATCCCGAGCTTTGTCGGAAAATTGTTCGGCGGGGTCACGCGGTCGAAAACCACAGCCAGTACCATCACCATCACTTCGCCACCTTTGGGCCGCGCCGCATGTTCCGCGAGGTCCAGGCCGGGCAGGACAACCTGGCCGCCGTCACCGGCCAGCGGCCATGTTTCTTTCGTCCCACCGCCGGGCTGCGCAATCCATTTCTGGAGCCGATCCTGGCCCGGCAGGGCCTTTATCTGGCCAGCTGGACCCGGCGCGGCTACGACACCCGAATCGGGGACGCCGATGTCGTTTTCCGTCGGTTGACCAATGGCTTCGGCGCCGGCGACATCCTGCTCTTGCATGATGGCAACGCCGCCCGGACCGGCGCCGGACGACCGGTGATCTTGGCCGCTTTGCCTCGTGTCCTGGAAGCGGCCGCCGCTGCCGGCCTGAAGACCATCACCCTGCGCGCGGCCCTGGATGCATCCACGCCATGACCCCCTCCATGACTCGCCACCCGTGACCCGCCACCCGTGACCATACACCCCGAGACGATGTGCGCGCGGCTCATCGCGCAGGCGAGCGAGCCCTATCGGGCCGCGGGTCGATTCGCTTATCATTTCGCCCGCGGTAAGCTGGGCAGGGATCCGATGTTCATTGGCCTGCTGCGGCTCGGGCTGTTTCCAGGAGACGCCCAAATCCTGGATCTGGGTTGCGGCCAGGGATTGCTCGCGGCCTGGCTGCTGTCGGCACGCCGATTGTATGATGCAGGTGACTGGCCGGAGGGGTGGCCTGCCCCCCCGCTGGTCGCGGACATCCGCGGCGTCGATCTCTCGCGTAGCGACGTGAGGCGCGCGCGGCTCGCCGTCGAAGGGCCGGTTCGATTTGAACAGGGCGACATGCGCCTTGTGGACTTTGGCCAGGTCAATGTGGTGATCATGATGGACGCGGTGCATTATATCGATGGCGCGTCGCAGGACGACGTCCTGCGACGGGTACGTGCCGCCCTAGCGCCCAACGGCCTTTTCTTGGCCCGCGTGGGGGACGCCGACGCCGGTCTGAGGTTTCAGTTGAGCAACTGGGTCGACCGTGCGGTGGTCTTCTGTCGCGGCAACGGCCTGCTCCGCCTGCATTGCCGCCGCTTGTCCGATTGGGTCCAGGCTTTGGAGGCACTGGGCTTTCGGGTCGGCACCGTCCCAATGAACGGTGCTCTCCCTTTCGCCAACGTTATGCTGATCGCCCGGTTGGGTGACAAGGCCAGTGCAGGAATCTAGGTCAGTGCAACATCGAACAGCCAAAATTTCCTCGTGACCCCGATCCACCTTTCCCATTTTACGGCCAGCAGTTGCCTAGGGTGCGGCCTGGAAGCGATGCTGAGCGCATTGCGCCAGCACCGCGGCGGCCTAGCTCCGTGCCAGTTCGAAACGGTACGCGATCTCGACACGCACGTCGGCGAGGTACCGGCGGTGGACGATACCCCGTTGCCCGCCGCGCTCGCGGAATACGAATGCCGCAACAATCGCCTTGCCTTTCTGGGGTTGCGACAGGACGGCTTCAGCTCTGCCGTCGAAGCGGCCATTGGCCGGCATGGCCGGCGGCGGGTGGGGATCTTGCTCGGCACGAGCACCGCTGGCATCTTGCAGACGGAGCAGGCGTACCGACGTCGGGACCCCGACACTGGCGCCCTGCCAGAGGACTTTATCTACCGTACCACCCACAACACCTACTCGGTCGCGGGCTTCGTTCGCGACTATTTCGGCCTTGAGGGGCCATCCGTGATCGTCTCCACCGCCTGCACTTCCAGCGCTAAAGTGTTTGCCTCGGCCGCCCGCATGCTAGCGGCCGGTGTCATCGACGCTGCCATCGTGGGTGGTGTGGACTCGCTCTGCCTGACGACCCTTTACGGCTTCAGTTCTCTGGAGTTGCTCTCACCGGAGCCATGCCGTCCTTTTGATATAGACCGCAAGGGCCTGTCCATCGGCGAGGCCGCGGCGTTCGTGCTGGTGGAGCGGCCGGCAGAGCACCTCGACACCGACGCTGTCTTGCTGCTGGGTACCGGCGAGTCCAGCGACGCCTATCACATGTCCGCTCCCCATCCCGACGGTCTGGGTGCTCAGATGGCTATGGCGACTGCCCTGGAATCGGCCGGTTTGCAGGCGGTAGACATCGACTACATCAACCTGCATGGCACCGCGACGCCCAGTAACGATGCTGCTGAGGGCAAGGCGGTGGTCGCGCTGTTCGGCGATCGGACGCCATGCAGCTCGGTCAAGGGCGCGACCGGGCATACCCTCGGGGCGGCGGGCGGTCTGGAGGCCGTCGTGTGCGCCCTGGCCCTGCAACATGCCTTTCTGCCGGGGGGCATCAACACCCGCCACCTCGATCCCGGCATACCTATCCGATATCTGACCGCCAACAGTGATATCGCCCCCTGCCGGGTGCTGAGCAATTCCTTCGGCTTCGGTGGCACCAATTGCAGCTTGGCGCTGGGAAGGGCAGGCTGACATGACATTCCCCACCATGACTAAGCTCAACGGCTGGATCGGTGGAGTCGGCGTGCTGGGCCCGGGCCTGGACAACTGGGCTGAGGCGAAGTCTATCCTGACCGGCGCCACCAACTACGAGCCGCGGCCGATCGCTGTGCCGCCCCCTGTGGCGCTGCCTCCCCCGAACGCCGCCGCGTCGGTCTGGCCGTCAAGGTCGCCCTCGCTGTGGCGCAAGAGGCCATCGCCAACGCGCAGTTGGATTCCAAACAACTGGCTACCGTGTTCTCATCTTCCGGCGCGGACGGCGATAATTGCGACGCCATCTGTCGGGTGTTGGCGTCAGAGGATCGGCACATCTCCCCCACCCGCTTTCACAATTCGGTCCATAACGCCGCGGCCGGCTACTGGGGCATTGCGTCCGGCGCCATGACCCCGGCCACGGTGTTGTGCGCCTATGATGGCAGCGTCGGCGCGGCTTTGCTAGAGGCACTCACCCAGGTAGCAATTGAGAGAATTGGCACCCTCCTGGTGACCTACGAGGCGCCGAACCCGGAGCCGCTCCAGGCCAAGCGACCACTTCCGTCTGCTTTCGGGCTGGCCCTGGCGTTGATGCCGGCTAAAGGTCCCCACTCCCTTGCTCGCCTGCAGATCGAGTTGGTGGACGCGTCCGTGGACCGACTGGCGAATCCGGACCTGGAGGCCCTGCGCAGCCAGATCCCCTCGGCTCGTGGCCTTCCCCTGCTGCAGAGGATCGCGCGGGGCGGTGGCGGTCGGGTGATCTTGGAATACCTGGAGCCGCTCAGTTTGGCAGTGGATGTCCAGCCATGCAGTTAGGGCCCGCCTGGCTGCTGGTTCACCTACCGCACCAGGGCGGCATGTGTCTGCTGGACCACATCGATGACTGGGACTCCCGGCGTATCCGCTGCACGGCCACGAGCCACCGCGCCCGGCACAACCCCCTGCGTTCCCACGGCCGGCTGGGGGCCGCATGCGGGATCGAGTACGCCGCCCAGGCCATGGCTGCCCATGGCGTCCTGCTGGCGGCGACCGATTTTCCGCCACGCGCCGGTTATCTCACCAGCGTGCGCGAGGTCGAGTTGCTCGTCGCGCGATTGGATGACATCGACGCCGATCTGGCCGTGGAGGCCGAGCACCTCTACGGCAACGAAAACACAATCCTTTACGGCTTCACGATTTCCGCTGCGGAACGTCTGCTGTTGAGCGGTCGCGTCACCGTGGTGCTGGATGCGGCGAAACTGGGGAAGCAGCCATGAAGCGCGCCGTCGTTACCGGCGGCAGCGGAGCCATCGGTGCGGCGATCTGTGGGCGGCTGGCTGCTGACGGCTGTTACGTCTACGTCCATGCCAACCGGAACCGGGCCAAGGCCGCTGCGCTGGCGGAAGAAATTTGCCTGGCCGGCGGCGCGGCTGAGGCCATCGCCTTCGATGTGACCGACGCCGAAGCCAGCCGCATCGTCCTTGAGGCCCTGGTCGCGGAGTCGCCGATTCAGATTTTGGTCAACAATGCGGGCCTGCATGACGATGCCGTCTTCCCCGGCATGAGCGCCGGCCAGTGGCACAAGGTCCTGGACGTGTCGCTTCACGGCTTTTTCCATGTCACGCAGCCGTTAACCATGCCTATGATCCGCAGCCGTTGGGGGCGCATCGTCAACATCACCTCCATTGCCGGACTTACGGGGAACCGCGGGCAAGTGAACTACGCGGCCGCCAAAGGGGGGCTGCACGCCGCAACCAAGACCTTGTCGCTGGAACTCGCCAGCCGGGGCATCACCGTGAACGCGGTGGCCCCGGGGATCATTGAGACCGGCATGATCGAGGGCGTTTTCGACGAGAAGGCCATCGCGGCCATGGTGCCCATGAAGCGGGCCGGCCAACCTGCAGAAGTGGCTGACTTGGTGGGGTTTCTCGCTTCCGAGCAGGCCAACTACATCACGGGCCAGATCATCTCGGTGAACGGAGGCATGATATAACGGCCGCTGCGCAGGCCGTAGCCGTATATCAGGCCGAGGCACTGCTGTTTTCTGGTGGCTGGCCGTGCGTCCGCTCATGAAGCTCCTCATCCGCATCAGCCAGGCTGATCCGGTGCCGATCGGCGCAAAGGTCGGCCGCGGCAAGCTCACTCACAATTTGCTCGGTGTCCAGCTCGCCGGCATCTTCGTATCGGCGATCGCCACCTATCAGCTGGGCATCTTAGCCATGCTGATGTTGATGGCCATTTTCAGCACCGTCATCACGACTCCAGGTCTGCGCCGTTGGATGGCGAGCCGGGGGATCGGCATTTGCGCGCGGCGCTGAGACGGCTCCCGCATGTTCATGCTCTGCTCAACCGGCGCAAAAGGAGGACGGGTAACCGCATTAGGAAACCCAGGATCAACCGGATGTGCATCCAAGTCAGCAGCGCATTATCGCGCAGATAGCTAAAATGAGAGACGCCACCTTTATCGGGGGCAAGATATTTGACCGGCGCTGGCAGATTAATTGGGCGGACGCCACGCCAGCACAGGCGCACCACCGCCTCGGGATCGAAGTCGAAGCGGCGCATCCAGCGTTGGCCACGCATCACCTGGCGCAGGGGCTCAATGGGATAGACGCGGAAGCCGTAGAGGGAATCACCGACGCCCCTCCACAGGGTCTCCAGATTGGCCCAGCCGTTGGAGACTCTGCGGCCATGTACGCGCAGCTTTGGCGCGCCCGCATCGAACACTGGCACGCCAAGGACCATAGCGTCCGAGGCTGCGATGGAGGCAGCCATGAAGGTCGGAATGAGGTCGGCCGGATGTTGGCCGTCCGAGTCCATGGTGAGGGCGTGGGTGAAACCCTCACTCGCGGCGAGGTCGAGGCCATGCAAGATTGCCGCACCCTTGCCACTGTTTTCGGGCAACACCAGGACCCTGAGTCCGGGATCACTCGCGGCCATTTTCTGGAGACGAGCGGCCGTACCGTCGGTGCTTCCGTCAACCACCACCCACACGGGTGTCCATTGCTGACGGGCAGCAAGTGCCGTGTCATAGACCAGGGCCCCGGGGTTATAGCTAGGGATCAGCACCAGATGGGTGGAGCAGGTGTCCAACCGAGGCTGCATCAGCTGTGCTGAGGTGTTCCGGATTCCGCGGCCTGCGGTGCACCTGGAGACAGGAAATAGGGGGTATTGCCCAGCTGGGCGATGAAGTAACGCTCCAGCTCCTCGGTCAGGACCCCGACCTGTTCCGGCGGATCGAAGCGGCGACCAAGCCGAATGCGATAGGTGACAGGCATCGCTGGGAGCCGCAACAACGGCCAGCCCTTGCTGAGGTAGGCCGAGTCCGTCTCGATGAACACAGTCTGGACCGACGCCTGCGCCCGATTGGCGATTAGCGCGGTAGTGCCGGTGCAAGCGTTGATCGGCCAGCGGGTGGTGCGGGTGCCTTCAGGAAAGAGCAACAGATGACTGCCGCCTTTCAGCTCGGCCACGGCCTGCCTGATCATGCCCAGTTGCGCGTCGTTGCGGATGTAACCCGCCAAGCGTGCGCCGCCACCGAGGAAGACGCTATCGACGATGTCGGCCTTCATGATACAGGCGAGGTTGGGCAACCGAGAGATGACCATCAGTGCGTCGAGCAGGCAAGGATGATTGGGGGCGATCACCAGCGGTCTCTCGGCGCGCAGGGCATCGAGAGCGCGGATATCGAAACGGCAGGCGCCGATCAGCGCCAGTGCCCCGAGGTGGACGCGAAAGACGCTGGTGATGACCCAACGCCCAAGGGGGTGGGTCCACCGCTTTGGCAGGACGTAATATAGGGGTGTCGCGAGCATCGACCACGTCAGGGACATGGTGCCGAGCAGTCCCAGGCCGAGCCACAGGGCGCCGTATTCGTAGAACCGATGCAGTCGCCGCCTCAGAGACGGAAACGACGAAGCCACGTCAGCCCTCAATCGACTGCCTCCACGCGCGTGGACGATTCGCCAAGAATCCACGCGACGCCGATACCCGCCGAGAAGGCATGCTCGCTTCTTACCAAGGGGCTGTCGGCGAAGCTCGCCCCTTGCAGGTCGCCCCAGCGGGCAAAGGCGCCCAGCCAGAGCTTCCGATAGCGCTTCGACACCGCCAGCAGAAACTGGCTGCCGGCGTAGCCTCCCGCGGCAGCGAAGGCGGGGCGGTCGGCGGTGGCATATTGCGGGGCGACTGAATAGAAATAGTCATGGTTGCGTTCCGAGCCAAACAGGGGCCCTGCGAGCAACCCCAGAGTCCATCCCGAAAGCCCCGCGAAATCGACGATGTCCAGGTTGAAGCGCGGCGAAAATACCCAGCCGACGTCATGCATCCCGCCTTTTACCGTAAACGCCATCCGAACCGGCAGGCGCAGGTCCAGCCTGTAGCGCCGGTCACTGGTGTGCCACAGATCGATGTCAAGTGAGGGGCCAAGCTCCACCGTCGGTTCCAGGTCGGGCATACCCTGTCGTGCCCGGTTATCCTCGCTGCTCACCGGCAGGGAGGCGCCGACGCTGACGGTCAGGTCAACGCGGTCAGTATCAAAGAAGATCCCGCGAATGCCGTCTCGGTCCGCCTTGAGGAACTCGCCGCGATAGATGAAGTAGGGGAAAGGGATGGCGTAGAAGCTGGATTGGTCAGAACCTGGATAGTCCGGGAAATTGAGGCCGCTGACGCCGACCCCGAGCTCCCAAAGGGGCTTTTCGCTGGCAAGGGCGGGGGCGAGAAGGCAAGCGAACAGCAGGGCGGCCACGGCAGTCTGGTTGCGGTAGTGTGTCATCACTGCGTCCCAGGTCTTGGCAGGGAGGAAACAGCATGGCCGCCGGATGCCTCGATTTCGACGAGCAGGTCTGCGCGGCAGGCATCGGCCGGCAAGAACATGGCCGACACTGGGGCGCCGATGGCTTGCATCATTTCGTGACGCACCCCGGGCAGGTCTTCGGGGTGCCGGACATAGACCTTGTAGGCAAGGTTGTCGAGGCGGAAGTCGGCGCTCAGGGCCCGGCGATTGGCCTCTGGAAGGACGGCTGCAATATTTTGGAGGGATTCTCGTGTCTGCGCCGCCAGGTCGCCGTCATGCAGAGTCTCATGCCCGACGATGCTGGCCGTGCCAGAGATGAACAGCATGTCGCGTCCCCACAGGTTGACGAGGCAAGCGCGGGAGAAGGTAGGGCTACGCGGACCGTACTGGCTCGGGTAATGGTAGGCGCTGACTTGACGCGGGTTCTCGATGCAGAGCATCTCCGCTCGGGCAGCCAGGAACGCGATCTGGAGGCCGCCGGCGGCGGAGCCCAAGGCACAGGCAGCTGGAACATTGCCCATGACTGAGCGGCCATGGGAAAGGAAAGCATCCTGGCGGCCAATATTGAACTGGCGGTAACGCTCCATGTCATGAGTTACCTGGTTTATTCCCGGGAAATAATTCCAGAACCGCAGAACGGCGTTATAGCCGTGGGATTCGAGCAGTTCGAAGACAGACTCGTAGGCGGTTTGCGTCGCAACCTGCAAGAACGGGCGCGAATCCAGGCGTGTACCCCAAGTGGCTTCGTCCAGGGTCAGACAGCCGAACAGCAGGGTTTCGCCCTGACGATAGCGGATATGTCCATGCCGTCTGGAGTGCAGGGGTTCCTGGCAATGCCAGAGCTCGCTGATTCCCTCTTCCTCTGCCGGCAGGGTCATGTCCACGGCTAGGATCGGCAAGCCCACTGTATCAGGAGCAATGGCGGGGTGGGAAAAACAGATCCCGCCGAGCCTATCGTCCAGCCCGTCGGATGCCTGCTGGTAGACTTGAGATGCCGGCAGGTATTCCAGCCTCAGGATGTCTGCCGCAGGCTTCATTGACAGCCAATCTCTTCCCTGTCTTCCACGTAGCGGGTATTCAACTTGCGCTGCTTCCAGGCCGCGATTGTGGGCTTCAGGTTGGCCAGAGAGGCGAGGTAATAGATGGCCTTGAAGGCCAGAACGGAACGCCAGATGGGCGTCTTGCCGAAGATGTCGCCGGCCAGTACCGACAGCAAGGCCTCCTTGGCCCGGAATATATTGCTTGGCGACATAAACAAGTTGCGCAGTGTGGGATTGGTGACGCGGTAAATGAACCAGGAAAACTCCTTCGCGCCGTGTTTCGTGACCCGGTCGAACTTCTGCAATGCCTGCGCGGCCATGCTCGGGTGACGAAGACAGGTATCCACGGCATCCGCGCCGGCGAAGGCGCTGTTCATGGCCAACATGACGCCGGAGGAGAAAACCGGATCAATGAAGGCGTAGGCATCGCCAAGGAGCAGCCAGTTGGTGCCATGGGTGCGGTCGCAGATATAGGAGAAATTGCCTGTGGCCTCCACATCCGAGACGAGCTCGGCCCCCTTGAGTCGATCCGCCAGGGCGGGGCACATGGCGATGAGGTCAGTGAAGAAGTCCTTCACCGGTTTTGTGCGGGTCTTCAAGTAGTAGGGCCAAATGACTGCGCCGACGCTGGTGATGCCGTCGGCGAGTGGGATGAACCAGAACCACCCGTGCTCGAACCAGAAGATGGTGATGTGCCCCTCCTGCCTGCCTTCGTGACGCTTGGCACCATCGAAGTGGCCGTAGATGGACGAGCTGTTGTGCTTGGGATTACGGTGCTTGGCCTTAAGTCGGTTGCCGAGGAAGGTGTCGCGACCTGAGGCGTCGATGAGGAAGCGGCATTGCCAAGTCTCGCTGCGGCCGTCGTCATGCTCTGCCCGGACGATGGCAGCCGCATCGTTCGGCAGGAACTCCAGGTCGCGCACGCGGCAGCCTTCGATGACGTTGGCTCCTTTACGTCCAGCATTGCGGATCAGAATCTCGTCGAGCTCGGATCGGCGCACCTGGTAGGCATACGGCATGGACTTATCCCAGGCGTCGGCGAATTCGAACGTCTGGCTGTGTTCGTGCCAAGGGGAGACGAATTCAGCTCCCCATTTCTGCATTCCGATGCCTTTCACCTCGTCCCGTAAGCCGAGCTTCTCGAACAACGGCAGGTTGGCCGGCAGCAGGGATTCACCGATGTGGAATCGGGGGTGACGTGCCTTTTCCAGCAGAGTGACCCGGTAGCCCTTCCCAGCCAGCAGTGTGGCCACAGTGGAACCGGCCGGGCCGCCTCCGATCACCAGGACGTCGCAACGGTGCCCGGCGTCCTTGGCCGGCATGGGATCGTTCATCATGGCGCTCTCCCCTCTATCCCAGGTTACCGGTTCGGCTCACGTGGGTGCAGGCATGGGTGCTGAAGAATCGGGCCAGTGTACCCAACTACAGTGGGGGTCGAAAGATCCTTTCCCGGGTGCGCCGGGAAGGAAGGACAGGGCGCGATCTGAATCGGCCTTTTTTTCAATCAGTTAGGGCTCCTAGGTGGTGGCGATGGTCCCGCCACCCCAGGTGGTGTGGGCCGGGCCAATCGGCCTGGAACTTGAGCCGCCGCGCAAGCATTCGGATAGAGGACAGGCTCTACCCACCCACCCGCCCGCTCGGCGGCGGAGGTGGGGTTCGGTGCGAAGGGAATGCCTCGGCCACCTGATCATACTCAGCGAGCGACAGTTGCATCGCGTTCCGAAGGAGTACGTCGAGATCTACTTCAATCGCGCTAGACCCCATCAAGGTTTGCGGCAGGCAATACCTGCCGCCGAATTGCGGTCAGTCCCCAAGGCCGGTGGAAAGATCGTCTCGTTTCCGATCCTCGGCGGGCTTCATCATGATTGCCAATAGGCGGCATAGGCGACCCGCATACCAAGAAGGTGGGCGGAAGGATGACAAGAGCAGCCAGAACGCTCTCGGTGATGCCGTTTCAGTTAAGGGCGACCGGCCCATTGGTACGGACCAAAAAGAGACCTTCTTGACCGACGTTGCAGCTAAAAAATCTCCCCAGATATCGAGCGCCAAAATAAGTGTCGAAAGGCGAGTGCGACGTTTTCCGTTCGCGGCGGCGATGGTGCATAGTAGCTGTGCCAGGTTGTGGTAAATGCTTTCATATGCCCCTCGCGATTCCGCATTTTTTTGATTTGCAATCATGCAACTACGTCTATTTCTCGCAGAGCAGTCACCTAGCGCAGACCCGATGCAGGGGACGGTGCGTAAGACCCCCACATCGATAACTGTGCATCCCAGAAACCGCCGAGACGGCGACAACCGGAAATTGCTATGGTGCTTCAGCCAGCACCGTCGGTGCGAATATGTTTTCGGATCATCATGTTGCGACGCCCAGTCACTCAAGGACGCTTGTCTGCAGGTTGTTTTGAGGATCCTGTGGTTGAAAATTAGCCGGAAGACTACGCAATTTCAGTCGTGAAAACTCAGTTTCAGAATTATCCTACGTGTAGACCACCGATTGGTGGAGGCGAGTTGACGCTTGCGCAGAACGGGGCGCGGATGCGAGCAAAGATATGGGCTCGACAGCGTTATTTTCGCGAAAAAACTCAAGCGGTTGAATGCGGCGTTAATCGAGCAACTGCCGTTTCCAAGTTCAACTTCGGCGCTTGTATCGGAGTGCAGCGGGGCACTGGAGATATTGGTGGATCGATAGGTTGCTGGAGGAGTTCGGGGAGTGAACCCACACCCGCCCTCTCACTGCAAATCTGATCGCAACCCACCGCAGGGGCGACAAATTTTTCTAAGTTAGCGAAGAGGTGCAAGCATCCTGCGCATGAGCTTCACGGGAGCCCTGATCCCAGTCCTGGTCGGTTTGGCCCTACTCACCGGGTTCATGTACCTGGCTCAGCCGGGCATGATCTTCTACCCCTATGACCGGCTGGAGGCAACGCCGCAAGATTGGGGATTCGACTACGAGGAAGCGCGATTTGCCGCGGCGGATGGCGTGGAGCTGCACGGCTGGTTGGTCTCGAACCCCGACTCCCGCCGTGTTTTGCTGTTCTTTCACGGCAACGCGGGGAACATCTCCCACCGGCGCGAGTCGATCGCTCAGTTCCATCGCCTAGGGCTCAACGTCTTCATCATCGACTACCGCGGTTACGGGAAGAGCCAAGGCCGACCCAGCGAGCTCGGCCTCTACCGGGACGCCCGCGCGGCCTGGAGGCACCTCACCGAGGATCGCGGGCACGCACCCTCGGACATCGTCGTGTTTGGCCGCTCCTTGGGGGGCGTGGTGGCGGCCAAGCTAGCGTCCGAGGTGCGGCCCGGCGGCCTGATCCTTGAGTCGAGCTTCAGCTCCGCCAAGGACGCCGCCCGAGCGATCTTTCCCCTGCTCTCCCGGGTCGTGGTCCTGCGCTTCGAGCTGGACGCGGCGGCCTACGTCCGCAATGCGCGGTGCCCGGTGCTGGTGCTACACAGCCCGGATGACGACATCATCCCTTACCAGCTAGGGCGCAAGCTGTTCGAGGCTGCGCCCGAGCCCAAGCGCTTCGTGGAGCTGCAGGGCGGGCACAACGAGGGGTTCATCCTGTCTCAGCCCAATTACGAACGCGCCCTGGGCGAATTCCTCGAGACCCTGCCGAACGACGCGAGAAAATGAGCGCGAGTAGCGCCCACCGGAGCCGACCCATCCGGCGCCTATTGGCCGCTCTCCTCGTCCTCACACTTGCTGGCGGGTGCGCAGCACCGCAGCTGCAGCGAGCGTCCGCCGAGTCCAAGCCCGCTCGACTGGGATCCAACGACGCGGTGATGGCCGACGGCTACCGCCTGCCGCTTCGGCGTTGGGGTAATCCCGGCCAAGCAAAGGCGGTCTTGCTCGCACTGCACGGCTTCAATGATTACAGCAATGCATTCGCGGATGTGGGGCGCTATCTGGCCGACCGAGGCGTCCTGACCTACGCCTACGACCAGCGCGGCTTCGGCACTACTGCACAGCGCGGCCGCTGGGCGGGCGAAGCGCGGATGATCGCGGACCTCGGGGAGGTGACCCGGCTGCTGCGGAAACGCCATCCGAAGGTCCCCCTGTTCCTGCTCGGGGAAAGCATGGGAGGCGCAGTCGTGATGTCCGCCGCAGCCGAAGGCTTGACGACGAACGGTATCATCCTGGTCGCACCCGCGGTCTGGTCCCGCGATACCATGAACCCCATCCAGCGCCTGATCCTTCAGGCCGCCGCCCACACGATACCCTGGCTGGAGCTAACCGGACGCGGGCTGAACATCCGGCCCTCCGACAACCGCGAAATGCTGCGCGCCTTCAGCAAGGACCCGCTGGTTATCAAGGGCTCCAGGGTCGACGCCCTGTGGGGGGTCACGAACATCATGGACCTGGGCATGACCGCGGCCGGCAGACTGCAGAGCCCCGCCCTGCTGCTTTACGGCGAGCAGGACCAGATCATCCCCGAGAACGCCTTCTGCGCCATGCTGGAGCAGATGCCCGAGGAGAAATCCGGCATCCGCGTCCTGCTCTACGAGAACGGCTGGCACATGCTGACCAGGGACCTGCAGGGCGAGCGGGTGATGGCGGATATCGCCGCCTGGCTCTCTGACCAGAATATTGGCATCCCCTCCGGCGAGGAGGTGCAGGCGGATTCCCACCGGCTGGAACGGCTCTGCCGGGACTGACCCTGATTCCGAAACAGTCCCCTACCGTGCGTCCGGCTTCAGCCCGTCATGCGCGCCCCGAGTCGGACTGAAGTCCCACAAAGACTTCTTGGCTTCCGGGTGGAAAGACCGAGTGAAAGGACGTTACATTAGGGCCGTAACAACGGCAGTTTTGTGGCTGCGAATAGAAATCGGAGCAGGAGCACATGAGCGACGAGTACAAGAGCGGAAACATCACCGAGCGGGTCACCATCGCTGGTAGCGAGCTGGTGGACTATGTCAAGGGACTGATCGGGCAAGGTAATGTGCGCCGGCTTATCATCCGCAAGCCGGACGGCGACGTGCTGCTGGAGGTACCCTTGACCGCGGGCATAGCGGTCACCGGAGCCCTTGCCCTGATGGCCCCGGTGTTGGCGGCCATCGGCGCTATGGCCGCGCTGGTGGCGAAGGTCGAGGTGGACATCGTCCGCAACGACAACGAGGAAGAGGACTGATCAGCAACCGGGGACCTTGGCATGACGGCACCGCTGCTCTTCTCCATCGTCGAGTCCCCGGGGCACCCGATTCTCTCTGGACTGTACCGAAGTCTGGGGATCGAGGAGGTCCGTCTGGCGTCCCAACGCAAGGCCGTCCAGGCACTGAAACGCCAGGCCCCGGACCTGGTAGTGGCGGAGTTCTTCTACGGTTTCGGGAACAATTATGCGGGCGCCAATCTCGGCAACTTGGATGTCTGCCTGGCAAGCTTGCAGAAATTCGCCCCAAAGGCACGGGTGATCGTGCTCGTGGACAAGAGCCAGCGCCAGTATGCGGAAAAGCTCGGGGAACGCTTTCCCTTGCACGCCATCCTGACGCAACCCGTGCGTGCTTCGGACATAGAGCCCCTACTGCCGGGCGGCCGGTCGTCAGAGGACCAGAAAAGCAGCACTGAAGGGGCCGTAATCGGTGTGAACAAAAACGCAACGCAGGAGTAGACGACAAAGTGAAGAAAGTACAACAAGCAGGCGACTACAGTATCTACCAGAAACGCTCCGGCCGTTACGCGGTCCAGGACAAGGAGAAGAACTGGGTCAACGCGGACGAGAAGGCCAAGATTCTGCTCGAAGCCGGTCTGATCAAGGTCTCTGAGCCCAAGCCCGCCCCGAAGGAGGAGCCTGAGGAAGCCGCGACCGAAGAGGTCGCTGCCGGCGCCGAGGGAAACGGCGAGTAACACGGAGAGAGGGGTCTTCTTCGTAACTCCCTCCCGAATGCCCCCTGAATCCAACACCCCTCCGGGACCACCGCTTCCCATCGACGAGGTGCTCCCGGAGCTGCGCGCGACTCTGCGGCAGGGGCATGCTGTGCTCAGCGCCCCGCCGGGCTCCGGCAAGACAACACGCGTACCCCTCGCCCTGCTGGACGAGCCCTGGCTCGCAGGCCAACGCATCCTGATGTTGGAGCCGCGCAGGCCCGCGGCACGAATGTCCGCGGCCCGCATGGCCCACCAGCTCGGCGAGCCTGTCGGGGGCTGCGTTGGCTACCAGGTCCGTTTCGAGCGCCGCATCGGGGCCCATACCCGAATCCAGGTACTCACCGAGGGCATCCTCACCCGCCGCATCCAGGGTGACCCGGCTCTCGAAGGGGTCGGACTCCTGATCTTCGACGAGTTTCACGAGCGCAACCTGCAGGCCGACCTGGGCCTGGCCCTTGCCCTGGACGCCGCCTCCGCCCTGAGGCCCGACCTGCGCATCCTGGTCATGTCTGCCACCCTGGACACCAGGGCCGTCTCCAAGCTGCTTGGAGATGCGCCGCTGGTACAGGGCCTGGGTCGTGCTCACCCGGTGGACGTGGTGTACGCGGACCGAAATCCCGGCCCGGACTCGGTGGAGGCGATGATCGCAGGCGTAAAGACGGCACTTTCTGAGCGCGAAGGCGACCTCCTCGCCTTCCTGCCCGGGGCAGGCGAGATCTCGCGCGTGCGAGAACGCCTCGAGCAACGGCTCGCAGACGAGATCGAGGTTCTGCCCCTGCACGGCAGTCTTCCGGTCGCCGAGCAGGACCGCGCCCTGCGACCCGGCCCGGGAGGTCGGCGCCGGTTGGTGCTGGCCACCGACATCGCCGAGACCAGCGTTACCATCGAAGGGGTCACCACGGTGCTCGACAGCGGACTCACCCGCAAGCCCCGTTTCGACGCGGGAACAGGCCTCACCCGCCTGGTGACCGAACCGGTCTCCCGCGCCTCCGCCGATCAGCGCGCCGGCCGTGCCGGGCGCCTCGGGCCAGGCACCTGCTACCGGCTCTGGACCCGCGGGCAGGAGGTCGGACGCCCCGAGCACCGGCCTGCAGAGATCCTGCAGGCGGACCTAGTCCCTTTGGTTCTGGAGCTGGCACTCTGGGGTGTGCGTGAGCCGGCGTCGCTCGCTTGGCTCGATCCACCCCCTGCCCCGGCTTGGTCCCGCGCGGTTGAGCGGCTGCAGCAGCTCGATGCCTTGGACGCCGCGGGCGCCATCACCGCGCAGGGGCGGCGGATGGCGGAGCTCCCCGTACACCCGCGTATGGCACGAATGCTGGTGGCAGAAGAAAGCGCGGCTCGGCTGGGCGCAGACATCGCCGCCCTGCTCTCGGACCGCGACCCCTGGCTCGCCGATTCCGGTACACCCCGCCCCGCAGACCTCGGCCTGCGGCTACGGGCGCTGGAGGACTTCCGGGTTAGCGGCAAAGTACGGGGTGCGGAGTTCCGACGCCTCGCCGCCGCCGAGCGGGTCAGCCGCCAGCTGCTGCGCAATCGTGGCAAGTCGAAAGATGCTTCCGACCTGGACCCGGGTGCCCTGCTCGCTCTCGCCTATCCGGACCGGGTGGCCGGGCGGCGGCCGGGCAGTGACGGCCGCTATCTGCTCGCCACCGGCACCGGCGCAGCTCTGCCCCCGGATGATCCCCTCGCCGCACACGAGCTGCTGGTGATCGCCGATTTGGACGTGCGTCGACGCGAGGGCCGCATCCGCCTCGCGCTGCCCGTCTGCGCGTCCGCACTTCGCGAAGTCCTGTGCGACCATATCGAGACGCGGGATTCAGTACATTGGGACGAGCAGCGCCAAGCCGTCGCCGCGCGGCGCGAGGAGCGCCTCGGGGCCCTGGTTATCAGCTCTCGGCCCATGTCCGTCGCCGACCAGTCACGGTCGGTTGAGCTGCTGATAGAGCAGGTAGGAAAACGCTTCGACCAGGCCCTCACATGGTCCCCGGAGGCGCGCCAGCTCCAGGCCCGAATCGCCCTGCTCCGGCGCTTGGAACCGCAGGGCGGATGGCCGGACCTGTCCGACGAGGTATTGCGGGAGGACCTGGCCGGATGGCTCGGCCCCTGGCTCGACGGCAAACGAAGCCTGGCTCAAGTGAAGGCGCTGGAACTGCCGGCCATACTCCCGTCCCTGCTTGACTGGGACCACCGAAAACGCCTGGACGTCGAGACCCCTGCGGCCCTGACCACACCAGCGGGAAACTGCCGCCGCCTTGACTACAGACCCGGGAGCGGCCCGGTGCTGGAAGTACCCCTGCAGGAGATGCTGGGTGCCGCAACGGGTCCGACCGTCTGCTCGGGCCGCGCGCCTGTGACCCTGCATCTGCTCTCCCCCGCACGCAGGCCGATACAGGTCACGCGGGATCTTGCGGGTTTCTGGGCCGGGAGCTATGCCGACGTACGCAAGGAAATGCGCGGGCGTTACCCTAAGCACCACTGGCCAGAAGACCCGGCCAACGAGCGTCCCATGGCGCGCAGCGTCAAACGCCGTTTCCCGTGACCAACGGTGAATCTCAAGCGCAAGAATCCTCGTCGCTGTCAGGCCGGATCCGGATGCTGAATGATGGCGAACACCGCCCCTTGCGGATCCTGCAGGTAGGCGAAGCGGCCGACGTTCTCGATCTCCATGGCCGGAAACAGCAGCGTGCCGCCGCGGCGCTCGGTCTCGGTGATGGTGCCGTCGCAGTCATCGACGCCGAGGTAGATGGCCCAGTTCGAGGGCATCGGCCCCCACTCTGGCTCGATCTGCATCATTCCGCCCGCCTGCTGCTCGGCGTTGACGAGGAGGTGGTACTTGCCCTCCATGACGCTCGGGCTGGTCTTGGTCGACCAGCCCAGGACATCGGCAAAGAAGCTTCTTGCCTGCTCGACATCGTGAGTCAGAAGCTCATTCCAGCAAATGGCGCCGGGCTGGTTCCAAAGTGCCGCGCCTCGGTGCTTCTTTGCCTGCCACAATCCGAGCACCGCGCCCGTGGGATCCTGCACCATCGACATGCGTCCCGCGTCCATGATGTCCATGGGAGGCATCAGCACACTGCCACCATGGGCCGGAAACGCGGCGGCAGTGGCGTCCAGGTCCTCCACCGAGACATAGGTCTGCCAGTGCGGCGGCACGCCGCCATGATCCGGCCCCATCGCGTACAAGGCGCAGACCTGCTTGCCGTCTTTCAAGAGCATGGTGTAAGGAACACCCGCGTCCGTCGGCATGTCCACCGCCTCCCAGGCGAAGAGCGCGGTATAGAAGGCCTTGGCGCCATCGGTATCGTTCGTGGCCAGGTCCGCCCAGCAAAAGCTTCCGGGCGCATAGCTCGTCATCTCGGTCATGGTCCTCTCCTCTAGCGGTTGCCGGGAAAAAGAGAAGTTATTCCATGTCGGAAAATGCCCCGGCATTTTCCGATCAGTCGTAGTGAATCCGGGTCCGGCTCAGGTCAACCGGCCCGCCCTCCACCAAGTTGATCAGCAAGGTCCAGATGCTGTCCGCCGAGGGTGGACAACCGGGGAGGAAGTAGTCGACCCTTACGACTTCGTGAATGGGATGGACCTTGTTCAGCAGGAGCGGGATCTCCGGATCATCTGGAATGCCCGGATTGTGGACTCCGACCCCGTCGACATACACCTCTTCCAGGCACTCGCGAAGTCCGAGTCGATTGCGCATTGCCGGTATGCCGCCATCGATGGCACAAGCCCCAACCGCAACCAGAATCCTGCAATGCTCGCGGAAGTCCCTCAGAACCTCCAGGTTCTCGGCATTGGCCACACCACCCTCGATGAGGCCGAGATCGCACGCGCCGACATCCTTGATGTCCGTGAAAGGCGTGCGGTCCAGCTCCACCAGCTCCGCCAGCTCCATGATGCGCTCGTCGATATCGAGCAGGGACATGTGGCAGCCGAAGCAGCCCGCCAGCGACGCAGTCGCGACCCTGATCTTAGAGCCCACGGATCAGCCCTCCCCCTCTCGATCGGCCAAGTCAGCGACCCGATCGATCGGCTCCCTGTCATACAGGCGTTTACCCATGGGTACCTCATAGCCGCCCTGCTTGGGCAGGATGGCCCCCACGGGACAGACCCGGGCCGCCCTGTCCTTTGCGCAGAAGCCGCTGTCGCCCAGCTTCCCGGAGGGAGAGTCTATCAGCAGACGGCTGGCCAGTCCCCGTCCGCCAATGGCAAACACTCCCTTGCCGTCCTGGTCCCGGCTCGCGCGCACGCACAGCTCGCACAGGATGCAGCGACCGAAGTCGATCACGAAGTCCGGATGGGACGCATCGATCTCCCGGTGCGGAGAGAAATGGGTGAAATGCGGGGCCAGCATACCCGTGAAATAGGCCAGGGCTTGGAGCTGGCAGGCCCCGCTTTTCTCGCAGCCCGGACAGGCGTGGTTGCCCTCCACGAACAGCATCTGCAGAATGGCGCGGCGGGTATCCCGGATCGCCGGGGAGTCCGAAACAACCTCCATGCCATCGCCTGCGGGCGCGGTGCAGGCGCAGACCTCGCCGCCGCCCAGGCCCACCAGGCACACCCGGCAGCTCCCGTTGGGCTCGAAGTCGGGATTGTGGCACAGGTGAGGGATGTACGCGCCGGCAGCCAGGGCGGCGTCCATGATGGTCTGTCCGGGGTTGAAGGGGATCTCTCTGCCATCGAGCCGAAAAGTCCCGCGTTCGCTCATGCCTCATCCTCCAGCCTCACTCGGGCGTCGTACCGTCCGCTGATGGCCCTGGCCTCGGAAAGGGCGGTGTCCAGGTCGAAGGCCGGGGCATCATCCGCGCTGAGCAGCCGGCGGCGGTACACCTGAGGAAACTTGTCCAGGGTATCGAGAACGTGGTTCGGCGCCGTGTATCCGAGCCCACATTGGCTGGCTTGGCGCATGACCGCAGCGATGCGCCGAATCTCGTTCAGGTCGTACTCGGACGCCCGGCCTGCCGCGACCTTCTCGACCAAATTCCGCAGCAGGGCCCCGCCCACACGACAGGGGGTGCAGAAGCCACAGCTCTCGTGTTGAAAGAATCCGGCGAAATTTCGCACCATATCCAGCAACTCGCGGCTGTGATCAAACACCATGAGGGAGCCGGCGGCTGGAAGGTCCTCGAAGGCGATAATGCGATCGAATTCCGATGGGGACAGAGTTTCGCCAGCGGCGCCGGAGACTTGCACCGCCTGGGGATTCGAAGCCCCGCAGTCCGCGAGCACCCGGGAGAGAGGGATGCCGAAGGGGTACTCGTATACGCCGGGACGGGCGACGTCGCCGCAGACGCACAGGATCCGGCTACCAGTGGACCGATCGGTGCCTTCCTCCCGGAACCAGTCGCCGCCGCGCTCGACGATCCGGGCGGCGGCGAGAAAGGTCTCCACATTGTTCACCACCGTCGGCAGACCCAGGTATCCACTGGTGACGGGGAAAGGCGGTCGCTTGCGCGTGATCCCTCGCTTGCCCTCCAGGGACTCGATAAGGGCAGACTCCTCACCGCAGACGTAGGATCCGGCCCCCAGGTGAATCTCGATGTCGAAGTCGAAGCCGGCCTTCCCCAGGATATCCTTGCCCAACAGGTCGCCCTCTCTCCTGCGGGCAAGCACCGCCTCCAGATGGCGGAGCAGGTATCGGTACTCGCCGCGCAGGTACAGGAAGCCCTTGCGGGCATCGATGATCCCGGCGCAGATGGTCATGCCTTCCAGCACCAAGTCCAGATAGGAGGTCAACAAGACCCTGTCCTTGAAGGTGCCGGGCTCCCCCTCGTCCGCGTTGCAGACGACGAAGCGCTCCGCTCCCTTCGCCCCGCGGCAGAGCTTCCATTTCAACGCGGTGGCAAAGCCTGCGCCGCCGCGGCCGCGCAGCCCGGAACGCTCCACCTCCGCCAGCGCCACATCCGTGCCCTTCGCCAACAAGGATCGAAGTGCGGAGCCATCCGCTTGCGCTTCGCTCAGCAGCAGACCCGAACGCCGGATATTGTCGCCCACCCGAAAAAAGTCCCCGGGCCACTGCTCCAGTGGCGTACCCGCTTCCACCAGATGGGCGATCAGATCCACGCGCCCCGGATCGAGCCGGGTGACCGCGATCCCATTGACGAGCACCGCCGGGCCCTGGTCACACATGCCGGTGCAGGAGGTCAGGTCCACCGTAACCCGGCCGTCCGCGCGCGGTTTCCCCGGCTCGACCCCGAGCCGCCCGCACAACAGCTCGATCATCCGCTGATTGCCGAGCAAGCGGTCGGTGATGTTGTCGCTGAACAGGATGTCGAAATCTCCCCTCGGCCGCTGGTGCAAGAAGGCGTAGAAATCGACGGCCCCGCGGATCTGCGTCCTGCCGATCCCTAGGCCGATGGCCAGGGCCTCGAGCGCAGCTTCAGGAACGAAGGAGAAGCGCTGCTGAAGGGCGATCAAGTACTGGAGCAGATACAGCGGATCGCGGCCCCGCCGGAAGAGCAGATCCGCAATGAAGCTTGCCACCTGCTCGGATGAAGGCACGGACATCTGGGCGACTCCTCGTTCGTATTGAACTTTTCCGACAGGACGCCATCGAAGTTTACGCAAGGTGCTCGTATGAGGCCTGCCAATGACGCGGTTCGAAAGAACGCATTTTTGAAATATCGCTCATTTGGAGGATATGTCCATGACGACTATCGACTTCACCCCTCTGTTCCGCTCCGCAATCGGCTTCGACCGGCTGGCCTCCGCGCTTGAGTCCGCCCACCGTTCCGAGGCTGGCGGTTATCCGCCCTACAACATCGAAGTAACCGGCGACGACAGGTACCGCATCTCCATGGCGGTGGCCGGTTTCTGCGAGAAGGACCTGAATATCCACGTCAAGGAGAGCATCCTGACCGTGGCGGGTGCCCACATGGATGATGCGGAAAAGGAGAAGGGGCAGCGCTTCCTGTACCGCGGCATCGCCACCCGTAACTTCGAGCGCCAGTTCCAGCTGGCGGACTATGTGAAGGTGGTAGACGCCCGAATCGAGGACGGCCTGCTGCACATCGACTTGGTACGCGAGATCCCGGAGGCCATGAAGCCTCGCACCATCGAGATCCGCACCGACGGTGGCAGCCTGCTCGAGGCCAAGGCCGAAAAGGCCGCGTAACCCCTCTCTCAACAGGTGGAACAAAGGGCCGGGCGCAAGCCCGGCCTTTTGCCTCTGAGGTAGACGCGGCTTGCTCTCGTTCAGCGCCGCGCTGCGCGCTCTACGCTTGGCGATCTCGGCGCCTCGTTGGCTCACAAACGCCCGCCTTCGTTCAGCAACCGGGTAAGCAATTGCGGCGTCGGCCATGCGTCCGCCGGCAGCCCCAAAAGCAGTTGCTCACGACGCACCGCATCGCGGGTGCGCGCACCCAGGACCCCGTCGATCTCGCCGATATCGTATCCCCGCTCGCCGAGCTCCTGCTGCAGCCGCTTCATCTGGTCGAAGGACAAGCCGGCCTCCGGACGTCCGGATCCGACCTTGTTGGCGCCCGCCAGACGGCTCGCGAAATAGGCGGCGGTAGTCGAATAGACGAGCGACTGGTTCCACTTCAGAAAGACATCGAAGTTGGGGTACGCGAGGAACGCCGGCCCTTTGCGCCCCATGGGAAGCAGCAGGGCGGCCGATGAAAAGCCGACCGGCAAATCCTCCCCCGACACATCCCGGACCCCCCAAGCGGCCCACTGCTCTTGCGGCACTCGATGGTACGTACCCGTCTGCTCCCAGGGCAGATCGGCGGGCACCCGGACTTCCCGGAGCCAGTCCTCGCCCCGCCGCCAGCCCATATTCGCCAGAAACCGCGCCCCGGTCATGATGACGTCAGGCTTGCTCTTCTTGAGGTCCACGACCCCGTCGCCGTCGCCGTCCGTGCCGAGCGCTAGATAGTCCGAAGGCAGCATCTGTATCTGCCCCAGCTCGCCCGCCCATGCACCCACCAGATCACCCGGGCCCAGATAGCCCCTGTCGACCAGCCGCAGGGCGTCGATCAGCTGGGGACGGAACAGCTCGGGGCGGCGGCAGTCGTGGGCGAGCGTCGCCAGCGCGTTGAGGGTGTTGAAATTTCCCTGGACGGCGCCAAAGTCGGTCTCCAGCCCCCAGAACGCGGCGATGACCGGCCCCGGAACTCCGTAGGCTTCCTCGGCGCGGGCAAAGACGTCGGCATACTGTACCAGGTGGGATTTGCCAGCCTTCATGCGATGGGAATTGACCATCCTTCCGGCAAAGGTCAGCCAGGTCTGGGTGAACACCCGCTGCGACTGGTCGAGCGCCAGGACCTTGCGATTTTGCCGCACGCCGTCGAGCAGCCCCAGGCCGGAGTCCGAGATCCCGGATCGGCGAGCGTCCTCACGAACGCCCTCGAGCCAGAGCGTAAAACCCCCGCCGCACTCCGCCGACGCTTGACCCGTGAAGACGATCGTCGTCACAAGAACGATCAGTCCAAGTATCGAGTTCGGCACCGCACACCCCCTGCTTGCTTCTCCCCAAGGATTTCTACGCACGCCTCGGTCCGGATCTACCCGAAGATCCAAGAAGTTCGAGGAATTCACGCGATTCGTAGTCTCTTCTCCGCGTCCGGCTTTCGTCGGGAGCCCGGCCGCTCACCGAAACTCCAAGTCCGGCCCATCCTTCTCGGCCGTTGCGGACTTGCCCGCGCCGGAAGCGCGTCGAGCCGACCGGTCCCGGCCGGGAAGCTTGAGCTTTAGCTCCCGCCACAAGACCGGGCGGGACAGACCCTGCCAACCCCAGCGCAGCCAGCCCAGCAAGCGAAAGGCGAGCCACAGGGCCCAGGCGAGCATCAGGCCACGGTAGACCAGGATGGGTACCGAGACCACCCAAGCCCGGGAGAGCTCAGGCCCGCTGCGGTCCTGATACCAGTCGAGCCTGGTGCTTGTGGAGCCGTTACCGGCGATCTGCATCTCCGGCAGTCCCAACAGCCCTTGTTGGAGCGCCACGACAAGGGCAGCGAGGGC
The DNA here is from genome assembly GCA_942492625.1 of uncultured Gammaproteobacteria bacterium. GTDB lineage: Bacteria > Pseudomonadota > Gammaproteobacteria > Chromatiales > Chromatiaceae > Thiosymbion. The sequence continues at coordinate 5,396 of CALOFM010000032.1, read as the reverse complement.
GCCCAGACTAACCAGGATCAAACCGGTCTGCAGGAGATTGAATCGCCAGGGGGGCAGATCGTCATCCAAGCGCGCCCTCAAGCCCAAGGCAAACAGCCAGCCCACCACGAGCAGCCCGACCCAGATGCCGGCCTGACTGAGGCCAAGGCCCAGCAGCAGCCAGTCCAGGGTCTTAAGCGGCGTGATCCGGCTGCGGCCGAGCCCGATGGCCAACAGCACCAGCACTGCAACCAGCCCCCAAAAGAGCACGGCTGGGCCAACGCCGGGTCCCCCCGTAAGCAGGACCCACCGGTCCCGCCCCAGCTCTATCCGTACGGAGGCGTTGACGCCATCGATCCCCACGTCGGGCGTCGGCGGCTTATAGTAGGCCGTCAGGGGTCCAGGCTGCCGCCACTCAATGCGAAAGCGCTGAGCCGTTGGCGCCAACGGCAGGCTCAGGACCTGCGCGACCAACCGCAACGGGCGCTCCGCACCGTCCACGGCCACGCGCTGAAGCTCGGCATCTTCCGGCAGCCGGATCTCATGCTGCCCGCCCTGACTGCTCCGCAGGTGGAGCTCCAGCGCTGCTTCCGAGACCCGGGTACCGGGCCGAAGCTCATACAGGCTCTCGTCCAACGTCAAGGTCGGACCCGGCACGCCCTCCGGGCGGGACAAAGACAAATGCACCTCCTCACCGGGCCAGGGCCGCCAGGTCGGGAGCCAGCGCTCAAGCAGGCCCTGGTGATGTACCACCGGGATCCCTTCCGCCTCCAGATGCCAGAGCGGGCTCAGATCCACACGCCACTCCTCGCTCAGGTGCCTGTCCTGAAGTGCACGCAGCACGATGGCGTCCACGGGATCCAGGCTAGAGGTCCAAGCGGCCTCCGTCTGGCCCGGCGCCAGGCTCACCAGCAGCCGCCCGTCGCGCACCCGCGCGCCCTCGCTGATCACCCGCTCGCCCGGCAGCAAAGGCACGTCGAGTACCAGGGGCACGTCCGGCGGCGACAGGCGCGTGGCCCAGGTTTGCACGCGCCAGTCAACGCCGAGCTGCAGCTTGCGGTGAATTCTCAATAGAGGCGGAACCTCGATCGGCTGGAGCTCATCGCCCTGCCCCTGCGTTCGCAGCCGCACGAGCCTGATCTGGGAGCCGGGACGACCCATCTCGTCGATGCCCTCAATCCGCCAGCCGGAGACCGACGCTTCCACCAGCCGCGGACGCAGGGGCAGCGGGATCTCGACCTGGGCGCGCCGGGGCAGCGGCCCCGAGAGGCCAATCCGCCATTGGCCCGGCTCGAGCGCCACCAAATAGGTCCCGTCCGGGCGCTGGCGTAATCCATCCAGGGACTCTGCATTACGGGTGATCAGCGTCGGAGTCCAGACGCCGACACTGCCCGGAACCGGCAATGCGACCGCCTCCGCGGCGTCGATCGTCAGGACCAGATCGAGCGCATCGGCTGTGGCGGTGACCTCCATTCGCGCAATGGAGGCGCAGGACGGTAGACAGTCCGGCGGCTCCAGCAGGCGCGCCTTCAACGCCTCCAACATCTGAGAGGACGGGATTTCACCCGCGGGCAGCGGTGCCGGAACGCCCGAGAGTCCGGCGCCCAGGAACAGGACAGCCACCGTCGGGGCACGCTTCAAGGCCGACCCCAGCAGCCCCGCTAGCTTTAACGCCAAGAACAAGACCAGGGCCAGCCGCGTGAGCGCGAGTGCTAGGTTCCATCCGGGCGTCAGCAGCCAGAGTCGGATGTGGTGATCGCGCGGGACGGGGCCGCTCCAGGTAAGATCCAGAGCCATCCAGCTCCAGGCCGGAACACCGGGGCCGGTCTGGACCCTCGCATCCGGATCGATCACCGGCAGAGGCCGCGGCGGTGGTGGAGCCGCCAGGGGAGCGGACGCCTTGCTCCTGATCTCCGCCTTCATCTCCGAACGCCCCATCAAGGGCGCTTCCTCGTCAAGCTGAAAGGCGTCTGGAGCCACCGCCACGGAGGGTGCGGTCAGCGCCTGCCAGGGCCGCTCGAGCTGGGGAAAGATGCCGGTGCGCATATCATCCACCAGAAAGGGCAGGCCGATCACTGCGAGCACGGCGAGGCTCGCGCGATAGTAGAGGAGCACGAAACGCCGCGCGCGCACCATGGCCCCACGCGCGGGATCATCCGGTAGGAGACGAAGAAGGGCGATGGCGGCCAGCAGGTTCAGCCAGATCAAGCGCGGTGCCCCGGGCTCCTGCCAGGTCACCACCATGGTGACCAGGGCAACGGCTCCCCAGCTCCAACCCCACAAGCGAGCAGCCGCCAGGGCGATGATGAGCACCAGGAACAGGTCCAGAAGCGTCCAGCGATTGAGCCAACTGTCCGGGAAATTGTCGACGCCCGCCACGGCGAGCAGGTCCCAGCCGGGTGGCAGGTGCAGACGGGTCCGCAACGACTGCAGGTCCAACAACCAACCCGAGGCCGGCAGCCGCCCGTCAACATCCTCGAGACGGCTGTCGGCAATCAAATCGATCCGGCCCTGGCGCACCTCGACACCTTCCGCGAGCGAGTCCGGCAGCCGGGTGATGAAACGGGGCTCACCACCCACCAATACCTGGCCAAGGTCCAGCGCATCCCCCACCTCCAGGCGCCAGCTACGGGTCAGCTCCCCGGAAATGCGGTCGCGCAGCGTATAGCCCGTTCCCCGGAAGTCCAGCCAGAGATCGCGATCCAGGGAGAGCCGATCGGGGGCCGGCTCCTCATCTCCGCGCCGAAGCTGCTTCAAATGCAGGACTGTGCCCGGGCGCATCAAATAGGCAGGTAACTTCGCCCACTCGACGGGGAGGCGCGTCTGGCGCGGATCGATCAGATCCGCTCCTTCCGGCTCCACCTGGCGCAGCTCGGGGTGGGCGGCAAAGACCCAGACCTCCTCGTCGGGCCAGGGCGCTACGCAGTCGATCTGCCGTCGGCCGACTCGCCCGATCCCAAGCGGCCGGAGTCTTCCCCACACCCTGCGTCGCAACAAATTGTGGCTTTCCCCTTGGAACAACCGAATTCGAACGTCCCCCAGGCTGAACCATCTCACCAGGGACAGCAATACAGGGCGGCCCCGCGCTGGTGGTTCGAAGCATCGCCTGAGGTGCTGTACGGTACGTTTCTCGGAATGCGTTACGGCGAGGTGCGGCTGCAGTTGTTCGACGGCACCGATGTTTTCGCCCTGGCGGAGGAGATGGAGCCCGCCGACTGCGACTACATCCGAGGCCTGATGGGAAACGAAGCCTACGCAGTTGCCCTTGGCGAACCGAGTGCCCCGCCAGTGCTCGAAGTCTTCGAATGGCCTGAGGGAGTGGAGGTCTTATCTCGCTAGATGCCATGCATCGCGGAGGCGCTGCGCCGGCCCATTGGCCAACTGCTCTGGCGCACTATAATCGGGGAGTATGCGACGTGCCACCTCCGCGAGGACTCCATGACCAGTACCAACTCCAGGCCTTCCAATCTCCGTGAATTGCGCGAAAGCGGCTGGGTCTCGAAAACCGTCAAACAGGAAATGCACGACAACTTTCTCCGCATGCTCAGCGCTGGCGAGGAGTTGTTCCCTGGAATCGTTGGCTACGAAGACACCGTCATCCCTGAGATCAACCTGGCGTTGATCGCAGGGCATGACCAGCTCTATCTCGGCGAGAAGGGGCAAGCCAAAAGTCGCCTGATGCGCTGCCTGATGAGATTTCTGGATGAAGCCATTCCGTATTTGGACATCGCGGATTGTCCCGTCCACGACGACCCGCTCCGCCCAATCACTCGGCAAGGAAAACAGGCCGTCGCCAACCTGCCTGAAGAACAAGTCCCCATCGCCTGGTGGGATCGCTCGGAGCGGTATGCCGAACGACTCGCGCCTGGCACCAAGTTTGCCGACATCGTCGGAGAGATTGATCCAGCCAAGCTGGCCGGCGGCGTGAGTATGTCTGCCGAAGACGCGTTACACTTCGGCCTGATCCCGCGCATGCACCGCGGGATCTTCGCCATGAACGAACTGCCTGAACTGGACGAACTGGTTCAGGTAGGGCTGTTCAACATTCTCGAAGAGCGGGACGTGCAGATTCGCGGCTACCCAGTGAAGTTTGACATTGACGTTTTGATTCTGTTCTCGGCGAATCCCGCCACGTTCAACCGCAGCGGCAAGGTCATCCCGCAGTTGAAAGACCGCATCGGATCGGTCATTCACACGCATTATCCGCGCGAGCGTGAGCTCGGGATCCAGATCATGGAGCAGGAGGCAGACGTCTCACTCGATGGCCAGTTTCCCGTCATCGTGCCGTACTTCATGCGGGAAATCATCGAGCAGATCAGCGTTTCGGCACGGCAGTCCAAGTACATTGACCACCAGTCCGGCGTCAGTGCCCGATTCAGCATTGCCAACTACCGCACCATGATTGCCAGCGCACGCCAACGCGGGGCCATCTTGGGTGAGACGCCAACCGTACCGCGGATCAGTGATCTCGGGCACTTGTATTCGTCGTCGTTGGGCAAGCTCGAACTGGATCTGATGAGCAGCCATCAGATGTCCGAACGGCAAGTGCTGGACGCCTTGATTGCCGAGTCCATTCGTACCGTGTTCGAAGAATACGTCGACGCCCACGGACTGGAAGAAATCGCTGAGATCTTCCGCAAAGGCATTAAAATCGAAGTGGGAGACCTGCTCCCCAGCAGTGACTACGCCAGGTTGCTGGAGCGCGTCCCACCGGTTTGGGAGAAAGCGTTCGAAGTCAATGCCGCCACCGACGAGGCGGTTCGCGCCTCGTGTGTCGAGTTCGTCCTGGCCGGCCTTTACGCCACGGACCGAATTTCTCGCAGCCAAAGCCATGGACGAATGGTCTACGACACATAATTCGCGCGTGCAAGAAGGCAGGAGACTAGACGCTCCCGATGATCAAATTCGCCCTGGTTCCAGTACTCTTCGCGATCGCCTGCTTTTTCGCTGGCATTTACGGTGCCGTGCACAATCAAATCTCGTACACCGTTTCGCCAGAGTACTTCACCCGGTTCAAGTTCCATCAGTTTCGCATGGACGACACGTTTCCTGACCGCATCGGTGCGGCAATTGTGGGTTGGAAGGCGGCCTGGTGGATGGGAATCGTGATTGGAATCGTACTTATCCCATGCGGACTATTGATCCGTGGCAACGCAAATTACTTTTGGGCAATGATCCGAGTGTTTGGTGTCGTTGCGGCCACGACGCTGATTGTTGGTCTCGCCGCATTGACGGTGGCATTTGTTGTTGTCGACGCTGAGGTCGCAGGCGAGATTAGTCGGTACGGCAACGAAATGACGAATGATATCGCATTTGCTCGCGCGGGAACGATGCACAACTTCAGCTACCTCGGCGGACTGATTGGTATCATCACTGGCGGCGTGGCGATTTTCTGGCAGCGACAGCGTGTGAGTTCC
>CALOFM010000031.1:0-70935 GCA_942492625.1 uncultured Gammaproteobacteria bacterium | reverse complement strand
AAGGCGCTGAACTCCCGCACGAAGGAATCCGATTGGCCGCCCGCTATTCCTCCCGGAACGAGGCAGTTGACCGTGATGCCACTCCCCTCGTAAACGCCCGGCCAAATCCTTCGCCATACCCATGACGGCGGCTTTGACCACCGAGTAGTGCAGCGGCGCCGGTTGCATGCCCGCGGGATAAATGGACGTGTGCACGCCGCCGGAGCCGTAGATGGAACCGACCAGCAGAATCGTTGCGCTGCAACCCTGTTCCAATGCCCGAAGAGCGAACGCGCGGGCCAACAGGAAATGACCTACCACATCGACATCGAATAACGCGTGAAAGGATTCGCAGGACAAGATCCGGACCAGTCCGAAGCTAGTGCCTCGCGATTCGAAGCGTTGGTGACCAGAGCCACGTGATCTCCGCTCTCGCTAGAAGGAAGAACTGTGCTGGCGGCAGACCTCGATCTGCGCGTCATCGTGGTCAAGTCGAGCTGGACGTTCTCCTCTGCGAAGCCGCGCTGAGTGGCGTTCTTTGTAAAGCCACGATTGGCAGCCATGACTTGCCATCCATTTCCATCGAACGTGGCGACCAACGCTCGGCCTAACCTGCCGCTTCAGCACCGGTTATCAACGCGCGACGGTTCACGGCTAGTCTCCGCGGAGAAGGAAATCAGCCAATCGGAACTCGAATTCCACGCCGACGTGAACCGAGCGCTCTTCAGGGATTTCAATGCAACTGAGCGACCGGCCGAAGAAGTTTCCAGTCCGTTCGAGCGCCGCGATTTTTGCGGCTTTTATGGCGCCGTTCGGGCGGTAGCGCTTTCGGGCAGTAGAGGCCGCTCGATCATGTACTCCCTCTCCAAAGACCGTCCTCCAGCCGCGGTCGTATTCCAAAGCCCAGTGAAAATAGTGCGGATCGATTTCGGTTACGGATAGGACGAAGTCACAGCCCTGTCTGTAAAACATGTCCACGCCGTTGCAGATGTCGTCCGCCGAACGAAGGGGCGACGTCGGCTGCAGACAAAGCAGATCTCTGAAATCCGCACCTTCGCTATTGAGCTGCTCGACAAGGTTTACGCAGGGTTTCCAGGAGGGAACGAGATCTGTGCAGAGCTCTTTCGCAACGAGCCGCGCTTCGGCCCCGTGTTCGATCGCCGCAGCCGCGATTTCTTCTGAGTCTGTACAGACGTACACGGTATCAAAGAGTTCGCTGCTCACCGCTGCGTCGACAGTGTGCGCAAGCAACGGTTTACCGGCAATGGGATCGTAGGTTCTTGCGCGGAATCCGTTTCGACCCGTGCCGCGCCGGGACTACGCATGCCATCTTAGAGGCTCTTGCGTGAATCTGATCCACGAAGTCTTCCTCACCTTCAACGCCTGGGATGGACTCTATTCGCGTTTCCCGCGACACAGGGATGTGTCGCCATTTTCGACGTCTGTAAGACGTTGGAAATGAAGGAAAGCGGAAACCGCGCTTTTCGCTTTCCGTGCTGATTTTTGCCAGGATGGCAATAATCTACGTCGTTCTCAAAGGACACGAGATCGGTGTTCACCGAGGAGAGAATATTATTCTTCTGATGTATGCCGCAGAAGGAGGCGTCAACAGGGAAACGAAAAACCCAATTACGTACTCCCCCCCCAAACCCCGGCAATGATACTGACGCTCAGGTTTCGCGTCACCTCCCACGACAGACTAAAGGGCAACGATCAGGGCCTTGCACGATAGAGACGGAAACGGACTATGTAGGTTTCCGGGTTCAAATCGGAGTCCCACCTGTGGTCCGGTGAAGGTGTGAAACGCGCCGACCCACAGTTTGGCCAGTTCACGCCGAGCGCCTGGTCCACAAGCTCATCCCATTGAACGATCAACACCGCTATACCAGAACCGAGACCCGCCGCGGCTGGATCTGGATCTATGTCTTGACCTCGAGGCCTAACGTATCGGAATCCAATCCGGCGCTGGCCCCCGAACTGACGGCGCTCTTCGGCGCCGTCCACACACCTCCTCAACCCTAACCCCCAAACCCCCACAACACCCCAACCACCCCCCCCCCCCAAAACCACACCCCACACCAAACGGCGCACGACCCTCCCCCCCCCCCCCGGACCTGCCGGCGGCTCGCATCTCCAGTCGGTGTCCTAGATATTGAGAAGGTACAGTATCTGGGTGTTTACCTGCCACGACAACGCAAACGCCCCATAAGCTTGCCCGCTACTGCTCCGCGGGGCCGCAGCCGATCGAAGAAGCATTCGGCGAGCTTCGGATTCTGCGCGCACTCGGAGAGGGGCTTCGGCCACTGCGCGAGAATAGATTTTCGAACCTTGGACAGATCCGATGTTTGATCAACCGCGCGCGCCCGGTGGATTTACGATGTTTTTTGTTTCCGTCCAAACGGCGTCCGGCGTGCCCGCCTACCGACCGTTTTGACGAACCGCGGCGGACTGCGCGCCTCGGGGGGCGCCTGCGCGGATAGATTTTCGACCTTGGACAGCCGATGTTTGATCAATCTCCCGAGTACCGAAATCGCGCTCGGGGTCTAAGTTGAAGTGTAGGGGAAAGCCATGAACCGCAGATTACGACCGATCCGGCCATCAGGGCCTGGGAAACGCTGGCGGAGAAGGCGTCGGATATTGGCGCGAAGACGAGTATATCGGTGGCAAGTCGGAGCCGCGCCGCCTCCTCTTCAGTCATGAATTCATCGAAGATGGTGAACTCGAATTCCAAACTTCCGGCAAGCTCGCTGACGTTTCGCAGATGAGCATCTGACTTGCCGTAGGTCATCGGGATCAGGAGGTGGACACGGGCGCGTTGAAACGAGGAAAGCTCTGAGATCGCCCGTATAATGGGGATGTGTTGGTTGTTTGGAGAGCCATTGTGGCCGACAGTGACTAGGATCGAGTCGGCCGCGATTCTTAGATCAGAGCGCAGTCGATCTTTGGCCTCCGCTCGGCTTCCCTTAAGTATTGGCGCGGTGATGGCGGGGTCTAGGGGGAAGTAAGTCTGGCGGAATTTTTCAGCCAGATGGCGCCCGTACTTGGCCAAGGCGGTCTCGCGAAGCTCGATCCCTGTTGTCGTGATGATGTCCGCCTTCTGAGCAGAGCTTGCTGCGCTGCGACCAGGCCGGGCTGGTGTTGGCGCAAGACATCGCTGCCCAATAGGCTCACGACCATAGGCTTCAGCGGTTCGCGATATGCGAGGAGATCGTGAGCCGGTTCCCAGAACATGCCTTGGACGTGCAACAGGTCCGTTTGGGCCCACATCGAACGGGCAGCCCCCCACGAGAGGAGAGAATCGAACCGGCCAAGCAAGTGTCGCAATTCGGGGCGCCAGCGTGGCTCGGACCTTGCCGGGAAACCGCTGACCTGCTCTGCATCCTTCTCCAAATGATTTCGCAAGCCGACGAAGCGCTTCGCGAGTTTCGTTATCCGGCCCTCGTATGGTTGCTTTGCCTTGTCGATCGCGCCGCTTACTCCCTGGGTTCCGGTTGTCGACGAAAGGCCAGAATCCGAACGTCGATATACTGCGATTGTCAGATCTGGGTCGCTCAGTTTGAGTGCGTCGCACAGGCCCGCGAGGATAAGCGCGTTCGTCTGCCCAACCATCGCAATATTAAAGCCTTCGGAAGCGCTCTGGTTCATCGAGTGACGGGTGTCATGTGGTGGGGAATGTTAATAGCGACGTCCGGTTATCGGCGGTCAAGTCGCTTGTGAAGTGCAAAATCTCCTTTTGAATCCTGCCGAAAAATTCCATGCGCGTACTATCGACTCTCTACAGCAACTCAATGTCATCGCGGTTCCGCAGGCGCAGGCAGTTTTCGGCGGTGTTAGAGGCGACTGCCGGGTGCTGCGCGTGATTCCTGCCGTGAAGATGGCCAGTATTCAGGCCGACGTACGGCTCGACAGCCGTATGACCCGCTCCGGTGCGGAATCCCGAGCGGCGGGTCAAGGCATCCTGCCGATCTCCTCCTTCAGGGTGTTATAACGCTCGCGCAGCTGTCTCGGCTTGCTGATCCTCATAGCATCCTTACGTCTGCACGCAGTGGTTCGGGATCTCGTTGGGTGGTAGCGGCTGCGTTCGAGGCGCTGTAGCGTGCCACTCGGCTCTTGTCCCCGGCAACCCCACGGGCGGAGACCTTGACAGTTTCGCGAGTGCCTGAAGCAAGTAGGCGGGTAACTAACGATAGGCAGCAGTCGAAGAGGGTGCTGGTATCCAAGGCCATCACACAATTCTAGCCCCTGTCCTGCGTCTCGGCCAGTTTTGGGCCCATGGTGGACTCGCTCGCGATCTTTTCGAGTCCGTTGGCCAGACCCACGCCGACGCTATGCGCTATTCACCGATCAGGTACAGGGTTGCTCCCTCGCTCCTACTTGGGACAGGATATCCGAGGTCATTGACGAGATCGACATGGGTTTTGGCGCTTTTTCGAAGTTTGAGGCAACGTTGCGCAGGAAACAGGCGGAGCGCGAGACGCGCTCGGTCGAGCTTCGGCTCCGGCTCATTGAGAAAGGGGTTGCCGTTTTGAAGAAGTATGCTGTCCGCGAGGCCTGGTTGTTCGGCTCGGTGGCTGCAGGGAAGGCAGATTACGGATCGGACTTGGACCTTTTGGTCGTGCCAGTCGAGGCTGCGGACTATTGGCCGCTGCGCAGGGACTTGGAAGAGGTCCTGGGTTGTCCTCTTGATCTCTATACCCAGGCTGATGATCCGGAGTTTGTACGCAAGGTCATGGAGCGAGGGGAGCGCATCTTATGAAATACAACCTTGAGCTGCTGAGGGCGGATATCGAAGACGAGCTGCGCAAGATCGCGAGGCTTGAGCAGGCGTTCGCGCAGGCGCAGCCGAAGCTGGATTTACCGCCTGAGCAGGTCGGCCGGAATGCTGCGAGAGCAAGTAAAGGAGTTTCTCGCGCTCTTGGCGGCGATAGACGAGGATTGACTGCTCGGCTTCAACCCTGGCGTCGTTAATCGCCGAGCCACTGCAGATTCAGGGCAGTGCGTAGATCTCATCCATCAACTCGTCGTATCGCCCGCGCAGCTGTCCCGGCATCCCCGCCCGCTTCGCCTCTTTACAGCCTCCGGCATTCTTGATCATGTCCAGGAAGTCCCGCTGCAGCCGCTCCTTCGCGCGCCGATAGGATTTCTCCGGAAACAGGTCGTCTTCGACCTCCAGAACCGTCATGCGGAACTTGCTGACCAGCTCCTTGTTGAGGTTGTCTGTGCGCCGGCCGGAGGCGTCGCTCCGGCAGCGGGCATTGTAAAGATCGAAAAAGGCGGCGGCCTCCACGGCATCGACCAGTAGCCGCTGGGTGTCTTCGTCCAGCAAAGATTGGGCCCGGAGCGACGTTGCGCTTACTGCGAGCACAAGCACCGCGGCGAAGGACAGTCCGGCGCGGGCCGGTCTCTTGGATGCTCTTCTGCAACCAGTCATAGGTCCGATCTTCTCTGCCCGGAGACCGGCAACCGCGCACCGGTGCAGATCGCAGTCTTTGGGGTGAAGCTTGGCATGTGTGTGACTCCTCGGGGTGAGCGGATACCGCGTTAACGCGCGCGAGACCGGAAAAAGGCTGGAAAAACCTGATCCTGGCGGGCGATGCGACGCTGAGCGGATGCCTGTATGATACCCAAACTCGGGACTCGACCGGATATCATCACCCTTTAAATGCACGCGAGCATGTCATTTGCAACCTGCCGTGCGTGCTCGGCGGCGGGACACCCGCGAGCCGCGCCGGTGTTTGGTGCCTGCCCGATTTCCTATCCCAGCCGCGAGCGCGGCTGCGGCGGGGGCTTTGCGTCGTGATCGAATGGTTGCTGCTTCTGCTTCCCTTGGCCGCAGCATCCGGGTGGTGGGCCGCAAGACGTAGCGATGCCCGCCGCGGCGCGTCGGGCTCGTCGGCGGATCCCTCGTTTTTTCGCGGCCTGAATTACCTGCTCAACGAGCAGCCGGACAAGGCCATCGACGTCTTTTTGAAGCTCGCCGAGGTAGACGGCGAGACCGCGGACACACACTTGGCGCTCGGCAGCCTTTTTCGGCGCCGCGGAGAGGTCGACCGGGCGATCCGCATCCACCAAAATCTGGTCTCGCGCCCGAACCTCGGCAAGGAGCAGCGCGGCTATGCCCTGTACGAGCTCGGGCAAGACTATATGCGCGCGGGACTGTTCGATCGGGCGGAGAGCATGTTCAGCGAGCTTGTCGAGATGCGGGTTCACCGCAAGCGCGCCCTGAAAGGGTTGCGCGAGATCTACCAGCAGGAGAAGGATTGGGTCCGCTGCCTGGAGGTGGCGGAGCAGCTGCAGGTGCTGACCGGGGAAAGCGTAAGCGCCGAGATCGCCCAGTACCATTGTGAGCTCGCCGAGGAAGCCCTCAAGGCGGGGGACCGGGCAGGGGCGGATACGCACCTGAGCCGTGCCCAGGCCGTTGATCGGCTTTGCGTGCGCGCGACCATGCTGCAAGGGAAGATGGAGATGGCGCGGGGCGATCCGAACGCCGCGGTGGCTGTCTATCAACGTGTTTCCGAGCAGGCGCCTGAGTTCCTCCCCGAGATTTTGCCGGAACTGCTTGAAGCCTACCGGCGCAGTGGCCGCAAGGATCCGCTTCCGAAGCTCAAGCGTCTGTACCGCGACAGCCCAAGCCCGTCGTTGGTGCTTACGCTCGCCGATTCGCTGCAGCGCAGGGAGGGGGACGAGGCCGCCATTGCGTTTCTGGTCGAGTATGTCTCCGGGTATGCTGATTTAGCGGGTCTCGAGCGCCTGCTGGGGATCTACGGTCCGAGGTTGGCTGACGATGATCATTTGCAGGCGACCTATCGAGCGGTGCTCGCCGTTATTGACCATTTGCGCTCGCGCCAGCCCGACTACCAGTGCGAGCAATGCGGTTTCGTCGCCCGGCGGCTGCATTGGCAGTGTCCGAGCTGCAAGCACTGGGGAAGCATCAAGCCGGTACTGCCCGAGCCCCTCGGCACCGGTGTCGATGCATTGGCCGATCGTCGCACCGCCTGAGGAGGCATCGCCGTGAGCCAGGAGCCGAAAATCATCGTCGCCTTGGATTTTCCCGACGCTGCACCGGCGCTCGAGCTGGTGGATCGACTCGACCCCGCGCGCTGCTGTCTCAAGGTGGGAAAGGAGATGTTCACCCGTTTCGGGCCGGGGTTCGTCGCAGGATTGGCGGGGCGCAGATTCAAGGTCTTTCTGGACCTCAAGTATCACGACATCCCCAACACGGTGGCGGCGGCCTGTGAGGCGGCTGCTGATCTGGGGGTATGGATGATCAATCTGCACGCCTGCGGCGGGCGTGCGATGATGGTGGCGGCAAGGGAGCGGTTGGCGCGGTTGTCGGAGGCGCCACTGCTCATCGCCGTAACGGTGCTCACCAGTCTCGATGCGGGGGACCTGGAGGAAATCGGATGTCCCGGTGCCCCCCGCGACCGCGTCTTGCGTTTGGCGTCGCTGGCGCAGGACGCTGGCCTCGACGGTGTCGTGTGCTCGCCACAGGAGGCGGCCTTCGTCCGCGAGAGCTTGGGGCGGGATTTTCTGCTGGTCACCCCTGGCGTGCGGCCGGCCGGGTCCGAAACAACGGATCAGAAACGGGTCATGACCCCTCGGGACGCGATCACCGCCGGTGCGGACTATCTCGTCATCGGGCGTCCGATCACCGCGTCTTCGGATCCGCTCCAGGCACTGGTGCGGATCGAGCGGGAAATGCAGGGCAGTTAACGGAACTTTCGGGCTGCCTCTTGTTTAATTCGAATCGGCCCGGTGCACCGAATGCACACGGGTGCGGCGGTAAAGTCGCGGCGTAGCCGCGTCAACGGCGGTGTCCCTTACTCGATGGAGTCGGTAGATGTTGAAAATTAATAAAGCGGTATTTCCAGTCGCCGGCCTCGGTACCCGGTTTCTTCCGGCGACCAAAGCCAGTCCCAAGGAGATGCTGCCGATCGTGGACAAGCCTCTCATCCAGTATGCCGCCGAGGAGGCCGAGGCGGCCGGGGTGAACGAGCTGATATTCATTACGGGTAGAAACAAGCGCTCCATCGAGGACCATTTCGATAAGGCCTACGAGCTGGAGATGGAGCTGGAGGGGGCGGGTAAGCACGAGCTGTTAAAGATCGTGCAAAATATCCTGCCGTCCGAGTTGAGCTGCATCTATCTGCGCCAGGCCGAGGCCCTGGGTTTGGGGCACGCGGTCCTTTGCGCCAAGCCGGTTGTGGGGGACGAGCCCTTCGCCGTGCTCCTGGCGGACGACTTGATCCGGGGCGACGGCCAGGGCGTCGTGGAGCAAATGGCCAGGGTATACGCGCATCACCGCTGCAGTATCCTCAGTGTCCAGGAGGTGCCGCGGGAGGAAACCAACAAATATGGCATCGTGGATACTCGCCCGGGCCCGGATGGTGAGCTTCTCGTCACCTCGATCGTCGAGAAGCCCGCGCCGCAGGATGCGCCGTCTAACTTGGCGGTGGTGGGGCGTTATCTGCTGACTCCCGCAATTTTCGATAAGCTGGAGCGCATCGGGGCCGGTGCAGGGGGGGAGATCCAGTTGACCGACGCCATCGGTGATCTCCTCGTCGACGAGCCTGTAATCGCTTACCCCTTTCGGGGCAAGCGCTACGATTGCGGCAGTAAGCTGGGATATCTGGAGGCGACGGTGGAGTATGCCTTGGTCCATCCCGAGCTGGGAGCGGACTTCGCCGAGTACCTCAAGCGCACGATCTGTTGAGGATCGAGCCGTTCTGCGGGGGTTGAACCATTCGCGAAATCCTCGTGATTGGCAGCTTTTACCGGATTCCCTGGTTCGGGCCGGCGATTGCGGCTCCAGTCAGCCGCCAAACGCCTTCTGGACCGCGTCCAGGTCGATGGCCTTGAGGTAGTCCTCCGCGCCCTCCTGTTCCTTCATTCCGCTGCCATCGACCTTGATCAGGATCTTGTTGGCCACCAGCAGGCTGATCTCCCACTGATCGCTGTCTTTGTCGTGCTGGACCATGCCGCGTTGGCCTTTGTGGTTGTAAATCCGCGCGTCCGGGTTCGTCTGCATCATCATGGGGTTGGAGAGCATCATGGTCATCATCGGCATCAAAGGCGAATCCGCCATGATGCTGATCTCCACCTCGGCGCCGTCGTCGCGGAAGTAGCGACGGGTCAGGTTGGTTCCGGTGAACATGGCCGCCATGCCCGCAGACTGGGCCTGGGGATCGTCGGCCTGCCAGCCCTGAAGCGGTTCTGGCAGCAGCTTCAGCAGCTCGAGGTTGATCTTCTCCTGAATGCTCGCGACGGCAAACTGAAGCGTCTGTACTGCCTTGCGCAGCTCGCCCGATTCGTACTCGGTGCGGGCGGTATCCATCTGGTCAGCGATTTCGTCGGCGCTCACGGGGGCGGCAAAGGACAGGGCCAACGTCATGGCTGCGATCAAGGGCGTGGATCTGGTCACGATAGATATCCTCATTTAGGAAAAGAAAATGGGACAAAGAAAAAGGGCTCGGCCGGCAAGCTCAAGCCCTTGTCGTATTTGGTACTCCCTAGGGGAATCGAACCCCTGTTACCGGCGTGAGAGGCCGGCGTCCTAGACCGCTAGACGAAGGGAGCAGAAGTATCGCGCGAAAACCGTTATTATACCCAGCTCGCGCCGCGCCTCAAGTCGGCGTCGATGCGCCATGGGGAGACCCCGGCCTGCTGCATGTGGGCGGCGATCCCGCCTCCGGCAGGACCCCGGTACCCGTTTTCACGCCCCATGATGCGGCGCCCAAAGGAAATTGAAGCGACTTGCACCAGACGACCTCCGACTCACCGCTGATTGTGCCGCGCAGCGAGCACATCATCTCGCGGGCCAATATCAGCGAAAATGCCCTCAAGGTGCTCTATCGCCTCAAGCAGGGAGGGTATCAAGCCTATCTCGTCGGTGGCGGGGTGCGAGACCTCCTGCTTGGCCGCGAGCCCAAGGATTTCGATGTGGCAACCGATGCCACGCCCGAGGAGGTACGCAAGGTGTTTCGCAACTGCCGCCTGATCGGGCGTCGGTTCAGGTTGGCCCACGTGCATTTCGGGCGGGAGATCATCGAGGTTGCCACCTTCCGCGGCGGCGGGCGCGAGGAGATTCCCGACGGCGAGCGCCACATCGAAAACGGAATGATCGTCCGGGACAATCTCTACGGGACGCGTGAAGAGGACGCGTTGCGCCGGGACTTCAGCGTCAACGCTCTCTATTATAATATCGCCGACTTCTCCGTCATCGATTATGCGGGCGGGCTCGACGACCTGCAGGCCGGGTGTCTGAGGCTCATCGGCGATGACCCGCAGATGCGGTATCGGGAAGACCCGGTAAGAATGCTTCGCGCCGTGCGCTTCGCCTGCAAGCTCGGGTTTAACATCGATCCCGCTTGCGAGCAGCCGTTGCTGGAGCTGGGCCATCTACTGCGGGATATCCCCCCTGCACGCCTGTTCGAAGAGGTCCTCAAGCTGCTGCAGTCCGGGCTGGGTCTGTGCGCCTTCGAGAAGCTGCGCCACTACGACCTTTTCGCCCACCTTTTTCCCGCGACCGACGAGTGTCTCGATCACGAGGATCGGGATTTCCCGATCATCTTCGTCAGCCGCGGGCTGGAAAACACCGACCGGCGCATCCAAGAAGACAAGCCGGTCACGCCGGCCTTCTTATTCGCCGTGCTCCTATGGGAGCCCGTGCGACAGCGATACGAGGAGCTGATCGCCAAGGATATGAAGCCGAACGAGGCCATGTATCGGGCCTCCGGGGACGTGTCTGTCCGCCAGCAGCCGCTGGTGGCGATTCCCAAGCGCTTCGGGCTGCCTATGCGCGAGATCTGGGCTCTTCAGCCGCGTCTTGAGCAACGCCATGGCAAGCGACCCCATCGCCTGTTGACCCATCCTCGCTTCCGCGCGGCCTATGATTTTCTGCTCCTGCGTGCGGAAGCGGGCGAGGTCCAGACAGAGCTCGCCCAGTGGTGGACCCGTTTTCAGGAGGCGAACGGGCCGGCTCGTTCCGAGATGAGTAGCGATGCCGGTAAAAGCAGGCGCGGTCGACGCCGGCGCCGCCGGCCGGCCGCCAACAAAGAGACGGTAGAGTCCTGAGTGGTCACGTGGAGCTGATCGAAGAAGTTGCAGGCTTGCGGCGGCAGGTGGCGGAATGGCGCCGAGGCGGCGAGCGCGTAGCCTTGGTGCCGACGATGGGCAACCTGCACGCGGGGCATCTGGCGTTGGTCAACGAGGCCCGGAGCCTGGCCGATCGGACCCTGGTCAGCATATTCGTCAATCCGCTGCAGTTCGGACCCAAGGAGGACTTCGGGGCCTATCCCCGCACCATGGAGCGGGACCGGGAGCTGCTCGAGGCCGAGGATACGGATCTGCTCTTCGCCCCGCCCGTGCAGGCGGTCTTTCCTCGGGGACAGGAGAAGCAGGCCCGCGTGGAGGTGCCGGGGCTCTCGGATATCCTGTGCGGTGCCAGCCGGCCGGGTCACTTCGTCGGCGTAGCCACAGTTGTGTGCAAGCTGCTCAACATGGCCCAGCCGGACTTGGCGCTGTTCGGTGAGAAGGATTTCCAGCAGCTGCTGGTGATACAGCGGATGGTGGAGGACCTGTGTCTGCCCGTGGACATCCGCGGGATGGCGACGGTGCGCGAGCCCGACGGGCTGGCCATGAGCTCCCGAAATGGCTACTTGAGCTCGGAAGAACGCTCGCGCGCGCCGGAGCTATACCGGTCCCTGTGCCGCGCCGTCGATCGTCTGCGAGATGGCGTCTCCGCCGGTGAGGTGGAGCAGAGGGGCTGCGATGAGCTGGCCGCGAACGGGCTGCGCCCGGACTATTTCAGTGTGCGCCGGGCCCGGGATCTGCGTCCGGCATTAGACCGGGAGCCCGATCTGGTGGTGCTGGCCGCAGCCTATCTGGGCAAGGCGCGGCTGATCGATAATCTGCGCCTTGCGTTGGTTCCCCATTGAGTCATTCGGAAGGACGCGCTACTCTTGCGCCCCTGACCGCGGATTCGCGAGTGCTCCTGGTAGACACGCGAGTCCTGTAACAGTTATAAACAACAAGATGTTGCGCCGCAGCAAAAAAGCGGCAATGCGGTCATTTTTCTGAAATAATGCGCGCTTTCTAAGATTACTAGTAGGGTTGGACCCCGGTCCGCCAGAGGTGGTTGGCAATGCAACTGACATTACTGAAATGCAAGCTGCACAGGGCCTGCGTGACCCATGCAGAGCTGGAATACGAGGGCTCATGTGCCATCGACGAAGAGTTGATGGTACTTGCGGGTATCCGCGAATACGAGCAGATCCAGATCTACAATCTTGCGAACGGCGAGCGCTTTACGACCTACGCGATCCGGGCCGAGGCCGGCTCGCGCGTCATCTCGGTTAACGGCGCTGCCGCTCACAAGGCGACCCCGGGTGACCGGGTGATCATATGTGCCTATGCAGCGATGGATGAGGCCCGGGCCGATGTCTTCGAGCCCAGCCTCGTCTATCTCAACGAGCATAATAGGGTTCTGCGCACGGGTCATCAGATCCCCGCACAAGTGGCCTGATCGGGCGGGCACTTGGACCGCGGGTGCATACAAGCTCGCTTTGGGGTCATGCGCAGCGGTCGCGACATACCGACAGCTACGGCAGACGGGGAGATTGCTCCGTCGCCGCGCATCCTGAGTCCCGGCATGGCGCATTGATTCGCCGCGGCGGCCGCGAAGTGCCGATTCGTAACGGCGCGCAAATGCTCGCCGGCTAAACTTCCCGTGTGCACCCCAATCGCCTCGGAGTGCTCCGGGGTTTCGGTTGCTCTCGAACCCATCATCAGCGCCCGGCGCATCCTGTTCCAAAAAAACCGTACAAGGAGCAAGCCACCATGTCTTTAGTGAACCAGACCGCTCAATGGAATGCCCTGGAGGAGCACTGGGGTTCGATGTCACGCGTTCAGATGCGGGATCTCTTCGACCAGGACCCGGCGCGGGCCGAGCAGCTAACACTGCAGGCGGCAGACATCTTCGTCGACTACTCAAAAAATCTGATCAATGCCGAAACTTTGGCGCTTCTGATCGATCTTGCCCAGGCGACGGACCTGCCCGGATGGATTCGCCGCATGTTCTCCGGAGACAGAATCAATAACACGGAGAAGCGGGCCGTTCTGCACATTGCGCTGCGAAACCGCTCCAACCGGCCGATCTACGTGGACGGCGAAGACGTGATGCCCGGAATTAACGAGGTGCTCCAGCGCTTGGAGGATTTCGTCGCCTCCGTGCGCAACGGTGATTGGTGCGGCTACACGGGCGAGCGCATCACGGACGTGGTCAACATCGGTATCGGCGGTTCCAACCTCGGACCCTTGATGGTGTGCGAGGCCCTGATGCCTTATCAGTCCGACGACTTGCGGGTGCACTTCGTCTCCAACGTCGACGGAACCCATCTGGCGGACACGGTCCGCTCTCTCGATCCGGCGACCACGATGTTCGTGGTCGCCTCCAAGACCTTCACCACCATGGAGACCATGACCAATGCACACAGCGCCAGAGCTTGGTTGGTGGACGGCCTGGGCAACGAGTCTGCGGTGGGCGACCATTTCGTCGCCGTTTCCACCAACGAAGAGAAGGTGACGGAATTCGGAATCGATCCGAAGAATATGTTCGGGTTCTGGGATTGGGTCGGAGGGCGCTATTCTCTATGGTCTGCCATCGGTTTGCCGATCGCTTTGGCCGTCGGTATGGACCGATTCAGCGAGCTGTTGGAGGGTGCCCATGCGATGGACGAGCACTTTCAGACCGCGGACCTGAGCGAAAACCTTCCCGCCATCCTGGGCTTGATCGGGGTTTGGTACGCCAACTTTGCCGGCGCCCGCACCCACGCGGTGCTTCCCTACGACCAATCCTTGCGTTACCTGCCGGCCTACCTGCAGCAGGGCGATATGGAGAGCAACGGCAAGCGCGTGACCCGCGCGGGCGATGCGGTCGAGTACAGCACAGGCCCCGTGGTCTGGGGGGAGCCCGGCACCGACGGTCAACATGCCTTTTTCCAGCTGATTCATCAGGGCACTCAGATGATCCCGGCGGATTTCATCGCCCCCGTCAACAGCCACAACCCCCTCGGGGATCACCACGCCAAGCTGATGGCCAATTTTTTCGCCCAGACCGAGGCCCTGATGCGCGGCCGCACGCAGGACGAGGCCAGGGCCGAGATGGAGGCTGGCGGAATGCCGGCGGCGAGCGTCGACGAGCTGGCTCCCCATCGCACCTTTCCCGGGAATCGGCCGACCAACACCATTCTGGTCGACTACCTGACCCCTCGGACCCTGGGCGCGTTGATCGCTATGTATGAGCACCGCATCTTCACCCAGGGCGTGGTCTGGGGCATCAACTCTTATGACCAGTGGGGGGTGGAGCTCGGAAAGCAGCTCGCCGGTGTGATCCTGGGCGAGTTGGAGGAAGGCCGGGTGACGGCCGAGCATGACCCCTCCACGAGCGGGCTGATTGAGTACTTTCTACGTCACCGGGGGGGCAGTGAGTGAAGCTGGCCCTACGGTAATGGCGGCTTGAACCGCGCTGCGATCACAACCGGCGGTGCTTGCGCGGGGCGATACTCGGCGTCTTGCGCCGATCGAATGAAACAGGGGGAACTTGACCTATGCCGATGACTGTCAAAGAGTTTCGTCATCTTGCGCAGAGCACGCAGTCGATCGTGGTGTCCGGCGCCATCATCGCCGCTGTGGCCTTGGCCTGGTACGCACTGAAGACTTACCAGCGGGCGCAAGAGACGCACACCGAAACGCAAGCGGACAGCTGAGGCGATTGCCGGAGAATCACAGTCCGGATTGCACGGGATTTTCGCTCGTCTTCAAGGAGTGGCGACAGGTGCATGGTTGCACTCTGTAACTGTTGCCGCGACGCCGAAGGCGGGCGAATAGACAAGCAATATGCTATGTGATTTGACAGAAATCGCCTCAGGCTACTGGCCGTCCACGTTCAACGCCTCGTCGCTGCTTTCCTCGCCCGGGAGCAGATCGGCATCCTCTTCAAGCGGCTCGAGTACGAGCACCACAGCACCCAGTGGCGGCACCGCGATGGTGACGGAGTGGGGTCGGCCCATCCATTCGATTGGCTCTGACGCCACGCCACCCTGATTTCCCAGGTTGCTGCCGCCGTAAATCTCTGCGTCCGAGTTGACCGCCTCCCGATAAAAACCCGGTAAGGGTACGCCGATGCGGTAGTCGGTGCGGGGGACCGGGGTGAAATTGAAGACGGCGGCCAGAATGTTTTTGCCGCTGCGGTCTTTGCGCAGGTAGCTCAATACGGACTGGGAGCTGTCGTGGCAGTCGATCCACTCGAAGCCTTCGCCCTCGAAGTCCAGGTCATGGAGCGCGATTTGCGAGCGATAGAGACGGTTGAGGTCGGCGACGATGCTGCGAATGCCCTGGTGCTGAGGATACTGCAGAAGGTACCAATCGACCTCCCCGGCAAAGTCCCATTCCTTTCCCTGCCCTAGCTCGCAACCCATGAACAGCAGCTTCTTCCCCGGATAGGTGAACATAAAGCTGTAAAGCAGGCGTAGGGATGCGAACTTCTGCCAGGAATCTCCGGGCATTCGGTCGAGGATGGAGCACTTGCCGTGCACCACCTCGTCGTGGGAGAAGGGAAGGACGAAGTTCTCGCTGAAGGCGTAGATCAGGCCGAAGGTGAGCTGATCGTGGTGGAAGTGGCGGTAGACCGGATCCTTGGACATGTAGGTGAGGGTGTCGTGCATCCAGCCCATGTTCCATTTCATGCTGAAGCCCAGGCCACCCAAGTAGGTCGGGCGCGAGACCGCCGGCCAAGAGGTGGACTCCTCGGCGATCATCAGGCTACCCGGGTGCTGCTCGTGGGTTACCGCGTTGAGCCGGCGCAGAAAATCCACCGCTTCCAGGTTCTCATTGCCGCCGTACTTGTTCGGGACCCACTCACCCTCGTTGCGCGAATAGTCCAGGTAGAGCATGGAGGCAACGGCGTCCACCCGCAGTCCATCCAGGTGGTACTCGTCCAGCCAGTAGAGGGCGCTTGAGAGCAGGAAGCTCTGTACCTCGTTGCGCCCGTAGTTGAAGATCAGGGTGCCCCAGTCCTTGTGCTCCCCCATGCGCGGGTCCGAGTGCTCGTAGAGGGCCGAGCCGTCGTACCAGGCCAGGGCGTGGGAGTCGCGGGGAAAGTGCGCCGGGACCCAGTCGAGGATCACCCCGATGCCCTTGCGGTGAAGGTGGTCGACGAACCAGCGGAAGTCGTCCGGGAGGCCGAAGCGGCTCGTGGGCGCGAAGTACCCGGTGGTCTGATAGCCCCAGGAGTCGTCCAGCGGATGCTCGGTGACCGGCAACAGCTCGATGTGGGTGAAGCCCAGCTCCAGCGAGTAGTCCGCTAGCTGCTCCGCCAGCTCCCGGTATCCGAGGAACTGCCCGTCTCCATCCCTACGCCAGGATCCCAGGTGTACCTCGTACACGGACATCGGGCGGTGCTGCCAATCGGCCTCCGCGCGGGCCTCCATCCAGGCATGATCATGCCACTTGAAGGAGCTTTCCACGCAGATTTTGCCGGCGGTTTCCGGGCGTTTCTGGAACGCTTTGGCGTAGGGGTCGATCTTTACTTGGATGTTTCCGCTGTGGTCGCGGATCTCGAACTTGTAATAGCCGCCGGCTTCGATGTCCGGAATGAACAGCTCCCAGACGCCGGAGTCGCCGCGCACCCGCATGGGGTGTAGCCGCCCGTCCCAGCCGTTGAAGTCGCCTACGACGCTCACACGCTCCCCGTTCGGGGCCCATACGGCGAAAAGTATCCCTTTGACCTTGTCGACGGTGTGCACATGGGCACCGAGGAAGCGGTAGGCGTGCCAGTGGCGGCCCTCGCCGAACAGGTGCAGATCGAAGTCCTCGAGCTGCGGACCGAAGCAGTAGGGGTCGTGCCGTGCGTGGCTGTTGCCCTGCTTGTCGTCCCAGTCCAAACGGTAGTGCTCCGGCACTTCGGCCGGATCGCCCTCCCACTCGAACAAGTCCGTGCCTTCGATCCGGCTTAAGTCGATTCCGGCCCCTTGGATGCGGACGCGCTCGGCCTGCGGCAGACAGGCTCTGACCAGGCAGCGCCCTTCTGCCACATGCCGGCCCAGGACTGCGAAGGGATCGTGATGGCGCGCTTCGAGGATGCGCCGGATGGGCTCGGGGAGCTTTACGTTCTGGGATTTCCCGGTGTGCATGGAGACTCGACATCCTGTGCGATAGCGAAGGGGACGGGTATCGCGGGGCTGTGCGATTGATGGCTGTCCTACTGCGGAGCCAGGGATACCAGTGGTGCTCACCGCCCTCGATTCCGAAATTGGTCCGCGATGGCTCGCCGCGCGTCGTCAGCGGGAAAACCAGGCCGCAATCGTCCCCGCTCAGACCCGTGTTCTCAGCCCCGAAAACCGCGTGAGGGGACGATTGAAGATGGTACCATAAGCGATCGCCGATCAAACCCGTTCCAGACTCATGTGTGCAGGGAACCCGAACCCGGGACTCTCCCCGCAGGGGGCGGGCGTCGAAGCGGGAAGGGGAGGAGATATGCCGGATACGAGTCCGCGTTTTGTCAGCCGTCTGACGCGCAGTACCCTGGCGCTGATACTTGCCGGTGGCCGTGGGTCCCGTCTCAAGCATCTGACCAAGTGGCGTTCCAAGCCGGCCGTGCCCTTCGGCGGCAAGTTCCGAATCGTCGATTTTCCCTTGTCCAATTGCATCAATTCGGGTATCCGCCGTATCGGCGTTCTTACCCAGTACAAGGCCCATTCCCTCATACTGCACATCCAGAAGGGCTGGGGCTTTTTGCGCGGGGAGTTCGGGGAGTTCGTGGAGCTGTGGCCGGCGCAGCAACGCATCGTCGAAGCCGCCTGGTACGCTGGCACTGCAGATGCCGTGTTTCAGAACCTGGATATCATTCGCAATCACAATCCGGAGTACATCCTGATCCTGGCGGGCGATCATGTTTACAAGATGGACTATGGATCGATGGTCGCCCATCACGTGGAGATGGGCGCCGACCTGACCGTTGGATGCATCGAGGTGGACCTGGAGGTCGCCAAGGAGTTGGGCGTCATGTCCGTGGACGACGAGAATCGAGTGCGCAGCTTTCATGAGAAGCCCCAGGCGCCGGAGTCCATGCCCGGACGCAACAATGTGGCTCTCGCCTCCATGGGCATCTACGTTTTCAATCGCGGATTTCTGTTCGAGCAACTCACCAAGGATGCGTACACGGCCGGCTCCAGCCACGATTTCGGTCGGGACATCATTCCCGGCGCCATCGAAAAGTACCGGGTGATTGCCTATCCCTTCAGAGACGTACGCAGTGGTGATCAGGCCTACTGGCGCGACGTGGGGACCATCGATGCGTTCTGGAAGGCGAACCAGGAGCTCATCGGGGTGACTCCGCCGCTCAATCTCTATGACGAAAACTGGCCCATCTGGACCTACCAGGAGCAGCTACCACCGGCCAAGTTCGTTTTCGACGACGAGGACCGACGTGGCATGGCGGTGGATTCCATGGTCTCGGGCGGCTGCGTGATCTCCGGGTCGACTGTGCGCCACTCCTTGCTGTTCTCGAATGTGCGCGTAAACTCCTTCGCCTACGTAAGAGACTCGGTGATCCTGCCCGACGTGGACGTAGGCCGCAGCTGCGAGATCCGCGGCGCTGTCATCGACCGGGGCTGCAATCTCCAGGAGGGGCTGACCGTCGGTGTGAGCCCCGCGGCGGATCGGCAAAAGGGCTTCTTCGTCACCGATGGCGGTGTGACCCTGGTCACACGCGAGATGCTGAATCAGGAAGTGGACTATGTCCGTTGAGCCAAGATGTTGAGTGAAGAGAAGGCTCCTGCCGATAGCCTGGATCGCCGGCGTGCCGGCATTCTGTTGCACCTGACCTCGCTGCCCGGACCGGGCCCTTGCGGCTCCCTCGGTCCGGATGCCCACAGGTTCGTGGGTTTTCTCGCAGGCTGCGGGATGAGCGTGTGGCAAATGTTGCCGGTGGGGCCCACGCAGTCGGATGGCTCGCCCTATCAGACCAGCTCGGCGCACGCGGGTAGCCCAAGCCTCATAGCCCTGGAGCCCTTGGTGGAGCGGGGCTGGTTGGCGGCGCTGCCGGAGGAAGATACCGAGGGCGCCAAGCTTCGCGCGCTGCGCCTGTCCTGGGAAGGATTCAGAAAGCGGGCAGTGGAGACGGATCGCTGGGCGTTCGCCGGGTTCACAGAAGAAAACGCCTACTGGCTCGACGACTACAGCCTGTTTCGGGCCCTGCGCGAGGAGCAGGAAAGCTGCTGGTGGGAATGGCCAGAGCCCTTGCGCGGGCGTGAGAAAGCAGCCCTGGATCAGGCGAGGCGGAGGCTTGCAACGGACCTGGCTTACATCCGTTACGAGCAGTTTTTGTTCTTCATGCAGTGGCAGTCCCTGCGCGAGCATGCAAACGAGGTGGGCGTCAAGCTTTTCGGCGACATGCCCATCTTCGTCGCCCACGACAGCGCGGAGGTTTGGGCAAATCCTAGGGACTTCGATCTGCGCGAGGACGGCAGCCCGCGGGTCGTGGCGGGTGTGCCGCCGGATTATTTCTCCGCGACCGGACAGCGTTGGGGCAATCCCCTCTATCGTTGGGACCAGATGCAGGCCGACGGCTTCCGGTTCTGGTTGGATCGGATGCGCACGCAGATGCGGTTGTTCGATCTGGTGCGCATCGACCATTTTCGGGGATTCGAGGCTTACTGGGAGATCCCCGCGGAGGAGGATCTCGCCGTCAACGGGCGCTGGGTTAAGGCCCTTGGCGACGATTTGTTCGAGCGCCTGCACCAGCGTTTCGGGCCGCTGCCCCTGATTGCCGAGGACCTGGGCGTCATCACCGACGCGGTCGAGGCCCTACGCAAGAAGTATCGCCTGCCGGGCATGAAGGTGCTCCAGTTTGCCTTCTCCGGCGAATCGTCCAACCCGTATCTGCCCTTTCGTCACGGTCGGGACTCGGTCGTCTATACCGGCACCCACGACAACGACACCACACTCGGCTGGTATCTATCCCTGAACGACAACGAGCGCGCCTACGTCGACGAATATCTGGGCCAATCGCCGGACGACATGCCCTGGTCGCTGATCCGTTGCGCCCTGGGCTCGCGCTCCCACCTGGCGATCCTGCCCATGCAGGACGTGCTGGGGCTGGACGGCGATCACCGCATGAACCTACCGGGAACCTGCGAGGGGAACTGGAGCTGGCGCTTCCGCTGGGATCAGGTGGTGCCGGAGTTGTCGGATCGAGTCGGGCGGCTGATCCGCCTTTATGGACGTTGAGCATCGCTGTGCAATCTGGTATGTGATTCCCCGGAAATCGCCTAATCGCGCCGACCCTCCAGCCAACGCAGGAAATTGGAGCGCCGCCCATCGGGTTGCGACGCGCCGGTCAGATGCAGCGAAACAGCCACTGGATGATGATCGGACGGAGCAGGGTGGTCGCCCTCGTAGTCCAGCGCCAAGTAACTCTCGGCAATCACCAACTCGGCAGTCTTGGCGTCGAAGGCCAGGTGGTCGATGGCGTAGGGGTATCTCGGGTTGAACGCAAACGGAAAGGGCTTGCCAGCGTTGGCCAGCACCAGATCCGCATCGGCGTCAGTGCGTTCGGTCCCTGAACGACATTTGCGTCCGAGCCCCGGGTCCGGTGCCCATTCGCAGACCGTTCCGTCATCGATATCGGCCCAAAAGCCGTCGTTGGGCTGGTCGAGCTGGCGGTTGAAGTCCCCCAGAAGGACGAAGCGCTCGCCGGCGTTCGCTCGCGCATCGATCCACTCCTCCAGTATTCCGCGCTGGCGCACCAGTGTGTCGCACTGGTGACGATCGAGGGTTCCGTCCAGACGGCCGTAGAAGCAGCCGGACTTCAGGTGCAGGGACAGCAGCTCGATGGTTTCCCCCGGCCCGCCGACAGGCTCCAGGACCAGCCTGGTGGCCCAACGTTGGGTTTGAAGCCCGATGGCTTCGAAGTCGGGCAGGCGTCTGTATGTCAGCCCCAACGCTGCGAGTCGCGACCTATCGATGGCGAATCCGGTGCGCTGCATGGTCCGTTTTTGCCCTGGCTTGCGGCGGCAGTGGCCCAGATTCCGGTCCGGCTGCCCCGAGATCTCGATGCCATAGACGGCGGGGTCGAGCACCCGCGCCACCGCTGCCGCGTTCTCGACCTCCTGCAGGGCGATGACGTCGGCCTTCAGGCGCGCGGCGTGATGGCGCAAGCGCTCGTAGTCTGCTTTCGTTCTGGGACGGCAGCCGTCGCCGCCGTCCGCAGCCAGGTGCTCCAGGTTCCAGCTCGCGAGCCGCAGGGTAAGAGTCTCGGCCTTGCCGGGGCAAGACGCGAGGACGAGCAGGACAAAGAGCAGATGGGATGTGTGCACACTCTCTACCGTTGCCGTCGCGCGACCCTTGTGAGCTACGGGGCACCAGCTAACAGCCATAACGCTTCGCGCTGGATTGTCACGGCAAAACGGCCGCCTTCGCGTCGGAGCCGATCCGATTCATCCTGCGATCGAGCATCTCCTATTGCAAGGAATGCAGGCCGATCATGTTGCCTTCGGTATCGTTGACGATGGCATTGAAGCCATGTTCGCCGATTGGCATTTTTTCGCGGAAGATGCTGCCGCCGCTCTCGGCGGCACGAGCGGCTTCGACTGCGCAGTCTTCGCAACTGAAATACACCATTGTGCCACCCCCACCGGAGGGTACACCCTCCATTGGGATCGGTGCACCGGCCGCACCGTAACGCTGATCGGACATGGGGAATGTCCACATCTCCATATCACCGTCGCAGGACTGTCCTTCAGGCGCGGCCGGGGGAGGCAATTGTTCAAGTGTTGCCTGAAACACGGTTTCGTAAAACGTCTTGGCGCGATCGATTTCCTGAACATAGATTTCAAACCAGCCGACAGGATTGGGTTTCATTGTATTTCTTCATCTTGCAGCATGGCGCGCTTCACAGACTGTGAGTTGCCCGGATCAGGCCATCCCAACCGGCGCATTGGGCAAAGCAAAGTAAATCAAACCTCCTGATAGATCCGCCCGCCTTCTTTGAGAAACTCCTCGGACTTTTCCTTCATTCCTTCCTCGACCGCGATCGTCACGTCCTTGATCTGGTGGGACTTGGCGTAGTCGCGCACGTCCTGGGTGATCTTCATGGAGCAGAAGTGGGGTCCGCACATGGAGCAGAAGTGGGCGACCTTGTGGGACTCGTGGGGCATGGTCTGGTCGTGATACTCGCGTGCCCGCTCCGGGTCCAGGGACAGGTTGAACTGGTCCTCCCAGCGGAACTCGAAGCGGGCCTTGGACAGCGCGTTGTCCCGCAACTGGGCACCGGGCAGGCCCTTGGCCAAGTCGGAGCCATGGGCGGCGATTCTGTAGGTGACGATGCCCTCGCGCACGTCTTCCTTGTCTGGCAGGCCCAAGTGCTCTTTCGGTGTGACGTAGCAGAGCATGGCGGTTCCGTACCAGCCTATGTTGGCCGCCCCGATGCCGGAGGTGATGTGGTCGTAGGCGGGGGCGATGTCGGTGATCAGAGGCCCCAGGGTGTAGAAGGGGGCCTCGTAGCAATCGGCAAGCTCCTTGTCCACGTTCTCCTTGACCATGTGCAGGGGCACGTGACCAGGACCCTCGATCATGACCTGCACGTCGTGCCCCCACGCGGTTTTGGTCAGCTCCCCGAGCGTCTCCAGCTCCGCGAACTGGGCGCGGTCGTTGGCGTCGGCGATACAGCCGGGGCGCAGGCCGTCGCCGAGGCTGAAGGACACGTCGTAGGCCTTCATGATCTCGCAGATCTCTTCGAAGTGCGTGTAGAGGAAGTTCTCCGCGTGGTGGGCCAGGCACCACTTGGCCAGGATGGAGCCGCCACGGGAGACGATGCCGGTGACCCGGTCGGCGGTCAGGGGCACGTAGCGCAGCAGCACCCCGGCGTGGATCGTGAAGTAGTCCACGCCCTGCTCGGCCTGCTCGATCAGGGTGTCGCGGAACATCTCCCAGGTCAGCTCTTCCGCCTTGCCGTTGACCTTCTCCAGGGCTTGGTAGATGGGCACGGTCCCGATAGGTACGGGTGCGTTGCGCAGGATCCACTCCCGGGTCTCGTGGATGTTCTTGCCAGTGGACAGGTCCATCAATGTGTCCCCGCCCCAGCGGGCGGACCAGACCATTTTCTCCACCTCTTCCTCGATGGAGGAGGTCACCGCCGAGTTGCCGATGTTGGTGTTGATCTTCACCCGGAAGTTGCGCCCGATGATCATGGGCTCGAGCTCGGGGTGGTTGATGTTGGCGGGGATGATGGCGCGGCCCGCGGCGACCTCGTCGCGGACGAATTCGGGCGTGATCCGCTCGGGCAGACTAGCGCCGAAGTGCTGGCCGGCGTGCTGGCGCAGGAGCTTATCGTAGCGCGGGTCGGCACGCAGCTCGTCGAGCTTCTGGCTCTCGCGGATGGCGACGTATTCCATCTCCGGGGTGATCACGCCTCTGCGCGCATAGTGCATCTGCGAGACGTTGGCCCCCGCCTTTGCCCGGCGCGGGGTGCGGATGTGCTCGAAGCGCAGGTGGGCGAGGCCCGGATCGCTTTGGCGCCGGTGGCCGAACTCGGAGCTGGGGCCGGCTAGGCGCTCCGTATCCCCGCGCTCTTCGATCCAGGCGTTGCGAACGTCAGGCAGGCCCGCGAGCAGGTCGATTCGCGCATCCGGGTCCGTGTAGGGCCCCGAGGTGTCGTAGATGTAGACCGGCGGGTTCTCCTCGATCCCCTGGTTCGTGTGGGTCGCGGTCAGGGTCACCTCGCGCATGGGCACGCGGATATCCGGGCGAGATCCCTCGACATGGATCTTGCGCGATGCGGGGAAGGGCTTGGTGACCTCGTCCGAGAGCTTGGCTGTCTTGCGGACGAATTCTTCGGGAATGGCGCTCATGTGGCTTCCTCTTTCGGGGCGGGAGAGGAGCACGAGCAAAGGGGAAATTTCCGTCGCGCCCTGGCTTCCCTCCGCCGGTACAAACCGGATCAGGTGCTAAGGGTCTTTCTCAGCTCCGCCGGAGACCATAGGGTTTCCGATCGGCGCACCCCCAGCAGGGACTTGGCTGCCCAAGCTATAGCAAGACAGTGGGTTTTTCAAGCGGTTGCTGGCGTCATACCAGATGTTCGCGCTATGTTCTGTGCAGACGTGCGAGCTGATTCTCTTTCGACTCCGCGTGCCTCGTCGCGCCGCATCACCCATGCGGCCATGCGAGAAGATGGCCGGATGGAATCAGGCGATCTCCACCAGCTCCAGGGCGAAGGTGAGGTCTCTCCCCGCCAGCGGGTGGTTGCCG
Source organism: uncultured Gammaproteobacteria bacterium (assembly GCA_942492625.1). Classification (GTDB taxonomy): domain Bacteria; phylum Pseudomonadota; class Gammaproteobacteria; order Chromatiales; family Chromatiaceae; genus Thiosymbion. Next base: position 46,653 of record CALOFM010000031.1, on the reverse strand, counting down.
TCGATTTTGACCGCCTCGTCGTCGAAAGACACGACGGTAAAACTCAGGGCCTGACCCTCGGGACCCTGGGCGTGTAGGACCGTTCCTTCGGCCAGCTCGATGTCGTCGGGCATGGCCCCGCGTGGCACGTCGCGGGTCAGGTGCTCATGGCGCGGTCCGTAGGCTTCCTCGCAGGGGATGGTCACCGTCTTGTTCTCCCCGGCCGACATGCCGATGAGCGCGGTCTCGAAGCCGGGAATGATGTTGCCTCCGCCCAGGGTGAACTGCAGCGGCTCCTGGCCCCTGGACGAATCGAACGGTGTGCCGTCCTCCAGAGTGCCGACATAATGGACCTTGACGGTGTCTCCGCGCTTGGCTTGGAACATGGGGGTGTTTCTCCAGACTGATTCGGGCCCGTGCGCCGCGGCGAAGACGACGCGATCGGACGCGGGGGCCGAAGCACGAAGAATCCGGGGCGGATTCAGGCGACAGGTGTTTATCGACCAAACTCCAGAGCAGGGTATGCTGGAGGTCAATCGATCGTCCCGCCGGCGATTCGGGAGATACCTCGAGCTGACTTGCCGGCGCACAGCCGGTGTATTCCGCCTCTCAGCGGCGTTTGAGCATGCTATCCATCGCCGCCTGCGCCCGATTGCCAGGCGTGGCGAATCCGATGCCCACGTTGCCCCCCGCAGGGCCGATCAGGGCCGTGTTGATGCCGACGACCTCGCCCCCCAGGTTCACCAGGGGCCCTCCCGAGTTGCCCGGGTTGATAGAGGCGTCGGTCTGGATGAGATCGCCGATCCCGTCGCCGTCGACGCCTCCGCGTCCGAGGGCGCTCACGATCCCCGAGGTGACCGTCTGACCGATGCCGAAGGGATTGCCGATGGCGAGCACGAAGTCTCCCACCTCCAAGTGGTTCGAGTTGCCGAACCGCAGCGCCTTCAGCCCGGAGGGAACCGGCGAGATTCGCAGCACCGCGATGTCGGCGTAGGGATCGCTGCCCACCAGATGGGCCGGGTAGCTGCGCCTGTCCTTGAGAGTGACGGTAATGGACTGCGCGTCTTCGATGACGTGCAGGTTGGTGAGCACATGGCCGCGGTTCGCGTTTACGATGAAGCCGGAGCCAACGCTCTGGCGGTGGTCGTCGCTCGGCTCTTCCGGAATCGGCAGGTCGAACTTCTCGAGAAATCGCCGGAAGTCCGGGTCGCGGAAGAAGGGGTGCTCCTCCAGCGAGATATTGGATTCCACCGCGATGTTGACCACGGCGGGCGTGACGCGGCGCAGCAAGGGTGCCAAGGTGGGATAGCCGCCCCGGCTGTACGGGACATTCCTGAAGTCCGGTGTCTCCGGGCGCTGGGAGACAGGCGCGCAAGCACCGAGAGCGAGGGCCAGGACAAGGAGCAGAGTTGCGATCGGACGCGGGCGGCGCATCAAAAAAGGATGGATTTTCTGCGGCAGAGGCAATCAGTATGGGCCAAGCGGACGGGACAAGCCAGGATCGGCCCTCAGCAGCGCCCCCCCGGACAAAGGCGCGCCAGGTCCGGCGTGGTCGCCAGTGCGTCGGCCACCTGTAGGCGCAGGTTGTAGGGTACCTGCTGGTTGATCAGCAGGCTGAAGGGTTCCCAGCCTCCGCTGCGTTTGACGAAGCCCGCGTAACAGCTCACGCCGCGCAGGGTGCCGGTCTTGGCCCTCACCCGTGCGTTCTGCTGGGGTAACAGGTCCATATAGGGTTCGAATTCACTTACTGCTTCGATCAGTTGACGCGCGCTCAGGCGGTTGCCGCGGGACAGCCCCGCACCGTCCTTGACCTGGTAGTTGCGCCAGCCGAAGGTCTTGTCGACCCAGGCCGAGAAGGCGCGCTGCGCGCCGGGTATGCCGACTTGCCGGCCGTCGCCGCGGCCCGCGAGCTTCAGGAACAAGCCGTTTGCGATGAAGTTGTTGGAATACTTCAGCATGGCGGTGACCACTGCCCGTAGATCACGGCTGTTCTCGTGTCGATAGACCTTCTTGGCTCCCGACGGCACGCGGCCGTTACGCGGGCTGCCGTCCTGTACCTCGATGCCCGCCTGTTCGAGCTTGGCGCCCAGCAGCTCCCCGAAATAGCGCACCGCCTTTCCCCGTTGCTTGAGATTGACCCTGTGCTCTCCGGCTCCCAATTGCTGGCCGAGCTGCCGCGCCAGCGGTGTCAGCGGCGTTTGCGCCTCGGCGCTGCGGACGCTCCCGCCCCTGTTCACCACGTTGATCGTATTGAAGTTGGCCGCCAGCGCAGTCACGGGCGCGTCGTAGGGGTTGTTGCTGGAGGAGCGCCCGCTGATCTCCACGGCCGGGTCGAAGTGGCTGTCGTCGGTACCTATGCCCGCCACCTTGTTGATGCCCTTCGCCTTCAACGCCCTGGCGATCCGGTCCATTTCCTCGGAGACCAGGTACGGGTCCCCGTATCCCTTGACCCAGAGCCGGTTGTCGCCCCCGAGATGGAAATCCGTGTGGAACCTGTGACCCAGTCCCCAGCGTTGAATGGCCGCCAGCGCGGTCAGGATCTTCATGGTGGAGGCGGGGACCATGGCGCGGTCCGCGTGGCGCGCGATAACCGCCTGGCCCCGTTCTTCGACCATCAGGCTCGCCTCGGGAAGCCGGAGTGCGCGCGATACGGAATTGCCTGAGCCGGCAAAGGCCGCGTGGGTCGCAACGATGCTCAGGAGAGCGCTGAGGAATAGTGTCGAGATGGATCTTGATTGCATGTCGATGAGCTTAAGCGGAGGATTTCTGGTGAAACGGGAATGAACCGATCGTCTCTTCGGAACCGGGTCGTGCGCCCATCGGATAAAACGCCGTCGCGCGCAAGCAAGCATACCCTGAAAAAGGGTCGTATCAAGGCTGGAATTCAGCCAACAGAGGCCTAAGGTCGAGGTGCTTGGAGACCTGCCGCGGGTCCGGTGTTGCCATCCAGGGCACCACACCCAGGCAGGGTACGGCGAGCAGCGCCGCCAGCGTTGCCAGGTTCTCGTCGCAGGACAGCATGTAGGGGTCGATCTGGTTCGCGGCCCAGCCGATAAGTCTTGCGCCGGACGCCTTGATGCTTTCGGCCGTCAGCAGGCTGTGGTTGATGCATCCGAGTCGAATCCCGCAGACCAGAATCACCGGAAGGTCCAGCGTCGACGGCAGGTCGCTTACCGAGAGGGAGGGGCCCAGTGGCACGCGCCAGCCGCCGACCCCCTCGACGATGAGGTAGTCGGCCTCGGTTGCAAGCCGCTGCGCTCCGGACTTGATGACGTCCAGCTCGATCTCCACGCCCGCTTGGCCCGCCGCGATATGAGGCGCGATGGGGGGCTCGAAGGCATATGGATTGATCAGCTCATAGGGCAGGTCGCGGCTGCCCTGGGCCCGCAGCCGGCGCGCATCCTCGTTACGCAGCCCGTCGGCTGTGCGCTCGCACCCGGACGCTACCGGTTTCATGCCGAGCGCCGAAAGGCCCAGCTCGCGCAGCCCCACCATCAGTGCGAGGGCGATCTCGGTCTTTCCGCAGTCGGTGTCGGTGCCTGTGACGAATACGCCCTTCATTTGCTTGCCTGGCGCCGGACGGCGCTGACGGGAATGGCCACTCCCCCGTCTATCTGGCGCTGCTCCGGCGCCCAGGCGTGACCGTAGACGACTTCGTAGCTTGCGGGCAGGCGCCCTTCCCGGCGATGGACCTCGTAGGCCTGCTCCATCGCCGCAAGACGCCGACGTCCCGTGAGGCCCCGCGGGCGGTCGTTGGTGGAGTTGCGGGCCCCGATGACCTTGAGGTCCCGCATCAGGTCCCGGACTCGGTCGTAGGTAACAGTCAGGCGCTCCGCGTCGACGACCGGATCGCCGAACCGGGCGCGTACCAGGGCGTCGCCCAGGTCGTGCATGTCCAGAAAGGGGCTCACGTGGGAGAAGCCATCTGCGGTGCTCCAAGCCTCCCGCAGCTCGAAAAGGGTGTCTGGACCGAAGGTGGAGAACATCAGCAGGCCCCCGGGGCGCAGCACGCGCAGGCACTCGGCGAAGGCCCGCTGGACGTCGTTGCACCACTGAAAGGTGGCGTTGGAGTAGACCAGATCCACGGTGGCGTCCGCCAGGGGAAGGGCCTCGGCGTCGGCACAGACACAACGCGGGCGGTTGAGCCAAGAGCCCCGGCGTTGCGCTTGGCGGAGCATGCCGAGGGCGAAGTCCAGGGCCAGGATGCGAGACTTGCGGAAGCGTTTATGCAGGCCCTCGATCGCATAGCCCGTACCCGCGCCGAGATCCAGCACCAGCTTCGGGTCCAGACGCACGTAGCCCAGGCGTTCCACCATGCGGTCGGCAATCTCTCGTTGCAGCACCGCCGCCTTGTCGTATTCTGCCGCCGCCTGCTCGAAGGAGCGGCGGGCGGAGCCCTTGTCGATGGGGCCTGCGCTCAACATGCGACCTCCCGTAGAAAATTTGCGATCTCGGCCCCCGTCTCCTCGCAATGGGAGAGGAAGGGGGCGTGAGCGGCGCCAGCGATCAGGCGCTGTCCCGCTCCCGGAAGCAGTTGTGCGACTCCCTCGCTGGCAGCAAAGGGGACCAGGGTATCCCGCTGACCGAAGAGCCACAGGGTCGGACAGGCAAGGACGCTGATTCGTTCGCGCAGGTCCGAGTCCTGCAGCAGGTCGAGCCCCATCTCCAGGGCGGCCGGGTTCGGCGCCGGGCGCCGAGAGACCTCCCGGCGCAGCGCTCTAAGGCAGTCTCGTGCCGCATCGTCGCCGCGCACCTGCAGTGCGAGGAAGCGGTCCAGGGTCCCGGCGGGATCGGCCAGCAGGTCATCGTGGAACCTGGCCAGGGTCTTCGCATCCATCGCCGCCGGCCAGTCCGGGGCGCTGACGAACCGGGGCGTGGCCGTCACCAGCACCAGGGCCGCGATCCGATCCGGTGCGCGCAACGCCGCCTCCAGCGCAATCAGACCGCCCAGGGACCAGCCGAGCCAGACCGCACGCCCGGGGGCCGCGTCGAGGCAGGCGTCCGCCCAGGCCTCGCGGCTGTCGTGAAGAAGCTCCAACGGGCTCTCGCCGTGGCCGGGCAGCTCCAGGCGCCAGACGCGCCGGTCCGCCGTGAGCGCGGCTGGCAGTCCGTCCCAGACCGCGGCGTTCATTCCCCAACCATGCAGCAGCACCAAGTCCGGCCCCGCGCCCCGGCAATCCGCGTACAGGCTCATGCGCTTACCGCCACATCGAGCCGCGGCTCCTCGCGCGGCAGAATGGCGAGGGCCTCCAGCAGCCGGTCCACATCCTCCTCCTCGTGCGCGGCGGAAAAGGTGACCCGCAATCGTGCGGAGCCCTCCGGGACCGTTGGCGGGCGGATGGCACTGACCAGGATCTCGCGTTTCTCCAGAAATCTGCTCCAGGACAGCGCCTGCTCCGCCGTGCCTGCAACCAGGGGCTGGATCGGGGTGGGCGAATCCATTAGCGGCAGTCCAAGCTGCCCGGCACCCGCCCGGAAGCGGGCGATGAGCGCCTGCAACCGTTCGCGGCGCCAGGACTCGCGGCGGCAGATCCGCAGGCTCTCCCTGGTGGCCTCGGCAATGGCCGGGGGCGGTGCCGTTGTGTATATGTAGCTGCGGGCGCGCTGGATCAGGGTCTCGATCAGCGCCTCGCTGCCGGCGACGAAGGCGCCCGAGGTGCCGAAGGCCTTGCCCAGGGTGCCGACGAGGATCGGCACCTGCGCCGGCCCGAGATCGAAGTGGTCGAGACTGCCACGCCCCTGCGCGCCGAGCACGCCCAGGCCGTGGGCGTCGTCCACCAGCAGCCAGGCCCCCGCCTGCGCAGACGTGGCGGCCAACTCCGGCAGGGGCGCCAGGTCGCCGTCCATGCTGAAGACGCCGTCGGTCGCGACGAGGCTGGCACCATCGCCATCCAGCATGCGGGTGAGCGCAGCTGCGTCCGCATGGGGATAGCGCCGCAGGCGAGCCCGGCTCAGCAGGGCGCCGTCGAGCAGGGAGGCGTGGTTCAGGCGGTCCTCGTATACCTGATCGCCGCGTCCCGCCAGGGCCGAGATCACGCCCAGGTTCGCCATGTAGCCGGTGGAGAAGAGCAACGCCCGTGGCCTGCGGGTGAAGTCTGCCAGCTCCTCCTCCAGGGCATGGTGGGCGGCGCTGTGACCCGTGACCAGATGTGCCGCCCCGCTGCCGGCGCCATACTCGTCCGCACCCCGCTTGAGCGCCGCGATCACCTCCGGGTGATTGGCGAGCCCCAGGTAGTCGTTGCTGCAGAAGGCGAGCATCCGCCGCCCGTCGATCAGAGGCCGGGGTCCCTGAGGACCGTCGAGCAGCCGCCGGGAGCGGTAGAGGTGGGATTGCCTTAAGCGATCCAGCTCGGCGGCGAGATCGTTCAATTGAGATCAGCTCAAACGGCCTTGCGCGAGCAAGGCCCCGGCTCCTTGCGCTCCCCCGCATCCACCGTTTCGAAGGAGAGACCCAGCCGCTCGAAGAGCTTGCGGTCACTGTCCGACTCCGCGTTGGGCGTGGTGAGCAGGCGCTCGCCGTAGAACATGGAGTTCGCACCGGCCAGGAAGCACAGGGCCTGAAGCTCGTCCGTCATTTCCGACCTGCCCGCTGACAGGCGCACGTAGGATTCCGGCATGAGGATGCGCGCTACGGCGATGGTACGCACGAACTCGAAAGGGTCAAGATCCTCGGCACCGTACAGGGGCGTTCCCTGCACCTGCACCAGCAGGTTGATGGGCACGGACTCGGGGTGCTTGGGCAGATTGGCGAGCTGACGCAGCATGGAGGCCCGATCCCGCCGGGATTCGCCCATGCCGAGAATACCGCCGCTGCAGACCTTTATGCCGGCCTTCTGGACGTGGGCCAAGGTCTCGATGCGGTCCTGGAAGGTTCGGGTGGTGATCACCTGGCCGTAGAACTCCGGCGAGGTGTCCAGATTATGGTTGTAGTAGTCGAGCCCCGCGTTGGCCAACTTCTGCGCCTGATCGTCGGTCAGCATTCCCAGGGTTACACAGGTTTCCAGCCCCAGGCCGCTCACCCCCTCGATCATCGCGCTGACGTGCTCAAGGTTCTTGTCCGTGGGATTGCGCCAGGCCGCGCCCATGCAGAAGCGGGTCGCGCCCTTGTCCTTGGCCGCCCGGGCCGCGTCGAGCACCTCCTGTACGGGGAGCAGACGTTCACGCTCCAGCTCCGTTTCGTGCTTCGCGCTCTGGGAACAATAGCCACAATCCTCGGGGCAGGCACCCGTCTTGATGCTGAGCAGGGTGCTCACCTGCACCTGGTTCGGGTCGAAGTGGGCGCGGTGCACGGACTGGGCGCGAAACAACAGATCGTTGAAGGGCTGATCGAGGAGCGAGACGATCTCGTCGATCGACCAGTCGTGGCGGGTCTGGGTGATGGTCATGGGCTATTATCGTTTGGATTGGGTGTCCGGCGGCCGTTGTACGGTGCCGTAACGAGTTGAAGACAATGGGTCTCAGTACCGCTGTCAACTTTGTAAAGCCATCGAAGTTTACCAAAACGCGGGGTGACATGGGATATTGTTGTCGGTTGGAGCGCCACCGGGCCGAGATGTGCGGGGACGATGTGCGGAATGGAGCGGGTGCCTCCCTACGCCTTCGGTGATTCGACAAAAGCCGCCTTAGACCGCCGTATCTCGGGAACCTGTCGTCCAGGGTTGGAAAGGCGGCGGTTGGCAACAGGACACATTTGGTGCAACAACGCTTGTTAACGCTTGTTCGAGAACGATGGTGTCGGCAGACGGGGATGCCGACGTACGCCGGCCTGCGCATTGGCTAAACATGGCTCAAACCGGCCAACTGCCGTTTCCAGGTTCTATGCTCCGAAAACTTCTGGATCAGACCCTCGACCGACTCTACCCTCCCACCTGCGTTCTCTGCGGCGCATCGGGAAGCGATGGACTCGATCTCTGTGCCGGGTGCCTCGCGGACCTGCCAACGGACCGTGACTGCTGCAGCCGCTGTGCCCTGCCATTGCCGGCGGGAAAGCCTATCGGCGCCCTGTGCGGCGAATGTCAGCGCCGCCCGCCGCCTTTCCATGTCTGTTACGCCGCCTTTCGCTACGAAGACCCCTTGCCCGCGTTAGTGGGCGGGGCCAAGTTCCACGCCCGCCTCAATCTCGCACGATTGCTCGGGCTGTGCCTGGCGGACGCATTGCGGGAGAAGGACGCCGAGATGCCCGGGCTCATACTCCCGGTTCCCCTGCACCCGAAGAGACTGCGCGAGCGCGGTTACAACCAGGCCCTGGAGATCGCCCGCACCGTTGGCCGCGCGCTCGACGTGCCCGTCGACACGCGCAGCTGCACCCGCATCCTTGCCACTGCGCGCCAGGCCGGGCTGGAGCAGAAGGAACGCCGGCGCAATGTGCGCGGAGCTTTCAAGCTGGAGTGTCCCTTGGATGTTGAGCACCTGGCCATCCTGGACGATGTGGTCACCACCGGCAGCACGGTTTCGGAGCTCGCCGGGGTCCTGTTGAGGGCGGGAGTCAAGCGGGTAGACGTCTGGGCGGTGGCACGGACAGCCTGACCGCCTTTCCGCTTGGTTGGCGAGACGCCAACTCCCCCCTCAGGCCAGGGCGCCCGTAACAAACCGCAGATGCCGTACCGGACTCTTTGTGCGGACCAGACCCGGCTGCTCGCCAATGTGCGGCTATTTTGCCGCAGGCCAACGCGAATCCAAAGCGGCGATTCCCCGAGGAAGTCGGCCCTGTGCCCGGAACTACGCCCTGTAGTATCCTGCCGCGCAAACTGGTATGAGACTCTCCGGCAATCGCCTATAAACCGACCGCGTTCAGACCAAATACCCGGAATCCCCTTGTGACCGAGCTTAAAAACGACACCTTCCTACGCGCCCTGCTGCGTGAGCCCGTGCGCTACACCCCCGTGTGGATGATGCGCCAGGCGGGACGCTACCTGCCCGAGTACCGGGCCACCCGCGCCCGCGCCGGCAGCTTCATGGACCTGTGCCGGAATCCCGAGCTTGCTTGCGAGGTCACCCTCCAGCCCCTGGCGCGATTTCCTTTGGACGCGGCCATCCTGTTCTCGGACATACTGACCATTCCCGACGCCATGGGGCTTGGTTTGTATTTCACCGAGGGGGAGGGGCCCCGTTTCGAACGGCCTGTCCGTGACGCCGCGGACGTGCGCCGTTTAGCGGTGCCCGATATGGAAGACGAGCTGGGCTATGTCATGGACGCGGTGGGCGTAATTCGCCGCGAGTTAGACGGCCGGGTGCCTCTGATCGGCTTCGCGGGCAGCCCCTGGACGCTTGCGACCTATATGGTGGAAGGCGGCGCCACGAAGAGCTTTTCCCGCTCCAAGGGCATGATGTACGACCGTCCTGAGCTCATGCGCGAGCTGCTGTCTACGGTGGCGGATTCGGTCACCGCATACCTCAATGCCCAGGTGGCCCGCGGCGCCCAGGCGCTGATGATCTTCGACACCTGGGGTGGCGTCCTGTCCCCACGTGACTACCGGGATTTCTCACTCGAGTATATGACTCGCATCCTTTCCGGGCTTGTCCGCGAATCGGAGGGTCGGCGGGTTCCGGTGATCCTGTTCAGCAAGGGTGGCGGTCAATGGTTGGACCGGATAGCGGACACCGGCTGCGACGCCCTGGGCGTGGACTGGACCCTGGATCTGGCCGACGCCCGTCGTCTCGTCGGGGACCGGGTTGCCTTGCAGGGAAACCTGGACCCCAGCATTCTCTATTCTGCGCCTGCCCGCATCCGCGAGGAGGTCGCGCGCGTGCTGGCGAGCTACGGGCAGGGGCCGGGCCACGTGTTTAATCTCGGCCATGGAATTCACCCCGACGTGAACCCGAGTCACGCGGCGGCCCTGGTGGAGGCAGTCCAGGCCCTCAGTCCGGCGTATCATAGCGGCGGCTGATTGCCCGGTTGACATACTGTCGTCATTGCCCGACAGTTTCGCCTTCGAGCTTTCGACTGGAGTTTCTTTCTTTCTCAGTTATATCCATGGGTTGCCACTGTTGGCACTGATTTTGCTTTTATCCTTGGCGCGGGGTTTTGGATGTGCGATTACTCGCCGTTCTTAGCCCCGCGAGTCCCTCGCATTGACCGCACGTACGATGATTCGTCCGTGCGGTTTTTTTTTGCGCCGAAGAGTTGGCGCCAGACCTGGAACGCTTCCCTTTTCGCCCTTGATTCAGAACTAGATACCGACGTCGCGGAGGTTTCACAAAACTCCTCGCCCCGGACGGGAGATGACCCGGACGGTCTCGACCCCCAGCGAGCTGGGGCAAGTGCTGAAAATGACGTCTGCGCCCGACACAAATCACGTCGAGTGCTCACTTCAGCCGATCCAGCCGCAGCCGCTGCCGCTCGTCGAACAGCCTGCGTGATCCGATCCAGACCGCCGCGACGCTGCCGAGTCCCGTGCCGGCGGAGATCAGGAACATGATCATGAGCTGGTACTTGGCCGCTTCCATGGGCGGGCTGCCGGCGAGGATCTGACCCGTCATCATCCCCGGCAGGCTGACGAGGCCGGCGGTCGCCATCGCGTTGACGATGGGGATGAGGCCGGAGCGAAGGGCCTCGCGGCGGATGTCGGCGATGGCGGTGTCCCAATCGGCCCCGAGCAGCAGTCGTGCCTCGATGCGGCCACGTCCCTCCCAGGCTTGACTGGTGAGGTTGTCAAGGGCGATGGCGATGCCGCTCATGGTGTTGCCCAGCAGCATGCCCAGCAGGGGGATCAGGTACTGGGGCTGATACCAGGGCTCGATCCGGATGATGACCAGCAGTGCGAGCAGCGTGACGCTGAAGGAGGAGAGGAACATGGACAGGGTCCCGATGCCCATGCCCCAGGGGCCGCGGTAGCGCCGCTTTTGGCGTGCCATCACCTCCCAGCCAGCCACCGCCAGCATGAGCAGCGCCAGGGCACCTATCCAGGGCAGGCTTTCGAGCGCGAACAGGACCTTTAGCACCATCCCCAGCAGCGCGAGCTGCACCGTGCTGCGGGCGGCGGCAATCAGCACCCGGCGTTCCACCCCCAGGCGCAGGCGCCAGGACATGAGGGCCAACAGCAAAACCAGGCCCGAGGCCAGGGCCAGGTCCCAGGGGCTGAGCTGGATCAGGCTCATGGCTCGGGCTCCAGCCGTCCGTCTCGGATGATGAGGCGCCTTCCGTCAAGCCGCCGACGCTGCTCCGGGTCGTGGCTCACCCAGAGCACGGCGGCGGCGCTGTCCCGGCGGTACTCCTGGACGATGGCCTCGACCCGGTCCCGGTTGGGCGGGTCCAGATTGGCCGTTGCCTCGTCCAGCAGCAGGACCTCCGGTCCGTTGACGAGCAGCCGCGCCAGGGACAGACGCTGGCGCTCGCCGGTGGAGAGGCGGGCGACGGTCCAGTCGAGCACGTCGGTGCCGAAGCCAAGCCGTTGGAGTAGATAGGCCGGGTCGAGGTGCGGGCCCCTGTTTGCGGCCCCCTCCGGGAATGAGGGTCTCGGCGCTGTAAAGTGATCGCCGACACGGTCTTCCCACCAGTGAGACTCCGCAAGTAATAGACCCACCCTGCGCCGCCACTGAGGAGCGGTCATTTCCGAGCGGGCGGTGCCGTCGATCCGGGCCTCGCCGGTGTGGAGGTCGAGGTCGGCGATGGCCCGTAGCAGCAGGCTCTTGCCGGAGCCGGATGGGCCCGAGAGCAAGACCAGCTCGCCTCGGGTAAGCTCCAAGTCCACGGGTTTCAGGACCTTGGGCTGGATCCCCGATAGGCTCAGGCCGGCCAAAGTGGGGGATCTCTGCGACGAAAGATCAGGTCCCGGACCCCGTGTCCGAGCTTCGTGCCCCGCCGCTCGAACTTGGTCAGCGGGCGTTCTCGGGGCCGGGGGGCGAAGCCGCCGGGACCTGCGGTGTTCTCGAACAGGTCGTCCGCATCGCTGAGCACCGCCAGCATCTGCTCGGCGTACGGCTCCCAATCGGTGGCCGCGTGGAACAGCCCGCCGGGTCGAATGATCCGGCCGAGCAGCCGCACGAATTCGGGCTTGAGAATGCGCCGCTTGTGGTGCCGCTTCTTGGGCCAGGGGTCGGGGAACAAGAGAAAGACGCCGTCCAGAGCGGCGGGCAAAATGCCATGCTCCAAGACTTCGACGGCGTCCCGGCGGCAGACCCGCAGGTTGCTTAGCCCCAGCTTCTGGATTTGCAGCAGCAGGTGTCCCACGCCCGGGCGGTGGACCTCTATTCCCAGATAGTTGCGTTCCGGATGCCGTGAGGCGAGCTGCGCCAGGGTCTCGCCGTTGCCAAAGCCGACCTCCAGGTAAACCGGGTTCGCGTTGCCGAACAGGTCCGGCAAGTCGAGGTTCTCGCCGGGATGCCAGTCGACCCCGAAGCGGGGCCAGAGCGCATGGAAGGCTCGCTCCTGGGCCGGTGTGAGCCGGCCCTCGCGCAGTACGAAGCTGCGTATGGGGCGGTGGTGGATCTGGAGGTCTTTCATCCCGGACGCAGCAATGGAGCTACGAATCACGCGAATTTCGCGAACGTTTGTCTCGATCAAGGTTCCGTCGGCGCGGGTCGCGCCTCCCACCTCCCGCGCCGGCCCGGGACTTGCGGTGCAACGAAGGGCTTCAGAAAAACAACCCTTCCAGGGGCGAGGAGGCCGAAGCGAAGCGCTTGGCGGGCATGCGTCCGGCGAGATAGGCCTCGCGGCCCGCCTCGATGGCCTTGCGCATGGCACTGGCCATGAGCACCGGATCCTGCGCGGCGGCGATGGCCGTGTTCATGAGAACCCCGTCGCAGCCCAGCTCCATGGCCACCGCGGCGTCCGAGGCGGTCCCGACACCCGCATCCACCAGGATGGGTACCCCGGCGTTCTCCACGATGGTGCGTATGTTGAGGCGGTTTCGAATTCCGAGTCCGGAGCCGATGGGGGCGGCCAGCGGCATCACCGCCACGCAGCCCAACTCCTCCAGGCGCTTGGCCATGATGGGGTCGTCGTTGGTGTAGACCATGACGTCGAAGCCGTCCTTGACCAGCTCCTGGGCCGCCTCCAGCGTGGCCACCACGTCAGGGAACAGGGTCTTCTCGTCTCCGAGCACCTCCAGCTTGCACAGGTTGTGCCCGTCCAGCAGTTCCCGCGCCAGGCGGCAGGTGCGAACCGCTGTCTGGGCGTCGAAGCAGCCGGCGGTGTTAGGTAGAATGGTGTAGCGCTCCGGCGGCAGCACCTCTAGGATATTCGGCTCTCCCGGAGTCTGGCCGATGTTGGTTCGGCGCACTGCGATGGTGACGATCTCCGCGCCGCTGGCCTCGATGGCCCGGCCGGTCTCGTCCATGTCTTTGTATTTGCCGGTTCCGACCAACAGGCGCGAGCTGTAGGTCTCGCCGGCGACTGTGAAGCCGTCGGCTGCAGTGGTCTGTGAGGGCATGGCGTGATGGCATCGGTTGCAGAAAACGAAAGCATAAACCATTTGCCCCCGAGCGACATTCCCGACGACTTCGTCCTAGGGTTTGGAGGTCAGCCGCGACATTCAGATAATGATGAGGTTACGAGGTCATCCGCCCCCTACAGCGTGAATGATCTCTACGCGGTCGCCGGAGGTGAGGCTGTGCTCGCCGAATCGGCTGCGGGGGACCAGCTCCTCGTTGACCTCGATGGCCAGCCGCTGGCCGCTCAGCTCCAGCTGGTCTATGAGACCGGCCATATTGGTGCCGTCGGGGACCTCGGTGGGACTTCCGTTGACGAGGATCTGCATGTTCGGCTCTTGCTGTGGTGGTTCTTTAATTCTGGCGCGGAATCCTACCACTAGCCTAATGCGGTTGTCTCCAATCAATATTTTCAGCGGGTTAGCTCGGTCCGCGGTGGTTCAGACTGTGAGGAAATACCGGCTCAGGTTGTGAGAAGTTACCGCTTACTCGGCCCCGCGCTCGCTCGATTGGACCGCAACAGCAGGACAGGCTCCTAGTGGTCCAGCAGGAGGCAATACCCTACACTTTTGCGCCGACAACGCGTCACTTCGAAGCAGAGGAAATACCCTTGACCCAGTGGTCCGAAGACCTGATTCCCGTGGAAGTGGCCCGTACCCTGGACGGCTTGTTCGTCCAGCGTGTGCGGCGATCGCCGGATCGCCCGGCTTATCACAGCTTCGAGCGGGCCGCGGGCGGTTGGCGCGGGCTTAGCTGGCGTGACATGGCGAGGGAGGTTGCGCGCTGGCGTAGCGCGCTCGAAACCGAGCGGCTCGGGCAGGGTGACCGAATCGCCATGGTGCTGCGCAACTGCCCCCATTGGGTGATGTACGATCTGGCGGGCCTGTCCCTGGGTTTGGTGACGGTTCCGCTCTACACGGACGACCGGGCCGACAACGCGGCCTATATACTGCAGGACGCGGCGGTGAAGATTCTGCTGGTGCAGGATGCCGGACGCTGGAGGCGTCTGGCCGAGGCGCTCGAAGATCAACCCTATCCGAAGCGGGTCGTGATCTTGGATGACTCCGAGAAGGCCGAACGCCTGGCCGAGGAGGACGAGCGGGTGATAACGTCCTCGGCTTGGCTGCCTGCGGAGGGTCCGCAGCTGCAGCAGCAGCGCGACGCCGATCCCAACGATCTGGCCACCATCGTCTACACATCCGGCACGACGGGGCGGCCCAAGGGCGTGATGCTGAGCCACCGCAACATCTTGACCAACGCCCACGCCGGCCTGAAGGCACTGGACGTGTACCGGGAGGACGTCTTTCTCTCCTTCCTGCCCCTGTCCCATACCCTGGAGCGCACCGACAGCTACTATCTGCCGATGATGGCCGGCTCCGCCGTGGCGTACGCGCGCTCCGTCGGCCAGCTGGCGGAAGACCTGCAGACCATAAAGCCCACGGTCATGATTGCCGTGCCGCGCGTGTTCGAGCGGGTCTATCAGCGGTTGTTGGGCCAGATTCGGGGCCGACCCGCCCCGGTGCGCTGGATGTTCGATCTCGCGGTCAAGGCCGGCTGGCACAAGTTCGAGCGCGACCAAGGCCGCGCCGGCTGGCATCCCTTGTTGCTTCTCTGGCCCTTCCTGCGCAAGAAGGTGGCGGACCAGGTGCTGGCCAAGCTCGGCGGACGCCTGCGGGTGGCGGTGAGCGGCGGCGCTGCCCTGTCGACAGAGGTGGCGCGGCTGTTCATCGGTCTCGGGTTGCCGCTGGTGCAGGGTTACGGGTTGACCGAGACCAGTCCCGTAATCGGCGTCAATCTGCTCGACAACAACGACCCGGCCAGCGTCGGTCCCCCCTTGCGAGGCATACAGGTGCGCATCGGGGAGGACGACGAGCTGCAGGTGAAGAGTCCCTGCAACATGCTGGGCTACTGGAACAACCACGCCGCCACCGCCGAGATGATCGATAAAGACGGCTGGCTGCGCACGGGCGATCAAGCCCGGGTCCGCGAAGGTCGCATCTACATCACCGGGCGCATCAAGGACATCATGGTGCTATCCAACGGCGAGAAGGTCCCCCCGGCCGACATGGAGATGGCCATTGGCCTGGATCCCCTGTTCGAGCAGGTGATGGTGGTCGGCGAGGGGCGGTCTTTCCTCAGTGCACTGCTGGTTCTCAACGCGGATCTGTGGACCGGGCTGGCCCGGGAGTACGGGCTCGACCCCGAGCGGGCCGAGAGCCTGGCGGACCCGCGCCTGATCAAGGATATGCTGGTGCGCCTCCGCGGGGCCCTGCGAGATTTTCCCGGCTATGCCAAGATCCGCCGCGCGACCCTGTTGCTGGAGCCCTGGACGGTGGACAATGGTCTGATGACGCCGACCATGAAGGTCAAGCGCGCTCAAGTCCTGCAACGCTACGGGGAAGAGATGGCGCGCATGTACAGCCTGGAGGCCTGAGCCGGTTTCGCGTCGGAATGCCGGTTGGATAGTCGTAAGTCAGACAGCCTCCTAGACCACAGGGCTTGTCAATTCGCCGGCCTCGTCCCTATACTCCCTCTCCACACGCGGGTGTAGTTCAATGGTAGAACAGGAGCTTCCCAAGCTTCTAACGTGGGTTCGATTCCCATCACCCGCTCCACTCTCCCTCCTGCATCAAGCCGTGGTTCCAGCAGACTCGCCCCCGCTCATCTGTTTTATCCGACCCGCCAAAGGACAGATCTCGAGCGTACGATGAGACATTCGGCGGCGCTGTGCCTGACGATCCTGGTCCTGTGGCTAAGCCGTGCAGAGGCCCTCGCCGAGCAGGAAGGCCTGCCGGAGCCCCTCGGGCTGCAGCAGGCGCTGAGCTATGCCGATCGGCACCCCCGCGCCAGCCTCGGGAGCCAGGCTGAGCAACGCTATCCGCAACGCCGGCCCTTGTATCTAGACTGCCACGAACTCGCGTACAGCAGCACAGCGGGCCTGGACTACCGGGGCAACCGTATCGGCAGCGCCTTTATCTCACCGGGCGAGGTGCAGCGTCTTGCGATCATGGAGCATTTCTTCGACGTCCTGTTGGCGGACCTGAGCTACGCGCGCTACAACGAGGCCATGGCCGTCGCCTACATTCAGTTCGACCGGGCCGGGGCCCGGCGGGACCTGGGGCAGTACTCCGAGCTGCAGGTCCTGGAGCTGGAGGCGGTCTATCAGGACATCCGCCAACGGCAGGCATCCAGCGTCCTGCTGCAGCGGCTGACGCGCTCGCAGCTGGCGCAGTCCGTAAATCACCCCCTGAGCCTGCCGCGGGACTTGACTCCTCCACAGCTTCCGGGGCTCCCTGACGAGTTGCCGGATCTAGGTCGGATCCTTCAGGCCGCGAAGGAGACAAACCGGTGGCTGGCGGACCTGAAGGCAGGCACCGAGGCCCCCGAGCGCCGGCTCTTGGACTTGGAGCTGCGCCAGCAAGCCCTGGAGCTGGTGCTGCGGCTGGAGGGACTGAAGGCGGCCCGGCAATACGCAGTCACCGAGTCCCTGCGGCGCGACCTCAAGCTAGACGAGAGCCGGACCCTGTACGAGCAGGAGGTCAAGTCGGATCTGGGCTACTCCATGAGTCAGCAGACCCTGGCCCGGCTGCGCGAGCAGCGGGTCGCCTACTGCCAGGCCCTGGCGTGGGCCGAGCTCAATGCCCTGCAAGGCGAGCCCGTGTGGCCCTTGAAACAATCGGAAGACGACAAGTGAGATTCTGGACCGCTTTTCTTCTGCTCTTTCTGAGTGCAGGCGTCGCACAGGGTGCCCTGGCGCTCAAGGGACGGCTCGAGTGGCTGCACAAGGTCGAGATGCGCGTGGTGGACAACGGCGTCGTCGAGGAGGTCGCCGTCACCGCAGGCCAGCACGTGGAGCGGGGCGGCCTGCTCCTTCGAATGGATCAGCGCAGGGTCAAAGCCGACCTGCTGGAGGCCAAGGCGCGGGTGGCGCGGACGCTCGTCAACACCGAGAAGGCGGAGCGCGAGCTGGCGCGCACCCAGGAGCTTTTCGACCGCGGCCTCATCGCCCGGGAGGAGCTCAAGGACGCGGAGCTCGAGCAGGCCGCGGCCGTGGCGGAGGCGGAATCGGCCAAGGCCGCGGAGGTGGCGGCGCAGGTTGACCTTGAGCGCACCGAGCTGCACGCTCCGTTCGCCGGCATCATCGTCTCGCGAAACGTCTGGACCGGCGACGTGGTCTATAAGACCCTGCAGCAAACGCCGCTGATCGTCATCGCCCCGGACGACCGCATGCTGGCCCGGATCCTGGTCAGCGCCGACGTGCTGCGCCGCTACAAGCCCGGCCAGGCCGCACGGGTGAACCTGTTCGGGAACATGCGCGAGGCCAAGGTCTACAGCCTGGGCGTGGAGGCCGCGCGGGTGGAAGTCCAGGGTGCGGTGTACGAGCTCGATGTGATCTTCGAGCGCAGACCGGGCGAGCTGCTGCGTCCGTCCGAGGTGGTCCAAGTCGTCTTGCCCTGAGTGACCGGGGCGCGAAACCGACCGACGCTTGCCATTTTCTGCCATGCGCCGCTTGTACGAAGCCCGACCCACGCGGGAGATTGCGGGATACCGTTTTTTACGAGTTGCCGATGAATAAGCTACTGAAAATCGTCGCCGGGTTGTTGCTGCTGGCGGTCGCCGGGGCGCTGCTCGCGACCTTGCTCTTCGATCCCAACGACTACAAGGACGAAATCGAGGCGCAGCTCGCGGCGGCGACGGGCGGCGGGTTGGAAATCGGCGGAGACCTGCGGTTTTCCCTCCTGCCGAGGCCGAAGCTGGAGGTGGAGCGCGTGTCCCTTGCCTCTGCACCCGGATTCGGTGGGGCCGCGCTCGCCGAGCTGTCCAGGGTATGGCTCTATCCACGGCTTGGCCCTCTGCTTGCTAATCGGATCGAGCTGGAGTCCGTCCATGTCGAAGGCATGCGCGTGAACCTGATGCGGGACGAGCAGGGCCGCGCCAATTGGGACTTTCCGGCACCACTGGAGCGGGAGCCGGCGCCATCCGCGGGTTCCGAGGAAGTCCAGCCGCCGCCACCGCAGAGCGCCTCCGGGACCGCCCAAGTGCAAGTCCCCTTGGAGTCGCCGGTCGCAGAGCCCGCCCAAACCCGGGGTTCCGTTGCGTCGCCCACCGCCGAGGCATCTGCCGTAGCCCGGGGCGCGCCCATCGCCAGCTTCGGTGCGGACGATGTCAAGGTGACCCTGGACGATCGCCAGACCGGGCTGCGGCTGGTGATCGACGGTGCTGAGATTTCCACCGGCCCCATCGTCTCAGGCGAGCCGGTCTCGTTGCGCTTTTCGGGATCTGTGGTCGATACACAGGGAGGTCCGAGCGCAACCTTTCAGGCTGAGGGCAATGTTGAGGCAGGCTCGTATTTGCAGGTGCTCCGGTTGGAGCCGCTGAAGCTGCGGCTCGATGGACTCGGCATCGGCACGGGTCTTATCGCTTCCCTGGAGCTGCAGACGGGGCTGGAGACGGATGTTCGTGCTCGCCGCTATCGGGCGGATGGCTTGGTGCTCCAGATCCAGACGTCTGGATCCGCACTGTCCGGGGGGCAAATCGATGCCAAGCTCGAAGCCGGGATAACGCTGGACCTCGGTACGGAAACGCTGAAGGTCGAGGGTCTCTCGATCCACTCCGGTAGGCTCCAAATGCACGGGGCCGTCGTCGGACAGCGGCTCCTGTCCGCGCCTGTGCTCGAAGGGGATCTGGCGGTGGAGGCGTTCGATCTGCGTGCTTGGCTGGCGCAGCGGGGCCTGCCTCTGCCCCGCACCACGGACGCGGAAACCCTGAGGCGGGTCTCGTTGCGCACCGGTTGGCGCTCGGCGGGCGGTCTTCTCGCCCTTCAGGACTTGGATCTGGAGATCGACCAGACTCGGATCAGGGGCGTAATGGAACGCACCTGGACCAAACCCTCCAGCTACAACTTCGACCTGGAGGCTGATGGGCTCGAGCTCGACCGCTACCTGCGGCCGAGCGGATCGGGCCCGAAGCGGGCGGCCCCGGCGGTGGACCCCCCAGCTCCGCACCTCAAGTCCGGCGCGCCGCCGGTCGAGCCGCCTTTGGAGCCTACGGCGAAGAGCACCTCCGCTCCAGCGCCTGCGGACACCCCGGCGATCGAGCCTGCGCCCCCGCCCGAGCCGGCGCCTACCGCCAGCCCCGGGGACACCATCGCGACGCTGGACCTGGACGGCCGGCTGAGGGTCGGCGAGCTCAGGCTGGCGAGCCTGCGCTTTGGTAGTGCCGATCTGCGGATCCGGGCCAAGGACGGAATCCTGGACATGAACACCCTGTCCGAGCATTTCTACCAGGGCCGGCTGACGGGTCGCCTGGGTCTGGACTTGCGTGCAGCCGACGCCAAGATCACCCTGGTCCAGCAGGCCCGGGGGATCGAAGCCGGCCCCCTTTTCGCCGATCTGACCGGCGAGAACCGGGTCACCGGCCGAGGCGACATAACGGGGGATCTAACGGCTACCGGCCGGGACGAGGAAGCACTCAAGCGCAGCCTGTCCGGAAACCTGTCCATCCAGGTTGCCGAAGGCACAGTAAAGGGCTTCAACCTGGAACGTTTGATCGCGGAGGCGCGGGCCAGGGTAGGGGGAGGGCGACCGCCGAAGGGCCTGCCGACGCGGACGCAATTCGATGAGATCCGCGCCAGTGCGAAGGTCCAGAAAGGTGTCCTCGACAGCCGGGATCTAGTGGCGACCGCCGACCACCTGCGGGTCACCGGAAAAGGCACCGTCGATTTGGTCCGCGAGTGGTTCGACTTTCGCTTCGAGCCGGTGGTCTTGGAGGCACCGCAGGGACAGGGCCTCGACGACCTGGAGGGGATTCCCATTCCGGTGAACCTGACCGGCACCTTTGCGCATCCCCAATGGAACGTGGATGTCGTCAGTGCCCTGCGGTCCGTAGCCGAGCGGGAGCTCAAAGGGGAAGGCGGGCTGTTCAAGAAGCTGGAGGAGAGCACGGGCATCAAGGGATTGGAGCGGGGGCTTCGGGGCCTGTTCGGGCGCTGATGGGCGCACCGAGATTGCTCGAAGGCTTACGACGGCGGCGAGACGCGGGCGCGTGCCTGGTGACGCTGCTTTGCGTGGCTTGTTTGCAGCTGGCTACTCCGGCCGGGGCGGGTGAGGTCACGAGCTTCGAGCTAGAGCCAAGCGGCGATGGCTATCGCTTGAAGACCCTTGGTAGGATCGAGGTACCGCGGGAGCAGGTCTGGCGGGTACTGACAGATTACGCCGATTTGCATCTGGTATCCCCGCGTATCCTCGAGAGCGAGCTCCTCGCCGTGTCCGCTGATGGTGTTTTCCGCGTGCGTACCCTGAATCGCCTGTGCTTCCTCGCCTTCTGTCGCAACCTGCGGCATGTTCAGCTCATCCGCGAGCTCGGCCACGGTGATTTCGAGTCCCGCAGCGTCGCCGCAGAGAGCGATCTCTCCCGCGGCTACGCCCGCTGGCGTCTGCACGACCGGGGTCGCGAAACCGACCTGGAGATCGACTTCAGCTTTGCGATGGAGTCCTATTCCTGGTTGCCGTCTTTCGTCACCCGGTTCGTCGCCAACGCGGCCCTCAAGTCCGACTCGCAGGAGCTGATCGAGGGTATCGAGCGGGCCGCCCGTGCGAGGTAAGGGGCGCAGGGTGGTGACTGAGTGGCTCGCAGATTCCGTGCTGGACTGGTTCGAGCACCATGGCCGCAAGGACCTGCCATGGCAGCGGGACCCCAGCCCCTATCGGGTCTGGGTCTCGGAGACCATGCTCCAGCAGACCCGTGTTTCGGTGGTCGTCCCGTACTTCGAGCGCTTCATGGCGCGTTTTCCAGCGGTGACCGATCTGGCCGCCGCTGATGCGGACGAGGTCCTGCATCTCTGGTCGGGCCTCGGTTACTACGCACGGGCGCGGAATCTGCACCGGGCGGCACGGGTCATAGTCGGCGAGCAAGCCGGTTGCTTTCCGGACGAGATCGGGCAGATTCAGGCCCTGCCCGGAATCGGGCGTTCCACCGCCGGGGCCATTCTTTCCCTCGCGCTTGGGCAGCGGCACCCCATCCTGGACGGCAACGTCAAGCGGGTATTGGCCCGCTGCTTTGCCGTCCCCGGCTGGCCTGGCCGCAACCCAGTCCTGAGCCGATTGTGGGAGCTGGCCGAGGCGTGCACCCCGGCGGAGCGGGTCGCCCGATACAATCAGGCCATGATGGACCTGGGAGCCACCCTGTGCACCCGCAGCCGGCCGGATTGCGGCCGCTGCCCCCTCGCCTGCGGCTGCGCGGCCCTGGCCTCCAACAAGCCCACCGCCTTCCCGGGGCCCAAGCCGCGCAAGACGCTGCCGACGCGGACAGCCAGGATGCTCGTGGTGCAGAGCCCGGCGGGGGAGGTCCTGCTCGTGCGCCGGCCACCCACCGGAATCTGGGGTGGGCTTTGGAGTTTGCCTGAGTGCAATTCCGGGCAGGATGCGGCGGACTGGTGCCGAGAGCGCCTCGGTGTTCTTCCCCGCCGGGTTGAAAAGCTTCGTAACCGACGTCATAGCTTGACCCACTTTCACCTGGACATCAGGCCGCTGCGCGTCGAGCTGCAAACCGCCTCCGGTGCCATAGCCGATGGCGGCAATGCCGCCTGGTGCGATCCGCAGCGGCCGAATGCGGTTGGGCTGGCCGCGCCCATCGCCCGCATCCTGCGGGAAGTCACCGACAAAGACAGCAACGAACAAGGGGAATCCAAATGAGCCGAATGGTGCAATGCGTCAAGCTACAACGCGAATCCGAGGGCCTCGACCGCCAGCCCTACCCGGGAGACCTGGGAAAGCGCGTCTTCGAAAACGTCTCAAAGCAGGCGTGGCAGGACTGGCTACGCCATCAAACCATGCTTATCAACGAGTACCGCTTGAGCCCCATGGATCCCAAGGCGCGGAGCTTTCTGGAAGAGCACATGGAGAACTTCTTCTTCGGCGAGGGCTCCGCTCCGCCCCCGGACTTCAAGCCGCAGGGCTGAGCCGGCGGCAGCGTTGACGCATGACCTCTTGAGCCTAACGCCAGCAAGGCTTGCGGGGGAAGCGGGAAAAAGTTTTTCGCAAAAGGGGGTAGACAGAACGCAGGCGCAGTGGGGAAATCGAGCGTGCATCATTGTCCAGAATGGATTGACGCCGAATGCTACGCCAAGAAAACGCGACTTGGTGGCAGGGGGATCGGGAGATTTTCCCCGGGGACGTCGCCTACATTCGCACTTTTGTGAAACGGTTTCCCGGTTTATCGCGCACGGAGCTCACCTGCACCCTGTGCGAGCACCTCGATTGGCTGACGCCAGCGGGCCGGCCGAAGTTTGAGGCATGCTCCAAGCTGCTTGCACGCATGCAAGAGGCCGGGGAGCTGCGCTTGCCCTCGCTCCAGAAAGACAAAAGCCATCCCGGCCCCCGGTCCTGCGCACCGAGAGGCGCGAGCGCTCGAACCGATCCAGCGGCGCCTTTCGATCGCTCCCTGTCGGAAATGGATCCGGTGGGGCTGCGATTGACGAGCGATCGGCGGGAGGAAAGGCTCTGGAACGACTATGTCGATCGCTACCACCCTTTGGGCTACAAGAAGCCTTTCGGCTACTGGGAGCGTTATTTTATCGACTCCGGAGAACATCGGCTGGGCTGTATTCTGCTCGGCGGTGCGGCCAAGGCGCTACGGGCCCGTGAGCGATGGATTGGCTGGAACGACCGGGCGGCCGGCTGGGCGCTGTTGGGACGCACGAGCGGTGACGGACTGGTGCGCCGGGGAAAGCAGTACCAAACCAGCCCCAAGCTGATTTTCGCCAAGGCATTGCAGACGGACTTTCGCGCTCTGCTGTGCTCCAATCAACTCAAAGGCACAACCGAGCTATGAGCAAGCCAAGCCACCGTCCGGGACGCGAGGAAATCAAAGCGCGGGCGAGAAAAAAAACGCCAACAATGCCAGTTGCGCCGTCAACAGCGTGAAGCCGGGCTGATCGCGCACCCGGCCCCCACCCCATCGAACAGCAAATCCCGCCTTGAGAGCCCCGAGCAGGAGGGCGCAGCGCGTACCGAAGCGGTGAGCGGGTTGATCCTGATCATGCGCCAGATGCTGCCGGTTCTACTCGGGCGTTTAGGCAAGATTCCCGACCCGAGAAACCCCAAAAAGCTCAAGCACCAGCTCACCGTCCTGATGCTCTACGGAATACTCGTTTTTGTCTTGCAGTATGGATCACGGCGTGCCGCCAACGCGGAGGTCACGCGACCGATGTTCGAGCACAACCTGCGGCTGCTGTTTCCGCAGCTTACGAACCTCCCGCATTCCGACACCCTGTTTCGGCTGCTGTGCTGCATCGATGCGGGCGAAATCGAGCAGGCCCATATCGCCCTGATCAATCATCTGATCCGCAACAAGAAGTTCACGCGCCACCTGATCAACAACTGCTTTCCTCTCGGCATCGACGGCACCCAGAAGATCGCCTTCTCCGCCCTTTGGGACGAGCACCTGCGGTTGCCACCACTTGCCGGGCAGGTGGCATCAGCCTATTGCTTGGTCTTCCGCAAGCGCCCATTTCAGCGTTCTCTTAGCCTGGGAAAACGCTGTCGATTCTGCTTTCCGTAAGCCGCGGGGCTGGATATCCTCAGATTGGCCGCATGCCCGGCCTAGGGAGTTTGTTCGTGCGTTGGCACTGGACCGGACTATTTGAATTTGTCACCCGCTTGCAGCGATGGTAAATTACTGGGTTTTCCGCTTCGAACTGGCCAGATACGGGCCGAGAAGGGTCTCCATGAAAGAAGGCATTCACCCCAAGTACGACGACATCAAGGTCGTGTGCAGCTGCGGCAACGAGTTCGTCACCCGCTCCACCCTCGGCAAGGACATCCACGTGGAAGTCTGCTCCGCCTGCCATCCCTTCTACACTGGCAAGCAGAAGATCGTGGACACCGCTGGACGGGTCGACAAGTTCCGCCGCAAGTACGGCCGCTGAGAACCGCATCCGCGAGCGTCGATGCGCCATCGCGTGTCGACGCCCCTCCTCTATTTTTCGCTCGCACGCACGCTGGCAGGCTCCGCACCAGCTTTCCTTGTTTTCTAGCGCTCTCCAACCCCAACCTTCAAACTGGGCTTCCACGGGACGGTCCGCGCCAGTCCTGCGCCACCGCCCAACGCCACATAGCACAAGGAAATTCAATGAGCATTGATTTGTCCATCTAATTTCTCAATACTTGAAGCGGCTGACCCTATGAGGCGGCTGTTTGGCAAGATCTTTGCGGGATAAATCGCCAACGCCGGACCTTCCGGTCCCTGAATCAAACCTAAGGAGCGACGCCATGGCGAACGATTCCATCACCGTGACCGACAACAACAACGGCGAGAGCCACGAGTTTCCCGATACTCAGGGGGACAATGGGTCCCGGAGCCGTCGACATCTCCTCGCTCTACAAAGAGACGGGGATCTTTACCTACGACCCCGGTTCATGGCGACCGCGAGCTGCCACAGCGCCATCACCTACATCGACGGCGAGAACGGAGTGCTCCTCTACCGCGGTTACCCCATCGAGCAGCTCGCCACCAAGGCCAGCTTCCTGGAAGTGGCCTATTTGCTGGTTTACGGGGAGCTGCCGAACGCGAAGCAGCTGAGCGAATTCGAGGTGATCATCACCTACCACACGATGCTCAACGAGAACCTCAAGAACTTCCTCAACGGCTTCCATTACGACGCCCACCCCATGGCCATCCTCTGCGGCGTCGTCGGGTCCCTGTCCGGCTTCTACCACGACGCCATGGACTTGAGCGATCCACATCAGAGGGAAATCGCAGCCCATCGCGTTATTGCGAAGACCCCGACCATTGCGGCGGCGGCCTACAAGCACAGCGTCAGCGAGCCCATCATGTACCCGCGCAACGACCTGCGCTACGGGGCGAATCTCATGAACATGCTGTTCGCCACCCCCTGCGAGCCATACAAGCCGAGCCTGCTCGCCGAGAAGGCGATCAATCTGCTGTTCATTCTCCACGCCGATCACGAACAGAACGCCAGCACCTCAACCGTTCGGCTGGCGGGCAGCTCAGGCGCCAATCCCTTTGCCTGCATTGCCGCAGGCATAGCGTCTTTGTGGGGCCCCGCCCACGGCGGCGCCAACGAAGCGGTATTGGACATGCTGGTGGAGATCGGCGATGTCGCCAACGCCCCCAAGTACATGGACAAGGCCAAGGACAAGGACGACCCCTTCCGGCTGATGGGATTCGGTCACCGGGTCTACAAAAACTACGATCCGCGGGCGAAGATCATTCGGGAGGTCTGCCATCAAGTGCTCGAAGAATTGGCGGATGTCAACAACCCGTTGTTCGATTTGGCCCTGAAGCTGGAAGAGATCGCCTTGAGCGACGAGTACTTCGTGGAGCGCAAGCTCTACCCGAACGTGGACTTCTACTCCGGAATCATCTATCGGGCGCTCGGCATCCCCCGCAACATGTTCACCGTCATGTTCGCCGTCGCCCGCTCCGTCGGCTGGATTTCCCATTGGTTGGAAATGGTCGCAGACCCCAACAACCGTATCGGCCGACCACGCCAGATCTATTGCGGACCGCAGCTGCGCGAGTACGTGCCGATCTCCCAACGCTAGGAGGCTGACCGTACATGGCTTGCGCCAAGACGCAAAGCCCAGTAGTAGTTTGATGCGCGACTTGGCGTCTTTGCGCGAGATCTTCCGACCCTCTCTCGACAAGGATGCCGGCGGCGCGCTCTGCGGGAGCCGGCACAGGCACCGGCTCGCCACGCCGTAGGCGCATACGTCGTAGGCAAGCGTTCAGGGCTCTTTAGGACGAGTCGCCCAGCAGGCGCTGGACCTCTGCGGCATCCGCGCCTCGGTCGGGGCGCTCGCTGAGCGAGCCTCAATGGCGGGTTGCGCTGCGCGCCGACCGGCAGAACCAGCAGCTCGAACGGCGTTTCTCCGGCAAAAAAAGAGAACACCGGGTGCGTTCTGCGCACCCCGCCGCCGTAACGCACCACGCCCTCTCGCTCCAGCCACGGGATTTTTTGATCCAGCAACAGGATCACCACATCTTCCGGGTTGTCGGTGAATAAATGCAGGCGTACGCCTTGAGAGGCGTTCGCACTGCCCGACAGCACCGGACCCACGAGCCTGGGTGCGAACGAGGCGAAAGTACGCATGGCGGCGAGCGCCTGCCCCAGGAGCCTCCTCAGCTCCCGCTCTTGGCGCTCGCCCTGCAAAAGGCGCTGACGCTGCACCATCGCCTCCTGGATTTCCTCGTTATTCGGCCAGCAGCGTTTGTCACCGATTCCCGCGCGCTCGGCCGCCTTGCGCCGGGCACGGTCGAACTCATGCACCCCTTGATCCATCATGATGCGCGCAGCCTCGTACGCCAAGCGCAGGCGATGGGCATCCGATCGTTTACGTCCGCTCATTTGGAGAACCCGGACTTCTAGTTAGGCGATTGCCGGAACGGTATCGAAATCGCGATATACAACACAAGCATCCGCCCGCCTTGTCGGCATCGTCACGGCGTCGCATCCACACCACAACGACGCGCATCTAAACAACAAGGCGATGCAATTACGCCACCCCCCTGAAGCGAAACTAAAAAAAAATTTCAAAAACGACACGTTTTTTTTCGCAAAAAAAACAGAGTTGCTTTATAGTTATAGCCAGTTCGTAGAAATTGCTTAAGATAATAACTCATCTCGCTGGGACTACGCTGCGCTGACCATGTTCTCTTTCGGCCGCAAAAAACCTTCCTTGGTGGGGTTGGATATCAGCTCGACGGCGATCAAGCTGGTCGAGCTGTCACAGTCCACGGGTACGACCACATCTCTGTTTCGCGTAGAAAACTACGCGATCGAGCCCCTTCCTCCAAACGCGGTAGTCGAGAAAAAGATCGCGGACGTGCAGGCTGTCGGCGACACGATCGCAAAAGCGGTCGCTCGCGCCGGGACAAAGGCCAAGAACGCCGCTGCGGCCGTTTCCGGATCGGCGGTGATCACCAAGGTCATATCCATGTCGGCCAACCTGAGCGACGCGGAGATGGAAACCCAGATCCAGCTCGAGGCGGACCAGTACATTCCGTACCCACTGGAAGAAGTCAACATCGATTTCGATGTGCTCGGACCTTCGGATGCAGGCGGGAACATGGTCGATGTACTGCTCGCTGCATCGCGCGGGGAGAACGTGGTCGACCGAGTAAGCGCCCTGGAGATCGGCGGCCTTAACGCGACTATTGTCGACGTCGAGGCCTACGCCATGGAGTCTGCGTGCACGCTCCTAATGGGCGGCCAAGATGACGAGGGCGGAGAACAGACGGTGGCTGTAGCCGACATCGGCGCCACCACCACTACCTTGCATGTGCTGCACGATGGCCAGACGATCTACACGCGGGAGCAAAATTTCGGCGGTTTGCAGCTCATTGAAGATGTCCAGCGCCGCTATGGACTGGCACGCGATCAGGCGCTGCAGAAGGTGGTCGAAGGCGGCTTGTCCGAGAACTATCCGACCGAGGTCTTGGCCCCATTCAAAGAGGCGCTGGCGCAGCAAATAAGCCGTGCACTCCAATTTTTCTACTCCGCCAGCACCTTCAACCGGGTGGACCAAGTCATCCTCGCCGGAGGCTCTGCAGGTATTCGCAGCATCGACGAGCTCGTGGAGGAGCGCCTCGGTATCGGAACCGTTGTCGCCAATCCATTCACCCACATGTCCGCGTCGTCCAAGGTCCGGACGGCGGCATTGAACCGCGACGCACCGGCGCTGATGATCGCCGTTGGCTTAGCGCTCAGAGGGTTCGACTAAATGGCACGCATCAACCTGCTGCCGTGGCGCGAGGTCGAGCGCAAGCGCCGACAACGGGAGCTCGCCGTTATGGCGGCGGGCGGGCTGGCCGCGACCTTGATCCTCGCGTTAGGGCTGCACCTGCACGTGGAACGCCTGATTTCAAATCAGGAAAGCCGCAATCAGTTTCTCCAGGACGAGATCAAGCTGCTCGATAAACAAATCCTCGAAATTCAGACATTAGAAAAAACGAAGACGGGCCTGTTGGCGAGAATGAACGTCATCCAGCAGCTTCAAGAGAGCCGTCCGGAAGTGGTGCACATCTTCGACGAGCTCGTGATCACAATCCCCGATGGTGTGTATCTGACCAAGGTTACGCAAACTGGCCGCGCAGTTGTCGTGGAGGGGCGTGCCCAATCCAACGCCCAGGTTTCCGCCTTTATGCGCAATATCGAGAAGTCGAAATGGATCGGAAAGCCCTTGTTGATGCTCATCGAACACAAGGACAAGACGGGTACGGGCCACAGCCATTTCCGACTGCGCTTCGAACAGATCAAGCCAGGCGGCGAAAAACAAGAACAAACCACCTGAATAGACAGCAGATAAACGACGGGGACCGGCATTGGACCTCAATAAGCTAAACGAACTCGACGTCCAGAACATCGGCGAATGGCCGAACTTCGCGAAGGCGATACTGATTCTGCTCCTTTGCTGCGTCGTCGCCGGCGCCTGGTATTACTTCGACACCCAGGACCAGAAAACGCGCCTGGATGCCGTAGAGGCCGAGGAGACGGAGCTTCGCTCAACGTTCGAGGGGAAACAAAAGAAGGCAGCCAATCTGGATGCCTATCGGCAGCAGCTCGAGGAGATGAAGGAGTCCTTCGGGGCCATGCTGCGACAGCTTCCAGACAAAACAGAGGTTGCGGCGCTGCTCGTGGATGTCTCCCAGACCGGTCTCGCGGCCGGGCTCGAGTTTGAGCTCTTTCAGCCCTCGGGCGAGCTGATGAAGGATTTTTATGCCGAGCTTCCGATCCAAATCCGGGTAACGGGCGGGTACAACGAGTTCGGCAGCTTCATCAGTGGTCTCGCGGCCTTGCCTAGGATCGTAACCATACACGACGTCAATATTGACTCCGGCACTTCAAAGCGGCGCACCCCGAGTGACTCGGTGCCCCTGAGTCTGCGGGCAACCGTCAAAACCTACCGATATCTGGACGAGGAAGCCGCCCCGAAAAAGCCCGCGTCGAAGGGAGGGGCGAAATGATCCCGAGATACACCTTCGCTATCCTCGCGTCGCTCGCGTTGACCGCTTGTGGCAGCGGCAAAATGGCCGATCTCACCGAATACGTGAAACAGGTCAAGGCGCGCGAGCCGGGCCCTATAGAGCCGCTGCCGGAGCTCGAGCAGGTCGAGACTTTCGTCTTCGAGCCCGGGGATCGGCGCGACCCTTTCATGCTTGACACACAGAGCGTCGACGTCGCGGGCACGCCCGCGGGGAACGGCATCTCCCCGGACCCCTTACGGCGTAAGGAAGAGCTGGAGCAGTTCCCCCTCGACTCCCTGTCAATGGTCGGCACCATGGCACAAGGCGAGACGCTGTGGGCCCTGGTCACGACGCCCGAAGGCACCCTCTACCATGCGCGCGTCGGAAACTACCTCGGCATGAACGACGGACAGATCACACGCATCACCGAAGAGGAGATCGAGCTCACCGAGATCATCTCCGAAGGCGGCGGCGAATGGCGTGAACGCCAGGCCGCTATCGCATTGAGCGAATAGGTTGCTGGAGACCAAGGCGTTATGAACAGTTTGCTACGCAATTCCATACGGCCCTGGACTAGTGCTAACAATTCGGCGGCTAACCGCTCGCCCGGGCGCTGGTTGTTGCTGCCCGTATTTTGGCTGTTTGCAGCGGCGGCGGTGAATGCCGCAGCCGTCCTGCAGGACGTGCAATACCAGGCATTGCCGGACAATCAGGTGCGCATCGATCTGCAGCTCTCCGAACCGATCAAGCCGCCCCAGGCCTTCGCTACCGAGAATCCGGCACGCATCGTTCTGGACCTGAAGGGCGTTACGAGCAGTCTGGCGAAGAAAAAAGTCCCCATCGCGACGGGGCCGGCACAAAGCCTGGTGGCGGTTGAAGCGAGCGACCGTACCCGCGTCGTGATTAATCTTGAAGATCAAGTTCCCTACGCGGTCAGCACGAGTGGCAACAGGGTCAGCATCACGCTCAACGCCCCACAGGCACAAACCCCGGCACCGCCCCAGCCTCCGGTCGAGCCGGCTGCAGGCCCTGCGCCCACGCCTCCTGCGCCGACGCCACCCGCTCAGGAAGCTGTCGCAGGTGCCGAGCAGACAGCTCCTGTCGAGTCCGTCGCCGGTGGTATACAAAATATCGACTTCAAGCGCGGCCCCAACGGCGAAGGCCGCGTTCTCATCACATTGCCCGGCCCCAATACGCGTGTGAGCGTGACCGAGAAGGGCAAGCACGTGGTGGCCGAAATCGTCGACGCGCGTCTCCCTTCGAAGTTGCTGCGCAGGCTGGATGTGAGCGACTTGGCCACGCCCGTAGTGGCCGTAGAGTCCCGCCCGAGGGGCGGCGACGTGGAGGTCGACATCGAGACCGCCGCAGGATTCGAGTACCTCGCCTATCAGGCGGACGAGCTCTTTACCCTGGAGTTTCGGCCTGTGACCAAGGCCTCCGAGTCTCAGCCCCGGCAGCCCAAGAAGCCGGCCGCGTACGCGGGGGACCGCCTATCCCTGAATTTTCAGGATATCGAGGTGCGCGCAGTACTCCAGCTCCTGGCGGACTTTACGGGACTCAACTTGGTCGCCAGCGACACGGTTGCCGGAAACATTACACTCCGGCTGAAGAACGTCCCCTGGGACCAGGCGCTGGACATCATCCTAAAGTCCAAGGGATTGTCCATGCGTCAGACCGGTAACGTCATCATGGTGGCTCCGACCCAGGAGATCGTCGCGCGGGAAGAGGCGGAAATGCTCGCCAACCAGAAGGTGGAGGAGCTCGCACCGCTGAGCTCCGAGTTCATCCAGGTCAACTACGCCAAGGCGGGCGACCTGACGGCGCTGATCAAGTCGCAGGAGAACCGGCTGCTCACCGAGCGCGGCAATGTCACCTTCGACGATCGGACCAATACACTGCTGGTCCAGGACACCGTGCGCAGTCTCCAGGAAATCCGCGCGATGGTGCGTAAGCTGGACATCCCGGTGCGCCAAGTCATGATCGAGTCGCGGGTCGTTAGCGCCAACAACGATTTCGCTCGGGACCTGGGTGTGCGCTTCGGGGCGAGCAAATACACCACAGGCGGTACCACAGCCGGTAGCGGGTTCGATTCTTCGTCCGGCGCGTTGCTCGGAAACGTCGACGCGGACACACAAGCCTATTCCGGGTACACGGTCGCCGACACCATACCCCTGCTGGTGGACCTGCCCGTCGTCGATCCGGCGGGTGCCGCCAATTTCCTCATCGGAAAGATCGGGTCCTACCTGCTTCAGCTCGAGCTATCGGCCATGCAACGCGAGGGACGCGGGGAGATCATATCCAGCCCACGAGTGATTACGTCCGACAACACGGAGGCCACCATCAGCGTAGGTCAAGAGATCCCCTACCAGGAGTCTTCGGCCTCTGGCAGGACCACGGTTGCCTTCAAAGACGCCGTGTTGGAGCTAAAGGTCACACCCCAGATTACCCCCGACGACCGCATCATCATGCTGCTGAACGTGAAGAAAGATAACCCTGACTTTACCCGAGAGGTTCAGGGTGTACCACCGATCGATAAGCGCCAGGTGACTACGAATGTGCTGGTGGACAACGGCGAGACGGTGGTCCTCGGCGGTGTTTTCGAGCGCACCAAGCAGTTTAATAAGGAGCAGGTGCCCTGGCTCGGTGACCTGCCGGTGCTCGGCAACCTCTTCAAGACGACGACCAAGAGAGACCAAAACACCGAGCTCCTGATCTTCGTCACCCCGAAAATTCTCCGGGAGGGTGTCGCCGGGCGTTGACGCTGTTTTGAGCCCGAGAGGCTTTCCAGTTACGTAACAAGACGGCATCTTGGCGAATAGGGTTTTTTCGCCAGAACGAGCCGAATAACGGAACAACTTGGAGGAAAGCCGCACTCGATCGAGCCGCAGCCTTGCTCACGCCGGCCAAATCTGGCATATCTGTAAGGCATGATGCGGTTCAAGAACATCTTTCTCGTCGGTCCCATGGGTGCGGGCAAGAGCACCGTCGGGCGCCAGCTCGCCGAGGTCCTCTCGCTGGAGTTCAAAGACAGCGATCAGGAAATCCAACGCCGCACCGGCGTCGATATCCCCACCATCTTCGAGTACGAAGGAGAGGAGGGATTCCGCAATCGCGAACGCCAAGTCATCGACGAGCTGAGCGCAGAGGGCGGTGTCGTGCTGGCCACGGGCGGCGGCGCCGTGCTCCGGCCGGAGAACCGCCGGGACCTGACCTCCCGCGGCGTAGTGATTTATCTGCACTGCAGCCCGGAGCAGCAATACTCACGCACCTCCCGCGACCGCAACCGCCCGCTGCTGCATACGGAAGACCCCCTCGAGCGCCTGCGCGGCCTCATGGAGGAGCGCGACCCCCTGTACCGGCAGGTGGCGGACCTGGTCGTCTCGACGGAACGCCGGGGCACCTCGTCGGTGGTTAAGGAGATCCGCCGGCGGCTCGAATCCGACGCCCCGTAGGTCGGTTTAGCGAAGCGTAAGCCGACGCACGTGGGAAGATCTCCTTCGGACACGAGCCCGTGACAAGTACACTCGACGTCGACCTCGGCGTACGCAGCTACCCCATCCACATCGGCCCCGGACTCATCGACGATCCGGAGCTTTACCGGCCCCATGTGTCCGGGAGACAGGTCCTGATCGTCACCAACGAGATCGTGGCCCCACTCTACCTGGACCGGGTCGAGCAGGCGCTGCGCGGATTCCAGCTTGAGCGCGTCGTCCTGCCGGACGGGGAGAAGTACAAGAACCTGGCGGTTTGGAACCGGATCATGGACGCGCTGCTGGAAAGCCGTTTCGCCCGCGACTGCACCCTCGTCGCCCTCGGCGGGGGCGTCGTGGGGGATATGGCCGGTTTCGCCGCGGGCTGCTACCAGCGCGGCGTTGCGTTCATTCAGGTGCCGACCACCCTTCTCGCTCAGGTCGACTCTTCGGTTGGCGGCAAGACCGGTGTCAATCATGCGCTGGGCAAGAACATGATCGGCGCCTTTCACCAACCCCGCGCCGTGATCGCAGACACCGATACCCTGAGCACAGTTCCCGACCGGGAGCTTTCGGCCGGAGTCGCCGAGATCATCAAGTACGGATTGATCCGCGACCGGGAGTTTTTCTCCTGGCTCGAGGCCAACATGGGACCGCTTCTGGAACGCGACACCGAGCTGCTGACCTTCGCGATCGAGCGTTCCTGCAGAAACAAGGCGGAAGTGGTCGCAGCGGACGAGCGCGAGGCGGGGCAGAGGGCCCTGTTGAACCTGGGGCATACCTTTGGGCACGCGATAGAGACGGGCATGGGCTACGGCGCCTGGCTGCACGGCGAGGCGGTCGGCACCGGCATGTGCATGGCAGCGGACCTGTCGTTCCGCCTCGGCTGGCTCGACGAGTCCGCGTTGGCGCGGACCCGCTCCCTGATCGCTGCCGCCCGCCTTCCCGTCGCCCCACCGACACAAATAGGCCCCGAGCGGTTCCGCGAGCTCATGGCCGTGGACAAGAAGGTCCAGGCCGGCCGACTGCGCCTGGTCTTGATGACAGAAATCGGAAAGGCGTTGGTCACCGCCGACTTCGATCCGGAAAAGCTCGACCAGACCCTCGCTGGCGCGCGATAGAGGTGCGCGACGGGCATCTCCGCGCTCTTGCCATCCTGAAAGCTCGACAAGGATGTACTGAGCAGTGCGAAGCCCATCGATCCGGCGGGTGAATCGCACACAAACCCCGCATTGAAGGCGTCGTCGCACCAGTATGGTGCGATTCTGCCGTCCGACGGCTCCCGGCCGGTACAGCCGTCTGCTGCCGAATCTCAAGCCTGCGTGAAAAACAATCCCCACTGGCATGGCACGTGCAGGTTTGGTACCTTTGGGAGTTCCGTGCGCCTTGTGCCGCCGCGGCGGCGTACGCTTGGTACCTTCTGCACTCTCGTACGAAGACCCCGAAGCCTGGCCTTCGTCATCGAGCGCAGAATCGGATTCCCGGTATCCGCCAGTCCCTTCCGCTGCTGCTAGAGCGGGAATCGGCGGCACCTTTTACGGATCCCCGGAGTGCGGCGATAACCGGACTCTCTCGGGGTTTAAGCGACCGCCGGCCCGCGACAGAATTGACCGGCCAATATCAGCTTTCAACGAGATCAGCGATGAGCCTTCGTGCCTTACCTCCCGCGCAGGGACTCTATGACCCTGCTCACGAACGTGACGCCTGCGGCGTCGGCTTCGTCTGCAACATCAAGAACCGCAAGAGCCGCGAGATCGTCCGGCAGGGGCTGGAGATCCTCGAGCGTCTTACTCACCGGGGCGCGGTCGGCGCCGATCCGAAGGCAGGGGACGGTGCCGGTATCCTGGTCCAGATTCCCGATGCCTTTTTCCGCGCGGTGGTGGGCTTCGGACTGCCCCCCGCCGGTCAGTACGGCGTGGGTCACGTCTTCCTTCCCCAAGAGGCAGACGCCCGTAACGAGATGGAGGCGATCGTCAGCCGACATTTGACCGAGGGTGGGCACCGGGTCCTGGGCTGGCGCGATGTCCCGGTGGACAACGGCGTCCTGGGCGAGAGCGTGCTCCCGACCGAGCCGGTCATCCGCCAGGTGTTCGTCGGCTGCGGGGGGAGCTGCCCGGACCAGGACAGCTTCGAGCGCAAGCTGTTCGCCATCCGCAAGGGCATGGACAACCAGATCCGGGAGGCCGGTTACGAGAAGGCCGCCTACTACGTGACCTCCATGTCCTCGCGCACCATCACCTACAAGGGCATGCTGCTCGCGAGCCAGGTCGGCAGTTACTACCAGGACCTGCAGGACGAGCGTTTCGAGTCCGCCCTGGCCCTGGTGCACCAGCGCTTCTCCACCAACACCTTCCCCACCTGGGACCTGGCCCATCCGTTCCGCATGATCTGCCACAACGGGGAGATCAATACCCTGCGCGGCAACGTCAACTGGATGGCGGCGCGCCGCCACACCATGAAGTCGGAGGTCCTGGGCGACGACCTGGACAAGATCTGGCCCCTGATCCCCGAGGGTCAGTCCGACTCGGCCTGCTTCGACAATGCCCTGGAGCTCCTGGTGATGGGCGGCTACTCCCTGGCCCACGCGATGATGCTGCTGATTCCGGAGGCCTGGGCCGGCAACGATCTGATGGACGAGGAGCGGCGCGCCTTCTACGAGTACCACGCCGCCCTGATGGAGC
This sequence comes from uncultured Gammaproteobacteria bacterium, assembly GCA_942492625.1. Taxonomy (GTDB): domain Bacteria; phylum Pseudomonadota; class Gammaproteobacteria; order Chromatiales; family Chromatiaceae; genus Thiosymbion. The sequence goes on along the minus strand of CALOFM010000031.1, from coordinate 11,168 downwards.
CCTGGGACGGACCCGCCGCGGTGGCCTTCACCGACGGCCGGCAGATCGGCGCGACCCTGGACCGCAACGGCCTGCGCCCGGCACGCTACCTGGTCACCGACGACGACATGGTCGTCATGGCCTCCGAGATGGGAGTGCTCGACATCCCCGAGGAGAAGATCGTCAAGAAGTGGCGCCTGCAGCCGGGCAAGATGTTCCTCATCGACCTGGAGCAGGGCCGCATCATCGACGACGCCGAGATCAAGGCCGAGCTGGCCAGCTCCCGGCCCTACAAGGAGTGGCTGGAGCAGACCCAGATACCGTTGGACGAGCTGCCGACGGACGTCGCCCCCATGACACCGTCCCGCGAGACCCTGTTGGACGCCCAGCAGGCATTCGGCTACACGCAGGAGGACCTGAAGTTCCTTCTTACGCCGATGGCGCTCACGGGGCAGGAGGCCATCGGGTCCATGGGCGCGGACAACCCGCCCTCGGTGCTGTCGAGCCGATCCAAGCACCTGTCGACCTACTTCAAGCAGAACTTCGCCCAGGTCACCAACCCGGCCATCGACCCGATCCGCGAGGAGCTGGTCATGTCCCTGGTCTCACTGATCGGCCCGCGGCCCAATCTGCTCGGATTGACCGAGGCGGGCAAGCACATGCGCCTGGAGGTCACACCAGCCGGTCCTGACCAACGAGGACCTGGAAAGGGTGCGACACATCGAGGACAATACCGGCGGCATCTTCCGCACCTTCACGCTGGACACAACCTACCCGGCCGATCACAGCGCCGATGGCATGGAGCCGGCCCTGAAGAAGCTCTGCAAGCAGGCGCAGGAGGCGGTGCTGCAGGGGTACAACATACTGATCCTCTCCGACCGGCATATGAACCGGGACTACATCGCCATCCCGGCGCTGCTGGCTACCTCGGCGGTGCACCATCACCTGATCCGCCAGGGCCTGCGCACCAGCTCCGGCCTGGTGGTCGAGACGGGCGCCGCGCTGGAGGTTCACCACTTCGCAACCCTGGCGGGATACGGCGCCGAGGCCATCAATCCCTATCTGGCCTTCGACACGATCGCCGAGATGCTGCCGCGCCTGCCCGAGGAGCTCGACTTCGAGGAGGCCCAGAAGCGCTACATCAAGGCAGTCGGCAAGGGTCTGCTCAAGGTCATGTCCAAGATGGGCATCTCCACCTATCAGTCCTACTGCGGGGCCCAGATCTTCGACGCGGTGGGGCTTTCCACCAAGTTCGTGGACCAGTACTTCACGGGCACCCATACTCAGGTCGAGGGCGTGGGCCTGGACGAGATCGCAGCGGAGACCGTGCGCTGGCACCGCTCCGGCTACGGCGACCAGCACATCTACCGCAAGCACCTGGACGTGGGCGGGGACTACGCGTACAGGCTTCGCGGCGAGGACCACGTCTGGACCCCGGAGACCATCTCCACGCTCCAGCACGCCACCCGCGCCAACAGCTGGGAGACCTACGAGGAATTCACCCGGATGGTCAATGAGCAGACCGAGAAGCTCATGACCTTCCGCGGACTCATGGACTTCAAGTGGGCCGAGGAGCCGATTCCCCTGGAGGACGTCGAGCCGGCGAGCGAGATCGTCAAGCGCTTCGCCACCGGAGCCATGTCCTTCGGGTCCATCTCCTACGAGGCCCACTCCACGTTGGCCAAGGCCATGAACCGCATCGGCGGCAAATCCAACACAGGCGAAGGCGGCGAGGAGCCCGAGCGCTTCAATCCCTTGCGGGACGGCTCCCGGAATCCGGAACGCTCCGCCATCAAGCAGGTGGCCTCCGGTCGTTTCGGCGTGACCATCGAGTACCTGGTCAACGCCGATGACATCCAGATCAAGGTCGCCCAAGGCGCCAAGCCCGGCGAGGGCGGCCAGCTACCCGGCCACAAGGTCAACAGCCAGATCGCGCGGGTGCGCCACTCGACTCCGGGCGTGGGGCTGATCTCCCCGCCGCCGCACCACGACATCTACTCCATCGAGGACCTGGCGCAGCTGATCCACGACCTGAAGAACGCCAATCCGAAGGCGCGCATCTCGGTCAAGCTGGTATCCGAGGTGGGGGTGGGCACGGTCGCCGCGGGGGTCTCCAAGGCCCACGCGGACCACGTGACCATCGCCGGCTACGACGGGGGGACGGGCGCGAGTCCGCTCACATCCATCAAGCACGCCGGGTCCCCCTGGGAGATCGGCCTGGCCGAGACCCACCAGACCCTGGTGCTGAACAGACTGCGCGGGCGCATCGCCGTGCAGTCGGACGGGGGCATGCGCACGGGCCGCGACGTAGCAGTCGCCCTGCTTCTGGGTGCGGACGAGATCGGCTTCGCCACCGCGCCACTTATCGTCTCGGGCTGCATCATGATGCGCAAGTGCCACCTGAACACCTGCCCGGTGGGGGTGGCCACCCAGGACCCGGAGCTGCGCGAGAAGTTCACCGGCAAGCCCGAGCACGTGGTCAACTACTTCTTCTTCGTGGCCGAGGAGCTGCGCCGCATCATGGCGAAGCTCGGATTCCGCAAGATCGACGACATGATCGGCCAGATGGACCGTCTGGAGATGCGCCAGGTCATCGAGCATTGGAAGGCCAGGGGCCTGGACTTCACCAAGCTCCTGACCAAGCCCCGGGTGCCTTCGAGCGTCGCCCTGTATAACTGCGAGACCCAGGACCACGGCCTGGAGCAGGCCCTGGATCAGGAGCTGATCCGCCAGGCCGAGCCGGCCCTGGCGCGGGGCGAGCCGGTGCGCATCGAGATCCCGGTCAAGAACTACAACCGCACCTTCGGCACCATGCTCTCCGGCCGGGTGGCCGAGAAGTACGGCTTTGCCGGGCTTCCCGACGACACCATCTACATCAAGGCCAAGGGCATCGGCGGCCAATCCTGGGGCGCCTGGGCGGCCAAGGGTGTGACCATCGAGCTGGAGGGCGAGGCCAACGACTATGTGGGCAAGGGCCTGTCCGGCGGACGGCTGGTGGTCTATCCGCCGAAGGAGTCGGGGATGGCAGGCCGCGCTGAGGACAACATCATCGTCGGCAATACGGTGCTCTATGGGGCTATTGCCGGCGAGTGCTACTTCCGCGGCGTGGCCGGGGAGCGCTTCTGTGTCAGGAACTCGGGCGCCACCGCGGTGATCGAAGGCGTAGGCGATCACGGCTGCGAGTACATGACCGGCGGCGGTCATGGTCTGCCTCGGCCCCACCGGCCGCAACTTCGCCGCGGGCATGTCGGGCGGTATCGCCTATGTGCTCGACGAGGGAGACGGTTTTGCGCAAAGGTGCAACATGTCCATGGTGGAGCTGGAGCCGATCCCCGCCGAGGACGACGCCCTTGAGGCCTTGGATCATCACGGCGGCGACCTGGAGACGATGGGCCGGGTGGACGTCAGCCACGACATGACACGCTTCGATGCCATCCGTTTGCGCCAGCTCATCGAGAATCACCAGCACTACACCGGCAGCATTGTGGCCAAGCGTATCCTGGATGAGTGGGAGGCCTATCTTCCCAAGTTCGTCAAGGTAATGCCCGTGGACTACCGGCGTGCCTTGTCCGAGATGCAGGCGCAGAACCGCCAGCCGCCACAATTGCCCAAGCAGCTGTCAAAGGGGGTAACCAAGCATGGGTAAGCCGACCGGGTTCATGGAGTTCGAGCGTCTGGACCGGGGCTACGATCCCGCCGCAGACCGCGTCGTCCACTACAAGGAGTTCGTAGTCCCGCTCTCCGACCTGGACGTCAGCACCCAGGGTGCGCGCTGCATGGACTGCGGCATCCCGTACTGCCACCAGGGCTGCCCGGTGAACAACATCATCCCGGACTGGAACGACCTGGTCTACCGCGGCGACTGGGAGGCGGCCATCGAGGTCCTGCACTCCACCAACAACTTCCCGGAGTTCACCGGGCGCATCTGCCCCGCGCCCTGCGAGGCGTCCTGCACCCTGAACCTGCACGACGCACCGGTCACCATCAAGACCATCGAGTGCGCCATCATCGACAAGGCCTGGGAGCAAGGCTGGATCGAGCCCCAGATCTCCCGCCACAAGACCCGCAAGCGCGTGGCCGTGATTGGCTCCGGACCCGCGGGCCTGGCGGCGGCCCAGCAGCTCGCCAGGGCCGGCCACTTCGTCAAGCTTTACGAGCGACAGGACAAGATTGGCGGGCTGCTGCGCTACGGCATCCCGGACTTCAAGCTCAACAAGCATCTCATCGACCGGCGCATGGCCCAGATGCGCGCCGAGGGCGTGGAGTTCCACACCAACGTCCACGTGGGCGTCGACCTCCCGGTCAGGGACCTGGTGGAAAAGTACGACGCCCTGGTGCTCGCCGGCGGCTCCGAGAAGCCCCGTGACTTGCCGCTACCGGGACGTGAGCTCAATGGCGCGCAATTCGCCATGGACTTCCTGCGCTCCAACAGCAAGCGGGTGCAGGGCGTGCATGTCCCGGACGACGAGTTCATCAGCGCCGAGGGCAAGCATGTGGTGGTCATCGGCGGCGGCGACACCGGCTCGGACTGCATCGGCACCTCCAACCGCCACGGTGCCAAGTCCGTCACCCAGATCGAGATCCTGCCCATGCCCCCCGAAAAGGAGGACAAGGGCATGACCTGGCCGAGCTGGCCCAACAAGCTGCGCACCTCCAGCTCCCAGGAAGAAGGCTGCAAGCGCATGTGGTCGGTGGCCACCAAGGAATTCGTCGGTGACGGCGAGGGCAACCTCAGGGCCCTGCGCTGCATCAAGGTCGAGTGGACCAAGGACGATCGGGACGGCTGGCAGATGTCCGAGATCGAGGGCTCCGAGTTCTCGCTCCAGGCCGACCTGGCCCTGCTCGCCATGGGCTTCGTGCACCCGGTCCACGAGGGCATGCTCGAAGAGCTCGACGTGGAGCTGGACGGGCGTGGCAACGTCTGCGGAGACACCGAGGGCCCGAAGGCCTACCACGCCTCTATCACCGGGGTATTCGCCGCCGGCGACATGCGCCGCGGCCAGTCCCTGGTGGTCTGGGCCATCCGCGAAGGCCGCCAGTGCGCCCGCGCCGTGGACGAGTGGCTGATGGGGCGGGACGCGCCCGACCCACCCCACCCCGCCATAACCCCCTAACCCACCCTCCCCCCTCACCTACCCCCGACCCCCACCCCCCCCCCCCCCCCACTCCCATTCCCCCCGCTTCCCTCCTCTTCTCCGCCCGCATTGTCAACAGGGCCTCTAATCTGGCCTTCTGATTTGACCACGGTCGGCCATCTTGCACAGTGCAGCGGCATCCAGCGTCGCGGGCATGGCTGGATTCACCGACTCGACCGCGGCCAGTATGGCCAGCTTGGGCTCCTCGATCCCTATGGCGCGGGCCATGTCGATGGCGATCTGGCAGATCTCGCGCTTGGTCATCAGGTCCGGGGAGATATTGATGGCCGCATCGGTGAGGATGAAGGGTCGGGCGTAAGTCGGGGTCGCCAGCAGGAAACAATGGCTGAGGCGCCGCTCGGTGCGGATTCCCGTCTGGCGGTTGAGCACAGCGTGCAGCAGCTCGTCCGTATGCAAACTGCCCTTCATCAGGATCTCGGCGTCTCCGGCGCGCACCATGGCCACCGCTTGCTCGGCGGCTTTGTGACTGTGCTCAACGTCGACGAGCAGGTACGATAGAGATATCCAGCCCCTCTGCCTCGGCGATCGAACGAATCTTCGCCTCCGGCCCCACCAGGATCGGCATGATGAGGTTGTGCTCGGCGGCCTCTATCGGGCCGACCAGGGCGTCGCTGCTGCAGGGGTGGACCACCGCCGTGGGCATTGCCTCCAGGCCGGCGGCGGCGTCTAAGAGCTCGGAGAAACGGTCCTTGCGCTGCAGGTAGACCTCCGGCAACCGGCGAATCGGCTCTCGGATCTTCTTGGTCGGCGCGATGACGACCGCGGCCCCGGTGATGAACTCACTGCCGACGGCGTCCAGGCAACGGCAATCCAGGGTGAGGGACCCGTCCTGCGGATTCTTCCCCGTCACGGTGACGGTCGCCGTCAGCTCGCTGCCGATGACGATCGGCCTATGGAAGTCAACCTGCGCGGATCGGACCTGGGTTCCGGCGCCCGGCAGCAAGGTACCCATGATGGTGGAGAACAGTGCCGTTCCCCACATCCCGAAAGCGCTCCCTTCCCTTGCAATCCCCTCCCTTGCGGCGCACTCGACCGCGTCCACCAGGTTTACGTTGCCGGTCACCGCCGCCCAGGTCTCCAGCTCCTCGTATCGCAGCGCCCGGGTCAGACTGGCGGAGTCCCCCACGGAGATCTCGTCGAAGGTCTTGTTTTCCAGTATCTCAGCCATGGCTACTCCTGCCAATCGATCTCGCTGGCGAATGCAATACCACCATACAGGTTGCGCACATTGGTCCAGCCGTCGGGAACACTGAAATTGACCGCCGCCATGGGTTTCGGGGACTCGCAGATTATTGAGAATCTCGACAACGATAATCTTACCGCAGCCGATACACAACAAACGCCAGCCCGCCGATTATCTCAACAGCGGTCTATGATTAGGAAACCAACCAGAGGTTGCACCATGAAGATAGCGCTGTTCGTCCCCTGCCTGGTCAATCACCTGTACCCCCAGATCGCGCGGGATACCTTGGAGCTGTTGGAAAAGCTGGGGCACCAGGTGCACTACCCCCGGGGACAGACCTGCTGCGGCCAGCTGATGACCAACTCGGGTTGTCTGACCGAGGCCCGCGCCAGGACCCTCAAGACACAGTAAGGATATGCTGAAGTTATCAGCACAAGAGATTCCCCAACCGTGACGTAGGAGGTGTCCCCATGAAAAAGCGTAGATACAGAGCCACCAATGTCAAGCAGGTCAACTGGGAAAAGGTCGCTGATCTTGCCGCAGGACAACCAACGGTGTTGGGCGTGGATGTCGCCAAAGACGAGTTTTTTGCGGTACTGATGAAGACCGATCGAAGCGTCATCGACACGATCAAATGGGTTCATCCCCAGCAGACCTCAGAGATGGTCGAGCATCTGCTCCAGAATGTGGATGTACAGAACCTGGAAGTCGTCATGGAACCGAGTGGCACGTACGGTGACGCCCTGCGCGGCTATCTTACCGGCTTGGGCCTTGCGGTCTACCGGGTAAGCCCCAAGCGGGTTCACGACGCCGCTGAGCTCTACGACGGCGTACCCAGCCTGCATGATGCCAAGTCGGCGTATCTCATTGCCCGAGTCCATCTCGATGGGGCGAGCGCTGCGTGGGAGGAGTTGTCGGTGTCACGCCGCGACCATCACGCCCTGACAGCGGAACTGGATCTCTACCAAGGCCAGCATCAAGCCAATCTCAACCGGCTGGAAGCTTACCTCAATCGCCATTGGCCCGAGGTGGTTCGGATACTGGACTTGGGCGGGGTGAGCTTGCATACCCTGATCGGCGAATACGGTGATCCAGGCCAGGTGTCTGCGCATCGTGAACAGGCGGGGCAACTGCTGCGGCGTACCGGCAGAGGACTGCTCCGTGCCGAAAAGGTGCAGCAGGTGCTGGACAGTAGCGAAACGACGTTGGGTCTGCCTTGCACGGAAGGGGAACGGCATTTGTTGCAGGTGCTGGGCCAGGAGCTGTTGCGCACCCACAAGGAGCTGAAGGCGCTCGAGCATCAAATCAGCGAGGTGGTGGAAGACGATCTCGTGCTGAGGCGTATGGCGAGCGTGGTGGGCAAGACGACCAGCCTGGTGTTGGAGACCACCCAAGGCACCCCCCTGGATTACTCCAACCCGCATAGCTACCTCAAAGGGCTTGGCCTGAATCTCAAGGAACGCAGCAGCGGCAAGCATGCCGGGAAACTGAAGATCACCAAGCGCGGACCGGGCAAGGCACGAAAATACCTCTACTTCGCCGCCTTGCGGTGGAGCCACCAAGAGCCGGTGATCACGGCCTGGTATCAGAGCAAGATCAAACGCGACGGCGGCCTCAAGGGCAAGGCGATCATTGCTGTGATGCGCAAACTGGCCCTATCTCTGTGGTATGTGGCGCGGGGAGAACGGTTCGACAGCCGCAAGCTGTTCAACGCCCGCGCCTTGGGCATAGTGGCGTGAGCCACCCGATGAGCCACCGCGAACGCGAGTAACATGACGAGGTAGAGACAAGCACCTGGAACTTGGCTGAGACGATCAGTAAGCGTTTTCCGGCAGGGTAACCTCCTTCTCAACCTGCGGTCCCTACGAGACCCGTTTCTAGTCTCGAGGTACCCTCCCGGATGGCCCATGGGTCCATTGCCCGAAGAAGCTGATTCGATGCCGTCCCGCGGACATCTCATGCGACAGGTTGGGCGTACCCCATCGGGTGGACATCCCGGAGAACGAGACGAGCGGCAAGCCAAGCAAACGCGAATACACAGTTCGAGACGATAAAGCTATTTTATCGAATCGGGCTTGAGATTTTCGCGCGGGTAGCACCGGGTCTCTAAACCATCAAATATTGAGTCCGCTCCGAAAACCCCTTCCTGCAGCCAAGCCCGACAGCGGGGCTGAGGATCGGGACATGCAAGTTGTCAAGTGTCCGGAAGGGATTTTCCCGCAACCGGAGATGGAAAAACGCGCCTTCCAGGTATTCGGTGAGGGGGCATGAAAGATCGTAGAGGCTGTGTCGTGATTTAGGGCGTAACTCCTCGATCGGCGATCGCTTCGGCCTGTTTCGCCTCGTAGCTCGCGATTCGCTTCATGTTGATCCACGTTGCTCGGCATACGCCCACAGCTGGATGAAACTTGCTACGGTACTTCAGCTTTTTCTTGTTTGTGTGGTAACAGAGCTGAAAGATCGTTGCTTCGTAACCGGCCATTCCAGCCCGTTATTGCTGGGCCAGCGCCAGGTCTGATTTCATGGGGTTGTGGGAGAACTGCGTTTTCTACTCGCGTGGGGTGAGGCTCGATGACGCGGCTGGCCGGATGCGCGCTGACGCGCTGCAGCACATCGACCAGGTAGACGTAGGGATCGACACCCTGGAGCCGGCAGGTGACCAGGAGGCTCTGGATAATACCAATGCGCTCGGCGCCGATCTCCGTCCAGGCGAATAACCAGTTCTTCTTTCCCATCGGGATGGGGCGCAGAGAACGTTCCAGATGGTTGGTGTCGATTGCCACGTCGGGATCGGCGAGGAACACCTCCAGACTGGCCTTGCGCGCCAGGGCATAGTTCCAGGCCTTCGCCAAGAGGCTGCTGGGCAAGAGTCGGCTCGGTCGGTGGCACTGCTTGTCGCACCAGCCCCAGAAGGCCTGTACCACCGCCTCGCTGTGCTCGCTGCGGTAGGCCAGCTTCTCCTTCCCGCTCAGCCCCCTGGTCACGGATTACCTGCTCGTGGCGGTAGAGTGCACCGGATCAAGGCCAGGGCCTCGGCGCTGGCGGCGGGATCGCCTTGGCCTGCACCCGCTCGAACCCGCGGCGACAGTGGCTCCAGCACGCGGCGTGTGTCTCCTCGGCGTTTTGCTTGGCATAGGCCGTATATGCTTCGTAGCCGTCGCTGAGCAAGGTGGCGCTGAAACCGCCGAGGAAGGTCTGCACGTGGCGGTGCGCGCGCGAGGGCGCATAGTGGAAGACGTTCTCCTCGTCCTGCCCGTCGATCGGCCAGAAATAGGCCTGGCGCATCTTGCCTTTGCCCTGCCGCCCGGCCTTGATCGGCGTGTCGTCCATGGCCAGCACGCGGCTTTGCAGCAGATGCCGGGCTTGGGCATCGACGATGGGGCGCAGCAGATCGATGGCTCGACCGGCCCAGACGCTCAGGGTGCTGCGGCTGAGCTCAATGCCGCTCTGCAGCAAACGCTGGTGTTGGCGGTACAGCGGCAGGTGGTAGCAGAATTTGTCGACCAGCATCCCGGCCAGGAAGCTGACATCGGCCACACTGTTCTCCAGCACGTTGGCCGGCGCCGGCGTGGTGGCGATGCGCAGGTCGTCCAAGATCTTGTAGACCGGGCGGGTGTATTGAAGGATCACATAGCTGCCGGGGCGCTGCGCCAGGCGGTAGGTGACCTTCTCGCCGATGTGCACACGCCGCTCGGCGGGGATGGCCTCGATCTGGGGGTCGGTGACCGCGATGATCTCGCGTGGCACATCCTCGGCGAAGCGCAGACCCGAGTCATTGACCGCGGCATCGCGCGCCTTGGGCCGGCGTTGATAGCTGATCGTCTCGGTGGGCACCTCTGGCGGCGGTGGCGGTGCTGGGCGCCACGCCCAGGGCCGGCTAACAGATCGGCCTGGGCTCGCTCGGATCCACATCCAGGCGCTTTTTGGACTTGGCGCCGAACAGCTGGCGTTTGAACCAGTCAAGCTGTTGTTGCAGTGTGGCGAGCTGCGCCTGCAATTGCGCATTCTCGCGCTCCAGTTCCGCCATCCGCATGCCAGCCGCTGCCGACAAGGTGGGTTATCCATCTGTTTTTGTTGTGAATATTTTAAACGATGCCGGCCCTTTACGCCACCATTCTGTAAAGGGGGGAACTGCCTTGTGATCACCAGATCGACCCCTTCGAGCAAGGCCAGCACCCGGGTGTGACACAGGGTGCGCTTGCGCGCACCGGCAGCGCCCGGCGCCGCGAATTGGCCCTGCTCCAGGCGCTTGCTCCACACGCAGTAGCCGCCCTCCTCGAAGGCCAAAATTTTGATTTGTGTGCGCCGCCGATTGATGAAGGCAAACCACTGGCCGCTGCCGGGGTCCTCCCCCAGATGCTGGCGCACCAGGGCCGAGAGACCATCAAAGGAACGGCGCATGTCGGTTGGCTGCATACACAGCCACACCCGGCCCAACCCGGTGGGACGCTCAGCACGGACGGCGCAGGCGCAAGAACACGCCAGCACCCAGCTGCAATTCCACCTCCCACGCTTCGCTCGAAGCACGCGCGTCCGCCGCAACTCCAAGAACACTGGCTCCTCGGCGATTACTTGGCGCGGCGCCACCGTTTTCCCCAGCTGCCGTCGCCAGCGCTCGAAACTGCTCACGCTCAGGCTCCGCTCGCGACAAAACTGCTCGCGGCTCTGCCCGCTGCGCACGAAGCGCTCCAGCAGCGCGCGCCACTGATCGCGGTTGCGCCGAATCCGCGGCCGCCTCGCCGGTACTGTCGATGGGTCCATGCTGCCCCTCCTTCCGCTCAGAAAACGAATCGGTGGGCGACAGGATAGAGAGATTCACGCTGGATGGAATAACGGCTCAGAATGGCCGG
>CALOFM010000030.1:0-56620 GCA_942492625.1 uncultured Gammaproteobacteria bacterium | reverse complement strand
CCGTCTCCGGCCGGAAAGACCCACCAGAACAGTCCCGGATTGAGATAGTAGGCGTCCGACTTGAGCTCGGAGCCCTCGCCGCGAGACCTGGGCGTCGTTGAGCCGGCGCAGCTGGTCCACCTCCACCGTGAGGGACTCCAGGCGGGTGCGTGAGGTCATGGTCTTGGCGAGCAGGTTCCAGCTCCTGCAACGGCGGCAACGGCGTCCGCCAGCCGGCTCTTGCCGGAGCACAGATGGCCGGAAACGAGCAACGGCCGGTCGGTCGCAAAGGGCCACGTCCACCGCAATGACGATGTCGTCGCTGAACACATAGGGCCCGATCGCCCCCGGACTCTCTCGAGGACGCCGTCGGCCGGCAGCCGGTCTAAATGGGGTGGGTTTGTAACTCATGGGCCGGTTCCATTTCTGGTCGAGAAAGGTTTTCGTAGTACGTTCGTCCACAGGCATCGTATTCAGAAGCGAGAAAGGTCTTTAAGGCCTTCGGGGGCTCATTCAGCCTCGGCTGCGCCGACTGCAGGGGAGCTGGCAACGGTTGACGATCGGTGCCGACGTCGAAAACGAGCATGAGCTTTGCGACATCGAAAAGCCCGAGGAGAGTCCGCACCAGGCCCGGATCTGGCGTCCCTCCGTTGTCCTTGGGCGCGTAGACCAGGAGCAACAATCGTACGTCCGTCACGGTTGACGGCGTTCATGCCTTCTCCGATCCGCCCGGCGGCGGAGGACCCGCGCTGAGAAAGCTGCGCCGGATCTCCTCGCACACGGCCTCCACGGGTTTCGCCTGCGTCAAGGAAATCGGCAGGAACAGATCCGATTCGGGAGCCGGCCAGGGCCCGCTCGATGAACCTCTCCAGCGTATAGCACTTGGTCCTCAGGTCGGGGTCGGTCCAAGTGACCAATCTTCCGTTGAGGGCAAGCGGATAACGCAATCGCCGTGCCTGGCGGAGGTTCGCCACGTCGGCCGGCTCGACCCACAGGGGGCGCACGTACTTGAATAGCTCCGGCACGGTCGCGCGGTGGCTCCGGCATCAGGCCGGCTCAGGGCCTCGAAGGTGGCGAAAACAGTTGCCGACGGAATCCGGCGAGGTCCGGTGGTGCCGACGAGGCCAACAACACCGCATATCCCCGCGAGGTGGATGGCGGAGGGGTCGGTTCGGGACAACCAACCGCCGCCAGGGCGCTGTCGAGCGAGGCAACAATCGTCTTGTCACTCAAGAGCCTCCGCGATTCCGCCTTCCAGGGCCTCCAGGGGCGTGCGCGGGTACTGCCCAGCGAGCGAATCCGGCTCCTCGAGCTTATACAAGAGACCGGCGAGGATATCCGCGGCGGTCTTAGCCTTGCGGATGCACTGATGGGTGTCGATCTCGAGAACCCTGGAGAAAATCTTTGGCGAGATCCTCCGGTGTCGACTCCCCGTCCAGCATGACCGGGATCAGGGTGAAGTCCTTGTCGGCGAGAACCTCCGCCTGCCAGCTCAGGATGGCGGCCTCCTTGCCCACCCAGTCGGATTTCTCGATGGCGCGTTTGGAGAATAGGATGATAACGGCAACGCGACACTCGGCAAGCCAGAGATTGAGCTGATGGTTCCAATCCTCTCCCGGAATCAGACCGTCCTTGTCCACCAGCACCGCGACCCGATCTCCGTACTTCTTCCGGATGGCCTTACAGGTGTCATCCAGCAGCCGCCAGTTGCGATCCAGAGCTGGTGTACTCTGTGCTTCGACGTCGTCGAGGCGCGAGCTGTGACTGATGAAGAGCTTGAGCGCGGACATCCCTCTCGCTCACTGCTGGTCGTTGTCTGTCGTTCACACAGATTCTACACGTCCCTGCGAGTCATCCAACAGCCGCGCTGGCCTGCACGGCCGGTGCGGCCCGACTATCGCCGTGTCTCCGACGGCCGTAGGTCCTTCCGTCCGGGTCGTGCCGGATCAACCACTATTTTACAATGGTAAATAGCCTGTTCGCTCATAATACCTGTCACCTCGAGTGGATTTTGTCTTTTACTTAAGATAGCATCACCAGCGGCACCGGCAGGGTGGTCGGGGCGCGGGAGAATGCGCCATCTATAACTCGCTCGCTCTTCATCGGGACGTGAGAAAGTGTCAGGGGTTATCTGAGCGCCTTCGAGTACGACATCTTCGTCAGTTACGCGCATCGAGAAAGCGAGGTGCAGTGGGCGGGTGATGGTCCGACCTGGACGCGGCAGGTGGTCGAGGCTCCTGCACAGCATGGTCGAGAACAACCTGGCAATTTCGGGCACCGACCGGAATCTGGCGATCTACCAGGATATCTACAGCCACGAGAAAGACAGAAACGTCAGCGATATCCTGAAGGCCGTTCACGACTCGGGCATCCTGCTCGTGTTTGTCTCCAATCAATTCATGGGCTCGAAATGGTTCGCGGACGAGGCAGGCGCCTTCGAAGTCCCGGCAACCGCCGCGCTGGAGAAATGACCCAGCGCAAGACAGGCATCGTTCCGATCGAGGTCGAAGAGACCGGCGGGAGGACTGGCCCGACGTCTTCAAGGACCCGGCCGGTGATCCCCAGATTGCACTGTGCCTGCATCACAGGCCGGATCGGGCGGCGGCGTCAAAGACCCTCGGGTTTCCCAACATCGCGCAGAGCAAGTACAGCGGGAAGGTGTACGAGCTGCTCTCGGACCTTGCGGTCCAGATCGGTAAATCGCTCAAGAGCCTGGCCAACGAGCAGAGCACCACTTCCCCTGTCCAGCCGCCCCCCGAGGATGAGCAAGAGCCCGCCGTCTACCTTGGTTACACCCCGAAGGAGAGAAGGGACGAGCGCAAACGCCTCGCCGCACTGCTCGCCGAACGGGGCGTTAAGCTGTGTCCCGAAACGCCGCTGAGCGCATTCGCGACAATCGATGAGCTGCACGCGCACATCCGTAATGAGCTTGACCGCAGCCAACTGGCGGTGCAACTGCTTGCCGACTACAACGGCACCAATGAGCTGACGACCATGCAGATCGACCTGGCCACGGCGGGCGGCGTTCCGGTGCTATTGTGGCGTCCCGAATCCCTGGGACTAGCCAGCCTGGACGAAGATGCCTTCGGATACGCGGCCTACCGGGAGCGGTTCAAGGATTACGTGCAGAGTGCCACCACCGAGACGATCGAGGCCGTCGCCGATTCGATCGTCGGGCGCCTCGCAGAGCACTCGACCGGCGATCTGGTCGACGACATCGAGCCCTGGCACTGGGACTGGCCGACCATCCTCGTATTCTCCGGCAACACCGCCGGATACCGTTTCGTGCAGAACGAGCTCGAGCCCAGGCTGGAAGAGGTGACCGATAAGTCCAAATGGAAGGTCGTATATCCGGGCCCCGAAATCCATTCGCCGACGGCACTGAAGCGTTTTTACGAAGACAATATCGCAGACTGTGACGCCGTCATCGTCGTGCGTTGTGAAGGGGAAGGTACAGCCGTGCGCGATGCCCTGGAGGCACTCTCCCAGGACGCGGAGGGCGTGGGAGGCATAACCTTCAAGCCGTCCGAAGAGCTTGCAACGGTAACCCACACGCTCGACGAGCTGGGCCGCGAGTTCAAGCACCGCACCCCTGACCGAGACTTCTACGTAGGCGTGGTTTACGGTCCTCCGCCGGGCATGAAGATCGAGTTCGGCAGGAAGGCGCACGTCTTCGACTGCTCAGCGCGGCGGGCCGATAAAGACCTTTACCGCTGGCTCGACCAGGTACGGAAAAGAGTCACCGATCGCCCACTCGACCGGACCCCCTGAGAGGCCCCCCCAATGTCGGGAGAATTTGACGTCACGCCGTTCGAGATCGAGCCCTTCGTTGCCGACGAAGAGTCACCGGACGTATTGCCCTACCCCGGGCTTCGGCCGTTCAAGAAAAGTGAGCACCGGTTCTTCTTCGGGCGCTCTGATCAGGTTGCCGAGATCGTGGAGATCCTCGCGCAACAAGGTCACTTCGTAACCGCGATCGGTCCTTCGGGCTGCGGAAAGTCCTCTCTGATTCGCGCCGGCGTGCAGCCCGCCCTGGAGTTCGGCCTGATTCCAAGCGCCGGCCAGCGCTGGGTCAACGCCAAGATGCGCCCCGGCGACGCACCCTTGGCTCACCTGCGCGACGCCTTGGTCGAGGCCAGCCGCACAGACGCCGCAAGTTCGCTGAACGACCTGGAGCGAGCGCAACTGAAGGCGATGCTCGGCGGCGGCCGCGACGGCCTGGCGCGCTTCTTCGAGACCCATCCCCTCCCCCCGGGGCGAAGGTTGCTGTTGTTGATCGACCAGTTCGAGGAGCTGTTTCGCTACGACGTACCCCGCAGCGACGCGGGAGATTTCGTCTCTCTTTTGGTGGAGCTTTTCCGCGAGCCGCTGAAGCAAGTGTTCGTGATCCTGACCATGCGCACCGACTATATCGGCGACTGCACCAGATTCCCCGGTCTGGCCGAGGTCATCAACAAGACCTTCTATCTGATTCCGCCGCTGAACCGCACACAGCTTACCGAGGCGATTTCCCGACCGGCGGTTGAGGTCGGAGGGCGGGTGCAACCGCAGCTTGTGGATCAGCTGCTTCAAGACATGCACGGCAGCGATGACCCCTTGCCGCTGGTCCAACACGCGCTGATGTGGATGTGGATTCGTGCCCGGCAGCAGCGCGATGAGGCGGCAAAGGCCACCGGTGCAAAGATCGAGCTGACACTCGACGACTACTACGGGGAGCAGGTCGAAGGCCTGAACCGCGCCCTGTCCAACCACGCGGACCATGTCATCGCAACAACCGAGCTGGGGTCGAGTGCGGCACGCGACGCCGAGCTTTTTTTCCGCCAGCTCGTGCAACGTGACGACAGCCGTTATATCCGCCGTCCGGCCAAGGCGGCCGAGATCATCGCGTCCACACTCAGCGACGATAAATCCGAGCCACTGCTCGACATCGAGGTCCTGCGCAAGCTCGCAAACCGACTGGCTGGTGACGATGCCGGCTTCATCTTTGTGCAAACGGAGAGCGCCACCGGAGACGAGACCCCGGAGCTGACCGAGGAATCCACCATCGACATCGGCCACGAAGCCCTGATCCGCCAATGGGCCTCGTTGCGTGAATGGGCGCAGGCAGAGGCGGATACCGGCGACCGCATGAAGGCGCTCACAAAGGAGGCGGTGGAGTGGGAGAAGGGCGAGCGCGGTCTGCTGGACAAGCGCTCGGTGGAGACCTACGACCAGGCCTGGCAGGGGGTGTGGCGGCTGTTCGCCGGCGGCAAGGTCATCGACCGGGGCCGGCTCCCGCCAAGGCGCTGGTCAGGGCGTTATCTCAAGGCCGCCGCGCGGGATCCAAGCCACGACGACGAGCAAACCCGGAAAGGCATCTACAAACTCAACCATGATTTCTGGACCGCGAGCAAAAGGTACTGCCGCCGAATTCGGATGGCAAAGAGATTCGCGGTCGCAGCAGTTGCGGGTCTGCCCCTGCTGGCCCTGCTTGCAGGCTCGGTCGCGGAGCAAAATTCGAGGCTCTTGCAGATCGAGGGCGAGATCGCGTCAAGCTTCAACCGCAGCCTGGACGCGGGCAAGTATGGCGATGCACCGGCCTACCGGGCACTTGCGATGGACGCCGGCAAGAACGCGGATGACATCGAGGCCAACCAATCTCTCGCGTTGAAGATGCTGCACCCGATCCGCGTCACCGGCAGCACAGCCCTCGCCCGAGACCTGAAGGACCTCTATCTCGATCTGGCGGACTTGCACGGAATCGCTGGTGGATACTGGACCTCTGCCGATGGCAACGGCGAAGAGCACAAATCTGCGGCATCCGCGCGGCCCATCCTCAACAGAAGCGCGTCGAACCTCCATGTGCCGATCGCAAGCGCCACTCACTTCAAGGGTTCCCGGTCGGCAGACTGCGTCGCCGTGCTCGACGCCGTCGGCGAGCTCAGCATCGCCTGCGACAAGGGAAACGGGGAGCGCGCGGTCACGCCGAAACCGAAGCTGCTGCGCTCCGCGCTGCCCGCCGAATCAGACCCCGTATCCATAGACCCGGCATGCTTCGGGCCCCGGGGGGGTTGCCGGGAAACCGGGGAATGGCTGAGACTCACGCGCATCGCCCGCAGCGGGAGCCGAGGTCAGCTACTGGCCGTAGCACCGGACCGGTCGGTCCATGTATGTCGGATCGCGAGTGAGGAAACCGAGACGGCCTGCACTGAATTGAATGACGCTACCCGGTACCTGCGCCAGCTGGGAGATCGTCTGCGCGGTCTTGCCATCGAAGGCGAGGGGCGTTACCTGGCGGCCATTCACTGGTTCGCCGAAAGAGATGACGGTTTCGGCTCCGACTGGTATCAAGGCCGCACGAACCGCCGTCTATTTACCCTGAGCTTGGTAGACCTAGCCGAGGCACCGGAGACACCGGTTACTCGATTTAGACTGCAAACCGACGACCTCTCGCGCTTCCCGGCCGACATCTCGCGCTTCGCGGAGCCTGCCGCCGTCGCGATCTGGCTGCAGGGGACGGAAGAAGGCAGCGGTGCGCTAACGCTGACGGCCGCGTTCGACGCATCCATCCTTTTCCAATGGCAGCTGCATCCACAGCAAAGACAGGCTGAGGGTGCATTTCTCTCGCCCCAACGCTCGGCAAGGGTCTATCTCGACCCGGAAAAGCCCGTCCTCGCGGCCTTGTCCGCCACCAGCAACCGGGCCATTCTCACCGGTTTCAGCCGTCCCCTTGCCCTCTTCGACCTCACGCGCACCGACGGACCCGAGCAGGCTGGCGTCGCAAAGCTTGGCGGCCCCACGAGCATCGTTGCCCAGCTGCAAAGCGAGTGGACGCTGCTGACGACCAGACCCTCCGATTTGAAGTTCGTCGACGATGACCTGATCGCCGTCAGCGACAGCCAAGCAAATGCCTTCCTGATCCGGTTCGGCCCCTCTGACAAGCTGCGGCTGGACCCGCCGCCTCAGTTCAGCCTGCCTACGAGCCTGTTCGTCATCGACAGTGAAAAGCCGGTGATCTACGGAATAGCGCCGGACCGAGAGAAAACGACACACATCCTGCACTGGGAAATTGCCGGCGAAGAAGACCGGGCGATGCTGATCCGGATACCGCGGGAGACAACAGGCAGCGCAGAGACGGTCGTCGGTCGGCGGCTGGTCCGTTGGCGGACTCTGATCGATGATATGGGCCGGCAAAACGTCGCTGGTATCGAAGAGATCCCGCCGATGCGGGAGACGAAGTCCAATGCCGCGCCTGCCTTCACCTGCCAGGGTATGCCACCCGCACCACTCGCCCTGTATCCGCTGCCCGGAAACCGGCTGTGGATTGCGGTTTGCGGCAGAGGTGCGGTCAACATTCTCGCGGCGAAGCCGGGACAGGACGCCGGTAAGAAGGAAGCCTACAAGCTCGTCGCACGGCTCCAGGACCCGCTTACAGTTCCGGTGCGCGGCGCGGGTCTGTTCTGCTTGCAAGAGCAGGCCGCGGCAGGCGGCGGAACAAATCTCCCCGAGGGATGCTGGCTCGTCATCGAGGCCAAGGCGCTGTTCTCCCGGGAGCCGCGGCTCTTCGACCTGGTCTATCACTTCCCCCGCGCGGGCGCCGAAGTTCGCCGGCGACCACGGAAGGACGAAGATTAGGTTGATAGTTTTGCTTTCATTTGCGGCTTAGTTCCTTTTCCGGCATTGCTCTTGCGGCAGCACCGAGACTACCAGCGCGGGCTCCTCGGGTCCGGCGTTCAACCGCGACGGCGCAGTCCCTTGCCGCACGAAGACCCCTTCTCCCGGTGCAAGCTCGACCCTGACTAAAACGCCCTGGCCGCGCGCGAGCCCAACCGGCCCGATGAGCAGAGCGGCCTCCGCGGGCCCCGCGTTGATCCGCGCCAAATGGCTGGAGCCCTCGACGAAGAGCTCAAACCCGGCATTTATACCTTGCTCGTCGATCCGATCCATCCGCACCGAGCAAACACCCTGAACCGGCGCATCGATAAAGGCAAAGAAATCCACCAAATCCGCAATCAGGTCATCATCGAAGACCTCGGGTGGGGCCGCGGCATCCCTCACTTGCCAGGCAGCGGCGAGCCTTCTTCCCAGCGCGGGGGCGACTGAGAACAGCGCGTAGTCAGGGACCTGCTGACCGGCACCGATTGCGCCGGTCAACTGCTGCAGCTCGGCATCCGCGGGCGGGCGCCATGGTTGTGCAGACGCTCCGACCCTGTCCGACGGGGCCAGGCGCAGCCGATCGCGCAACACGCATCTCGGCATCAGGTGCCGATCCTCCGTGAGCAGAACCGCAGTGGAAACAACGGGCGCAGACATCGAAGCCATCCGTTCGGGTTGGTGGCGCCCGGCCGTGCTCATGCCGGTACCGGCGACTCGCACGGGGCCGTTGCAAGATTCGCCAAATGGTCCCGTGAGCCGATGGCGACATCGATGATCGCCTTGCGCATAAGCCGGCAGTGCAGCGTCTCGGTCGACGCGAGGCTGCCGTTTTCAAAGACCTTGTTGGCGGGGACGCCGCCGCCGCAATAGTCGAAGTAGGCGCAGGAGCTTCGGCACTGCGCCACGCCCTCGTCGATGTCCGCGCGCAGCTTGCGCACGACGTTACCGGCCGCCATCTCGGCGATCGACTGCTCGCGCACGTTGCCGATGACGAACGTCGGATAGCGGGGCGTACCGAACCCCAGCAGCTCCGGCGAGAAGGTCGAGAGGTTACCGTTCCAATCGACATTCACAATGCCGAACGGCGTGGTCTGCTGATTCGCGCCGGCTCGGGGGCCCGCACCAAGCATGGCCAGGAGCTGATCGATTTCCCTGATCCGCAAGGGCCATCCGGCACGGCTAGCGCGTTTGAGAAAACGGGAAAGGAAGCGCCGGAACAGCGCCTCGGATCCCGCCTCCCCGAGGGTGCTGCAGCGATTCTCGCCTTCCAGCTCTTCGATATTGAAGGCGATGCGCTCGATCCCCTCGTCCACGAAGAAATCGAGCAGCTCATCCGGGAACTCCAGGGAGCCGCGCGTCAACACGCAGATGGCATAGAAGGGTATACCGCGCTTCTTGAGGCGCCTTATACCCTTGAGGGTTGCCACCAGGGTACCCTTGCCGCCCCTGGTCTTGCGGTGGGCATCATGAATCGGGGCCGGTCCGTCGACGCTGACCCCGACCGAAACCCCCGGCTCTTGGAAGAAAACGCACCAATCATCGTCGATCAGGGTGGCGTTGGTTTGAAAGGCGTGGCGCACCGGCAGCTGCGGCGGCAAAGACAACGCCAAGCGCTCGATGGCAGAGCGGTAAAAGGACACGGGCAGCACCAACGGCTCCCCGGCATGCCAAACGACGGTCAGCCTGTCCGAGAGCAAGCCGGACTCGGCCACGCGTTCGGCGATGACATCGAGCAGCGCCAGCGGCATCCGCCCCTTGTCCGAACGGTTCGGCAGATAGCAATAGTCGCAGTCCAGGTTGCAAAACGGCGTCGGCTGAAGAATCAGCAATGAGAGCGGTCCACCGATTGGCGCAACGGCCTTGTCGTCAGACTTGGGCATGATGCACCAGAGAGAATGCTTGAGCGACGAAGAGGAAAGCCCGTCCCTCGCGCTCAGTAGTTCTGCCAGTTCTGAAAGTTCTGCCAATTGTCCCAGGGCGGGGGGCCGGAGGGACTGGAGGACCCGGAGGATCGACTGGACCCGGAGGATCTACTGGACCCGGAGGGCCGAGGATATCTAGTAGATGCTTGCGACGGCGCGCTTTGAGCGAGGTTCCGCAGCGCCGAGTGCAACGCCGCGGCGTCAAGGTCTTGGGGCTCGGCTTGCGTAGGGGTCCCGGACGAGGTCTTATCCGGAACGGGCGTATCACCACCGAACGCCACCGCGCTTGCAAGCATCAAGCTGGTCAAGCCAGCGGCCCGCCTAGAGACCGAGACGCTTCTCTGGCCTTTGCCCTCGCCGCTTTTAGAGGATGGCGCGTTGTCCAGATCGCCCTCAGGTATGCTCATTTCGGGCATCTTCAGAATGTGCACATTTGTTCACTATAGGAAACTAGTTTACACCCAACCGGCAGCCGTCTTTGACGTCAGCGTTTCACCTCAGGCGGTTGTCCCTTGGATTCAGCCGCTGCTTCTTGCTGGCGACAAAGCTCACAATAACTCGACTTCGGGCATTGTTTGCAGATAATGCAAGCCGCGTTCGGATTGCCGCTCAGCTGATCGAGGATCTCGCTGATCTGCTCCATGGTGCAGGCGCATGCCGTCGAGCTGACGAATGTGAGAACCAGCGCGAAAAAGATTCGAGTCATCGTCCGAGATTAGACGATCGCACTGCGGATGGCAAAACCACGGAGTTGACAGAGAATGATCACCGTAACCGCGACCATCAAGCTCGACGATTCCGAGCTGCAGGAGCGTTTCATCCGCTCCCCGGGACCCGGCGGGCAGCACGTAAACAAGGTCTCGACCGCGGTTCAGCTGCGACTCGACATTGCAGGCTCCACCTCCCTCCCGGCGCAGGTCAAGCAGCGGCTGATCCGCATAGGTGGACAACGGGTAAGCAACGACGGCGTCCTCACCATCGAGGCCCACCGTTTTCGCACCCGCGAGCGCAACCGGGAGGACGCGCAGATCCGTCTCGTCGAGCTGATACGCAAGGCGGCCCACCAACCCAAGCCACGCAAGAAGACCAAACCGACGAGGGGATCCAAGGAACGCAGGCTGGAATCGAAGCGCCAACGAGCAAAGACCAAGCGCATGCGGGGAAGCCCGGGCCGGGACGGCTGATTGCCGTTTCGAGGCTATCGCCGACCCTGCCCCGTCACTCGCAAGGATAGGCCTGCCTGAGCACGTCCAGAACCACCGCGGCCGCCGGGCTGTCGTCGTCCGTGCGCTTTACAGCATATTTTCGGTAAGTCTTCGCGAACCTGGACGCCGAAATCCCCTTGGGCACACAGATCCCTGACGGCTCCTTGAGCTGCTGTCTCGCCTCGAGCAAACGCACGCCCTCTTCGACGCCACTGATAAAGCCGGCGCAGGTCTTGACGCGCTCGCGACCGCTGCCGGTTAGCGAGCTGCCTGCACAGTAATACAACAGCCTGCTGGCTGTGAGCTGCTGCGGAAAATACTCCAGGGCCTCGCCGCCCTCTTGGGCGGCGAGGCCTAGCGTCATGGACATGCACGCACCGAATAGGATCTTTTTCATCGCTAACTCCCGAACGGCTCCCGCCGTCATAAGTCTGGTCCCGGATCGACGCGGATGTAAGCAACGGACCGGGCTCGGCACCAATCAGGCCGAGTCGCCGCCGGCAGGCTTCATCTGGTCCGGGCGGACGCGGGGCGTGAAATACACATCCGCGTCATCAAGGTTCACGTCCTTGCCGTTTACGTCCTCGAGCGGCTGGTCATAGTCCTTCCAGCCCCGAAGCCCGGTCTCGAGGGAAACGACATTCTTGTACCCCAGCACCCGCATGGAATGAGCCGCCAGGACGCTCCTGTGTCCGGAGCGGCAGACCACTACGATCTCGCGCTCTCGCGCCAGCACCAGCTCAGGCTCGGTCTCCTCGTACTCCCATTCGCAGGCGGACTCAAGGATGCCGCGCGGAACGTTCACAGAGCCGACAATGTGCATGGCATCGAACTCATAGGGCTCGCGCACGTCCAGAATCATCAGGTCCGGATTCTCCTGAAGACGCTCCTCGAGGTCCCAGGGCATGATTTCGCGGATGTCGGTAAGACAATCTCGCATAAGCTCGATGTAGTTTTTCATAGCGACTGCCTTTTGCGCTTCTAGATTTCAAATCCTGATCGACTGGTGACGGTATCAGTTCCGGCGGGTGCACAGGCTCTCCTCTACCGCGATGACCGCCGCCTCCACCCGCGAATGGACTTTGAGCTTGCGCAGGATCGCCTTGACGTGGAGCTTGACCGTTCCGTCGGAGATGCCCAACTCCCGCCCGATGGTCTTGTTGCTCTGCCCCTCCGCAAGGTGGCAAAGGATCTCGCGCTCGCGCGGCGTCAACTCCGAGAAGACGGGGGGCGGCTCGGCGGCAGAGTGGTCGCCCTTGACCGCCTTTGCGAGAACGCCCGTTAGCTCCTTGGCGACCACCGTTTTGCCGGCGACGATCTCCTCCAGCGCCTTGATCAGCTCGTCCGGCTCCATGTCTTTGAGCAGATACCCTTGTGCACCCGCCTGTATGGACTCGATGACGTCGCGCTCATCATCGCTGGTGGTCAGCATGGCCACCGGCATGGTCTGGCTGGCTGAGCGCAGCCGGCGCAGAACATCCAGGCCGCTGGCGCGCGGCATGCGCATGTCCAGCAGCACCACGTCCGGCGCCTTCTCTGTCACCAGGCGAATGCCCTCGTCACATTCGCCCACCGCGTCTATTACCTCGATACCGCGGCGCTGCAGCAGCTCCTGCAGGCCGATGCGAAACAGGGCATGGTCGTCGATCAGCAGTACGCGCATCAGGCCGCCACTCTCGCCGGCCCGCGGGCCTTGCGTTCGACGGGAAACACCAACTCCACCCGCGTGCCTTCGCCGAGCTCGCTCTCGATGCGCAAATCCGCGTCGATGCGCCGCGCCCGCTCCCGCATGATGGACAGGCCGATATGCTCCCCCGAGGCGCCGCCCATGGTGCCGGTGCCGGTGCCGGTGCCGGTGCCGGTGCCGGTGCCGGTGCCGGTGCCGAAACCGACACCGTCGTCCTCGACCAGCAGCACGTGCTCGCCGCCCCGCCCTCCCCGCTTGAGCAGGACCCGGACCGTGTGTGCCCGGGCGTGCTTGCGCACGTTGGCGAGTGCCTCCTGCGCGATGCGCGTGACCTGCAACTCCGCCGCAGCCGAGAGCTCGAAGGGGCGGCAGTTGTTCTGAAACAGCAGGTGCAAGCCGGTCTGCCGACCGAAGCGCTCCGTAAGCTTCTCCAGGGCCGGAATCAGCCCTTTGCGGTCCATGGGGGCACGGAAGCTCGAAAGCAGCTCCCGCAGCTCGGTATGGGCTTCGTCCATTCCGGAGCGGAGGCGCGCCAGATCGGTTCGTGCCTCCGCGGAGATATCGCCCTGGGCCAGGGAGTCGCTCAGCATCTTGACCTGGAAACGCAGACTCGCCAGGGTCTGGGCCAGGGAGTCGTGCAGCTCATGGGCCAGGGAGTTTCGCTCCTCGACAATGGACAGACGGCGCGCCTCCATGTCCGAACGGTGCTTGGCTACCGCGACCCCCAGATGATGGCCGATGCTGAACAGCAGCTCCATGATGTCCTCCCGCCCGCACACGCCCGGCTTGTCGACGAACACGGTGTAGATCCCGAGCAGCTCGTCGTGGTGCTCCAGCGGGACGGTCACGACCTCCACCTCGTCGCTGGCGAACATCTTGCGGCCGTATATCCGGGAGCAGAAGCGGGCGTCGTCGCGGCAGAGCACGTCTCCGGGGGACAGCACCGAACCGCACAGGCACAGGTCCACGGGCGTCATGTCCTGATCCCGCACCAGGTCGTCGTCGAGCCCGATGGACCCCACCAGGCGACGCGTGCCGTCGGGCATGACCAAGCGCACGGTGGCGGCACAGCCGTTGACCATCTCCTTGAGCACGCGCAGGAACCGCAGCAGGAGCTCATCCATCCCGCCGGCCTGGTTGATGCCCGCGGCCACGTCGTAGAGGATCTTGATAGACGCGGTCTTCTGAGCGAGCCGCATGGTCTGACGTGCGACCCGATTGTCCATGTCTTCGTACAGGTCGGTGAGCTCGGCGTTGAGGGCCCCGATATCCCGTGCAATCGCGTCCAGAATACCCATGTTCCGCAGCGCCCCGCTGGAGCCGGGCTCGCCCTGGCTAATCCTGGCCACCGACTCCTCCAGGGTCGCCACTGGCAGCAGCAGATGACTGCGCAGGCGAAGGCCCGTGAGCGCCAGCCCCCCGAGAGAAACCAGGAGGAACATCAGGGACGAGTACTGCAGCCAGGCCGAGTCCGGTGTCCGCAAGTGCAGCAGAAGAGAGGCGAAGGTCGCGAGCAGCCCGCAAGAGAACACCAGCAACGGCGGCACCACGCGCATCGAGCGCAGGACCTGCAGCACCCTCCGATCGCCGTGGGGGCGCGGGCCGGAGCCGTCTGCCTTCGCAGATGATTTGCGGAGCTTCATTTCATTTCTCTGTTGCTCGACAACAAACCGGCACGCTCGTAGTTTTAAGACCGGGTATCGCCCACCTCCAACGCCGCCGACCGCTCGCGCTGCTGCAGCTCCCACATTCCGGCATAGACACCCTGCAGCCCGAGCAGCCTTTGATGCGTGCCCTGCTCCAGGATGCGTCCGCCCTCCATGACCAGGATGCGGTCCGCGTCCACGACGGTGGACAGGCGATGGGCGATGACCAGCGTGGTGTGGTCCTCCGCCACCTCGGCCAGGGTCTTCTGTATGGCCTGCTCGGTGTGGCTGTCCAGGGACGAGGTAGCCTCGTCGAAGACCAAAATCCGCGGGCGCTTGAGGATGGCCCTGGCGATGGCCACGCGCTGCTTCTCCCCGCCCGAGAGCTTGAGCCCGCGCTCGCCGACCACCGTATCCCACCCGTCCGGCAGGTCCTCTATGAAGTCCCGGATGTGGGCCATCTGCGCCGCACGCTCGATCTCCCCGCGGCTGGCGTCCGGGCGGCCGTAGGACAGATTATAGAGAATGCTCTCGTTGAACAGCACCGTATCCTGGGGGACGATGCCGATAGCGGCGCGCAGGCTGTCCTGGGTGACCTCGCGCAGGTCCTGACCGTCGATCAGGATACGCCCGCCGGTCACGTCGTAGAAGCGGAACAGTAGCCGCGCCAGGGTGGACTTGCCGGCCCCGCTGTGACCCACCACCGCGAGCTTCTGCCCGGGCTCGATCTCGAAGTCCAGGCCCCGCAGGATCTCACGCTCGGGTTGATAGTGGAAATCCACCGCCTGGAAACGCACGCCGCCTTCACGCAGCGCCAAGTGCTTGGCGCCGGGCCGGTCCTGGATCTCCGGCTCGCGCTCGAGTAGCTTGAACACCAGGTCCATATCCGCCAGCGCGTACTTGATCTGACGATAGACGATGCCGAGAAAGTTCAGCGGTATGAACAGCTGCAGCAGCAACGCGTTCACCAGCACCAGGTCGCCGATGCTCATGGTCCCGTCCACCACCCCTTTCGCGGCGAAGACCATGATGAAGGTGACCCCGACGGCGATGATCCCGCCCTGGCCGAAGTTCAGGATGGACATGGACGACTGGCTCTTGACGGCCACCCTCTCCCAATCGCTCAGAGTTCCGTCGTAACGCCCCAGCTCCATGGCCTCGTTGCCGAAATACTTCACGGTCTCGTAGTTGATCAGGCTGTCGAAGGCCTCGCTGTTCGCCCGGGAGTCGAGCCGGTTCATCTGGTGCCGGAAATCCATGCGCCACTCCGTGATGGCCAGGGTAAAGGCAACGTAGACCGCCACGGTTCCGAAGGTCACCAGGGTGAACACCGGCGCGTACTGGGTCAGGAGGATGACCGCGACCAAGCTGAACTCCACCAACACCGGGAGCACGCTGAAGACCATGTAGTTGAGAATGGTGCTTACCGACCGGGTGCCCCGCTCCAGGTCCCGGCTGATGGCACCGCTGCGGCGCTCCAGGTGATAGCGCAGCGAGAGCCGATGCAAATGCTCCAACACCCGTGTGGAGAGCCGGCGCATGGCCCGGTAGCGCACTCGGGCGAAGACCACATCGCGCAGCTCGTTGAAAAGGGAGGAACTGAGCTTGAGCGCCCCGTAGGCCAGCAGCAGGGTGACGGGAAGCACAAGCGCTTGCGTTTGTGGATTCTCGAAGGCGTCGACGATCTGCTTGAGCACGACCGGAACGCCGACGTTGGCGATCTTGGCCAGGACCAGACAGGCCAAAGCCAGCAGCGCCCGGCCGCGGAACTCCCACAGGAAGGGCAGCATGCCGCGCAGGTTGTGCAGATCGCGCCGGTCCCGATGGACGCGCTCGGTGGAGAGGATGTGGCTCACTTCAGCTAGACTGTTGGCTTTTCGAGTGCCCGGTCCCATTACAAGCGGGCCATTCTAACGTACACGCGCAGCGGGGCGTCCCTCTGCTCGACAAATAAATGAGGGCAGCGCATGTCCGATCCCACCCTGAACAACGAAACCGGTTGCGCCTGGCGCGAGCCCTACGCCCTGCAAGTCCTCGGCGACAGCATGGAGCCGGAGTTTCCGGACAAGTGCATCGTCATCATTGAGCAGGCCGAAAGCTGCAGTGACGGCATGTACGTCTTCGTCGAGGTGGAGGGAGTACGCTGGTTCCGGCAGTACCGGGTGGACGAGAACGGCAGGGAGTGGCTGATCGCCCTCAACGACCTGTATCCGGAGATCGACCTCACGGGTCTGGAATGGAAGGTCATGGGGGTCATCATTCAGCGCAACGTACGGCGCAAAGTCACGCATTACAGCTACGAGGTCGCGACGACCGCGCCGCTGGTCAGCATAACCGACCTCACGGGACAGGGCTGATCTGCGGCTTGCCCAGGGTTTCTCAGGGGCACCGTGTCCGCACCCATGAAATCGATAGGGCCCGTTGGGCGGGCCGCAGATGGGTACGCCTTGCGCAAGAGCCTGTCCGCACGGCGGATTGGACAGCGGCACTGATCGGACTGCTCCTGGCCCTGACCGGATGCACCGGGGACGACGAGTCCGCGAAGAACGCGGGAAAGAAACCTGACGCATCCCCCCACATGGTGACCGTACATTCCGCCGAGCAAAGCCCGGTGGCGGCACAGTACGAGCGTCCCGGCTCTCTACGCTTCCGCCGGCTGGTGCGAATCCACAGCCAGGAGGAGGGGCGCATCACCGAGCTGAACGTCTTCGAGGGCGACCTGGTAGCGAAGGATGCCCTCTTGGTCCAGATCGAGGACGACTTGCTGGGGGCCCAGCTCGACAAGGTCCGCGCCACTAAGGAGCAGAAGAAGCTGGACCTGGAGCGCCAGGAGGGCCTGCGCCAAAAACGGGCCGTATCCGAGGATGAGCTCGCCCAGGCCCGAACTGCGCTGGCGGTGGCGCAGGCGGAAGAGCGGCTGCTCGAGACCCGCCTCGCCTTCACCCGCATCCGCGCCCCCTTCGCGGGCATCATCACCAGGCGCCTGGTGGAGCCGGGGGATTTCGTGGCAAAAAACAGTCACCTGCTGACCCTGGCCGACCCTGCCTCACTAATCGCCGAGGTCTATGCCTCGGAGCTGGTCCTGCCGCAGGTCAAGCTTGGAGACTCAGTCGCCCTGCGCATCGACGCCTTGGGCGCCCAACGATTCGAGGGCAAAGTCCTGCGCATCCACCCGGCGCTGTCGAAAACCAGCCGCCAGGCCATCGTCGAGGTATCCATGGACCCCATTCCGGACGGCGCGCGGGAGGGTCAGTTCGTGCGGGCCAGGCTAAGCAGCACCGCCGTCGAGCGCCTGCTCGTACCTTTCCGCGCGGTGGACCTGTCCTTCGCCTACGGCACCGACGTGGACCAAGCCCTGCGCGACGCCAGCTCCCGGCTCGACCGAGCCAAGCGCTTCCTTCCGGACAGCATCGACCCGCCAGTCATCTACAAGCGCGACCCCTTCCAGATCCCGGTGGCCGAGTACGTGGTGAGCTCTCCCCTGCTGGACCCGGTGGAGCTGCGGGCCTGGGTGGACTACAGCCTGAGCCGCGCCCTGCTCAACCTGGACGGGGTGGCGGCGGCCGAGGTCGGCGGCGGGCTGGAGCGGGAAGTCCGGGTGATCGCCGACCAATACCGACTCGCAGGTCTGGACCTGGACGTGCTAGACATCGAGAGCATCCTGCGCCAAGCCAACCAGGATGTCCCGGCGGGGCGCCTGCGCATGTCCGACGGTGAGATCAGCGGCCGCACCCAGGGCCGCTTCACCAGCGTGGAGGAGATCCTGGACCTGCCCCTGCCGGCGGAGGGCCGCGAGGACCCTGATCATCGGCAGCGCCATCCCCATCGCCGTGCTGGTCACCTTCATTCTGATGGCCGCCTTCTGATGGCCGCCTTCGGACTCACCTTCAACATCATGACCCTGGGGGGGCTGGCCCTGGGGGTCGGCATGCTGGTGGACAGCACCATCGTCATGCTGGAGAACCTATACCGCCACCAGCGCCGGGGGGAACCTCCGGATCAGGCGGCGGACAGAGCGAGCCATGAGGTGACTGGCGCCATCGTCGCCTCCACATCCACCAACCGGCGGCGGTGCTGCCCTTCCTGTTCATCGGCGGACTCATCGGGCTGTTGTTCCGTGAGCTCATCTTCACCATCTCCGCCGCCATCCTCGCTTCCATGCTGGTGGCCCTGACCCTGGTGCCGGCCCTTGGCGGCCGGGTACCGGTGCGCCCGGAAGGGCCCGCGCGGCGTCTGGTGAGCCGCGCCATCGAGGCGACCCAGGACGGCT
Source organism: uncultured Gammaproteobacteria bacterium (assembly GCA_942492625.1). GTDB lineage: Bacteria > Pseudomonadota > Gammaproteobacteria > Chromatiales > Chromatiaceae > Thiosymbion. Next base: position 38,276 of record CALOFM010000030.1, on the reverse strand, counting down.
ACGGTTGGCTGCTGGAGCGGCTGCTCAAGGTCCGATGGCTGGTCATCGCGACTTTCGCTACCGGTCTGTTCCTCACCGCCCCTTGGCTTTCGGAGACCAGGCAGGAGCTCCTCCCGAAGCTGGACGAAGGCGACGTGCGCATCAGTCTGACCGCCGACAGCGGCATCAACATCGAGCAGATGGACGCCTTCGCCCGGCGGGTCGAGGCCCTGGCCGCTGCACAGCCGGAGGTACTTGCCATCTTCACCACCGTAGGCGGCTTCGTCTTCGGCCGCTCACAGTTCGAGTCGGCAAATACGGCAAGCCTCCAGGTCCAGCTCGCACCCTTGGGGGGGACGAGATGTCAGCAGCGACGAGTGGATCGGCCGCATGAAAAAGCTGATCAAGTCCGAACGGATTGCCGGACTCAAGGTCTTCATGCGCACCCGGGGTATCCGCGGCATCCGCTTCAACCGCGGGGACGACGACCTGAGCCTCCGCATCAAGGACCCGCGTCTCGAGACCCTGGAGAAGTTGGGTGACCAGGTCGTGGAGCGCCTGAAGGGGATAGAGGGAATACGCAACCTTCAGCACTCGAACGAGGATGTGACCCAGGAGCTCTCCATCCGCCTGGATCGCTAGCGGGCCGCCAGCTACGGCCTGGACGTGGAAGACGTGGGCAACGTGCTGCGCTTCGCCCTGGAGGGCAAAGTGGTCACTGACTTCCTCGTTCGGGACCGCAGTATCGATGTCCTGCTGCGGCTCGACCGCCTAGACTTGGGGGCGCCGGGGGATCTGGAGTCCATCGTACTGTTCAGCAAGACCGAGCCACGGGTGCCCATACGCCTCGGGGACCTCGCCGAAGTGGCGATCTTGCCTCAGCCCTCGACGATTCTGCGAGACCGCCAACAGAGCATGGTGGAGGTAACGGCGTCCCTCGGCGACGACATGAGCCTGGAGGAGGCCATCGAGCAAGCGCTGGCCGCCACCGTCGACCTGGAGCTGCCCCCCGGTTACAGCCTCTACGAGGCGGGAAGCCTGCAGACCCTGCAGGATCGAGATCCAACGCCGCCGGGGCTCGGATCCGATTCAGTCCATCTTGGAAGCCGCCCGGCTGCGCCTGCGGCCGATTCTCATGACCACGCTGACCACCGTGGTGGGCATGCTTCCATTAGCCCTGGCGCTGGGCGAAGGTTCGGAGATGCTCCAGCCCCTGGCGGTCACCATCGTCTCCGGGCTGCTGTTCTCGACGCTGGTGTCGCTGGTGCTGGTCCCGATGTTTTATCCGTTATTGGGGGCGAAGTAGGACGTTGCGCGGAAGTGCGAAGGTCGGCATAGCCACACCGACACTTTGCGAGCGACAGCGATTCCTGGCCCGAAAACGGAACAAGAAAGACCGCTCCAATGATCGGGATCGGCTAGATGGTGATCCCAGACTATGGTGATCAGACTCCAGCACTGGCGCGAGCTGCGAAGGCCGATGCGAGATCCTTCAGCGCAGCTTCATTGACCGGCAGGTCGGCCACCGGCAGGCCCTCGGTGGAATCGACGCTGAGGCTCTTTTTCACACGGGTGATCACGGCGATGTCCAGGCGCTTTTTGTTCTTGTCCCCGAACCGCGCGTCGACGAAGGCACGACCGAGCAGCCAGAGGGCACCCTTGTGCCCGTCCCCACCGCCCTCGCGGGGTGTACAGCACCCGTAGTGGGCACTGCCTCACGGCTTGTCCGCCCAGCGCGATTGAAAATTCGGCCGGACACCGTTGCCATTAAAATATCTAGTTGTAAAGGATATGAAAAGGGGCGGGGTGACGTTACCGTCACCCCGCTACTCGACAGGTCTTCTATTTTTTCTTCGATCGGGCGAAAGCAAAGGCACAAATGAAGGCCCTTTCTCCAGTTTCCCCATACGTGACCTTTTCTCCAAACGTGTCGTCTAACTCAGGTCTAACAGATATCCAGAAACAGATACATGCTCGATAACAAACCGCTTTCTTGCTGGGATAAAAAACGATGTGGCTACGTCGGATACGCGTCCGAATTTAACAGTCCCCCCCCATTGGTAGGGTTCTTCTTTTACCACTTCAGACACAGGTATCGGGTTATCTTCTCCGTTTATTACCCCGACCAGCTTTGTCGGAGTCGCAGCGAACGTCAACGCAGGTAGAAGCAACATTGTCGTGATCGAGCAACCAATTAACAGTATTTTTTTTCATTGCAAATCTCTCGCTATTGTTTCCTACAGATTCTTTTTGTGCGTTTCGCCTCTACTGGTCACGTTTGCTACTGCGACTGCCTTGCTGGTAACAATGTGTGCCAGAGGAGAAACTCTCGATACGGCCGGGCGGTTAACCCTTCGGAACCATTCCCTCTCCTATTTTCGGAATGAAATCCTGGCTACAGCGGAGAATAGCGGCAGAATAGGGACAAAAGGAGAACAGGGTCACGGAATGAAAATGGGGTCAGGTCGTCCGAATGCGAACGCGAAGACGAGAATGGATAATGGGGTTTTCCTTTTTTCCAGTGCTCCACTATGCGGAGATATCCTGCGGAGCGGTATTGAACGGCAGCAGTTGCGCAACCTGCTCGTTCCTGAAGGATCGGCCCGGCCTGGAACCCGCGCTCACGGACAGGTTCCTCGGGCGCGAGGTCCTTGAATCGCTTCTCGCTCCTTAGAGTACCTGGATGCGCGTCTCGTCCATCCGCACGATGTCGCAGGCCAGTTAGGACGCGCGTAGCTGCGCGATCATCGGGGCCAAGAAAATGCCGAGCTTGATCATCCAACCGGTCAGGGTGGGGCGGGGGGATGTCCACGCCGGCGCGCTGCAGGATCTTCGCCTAGCGAACCAGCGTCAGGGCATCCTGGTACTTGACCACCGCGGTATGGGCCAGCAGCCCCGGGGAAGCGTTGCTCTTGGGGATCGGCCGGGCCGCAACCGGTGCGCCCCGGATCGTCTCCTCGCAGCCCTTGCAGGCGTACTTCAAACGCACATGGTGCAGGACACGCACCTGTGCCGGAACGATGTCGAGCCGTTCGCTATTCGATGCTCTCCGAATGGTTGTCTCCCGTTACAGTTCCGGAGGTAGACCATACCGCGGTCTGCGCGGATGCGGTAGGTGCGGTTTGTTGAGCCCTTACTCTCTATCTCCCACATACCGGCCCTTGGCGAGAAATCTTAGGAGCCTGCACGCGACGTAACTGGGAGGTAATTCTCAGACTCCTCGGGCCCTTTTTAGGTTGAGCAACAAGTCACGTTTTCGACGAAGTGCTCGCGCTACTGTTTGCTCACCCGGTGATCTCACCGTATGAACCGGGCAGGCGTAGGGTCCCCATGTCCAACCTCGCCGCCGACCTCGCGGGCTTTTTTATCTGCTGCGAATCGCCGGAATGTTCGGTAACTAGCAGCGCTCTGTTCGCAAAAAGGTTGTAGATCATTACAGGAGATGTATTCGGCCGATACAGTCGGTATCAGGAACTTCGACTATGTTGTTACGTGCCACGTCACCCTTGCTCGACGATTGGACCGGAGAGGCGTCGATCAGCACCCGCCACCCGGCATCGTCCTTCGGAATGCCAGTTCTCTTGATTGATGGCAAACCAGTAGGTCCCATCAAGGCCAACTGGGACCGTTACAAAATCATAGACGCGACGGCCGCGGAACTAGAACTGCTCGGCCGAGGGGATTACCATTTCGACCTCGCGACGCCTTAACAGCAACCTGGCTTATTCATCGAGCCTTGGTCAAAGCGCTGGGTATTTTCGTACTGCTTACTTCCGCTCTTGGCCGGACTGCGACCATAGCCGCCGAAAATGCCGCGGCGCACAAATTACTGAGCTGCAATGGTCTCTACTCGGTGGAGTCGAAATGTGGCGTGGCGGTCTAAGGTCCAGCCTATCTGTCACCGCCCCTTTCGTTTGGCAATGCCTCAATAGCCGAGCCATCACTCCGTTTCCACACCCCGCTCGTCGCACCGGACGTGCAGATTTCCCGCATCTTATGTGGTGCACCACATAAGATGCGTTATGTGGCGCTGCCCGTTATGTGGCGCTGAGGCGCGTAGGGCCGCAGGATGCTCGTCTGCGGCCCGCTAGGCGCCACATAATTTCAGCGCCGAACCTACAGAGACTGCAAGAAAACCATCAACGAAGCGTCGGCGTTCCAGCGTTGTCCGGGTATCTCGCACTCGGTGAGCTCGCATTTCGCCAATGCCTCGGCCTTCATCTCCAAGTCGTGCTCGGCATAGACATGAGTGGTGTTGAGCGAGACGTGTCCGAGCCAGGCGCGGATCGTGTTGATGTCGACCCCAGAACGCAGGAGAAAGAAGGCGGTGGAATGACCACTATGCCGAGTTCGGCATAGTCGTCACTATTCCGAGTCCCGGACTATTACCAGGTAATTTGATTTCCCCAGCATTTACTGGCACATGACCGACGTCTACTCGGCATAGTCTTGACTCCTATCACTGCCCCAGTCAGGGGATAAGGAGTCAGCCATGAAGACCATCATCAACGGTCAAGTGACCTTGTCGCGGCCACTGGAAGGCCCACTCGCACCCCATATCGCCTCGTTTGCGCAGTGGATGAGTGAGCAAGGTTATTCCTCTTACTCGTTGCAGCGCCAAGTTCGGCTCGCGTCGGACTTCAGTCGGTGGCTCGAGCAGAATGGCGTCACGGTACGGGACCTCTCCTCCCTGCATCCGGGGCAGTACTTACGCCATCGCGCCCGTAAAGTCCGTATTGGCAAGGGTGATGCGCCCGCGCTGCGGTATTTGATGGCGTTTCTGCGCCGGGTAGAGGCGATCCCTGTAGACGAGGGGCCGCCGGCTGCAACGACACCGGTGGAATGTTGTGTGGAGGAATTCGAACGGTATCTCCGAGAAGAGCGGGCACTGGCCAGCGCGACCATCGTCAACTATTTGCCCCTCATCCGTGAGCTGCTGACACACCGGTTTGGGAGCTCAGAGGTGCAACTCGGTGAGTTGCGCGCCGCCGACGTCGTTGGCTTCGTCCAGCGGCGGGCCCACCAGCTTCACATCAAGCGAGCAAAGCTCATGACAACGGCGCTGCGCTCCTTCCTCCAGTATGCCCGCTACCGCGGGGACATCACCCTTGATCTGGCCGCGGCGATTCCGCCAGTGGCCAATTGGTCGATGACATCGATTCCCCGGGCGATCCCCGACGATCAAGTCCATGCGCTGCTCGCCAGTGTCGATCGCTCCACCGCCTTGGGGCGTCGTGACTATGCCATTCTGCTTCTCCTTGCCCGACTGGGTTTGCGCTCAAGCGAAGTAGCATTTCTCGAGCTCGATGATATTGATTGGACGGCGGGCTCGCTCAGCGTGTGCGCCAAGGGCGGGCGGCGCGTCGAGTTACCCTTGCCGGCCGATGTCGGCGAAGCCATCGTTGCCTATCTCCAGCACGGGCGAGCCCATAGCCGCAGCCGGCGCGTATTCTTGCGCCACAAAGCCCCGGTGCGCGGTTTCTTGAGTCAGTGTGCGATCGGCTCGGTCGTTCACCATGCGATCGAGCGCGCGGGCGTTCAAGCGCCTACCCACGGCACGCATCAGTTTCGCCACGCATTGGCCACCCGGATGCTGCGCGGCGGCGCCTCGCTGATCGAGATCGGCGAGCTGCTCGGTCACCGCAGTCCCGAGACCACCAAGATCTACACAAAAGTCGATGTCGAAGCGTTGCGGGCGCTGGCCTTGCCATGGCCAGGAGGTCGGCAATGAACACGCTCCGAGAGGCGGTTCAAGACTACCTGGCCGTGCGTCGGGATCTTGGGTTCAAGCTGCGCGAGGCGGGCAAGGGGTTGTTGTGTTTCGTCAGTTTCATGGAGCAGCAGTGCGCCGCCTATATCACCAATGCGTTGGCCCTCAACTGGGCTCAACAAGCTTCCGCCGGCCAGCCTCAGGCGGGGGCCCGGCGCTTGAGCTTCGTGCGCGGCTTTGCCCGTTATCGTAGCGCCACCGATCCCCGCACGCAGATCCCGCCCACAGGGTTGTTGCCGTATCGAACCAAACGGGCACGACCGTATTTGTACTCGGACGAAGAGATCGAACGCCTACTTCGCGCCGCGCTCGACATGCCGCACCGCTACGAACGCGGTGCCTTGCTTCCCTGGGTCTACTATTGCCTGTTCGGGCTGCTGAGCGTCACCGGCCTGCGACTCGGCGAGGCGCGTAACCTGGAGATGCAAGACGTCGATCTTGAGGCCGGGGTGTTGACCGTGCGCGGTGCCAAGTTCGGTAAGACTCGCCTTGTGCCTTTGCACACCTCGACCTGCCAGGTGCTGGCAGAGTACCTGGCCAGGCGCCAGGAGCATTGGGCAGGGCGGGCGGTGTCGTCCTACGTGTTTGTCTCAAGCTGGGGAAACCGGCTCGACAACGGACAGATCCACCGGGCCTTCTATACGTTGTCCCGGCAAGTTGGTCTGCGCGGTGCATCCGAGAGTCACGGACCACGACTTCATGACTTTCGTCACCGCTTCGCCACGAACACCCTACTTAACTGGTATCGCGACGATCAGGACCCTGAACGGCTCCTACCCGTGCTGTCCGCCTATCTTGGCCACGTCCACGTGAGTGACACCTATTGGTATCTGAGCAGCTGGCCGGAGTTGATGCAAGAGGCGATGAGTCGACTCGAGCACCGCTGGGAGGGTCAGTTATGACCGGGCCCAGTTTTGCTCCTCTGTTGGAGCGATTTTTCACCCAGCGCCTGATGCAACAGCGCCAGGCAAGTCCGCACACCATCAGTTCCTATCGCGACACCTTCCGCCAGTTGCTCAAGTTCACCCAGCAGCGGCTTCACAAGGCGCCCTCGCAGCTGATGTTCGAGGAACTCGACGCCCCTTTGATCGTGGCCTTTCTCGAGCATCTGCAGCAGCATCGCCGGCTCGGCACCCGCAGTCGTAATCTGCGCCTGACGGCGATCCGCTCCTTCTTCCGCTACGCCGCGTTCGAGCGGCCGGATCATGCCGCGCAGATCCAGCGCGTACTCGCCATCCCCTCGAAGCGCTTCACCCGAGCTCTGGTCTCGTTTCTCACGCGCCCGCAGGTCGATGCCTTACTCGGCGCACCGGACCGCGGCACCTGGTTCGGCCGACGCGATCACGCCTTCCTCTTGGTGGCCGTGCAGACGGGCCTGCGCCTATCGGAGATGACGGGGCTCAAACGCGAGGACCTTACCCTCGGTGCCGGCGCTCATCTTCGTGTGATCGGCAAGGGTCGCAAAGAACGGTGCATACCGCTCGCCAAGCCGACGGTCGCGGTCTTGAAAACCTGGTTGCGCGAACCGCAAAGAGGGGATGCGAATGTGCTCTTTCCCAACGCCAGAGGCGGTCGTCTTAGCCCTGATGGTGTCCAGTATCTCCTCGCCAAACATTGCGCCACAGCGGCAAAAGTTTGTCCGTCGCTAAAAGAGAAGCGTGTCACCGTCCACTGCCTGAGACACACGATGGCCATGGATCTGCTACAGGCGGGTACAGAACGCTCTGTCATCGCGCTGTGGCTCGGGCACGAGTCGGTCGAAACCACGCAGATCTACCTCGACGCGACACTTGCGATGAAGGAACAGGCGCTGGCGAAGGCGACACCACCCACCGGCCGACCGACCCGCTACAAGCCAACCGATAAGCTGCTCGATTTTCTTAACGGCTTGTAGGACACAGAAAACTATGCCGAGTGATGGACGGATTCCATGTGCGCAGGGATCTGAAAACGCAGGTCAAACGAGCGTGACGCCCGGAGCACTCGGCATAGTCCGGGACTCGGAATAGTGCCGTAGATCATGGAGGCGGGGTTGATAGCGAGCGCCATCCTCACGCGCGATGCCAGCGATGGCGCGCAGACGGACGAAGGCACGTTCGGCCATGCCCCGTGTGACAGCGGTGCCGGTGCGGGTAACAAAAAAAGGACCGGCGGAATCGTTGGAATGACCCTGCCGGCGCCGATCATCGGCGTAAGCCCTCAGCGTTGCCGTCAATCGCGGGCCGATCGGGACCAGCCGTGTCTTGTAGAACTTGCTCTCGTGGATGGTGAGTAACCTTGCGGTCAGGTCGACATCACCGAGAGTCAGCGCGAGGGCCTCGCTGATACGCAGCCCGGCCCCATAGAGCAACAACAACAGTGGGCGCAAGGTCGCTCCTTGCAGCGCCCTGCGGGGCGTCTCAAACTCGCCAGCAGCCTTGAATAGGCGGCGCAACTGCGCCTCGGGGAAAATGTAGGGTCGAAACGGTGAGGGCCGCTTGGGCACCGTCTTGGGCAGCGGCGACAGCGTCACATAGCCCCGCCCCAGCGCGAAGCGATAGAAGCCGCTCAACGCCTCGTACTTGCGGTGCCAGTGCCGGGTCATGGGTCCGGTACCGGCGAGGTAGCTTTCGACCTGCTGTGGCGCAACGTCGGTGATGGCAACATCACCCACCGCCTTGCAGAAGGCCTTCAGGATGGTGGCTTCCGTGCGAAAACGCGACCCCATCGATTGCTTGAGGGCGACATAGTCGTGTGCGACCCGGGCGAGATTCATAGCAACCCTCCCAAGTCGAACCGTGCCACCTCACGCAGCCCTGGCAGATCGACTTTGGCATAGTGGCGGGTGCTGCTGAGGCTGCGATGACCAAGATGATCACTGATGGCTTCCAGAGACAGCCCTTCGGCCAAGAGATGACAGGCACAGGCGTGGCGCAACGCATGGGGCCCGAGGTGGGGAGTCTGGATGCCCAGGTGGTCGAAACGGCTGCGGGTGACGTGGTAAAGGGCGCCGGCCGAGAGAGGTCGGAACGGGGCCTTGAGGGTGAGAAACACCTCACGGCGTCCACAATGCGGGCGCACCTCTTGGAGATAGCGCACGATGGCGCTGCCCACCTCATGGGTCAAGGGATAGAGCTGGGAGCAGTGCTGCTTGCTACGCACAACGGTCATGCGCTCCTGGACCCAATCGATATCCTCGAGGCGCAGCCTGGCTACCTCGCCGCTGCGCAGGCCATAGACGGCAAAGAGCAGCAAGATGGCGCGATCGCGGATGCTACGCGGGTGCTGGCTGTCGGCCGCCGGAATCAGACGCTGGAGGTCTTTCCAGACAGGGCCGGCCGGCAATGTTTCGTTGCGGAAAAGGCGCGGCGTTTCGATCGCTTCGGCGATTCCCGACCGGCACCATCCTTGGTCTTCGGCGTACCGAAAGAATGCTCGGAGTGCCTTGGCGCTACTGGCGATGGACACGCGGCACCAATGTGCCCCTTGGCGGGAGAGGAAGGCATCGGCATCCTCAATGCGAACCTCCGCGAAGGGATTCTCCCGTGTGCTGAAGTCGGTGAGAAAGTGCTCGACATGCCACTGGTAATTAGTCGTCGTTGCCGTCGAAAGACCGCGTTCATGCGTCAAGTAGCTGATGAAGGCAGCTACCAGCGGGGCAAAGGGCTTAGGTGGAGGTTCCGGGGTGCACAGCCGGCCCAAGTACCGAAGCCAGGCGGTGGCAGTCTGCACGAAAAAGACCCGCGGCCACCGAAGCGTGCGAGCCCGACGGCGGCGCCTCTGTTGTCTGGCCCAGCGCTCAGCGGCTGTTTCGACCGCCGCGAGCGTTATCGAGTAGCTGGAGGTCAGGTCCAGTTCCCGAACGACGACCAAAAGCTCCCGTGACAGGCGCACCAAGGTATCCCGCGCCGCCCCCTCCTCCGCGCTTTGAGTCAGGAAGGACGCGCGTTCCGATGCCAGGGGAGCTGCGAGATGACGGGCGATTGCGGAAGGTCGTTTGAAAAGCTTCTCGAACATAGTCAGATCTCCTCTTCAAAAGAGATTTGACCGAATCCGAATACGGTTATGTGGCGCCCAGCAAGAAAAAAGCCTAACGGCTACCGCCGGTTAACGCCTCAGCGCGTAACTTCTCAATAAGTAGTGGCAGGTATATCAATAGGCTAAGCGGATAAGTTAAAATTCGCATCAAGAGTTCGCCATAGTCTGCTGTCTGCGCTCCTCCATGTCCGATAAAGAACAACTGCCGAACATCGCCGAAGTACAGCGCACGTCGCTGGTGGATCAGTTGCTGGAGCAGATTGAGCATCTGCTGGAGGAGAACCGCAAGCAAGCCGAACGAATTCAGCAGTTACGCGATGAGATCGCCGTGCTCAAGGGACAGAAGGCGAAGCCGAAGTTCAAGCCGAGCGGAATGGACACCGAGACCGAGCCCGGCGGTGGGTCCGATGAGACCGACGGCGGCGGCGATGACGGGGCCAAGGGTCAGGCGCGCAAGCGCGCCGGGTCGTCCAAGCGCAGCAAGACACAGCAGCTGACGATTCACGAGACACTCAAGGTCGCGCCGAAGGGGCCGGTTCCCGAGGACGCACGCTTCAAGGGTTATCGCGACTTCATCGTGCAGGACCTGCGCATCGCGCCCCATAACACCTGCTATCGTCTAGAGGTCTGGCAGACGCCGGACGGAGAGTGGCTGCTCGGTGAGTTACCGGCGGGCCTCAACGGCGGGCACTTCGGGGCGCAGCTGCGCCGCTACGTGCTCTACCAACATCACCACTGCCATGTCACCCAACCGTTGCTGCATGAGCAATTGCGCGAGTGGGGTATCGACGTCTCCGTCGGGCAAATCAATGCGCTGCTCAGCGCTGCCAATGAAGAGTTCCTGACAGAAAAGGACCAACTGCTGGTCACCGGGCTGGCGGTCAGCCGCCACATCACGGTGGATGATTCAGGGGCGCGCCATCGGGGCGAGAACGGCTACGTGACGCAGATCGGCAACGACTGGTTCGCTTGGTTTGCCAGCACGGGCAGCAAGAGCCGCATCAACTTCTTGCAATTGCTCCATGCCGGCAACATCACCTACACCCTCAACGCGCACGCCCTGTCCTACCTGCAAGAGGAGCGTCTGCCCAAGGAACCGTTACGCCGCCTCCAGGCGCATACCCATGCAACGATCGCCGAAGTCGCTTGCTGGGAAGAGCATCTCGATGCCTTGGGGATGGAGCGCGAGCGCCATCGGCGCATCGCAACCGAGGGGGCGCTGCTCGGCGGACTCATCGAGAAGGGCTTCTCCCCTGAGTTGGTGATCGTCAGCGACGGGGCGGGACAGTTCGCCATCCTGCTCCATGCCCTGTGCTGGGTTCACGCCGAGCGCCTGGTCCACAAGCTCATCCCATTGAACGATCAACACCGCCAGGACCAGGAGCGGATACGCGGCGACATCTGGGATCTCTATGCCGACCTCAAGGCCTATCGGCGCAATCCCGATCCGGCGCTGGCCCCCGAACTGACGGCGCGCTTCGACGCCGTCTTCACCCAGCGTACCTCCTTTGCCACCCTCAACCAGACCCTCAAGCGGCTGCACGCGCACAAGCAGAAGTTGCTGCTGGTGCTCAAGCGCCCGGAAATCGTCCTGCACACCAACGGCAGCGAAGGCGACATCCGTGGCTACGTGAAGTGGCGCAAGATCAGCGGCGGCACCCGTAGCGATCTGGGCAAACGCTGTCGCGACGGTTTCGCCAGCTTGAAAAAGACCTGCCGCAAGCTCGGCATCTCCTTCTGGGACTATCTGGGTGACCGCATCGGACAACGCGGAAAGATCGCGCCATTGCCCGATCTCATCCGCGAGCGCGCCGCAGCCGCGAGCGCGGTGCCCTGAGATATTGAGAATTTACCTCAGCGCCACATAACGGGCAGCGCCACATAACGCATCCGGCGCTCGGACAAGACATCACGCCTTCACCCACGCCACGCCGCATCCCAAGCGATTCAGGCGGACGAGACGCAGGGTCTCGTAGAGGTACGAGTCTGGATAGTACCGGTACCCGGTGCGTCTGGCTTTGTGCTAGCTGCGCAACCACCGACGCAACCGCGTCGTCGTGTAGCTGTCGAGCGCACGAAATGCACGGCTGACCGTCCCGACTTGAGTAGTTCGCCCAGCCCCCTACGGCCTCGGCTCTCCCGGCACGATCCCCTTACGTCCCTTTCAGCGCTGGCTTTCGACGGGGCTGCTGCTCCCGATTCTCCCGACCCTGAGCGCTTGCGGGGAGCACCAGCAGCAGGCCGCACCCGCCGATGGGCCACCGCCGTCCGTCATCGCGATAAAGGCGGAATCGAAACCCGTGAAGGAGCAGGCCCAGTTCGTCGGCCGCGTGGTGGCAGTAAACAAGGTCGAGCTGCGGGTGCGGGTGCAGGGCTTCCTTAAGGAGCGCAGCTTCACAGAAGGGCAAAAGGGCAAGATCGATTTCGTCGACGTGACCACCGACCCCGGGACCGACACCATCACCTGCGCGCCGAGCTCCCCAATCCGCCTTGCAGGTGGACCAGCAGGGCGCGTTCGTCATGATCGTGGTGATGGAGAACCTGGTGTGCATCATGGAGGAGGAAGGCCTGCCGCCGCGGGAGGCAGCCAAGAAGGCCATGGGCCAGATCACCGGCCCCATCCTTGCCATCACCCTGGTACTGTTGTCGGTCTTCCTGCCGGTTGCCTTCATCCCGGGCATCACCGGACAGCTCTTCCAGCAGTTCGCAGCGGTAGTAGCCTGCTCCATGCTGATCTCCGCCACCAATGCCCTGACCCTATCCCCTGCCCTTTGCGCGATTCTCCTGAAGCCCACACACGACCGGCGGGGCATCATGGGCTACGTGATGCGCCGCATCGACGGTATGCGCGACGGTTACGCCTATGTAGTCGCCCGCCTGGTGCGGGTCGCGTTGCTGGTAGTGGTGGCGGTAGCCGGGGCGGGACTGGCTGCCGGCTGGCTGTTCCAGGTCACGCCCACCGGATTCCTGCCGGAGGAGGACCAGGGTGCCTTTATGGCGGAGATCCAACTCCCCCAAGGCGCGTCGCTCAACCGAACGGAGGACATCACGCGGCAGGTGGAGGAGATCGTCAAGGCCGACCCGGCGATCGAGTGGGTGCTCACCCTGCCCGGCTACAGCATCCTGGACGGCGCCATCGAGCCCAACGCAGCCTTCGTGCTCGGCCGGCTCAAGCCCTTCGAGGAACGCACCCCTGCGGAGCTTAAGGTGGACGCGGTCATCCAACGGGTCGCCGCGAAGAGCGCCGGCATCCCCAGCGTCCGGGTCACCCCCTTCAACCTGCCGTCCATCATCGGGCTGGGCACCAGCGGCGGCTTCGAGTACCAGCTCGAGGGCCTCCTTCGACGACGTCTACCGCATCCACATACGCAACAGCGAAGGCGAGATCGTGCCCGTGCGCGCGATCATGGCGCCCGAGCTGCAGCTCGGTTCCCAGCTGCCGCAGCGCTACAACAACTTCCGCAGCGTTACGGTCCAGGGGGGCCGGCGCCCGGCCGCAGCTCCGGCGACGCCCCCCTCGCCATGGAGGAGCGGGCGTCTGGCAAGTCCATCCTAGACGCCGCAATCAACGGGGCCACGTTGCGTATCCGCGCGGTGCTCATGACCATCTTCGCCTTCATCCTCGGGCTGGTGCCGCTCGTTATCGCGAGTGGTGCCGGCGAGGCGAGCCAGCGGGGCGTGGGCACGGCGGTGTTCGGTGGGATGTTGGTGGCGTCCTCTGTCGGAGTATTCCCAATCCCAATGCTGTATTTGGTATTTCAACGGCTTCGGGAGTGGTTCCATGGCGGTGCCACCAACCGGAAGTCCGCGCCGGAGGCACCGGCTGAAGTCGAAGGGTAAATCGGCCGATCCCGACCCTATTTTGCGAGGAAGCCGTCGAGACGGGCTAAGTTTGACCCAAGTCAAAGTCCGTAGTCCGACGTCGATTACCCTACGACGCTTGCAATTTGACGGCGGACGATTGAGAGCAGGGGGCGGAGTTGAACCTGTCGGACTACGTACCAACCTTCGGCCAGGCCATGCTGCGGCGCTTTGGTCAGCGGGTGCACAAAATCGCGATCGACGCCGCCTTCACCTGCCCGAACCGCGACGGCAGCAAAGGGCGAGGGGGGTGCAGCTTCTGCAACAACGTCTCTTTCAGCCCCAACGGGCGCCGGCCGGCACCAGTGGCACAACAGATAGCCGCAGGCCGCAGGGTGCTGGCAAGGCGCACCGGTGCGCGCCGCTACATCGCCTATTTTCAAGCCTACACGAACACCTACGGCGACACAGACCACCTGAACGGCTTGTATCTCCAGGCGCTCAACGAACCCGACGTAATAGGCCTGTCGGTCGGTACCCGGCCCGACTGCGTGGCACCACAAGTTCTGGACCTCCTGTGTGGCTATCGCGATAGCGGATACGAAGTGTGGCTGGAGCTGGGTCTGCAATCCGCCTTCGACGCGACATTGAAGCGGGTCAATCGAGGACATGGCCTCGCCGAGTACCGCGACACTTTGTTGGCCGCCCGTCGACGAGGTCTGCAAGTGTGCACCCATCTGATCGCGGGCCTGCCCGGGGAGAGCGCATGGCACACCAAGGAGAGCCTGCGCCGGGTGCTGGATCTTGGAACGGATGGGCTCAAGCTGCATCCCCTGCACGTGGTCCGTGGAACGGCCCTTGCCAACGACTGGCGGCGCGGCGGTTATCGGCCCCTTTACCTGGAGCAGTACGTGGACATAGCCGCCGACATGGTGGAGATGACACCGCCGCAGGTGCTGTTTCACCGCATCACAGGCACGGCATCCCGCGACATACTGCTGGCACCGGACTGGTGCGCAGAAAAATGGCGTGTCCTCAACGCCATCGCCCAAGAACTGCATACCCGGCGCGGCAAGTGCCGCAGGGTGCTGCCTGGCTGTCAAGCCGGACTGTCAGCACAGGAGAGCCCCCCCCCGAGGTAAAAAACATCCGCGCGGCGCAGGGGAGCTCTTTCCCCGGCTCTTTGATCTTGAAGAAGCGGCTTCCATAGTCACGAGCAAGAGGCAATACACAGTGGAACTGATCTGCCCGGCGGGAAATTTGCCGTCGCTCAAGGCCGCCGTAGACAACGGCGCCGACGCCGTTTACATGGGCCTGAAGGACGACACCAACGCACGTCATTTTCCGGGCCTGAATTTCGACGAGAAACGCGCCCGACAGGGCATCGACTATGCCCGGACCCGCGGGAAAAGAGTGTTCATGGCCATCAACACCTATCCCCAGCCAGCCGGCTGGAAACGCTGGGAACGGGCGGTGGATAGCGCCGCGGGCTTGGGGGTGGATGCCCTCATCCTGGCCGACATCGGCGTCATGGATTACGCGGCACGGCGCTGGCCGGAGCTGCCGCTGCACCTGTCGGTGCAGGCATCCGCCACCAACTACGAGGCGCTGCGTTTCTACCACGAGTTGTTCGATATCCGCCGTGCGGTAATTCCCCGGGTGCTGTCCCTCGCCCAGGTGCGACATATCGTCGAGAACAGCCCCGTGGCAATCGAAGTCTTCGGCTTCGGCAGCCTCTGCGTGATGGTAGAGGGCCGCTGCCTGCTTTCCTCCTATGCCGCCGGCAAATCCCCCAACACCTACGGTGCCTGCTCTCCGGCGGAGGCTGTAACCTGGGAGGAGACACCCGCCGGGCTGGAATCGCGCCTTGGCGGGCTGCTGACGGACCGCTACGGTCCGGACGAGGACGCCGGCTACCCCACCGTCTGCAAGGGACGCTACCGCGTGGGCGAGAGCACCTATTACGCAATCGAGGAGCCCACCAGCCTGAACACCCTGGAGCTGCTTCCCGATCTCATGGCCGCCGGGGTCGCTGCCGTGAAGATCGAAGGCCGGCAGCGCAGCCCGGCCTACGTCGGCCAGGTCGCACGCATCTGGCGCCAGGCCATCGACGCCTGCCGTGCGGAGCCAGAGCGGTTCCGCGTGCGCGACGACTGGGCGCGGGAGCTGGCGAAGGTATCGGAGGGTGCGCAGACCACGCTGGGCGCCTACCATCGACCCTGGCAATGAGGAAGCCATGTCCATGACTACCCAGACACCCCGCTTGGCCCTGGGCCCCGTGCCCTACTATTGGTCCCGGAATGATCTAAGCGACTTTTACGCCCGGGCCGCCGGTTGGCCCGTGGACATCGTCTATCTTGGGGAGACCGTGTGCTCCAAGCGGCGCAGCTTCGCTACAGACGACTGGCTGGCGATGGCGCAGACCCTACGTGACGCCGGAAAGGAAGTCGTGCTCTCCACCCTTGCCCTGATCGAGGCGGAGTCGGAGCTGAAGAGCCTGCGCAGGTTGTGCGGGAATGGCCGCTTTACCGTGGAGGCCAACGACCTGGGCGCAGTGCGCCTGCTGATGGACGCCGACGTCTCCTTCGTCACCGGCCCCACCCTCAACGTCTACAACCCGCAGACGCTGGGGCTACTGGCCCGGCGCGGCCTGCGCCGCTGGGTGCTGCCGGTGGAGCTGTCTCGCGACACCCTCTCGGACATGCAGGCCGCCCGACCGGACGGAGTGCAGACCGAGGTGCTCGCATACGGTCGCCTACCCCTTGCGCTCTCGGCCCGCTGCTTCACCGCACGTTCGCGCAACCTGCCCAAGGACGACTGCAGGTATTGCTGCCTTGACTATCCGGACGGGCGCTTGGTCGCCACCCGGGAGAACGCTCCGTTTGTGGTGCTTAACGGAGTACAAACCCTGTCCGCGACGACCTGCAATCTGCTGCCCCATCTCGCGCAGTTGCGCCAGCTACGGGTGGATGTGCTGCGCATCAGCCCGCAGCCCCGGCAGACCGAACGGCTGCTGGAGACCTTCGCGGCCTGCCTGGACGGTACCGAGGATCCTTTCACCGCGAGCGGCTCAATCGCCAACCTGTCCCCGCAGGGCTTCGCCGATGGCTACTGGCGCGGCGTTGCGGGCATGGACGGGTCGCCCGGGATTTAATTCACCATTCCAAACAATTCTGGAGAAGGCATGAAAACCGCAGGTCCAAGGCCACGACTACCCCGGGCCCTCGCCCTTGCGTTGCGTCTCGTGCCCGGGAGGGTGCACGGCGCCCTGGTCGCCCAAGTGCTGGAGCGGGTGCTGGCCGTGCAGAGAGCCGACGGGGAGCTGGACTTCATGGCTGGAAATAGCGTCCGCATCCGGGTTCTGGACGCGGGCATCGACTTGGGCCTCGCTGCGAACGCCGACGGCTTCGCCTCCCATTCCCCGGATCGTTCGACAGACCTGGTCATCGAAGGCATGGCCTATGATTTCATGTTGATGATCGCCGGCCGGGAGGACCCGGACACCCTATTCTTCCAACGCCGCCTGCGCATGTCAGGCGATACGGCGCTGGGCGTACATTTGAAGAACTTCCTTGCCTCCGTGGATCCCGATTCCCTTCCGCTGGCGACCCTGGTACGCCCCGGCCTGAACCGGGGCTTGCGCTTGTACGAACGGGTTTTGGGGTAGCTTCTCCGAATGTACAACGCCGTACAACTGAACGAACGGTTGGGTTTCCAAGACGAGCTGGTCTTCAGGATTGCAGACCATGGAGCCCTGATCGCCGACGTCTCCAACCCGGAAGGACGCGGCAGCGTCGCGTTGCAGGGTGCCCAGGTACTCACCTGGGCTCCGACGGGCGGCGAGCCGGTGATCTGGCTGTCCAGGGATGCCAGCTTCAAGACCGGGAAGTCCCTGCGCGGCGGCGCGCCTGTGTGTTGGCCCTGGTTCGGGCCCCACGAAGAGGACCCGAGCAAGCCTGCCCACGGCTTCGCGCGGGATCTGGATTGGGAGGTTGCCGAGACCGCGACGGTCTCGGGAAGTACGCGTATTCTGATGCGCCTCGTCCCCGGCGAGAAGCAGCGAGCCATGTGGCCCTTCGAGGCCGTGCTGACCTTGGCGATCGACATGGGCGCGCGTCTGCGCCTGGAGCTCACGACGCAGAACAGGGGGACAGAGACATTCGAGCTGACGCAGGCGATTCACACCTATTTCCATGTGGGCGACATTGATTCTGTTCGGGTCGGAGGTTTGGAGGGCTGCGACTATATCGATAAGGTCGGTGCCGAGAGAATCCGCCGTCAGGAAGGCCCCATAGCCATAGATCGAGAAGTCGACCGCATATACCTCGGCTGCCCTGGAGATGCGGTCATCGTCGATCGGTCGCTGGGGCGCCGCATCCGCGTATCCAAGAAAGGAAGCAGCAGCTACGTGGTTTGGAATCCCTGGATTGGGAAGAGCGCGACTCTGGGGGATATGGGAGTGGACGGATACCGGAAAATGATCTGCGTCGAAACCACAAACGCCGCCACCGATCTGGTCTTGTTAGAGCCCGGCGAAACCTATCGGCTGGCAACAGAATACTCTGTTGAAACCCTGTAGCGGTTTCGTGATCTTAGCCTACATGACCCTGGATAGAGCGAGTTACCACGAAGGGGGCGAAGGAACACGAAGAAATACAGCCGGGCAGGTCGGGCATGAGACATATGCGCGACGATTCAGAAATGTCGGGCACAAGAACCGTACCCGACCTACGGGACTACTCTTGGAGCGAACGATGAGAAAACTTGGATTACGCCTCCACTGGGCGTTGATTGCAGCCCTCGCGCTTCCGCTGGCGGCGTGTACATCTACAGGCAGACATGAAACCGCCTGGGGAGAAATCACCCTGGCTCCCGGCGATACGGGTACTTGTCAATCCAATCCATGCCGCCTCTTCTTCAAGACGCCACCAGGTGAGGGCACCTTTCGGATAACCGCGAACGAGATCAAGTTGGGGGATTATCCCGCGGGAAAGACGGTTTCGCTGGGAAGCTTCTACGAGAGCAGTGCCATCAAGCTTCCGGGGACCAAGGTGCCCCACACCTACATCTATGTTCCGGGGACCGGCGGGAGCGGCAACGCGCTCTAGTCGATCATTTTTTCTGGAACGCCGGGTGATCCTCCAGACGAACTCGCTGCGGCTCGTGGTCACTTTCGTCTACATGGCGAAGGCGGGACCAGGCGGAAAGCGCCACGATGAGCACCAGGAGAACGAGCACGATGATGCGACTGCGGGTAACCATTTCAGCTCCTCTTTCCAAAACCCCGAATCACCGCGTGCCCCCGGCCGCGGGAAATCCCGCGTAACCTACTCATGCCGGCGGGCCGGGGCAAGTCTGTCACGCAAAACGCCGGCCGACAGCCCCTTGATGCCAACGGCTTTCGGCTTGGATCAATGCCTATTTTTCCTCAAGCCGCCAACGCCAGCTTTTTCGCACCGGAGAAGTCCGTCTTGCCACTGCCCAGCTTGGGCACCTGCTCCACCGTTCGGATCTCCGACGGGACGGTAAGCGGATTCAGGCCGGCGTCGATCAGAGACTTGCGCAGGGCGTCCGGGTCCAGGTCTGCGGCGACCAAGAGAATGACCCGCTCACCCTTCTTCGGATCCGGGACATTGACGGCGACCAGCTCCATTTCGGGCTCCCCGAGCACCCGGCGCACCTGCTCCTCCACCCGGGTCAGGCTGATCATCTCTCCGCCGAGTTTGGCGAAGCGGCTGTAACGGTCGACGATGGTGAGGAAGCCGTCCTCGTCCTGGTGGCCCTTGTCGCCTGTCTTGTACCAGCGCTGACCATCGAGCTCAACGATGGCATCCGCGGTCTTGTCCGGGGCCTTGAGGTAGCCCTTCATAACCTGCACTCCGCCGATCAGGATCAGGCCGTCTTCACCGGGCGGAAGCGTTTCCAGGCTCACCGGGTTCACGATGCGGAAGCTGGTGCCCGGCAAAGGCATACCGACGGTGCCGGGCCTGTTGCCGGTCTGAACACGCCAGTCTTCCGTGCTCAGGCTGTCGGGTAGGTTGCAGCTGGCCACTGGCGTGGTCTCGGTGGCACCGTAGCCCTCGTAGATGGGCTTTCGAAACTTGAGCGCGAAGGACTCACGCACGTCCGGGCTCAGGCGCTCGGCGCCCGCAACCACGAGGCGCAGGGACTCGAGCATCATGGGATGGATGCGGTTGTTGCGAGTGTAGAGCCGCAGAAACGTGGATGTGCTGCATAGGAAGGTCGCACGGTGACGAGCGATTGCCTTGGCACAGCCGAGGGCATCGGTGGGGTCCGGGTGACAGACCATGGGGATACCCTCGAGCAAGGGTAGGAAGGTGGTCGCCGTGAGCCCGAAGGCGTGGAACAGGGGCAGGTTAGACAGGACCACGTCATTGGCCTCGGTGTTGAGCACGTCGGAGGTCTGGCGCACGTTGGCCATTATATTGCGGTGGGTAAGCTCGATCCCCTTGGGCGTGCCCTCGCTGCCGCTGGAGAAGAGGATAGCGGCGGTGTCCTCCGGCTGGGCCCGGTGACCGAACAGGCCCATGGCCCAACTCACGGGCAAGAAGCTCGCCGCCGCCAGCATCAGCAGCCCCTCGGGCTTGCCGATTCCCTCTTTCATGTCCTCCATGTGGTGCAGCTCGGTCCCTGCGAGCACCTCGGTCAGGTCCAGCCCCCTGCCCTGAAGCTTCTTCAGAAAACGGCGGGCGGTGATGACATTGCGGATACCGGCGCTCTGGATACCGGCACGCAGCGCCTCGCGACTGGTGGTGTAGTTGAGGTTGACCACCGTCTTGCCGGTGAGAAGCACCGCCATGTTCGCAATGACGCCGGCGCTGCTGGCGGGCATGAGCACCCCGACGTTCTGCTCCTTCGCCAACCTGCGAACCCGGCGCGCGAACAGGAAGACGGCAGCCATGAAGCGGCGAGAAGAGAGGGAGGTACCCACGGAATCCACCGCGCACAGCTGCCCGCGCCGCCGGCCGGCGGTGGTGAGCCAGGCCTCGGGCAGCGTCGGCAAGGTCAGGGTATGCGTCTGCCAGGAGCTGACCGAGAGCTCGAACACCGACTGCTTGACCTGCTCCGAGGTCGAAGACATGGCCAGGGCCTCTCCGAAGGCGACGACTACGTCGTGCGCGCGGCCGCCGCCCCGGTTCTCCTTGAGCTTGGCGCTGGCGAAGGAAAAGGCGCTACCCCAAAGCCCGCGCAGGTAGAAGGGCAGGATGACGCCGTCCTGCACCTGGGTGGCGGTCAGCTCAAAACCCTTCTTGAACTCCCCGAGCTGGCCCGTGCGGCTGATGTGGCCCTCGGGGAACAGACAGACGACCTCCCCCGCGTTCAGCAACTCCGCAACCGTCTGCAGGGCCTGCTTGCTCTGGCCGCCGGAGATGGGCACCACCCCGAAGAAATCCAGGAACCGGCGCAGGTACCAGCGCTCGTAAATGGCCCGGATCATCACGAAGCGCACCGGACGCGGGCTGGCCATCTGCACCATGGCCCAGTCGATCCAGGAGATGTGGTTGCCAAGCATGAGCACCCCACCCTGGGGCGGCATGTTCTTCAGTCCGATCACCTCCAACCGGTAGCGGGTGGCGATGATGCGCGCCACCACGAAGCGCACCAGGGATTGGGGAAGCTGGTAGATGGTGTAGGTGGCACCGATCAATGCGATGACGCCCAGGGCCTGCATGATGAAGACGCTGCCGCTCTTCAGCAGGGCCGCGGCCACGGTCATCCCCAGGAAGGTCAGCATCACCAGGTTCTGCACAAAATTGTTGGCAGCCAGGATGCGGCCCAGGCCCGCGTCCCCGGCATTGAACTGGATCAGCGCGTTCAGCGGTACCAGGAAGAAGCCGCCCATGACGCCGATCATCAGGAAGCCAAAGGCCATGGCCCAGGCCGAAGGCAGGCTTGGTAGCAGGAACAGGCCCGCGGCGATACCCAATGCCCCGATGGGAATCAGGCCCGTCTCGATATGGGCGCGGGACACCCTGCCGGCGATGATCGAGCCCAGGATGATGCCGATCCCGGAGCAGGCCATGGCACCCTGGATCACGACCGTGTTGGTCTCCCCCAGCGCCTCCTTCGCAAAGGCCGGAAAGGTCGCCACCATCACCTGGGAGATGCCCCAGAAGACCGAAAGGCCGACGATGGAGAGCCAGATCACCTGGTTCTTGTAAGCCTCGCCCAGGTTCTCCACCAGGTAACGGCCGGTGCGGTATTCCTGCCAGTCGAAGAGCATAGCCTCGGCCCGGTGGCGCTTTTGCGGCAACCTGTAGGCGAAGACCAGCTCGATGAGGGAAAAACCCACCAGAAACCAGCCCGCGGAGGCGATCAGGTTCATGATCTGACCCGTGGTGGAGAAGGTCTTATCTGCCAGGAAGGCCTCGAACAGCACCGAGAAGAAAAAGATCCCCGCGAGGATGGCGGTGGTTACCGTGGCCTGGACGGCGCCATTGGCGGTCGCCAGGGACTCCTTGCCCACCAACTCTTTGATGTAGCCGTACTTGGCCGGCGAATAGATCGCACTCTGCACCGCCAACAGGAAGGTCATTGCGAAGGCGGGCCAGAACCAGCCCAAGTGATAGAAGGCCGTGATCGCCAGCGTCAGGCCAACTGCCGACCATGCGCTCGCCCGCATCACCTTGTCCTTGGGATACTTGTCGGAGAGGAATCCGGAAGGCGTAAACAGCAGCACGAAGGGCAACAAGATCAGGGAATTGACGATGGCCGTCAGTATGATCTGCAAATCCCCCTCGTAGGCCTTGAACAGGGTATTTTGGATAATGATCTTGTGGCCCAGGTCCACGAAGGCGTTGAGGAACACCATTGCGACATAGGGAAGAAAGCCTGAGATGCGAAAGAGTTTCAGCATTCTGTGATTCCGTGAAACAGGGTGCGGGGGCAGTGTATCCTCTTGTCCCGTACCCGGAAAATCCACGCAGGCTATTTCTGCGCATTGATTTGCGTTCATTAGCGGCAGGGCGCCGTTTCAGGGCTCCACAACAAACAAAGCCGCAGGAGGCTCGAATTTGGGCAGCAACGAAGATCGGGACGGGCGCCTCGATTTGACCGGGGAGCGCAGAAAGGCCAGGGGAAGCAAAGGGTCCATGCCTTGGTTCGAGGTTCCCGGCCGGGCCAGCCGTAAGCTCTCGATCCTGTTCAGCCACTGGGCGGCACTCGATCGCAAGGAGACGAGGCACCGCAACGTCCCCCCCCTCGACACGGGTTGCGCAAACGGTGGCCGCTTCACCGCATTTGCGGCTCCAGGACGGGCGTTACTTTCGGGTGCGCTGCAAGAACGAGTCGGTGCCCTGGTCCAGCGCGCCGGGGGCGACGCGGAATGCGGACTCGGAAGGCTAATTTAACTTACAGGGGAAATATACGCTCCACGGTGGGGCCGTACCCTGGTCCCGTTTCCCTGACGGCCCAGCGGATCATCTCTGCCGTCGCCTGCCCGATACCCCGTACCGACGCCAGCTCTTCGGGCTCGGCACGCATGACCGCCTCCAAGGTCCCGAATCGCTCCAGAAGGAGCCGCGCCCGCTCCGGCCCAACTCCCGGAAGTCCCTGCAAGACCCTCGCCTGGATGCGACGCTTCGTCCGCAGACGCCGGCCCGGGCGCGGAGCAATGCCGGTTGCCGCCTGGCGGCCCTGCCTCGCCGCGAAGAGTATCAGCTGAGCCGTCTCCACCGGACCCCGCGAGCGCAGCAGCGCAATCCCGAGATACAGGGTCAGGCTGATCAATGCGCCCTGGATCGCCTCGCGGCGCATTTCGGAGTCGGCCAGGTCCTGCCCGGTCCCTTCCAGAATCAGCGCCGTGCGAAGCGGCGAGCCCGCCAACCTGTATCCCTGCGCGAACAGCCGCCCATCTTTGATCGAGGCGACGAGGTCGGGGAGCGTCTTGCGCTCGATCAGTAAAGCCCCGTCGATCAGATAGTCGCCAAGGGGCAGACGCTCGACCGCGACCGAGACGCCCCGCTTCGCTCGCAGTGCATCGATAACACCGCCGTTCAGCTCCCGATCATCGGCGGTAACGAAAATGCGACTGAATCCGCTCATGGATCGGCCCCCCTCAGGGAGCGGCGTGTATCTCCTTGGTATCAATCGATCCCTTTCTTGTTCAGGAACCGACCAAAATCCCTGTCGCTGTGCGCCAGGTGCACCGAGAACCAGTCCGAGTGGATGGCCAGCCAGTCTTTCGCAACGTCGCAATCGAAATCGCCGAGGGCTTTAGCGTCTCGCTTGAACTGCTTGCGGACATCACGTAACAAGTTGACAAGCTCCTTGTGCTCCTTCTTGTGCTTTTTCCGATCCGGATACTCGAGCTTTTTCATCAGAGCTTCCTCCGTGTCGAAATGTCCTTTGGTGAGCTCGATCAGCTCCGTAAAGCCGTCGACCAGCACGCCGCTCTCTTCGCGTACCTTTATTCTGTCACTAACCGCATTGACCAACTCGGCGATATGCCGATGCTGGTTATCGAGCTTCTTGACGTTGACGCTGTAGCGCTTGCTCCAGACAATCTTCGGCATTTCACCTCCTATTGGGCGGGGTCAGGTCTTGTAATCACGTATTTCAGATGGTACAGCTATCCGCGATACTTGACACTTAAACAGGCGAAGCTTTCCGCTCATCGAACCACCGCACCGCACGGCTGACCGTCGAGTAATGTACGCCAAAATGCTCTGCGATTTCCCTCATCGAGTAAACGCCCGCGAGAAATGCCCTGGCCATTGCTTCTCGCCGCAGCGGATAAGCCTGTTGGAACCAATCCAGAGACTTAGCCATTGGACGGCGCTGCGCGCGTGGAATTTCACGCAAGCTTCCCTTTGGTTGACGTTGCTCAGAGACATGCTCGATAAATCGATCGCTACCTAGGAAGATTTGGTGGCGTAGGTTTTCCCACACGCTGGAGCGCCCGACTCCCCCGCTGACGAACATGGCATACTCGCTTTGTGCCCGAGATCGATCGGAGCCGAATTGCCCCAGTATCCAGTCAATCTCTAACCAGGCGGGAACAAGCGACAAACCCACCGTCGCTCGATAGCTGCTCCACTGCCAGCCCGACGCTTTTCCGACCATTCGTCCCCGTACCGGATTGAGGACGACGTACCGCGCCAGCTCAAGCAAGTACGAATGGCGCTCGACAAGGATAGCGTTGAACCGTCCCTGAAACAGGTGCCCGACCAGATCGTGCCGCCGATTGAACTGTTGCGTGTAGACGCCGTTCAGCTGCCGCATCCCTTTAGACAGGTTTGCGTCCGGCGTCTCTACCACAATGTGATAGTGGTTAGTCATCTCGCAATACGCATGACAGCGCCAATTGAACCGCGCGCAAACCTTGCCGAGCAAATCCAACCAGTCGGTCCGATCCCGATCATCGCGGTAGATCGTCTCTCGGCGGTCTCCGCGCGAAGTGACGTGGTAGAGCCCACCTGTGATCTCAATGCGAAGTGGTCTTGCCATGGGCTTAAGCATAGACAAATTCCGCCTGATTACAAGACCTGACCCCATTCGATGTGACCCCATTCGATGTGTGACCCTATTGGATGTGATCCAGACAAAAACCCGCCGTTGTGAAAATCCGCCACAAACGCTAGGCTAAGTGGTTTTGGATGATCGGCGGCGCGATGAAAGCGGCACCGATTCCCGTTCGGTATGGACATTCATCGGACCCTAGGTCCAAGTACCAAAACCAATCAATCATCTCATTTCATGCTTGAGGTAGTAGATCTGGCGTGTAGACGCGGAGACCGCCAGCTGTTCTCCGGGCTAAGCTTCGATCTGGAACCCGGCACCCTGCTGCACGTGCGGGGCCGCAATGGCAGCGGCAAGACTACGCTGTTACGGGCCCTTTGCGGGCTGCTGACGCCGGACGAGGGGGAGATCCGCTGGAACGGCGAGAGCAGCCGTCGGCTCGGCGACGACTTCCACGCAGACCTGCTCTACTTCGGTCACCTCAACGGCATCAAGAACGACCTGACCGGGATCGAGAACCTGCGCGTGTCCTCCACTTTGGATGGCGACGAGGTGGACGAGGAGCAACTCTGGACTGCGCTGGAGCAGATGGGCCTCGCGGGCTTCGAGGACCTTCCCACCAAGGTGTTGTCCCAGGGCCAAAAGAAGCGCGTCGCCCTCGCCCGGCTGCTGTTGAGCAAAGCGCCGCTGTGGGTCCTGGACGAGCCTTTCACGGCCCTGGACGTGGATGCGGTGGATTTGCTGCAGATGCTGATTGCCGAGCACGTAGCCAACGACGGCATGGTAGTCCTGACCACCCACCAGGAGGTCCCACTCACCTCCGGACAGATCCGGCGCCTGCACCTGGGGAGCTGATTCAAAACGGCATGTGGCGGGTATTCCTCTGTATTCTGGGACGCGACATCCGGCTGGCCATGCGCCGGCGCACGGATGTGCTGACGACCCTGTTCTTCTTCGTGATCGTCGTGAGCCTGTTCCCCTTGGGCGTCGGCACGGAGAAGCAAATCCTGCGCATCCTGGGGCCGGGCGTGGTCTGGGTAGCTGCGCTGCTGGCCTCCATGCTCGCATTGGAACGCCTGTTCGCTTCGGACCACGAGGATGGCACCCTGGAGCAAATGCTGATGACGCCTCAGCCTTTGTCGGTGCTGGTTCTGGCCAAAGTGACTGCCCACTGGCTCTTGACTGGACTGCCGCTGGTCATCATCGCTCCGCTGATCGGGTTGCAGTACCACTTGCCTGAGACGGCCCGGATGGCGATGATGCTCTCCCTGCTGGTGGGCACGCCGATTCTGAGCCTGATCGGTGCCATAGGCGCCGCGTTGACCCTGGGGCTGCGCGGCGGCGGAATCCTGCTCTCGCTGCTGATCCTGCCCCTCTACATACCCGTGCTGGTGTACGGAGCAGGGGCGGTGACGGTGAGCGCAATCGACTTCGCCGATACCCAACCCTATTTTTCGCTGCTGGGCGCGTTTCTCCTGCTGGCGCTGATCTTCTCGCCCCTGGCGGCGGCCGCGGCACTGCGGATCTCGATGGAGTAACCATGAAGCTGTTCAGATTCTCCTCCCCGGCCACCTTTTATCCGCTGGCCGGTAAGCTGATCCCCGGTTTCGCGGCGGTCGCCGCGGTGACCATTCTCATCGGTCTGTACTGGGGCTTCTTCGAGACCCCGGACCGCCTCGGCGGCACCAACCCCCAGAAGGAGTACTACCGGATCATCTTCATCCACGTCCCCGCGGCCTGGATGTCCATGTGGATCTATCTGGTGCTGGCGGCCTACTCCGCCATCGGCCTGGTGTTCAACACCCGGCTGAGCTTCATGATGGCCAATGCCGCAGCACCGAGCGGCGCGATGTTCACCTTCCTCGCCCTGTGGACAGGCGCCTTCTGGGGCCGCCCGAGCTGGGGCACTTGGTGGGATTGGGACCCGCGCCTGACCTCGGAGCTGATCCTGTTCTTCCTCTACATCGGCTACATCGCCCTGCATTCGGCCATCGACGACCCACGCCGGGCGGACAAAGCATCCGCGCTGCTGGCCATCGTCGGCCTGGTGATGCTCCCGGTGATCTTCTACTCCATCAACTGCCCGGACCCCAACGAGTGCGCGGCGCTGCATCAGCGCTCGTCCATGGACAACATGGATCCCAACATCCTCTGGTCGATGCTCATCATGACCTTCGGCCTTTGGATGTACTCTTTCGCAGCCATCTTCATGCGGGTACGAAACATCATCCTCGAGCGCGAGGCGGACACGACCTGGGTCAAGGAGCTGGTCTCACAGGTAAAACGATAATGGGCGAGTTTTTCTCTCAGGGCGATTACGCCTTCTACGTGTGGAGTTCCTACGGCATGGCGCTGATCCTGCTGGTCATGGAGCTGGTGCAGCTGCTCAGGCAGCGTCGAACCATTTTGGCCCGCCTCGGTCGATTGATGAGGATGGAGTCCAACGGAGGCAACAAGTGAAAGCCAGACACAAGCGATTCGTCTTCGTCGCGCTCGCCGTCGTTGGCGTGGGCATAGCGGCGTCCCTGGCCATCAGCTCAATGCGGAGCAACATGTCCTATTTCTTCAGCCCGTCGAAGGTGATCGCCAAAGAGGCCCCGACGGACGCGGTGTTCCGTCTCGGCGGCCTGGTGGTCAAAGACAGCCTGGCGCGTCAGCGCGACGGGCTTACGGTGGTGTTCGACGTCACCGACAACGCCGAGACCGTGCGGGTGAGCTACACGGGAATCCTGCCGGACCTGTTCGGCGAGGGCCAGGGTGTGGTGACCAAGGGGCGGCTGGGTGAGAACGGGGTCTTCTACGCCGAGGAGGTCCTGGCCAAGCACGACGAGTCCTACATGCCGCCGGAGGTGGCCGAGAGCCTGCAGACCGCCCACGCCGAGGGTGTGTCCAAGATGGCGGAAGGCCGATGATCCCGGAGCTCGGGCACTTTGCGCTGATCCTGGCCCTTGCCCTGGCCGTCGTCCAGTGCGTCTTCCCGCTTGCGGGCTCCTTCAACCGCCGGCAGTCCTGGATGGCCATGGCCCGACCCCTGGTGTGGGGACAGTTCACCTTCTTGGCCATAGCCTTCGCCTGTCTGCTTCAGGCTTTCCTGAGCGACGACTTCTCCGTCGCCTACGTGGCCAACAACTCCAACAGCCTGATGCCGACCATGTACAAGGTCTCCGCCATCTGGGGCGCCCACGAGGGCTCACTCCTGCTGTGGGCCCTGATGCTCGGCGGCTGGGGCTCGGCGGTAGCGCTCTACAGCCACAACCTGCCCCACCAGGTGGTGGCGCGGGTGATCTCGGTTCTGGGTATGGTCAGCATCGGCTTCCTGCTCTTCATGCTGCTGACCTCCAACCCCTTCGAGCGCATCTTCCCCATGCCGCCGGAGGGACGGGACCTCAATCCCCTGCTCCAAGACCCGGGGCTCGCCATTCACCCGCCCATGCTCTACATGGGCTACGTGGGCTTTTCCGTAGCCTTCGCCTTCGCCATCTCCGCCCTGCTCGGCGGCAAGCTGGACGCGGCCTGGGCCCGCTGGTCCCGGCCCTGGACCACGGTGGCTTGGGTCTTCCTGACCATCGGCATCGCCCTGGGCAGCTGGTGGGCCTATTACGAGCTGGGCTGGGGCGGCTGGTGGTTCTGGGACCCGGTGGAGAACGCCTCCTTCATGCCCTGGCTGATGGGCACCGCGCTCATCCATTCCCTCGCGGTGACCGAGAAACGTGGGGCCTTCAAGAGCTGGACCGTGCTCCTGGCCTTGTTCACCTTCTCTCTGAGCCTGCTGGGCACTTTCCTGGTGCGCTCCGGCGTGCTCACCTCGGTCCACGCCTTCGCCACCGACCCGACCCGCGGCACCTTCATCCTGGTGTTCCTGTGCATCGTCATCGGCGGGTCCCTGGCGCTCTACGCCTGGCGGGCGCCGGAGGTCTCCACCGGCGGGCGCTTCGACCTGCTGTCCCGCGAGAGCTTCCTGCTCTCCAATAATCTCCTGCTCACGGCTTTCGCCAGCCTGGTCCTGTTCGGCACCCTGGCCCCTTTGATATACGAAGCCATGGGCTGGGGCAAGATCTCGGTGGGTTTCCCCTGGTTCAACAAGATGTTCCTGGCCCTGACTCCCTTCCTGGCCCTTTTCATGGGCGTTGGTAACATGACCCGCTGGAAGCATGACGAGGCCGGCCGGCTGGTCAAGGAGCTCTGGATCCCCTTCCTGCTCTCCATCGTTGCGGCCATCGCGGGCATCATCGTCCTGCCCGTGGTGACGAGCGACTCCCTTCTGGTGCCGCTGGGGCTCGGCCTGGCGGCCTGGGTGCTCTTCTCCCACCTGGCCGGTCTCCGGGAACGCCTGCGCCACAAGCGTGGCCTCAAGGCCATCGCCGCGGACTTGGGAAGCGGCGGGCGCAGCTACTACGGCATGCTGTTGGCCCATCTGGGCATCGCCATGTTCATCGTCGGCGCCACCATGGTGTCCAACTTCGGCAGCGAGAAGGACGTGCGCATGTCCCCCGGTGACGTGCACGAGGCCGCCGGTTACCGCTTCCAGTTCGAGGGGGTGGAGACGGTTCCGGGACCCAACTACAGGGCCGCTCGGGCGCAGTTCCTGGTGTTTCGGGGCGATGAGCAGATCGCAGTCTTGAATCCGGAGAAACGCAGTTACTTCGTCTCCCAAAAACCCATGACGGAGGCGGCCATCGACTGGGGTTTCACCCGCGATCTCTACGTCTCCCTCGGCGAACCGGTCGGCGGCGGCGACTGGGCGCTACGCATCTACTACAAGCCTTTCGTGCGCTGGATCTGGCTAGGCGGCGTGCTCATGGCCCTGGGCGGCATCCTGGCGGTCTCGGACCGGCGTTACCGCACCCACAGCCGAAAGGTCAAGGTCCCGGCGGGTGCGACCACTGAGAGGACCTGAGCAATGAACAAATCGGTAAAATTTCTGACGCCACTGATCCTGTTCCTGGGCCTGGTCGCCCTGCTCTTCTACGGTCTGGGTACCGACCCGCGCAAGGTGCCCTCCCCCCTGGTAGGCAAGCCGGCGCCCCGGTTCAGTCTGCCCTCCCTGCAGGACCCGAACCGCACGGTCTCGGACGCGGAGCTCAAGGGTAAGATCTCCCTGGTCAACGTCTGGGCCTCCTGGTGCGTGTCCTGCCGCGCCGAGCACGAGGAGCTGATGAAGCTGTCCAGGCAGGAGAAGGACATACAGATCATGGGCCTGAACTGGAAGGACGACCCCGTCGATGCCACCCGAATGCTGCGCACCTTCGGCGACCCCTACGTGGTCAGCGCCTTCGACCCTGATAACAAGGTGGGAATCCACTGGGGCGTCTATGGTGCCCCCGAGACCTTCGTCGTCGACACCCGCGGCATCATCCGCTACAAGCACATCGGCCCCATCAACCGCCAAGTGTGGGAGCAAACCCTGCGCCCCCTGATGCAAGAGATAAAGGCAGAAAGTTGATGAGAAACAGACGATTGAGGTCCGTCTTGTTGGCCAGCCTTCTGACCACGCCTACCGTCGGCGCCTTCACCCTGGAGGAGTTCAAGTTCGAAGATCCCGCCCGCGGCGAGGCCTTCCGCGCGCTCATCGAGGAAATCCGTTGCCTCGTCTGCCAGAACGAGTCCCTGGCGGGCTCCCAGGCGGAGCTGGCCCAGGATCTGCGCGAGGAGGTCTACCGGATGTTCCAGGAGGGCAAGAGCCGGGATGAGATCGTGGATTTCCTGGTCGCCCGCTACGGTGACTTCGTGCTCTATGACCCACCGTTGAAACCCTCCACCTATGCACTTTGGTTCGGGCCCTTTCTTCTCATCGGCGTCGGCGCCTTCTTTCTCATTCGCACCCTGATGAGCAAGAGACAGAGTCGGGACAAAGAGCTCTCCGACGAAGAGCGGCGGAGGCTGCAGAAACTGCTGGCGCGCGCCGAATCAGAACGGGACGCCCCCAAATGACCATTTTCTGGATTATGGCCGCCGGACTCACGGGCCTGGCGCTGCTGTTCGTCCTCCCGCCGCTGTTCTCCAAGCGCGAGCAGACCGAGGACGTGGACCAGGACGATCTCAACCTGGCGGTCTTCCGCCAACAGGTTCAGGAGCTGGACGCGGACTTGGCTACCGGTGAGCTGGACCGGCAGCATTACAACGCCGCCCGCCGAGACCTGGAGCGCGAGCTCCTCTACGACGTAACGGACATGGGCACGGGCAAGGATTCCGGGGGTGGCCGCTGGGCCGCGGCACTGCTCGGCGTCCTGGTTCCGGCAGCCGCAGTATCCCTGTATCTGTACCTGGGCGACAGCGGCATCATCCCGCGCCTGGAGGCCGCCGCAGGCGCCCCGGCACCGGCGGCGCACCAGGGGTCGCCCAGCGGTGAGATGCCGCCCCTGGAAGTGATGGTGCAGCGCCTGGCGGAGAAGATGGAGAAGAATCCGGAGAATCTGGAAGGCTGGATGATGCTCGGACGCACCTATTTCGCCGTCGGCGAGCCGCAACGCGCCCTCTACGCCCTGGAGAAGGCTTATGGCCTTGCCCCCGAAGATCCGGACGTGCTGGTCGCCTATGCCGAGGCCGTCGCCGCCGACAACGACAGCGAGCTCGCAGGCCGGCCCGCGGAGCTGATCCAAGCCGCCCTGAAGATCGATCCCGCGCACTCCAGCGCCCGCTGGCTGGAGGGCCTGGTGTCCTTCCAGGCCGCAGAATATGTCCAGGCCACAGACCAATGGGGAGCGCTGGTTGCGACCTTCGACCCGCAGGGAGACGAGGCGAAAGAGCTGCGCCGCTTCATCGCCGAAGCCCGCACCCGGGCAGGATTGGAGCCGGAGCGAGCACCGGCTCCAAAGCCCGCAGAGGACCAGGTCGCCAAGGCAGAGAGAGAGGCCGCGCCTGCCGCCGAAAGCGCAACGTCCGCCGAAAACAAGGCGGCACCCGAAACAACACCGTCGCCCTCGAGCATCCGGGTGGAGGTATCTCTCGCCGAGCCCTTGTGGCCGGAGGCGGACGTGAACGACAGTATCTTCGTCTACGCCAAGGCCGTCTCGGGCCCGCCCATGCCGCTGGCCGCCCATCGCGCCCGAGTCCGGGATCTTCCCCTGACCATAACCCTGGACGACAGCATGGCCATGGTTCCGGCCATGAAGCTGTCCGGATTCCCCGAGGTCACGGTGGGTGCTCGGCTCTCAAAGAGTGGACAGGCGATACCTCAACGCGGGGATCTGGAGGGCGAAGTGACCCCGGTGCAGCCGGGACAGGCGGATATTGTGAAAATCGTCATCGATCGGGTGAGGCCTTAGCTCCCTCGGCTCACCGAATTGGCGTGATTCGTAGTTTCGGCAAGCAAGCCTACACGTCCAACCCCTCGCCTGAGAAGACCAGACGCATTTCGTCCTGTCCGTCTAGTTGCTTCAGGATCTGCGGGTCTTTGTCGAGATCGTAGATCCAGGACGCCCGGTTGCCCTCGACTTACGTGGCGTTGCTCTCGATCACCTCCCGCGGCACGACGACGGTCATAGCATGTTTTCGCGCTTGGTTGCGACATTGGGATCTGACTAATCATTCTCGGGTTGGCGGGGCTGGAAAGTCGAAGGCAAGCATCAGAAAACTCCGTGCAAGAACCAGCTGCGTCCACCTTTAATCTCCCGGTAGATCCATAATCGATTCCCCCTTTCCGTCCTGGCAACAAAATACTCCCGCGCCACCTCGAAGCCATCCCACCAGCCGGTCTCGATACGCTCGCGCTCCCCTCCGAGGTCCAGCTCGCCATCCCACCAGGGGCGGCGATTGCGGGTTTCCAGCGGCAGTGGCTCCGGCAGCAACCACAGGGGGCGGTCTGCGCGCCCGCGGCCATCTTCCGCCTCCCCCGGAGCGCAGCGGCGCCAGGCGCGCTCCGGACGATGGTCCGCAATCAGGGCGAGCCCGTGCACCGCTTGCTCGCCCAAACGGGCACGCAAGCAGTCCAACAGGTCGGGATCGGGCACACGCGAACAGTCGAGGCCGGGGAACAGCTCCCCGGAACCCGGGGTCAGGGGGCGAATGTCGGCGGCATCCAACCCAACGGCGCGCACCGGTGCTGGCAGCTGCAGACGCTCCAAGCGCTCCCGCAGCAGATCCAGCCAGCGGCCCGGGTCCCGCTCGGGCCGTGCCGTACCCAAGGTAAAGCAGGTGTCTTCGATGTCTTCCCCATGCTGCAGTCGCCATTGCAGGCGCTGCACCCCACCCTGGCGGCCCGTGAGGAACCCGGCAAGCTCGCCGAGCAGACGGCGGCAGGGGAATACCAGGGCATCCACATGCGACAGCTCCGCCGGCAGCTCGAGCCGGCCCCGGTAGCAGACCGGCTGCTCGAAGCACCGGCGCGGGTCCGGAGCCTCCCCCAGCAGCCGCTGCAGGTATTGGATCCGGTCCAAACCCAGGCGCTCGTTGAGCCCGGCCCGGGGCAGGCGCAGCAGCTCCCCCACGAGACGCAGGCCCATGCGCTGCAGATCGGCGAGCATCCGCTCATCTAGGTCCAAGGCCACGAGGGGCAATCGGGACAAGGCCACACGCAGGGCATCGGCATCCGGGAGCACGCCCTCCCCTGCCCGGGCAGCCAGGACGAGGGCACCGCCCGGCGTAGGGGCAAGACAACAGCGGACGCCGTAGCCCAGCTCACTCACCCCCTTCCCGACCCGCTCCAGCAGGGACTGTGCCCCGCCGAACAGCCTCAGGCTGCCCGCCGCCTCCAACACCAAGGATTGGGGGGGCTCCAGGCTGATTTGTGAGCTGAACCGGCCACACCAAGCGGCGAGCCGCTCCAGGGCGAAACGCTCCGCATCCGGCCTGCGGGGGAGGACGCACAGGTCGGCGGCCAGGGCCAATGCGCCCCCCACCGGCTGACCAGGGCGGACACCGCGCACCAAGGCGGACCGATTGCACAACAGGACCCGCTCCACCTTGCCCCGCTGGCTCACCGCCAACGGGGTCTCGACCTCCAGGGCCCGCGTGTAGACCTCCAAGGGTAAATCGGGCAGATGGATGGCGAGCCAGTGCATTACAAGGCGATTTCTGTCAACTCACAGTCCATCTTGTTTGTCTTTTCGCCCGCCTTCGGTGTCGCGGCAACAGTTTCATAGTAAAGTCAGCTCCACCACCGCCCCGGCACGGCCCCCGCGCTGCTTGAGCACCCTCACCTCCGCCCCGGCCATCGAAGGGCGCACCTGCAGGCGCAAGGCCGCCGGGGAGTGCTCCCGGGCCGCCGACTCACCCCGAAACAGCAGGGCGATACCGCCCCCCACCTCCGCCGCCAGCTGCAGCCGCCTCAGGGCCGATGTCTTCCAGCGCCCGCCCCAGGCGAGCACCGCACTGCAGGCCCCGGAACGCAGCCCCTGCTCGGCGGCCCAAGCGGCCTCCTCCCCCGCCTCCGCCAGCGCCAGCCGGGACAGGTCCAGACCGCAAGCGGCCAGGGCCGGGGCATAGGGCAACAAGGGCGGGGAGATCAGCAGTAGCCAACGCGCCTCCGAGCTCAAGCGGGCCAGGGCAGGCAGCACCAGCGCAAAGGCATCGCCGGGGCGCCTTTCCAGGATCTCGCTCAGGGCCCCCGGCGGCCAGCCACCCCAGGGCAGCCGGGTATCCAGGGCGGTAAAACCCGTGGGCACGCCCCGCGGGGTGGCGGGGGATGCCGCCCTACCCCGCCAGAGGTCCGGGCGTTTGTTGAGGAGTTGCTCAAGGCTCATATTCTGATGACTGTTTGTCGGGTTACGGCAAACAACGCCTAACCCGACCTATCTTATTTGGTTTTCACAAAACCCGTGGAGTCGAGAAGATCACAACCGCCTCGCCCCATCCAACCCCATCCTCAACACCCCCACCCCCAGCCCTTCGATCACCAGATCCTGAGACCGCAGATCCACCAGGATGGGCTCGAAAGCCGGATTCTCCGGCAACAGCTGCACCCGATGGCGCCAGCGGCCGTGACGGCGAAAGCGTTTGACCGTCACCTCGTCCTCCAAACGCGCCACCACGATCTGGCCGTTACCGGCCTCGGGGGTGCGGTGCACCGCCAACAGATCGCCGTCGAGGATGCCCGCGTTCTGCATGCTGCTGCCCAGCACCCGCAACAGGTAATGGGCTCGGGGCCGAAACAGATCCGGGTCGAGCCGATGGTGATCCTCGATATGCTCCTCGGCCAGGATGGGGTTGCCCGCGGCGACCCTGCCCACCACCGGCAGAAGGAGCTCATCCTCCGCTGCCTCGAGCAAACGGATGCCGCGGGAAGTGCCGCGCTGCAGCTCGATCGCCCCCCGCCGGGCCAGTGCCCGTAGGTGCTCCTCCGCGGCGTTGGCCGAACGAAAGCCGAGCTCCCGCGCGATCTCCGCCCTGGTGGGGGGAATGCCGGTGTCTCGGATGTGACGGCGGATGAGATCCATGATCTGGCGCTGTCGCGGTGTAAGCTCGCGAGACATGGCCTGTTTCCCTCCAGTGATTTTTTGTACAGGGCGATTAATAAAACTGTAATTTTATACAGCAATCTGAATCTTGCAAGAAGCTTGGCGCAGCCGCCCGCCCCCTCTATGCTTGGCAACGCCATGAACAAGGACAAACGACAGGCCATCTTCGAACGGCTGCGGGCCGCAAACCCGGCCCCCACCACGGAGCTGGTGTACCGCACCCCGTTCGAGCTGCTGGTGGCGGTCATCCTCTCGGCCCAGGCAACCGACAAGGGTGTGAACAAGGCCACCGCCCGGCTGTTCCCCGTCGCCAACACCCCGGAGGCCATCCTCTCCTTGGGGGAGCATGGACTGAAGCATTACATCCGCGCCATCGGGCTGTTCAACAGCAAGGCCAGGAACATCATCAAGACCTGTGCCATCTTGGCCGCGGATCACCAGGGACAGGTCCCTGCAGACCGCAAGTCTCTGGAGGCGCTCCCCGGCGTTGGCCGCAAGACGGCCAATGTGGTGCTGAACACGGCCTTCGGGGAGCCCACGATGGCCGTGGACACCCACATCTTTCGCGTATCCAACCGCACACGCATCGCCCCGGGAAAGACGCCCTTGGAGGTGGAAAAGAAGCTGCTGCGGTTCGTGCCGCCGGAGTTTCTCAAGGACGCACACCACTGGCTGATCCTCCACGGCCGCTACACCTGCACCGCCCGCGGTCCCAGGTGCACCGAGTGCGTCATCGGTGACCTGTGCGAGTTTCGGGACAAGACCAAAGAGCCGGACCCAAAGAAGACCTGACGCGGCTTTTGCCGGACCCTAGGTGGCTGTCTGACTTGCGCGTCCGTAGCGAGGGAGCGCGAGGCCGAGACCGATTTTCCCGCGATCGAGGCGAATAGCCTGCCCTATTTAACGAGATAGCGGGGGAAATCGGGCCGGCATCCGCGATTCCGCAGTAGGATAGTCGTAAGTCAGACAGCCTCCT
This sequence comes from uncultured Gammaproteobacteria bacterium, assembly GCA_942492625.1. Taxonomy (GTDB): domain Bacteria; phylum Pseudomonadota; class Gammaproteobacteria; order Chromatiales; family Chromatiaceae; genus Thiosymbion. The sequence continues at coordinate 1,858 of CALOFM010000030.1, read as the reverse complement.
AGCCACCCCCAACTTCCAACCAAGATCAAGCTTCAACTCATCGCCCAATGTTCAGCCAAGATCGAGACAGCATGCGCCGCTATTTCCTGGATGCATGGCGCAAGGCCAGCAGCGACGAGCTCCTCGAGCCCCTGGAGAGCCGGATTGCGCAGATAATCCGCGAGCATCCCGAATACCAGGCCCTGTTGGAAACTCCCGATGCCGCGCTGGCACGGGATTTCCACCCGGACGGGGGTGAGACCAACCCCTTTCTGCACCTGTCCCTGCACCTTGCCATCCACGAGCAGGTGGGTACAGACAGACCTCCCGGTGTACGCGGCCTCTACCAGCGGTTGGTGCGCTCGGCGGGTGACGCCCACGAGGCGGAGCACCGGATCATGGAGTGCCTGGCCCGCAGCCTATGGGAATCCCAACAGTCGGGACTGCCGCCGAACGAGCAGCCCTACATGGAATGCCTGGAACGATTGGCGGGCAATGGCCGAAAACGATCATCCTGAAGGCAACGAACCATATCCCACAAAATCTCTACCCCATCCCCGAAAGAAGATCCCGTGAAAGCGGGTCTAACAGGGCAGTGGCAGACATGGGGCGGGGGGAAATCTGTTTGCAGATCTCACCTTTAAACGCCATGCATGCAAATACCTAGCGTACGGGTTGGTAATAGAGTAGGAAAAACTACGCGGCCTTTGCCTGCCCCGACAATCACCAAAAATGACACATCAGGAGATTATCGTGACCAAGAAGAACTGTATCAAGCCCGTCGCCGCCGTTATCGGAACCGCCTTCGTCGGGAGCCTTTCCGCGGTCAACGTCGCCAACGCCGCCGACAATCCCTTCGGCGCCACCCGGCTGCAGAGCGGCTACATGGTGCTTGCAAGCAGCCATGAAGGCGGAGAAGGCAAGTGCGGCGGCAAGATGAAGGAAGGAGAAACCAATTGCGGCGCCGCGATGAAGGAAGGCGAAGGCAAGGAAATGAAGGACGGTAAGTGCGGCGAGGGCAAGTGCGGCGAAGGCAAAAAAATGGAAGGCAAGGAGCAGAAGGACGGCAAGTGCGGCGAGGGCAAGTGCGGCGAAGACAAGGACAAGAAGTAAGCCTGCCCGACCAGCCATGAGCAACGCAAGCTACCCTGTTCATGGCGCCGGTCTCGGCCTGCGGCGCGATTTCATCGACGCCGCGGCCGAGCAGCCCCCTTCTCGGGTCGACTTCTGGGAAGTGGCGCCGGAGAACTGGATCGGCATCGGCGGTAGAGGCGGGCGCCTGTTCCGCTCCCTGACCGAGCGCTTCCCGTTCGTCTGTCACGGGCTGTCACTGTCGATCGGCTCCCCCGCGCCTCTCGACCTGGACTTCCTCAATCGCCTGAAGCTGTTTCTCGACGAGCATGGTATCCGCGCCTACACGGAGCACCTGAGTTATTGCTCGGATGACGGCCACCTCTATGACCTGATGCCCATCCCCTTTACCGAAGAGGCCGTGCATCATGTGGCTCGGCGCGTACGCCGGGTTCAGGATGTCCTGGAGCGGCCCATGGCCCTGGAGAACGTCTCCTACTACGCCGCTCCCGGCAAAGAGATGGACGAAATTGACTTCGTCAACGCGGTACTCGAAGAGGCCGACTGCGGCCTGCACCTGGACATCAACAACATCTGCGTCAACTCCATCAATCACCGATACGATCCCGTGGATTTTCTTACCCGCCTCCCGGGCGAGCGCATCCACTATGCCCACATAGCCGGCCACTACAAAGAGGCGGAAGATCTGCGCGTGGACACGCACGGCGCGGATGTCATCGACCCGGTCTGGGATCTACTCGGTAAGGCCTACGAGCATTTCGGCGTCTTCCCGACCTTGCTCGAGCGT
>CALOFM010000029.1:0-79617 GCA_942492625.1 uncultured Gammaproteobacteria bacterium | reverse complement strand
TCGTCAATGACGACGAGGTCGAAAAAGTCGGCGGGGAACTGGCGGTAGATCTGCTTCCATTCTTCGGTTCCGGTAACGGCCTGATACAGGCAGAGGTAGATCTCGTAGTTCTTCTTGACGGTGCGGTTGGTGATCTTGTGCATGACCTCGCCGAACGGGGCGAAGTCCTGCTGGATGGTCTGGTCGATGAGGATATTGCGGTCGGCGAGGTAGAGGATGCGTTTCTTTCTTCTTGGCCTTCCACAGTCGCCAGACAATCTGAAAGGCGGTGTAGGTCTTTCCCGTGCCCGTGGCCATGACGAGCAGGATACGCTGCTGGCCTCGGGCGATGGCTTCGATGGTGCGGTTGACCGCGACCCGCTGGTAGTAGCGCGGCTCCTTGCCGCTGCCGTCCGTATGGTAGGGCTGGACAATGAGCTTCTGCTGGGGCTCGGACTCGATGCCTTTCCATTGCTGATAGATCGCCCAGAGGTCGTCGTAGGAAGGGAATTCTTCTAGAGAGAGCTCGCGCTCCGTGGGCTGGGTGATCCCGGTGCGGTCGTGCAGGAGAAATCCGTCTCCGTTGGAGCTGATCGCGATGGGGGCGTCCAGCATCTCCGCGTAATCCAGCGCCTGCTGCATGCCGTGGCCCAGATCGTAGATCGCGCGTTTGGCCTCGATGACCGCGATCGGGATACTTCCTTTGGCGTATAGAACGTAATCTGCTCGCTTCGGACCTCCCTTGGCCGCTGGATTCTGCAGGCGATACGCCAGCTTTCCACGGACGATGACCCGTCCGTCCGTCAGCTTGACCTCTTCGCGAAATCGACTGTGCGTCCAACCAACCCCCACCAGTGCCGGGGTGATGAACTTGGTGCAGATGTCGCGCTCGCTGAGATCCTTAATATTCATGCGGCTCGTGATGTCAGCGCCTTGATGACACTGGTTGATTCTAAGTCCTAGCGGGTCGAAGCGCGCAAATCTGGAGAGCATCGAGCGATTTTCGGTCCGGTCGTGGTCCACGGACCAGTGGCGGACGGTCCCGTCCCTGCTGGTGCCGGCAGCATCGCGAATCCGAATCTCCCGGACCCCGGGGCCCAGGGCCTGATCGTTGCCATCGGCTTCCGGAGGTCGCGTCCGATCAGCAGGCCGCATTCTCCAGGTTCGAAAAGACCGCGCGCATTCCCAAAAGCTGCGCGGCCTTGTTCAGGCGCACATCGAAGCAAGCGAAGTCGACGATGGTCTCGGAGATCTGCCCAGCCTCGAACGCCGCCGCCAACTGCACGCTGTCGTAACCACGCAGGGCGAAGGTGTCGGCGTAGTCTCCGGCACGTTCGACTACTGACTGACTCACTTCAAGCACAAGGTAATGCGGCCAGTCGCTCGTCAGCGCTGCTTTGGCCGCCTCGATGACGGGCCGGTCTTCCGGCACTTCCCTGGCGCGGCGCGCCAGCGCGGCCTGGGCCCCGGCCCACGCGATGCGGCACACCGCCACGGCATCCGCTTCGGCGACTCGTGACTTGAGCCTATCGCTGTGTGCTTCTTCGATGTACAGCTCGAGCAGGGCGGAGGTGTCGCAGTAGAGCATCAACCGCGATCTTCCATCACCATTTGGGAAACCGGCGTGCCTTTGGCGCTCAGGCGCAGACTCGCACCGGCGGGTTTGCCGCCGGCCCAGGTCGCCGCTCCGCCGGCCACCAATCGAGCAAGTCCCTGGTCCGATGGGGTAGGTACTCCGATGATCCGCGCCACGACCTTGCGGTGTGAGGTGATTTCAAGGCTTTGTCCAGCCTGTGCCCGACTGAGGTATTGGGATAAATGTGCCTTTAATTCTCGAATTGATACTTGCATTGCGAACCCATTAGGCGGTAGTTCTCCTGAATTGTGGTCACTTCTTTCGGGGCCGTCAATCAGCGAATCGGCGAAGACCATAGGTTGATGATACCCATTCAATCCCTCGTGACACCGCTCTCCCCCAGGTGTCACGCATCTCTTGGCCGCTCTCGCGGTGCGCAAGCCGAGTCGATCCGACTTGCCCTCGCGGCCGACCTCCGGTGGCCACCCACCGGGCTCACGCCAGATTACGCAAATCCACTGCGAGACCGAAACCAAGCGCGCTGGGCATGCCGGGCGCAGGAGCGTCCAAGAGACCGGTGACACCGCAGGAGCGGTGTCACCAAGACGGGCGCCTTTTTGCCGTTAAAATGGCGAGTCGGTGCCTGTTGAGCGTCCTAATAACGTGAGCTTCCTCACCATCGCCTGGTCCATGTGCGCGGCTGCCAGCTTCATGCTGGGCCTGTTGCACCTGTTGCTCTGGTTCAAGGACCAGCGCTCCTATGTCTATCTGCTCTCGGTGGTCATGGCCTTCAGCGCCGGCGCGGGAGCCATGACGGAGCCCGCCCTGATGCACGCGCAGTCGATCGATGCCTATCGGGTACTACTTCGGTGGGAGAACCTCTTCGTCTTCACGCTCCTGGTGCCCATGGTCTGGTTCGTCCGGGCGCGCCTGCCGACGGCACGACGCTGGCTGGCCGTCCTCATCACGACCCTATGGTTGGTAGCGATCCTGGCAAACTGGCTATCGCCGTTCAGCCTTGTGTACTCGCAGATCACAGTCCTCGAGCAGATGCCGACCTTCTGGGGGGAGCAGTTCACGCTGGCCGTGGGACAGCCAAACCCCTGGGCTCACTCGGCGAACCTCGCCTCTGTGCTGATCGTCATCTACGTGGTGGATGCGGCGGCGAGGGTATGGCGCGGAGGCGATCGGCGGCGGGCGGTCTTGGTGGGCGGCAGCGTGGCGACCTTCATTGTACTCGGCGGGATCCACGCGCCTCTGGTCGACGCGGGGCTGATCGCCACCCCCTACATGATCGGCTTCGCCTTTCTCGCCATCGTGCTGGCCCTGAGCTATGAGCTTGTCTCGGAGGCGGTGCTGGCATCCCGTTACGCCAAGGAGATCCGCGCCAGTGAGGCGCGCTGGCATTCCCTCCTGACCGAAGTGCAGTTGGCGGTGATCGGCATCGACAGCGAGGGACGGGTCAACTACGCCAATCCCTTCCTGGAACGGTTGATCGGCCATCGCTCCCAAGACCTGATCGGGCAACCCATGACCGCGTTGGTTCAGACGTCCGACCAGGCGGCGCTGGCCGAACGTCTCGCCGCGGCATCCCGAACCGGCCCGCGTCCGCGCAGCCGCTGGGACCTGGTGTGCGCCTCCGGCGCCCTGCGTTCCCTGGACTGGTCGACGGTGCGCCTGAACGACCGGGACGGCGGCTATGCCGGCCTGCTCAGCATCGGCGAGGACGTCACGGAACGGCTTGCGGCCGAGCGGAACCTGGAACACACGCGCCGTGAGATGGAGCGTCTTGGCCGAGCCAATATCCTCGGCGAGCTGGTCTCCGTGCTCGCCCACGAGCTCAATCAGCCCCTGGCCGCCATACTGAGCAATGCGCAGGCCGCGCGCCGATTCCTGGAATCGGAAAGACTGGGCACCGAGGAGTTGCGCGAGATCCTCGACGACATCGTCCGTGACGACAAGCGCGCGGGAGAGGTGATTGCCCATCTGCGCGTCATGTTGCGCAAGGGTGAGGTCGAGCACGAGCGCTTCCAGATCCAGGAGCCGGTCCATGAGGTGCTCGGTCTGATGCGCGGCAAGATCGAGGACCAGGGGATCCGGGTCCAGGAGGAGCTGGACCCGGACCTGCCGCCGGTGGAGGCCGGCCGGGTGGAGACTCTGCAGGTGATTGTGAACCTGCTGGCAAACGCCGTACAAGCCCTGTCCAAGATTCCACTTGCGAGGCGGAAGATTCGGATTCGCGCCGAGCGCCAGGGCCAGCATGCCGCGCTGGTGACCATCGAGGACAGCGGTCCCGGCATCGCACCTGATGTGCTCTCGCAGATCTTCGACCCTTTCTACACCACCAAGTCGGGCGGCCTGGGGATGGGGCTCGCCATCTGCCGGCGCATCCTGGAGGAGCAGGGCGGGCGGATCTGGGGCGAGAACGGCACCGACGGCGCGAGGTTCTGCTTCACTCTCCCGCTGGCCGACCCGGAGAAAAGCCATGACTGAAGTGAAGGATGTCGTCTATGTCGTCGATGACGACCTGGCCGTGCGCAAGGGGCTGGAACGGCTGCTGCGCTCAGCGGGTCTTGCGGTCGAGACCTTCGCCTCCGCCGCAGCGTTCCTCGGCCGGAGCTGCAGCGACAGTGTGGGCTGCATCCTGCTGGACGTGCGCATGCCGGGGCAGGGCGGGATGGCGCTGCAGGCGGAGCTGGCGGACCGAAGTGTCGATCTGCCCATCGTTTTCCTCACCGGCCACGGCGACATCCCCATGACGGTGGAGGCGATGAAGAAGGGCGCGGTCGATTTCCTCACCAAACCGGTCGGTGAGGAGGACCTACTGGATGCGGTGCACCGGGCCCTGCTTCGCCATCGGGCAGCCCGGTCCGAACGGTTGGAGGTCCAGGTGCTGCAGGAGCGGATCGCGTCCCTCACCCCCCGCGAGCTGGAAGTGCTGCGCTGCGTAATCACCGGTGCCCGAAACAAACAGATCGCCGCCCACCTCGGCATCACGGAGAAGACCGTTAAGATTCACCGCGCGCGGGCAATGGAGAAGCTCGGCGTGACCTCCGTGGCCGAGCTCGTTCAAAGCTGCCAGCGCGCCGCGGTCGAGCCCCTGACCGGTCTGAGAACCTAGGCATCGCCTCGGGTCTACGCTGCCTGCAACAATCGCATTTGCACGCGCAGTCCAGGCGTTGAGGCTCATCAGAACCTGCCGAAAGCCTCGAGAATCCCTAACCGCCGGGTCCGACCGTTACCGTCGGCTTCCAGGTGTTTCGGGTTGCGTGGTAAATCCCCGATTTTCGCGCGATTGTCGCGGCTGCTCGGCAGCGGAGAGGGGCCTCTGCCGCGCGGTGAAGTGTTTGACTTACTCTGTAAGGCAAAGTAGATTCGAGACATTCGATGATCCCGATAGCTCACGAGAACCAGCCATGGCTACCGTCGTTGTTTCGTCCAAGGGTCAGGTGGTGCTGCCTGCCGCCCTGCGCCGGCGGTTGGGCCTGGGCACCGGCACGCAACTCGAGGTGCTTGAGGAAGCCGACGGCGTGCGGCTGCGCGTGGTCCGTTCGGTTCCCAGCGAGGATCTCTCGGGACTCGCCGGTATGGTCACGGCACCGTCGCGAGGAATTGCACGCCGCCTGGAGGATTTCGATCCGGCTTCGCTGCTCGCACGCGGGCGGCCATGAAGTCGCTCGACACCAACGTCCTGGCCCGGTTCTTCATCGATGACCCGGATGACGCGGAAGCCCTTCGGCAGCGCCCGGCCGCCGTGGCGGCGCTTTCCGAGCGGGCCTTTGTTTCTGTGACGGTGTTGTTGGAATTCGAGTGGGTCATGCGCGGCTTCTACGAGCTTCCACAGCAGGACATCTCTCGAGTGATGCGTGGACTTGTGGGTATCGAGCGCATCACCGTCGGAGATCGTGCCGCGTTGATCGCAGCATTAGATGCCTTCGATGCCGGGCTAGATTTCGCCGATGCCCTGCACCTGGCGCGCAGCTTGCGCGCGACCGCGTTTTTGACCTTTGACCGACGGCTCGCAAAGCGCGCAAAGGGTCTGACGCTGGAGCCGGTGGTCGAGTGGCTCGGTTGATTGAGCCCGAGCCGGAACCGGCAGGTAGGGCGTTTTTGGTCGTCCGGTGCCTTTACTCGATCCCGCGCTCTAAATGCCGGTGGCGCCCCTAACCCCCGCGGGAGGGAGGTGCTGCGTTGCCTGATCACGGGCGCTCTCAACAAGCAGATTGCCGCTCACCTCGGGATCGCGGAGAAGAGCGTTAAAGTTCACCGCGCGCGGGTCGTGGAGAAGCTCGGCGTCACCCATGTGGCGGACCTTGTCCGGGTCTGTCAACGCATCGGATTCGAGTCGCTGGCCTGCCTGTAACACCTCCTCAATCGCACACGACGAACCGACCGTTTCCAGCGCCCGTATAGGACCAAAGTCCTATATCCGTCCTTTGCTTTCCGCTGTAGTGTCTTTCCAGGTCACTAACGACCAGGAGGAGATATCAATGGCGGCAAGAGCTTTGTGGTCCGCAGCCGCAGCCACATTCCTGATTCCCTGGATTGCGATCGCAGAGGTTGGCGAGACCGACTTCTCCCTCGAGACAACAATGGATCTCTACGAGCTTTGCTCGGCGCCCACCGACCACGCGGACTACGCCTCGGCGATCTATTCCTGCCGGGCCTTTTTGGAGGCGACCGTGCAGTATCACGACGCCGTCAGCGACGGTAAGACCCTCAAGCGCCTGATCTGCTACCCGGCCTCCGCGACGCTGGAGGACGCCCGGGTCGCATTCGTTGCCTGGGCCAAATCCAATGCGCGCGACAAGGCGTTGATGAAGGAGATGCCGGTGATGGGCGTCGTTCGGGCGTTGGAAGACAAGTACCCCTGCAAGGGCTGACGAGCGGAGAAGCAGACCATGAAAAAATCGACCATCGCCTTGGTTCTCGCGGGCTCCCTCGCCTTGACCGGCTGCGGCAGCACAACTGGGCAACGCGCCGGAAGCGGCGCCCTGATGGGGGCAGTTGGGGGCGGTCTCATCGGCTCTCTGAGCGGCAACTGGGGGGCAGGCGCCCTGATCGGAGCCGGCGCCGGTGCCGTCGGAGGCTATCTGGTGGACCAGCACAAGAAGGGGCACATCGACTAACGCCCGTGACACCCGCTCGGATCACGGTTTATATCGTCGATAACGAGCCCTCGGTGCGGAAAGCCCTGGCGCGTCTGGTGCAGTCGGCGGGGATGCGCGCCGAGATCTTCGAGACGGTGCCGGATCTGCTCGACTCCCGGCGTTTCGCAGAACCTGCCTGCGTGGTCGCAGACATCCGCATGCCGAAAGTGTCGGGACTGGAGCTGCCTGGACTGCTTGCGCGCCAAGGCAATCGGCTCCCCGTGATCTTTGTGACGGCCTACGACAGCGAGCAAAACCGCGAGGCGGCGAGACGCATTGGAGCCGCCGGCTTCTTCCACAAACCGATCGACGGGCAAGCCTTGCTGGATGCGATCGCCTGGGCGGTCGAAGCGGCCAAGAACGGAACGAAACCCGAGTCCGAACCATTCTCAACTCCCCCACAAAGAGGAAATACGCGATGAAGAAACGACTCCTGTTGATGCTGACCGGGCTCGCCGTGCTCTCGGCAGTCCCGCTGCAGGCGCTTGCCCAGGCCGGAAAACCAAACATCCTGATGATCATGTCCGACGATGTCGGCATCACCAACCTCAGCGGATACAGCCGCGGCATGGCAGGCTATCGGACGCCCAATATCGACCGCATCGCCACTGAGGGAGTCCTCTTCACCGACTACTATGCGGAGCAAAGCTGCACCGCGGGGCGCTCCGCGTTCATCACGGGTCAGTCCCCGATCCGCACCGGGCTGACCAAGGTCGGTTTCCCCGGCGCCTCCATCGGTATCCAAAAGGAAGACCCGACCCTGGCCGAAATGCTCAAGCCGCTGGGTTACGCCACCGGTCAGTTCGGCAAGAACCACCTTGGCGACCGCAACGAGTTCCTGCCCACGGTGCATGGCTTCGACGAGTTCTACGGCAACCTTTATCACCTCAATGCCGAAGAAGAGCCCGAGAATCCGGACTATCCGAAGGATCCGGCGTTCCGCGCCGAGTTCGGCCCCCGCGGCGTCTTAGACTGCAAGGCCACGGATACTCCGAGCGACGTCGAGGATCCCCGCTTCGGCCCAATGGGCATGCAGCAATGCGAGGACACAGGGCCACTCACCAAGAAACGCATGGAGACCGCGGACGAGGAGTTCGTCGGCCGCGCCATGGACTTCATCAAGCGCAGCACCGAGGCCGGCACGCCCTGGTTCACCTGGCTCTCGACGTCTCGCATGCACTTCTACACCCACCTCAAGGAGGAGAGTGAGGGCGTGACCGGACTCGGCATCTTCGCCGATGGCATGGTGGAGCATGACGGCCATGTGGGCCAAGTCCTGGACCTGCTCGACACACTCGGCATCGCCGACGACACCATCGTCTTGTACACCGCGGACAACGGCCCGCACTACAACGAATGGCCAGACGGCGGCCTGTCGCCGTTCCGGGGCGAGAAAAACACCAACTGGGAGGGCGGCTACCGAGTGCCCATGTTCGCGCGCTGGCCGGCCAAGTTCAAAGCCGGCACCGTGATCAACGACAGCACCTCGGCGCTGGACTGGGTACCCACGCTGATGGCCGCCGCCGGCAACCCCGAGATCAAGCCGGCGCTGAAGCAGGGAACGACAGTTGGCGACAAGGAGTTCAAGGTCCATCTCGACGGTTACAACCTGCTGCCCAACCTGGCCGGCGAGGCGGGCGAGGGCGCGGATTGGCCGCGGCGCGAGTTCTTCTACTGGAACGACGGCGGCCAGCTCGTCAGCCTACGCTACGATGACTGGAAGTTAGTCTTCATGGAGCAGCGCGAGAAGGATTTCATGGTCTGGAGCGAGCCCTTCGTGCCGCTGCGTATTCCCAAGATCTTCAACCTGCGCACCGATCCTTTCGAGCGCGCGGATACCGACGCGAACAACTACAAGACCTGGTGGATTCGTCGGATCTTCGCCCTGGTTCCAGCACAGACCTTCGTGAAGGAGTACATCGACACCTTCCAGGAGTTCCCGCCACGCCAGAAGCCGGCGAAGTTCAATGTGGACGATGCGCTGGCGACGCTGAAAACGGCATCGGGCAACTGAGGCTGGATCGAGCCTCTACGCACCTACCGCGGGCAGCGGTCCACGCTGCCCGCATTAACCAGCGGTTCCGACAAGCCGGAGGGCGACAAGGCCAAGAACTGGACCCCCACCGAGGCCGGGCGCGCCTGGTTCCCCTATTTCCGGCTCTACTCGCCCAAGCAGGCATTTCTGGATCGCAGATGAGTGCTGCCCGATATCGAGAAGGTGCAGTGAGTTTGCGGGCGATCGCGAGTCCGATGACGCCCGCGTTCTGAGTCTACAACCCCACCGGTCCGGAATCGGGCCGGTCGAATCCATCATCAAACATCGACAACGAGAGGTCGAACGACAATGCAACTCGACAACAAGGCATTCCCGCAAGCGAGACGCCTCTGTGCGATCCTGCTGGCAGCGCTATCCTTGCCTGCGCTTGCCGCGGATCATTGGTTAGCAGTTGATGGCTCGGATTGCATGGTCTGGTCCGATGAGCGCCTAAAGCTGGGTGAGGTCATTCAGTGGAGCGGCGGTTGCGAGGACGGCCGGCTTGCGGGCCAAGGGGTTCTCGAGGTGACCGTATCCGGTCAGCGCCAAGTGCGCTTCGAAGGGGTCATGCGCGGCGGCAAGGCCGATGGAGAGGGTGTCCTGGAGAGTCGGGAGCAGGAGGGGGAGGACCGTTATAGGGGCGGCTTCGCGGACAGTCTTTTCGATGGTTTCGGCGCGCTGGAGCTTGCCAACGGCAGTCGCTACGAGGGCGGTTTCAAGGCCGACAAGCCCGATGGGTACGGACTCTATCAGGGCACCGACGGCAGCCTCTACCAGGGCGAGCTCGCAGGGGGTGTGCCGCAGGGTAAAGGCTTCGAGGTTACGGCAGACGGCGCCAAGTACGAGGGCGAGTTTGCCGACGGCGCACGTCATGGCGAGGGCACCCTGCTGTTCGCCGATGGAGGCATTTACGAGGGTGGCTTCGCGGATGGCAAGGCCAATGGCAAGGGCGTCTACACCGACCCCTTCGATGACGTCTTCGAGGGCACCTGGAGCGACGGCAAGGCAGACGGGGAATTCCTGGTCACCAGGGCTGATGGAACTACCAAGAAACAACTCTGGCGCAACGATCACCAGGTCGCTGGCGGCGGCGGAGGTGAGCAGTGAACAGGTCACAAGCCTTGCGAATCTCGAACATCACCAAGGGTGCACTTATCGCGGCGGCATTGGCCTTGTCCGTCAATCTTGCGGCGCCTGTTCCGCCCGCGCAGGCGGGCCTGTTGGGCGGTGCGCTCGGCGGGGCCGTTCTTGGCGGGATCATCGGCGGCCGACGCGGTGCGGGAGTTGGTGCCGTTGTCGGCGGTGTCGCCGGCGCGATTCGGTCCGGCGACCGGCGCCGCGCGGCACGGAACTACGAACGGCGCGAGCTGACCTACGAGCGGCGTCGGCTGGAAGACGAGCGCCGGCGCCTGAGACGTCGCCGCTGACAAACATACGTCGACGAAAGCAAGAGGTTGTCAAATTGGAAACAAAACACCGCAACAGAAGGGCTGTAGTCGCGTTGCTGGCGTCAATCATGACGCTCGGCGGCACAATGGCCCAGGCACAGGACGACAAGGGCGGCGGCGACCTGCGCTCCGCGGTCCAGAATCCCATCAGCTCGCTCATCAGCCTGCCGTTCAAGTTCCAGTTCGATTACGGGGCGGACAATGGCGAGGCGAGCTTCCTCAATATACAGCCAGTAGTGCCGGTGACTGTCGGCGACTGGAACCTGGTCAACCGCGTCATCGCACCGCTGATCGACCCCCGGACAGGTCACCGGCATCCCCGGCATACCCAACCCTGTCCAGGGAGACGGCCCTGGATGGGGGACCAACTATTCCTTCTTCTCGCCGGTGAAGGTCGGCAAGGTGATCTGGGGCGTCGGCCCGTCCATCATGATGCCCACGGCCACAAACGATCAGCTCGGCAGCAAGAAATGGAGCGCCGGGCCGACCGCGGTCTTTCTGACTCAGCCCAAGTGGGGCTCTATGGGCATTCTGGGACGCCAACTCTGGTCCTTCGCCGGCGACTCGGATCGCAAGGAGGTGAGCCAACTCCTGGTCGAGCCCTTCGTCAACTACAACCTTGACAACGGCTGGTTCCTGATCAGTGACATGGTCTTGACGGCCAATTGGAAGGCGGACGCGGACAACCGCTGGACCGTACCGGTGGGTGGCGGCGTCGGCCGCATCTTCAAGGTCGGCAACCAGGCCATCAACTCTCGGCTGGAGGCGTACTACAACGTCGTCCGGCCCGACGGTGCCCCGGATTGGCAGATCGGCTTTACCTGGCAGTTCCTGTTTCCCAAGTAGACTTCTTGATGGGAAGACCCTTGATGATGCGCACGTAGCGCTTTGCCTATCCAATCAAAAAACAAAAAATCAAAAAACAAGGAAAAAGGGTAACGTCCCCTTTTTTCAGGGCGCCGACGGGAGCCGCTATCAGGGCGATCTGTCGGCGGGCGTGCCGCAGGGTGAGGGCTTCGAGGTCACCGCTGACGGCGCCGCGTACCATGGCGGCTTCAGCGCCGGGGAACGCCATGGCCAGGGCACCCTGCTGTTCGTCGATGGCGGTCTCTATGAGGGCGGCTTCGAGAACGGCAAGGCCAATGGCAAGGGAGTCTACACCGCGCTCTCTGGTACCACCGCTGCGGGAACCTGGATCGCCGGCAAGGCAAATGGCGAGTTTGTCATCACAAAGCGCGACGGCAGCGTGGAACATCAGGTCTGGCGCGACGATCAACCGGTCGCCGGCGGCAGCAAAGGGGGTGGAAAATGAACAGGTCACAGGTTGCTTTATTTTTTTCTGGTGCCAAGGGCGCACTGGCCGCGGTGATGCTGGCCCTGGTGGTTAATCTGACGGTTCCCGCACCGCCGGCACAGGCAGGCATCCTGGGCGGCGCGATCGGCGGCGCCGTTATCGGCGGCATTATCGGCGGCAAACGCGGCGCCCGTGCCGGTGCCGTGGTCGGTGGTGTCGCCGGCGCTATCGACTGACAGCCATCAATCACGAAATCTGATTGCCGTGCAGGCACAGGTAACAGAACCGAGAGGAAAAGACTCATGCTTAGAAAACTAAATGCACTGTCCGCCTTCGTGTGTGCAGTGGTCGTGTGGTCGGGCGTACAGGCCAAAGCGGCACAGCAGAGTGAAACAGAGTTTCAGAACCTGATGCCGGTGACGGGTACCGTGAATACCTTTTTTGGCGATTTTAAGCTTGATCACAGCTTTCCGGCGGTGGGCGAGGCCGAAAAAATCTACGACCTGATGGACCACCAGCGGGCATCCCAACTTTACCTCTGGGGCATCCCCCTGGTTGGTATGACCCGTTGGCACGAGGCCTACACAGAAAATTACCCGAATTACGGCTATAACACGCTGGTATCTGTTACCCGCTTCAACGAACGGCGCGGCATCCTGACCGCCAATGAAACCACCGATTACTTCTTTGGCTTTGCCAACACACGGGACGCTGCGGTCATATTGGAAATTCCCAAAGGTCTTTTTGTCGGCATGATCGACGACATGTGGCAGCAGAGTCCCAGTGACGTGGGGGTGTTCGGTCCGAACGACGGAAATGGCGGAACCCATGTCATCGTCGGTCCGAACACGCCGGCGGACAGGGTGCCGGATCCGGCTGACGGTCAACGTGTCCATCGCGTTATCACCGACCGCGTGTTCTTCGTGCTGCGTGCCATTGGAACGCCTGAAGAAGTGAAGGCCCTGAGCGCTAAGCTCCGTCTGTACAACGACGGAGAGAAACCTGCCATCAAGATCATCGACGGCGAGGACAAATTTACCGCCCAGTACCAGCCCCGTGGCCTGGCCTTCTGGGAAATGCTGCATGTCGGCATTAACGACGAGGTGGTCGGAGAACGCGACCGCCTGTTCATGTACTGGTTGAAGGAGTTGGGCATCGAAAAAGGAAAGCCCTTCAAGCCTACCGAGCGGCAGCGGAAAGTCCTCGAAGACGGCGCCAAGGTCGGTGAACTGATGGCCAAAACCCTCGTGTTCAACGAGCGGCTTGAGGGCGTGCTGCGCCAGAACAACTGGCGCATGATTCTCGGAGGAAAATGGGGCGAAGGGATCAAAAATGATCAGCGCATGCGCGACTACGACATCTTTGATCCGCGCGCACGCTACGGATACGAGGCGGTCACCACCTCACCCGCCATGACTATCCCCATGCCGGGCAAGGCCCAGGCATACATCGGCAAGTTCGAGGACGAGAAAGGCGAACGTTTGCAAGGTGCGAACAACTATGTGACCCGCATCGAGAAAGACGTACCTGCGGAGCTGTTCTGGTCGATTGTCATCTATGACACCGACACCCGCTGCCTGATCGACAATCGCAAGGGTGCGGCCGGCGGCAAGGCGACGATGGGCAGCAAGACCGAGGGACTCAGAAAGAACGCCGATGGGTCCTATTACATGCTGCTCGGCTCCGACTCTCCGCCCAAGGGCTGGGAAGCCAACCATGTGCAAACCATCCCGGGCCGTGGCTGGTTCCCCTACATGCGCGCATACGGTGCCAAAGCCGAGTTCTTCAATGACCAATACAAGTTTCCGACGATCAACAAAGTTAAGGATTTTTCGACGTATACAAAGTGATCATCCCTAACGAAATAAAGGCAATCACCATGAAACGATTTCTGAAAATAGCAGGCGCTTTTTTTTGTGCCAGCGTCTTAACGTGGGGCGTACAGGCGCAGGCACAGGAAGATAAGTTCCCGAACAAGGTGAAAACCCACATCGGTGAACTGACGTTCGATCACGGCGTCCCCACCGAGCAGACGTCAGAGAAGCTTTATTACGAGATGGACTACCACCGCGCGGTGCAGACCTACCTTTGGTCGTTGCCCATCGTCGGGCAGGCGCAGTGGCGGCAGTCTTATCTCGACCTCTACGACATGAAGCCGAACCAGATGGTCTACCTGACCCAGTTCAACGACCGTTCCCTGATCCTCACGGCAAACGAATCGACTCCGTACCTGATCCCCTGGACCAACGTCAAGGACAAGGCGGCTGTACTCGAGATCCCGCCTGGCGCGGTGATCGGACTTGGCATCGACTTCTGGCAGCGCGGCCTGGCGGATTTCGGCATGTTCGGCCCCTTCGCGGGGAACGGTGGCACCTGGGTGATCACCGGTCCCGAAACGCCGGAGACCGAGATTCCTTACATCGAGGGCGCCAAGTACATCGAGTCCAAAACCAACAACTTCTGGTCCCTGATTCGCCTCACAATGCCCGCGGAAGAACGCGACCAGGTCATCAGTCAGATCAAGTTTTACTACAACGGCGAAACGCCCAAAGCTGTGACCATTATTCCGGCCGATAACAAGCCTGGGCGGAACTATCAGCCGCGCGGCATGAAATACTGGGAGATGCTTCATGCCATCCTGCAGGAAGAACCGGTCGAAGAGCGCGATCGCTTCTTTATGTACTTTCTCAAGGAGATGGGAATTGAAAAGGGTAAACCGTTCAAGCCGACCGAACGCCAGAAGAAGATCATGGCCGACGCCGTGGTCGTCGGTGAAGCGATGGCCAAGAACATGGTCTTCCGCGAGCGTTTGCCCGGCGTGCTGCGCGACGATGGCTAGCGCCTGATCCTGGGACGCGTCGAAGGCGCTGAGCCCGGCGATGCCATGGAGAACACCCAACGTACAAAGTATTACGACCGGTTCGACCCGCGTGCACGCTATACCTATGAAGCCTGTACGACGTCCGAGCGGATGTCTTTCCCCAAGCCGGGTTTCGGCATGGGTTACGGGGGCATGTTCCTGGACACCAAAGGCCGCGCACTCGCGGGTGATCGTTCCTACGTGATCAACGTACCTGCGAACCCGCCGGTCAAGCTGTTCTGGGCGGTCACCGTTTACGATGTGGACACCCGCGGATTGATCACCAGCGACCAGCAGCGGGCCGAGCGCGGATCCGTGCATGAGGGGGTCAAAACCAACCCCGACGGCTCGACGCCCATATTTATCGGTCCAGAAGCACCCAAGGGCTGGGAAAACAACTGGATCAAGTCCGTGCCTGGCCGAGCCTGGTTCCCCTACTTCCGCTTCTATGGTCCAACTGAACCGTTCTTCGACCAGAGTTGGAAGTTGCCGCCCGTCGAGGAGGTGGATTTTGCGAAGTACGGCAAATAAACAATTGTGTTCACGGTGAACATTCGTCTTAAGAATTTCAAAAGGGGAATCGAATGAACCAAAAAACGACATCCATATTCAGCTTCGCATGTGCTGTCGTCATGCTGGCGGCAGTGCAGGCGCAGGCGGCGGACAATGGCGATAAGGCGCGTGAAGACCTGGCCTACTCAATCGGAGTTCAGACTTACATCTATGGCTATCCGGTCATGGATCTGTATCGAACGTTTTATGAAGGGACCCTGGATCCCAAGCGGGGCCATACTGTCACGCTGAACCAGTTCAATTTTTCGCGGAAATTGGTCACCCCCAAGGACGATTGGGTCGTGACGCCAAACAACGACACGATTTACAACCGTGCCTTCCTTGATCTCAGCTACGAGCCGATGGTGATTCGCATCCCCGACATGGGGGAGCGGAATTATTGGTTTCCTATCGGCGACATCTACCACAATATGAACGCAAGCATCTCATGGGACACAATAGGGTTCAAAGGAGGTGACGTCGCGCTGGTAGCGCCGGGTTGGAAAGGCGTTCTGCCGGAGGGCGTGCAACGCGTCGAGGTTCGAACCCCGATGGTTTGGACGATAGGTCGATATGCGGTCGATGGAAAACCCGCTGATCTGGTCGCGGCCAACGCGCTGCAAGACAAGACATCGCTCATTCCGCTCAGTCAGTATGGTGTCGAAAAGCCCCAACCACAGAAAATCGATCCGGCCAATTATCCGATTTTCGGCCGTGAGGACCTGGCGGATGCCCGGAAGTTTTTCACGACACTCAATGAGATATTGCGGCGCAACCCGCCGCAACCTGGCGACGCGATCTTGATTAACCTGATGCGTGAGGTAGACCTCCATCCTGAACAGAAGTTTGACTGGGACGCACTCGATCCTGCCGTCCGCAATGGACTAACGCGGGCTGCCAAAGATGCCCACGCCATCGTCACTGCGCGCACGAAAACCTTTGCCCGGAAAGTAAACGGCTGGGTTGAGGCCATCCTGGAAGCCGACATGAGCGATCAGCCGGTCAATCATGCCGGCCTGGCAATGATGGGGCTGCTTTACAGCCAGAAGGAGGTCAGCACCTACCACGTCGGCTACTTCGACGGTGACGGCGCACCACTTTCCGGCGATCACCTTTACAAGCTGAGTCTGAAGACGCCGCCGCCGGTCAAAGCCTTCTGGTCCCTGACGATGTACGATTCGAAGACCCGCCGCTACATCGAAAACCCAATCGACCGCTGGGCGATCGGCGACCGTACCGAGGGCCTGGTAATTGCCAAAGACGGCTCGGTGACCATCACGATCAGCGCTGAGCAGCCCAAAGACGAGAAGGAGCGGGCGAACTGGTTACCGGCGCCAAATGGCAGCTTCTATGTCGTGCTGCGCGAGTATTCACCAGATCCGGCGATCCTGACCCGTGAGTGGGAGCCGCCGGGAATTCAGATGGCCAAGTGACCAGTAAGCGCGAAGGCTACTTCATGATCCTACGGCTCTACAGTCCGGGGAAGGCCTACTTTGACAAGACCTGGAAACCGGATGACTTGGTGAAACTCAACTGAGTTCCGGAAATCCAACAGGAGGCAAAGCACTATGAGAGCATCGAACACAAGACACACGTTTCGGGCTTTGCTTGCCGCCATCATCGCGCTGGTATGCGTTGTCAGCGTACAGGCCGAAACCCTCGACACCCGCATCGGCAAGCTCGAATTCACCCACGCCTTCATCAATGGTTACCCCACCGACGCGACCGTCGAAAAGCTCTTTGACGAGATGGACTTCCAGCGGGCGGTGCAGGCCTATATCTGGTCGATCCCGCTGGTGAGCATGGCGCAGTGGCGTTACGCCCACGAAAAGGGGCTTGGTGCCGAGAATGGGCAGATCGTCTTCGTGGAGAGCTACAAGGACAAGCTCGGCGGCCTGACCTACAACGCCACCACACCCTATGTGCTGCCTTTCATCGACCTCGCGGAGGGGCCCTGGATCCTGGAAATGCCCGAACCGCCGGGTAAGGTGCGCGGCGCGGCCCATGACATGTGGCAGATCGGTATTACTCAGATTACCGAGCCAGGCAGGTTGCAACCCGGTGATTCCAGACATTAAGCAGTACCGAGTGAGAAGACAATAGGAGGGGTCTCATGAATTCGGGGTCCACGACCAAGCTTCTGGCCCTGACGATTGTGCTTGCCATGGCTGCGTCTCCGCTTTGCGCGCAACAAGACGGGTCGGGCAAGTCCGCCGAGGGTGAGAAGACCGTGCCGGTTACCGTCAAGAACTTCACGCGCGCCGAGACCGACCGCTATTTCGGCAACACGGTCAAGCTCGGCGGGTTCGGCAAGCTCTTCCACTATCGTGCGCCGACGCCGATCGAGAAGCAGGTGGTCGTGCGCATGAACCGCGACACACTGTACTCCGCGGGCGTATTCGACCTCGACGCCGGTTCGGTCACGATCGCGCTGCCCGACACCGGCAAGCGCTTCATGTCGGTGATGGTCATCACCGAGGACCACTACGCGCCGCCGGTGGTCTACGCGCCGGTCACCTCCACGTTCGACAGGACGCAGGCGGGCACGCGCTACATCCTGGTAGTGATCCGCACCTTCGCCGATTTCAACGACCCAACGGATATCAAGGCCGCCAACGCGCTGCAGGACAGGATCGAGGTCAAGCAGGCGGGCAGCGGCACGTTCGAGGTGCCGAACTGGGATCCGGTCTCGCTGGGCAATATCCGCGATCACCTCGCTGCACTGGCGGCGATGAGCGGCGGGACCACGGAGCGGCGGATGGGCGCGAACAGGAACGACGTCGATCCGGTCTTCCACCTGATGGCCACGGCCACCAGCTGGGGCCTCAATCCACCGGAAGCGGCGGTCTACAAGGTCGTGTTTCTCAAGGCCAACGACGGCAGCACCATCCACAAGCTCACGGTGAAGGACGCGCCGGTTGACGGGTTCTGGTCGATCAGCGTCTACAACGCAAAGGGATTCTTCGAGAAAAACCCGCTCAACGCGTACTCGATCAACGGCGTCACCGCCAAGCGGGACCCGGACGGTTCGTACACGATCCAGTTCGGCGGCTGCACGCAGGACACGGCGAACTGCCTGTTCACGCCGGCCGGCTGGAATTATTCCGCGCGCCAGTACCGCCCCCGCAAAGAGGTCATCGACGGGAGCTGGGTGTTTCCGCAGGCCCAGCCGGTGAAATGAGAAGAGTCAGGAGACCAATCCATTGAAACCATGCATGTCGATCTGTTTGACGATGCTCGCGGCTTTCACAGTCTCACCGACGTTAGTGTTTGCGGCCGAGCCCGTCACCGTCGACAACTTTGTCCGGGCTGAAACCGATTTTTATCTGCAGAAACGACAAGCGGCGGGCTATTTCGGAAAACTCACGCACCTGCGCGAACCCGTGGACATCGATCAGCAGCCGGTTGTCAGGGCCAACCGCGACACGTTGTATTCCTATGGCGTCTTTGATCTCACCTCCCCTGTGACCATTACGCTGCCGGCACACGCTGACCGCTTCCAGTCGATCCGCGTCATCAATCAGGACCACTACATCGTCTACGATACGACCAGACCGGGCGCCTATCGCCTGAACATGGAAAACGTCGGTACAAGATATGTCCATGTCAATGTTCGCACGCTGGTGAACCCGGATGAGCCTGCAGATGTGAAGGCGGCAAACGCACTGCAGGACAAGGTCACTGTCTCGCAGGAAAGTCCCGGGGTCCTCGACGTGCCTGACTGGGATCAGGACCGCCTGGCAGAACTGCGCAAGGCCATTCATGGCCTGGGGCCGTTTGTGCCGGACAGCAGAAAGATGTTTGGTACCAGGGCGGAAGTGGACCCGGTCAGGCATCTCATCGGAACGGCCGGCGGCTGGGGAGGCGGACCACCTGGCGCTGTGATGTTCCTTGTAATCTACCCGGAAAAAAACGACGGAAAAACCCAGTATTCTCTGACCGTCAAGGATGTCCCGGTCGATGGATTCTGGTCCATCAGCGTCTACAATGCTGAAGGCTTTTTTGAGAAGAACCCCTATGGTGGCTACTCCCTGAACAATCTCACGGCAAAGCCCAATGCGGACGGAAGCTTCACCTTGCACTTTGGCGGCGACCCACATCGGGAGAACTATTTACACATCTCCAATGGCTGGAATTATATTGTTCGGATGTACCTTCCAAGGGAAGAGGTGATAGACGGTACCTGGAAATTCCCGGATCCTTTGGCTGAAAGGTAAGTCGGTCCTGGCCTGGCAGGTCAAATTCATGCAGAACGGTGTGGGGATGGCAAGATTATGTGGAAATTGATGGACTTGAAGCAAAACGGGATTTTTCTGCTGGCGGCCCTGGTCGGATCGGCGGGCGCCATCGCAGCAGACAAGGTCTATATCTCTGTCGACGAATCGGGACAGCCGGTCGCGTCGGACAGGGCGCCTGCAACCGGAACCGTCGAAGAGGTGGTGGCGACGCCGAAGGCGCCGCAATCCGACGCGACCAAGGCGCAGCGGCGTAGGATGGGCAAAGCGCAGCGTGCCCATCTTTCTCGTCATTCCCAATCGATATCTCGCAAGTCCACCGGCATCTCACGCCCCCAATCGGGGGCGTAGAGCCCCTGAGCAACACAACGGCGGAATGATCCGTGCAGCCAATCCGCAGGTGCTGTGCAATAGCCGTGCTTGACGGGGTTGTAATGAATGTAATTCATATGCCGGCGCCAGTCCTCCTCGTCGCGGATCAGGTGCTCCCAGAAACGTCGCTGCCAGATGCCTTTCTCACGTTTGCGCAGTTTGGAATTGGAGATGTCTGCTGCCTTCAGACCGGTGGAAAAACAGCGCTTGATGTGCATCCACCGCGTCGAAAAATCGGTGTCGCCCTCGGGTAGCCGCCACAGTGCGTGAAGGTGGTCGGGAAGCACGACGATTGCATCGATATGGAGCGGTCGGCACTCGATACCCATTCGAAACGCACGGCGGAGGTGATCGATGTTGTCGATCAGCAATGGGCGACGTTGCTCCGTTACCAGGGTGAAGAAGTAACAGCTGCCGGGCTGGAAAGCGCGTCGGTATGCCGTCATTGTATGGTCGATTTTGATGGGCACGCTTCGCTTTGCCCACCCTACACGCTGCAGATCATTCTGGGTGTCGTTGTCCTGATGATCCTGGTTTCTTTTGGTTTTTCCAGGAAGATGCCCGCGTCTGAAGAGCCTGGGCGAACGGCTGACCCGGACATACAAACAGAGAGTGGTCTGAACCGAAAGGCACTCTAGTTAGAGGGGAGATCGATGGCGTGGGTTTATCTGATCATCATCGACATCGTCGCTCTTAAAGGCTGCGTTCGCGGTTCTCGAATCGAGCCTCAGCCTCGGTGAAGGCCGATCCCAATTGTTCCGCAGTCGCCCGCAGTCGCCTGTCCCGGGTCCAAAGCTTGGCCTCGGGATTCAACGAAACGGCAGCGAGTAAGTGGACATCAACGTAGCCGATGCCGATGCCCCACAGGCGGTTACTTTCGAGAAAGAACTGGGTCTCGGCGTCGGTTGCCGCAGGCAGTTGCGGCAGGTTCCGCCACAACGCGAGGAGTGCTCGTCGGTCCTTCAGGTCTCCGCACGCCAGCTCGCCGAGGACCATCGGATGCATCACAACATTCGAGTGCTCCAGCAGAGCGGACAGGTGCGTATCCCCTGCCCGCAAGTGATCGACCCATACCGAGGTATCAACCAGGATCACGAGCCTGTCTCAAAACGTCGGCGTGGGATAGGCTCCAACTGAGGCTGAGAGCCACCGAGCCGGGCTAGACGGCGTGCAGTCTCTCGTTCGATCAGGGCCTTGAGCCCCTCGCGCACCAATGCCGTTTTCTCCCGGACGCCCGACAGGTTTTTGGCCTGCTGCAGCAACTCGTCATCGATGTTCAACGTAGTTCGCATGATAGCTCCTATGCAGATAAAACAGTCATATATGTATGTATGATTCTAGTGTCTCGACAGGCTTACTGCTACCCTCGTTGACGACGATCCTGGTGCCTTTTCGATTTACCAAAACGACGGCCGGGGCGAGGAGTGCGGGGCGGAAAGCTAACGAGGACAAGGAATCTGAAGACCATGTGAGCTGGGCACACATCGCTGTACCATCCTCGTGCATCGAGCTGGTGTAGTCGTCACCGGCCAATATCGTGGTGGCTTAACTCGGGGGGTGGATCGATGGCGTGGGTTTATCTGGTTATAGCGGGGATATTCGAGTGGGGCTGGCCGGTGGGGCTCAAGCTGGGGTTGGCCGACACCGGTATGCGCTGGGGCTGGATCGCGTTCGCGGGAGTCTGCATGGTCGTGAGCGGCGCGCTGCTTCTGATCGCACAGAAGACGATTCCGATGGGCACCGCCTATGCCGTCTGGACCGGTATCGGTGCGGTCGGCACCTTCGTGCTTGGCCTCCTCCTGTTCGGCGAGCCGGCAACGCTGGCGCGCTTCTTCTTTGTCGGTCTGATCGTCGTCGGCATCGTCGGCCTAAAGCTCGCGTCCGCGCATTGATAGCGGCCCGGGTCGCTCGGGCGTCGGTAAGATGGATGGGCAAAGCGCAGTGTGCCTATACTTGCTCCTTGTGCAACGCAACGGCGGAACGGCGACAGCCCGGTTCGTCTACCGCGCAAGCATCTTTCACGGTAACCCGACCTACGATCCTGCAACGCCGTCCGCCCGGACGGTGCCCCGGACTGGCAGGTCAGCTTGACTTGGCAGTTCTTGTTCTCCATGTAGCCGTCTAATCGGGCGCAGCTCAGCACAGGAGGAATCGACATGATCGAGTGAGGAAATATCTACAATTCCGGCCGTCTATGTCAGAGGCTGGAAACGCAACGAGATTGTGCTAATCCAATAGTCCTCATTAAAGAGGGAGAAAGATGAAGCGAACAACATCAATGAAAAGGGTTGTGGCAGCTGTGGCCATGCTGGGAGCTTGCCTGATCGGTCCAGTCGCTTCTGCGGCAACCGACAAACCCAATATCCTCGTCATCTGGGGTGACGACATCGGCCAGTTCAACGTCAGCGCCTACAACATGGGCATGATGGGCTACAAGACGCCGAACATCGACCGCATCGCCGCGGAAGGCGCCGTATTTACCGATTGGTACGGCCAGCAGAGCTGCACCGCCGGTCGCGCGGCATTTATCACCGGTCAGTCGCCCATGCGTACCGGCCTGACCAAGGTCGGACTGCCCGGAGCGCCGGAAGGGATGCAGAAGGAGGACCCGACCATTGCCGGACTGCTCAAGGCCCAGGGCTACATGACTGGCCAGTTCGGCAAGAATCACCTCGGCGACCGAGACGAGATGCTGCCGACCAACCACGGTTTCGACGAATTCTTCGGCAACCTCTACCACTTGAACGCCGAGGAGGAGCCGGAGAGCCCTGACTACCCGAAGGACCCGGAGTTCAAGAAGAAGTTTGGCCCCCGCGGCGTGATCAAGTCCTCCGCAGACGGCAAGATCGAGGACACCGGCCCGCTGACCAAAAAGCGTATGGAAACAGTGGATGAGGAAGTTACTGCTGCGGCACTCGACTTCATGGACCGTGCAGCCAAGGCCAACAAGCCGTTCTTCGTGTGGTGGAATTCCACCCGCATGCATATCTGGACGCACCTCAAGCCTGAGTCCCAGGGCAAGACGGGTCTTGGCGTTTACGCCGATGGCATGGTCGAGCACGACGCGATGGTGGGCCAGTTGCTCGACAAGCTCAAAGAGCTGGGCATCGAGGACAACACCATCGTCATGTATTCCACCGATAACGGTGCCGAAGTGTTCAGCTGGCCCGACGGCGGCACGACCATGTTCCGCAACGAGAAGGCCACCCAATGGGAAGGCGGCTTCCGCGTGCCCACGCTGATCAAGTGGCCCGGCGTCATCAAGCCCGGCGCGGTCATCAACGATATCGGCTCGCACGAAGATATGCTGCCCACGCTGCTCGCGGCGGTGGGTGATCCCGATGTGAAAGAAGAACTGCTCAAGGGCAAGCAGATCGGCGACATGACCTACAAGGTCCACCTCGACGGCTATAACCTGCTGCCGGCGCTGAAGGGGGAAACCGACAAGTGGCCGCGTGAGGAGTTCCTCTACTGGACCGACGACGGCAGCGTCGCGGCCCTGCGCTACAACAACTACAAGGCCACCTTCATGAGGCAGAATGCCCATGGAATGGACGTCTGGATACGGCCTTACGAGGTCCTGCGTGCGCCGATGCTGACCAATCTGCGGATGGATCCGTTCGAGCGCGCCGTGGACGAAACCATTGGCTACCCCTATTGGTGGGCGGAGCATATGTTCATGATTGCGCCCGCCGCCTCTTACATCGGCGAGTGGCTGCAGAGCTTCAAAGAATTTCCGCCGCGCCAGAAGCCCGGCAGTTTCAGCCTGGATCGCGTGATGGAGGCGGTCACCAGAGGAGCGGGCGACAAGTAGCCGCTGTCTCAATCAGTGGCTTTCGTCTATGAAATACGCGGGCCGATCCGGGAAGGGTCGGTCCCGCGCTGTCAATCCCCGGGACAAAGCAAGGAAACCTGTCGCTAACCATGAAAACCATGCCCAATCAACGCTTCCTGGCGGCTGCGCTCGTTGGGACACTGGCTTGCGCGGTCACCGTTGCGCGTGCTGCCGATCCCGCGCCCCGGCTCATTCTGCAGATCACCGTGGACCAACTCCGCGGGGATCTGCCTGGACGCTATCTTTCGGAAATGGGTGAGGGCGGCTTCCGCTACTTGCTGGAAAACGGCGCGGTGTTCGCCGACGCTCATCACGCTCATGCCAACACGGAGACGATCGTCGGCCACGCCACGCTCGCCACCGGCGCCCATCCGGCAATCCACGGCATGGTCGGCAATACCTGGCTGGATCGCGCCACCGGGCAGTTGACCTATAACATCGAAGATGTCCGTTATCCGCTGCTCAGCGCCGGGGCGGACGTGGATAAGAGCACCGAGATCGATCCCACCCAGAGGGTGGCCAAGACCGACGGGCGTTCGCCGGCCGCCATGCTGGTCTCGACCTTCAGCGACGAGCTCGCGATTTATACGGCCGGCCGGTCCAAGGTCTTCGGCGTGTCGGTGAAGGATCGTGGTGCCGTTTCCATGGCCGGTCACGCGGGCAAGGCGTTCTGGTTTTCCAAACAGAAGGCCGAATTCGTCACCAGCAGTTTCTATTACAAAAAGTATCCCGAGTGGGTGGTCGCTTTTAATGCAACCAAGCCCGCCCAGCGCTATGCCAACAAGAGCTGGGAGCTTCTGCACGACCGAGGGACTTACCTCTTCGGCGACCAGGACGACCAGCCCTGGGAGACCGCTTTTGGCAGCTATGGCCGGGTCTTTCCGCATCCCTATGGTCCCGCGGACGGCAAATACTTCACCACCTTGCTCACCCTCAGTCCGGCTGGCGACGAGCTGATTCTCGACTTCGCCAAGGCGCTGATCGAAAACGAAGCCCTCGGCGCGGATGAGGTGACCGATTATCTATCGGTGAGTTTCTCCTCCACGGATTACGTCGGTCACATCTTCGGGCCGTCGAGCCTGGAGCAGGAGGACAACCTGCTGCGCCTCGACCGCACGCTGGCGGATCTGCTGGCCTTCGTGGACAGGAAGGTGGGTCTGAATAACACCCTCGTCGTGCTCTCCGCCGACCACGGCGCCCCGGAGGTTCCGGGATATATAAACCAATACGGGATCGAGGCGTCTTTCGTGAATCCCGATGCCTGGGACAAGGAAGCGGGCATTGCCAACCTCAAGAAGCGCTTCGGCATCGGCGCAGATCTCATCACAGAGTATTTTCACCCGTACGTGTATCTGAATCGCGAGGTGATCCAGGAACGCGGGTTGAGCCAGGCCGAAGTCGAAAGTGCGGTTGCCGACGAGCTCATGAAGTTCAAGGGCGTGGCCATGGCCGTTTCGAGCACCGCGCTGATGGAAGGCCGTGTGCCCGAAACCGATCTGACCCGCTCGATTCTGAACAATCACAACTCCAAGCGCTCGGGCGACGTCTTTGTGGTCTTCGAGCCGCATCACTTCATCAACGACTTCGACGGTCTGACCGTTGCATCGACCCATGGCTCGCCGTGGCGCTACGACACCTTTGTACCCATTCTCTTCGCCGGGCCAGGCATCAAGCCACAGCGCGTTTTCCGCGAAGTCCAGACGGTCGATGTGGCCACAACACTCTCAGCCATCATCGGCGCCAAGCCCCCCTCGGGCGCCAGTGGAAAGGTTTTGCCCGAGGCCATTGGATCACGCTGAACGCGGGGATGGCACCCGTCCATAAGCATTCGATTACAAAGAGCCATGAATCACCGAGAATCCATCCAACAAATCGCTGCCGCAATGAACGCCGCGATCATCGGCCAGGAAGCGGTGGTCGAGCGCCTGCTCATTGCCGTCCTCGCCGGTGGCCACGTCCTCATGGAAGGCCTGCCGGGCACGGCCAAGACCCGCTCGATCAAGACCCTCGGCAAATTGGTCGAGAGCGAATTCAGCCGGGTGCAGTTCACGCCCGACCTGCTGCCGTCGGACGTGACCGGCTCGGAGATTTACCGCGAGCAAAGCGGCAGCTTCGATTTCCAGCCTGGCCCCATCTTCGGCAACCTTGTCCTCGCCGACGAGATCAACCGCGCGCCCGCCAAGGTGCAGGCTGCTTTGCTGGAGGCGATGGAGGAGCGCCAGATCACGGTCGCGGGCAAGACCCACAAGCTGCCGGAGCTGTTTCTCGTGCTCGCCACGCAGAACCCGATCGAGCAGGAAGGCACCTATCCGCTGCCCGAGGCGCAGATGGATCGCTTTCTACTCTACGTGAACGTGCCCTATCCGCCCGCGGAAAACGAAGCGGTCATCCTGCGTCTCGTGCGCGGCGAGGATTCCGGGAGCGGCAGCAAAGCCCCGGCACCGATCGCGCAGGAGGTCATCTTCGCCGCACGCAAGGAGGTCAAGTCCATCCACGTCGCGGAAACGGCCGAGCGCTATATCGTGGACCTCGTCATCGGCACCCGGGAACCGCAGCGGCACGGCGGAGATCTAGCGAAGTGGATTCGCCTGGGAGCCAGCCCGCGGGCAACCATCGCCCTCGATCGCGCCGCCCGCGCGCACGCCTGGCTGAACGGACAGGACTTTGTCTCCCCCGACAACATTCGCGCCGTCGCGCCCGCCTGCCTCGCCCATCGCATCCACCTGAGCTACGAAGCCGAGGCCGCGGGTAAGACGCGCACGGATGTGATTGAAAAGCTGCTGCAAACCGTTGTCCCCGTGTGAGTTGAACGGGAGGAAACAGAGATGAAAAGCGACCAAACGGAGTTCCCAAATTCTCCGTTCCCTCTGTTTTCTCCTGTAAAAATTTTCTCATTCTGTCACTCATGATCGCGCGCGTTACCATCACGCTCGATGAGCTGATCCTGCTGCAGGCGGATGCCCGCGGCTATTCGTTTCTCCCGCGCCAGCCGATCCATTCGCTGCTTGCGGGGCGGCATGCCTCGCGGCTGCGCGGTCGTGGGCTCGCCTTCGAGGAGCTCCGCCATTATCAGCCGGGCGACGACGTGCGCTCCATCGACTGGCGCGCGACCGCACGGCGGGGCTCTGCGCACGTCCGCGTCTATAACGAGGAACGCGAGCGCCCGGTCCTGCTCGTCGTGGATCAACGTGCGCCGATGTTCTTCGGCAGCCGCCGCGCGATGAAATCCGTCGTCGCCGCGCAGCTGGCCGCCCTCGGCGCCTGGCGCACGCTGCGCGTCGGCGATCGGGTGGGTGGGATAGTTTTCAACGAAGCCGAGATGGTCGAAATTCGCCCGAAACGAAGCCAAACGGCGGTACTGCGCCTGCTCCACGAAGTGGTGCGTTTCAACCAGGCGCTCGCTTCTGGCACGACCGCTTCAGGTACGACGGCTCAGGGCGACGTCACCCTCAACGGCGTGCTCGAAGCCGCCTTGCGCCGTGCGGCGCACGATCATCTCGTGGTGTTGATCAGCGATCTCGATGGGGCGGACGACGAGACGCAGCGCCTCGCCACGCTGCTTGCCGCTCACAACGACGTGCTGGCTGTGCTGACCTACGATCCGCTGGGCGCTTCCCTCGTCGGTCAGCCCGGAATGATCGCGACGGACCATGGCAGCCGTTGGGAAATTCCTGCCGGCTCCGCTTTCGCCGATTCCTTTCGTCAGGTCTTCGCGCGCGAACTGGACGAGTGGACGGAGATCTTCCGTGCCTTGCGGGTGCCGGTGATTCCCGTCTCCACCGCCGAGCCCGTCGCCGATCAACTGCGTGACCTCTTCGGCCAACACCTCGCCGCCCGATGAAAGAAGCCGCCACCAGTCTCGACCGCCTGCACGACCTTGTGCTCCCGCCGGAGGTGTCCTGGTGGCCGCCGGCGCCGGGCTGGTATGTCGTCGGCGGCATCCTCGTCGTCCTCGTTCTCATTCTCGTTCATCGAGCTTGGAAACACTGGCGTGCCAATGCCTATCGTCGCGCGGCCCTGCGCGAGCTTGCCTCGGTCAATGATCCCGCCGGCATCGCAGAGCTCCTCCGCCGCACCGCGCTCGCCGCCGCACCCCGTCCGGTGATCGCTGGAAAGACCGGTGCCGCGTGGCTCGACTGGCTCACCGAGCAATGTCCTGAGGTCATGCCAGACACCGTGCGCGAACAACTCACCGTCGGGGTTTATCGCCGTCCCGCGGCCGATTGCGACCTTGCCGCGCTCCGCGACTACGCCGCCCGCTGGATCGTCCGTCACCATCGACCACTGACCACTGACCACTGACCACCACTACCACTGCTGACCTTCGCCCATCTCTGGATCTTCGCTCTGCTGCCGCTGCCATGGCTGCTGCGCGCGATCCTACCGCCGCGGCCTGTGGCAGAAGTGGCGGTTCGGGTGCCCTTTGGCGCACGCATCCATGCGGCACGTGCCGGGGAATCTCCGGCGCGTCGAAGCACGCGAAGATGGGGGGCGCACATTTTGTTCGCGTCGCTCTGGCTGCTGGTGCTTGCGGCCCTGGCTCGGCCGCAGTGGCTGGAGCCTCCCGTCACGCGTGATCTGCCGACGCGCGATCTTCTACTGCTGGTGGACTTGTCAGGCTCGATGAGTAAGGAGGATTTCACCAACGCATCCGGGGCAAGAGTGGATCGTCTCAGCGCGGTGAAGGAGGTCCTGGGCGATTTTCTTACCCGCCGAAAAGGGGACCGCGTGGGTCTGATGGTTTTCGGCGACGCGCCCTTCCTTCAGGCACCCTTCTCGACGGACTTGGAGCTGTCGCGCCGTTTACTGGACGAGACCGCCATCGGCATGGCCGGTCCACGCACGGCATTCGGCGACGCGATCGGCCTCGGCGTCACGCTGTTTGATCAAAGCGACGCCCCCGCGAAAACCATTATCGCGCTGACCGATGGCAATGACACCAAGAGCCAGGTACCGCCGGTCGAAGCCGCTCGCGTCGCCCACCAACGCGGTATCCGCATTCATACCGTCGCCATCGGCGACCCGGCCACCGTCGGTGAGGAAAAGCTCGACGAAGCAGCGCTGCGCGAGGTGGCACTCACGGCGGGCGGCTCCTATTTCTTCGCCGCCGATCGAGGGCAGCTCGCAGGCATCTACGCCGAGCTGGACCGCATCGAAACCCGCGAGGTCAAGGAGATCAGTCATCGTCCGCGTCGTGATCTGTTTTTCTGGCCGCTGCTGGCCGCATTGCTGTTGTCGCTTGCGGGAAAGGCGACGGTCATCCTGCAACACACGCGGGCCTCCACTGTTTTACCGGTCCAGGGATCGGTGCGCGTGAATCCGCTCACCGGAAAACTTGAGGTTGGGGTATGAGCAGTAAGCAAGAAGCTTTACAGGAGGAAACAGAGACAGAAAATGATTCTCTGTTTCCTCCGTTAGCTCCTGTCTAAAAAAATAACTCCTGTTCCCAGATGATCGAGCAGCTTTCCAACTTCCATTTCATCCGCCCGCTGGCGTTGCTGCTGGTGCCGCTCGCGGTGGGTCTTTGGTGGCTGTGGCGGCGGCATTCCGATCCGCTGCGTGGCTGGCGCATGCAGATGGATGCGCAATTGTTGGACGCACTGGCGATCGGCCGTGGTGCTGTGGGTCAGGGCGCGGCGCGGTGGCTGCTGGTTGGCTGGCTCGTCGCCGCAGTGGCCATTGCCGGGCCGACGTGGCGACCGGAGCCGACTCCTTTCGCCCATGACGCCACGCCGTTGATGATTTTGCTGAAGGCCGACATCAGCATGGAACAATCCGACCCCGCGCCGTCGCGGCTGGAGCGGGCGCGTCTCAAGATCGCGGACTTGGCCGAAGCGCGAAAAGGCCAGCCTCTCGGCCTCATCGCCTATGCGGGGTCCGCGCACCTCGTGTTGCCGCCCACGCGTGACACGGCTGCAGTGGCGCAAATGGCGGCGGAAATCAGCCCGGCAATCATGCCCGTTTCGGGCGACCGGTTGGATCTCGCGTTGCTCGAAGCCGCCCGAGTCCTCGCCGAGGGAAAGCAAGGCGGCAGCATTGTCGTGCTGGCCGACTCTGTGGACACCGATGCCGCGGGGCTGAGATCCGCCCGGGGCGAGCTGCGTCTGCCGATTCAGTTTCTGTCCGTCAATGCGCCGGATTCTTCGCAGAGCGATTCAGTGCGCGCCGCGGCCGAGATTCTCGATGCCGCGGTCGAGCCGATCACTCTCGGAGGCGGCGACGACGTGGCGGCCGTCGTCCGTCGTGCGGCTCGCGCGCCGATTGCACAAGGTGGCGAGGCGGGCGGGCAGTGGCAGGAATCGGGCTATTGGCTGGTGCCATTGGTTGCATTAGTGGTGCTGCTTTCATTCCGGCGTGAACGCCGCGGAGAGGACGTGGCTACATGAAAAACTTCGCCATGGCTGCGGCCATCACCTGGGCGGGTCTGTGGCTGACACCCGATCAACAGGGCGCCAGCCATTTCGACCGCGGTGAATTTCCCGCGGCGGCGCAGGCTTTCCAGGATCCGATGTGGCAGGGCGCCGCTTGGTATCGTGCCGGGGAATTCGAGAAGGCGGCCCAAGCCTTCGCCCGCCGCGACACCTCCGAGGCGCATTACAATCAAGGCAACGCCTGGCTGCTGCGTGGAAAATACGAAGCCGCCATCGCCTCTTACGATCACGCGCTGGCCAAGCGTCCTGACTGGAAAGAAGCCCGGGAGAACCGCGAGCTTGCTGCTTCACGCGCAAAACAGGTCGAGCGAACAGGCGGCGACATGGGTGATCAGAAGATCGGTGCCGATGAGATCGTCTTCGACAACAAGGCGAAGAAAGATGAGGGGCAGGAAACCCAAATCGCAGGCGAGCAGGCCGTTACCGATGCATCCGTTCAAGCCCTATGGCTGCGGCGCGTGCAGACCAAACCGGCGGACTTCCTGAAGGCGAAATTCGCCTACCAAAATGCGATGGAGAAGGAGGGCGCAAAATGAGCCCCGGAACGGAAAGCACGGAGGAATTTCAACAGGAGGAAACAGAGATAACAGAGACGGTTTTCTATTCCTCTGTGTTCCCTCCGTTAGCTCCTGTTCCAATCCTGCTCGTCTTTCTTCTTTTTTTCTCGATCGTTGTGCGCGCCGAGGTCGCACCGGTGGCGATTCGCGTGCCGGAAGCGAAGGCGTGGACCGGCCAGCGCGTTCCCTTCTTTGTGGAGCTGCGCGCGCGCGGATCCTTTGCGGGTGCGGCCAGCTTCTCGCTGCCGGAGATCCCGCGCACTGTGACCCTGAAGGTTGGGAGCCCGGTCGTGTCGTCGCAGGAAATCGACGGTGAAAGCTGGTTCGTGCAAACCCATGAGCTCGCGTTGTTCTCGCAGCAGTCGGGAACGGTGGAGATTCCCGGGTTTAGAGTGCGTTTTGGCAGCCGCGATGGCTTCACCGGCCCCGTGAAGGAGCAGCAAGTTGCGGTGCCTACGGCGCGCGTCGAGATACGGCGCCCGCCGGCCAGCGAAGGCGTCGGTTTCCTGGTTACCACCGAATCATTCGACCTCACGGAAGAATGGGAACCGCAACCCGGCCCGGTCGAAGTCGGCGCCGTCTTCAAACGCACGATCGTGCAGCGCGCCGCACAGATGACCGGGATGGCGCTGGCTGCCGCGCCGACCCAGGCGCCCGACGGTGTCCGCGTCTATCCGGGCCAGCCGGAAGTAACCGACAAGACGGAGCGGGGCGAATTCCTCGGCGAGCGCCGCGAGACGATCACGTATCTGTTGCAGAAGCCGGGCACCTTCGATCTTCCCGCGCTGACTTATGTCTGGTGGAACCCGAAGACAGAAGAGCTCCAGTCAAAAACGTTGCCCGGCGTGACATTCGAAGTCGCTGCGCCGCCGTCGACCGCCACCGGTGACAGCACCGCCACATCGACTCGACCCTGGCTCTGGGTTTTGGCCGCGGTCTGCGCTACAGCGGCTGGGGCATGGCAGAGGCGACGTCTCGCCGCCCTGGCACAGGAGTTTTGGTTGACGCTGAATCCCGTCGATCGCGTGGCCGCTCGAAAATTGCGCCGCGCCTGCCGCCGCGATCATGCCATCGAAGCGCATGCGGCCTGGAACGAGTGGCGCAACACGCAGGAGGTTCGATTCGAGCCCGGCCCCGAGCTGCGCGCCGCCGTCCTCGGGATGCAACGTCACCTCCTCGGTCCGGCGCCGTCGAGCTCGTGGCGGGGAGACGAGCTTGCTCGGGCATTTGAAGCAGAACGCGCGGCGGCAAAATCCACAGGCTCGCCTCGTCGATCAGCGGTCCTGCCTTTGCTCAACGCTCGATGATCACATACTCAAGAATAATGAGAACAGGAGGGATACAAGCATCGACGAGCGGCAAGATAGGGCTGCGACGCGGACGTTCGGTGCGTTTCCGGATTGTCGGTGTCGGGCTGTTCAGCGAGCCGGCCAACTTGGCCCGCTTTTTCTTTGTCGGCCTGATCGTGGTCGGCATCGTGGGGCTGAAGCTGGCTTCGATCAACTGACAGGGCAGAGTTGCTGCTCATGGAGCCAGAAAGTGAACCTGCGGTTCTTCCCGTCCCGGTCTCGGCCCTTGTCAGCAGGGGTAAGCAGTCTCTCCGTCATCACCGTCGCGATCGCCGTCGCGCGATGCCGCGAAGACAAGTGTGCGCGCCTGTTCGCGGCCATCGTTTTTGCCGTGGCCGCTGCCGTCTTGGCGGCA
The DNA here is from genome assembly GCA_942492625.1 of uncultured Gammaproteobacteria bacterium. Lineage (GTDB taxonomy): Bacteria > Pseudomonadota > Gammaproteobacteria > Chromatiales > Chromatiaceae > Thiosymbion. Next base: position 47,589 of record CALOFM010000029.1, on the reverse strand, counting down.
GGCTGTGCCAGCTTCACGCCTAAGCCGGGACAGGGAGCCGGGTTTATGCAGCGAACCCAGACGCAGACGCGCGATGGCGTCACAGTCACCGTCGCTGCCCCGAGCGCGGAGGAAGCCGCCGCGATATTCCGAGTCCCTCTGCAATCGCGCGAGATCCAGCCCGTCTGGGTCCGAGTCGAGAACCGCGACGACGTCGATTATATGTTCTTGCCGGCGCAGATGGACCCGGATTATTTCTCGCCCCAGGAAGTGGCCTGGATGTTCCGCTCGGGCTTCTCGGCGAAGGCCGAGAAAGACATGCAGGTGTATCTCGACAGGCAGGCGATGCCCCTGCGCGTCCCGGTAGGCGGGACCGTAGAGGGGTTCGTTCACACCAACCAGGACTATGGGGTGAAATACGTCAGCGCGGTGCTCTATCACCCCGGGCGCACCAAGGCCTTCGAATTCGTGCTGGAGGTGCCGGGCATCGAGGCAGACTACACGCAGGTCGAGTTTGACAAGGCCGTGCCGCCGGGCACTCGGCGCGAGGTCGATCGCGCCGGGCTGCGCCGGGCGCTGGAAGCCTATCCCTGCTGCTCGCTGGGCCCGGATGGGAAAACACCGGGAGACCCGCTCAACATCGTTGTCATTGGGCCCGGTAACGGCAAGCTGTTCAATGCGTTCGTTCGGCGCGGCTGGGATCCCACCGAGACGGTCACGGGCAGCACAGTCATGCGCACGATCTGGTCATCCCTGTTCGGGGTAAAATATCGCACCTCCCCGGTCTCGGCCCTGTACCTCGACGGCCGCAAGCAGGATATCGCGCTGCAGAAGACTCGCGGTTCCGTTGATGAGCGAAACCACCTGCGGCTCTGGCTCATGCCGCTCAAGCATGCGGGCCGAGATGTCTGGATCGGGCAGATCAGCCGCGACATCGGCGTCAGGCTGTCCTCCAAGACGATCACTACCCACAAGATCGACGCCGATGTGGACGAGACGCGCGACTACCTGCTCCAGGATTTGCTGTTGTCGGGCAGCCTGGCCGGCGTCGGCTACGTCAAAGGCGTTGGCGTGGCAACGCCCGAGGACCCCCGTTACAACTACACCCTCGATCCCTACTTCACCGACGGTCTGCGCCTGGTGTTGTTCGTGAGCGCAGACTACGTGTCTCCGGATAACCTAGAGATCGTCTGGCCTCCGTAACCTAAAGTGCGCGCGGAATGCGATGGCTTTCCGGGCAGAGCCTCGCGCCAAGCGCGCGGGAACTCTTGGCTTACTGGGGTTATAGTGATCTGAACAAACGGGGGAGGTCATGCACCATGAAGGGTTTTGAGCGTCTGGCGCCGCGGCGCGGAAGCCCGACTATGCCTCGCTTGCTCGTCGTCGGTTTTTTGCTCTGGGCTTCATATGCCGCCGTGATCAACGCTGCAGGGGAGCAGGCCGGCGGAGCGCAGTCCAAAGCCGTAGATCTCGATTCTGCCGAGGTGGTCATAGATGGGCGTGTCTTCCTTGCGGTGAGGGGCATTTCCGCCTTTCCCGCGAAGCGGCGCGTCAGGGAGATTAAACAGCGAATCATAGCGATCGCGGATGATGAGACTATCCCCTCAGGCGACGTCAACTTGGAGGAACAAGACGACCGCACGATCATTACGGCCGGCGGGCGTTTTGTGCTCGACCTCTTCGACGAAGATACCAAGTTAGAGGGGATAAGCCGAAAGGTGCTCGCCGAGACGGCCCAATTGCGGCTTCGAGAGACAATTACGGACTATCGTCTCGACCGCAGCCCGCGAGTCCTGGCGATCAAGAGCCTCTATGCCCTCGCGGCTACCCTGATTGGCATCGGGTTGTTTGTCGGTTACCGCAAGGGGATTCGCAGCCTGGACGGCGTCGTCGCACGGCGCCTGCGGGACCATTTAAAGGCCCTGGAGGCGCAGTCGGCACGGTTTGTCAAAGCACAGCAGTTGGCCCAGTTTCTGCGGGGACTCATCAAGGCCCTGCACCTCGTCCTAGGGGCGCTTACCCTCTACTTCTACCTGAACTTCGTCCTGGGCCTCTACCCATGGACGCGCGGCTTCGCCGCGTGGCTTTTCGACCTGATCCTGGACCCGCTGCAGACCATGGGGACGGCGGTCCTCGCCACGGTCCCGGACCTGGTGTTCCTGGTCATCCTGTTCTTCGTCACCCGCTATATCCTGCGGATGATCCAGGCCTTTTTCCGCAGCGTCGACCGCGGCGCCATCAGGTTGAAGTCGTTTGAGCAGGAATGGGCTTGGCCCACCTACCGAATCCTGCGCCTGCTGGTGGTCATCTTCGCGGTCGTGGTGGCCTATCCTTACATTCCGGGCTCCGAGTCCGAGGCGTTCAAGGGTATCTCCATCCTGCTCGGCCTCATCGTCTCCCTCGGGTCCTCCTCCATCATCGCCAACATCATCGCCGGCTACAGCATGGCCTACCGGCGTCCGTTCAAGGTCGGCGACCGGGTCAAGATAAATGACACCGTCGGCGAGGTCATCGAGATTCGGGTCTTGGTGACCCGGCTGCGCTCCCTGAAGAACGAGGAGATCGTGATTCCCAACACCAGCATCCTCAGCGGCGAGGTCATCAACTACAGCACGTTGGCTGAGCACCAGGGCCTGATCCTGCATACAGCGGTAGGCATCGGCTATGAGACCCCCTGGCGCCAGATCGACGCCATGCTCAAGCTCGCCGCCGATCGCACCGAGGGGCTGCTCAAACAACCGGAGCCCTTCGTACTGAGGCAGGAACTGGGGGATTTCGCCGTCACCCACGAGCTGAATGCCTACTGCAGCGATCCCGCGAGCATGGCGCGGATTTACTCGGATCTGCACGATAGCATTCTGGACGTCTTCAACGAGTATGGGGTGGCAATCATGACGCCCTCCTACGAGGCCGACCCAGCGGAGCCCAAGCTGGTACATAAGGATCAGTGGTATGCGCCGCCGGCCGCACCGCCTTCGACACCTCGCACCGGAGGATAAAGGCTTCGAATTACCGGGGATCAAAGGGCAGAAAACAGGAACGCTGTCCCGGAAATCCAATCCAAGGGGCTTTCCGACATCTGGCTTCGAGGCGAGCACCGGATGGGCGGATCGCACCGGGGGATCCGCTCCATTCTGACATCTCGTAATGCAGGAACGTCCGGTCTTCCGCCGATTGCCGCCGCCGGATAGCTGCCCACGCGGCTCGCTCTCTGTTTCAGTACTGCACTTCACTGTCGGAATCGCGATTGGCAGTTTCCAGCGTATTGCGGACCCAACCGGGGCGAGGCATCGCCTGTTCCCGTCCCAGCTCTGTCGACCGATTCAATTGTGCCGTGACCGCGAACGATACCCGCCCTCGTCGAGTCCGGAGAAGAAGTTATCCAGCAGCGGGTGCCGTATCGGGTCCCGCGTACTGTCCGGCTCCAGGTTGCGCTCGGCGACGTAGGTCTCGTGCTCGGCTTCGTGCACCAGCACCCGGTACCAGGGCCTGTCCTTGGGCGGGCGCGATAGCGCAACCTGCTCGTACCACTCCTCGCTGCCTTGGAATACGGGGTCCACGTCCAGGATGACTCCGCGGTAGTCGAACAGCCGGTGGTGCACAAGCTGTCCGACGTGAAACTTGGCCTCTTGCAGGTTCATGCCTCCGCTCCTTCCGGGGTGTTGTTCACCATGGCGTCCACGACGTTGGTCCAAGCCCGTGCGATGTTTTGGCGGTTGTAACCTCCGCCGCCCAACGCGATCAGGCGGCCTCCACAGTGCCGATCGGCGAGCCGGCACAGGGAGGCTGCCACCTCGCGGTGCACCTCGGCGCTCATGCGCAGGTCGGTAATGGGGTCGCCAGCGATCGAGTCGCCGCCGCACTGGAGCAGGATGAACTGCGGACGGAAGGCGTCGATGAAGGCTTCGGCGGACGCCCACAGGCGAAAGAACAACTCGTCCTGCGCACCAGGGGGGAGGGGGATGTTCAGCTTGGTGCCTTGCGCAGGGCCGGTTCCCGTTTCGCTGGCATGGCCCGTGCCGGGATACAGATAACGCCCGTCCTCGTGGAAGTCGACGATGGCGAGCTCCGGGTCATCCACGAATGAGTAAAAGACCCCGTCACCATGGTGAGCGTCGATGTCCACGTATGCGATCCGCCGAACGCCATGCACCTGGCGCAGGGTCTCGATGGCGACACCGCAGTCGTTGAATACGCAAAAGCCGGCGGCCCCGTCACGGCGCGCGTGATGCAGTCCGGCGATAGGGATCATGGCGCGGCGCAGGTCTCCTTTCATGATCCGGTTGACCGCATCCAGCACACTGCCCACGACAAAGAGGGCCGACTCGTAGATGCCTTTCACCGCGGGCGTGTCACCATAGTCCAGAAAGCCGGTGCCTGTTCTGGATTGCTCGCGCACCCGCTCAACGTAGGCCGGGGTGTGGAACCGCAGCACGTCCTCGTCCAGCCCCTGCGTCGGGGGCACGACCCGGATCTTCCCCTTCACTCCCGAGTCGGTCAGGAAGTCCCAGAAGGCGTTGAAGCGATCCGGTCCGAAGGGATGGCCGTCGCCGAAACCGTAATTGGCGAGCTGCTCCCCGCCATATACGCCGATCTTGTCGTTTTGCAGGGGGGTGGAATCCATGTGCCGATTCTGGAACTGTTTTGTTGCGCCGCGTATCAGACCGAGCCGGTAGTGTACCCTTTTTCTGAAAAACCTTGGTTGTCTTGGTGTAATCGCGACTAGCCCTAAATACTCCGATCCCGAGTCTTTTCCAATTCGTCGCTGCGCGCCGGGAAGCGCCAAGCACGAGAACAGGGAAAGCTCCTTCAGACTCATTCCACCTTGGAATCGACCCGCCCCTCCACACTCATTATCACGTTGGAAGAGGCTTGTGCTTGATGTCTGCACTACATCGCAGTAAATTGGCGAGTTGGCTACGCGCGCGGAGCGCGATCTCAACAGCCCGGACCCAGCCCGCATCCATGACCCTGCTCGCTTTGGATTTCGACGGTGTCCTCTGCGACAGTGCGCGGGAGACCGGCATCACCGGCTGGAAGGCGGCGGGGTCGTTGTGGGAGGACATGGCCGGCGGCCTGCCGCCAGAGCGGCTGTTGGATGCCTACTGCCGCGTACGCCCTGTGATCGAGACGGGATATGAGGCCATCTTGATGATGCGCCTGCTCAAGGACGGGCAGGACCCGGACGTGCTACTGGAGAGTTTTGCACAGCGGTTGCCTGAGACCTTGACGCGATCGGGAAGGGATGCAGAGGATCTCAAGCGCCTGTACGGCGCGGTCCGCGACCGCTGGATCCGAGACGACGCGCGCGAGTGGTTGTCGCTGAGCCCCTTGTACCCCGGGACTGCGGAGGTCTTGAACGCGCTGCCCGCCGGAACCGAATGCTACATCATCACCACCAAGCAGGAGAGATTCGTCGCGCGGCTGCTCGATCACCATGGCGTGCGCTTCGATGCCGCACGAATCTACGGGCTGGACCGGGGGATGAAAAAGGAGGCCGTGCTGCGCGAGCTCATGGGCCGTCATCCCGGCCGCCGGATCGACTTTGTCGAGGATCGCTTGGCCACTTTGAAGCGGCTGACAACGCAGCCGGAAATAGCGCCCGTGCGTCTGCACATCGCCGGCTGGGGGTACAACACTGAGGCCGAGCGCCTGGAGGCGGTGCACTTGAATCTCCACCTCCTGAGGGCACTTAGTCTCGCAGAGATTGCGAATTCGGAGAACGACAGTGACCAATGAACGACTTGTACTGAATGCTCAACTCGCGCAGATGCTCAAGGGCGGCGTCATCATGGACGTGACCACGCCCGAGCAGGCCGCAATCGCCCAAGAGGCCGGTGCCGTGGCCGTCATGGCCCTGGAGCGCGTGCCCGCCGACATCCGCAAAGACGGGGGCGTGGCGCGCATGTCTGATCCGGGCATGATCAGGGAGATCAAGGCCGCCGTGTCCGTTCCGGTCATGGCCAAGGTCCGCATCGGTCACTTCGTCGAGGCGCAGCTCCTGGAGGCGCTCAAGATCGACTATATTGACGAGAGCGAGGTACTCACCCCCGCCGACGAAGAGTGCCACATCGACAAGACCCGGTTCTCCATACCGTTCGTCTGCGGTGCCCGTAACCTGGGCGAGGCCTGCCGGCGTATCGCCGAAGGGGCGGCGATGATCCGCACCAAGGGCGAGGCGGGTACGGGCAACGTGGTGGAGGCGGTGCGGCACATGCGCACCATGAGCCGCGAGATCCGAATGGTCCGCCACATGCCGAAGGAAGAGCTCACCGGCTTTTGCCGCGACCAGGGGATCCCCTACGAGGTTGCCCTTAAGGTGCACGAGGCCGGGCGTCTGCCGGTGGTGAACTTCGCGGCGGGCGGCATCGCAACGCCCGCCGACGCCGCCCTCATGATGCAGCTGGGCTGCGACGGCGTGTTCGTCGGCTCGGGCATCTTCAAGTCCGGCGAACCCGCCCTGCGTGCCGCCGCTATCGTGCAGGCGACCACCTACGCGGATGATCCCCAGAAGGTGCTGGAGGTATCCGCCGGCCTCGGTGAGCCGATGGTCGGGATCGAGATACCCACCATCCCGGAGGAGCAGCGTCTGGCCGAGCGAGGTTGGTGAGTAGGAGGCGTTGTCCATGCCCGGCATAGGTGTCCTCGACCTGCAGGGGGGCGTGGTCGAGCACCTGGAGCACCTGGCCGCCCTCGGCGTGCCGGCCCGGAGGGTCAAGCAGGCGGCGGACTTCGACGGCTTGGCCGGACTGATCGTTCCAGGCGGGGAGAGCACTTGCCTCATCCGCCTGCTGCACCGGTACGGTCTCGATCGGGAGATCCAAGAGCGGTTCCATGCCGGACTCAAGCTCTGGGGCACCTGCGCCGGCGCGATTCTTATTGCACGGGAGGTTGAAGGAGAGGCCGCGCACCTGGGACTGATGGACATCCGCATCCGGCGCAATGCCTTCGGCAGCCAGCTCGACAGCTTCAACCGCGCCGTCGAGATCCCGGACATCGATTCCGCTCAAATCCCGCTCACCTTTATCCGCGCCCCGAAGATCCTGCGTCTCGGTGAGGGAGTATCGCCCCTGCTCGAGATCGACGGCTATTACGCCGCCGCAGAAGACGCGGACATCTTGGTCACCGTATTTCATCCCGAGCTTACCCCGAGTCTCGCCTTTCACCGCTACTTCGCCCGCAAGTGCCAAATCCCCGTTCAGGACAACCAAGAAGCGCATGCGAGCTGGCGTGCGGATTCCTGGGTCAGCTACGCGCCCATTCCTTGAACCTGGAAACGGCTTTTGACCGCTTCGTGCATCGTCGTACCGGTAGGCAGGGTTTCTCAGGGGCCGAGTTGTCGATTCCTGCGGCCTTTCTGGGCGTGGTGCTGATCTGGGCCACGACACCCCTGGCGATCAAGTGGAGCAGCCAGGGTGCCGGTTTTCTGTTTGGCGTCGCCTCGCGCATGCTGTTGGGCGTACTCCTCTGCCTGACGCTGATCGCGTTGCTGGGCCGCCGGATGCCCTGGCACCGGGAGGCGCTGCGTACTTATTTTGCCGCCGGTATCGGGCTCTGGGGCGCCATGACCGCTGTCTACTGGTCGGCCCAGTACATACCCTCAGGGCTGATCTCGGTGCTGTTCGGCCTGAGTCCCGTCGTTACCGGTGTCATGGCCGCGGTCTGGCTGGGTGAGCGCTTGCTGACTCCCTTTCGCCTCGCCGGATTGGCTCTCGGGCTCGCGGGGCTGTCGGTGGTCTTCGCCCGGGGCCTTGAGATGGGCTCCGGCGCGGCGCTGGGTATCGCAGGGATTCTCCTGTCCGTTCACATCCACGCCGCGAGCGCCGTTTGGGTCAAGCGTATCGGTGCCGGAATCCCGGCCCTTGAGACCACGACCGGGGCGCTTCTGGTCGCCGTGCCCCTGTTCCTGCTCGATTGGGCGGTACTGGATGGCCAGCTACCCGACAAGCTGGACCCGCGCACCGCTTGGTCCATCGTCTATCTCGCGGTGTTCGGCTCGGCGTTCGGGTTCATTTTCTACTTCCACGTGCTCCGTTACGTAGAGGCCGGTCGTGTGGCGTTGATCACGCTGGTAACTCCTGTGCTCGCCCTGTTGCTCGGCCAGGAGGTGAACGGTGAGATCATCGGCGCGCGTGAGGTTCTCGGGACCTCGGTCATCCTGACCGGCCTCGCCTGTTACCAGTGGGGGGACCGCTGGCTTGCGGGGCGTATGAGATCGGCTTCGTCCTCTGCGGCGAAAATTCGCAAGCCTTAGGGTTCTGCACGACGGGCGGTCCGCAGAGCGTACCGCTCCGTCGAAATGGGGATCTGTAGCCAGGATGGCGCTGATGAGTCGTAAACCGAAAGATCCTTTCCCCGGCGAGCTTATCGGTATCCTTCCTCGTAATCGCTGCCGAGGTCGATTCCCATCTCTTCGGCGATTTCGGCCCAGTAGGGCTCGGCTTCGCAGGAGCAGCAATCGCACCAAACCGCGATGCCTTCGTGCATGCTCGGGGACCTCTTTCCGCGCTGCTTGGACGGTGCCGATGCGGGATCCTGTGAATCGGCTTCGGTCGCCTTCTCGGTGCCGCTCCCTTGGGAATGACTATGCGTATCGGTCATGTTTGCGGTTCTCCTGTTGGCGCTTTGCGCAACTAAAGAAGAGTATAGGTCTCAAATTGCGTAATGCCTTGTCATGCAGCCGTTCCGTTTTCCTGTCATAACCGGTGCGCCGGAGCAAGGAATAAGCGTGGATCAGGGGGATAGTGCAAGGGTTGCGGAGCGAAGGAGGAGTCGATTGGTGTTGCTGAATAGACGGGCGTTTATAAAGAAATCGGCATTGACCGCCGCCGCGTTCGGTACCGCGCGTATTGGTTCGGCCGCCAGACCCGCAACCGCTTCACTTACCGGCGATGAGCTGGTGCGGCTGCTGATCGACGCTGACAGGGAGCCCTTGCTCGAGCTGCTGGTGACTCGGATCAAGAAGGGGCTCGACTACCCGACCCTTCTGGGCGCAGTGGCAGATGCCTCGGCCCGTCAGGTGCGGCCTTATCCCCACGTGGGCTTCAAGTATCACGCCTTCATGGTCTTGCATTCGGTGCACCGGACAACGCTTCTCGGGCGTCCCGAGGACCGCTGGCTGCCGATCCTCTGGTCTGCGGATGTGCTAAAGGGCTCACAAGCTGCCGAGCAGCGGAGTGGTAGTTGGACGCTCGGTCCCGTGGCCGAGCATCTGGTACCCGGGGCCGATAAGGCGGAGACGGCTTTTCGCAAGGCCATGGAGCGATGGGACCCGGAGGCTGCGGATGCCGCAGTCGTGGGGCTCCTGAGGTCCATGGGACGCGAGCGGATTTTCGATCTCCTGTTCCGGTATGGGGCGCGCGACTTCCGTGCGATCGGGCACAAGGCCATCACGGTCGCCAACTGCCATAGATTGTTGGGCGTCGTAGGCGCGGAGCATGCCGAACCCATGCTGCGCTCGCTGATCCTTGCGCTTCTGAACCACAAGGGCGAGCCGAACCCCGCAGATATTGATTTAGCCCCTGATCGTCCGTGGCGGCAAAACCTGGTGATGGCGGAACAAGCGCCGACTCCTGTGCCAGCGAAAGGTGAAGGCGGGGGTGGAGCTGTAGCCGGGTTGCTCGAAGTCCTGAGGGAGGGTACCGCCGATGACGCGAGCCGAGCGGTTCTCGCCAGCAGTGCACAGGGCGCTGACGATGCGGATCTATGGACGGCAATCTTTTCGGCGGCGGGGGACCTGATGGTCAAACAGTCGAAAATCGTTTCGGTCCACGCCAACACGACCGCCCACGCGCTGCACTACGCTTACCGTCACGCCAGCGATTTGGGCACGCGTCGAATGATCCTGCTCCAAGCCGCCTCCTTCATGCCCCTGTTCTGCGACCTGCTCGGCGGCAATCGCCGCAGTCTGGGGATAGACACGCTGGAGGCATCCGACCTCAATGTCGATTCAAGCAGTGCTCTGGAAGACATCTTCGAGACCATCAATGTCGACCGCGTCGAGGCCGCTCGCAAGACCTTTGGATACCTGAGTGCAGGCGGCAATGAGTTGTCCTTCATGCAACTTGCTCGTCACTACGTCGTCGACCGAAACCTGGGCTACCATGATTACAAGCTCGCCGAGTCGGCCTTCGAGAACGCCGCCGCGCTTGAATCGCCCTGGCGCGAGCGCTATCTCGCCTCATCCGTGCTCTATTTGAAGGGCTCGGCCGACAAGCCGAACGAGGTGGTGGGGCGTGCCCGCGCATTGCTTGCATAGCCGATCGCTCTATCGAGAGCGCCCCAGCAAGACGTCGGTGCAGCGCCTCGCGAGCTCGGAGATGAAGTTGCCGCGATAAGGAGGGTTGGATTCGATGAAGACCGCGAGAATGAGCTGTTTCCCCGAGGGGTGACGAATGATGCCCGCGTCGGCGAAGATCGGACCCCAGGTTCCGGTCTTGGAGAAGACCTCCACCCGGGCCGCTTGCATCGCTCCGCCGGCGATCCGGTGGCTGAGATAGGGCTGTTTCGCGGGATCTCGCTTCATGTGCCGGCGCACCCGCGCAGAGCGTTCCCGGTCAAGGGCGAGATCCAACGCCAGGAGGGCAAGCAGCTTGGCCGTGCCTACGGCCGTCATGGACTGCCGGTTGTGGAGCTTTCCGCTCGTATCGGACAGGCCGCCGGGCATGCTCCGGTCCCGCAGCAGCTGCCGCTCCCGTCCCGAGATATCCCCGCCGTCGTAGGTGGGATGGATGCTGTGAATTCCGCTGACGCCCTGGGTCTTCAGCCAACGCTTGACCGCGAGGCGCCGTTGCTTGAACTCCCGGTAGCCATCGGGATTCAGCACGGGGCCGGGCCTGGTATCCGTCAGCGCGGCGACGACCCGCTGGGTGGCGGTGTTGCTGCTCTTGTAGGTCATCTGCGTCAGCTCGTTGCTGAACGCCTCGTCGATGGTCAGTTTGCCTTGCGCTTCCCAGGCGTATGCCGCCATGAGGTACACGAATTTTACGACGCTGGCGGGATAGATTGGCTGCTCGCCATTCCAATGGGCCAAGCGAGCCGGTCTGCCGGGCTCGAGCTCCATCAGGGCGATGCCCAGATCGGCTTTGCGCGCCTTGGGGTCGCGCGCCAGGAGGTCCTCGACAGTTTTGTCGAGAAAGGATTGCAGTGTGGCGGGGCGCTCGATCGAGGCCAGGTAGTCGCTCCCGGAGCCGGTCCTATCCTCGAAACCCGTGCAGCCGGCCAGTCCGGGAATCAGCGCAGCCAGGAGCCCCAGCGCTCGGATCACTTCAAGGGCACCCGCTTGCCGGAGAGCTCGAAGGTCTCCAGCGCAGCGCCCGGCTTGGCGATGGGGTCGGCGGACTCCAGGTCGCCCTCGGCGGTAAAGCTCAGCTCCGCGGCACCGGAGAGCTGTCCCGAGCTGGGGTCCAGGGTCAACTGGTAGTTGGTCCGTCCGAAGCCGGCTGTACGGCCCTCACCCGGCAGAAAGAAGTTCAGGCCCAGTGCCGTGGCCTTCACCTTGCCTTCCTCCGTGCCCAGGCATTTCCAAGCCCCTTGCGCGGAGGTGAAGGGCTCGTAGATACCCGGTATCCCTGACTGGCCGGAGTCGCTCATCAGGAAGACCCCGCCGGAGGCGAGTGAAAGCAGACCGCGGGACGCGAAGACGCCTTCCACGTCGGATACGGTTGTCACATAGGTCCCCACCAGCGATTGGCAGTCTGCCGCTTCGGGGGAGGGCGTTTGTGCCGACGCTTGCCAGGCCGGGGGTGTCAGTGCGATGGCGACCAGCAGAGGGGCTCTGGGTAGGGTTTTGCGGCCTTTGAATATGGGTCTAATCATCTTGTTCAACTCCGTTCTTGTGCAGGTGCCTTGTGCTTCCGGAAATGTGCGTTTAGAGGATTTGACAATCCCTGTCGACCCGGCGGAGCTCGCGCGCGAAGGGAATGTGCACCAGTTGGTAGAACTGGACCTTCTCCGGCTCGTACTCGGCCTCGTAGAGATCGATGGGGCCATATTCGTGGCCGTCCTTGGCTTTACGCCCGACGAAGCGGTCGTCGCGGATGTCTGCGAACCGGCCGGTGCCGTCAGCCCGATACCCAAGCTCCCCGCCGTAGAGCCACTCATAGAAGGATCTGCGCTCGGTGGGGGCACGCAGCTGGTCCGTACCCTTCAGCTCGTCCGGGAGGAACCCGGTGCTACCGGGGTTCATGCGCCACCAAAGGGTGTGGAAGGAGTTGTGCATGCGCTTGCCCACATGCATATACGGGATCCAGGGCGAGTAGCTGTAGACAACCACGTCCGGGATGTGGTCCACGGTCTTGGTCCGTTGGTGATGGGTCAAGCGCCCTGCGACCAGGCGTGGGGTACTGAGGGATCTTGCGGCCCTTGTGGTTGATATAGGAGTTGAATGTCCCGACAGGGTGGATCGCCGTCAGCTCGGCGAACTCCAGATGGTCGCCGTTGCGCGGGTAGATGCCGTGACTGATGCTGTCCAACAGCTCCAGATAGGGACCTGACAGCTCAACGGGGTCCGGATTGCCGCCTTCGGGAACCTTGGCGATCAGGTCCTTCAGGGCCTTGGAGTGCGCGGCGTCGAGCTTGGACACCTGCAGGCGGGTAGGCAGCATCAGGTTAAGCAGCTCGAGCTGACGCTCATACCCCACGAACTCAAGGTCCCCGGGCCGCAGCTCCGAGGTCCAACGCCGGACCAGCTCGTCAACGGGCATGCGGATGCGGAAGATTCGGCCGGGGTTCAACCGCTCCATCAGCGCCAGATTGCGGCTGCGCAGGTCCGCTGGCGGCATGTCCGCCTCCGCTACGACCAGGTCCTCCAGGTGCTCCCCTTTCAGGGTCTGCTCGAAGGTCTCGAACCCGGAGTTCTGGGTCAGCTTGACCCGTCCGTCGTCGATCAGCCTGCGGTAGGTCTGGTAGCGGGCGAGCAGGTCGCTCGCATAGTCTTCGAGCACCTGATGCGACAACACCAAGGTGATGCGCAGCTGGTTGCCGCGGCCCACGTGCAGGTGCAGCCGCGCGGGATCCTTCGCGCGCGGCGCGAAGCCGGTGTAGAAGGTGGGCTCGTAGCGCTCGTAAAAGATGCCGTACTGGGACAGGTCCACAGGGTCGTCCAGATTGGCTGCGGGGGCCGACCAACAGAGGAGCATGCCGATACAGCCGGCGATGATCCGTCCGGCAACCGGTCGAGCCGGGAAGTTGGACAATCGCTTCGACAAGGGCGAAGCCATCGCAGATCGTGCCGCTGGCGTCGATGCTAGGATATTGGTCGGGAAACCCATTGGACCTCCTGGGGAAACCAAGGCGATTGCCGGGGACGACAGAAATCGCCTAATCCAGACGTAAGGCGGCGCGATCCAGCTCATAGCCGTTGCCGATGCGCCGCAGTTCCCGATTCAGCTCGAAGCCAGCCTTGGTCTGAAAGCTGACGGGCTTGGGCAGGTAGAACTGGATGGACTCGCGTGCGTAAGGCGCTTCGTAAAGCGGTACGTCCGCTAAGGTATTAGCCTCCTCGGCGTTTTTCAATCCCTCGAATCGGCATACGGGCACCTCTTTGATGACGGCGCTGCCGTCCTCGTTGTACGCGATATTGTCCTTGTACAGCCACTCGTAGAAGCCCTTACGGTCGTTGGGGGCGTAGGAGGCCTTCGGGGTGTGCTTCACGCCCCAGAAGGCGAGGTAGTACTGAACGCCCATGACCTCCTCAATGCCGTCTCCGTCGATGTCGAAGACGTCGTAGCACTGGGGCTTGTTGCGGAAGTTCGGTACCCCCTCCATGCCGTCCGAGGTGGAGGGCAGGGCGTCCCGCAGCTCGCTCATGTGGCCGGAGGGGAGGCGGGTGCAGCCATGGGAGGCCGGTCCGCGGTTGCCGATCCACAGGTTCTGGTAGTTTTTCTCGGGGGCACGCTCGCCCGGCACCTTCCTCCACTCGGTGGGCAAAAAGGGCGCCGAGTTGAGCTGGGAGCGCACGCCCGCGTTGTGAAGGGCGTTATAGGCGATCCCCCCCGCGTACTGATAGCCCAGCAGCGGGATGAAGCCGTATCCGGGGTTGGTGGAGAGGTAGTCCACCATGCCCATGACGCCTTTGCCGTGCTCGCGCGCAATCAGAGGCCAGACGCCGGTGACGCCGAACTCGGGCAGCTTCTCGCCCTTGAAGTTGGTCCAGGCCTTGGCCGTGCCGGCGGGGTAGATGGCGGTGAATTCGATCGCCTTCACCCGGTCGTCGACGACCGGATAGTGTCCGGCGGTCGCCAGGTCCAGGACCCGCAGGGCCAGGTCGCGAAACTCGGGATCCTCCGCGCCCTTGCCGGAGCGTATCAGATCGAGGCTCTTTTTCAGCTCGGTTTGGAGCCCTTCGCCCAGCTCGTAGAGGTTGACACGCCCAGGCAGGATGGCGTTGACCGCGTCCAGCCGGGCCTCCGGCGAGTCCAGCCCCGTCTCACCCGCCTGCGCCAGCAGCCCGTGCCAGTCGCTCAAGATGCGCGCAACAGGAATCTCGATGCGAAAGATCCGGTCCGGGTTCAGCCGGCTCATGATCTCGATCGTCTTCTCCCGGAAGGCCTCCGGGCCGAGCTGGTCCCTTCGGGCGACGGTCTCCGCCACGTCTGCCTGATTCAGGCTTTTGGTAAAACGATCGAACTCCAGATTGGTGCGCAGCTCGATGACCTTCTTGTCGACCATCTCTTGCACCAGGTCTCGGCGTTGCAGAAGATTGCCCAGATAGGCATCCAGCTCGTCGGGGCCGAGCACCAGGGTAAGGCGCTGCTGGTTTCCTCGTGACAGCTCCAGGTGGACACAGGACCGGTCCTGGGTCCTGGGCGCGAAGCCGGTGTAGAAGGACGGTTCGTACCAATAAAAGTAGACGCCCGGGGCGGGCTGCGAGCCGTCCCATGCGGGGCCGCTTCCAGCCGCGAACGCGGGTCCCTCAGCGACCACAAGCGAGAGTGCGGCGGCGCACAACAGGGCTTTGCTTCTTGATGTCATTGAACGCGCTCCTCCAGTGAGATGGTGCCTTCCTGCTCTGCGGTGCCTGCCTCCAGCGCGGCCAGGGCAGGTACGTTCTGCATGTCCTCATTGCCGATGAAGGGGCGAACCTGGAACAGCCAAAGCTTGCCGTCAGCGAAGCCGAACTCGATGTCCCAGGCGCGCGGGTTTCCCGATGGGTCCTTGGCGGGCTCCAGGGTCTGCTTGATCTTGTGGGCGGCCGCGATGAGGGACTCGACCTCCTCCGGGGTAAGGACGTAATCGCTGCCCGTTGCCGGCAAGATCTCGGTACCCCCTTCTGCCTTGAGCAGCCGCCGCGAGTGGGACTTGAACTGGGTCACCAGCTCCGTGCCGTCCGCGGACCAAAGAAGGGTCTCCGCCGGCGTACCGTCCACCGCTCCTCCGACCCCCTCGGACGTGGCGACGAGCATCTTTGCCTGGTCACCCGTGTCGATGTCCGCGGTGACCAGCACGCCGGATTTCTCGCTCGGGATCGACTCCAAGATGACCACCGACGGCAGCACCCACAGGGGCTCGTCGATGAGGGTTTGGCGCCAGGAGAAGGACCGGTAAGTGAAGGGCGATGCCCAGACCTGCTTCAATCCATCGTAGATCTCCTCCAGGGACTTGAGATTGAAAATGGTCAGGTTGAGGCCGGCACCGTTGAAGTTGTCCTGATCCTCCACGTTGGTATCGCTGCGCACGAAGCAGCCGACGGTCTGCGTCTCGTCTGCGCCGACCAGAAGACCCGCGGCGTCGAGCTGGTCCCTGATCGCCGTCTTCAGCCCTGGCGTGAGCGGTGTCTGCTGGATCGAATGGCGCAGGACCGCGAGGCGCGGTTGGATCCAGGCGGTCAGCTCCGACTCGTCGGTCCCGGCGGGAATCAGCTTGCCGAAGAACTCCTCGTAGGTACGGGCCGCGAAGTCGGGCAGGGGCTCGCCGGTCTCGGCGATGCCCTGGCTCTCAAGCTCCCGGGGCACGACGACTTTGGCCTTGTTGTAGTGGGCGAAGTAGGCGCCGAAGGGCACCACCACGCCGCGCGCCACGTTGTCCGGAAACACAGACCTGAGCTCGCCGAGGAAGGCCGCCTCGGGGCCGGACTTGCTGCCCGAGTCCTTGAGCCTGATGTCATCCAAGGAGAAGGGCTGGTCGTTTTTCAGGTCCAGCTTCTCCTTGTCGATGTGCAGCTTGTCCGATGCGCCGGCCAGGCTACCGTCCCCGGATCGTTTGGTGTTGCGGTTAAACTCGTCATAGACGGTCTGATCCTCCGAGGTCATGGCTGTGCGCGCCTTCATGTAGACGCGACCCCCGGGAGTGACCACCATGAATACGTCCTGCCCGTCGTGGGGGGCGATCACCTCGTAAGCCTCGGGCGCAACCACCGAGTTGGGGATGCCCAGCGCGCGCGCCAGGAGTTGGACATGGGAGACTACATTTCCTTCGCCGCGGGTGACGATTCCAGCTGCGGGCTTCAGGTCGGCAGGTGTCTCGGGCAGTGCCAATACCTCGTTTCGGGCATAGCTGCCATCGGCGGGTGCAACTCGCAGCTTGCCCACGGCGAGTCCCGGGTTGAGGGCGCGTACATCCGTCGTGAAAGAAGTGCCGAAGAGGTCGTGACGGACCGGATTCTGGCCCGCCAGATGGTCGTCCAGCCGGCGCGAGACCTGGCCGAACAGCAGCAGCGGGGAGCCGCGCACGATGTCGTCTCCGATATGAATCACGCCCGGCAGCAGGTAGGTCCAGGGCGCCCAGACCTCGCCGAACGCCAGCATGGCGCCGTTATGTCCCCACTCGACGACGCGCTCCGCCTTCTTGAGATTGTTGCGGAAGCTGTCCCGCTGTGCGTTGTCCTGCTCCAGCATCGCGGCGAGCTGGTCCCCGGCTGCTTGGCGCTCGCGGTCGGTGAGCAGTCCGGTACCAAAAGCGGCGTCGCTCAGGGCCGAGAGCAGGCGCAGGTGCTCGGCCACGGTTTCCGGGCCGCCCTCGTCGATCAGGCCGGCGCCGACGCTCTGGATTACTGCTGCCGCGGTCACGTTCAGATCCACCAGCCTGCGTCTGTCCGCGGGGGATGTCCCCTCTGCGGTGGTCGCCCTCCGGGAAATCGCCATGAAGCCGCCCAAAGCGGCGATCTTTTCCACCGGGGATGCGTCCTTCGCCGGCAAGGCCCCGGAAAGCTCTTTGCGCAGCGCCTTGCTTTCCAGGTCCTTGAGCTGAGGTGCCAGGGCGGTCTCGTCGAGGGAGGTGAGCTTCTCGATCTCGCCGATCAGCTCACTGATGGCGTTGCGGACCTTTGTTCTGCCTTCCGGGAGGGCGTCGCGGTAGGCGGCGAGGGGCGGGATCAGGGAGGCGGAGATCTGATTGTGGGTAGCGTCGCGCAGGGGCTTGAACTTGTCGTCGTATCCACGGATCCGGCTGGCCATGTTACGGATCTCTTGGATCTTGCCCCAGTCGTTTCGCACGAAGTAACGTTTCTGCAGCTCGAAGGCGAGGATGTAGTTGCGGCTGTCGTTGAAGCTCGGGTCCGACAGGTAGCGCTCGAAGAAGAGCGGCATGTCCCGCGCCTCGTACTCCGCACCCGACAGGCCGCCGTAAGCCTTCATCTCGGCGAGCTTGTGCTCCGGGTGCGTATCCACGAAGAACTTCTCGAGGATGTAGCCGCGCACCAGATCGTGGTGGTCGGGAAACTTGTCCCAGTCGAAGAGGTCCGGCGCGAAGATGTTGCCCAGGTACATGCGCTCCAAGGCGATGGCCTCGGCGGCAGGGGCGCGGAAGGCCGAGCAGAATCTGGTGTTCGGCTCGCCGCAGCGGTTGCCGATTCGCCCTTGCTCGTCCATTATCGGCCGCTTCTCGCCGTCCTTGCACACGCAGAAGTTGGGCGTGTAAGGTCCCTTGACCTTGGTGAGGATGGACTGAAAGCTTTGGTCCAGGGTCTGTTTTTGCGCCTCGTTGAGCCCTTCAACGCGGAAAGCGTGCAGGTTGGTGCTCATGCAAAGGGTTGCGGTGAGCAGGATCAGCAGCCTTGTCAGCCATCTGGATCTCTGGGTGGCTTCGGCGGTGCCGCCGACAGCCTTGATCGCTTCTATCGATCGGAAGTGCGCTAGCCTCATTGGGGATTTCCGGTGTAGATCTCTATTGCTGGAACAAGGCCGCTGATGGCTGCTTGCATCGCAAGCTGCCTTGCAGGACCGAGCGTACACTACACTGAACGAGCGGGTCCGACCACTTTGCGCCGTTGCGGTTTTTTTCATTCTGAGTTGCCTTATTCATCCCAAAAGACACTCGCGTCCAGGCTGTTACAATCGCCGTTTGCCGAGCGCGCCCCTGCCGGCGCAGCTACCCTCTTGGATGCTGTGAGCGCTTAGTACCTGTCGCGATCCGTGATTACTTCATCGAGTAAGCCTGCTGAACACGGGCATGTTATCGGTCTCGCCCAAAGACAGGCAGCGCAGCCATGAGCCCGGAAAAAGACGCCGGAGGCCCGGCCGCGATCCTGGCTGCGTTCACGGCGACCATGATGATCGCGCAACAGGTGGCGGCTAAGACCGCTCGCGACAGCCTCTTCCTGACCTATTTCGACGTGACCTGGTTGCCGACGGTAACCATTGCCGCGGCGCTGTTGTCCGCCGGGGCCGTCCTGCTCATGTCGGGCCTTCTGGCGCGACTCGGGCCCGCGCGTTTAATCCCTCCCATCTATGCCGTCAGTGGGGTGGTATTCGCACTGGAGTGGGTGCTCATGACCTGGCAGCCCCATGTCATCACCATACTGCTTTTCCTACATATCTCGGTGCTGGGCTCGATATTGATCAGCGGCTTCTGGTCTATCATCAACGAGCGCTACGATCCATACAGGGGCAAGCGGGTGATCGCCCGTCTGGCGGCGGCGGCTACCCTTGGCGGACTGCTGGGAGGGGTAGCCGCAAGCGCCGCCGCCTCGCTCGTGGACACCCGGGCCATTCTGCTCATGCTTGCGGGTATGCACCTGTTCTGCGCCCTAGCGTTAGGGTATGTGGCGCGGGGTTCGGCGGCGCAACCGGCCGATTCGACCGTCGCCACCTACCGGTTGCTGCTCGAGCCCTTGAAGCGTAGCGGTCGGGTTGGCGGTCGGTTCAGAGCTGGTGGCGTTGGACGCGTTGCCGGTAACGTCAGCGGAGCCGCCGGCGGGCGGGGCGAGGGAGAAGACCGGCGGCCAGGTGGAGGCGGGGACATCCCCTGTCGCCGCAACGCTGCCATCCGAGCGTTCCGCGTCCGTTGAAGACACCGGGACGCGCGATTCTGCGGCATCAACGGCCGCAAACCCTCGCACACCGGAGACGTCGAATCCTCACCTCCTCTCAGAGAACCGGCAACCACAAGCGCAAACTGTCCAGGGAATGGCGGGGCAGGGGCCGGCCCGGAAAACCAACGCGGAGAAGCATTAACCAAGGCGACCGCCTGGCTCCGCACCCATGGTACCGGCGGGGAGGCGTTGCTCGCCTTGGCGGGGATTCTCTCGAACGACCCGAACGCCCGGCACCAACGGATACGACGGAAGGGCGAACAGCTCGTCGTGCTGTTCCCGGACGGGCTCGCGGGTCTCGGGGCCACGCCGCAGGCGAGCCTCGATGCCCTGGCCCGGAACGGCCTGCTGAACGTCAATCCCCTCACACCGCTCCGACGTGTAACCGAGATCGACGGAAAGCACGGTGCTGTCCTGACCCTGGAGGTCTCCCGACAGCTTCTCGCTCTGATGGCCGAAGACGGGTCCAGCCCACAAGCGTCGGCAGCGGAAACTCCCTCGACGGACAGGGCACCGATCCCCGCCGAGGGACCAACCGCACAATCGCTGGCCTCGATTGCCCCCACCACGGGTCGCAGAAATGCAGAGCCAGCCGACACCGACCCCGCCCGCACCCCGGTGGAACGGGTCCGGGCGCGCGATCAAAACCTGCCCGGCGGCGTGTCGCAGGCCGACGGCTGGCTCTCCATCAACCGCGAGGCGGTTCGCGCCTGGGCGCGAGACAGCGGCGTGCAGCCCTACGTGCTGATCCGCACCCTGGGCCACCTGCCCGGCTGCCGCGTCACTCCGGACGGCGGCCTGGCCGTGCGCGATGACCCCCTGAAGTGAACCGCTACGAGAATCCCTGGCGCCCCAACTTCGAGGCCGTCGGTGTCGGTCTCTGGCTCGCGGTCGCGCTGATCTCCTGGACCACCGCCGATCGGTGGGACCTGCACGCCACGCCCTTTCGCTATCTCGCCCTCGTAGTCCTGACCATGGCCGTTCTCTGGTTGCCCGGCATGCTGCGGGTGTGGCGCCGTCATCACCGCCTGCGCGGCAAGCCGCTCGCATTCATCGCCCCGCCCGCCCTGCAACGCCAAGTCGGCCGCGGACGGGACCTCTGGCTCGGTTGGGGCTTCGACTGGACCGGAGGACACGCCCAGCTGGTATACGATCTGCTGCGCATCGGCCCGACGCGTGTGACTGGAAAGACTTCGGCGCGCCTCGGCGCGGACTGGATCCACGGTCTGGGTGAACGCGAGCGGGCGGTGCGGTTGCCTTTGGCGCACACCGAGGGCCATCTGCTCGTGGTCGGGACCACAGGTGCCGGCAAGACCCGGCTCTTCGACCTACTGGTCACCCAGGCGGTTCTTCGTGGAGAGGCGGTGGTCATCATCGATCCCAAGGGCGACCAGGACCTGCGCAACGCCGCCGAGCGCGCCTGCCGGTCCGCCCGCGAGCCCGGTCGCTTCGTCCACTTCCACCCCGCCTTCCCGCAGGACTCCGCCCGCATCGACCCGCTGCACAGCTTCAACCGCGCCACCGAGGTGGCCAGCCGGGTGGCGGCCCTGATCCCGAGCGAGACCGGCAACGACCCCTTCAAGGCCTTCGGCCAGATGGCCATGTCCAACGTGGTCCAGGGGCTGCTCGCCGTCGGGGAGCGACCCAGCCTGGTGACCCTGCGCCGGTATCTGGAGGGCGGCGCCGAGTCCCTGGTCGAGCGCGTCCTGGTGCGCTACCTGGCGGAGCACGTGCCGACCTGGGAGACCGACGCGAAGCCCTTCCTGCGCCAGGCCCGCGATAGGACCGCCCGCGTCGCGGGCCTGGTGCGCTACTATCGCGAATCGGTGAGCGGACGCCACCCCTCCACCGTCGTCGATGGGCTGGCCAATCTCTTCGAGCACGAGCGGGTGCACTTCTCCAAGATGATCGCCTCGCTCATGCCAATCCTGAACATGCTGACCTCGGCGGACCTTGGCCCGCTCCTGTCGCCCGATGCGGCCGACACCCATGACCCTCGGCGGCTGACCTCGATGGCCGAGTGCATCGAACGCGCCCAGGTGGTATATCTTGGTCTCGATGCACTCTCCGACAGCATGGTCGGCAGCGCCATCGGCTCCATCCTGGTGGCGGATCTTGCCGCGGTGGCCGGGGACCGCTACAACTACGGGGTGAATCTCACACCCGTCAACGTGTTCATCGACGAGGCTGCCGAGGTGGTCAACGACCCGTTTATCCAGCTTCTCAACAAGGGCCGCGGCGCGGGGCTGCGCCTGACCGTGGCCACCCAGACCTTCGCCGACTTCGCCGCCCGCACTGGAAGTGAGGCCAAGGCCCGTCAGGTGCTCGGAAACATCAACAACCTGATTGCGCTCCGCGTCCTCGACGCCGAGACCCAGCAGTACGTGACCGACAGCCTCCCGAAGACCCGCCTCAAGAGCCTGCTGCTCACCCAGGGCAGCACCACCCACTCGCAGAACCCGCTGCTCTACACCGGCAACGTCGGCGAGCGACTGGGGGAGGAGGAGGGGGATCTGTTCCCGCCGGCGCTGCTCGGGCAGCTTCCCAACCTGCACTACCTCGCCGTCCTCGCCGGCGGGCGCATCGTCAAGGGGCGCCTGCCCATCCTCGGCACGCCGAAGGGGAACGCCTGATGCCCAAGAAAAACGATATGCCGCCGGAAGGGGCGCGCCTGCTCGCCGCCGTGCTCGCCGAGGTGCGTCCGGCCGATGTGGGCATGCTGCGCGACCTGGAGCTCGACTGGCCCGGCAGCCGGGCGCTGCTGACGCGGTTCAGTGTCGCCCTCGTGGCGCACGACCCGCAAGACGCCCAAGCATACCTGGGCAAGTCCCTCCGCGCCGGCCTCGACGCCTACCGCGCCGCCCGCAAGGTGCGCATCGGCGACCAGGGTCGCTTCGCGGCCTTCGTGGCCGGCCTCACGGAGGCGCTGGCGGACCCCGACCAGCAGGCACTGGTGACCGAGTCCCTGAGCCCCCTTCAGCAACGCGCCCTGCGCCTCGCGGCGGAGCATCATGGCTGAGGCCGGAAGCTACGGCACCGCGCGCACCGGCAACTGGCTCTGGGCCCTGCTGGTCGGCGCCACCCTGTTGCTGATGGAATTCATCCTGCTCGCCGCGTTGGTTCCAACGGCCTGGTCGGAACGGGTGCGCGACACCGAGCTCGCCTGGCTGCACGCGGGGCTCGGCGCGGGGACGGCCAACGCCGTCGTGCAGCGCGCCGAGGACTGGTACGGCGCGCTCCTCGTGTCGACGAAGGTGGTCGAGACCAGCTACCGGATCACCCTGCCGAGCGACGAGGACGTCAAGCGCGCGGGGGCTCTGTCTCCGCTCGCCACGCTGCCGCTGTGGTCCTGGGTGGCGGGGCGCCTGGAGGTCGTCTGGGCGGCGCTCCACCAGGCCCTGCAGCGCCTGGCGATGGTGATCGCCTGGTGGCCGTTTCTTCTGCTCCTGCTCGCCGCTGCCTGGGGCGACGGCTGGGTGCGCCGGCGCATTCGCCAGTCGGGATTCGCCTACGCGAGCCCCCTGGCGCACGCCTATGGGCTGCGCGGCATCGCTGTCCTGGTGATGCTGGTGGCCTTGTTGCTGTTCCTGCCGCTGCCGCTCCCGGTGCTCGGCGTACCCGTGGTCGGCGCCCTCGTGGCGGTACTTGTCGGCGTCATCGTCGCCAATGCGCAGAAGCGCCTGTGATCATCGGGTCGGATCAGACGCGGCCCGTTACCCCTCCGTCTCCACCGGCTCCAGCAGGGCGGGTCCATCGTTGCGGGGACTGTTCACCTGCCGCGAGACGGGATGCATCGTCCAGAGTGCCGCATCCGCCGGCTTTTGCATGGCCAGGAGTACGTCGGCGTCTCTGTTGTGGGGATCGAGCCGCGGGGCACGGTCCTCCCGCCCGAGGACGACGGGCACCCGGTCGTGGATCTCACGCACCAGTTTGTTGGCGTCCGTGACAACGATGGTGCAGGACGCGATGGTCTCTCCGGTGTTGGGCGTCGCAATAGGCTATCGTCTGTAGAAAGCCAGCAACGAGCGGACCCCCCCAACGCCCGAAGACGCGGATCCGGAGCACGGCAGGCCGGGGAGGGCAGGCATGGCGATCGACTTCAGGGGCGAGGGGCAAGCGGGCCGGGGCGCGTTGGCCCCGATCGCAAACCGGTTCACCCGGGAGCTCGACAACGATCGGCGAGAAACAAAGACGGGGCGCACTGCATGCCAGGGGTATTGATCACCGGGAGCAACCGCGGACTCGGACTCGAGTGGGTGCACCAGTGCGCGGCACGCGGGTGGCGTGTACACGCGACCTGCCGCGACCCGGACGCGGCAGCGGCGCTGCAGGACCTTGCGTCCCGGCACCCGGACGTGCGCCTTCACCGCCTCGATGTGACCGCCGCGGATCAGATCGCCGGCGTCGCCGAGGCCCTGCGCGACGAGACGCTGGACCTGCTGGTCAACAACGCGGGCGTCTATTTCGAGCGCTGGGGGAGGGACCCCATCGGCAGCATCGACTTTGAGGACTGGGAGGAGACGTTCCGCGTCAACACCCTCGGACCGATGCGGGTCACCGAGGCCCTCCTGGCACAGCTCGCCCGCAGCGACCGCCCGCTCGTGCTGGCGATCACCAGCAACATGGGCAGCATCGCCGGCATCGATGCGCCGCGCGACTACGCCTACCGCTCCAGTAAGGCGGCGCTCAACGCGGCCATGCATGGTCTGGCCCATGAGCTGAAACCCCGCGGTATCGGGGTGCTACTGCTGCACCCCGGCTGGGTGCGCACCCGCATGGGGGGATCCACCGCGCCGATCGGTCCGGAGGATAGCGTCCGGGGAATGCTGGCGCTCGTGGATCGCTTCAAGCCGGACATGAGTGGCGCATTTTTCCGCTACGATGGAGCCGGCTTACCCTGGTGATGCGACCCGTTTGCCCCCGTTGCCTTCAGGTTGCTTTGTCCGCATTCCGAGAGGAGACCCGTATGCGCAGCTCCGATGCGATCATTTTCCTTTCCCTGACAGCCGCACTGCTGGCGTCCTGCGGCCAGGAGGAACCCGCCATCGATGTCGATCCCCGGATCGGACAGGGTTGCTTCGACAGCCACATCGCCTCCCTTCCCAATGGGACTCAGTACGAGGGCATCGAGCACGCCGTCGCCGGACGGATCACCATTCACGTCATGACCGGGGTGGAGCTGACGACCGTGGAGTGCGCGCTCGATCCGGACGGGACGCTGCAATGAGCGAGAGGCCATGAATCCGGACATCGTCATCAGGAGCGAGACCAACGACGATATCGGGACCATTGCCGAGGTGACGGTCGCCGCATTCCAGACCCTGGCGATCAGCAACCACACTGAGCAGTTCATCATCGAGGCCCTGCGCGCCGCCCGGGCCCTCACCGTATCGCTTGTGGCAGAGCTCGGTGGCCGCGTCATCGGTCACATTGCGTTTTCGCCTGTGACCATTTCGGACGGCGCCCGGGACTGGTATGGACTGGGACCTGTCTCGGTCTTGCCGGAGTGCCAGCGTCAGGGCATTGGCAAGACCCTAATCCGTTAGGGATTGCTGCGTCTGAAGAGTATGCACGCTCGCGGCTGTGCTCTCGTGGGGCATCCGGACTACTACAGGAAGCTCGGGTTCGACAGCATGCCGGGACTCATCCGTGAGGGAGCGCCACCGGAAGTGTTCCTGGCACGCTCTTTCGATGGAAATACCCCGCGGGGCAAGGTCAGGTTCCACGAGGCATTCCGCGCCGATGGTCAACAAGCGCGTCCAGGCGATGCCGCACCGCGCGCGCCCGCAGGATCTTGAGAACCGATCCCGCCGTGCACAGGACAGCCCGGGTCGGAAGCGGATGATCAACCTGCCCGCGCGATCTGCCGCCGCCATTGTCTTGGTAGCCGCGTGCGCCGGTTGCGCGACCGAGTCCCCGCTAGCCCCTTTTACCGCTCGTGGGTCGGCGAAGGTGGTGCAGCACGCGGCTGACGTGCTCATCCAAGGCGTGAGCTACACACGAGCGAGCAGCCGCGAGGTCGCGGGATGGTGCTGGAACGAGAAGGCGACGGGCAGGCTGGCGTACGTGGCACAAGCGGGTGTGGGTAATTTCGAGGGCGTCGAAGTCGCCCTGCCCACGGACCCCCGAGGCACGCATAACGTCTCGTGCTCTTGGCATACCCATCCCTGGGGCTCGCACGTCGCACCGGGACCGAGCAACAGAGATCTGCTCAATTCAACGCACCCTTCGGTCAGCGCCATCACGCACTTCGTCGTGGATCAGCACGGAATCTGGCAGTACGCACGCGGTCGCGTGCTCCAGATGTGTCCGTGGAACACCGCCGGGACAAACTTTGACCCGCCGCGTTGTCGCTCCGGATTCCGCAGTCCAACCAATACCTACTCGCGCGTGATACGCTTCTACGGCCGGCGAGATTGACCCGGATACATTGCCTGGGCCCAGCGGTTTCGGATCTGACCGTGCGTAGTATCAAGCGTCGCGCTGATCCGATGGCGTGCGCGGCTCGACGGATGCGTTCCTGCGGTGCCGGGAGCGTTGGAGAACCCACGGGGACGGAACGGAGGTAATCGGCAGAGGGGCACCGTACGGCTGCTGAATGACATAGGCCGGTGCGATCCTCGTGGCGAGGATCGTCCTGCTCCGCGAGGGATTTTCGCGTGCCGCTTAAAAACCGGATGCGGGGGCGGTCAAACTTCCGTGAGATCGACGCGATGCGCAACCTCTTCATCGTGACTTTCCTGGCGAACCTGATGCTGTCCGTGTTGTCCCTGGCAATCCTACCGGATCGGGTCGCGATCCATTTCGGCTCGGGCGGTGCGCCCGATGGGTGGGCGTCAAACGAGACGAGCACGCTGCTGATGCTCGGGGTGCACATCCTCGTGTTCTGCGCTCTGTATTTCTCTCCGAAGCTGATTACCGCGGTGCCGAGCAAGTGGGTCAGTCTCCCGAACCCGGACTTCTGGCTCAGCCCACAACGCCGGCATCTGGCTGCCGAGAAGCTCACCCACCTCCTATGGCAGTTCGGCACGGCAGTCTTTGTGTTCATGCTCTTCGCAGGCCTTCTTACGATGCGCGCGAATCGATCCGATCCGGTGCGGCTCGATGAGAGCCTCTTTCTCACCGGGTTGGTGATCTTTCTGGCCTACACGGTCTACTGGATCGTTGCCCTGGTTCGGACCTTCCGCGTCCCAAGAGCACCTCGCCGCGGGTCCGGCAACATCTGAGAGTCGGTCTGGCATTCTGCACCAGCCCGCTTGTATTGGTGGTCGGCAAACCGAAACGATCCCTTCGTCGGGAGCTCAACCAGCCGCCGTCCCAAGCTTTGGTCGGTCTATCCTCTCCCCCCTGAAAAGCTCACTACTTGTGCCTCCCCCGACGAGTTGATCGGGAACGTCACCAGCGTGCAGCTCGCCGATGTGGCACGGCTGCTGGCGGCCAACATCGGCTACTATCAGCATGAGTCCGGTGATGTGCCGCAGGAGAACTCGCTCGGCATGGTCAGGGTCGAGACGCTGGACGACGCGAACACACGGATGTTGCTGCATCGCAGGCGGCATCTCGTCTCTCAACGCTGGCCGCGTTGATGGAAGTGAGGATCGAGGCGAGGGCGACCGGGAGCGCTGAGTCTGGCGCCGGCCGATTGCTGAATCCCCAAGAAGGCGCATGCACTCGGTGCGGGCACCGCGATCTGCCGGGACGTCGCGGGCGTCTTAAGCATTGGCAGAGCAATAGCACATGGGCCACTACTGCAGAATCTGCGGACGAACACGACCAAACGAGAAGTTCTCGGGCGAAGGCCATCGGACCCACGCCAGCAAGGACTGCGCTCGGATGCCGAAGTCGATCAGGGATGCCGTCGAGCAGGAAGAGGAGATCTTCAATTACCTGCAGCAGGCGCACATCTCGGCGAAGAACACGGCCCGACTGAGGAAGCTGGCTGCATCGAGTAGCTCCAGAATCGCCGAGCTGGCTGCCATCGTCATCGAGGTTGCGCAGGTCAAATCGTTCAAGAAGAGACGGCCCCAGGTCCTGGCTCGGGAGAGGAGGGACCTGTTCGATGCCCTGGAAAGGACGGGGTTGATTGCCGCAAACCATTGGTAGACCAGCCCCCCTTATCAGGATCATCCTCTGTCGAGGTCAGACAAATGGCAACCACGTTTCGCGACAAGCTCGGTAGCGCCGCCGTTAAAAGCAATCGCTGCGCCGTGGAAGAAAGCGCACCGTGACCTACTCGCCCCGAACATTCATCCTCGGCCCGGACGACACCCTGTACCGGCTGGCGAGCGCAAAGTTCTCCCGCATGGTCGATGATCCGGAGGGCCATCGCCTGGAGCGCTTCGCCGGCCAGCGCGTGCGCATGGCCGAGGCCATCGTGGAGGTTCGTGATCGGGCACCCGTTGCCGTCGTTCGGCTCATCTACGAGATGCTCGGATTCGATGCGGAAGGGCGGTTGGATCGCGCCACGTTCATACGCCAGAACGCGGCGCTGGCGGAACTGGCCATGGATCGCGTGATACCTCGATCGGTGACGAAGGAAACGGCAGTAGTCGACGCCGGCAGCCGCTTCGTTGCCCAGGGTGGTCGCTGGCAGCCGTCGCCTTCACTGGAGCAGGAAATCCTGCGCGCGGCCCTCGGCGCGCTGAAATGCGAACGGTTGTAGCGTCGTTTCCCGGTCCACAGTGCGGTTGCCCGAAGTACGGAGTCGCGTTGCGCAATCGAGTGAGATGGTTGGACCGATGACCAAACGAACCTTCGGGTCGACACGGGGACATGCCGGCGGTGAGACTGAAGACCGATATGCCGCCAGCGAGCGGGAAGAGTAGGACGGCCAGGGTTGGGACGCGGCGCCACCGATTGGCGGAACGCGCTGTTTGGAACTGAAACTTCGCTTCACCTGAAGCGGCGTAGGCGTATTGTGGCAAGTGGTCACGCAATCGAACGGAGGACAGCATGCCAGCCCCACTCGCGATTCCCATCGTTGCTCGAGTCGTTTTGTATGGCGTTGTCGCCGGCACGGTGGCAGCGGTCGGGTGGATGATCAAAGAAATCCACAAGGACGACGAAGAACAACGCCAGCGCCGGATTCAAGAACGCGATGAAGAGGAATGCTTTCGCGACCGAAACGAGGACGCAGGATGACGGAAAAACATGAAGCTCACGTGCGGGGGAGCGATGTGAATCTCGTTCAACTGCCCGGGAGCCAGGACCGTTCGGGGGTACGATGAAGCTACTCGTTTTCGGGGCAACAGGCGGCACGGGTCGGGACCTGGTCAAACAGGCCCTCGCGCAGGGCCACGAGGTCACGGCCTATGCCCGCAACCCGGCCAAGCTCGGTGACTTGACGCACCCGGGTTTGCAGGTGGTTCGCGGCGACGTGCTGGATCCTGAGTCGGTGGAGAAGTCCGTTCCCGGGCACGACGCCGTGTTGTGCGCCATCGGTGCAGGCGCCGGGCGAACCAACCTGCGTCAGGACGGGACGCGGAACATCGTCCAGGGGATGGAGAAGGCCGGCGTGCGGCGTCTGATCTGCCAGTCATCCATGGGCGTCGGTGACAGTCGCGCCAACCTTGGTTTCCTCACCAAATACGTGATCGTCCCGGTCTTCCTGCGCCATGCCTTCGCAGACCACGAGTGCCAGGAGGCGGTCGTGAAGGAAAGCGCCTTGGACTGGACTATCGTCCGACCTCCCCACCTGAACGACGGTCCACGGACGGGGACCTATCGGCACGGCTTTCCCACCACAGATACGGGAATCCAGGGAAAGATTTCCCGGGCCGATGTTGCCGACTTCATGTTGAAGCAACTGGCCGACAATACCTACCTTCATCAGACACCCGGAGTGTCTTATTAGACCGGATGCGATTACCCGATTTGGTCGCGGCGGATGGTCGGCTGCGTCTGAGCCCGCGGCCCGCGGCGCTGAGTCGCTCCGCATGAGGAGAAAGGCGAAGCGTTGGCTGGGCCTGGGAGCGCTGGTCGTGGTTGCCGGATTCGCCGGACTGAACGCCCTGGCCTTCAATCATGCCGAAGCCATGCTGCGGTTCTCGGACGCTGGCTCGCGCACCACGATGCCGGAACGCCTCGGCTTCCTGTCCAGAACGAAGGTGCTCCTCGCCGGGGTGAATGTCCCACGACCCGCAAGTCATCGGCGTCCCTTGGAACTTGCTCCCGATTGCCGGCCGCTGTCCGTACCCGGACCGAGAGGCATCACCCTCGCGTCCTAGTACTGCTACCGCGGCAATGTCACGCCGCTGGTCATCCTCTTTCACGGCTATTCCGCGGAGAAAACGTCCCTGTTGGGAGAGGCGAGGGCGTTCCTCGGTCTCGGCGCCTCCGTGATGCTCGTCGATTTCAGGGGCTCCGGCGGATCGTCGGAATCCTACACGACCGTCGGGGTTCACGAAGAGGAAGACGTCGCCGCTGCCTTGCACTCTGCCCGACTGCGGCTGTCGCACGGCAACGTCTTGCTTTTCGGCCGGAGCATGGTTGCTGCGGCCATATTGAGGGCTGTGCACTCGCACGCCGTCCAACCGGATGGCGTGATGCTGGAAGCGGTGTTCGACAGCCTGGTCAATACGGTGCGTCATCGCTTCCGCGCGATGCAGGTCCCCACGTTTCCGAGCGCAGAGTTCCTGGTCTTCCGGGGTGGGCGGCAGTGGGGGTTCGATGGCTTCGAGCACAACCCGTCCGCGTACGCCGCTTCTGTTCGTTGTCCGGTCCTGCTCATGCATGGCGCCCGCGATTCCCGGGTCACTCTGACCGAGGCGCGTCGCGTCTTCGATGCCATCGCCGGCATCAAGGAATTCGTGACCTTCGAGCAGAGCGGGCACGAATCCTACTTGTCAAACCACGCCAATCAGTGGCGAAGCGCTGTGGAGCGATTCATCAAGAGCACATGAAAGTCTGCATCGTCGGGGCCTCTGGAAAGCTCGGGCAGTACATGGTGCGGCACGTGCTGGACCGCGGATACGAGGTCGTCGGCGTGCGCCGCGAGCAGAGCGTCGGCAAGCTCGACGCGTTCGCGGGCCGCATCACGATCGTTTCGGGAGCGACGAACGATCGCACGGTGATCAGGAAGGCGGTCGCGGGATGCGACGGGGTCCTGACCGTCCTGGTCCCCTGGGGCGTCCACCACTACTCGTCGGGGAAAGCGCAGGCGGTGCTCGATTTTGCACCGCCGGGCGCGCGTCTGGTGTTCTCCTGCGGGTGGCACATCAGCCGGGATGGTCAGGATCTGTACTCGCGCAGGTTCAAATGGTTCGTGGCCGCCTTCGGTTGGCTCGCGAGGCTCTTCCGTGTTGCGGTTCTCGTCGATCAGGTCGAAGCCTGCCGGCGCGTGTTTGCCAGCGATACGCGTTTGACGGTCGTGCGCGGAAGTGATTTGGAAGAGGGGGAGAGCCAGGGCCTACCCGTGTGGAGCCGGCATGTCGGCGATCCCGTACTCGGGAGCAATCTAACCCGCCGCGTGGACTTCGCGCTGTTCATGGTGGAGGCCATGGAGAACGCCGGGCTGATTCAGGAGGCCCCCGCGATTGTAGGCTGCCAGACACCCTCGGCGCTCGCGCACGCTGCGGAGTGATCGTCGGAGTTTAGGAAAGCGTCAGCTTCCAACGAGCGGTGCAGCTGGCGCTGATGGCATCAGGTCGGTAACGCAGCCAAGCCGTACCATCGTAGGTCTGCAAGACGCTGGAAGCTGACGCTCGCCTTCTCGCAGAGCGAGTGAACGGGCGAGTCCAACTTTGCTCTCTTAGCCCCACCTCGCAGAGTCCGCAGTCCATCAGTAAGCTGACCATCGTTCACCTACCATTGGGTAGCGGTACTCCCAACGGCTCCGCTATCGTTTTTGGAGCCAAGTCGTTTCTGCGACGGCGACGTAATGCCGCGCCGCATGAACGGCGATAATCCTCAACGGCCTGATCATCGAAGAATCTCATCCGCGGTCGCCTACTAGCCGATCCGACGCGGGTATCGGCAAGTCGATCGGGTCGTCGCGTCAACCGCTACCCCTTGGGCGTAGGGATGGGTGTCGTGCCGGGGTTGGCGTCGGCGCAATACTGACGCCCAGAGCGCTTATCGCTCCTCGTGTGGCGGTACGAAGATTCCAAGGCCGCGGGGGCGGCCAGAGCCGGCCGTGCTCGCGAAGCGCTCGGCGATGCCGCGCAGTTCTTGGTCGCTCGCGGCGGGCGGTGGCTCCCGACCCGGTTGACTCGGGAAACTCTTCACCTGCAGCGTCTGGGTGGGAAAGGCAAGCTCCACGTCGAGGCGCTCGGCGAGACGGAGCACCTCCAGGAACACCCGCTGGCGCTCCACCAGCTCCGCGGCCCAGTCCGGCACCTTGACGAAGAGATAGAGCATGACGACCAGACTGTGGGGGCCGAAATCGTTCAGGACCACGTGGAAATAATCCTTTCGTGTGGTCGGATTGGCCTGAATGATCCGCTTTATGCCCTCGAGCAGGGCCTCGATCCGCTCTGGCGGCGTGTCATAGCGGATGCCGAGCTTGGTGTAGACCCGCCGGTAGGTGCGCCTGCCCATGTTGTCGAAGATCTTGGACACCGCCTGTGAATTCGGAATCGACAGCACCGAGTCGTAGAAGGTGCGGATGCGGGTACTGCGAATGCAGATCTGCTCGACCATGCCTTCTTTGTCCCCGATGATTACCCAATGCCCGATGCGGAAGGGACGGTCAGCCAGGATCATCATCGAGCCGAACACGTCCACCAGGGTCTCCCGCGCGGCCAGAGCGACCGCCAAACCGCCAAGTCCCAGGCCGGCCAGCACCGGGACGATGTTGGCACCCAGCGACTGGAGCCCCTGAACGACGATGAGAATCCCCAGAAGGAATCCCGCGATGCTGGTGCCGATGCGCCAGACGGTCGCATCGATACTCTCCTCCTTGATCTGCATCCGCGGTGAAGCGATGACGCTCTCGGCAATGGCCCTGGCGGCGATGAACGCTGATCCGAATCAGACATGCGGCGCGCCAGCCGACTAGGACTTCGCCTCCTGTGACACGACTTCAGCGTACGCATTGCGGAGCAACGCATAGTCATTCTGCTGGAAGTCTCGAACCAGGTCATCGACCTCGTTCGCGGGTCGGCCGACGTCCTTCAACAGCATGCTTCCGCGCACCAGCGTGCTCTCGATGTAGCCGGTGCCCGCGTGCTTGACGCCCTTGGCGACCAGCTCTGCCTGATCCGCGAGCGTCTGCACCCGCACGTAGACGTTCAACTCCGGGTACAGGCGATGCAGCGTGACGGCCAGGGCCTTGGCATGCTCCGTGTCCTGACCATGACCCAGGGATCTTCCCCATCGACCGGTTCCAGGCTGTCGAGAGAGCGCTCGTTGAGGTCACCGTCTACCGCAACCGCCCTGCCGTCGGGGCTCTGGCATCAGATGCGTTTGATGTTTCGCGTTCGGTTGTTGGCGTTCACGCTTCATGTCTCTCCCGCCGTCACAAGCTCCGTCAGCGGTTGGCGCCCACCAAGACTCGGGGTATTTGCATCAGATGCCGGGTGATTTCAACCGCCGCTCAGGATTTCGGCGGTCCCTTGCGCTCGACCCCGTTGTCCTCGGGATCCTAACCATATAGAGAAGGACCGTTGCCCCAGGGTGCCATAACGAGTCACCAGCTCGCCGGTCTCGACGCCATGGCTGCGCAAGTGCGCACCTATCGCGTCGATATCCCAAGGCTCGACCTGGACGCAGAAATGGTCCATGTTGGGCGCCTCCGGCGCCGGGATCCGTTCACATTCACCGCCCGAGGGGCCGGACGCCTCGACAATGGCGATGAGCGAGTTTCAGTCGCGCAGCTGCCCGACTGAAGACGCCAGGTTCGTTCGGTTCCAGGCGAGCAGCGAACTTGCGACCTCATGTTCAGATCAGGTCGTCACTACTACATGTCAAAAACGGATACTTCTCTTGCGCCTTTGTGATTACCTTACCAAGAGATTCCTTCGTGGTGGCATTCTCGACAATGTAGTCGATGCGCCGGGCAACAATATAGTTATTCGACGTTGTATTCCGGTAACCTTCGCGACCTCTTAGATATTCTCGGTGCAACTCCAAGCTGCCCGAAGGCTGACTCCCCATATAGTGAACACTTCTGAATATCTCATCGTCAAACTCGAACTTCTTCGCCAGCGTATCGAGATTTTCTAGCGTGTTTTCCGGTGTTAGCTCTCCAGACGTGAACAATGGCATTAGGTTGCTCCGCTCATTGAACTCAACGTGTTTTCATTCTCTTCTATCATGATCCGCTCTCTCTGCCGGCTCTACGGCAACGCGCGTGATCCTCGTGGCTCAGGTCGACCATCACAGCATCAAATCCGGTTGCATCGACGACTGCTGACCATGCTAGTAGGCCGAATAAGCCGGGAAACCTGGGATTACCGCGGCGAAAAAGGATTTTTCCTCTTCAGCAGAATCTGTGGGTCCCCGCCGGCTCACCTATGAGGAGATTGAGGAGACCACGGCCTCCGTGGCGGCAGGCGCAGCGACTGGGCTCGGCTGCTCGGGCGCGACATTCGGGGTTTGTGCTCGTCACCTGCCTGAACTAGGCTGGAGTAAAAACCCATCCTGCCCGCTTCCGCTTCGAGCCCCATCAATTGAGTTCCTGCTGGACGCGCATTGTCTGCGGTGCGGTGGCGGCTTTCACGATAAAAGGAGCACGTAGTGCCGGAAGCCAAGTCTGGCAACACCGTGACGGTCCACGATACGCGAATCCTCCATGACGGTACCCAGTTCGATTCCTCCCGCGGCCGCGAGTCGCTCGAGCTCATCGAGGGCACGGTACTTCACGCCCAGGGACCCGAGGTCCAGACCCTGAGCTTCACTATTGTTTATTTCGATGACCAGAAGGTCAAGGTTGACGGCAACCATCCGCTGGCCGGCAAAGACCTAACCGTCGAGCTCGCGCTGATGGGGGTCGCTTGAGCCCTCGGGCGCGGCCCTGGCCGGTCGTGCCTGTCCCAGGCGTCCGTTCCGTTTTATGGCGCTTCTGTTCGAACCCGTGCCGCTGATCAAATGTCCCGTCGGTTCTCAGCTGCGCGGCTTAAGAGCCGCAGCTCTTGGGCATTTTGTGTCATTCTCTTCATCATCGTTATTGAGCTCGGCTTCTATACCCATCGCACGAACCAACTTCAATGCCCGACCGACGGTGGCCGAAAAATCCACCGGAGCGTCACGTTGAGTCTATAGGCTGCTTCCAATCTCTGCGACATTGAAATGTTCAGGAGTGGTCTCGAGAATGATCAAGATATTGGCCCTCTGCTTGACGGGCTGCCACCTTTCGCTGCAAATCGGTAAGGGTGGCAGGTCGCGTGAAGCCTGCAATACCTGTCGTGGAACGGCGCTCCGAGGAAACGCGGCAAATCGCGTAAAAAATGGCGCGTCGAAATGAGCGCGAGTACACGAAAGCCTCCTGACAGGTCGGAAAATTCAAGAAAGGCGGCGAAGAGCGGGGGCAAAGAAGATACAACACGATCCAGGCCCACCCAGATTCTCCTTTTATTCGTCGCTGCGATCGCCGCTGTTTGGCTCATCACAAAGCTTATCAACTCACCAAGCTCGAAAACCGCAACGCAACCTGTACCAACGGAGCGTACCGGGAAGGCGGCTGTGCACCCAGAGGCCGCGTTTCGTCAGTATCTCGGTTGGAGGTTGAGCCAGCCAGGCGTGACGCCCGGCAGATACTTGACGGCTCTAGAAGAAATCTCACTTCAAGGAGCGACCATGTTATTGTCCCTATCCGTCAGGGACTACGACGAAGCCGTCAAGCTCTGCAACATGGCCTTTTTAGATTGGCCAGCGAGGACCGAACACGGAGTTACGAGGGTGAAAGTGGTGCTGTCTTTCTCTCGTTACTCCATTCTCGCCGAGTCGGCCAGTAAAGCCAGTGGCGAAGAAATTTGTCGCTGAGCGGACCCGATCCAACCTTTTCTGTTCGAGTCTATCTGCTGGAACTGCCGGCTGCAGCGATGACGGAGTTCGGGCATATCCTGCCAGAGCTCGGGGATGACGAGATCGGGCACAGTAACCTCCCTGAGCAGGATCGAAGCCGCTTGGAAGCTATTGGGACAGAGGCATGAATCGTCTCAGGTCAATGGAGAACGCGGCTCACGAGCGACAGTTCATCCAAGCCAATGCCCACCAAGCCAGAGGCCATTGAACGGGCGGAAGTGGGAGATCAACAAAAGGGTAACAGCCTTCTCCGCAAAGGGTGTCTCATCGCAGCGGCGCTGTAAAAAAATGAACGACAAACTGGGCATCCGAAACCTCTACAAGATCTTCGGCCCGGCCCCGGATGAAGCCATGCGTCTGTTGGGCGACGGTTTATCCAAGGAGGAGATCTTTGCTCGCACCGGCCACACGGTCGGTGTGCAGGATGCGGATTTCGCGATTCGCGAAGGCGAGGTCTTCGTCGTCATGGGCCTGTCGGGGTCGGGGAAGTCGACCCTGGTACGCATGCTCAACCGGCTTATCGAGCCTACCCGTGGGCGGGTTCTGCTCGAGGGTGAAGACATCACGGCGATGAGCAAGAAAGCGCTCATCGCCGTGCGACGCAAGCAGATGAGCATGGTATTCCAGTCCTTTGCCCTGCTGCCGCACAAGACCGTGGCCGAGAACGCCGCTTTCGGCCTCGATGTGTCCGGCAGGAGCCGTACTCAACAGCGCGCACAGGCCTTGAAGGCGCTGGAAACCGTGGGCTTACAGACGGTGGCAGACAGCTACCCCGACGAGCTCTCCGGCGGTATGCAACAACGCGTCGGACTCGCCCGCGCGCTGGCTACCAAAGCGCCCATCCTGCTCATGGACGAGGCATTCTCCGCCCTCGACCCGCTGATCCGCACCGAGATGCAGGATGAGCTAGTGCGCCTGCAGCAGACGGACGCCCATACGATCGTGTTCATCTCCCACGACCTCGACGAGGCCATATGCATCGGCGACCGCATTGCCATCATGGAAGACGGCGCGGTGGTACAGATCGGCACCCCCGAGGAGATCGTCACCAGCCCGGCCAACGAGTACGTGCGATCCTTCTTCCACGGAGTGGACGTCAGCAAGGTCTTCAGCGCCGGCGACATCGCCGAGAACAAAGCCCTGACCGTCTTTCAGCGCGCCGGCGTCAACGTGCGTGCGGCCCTGGCTCAATTGCGGGAACACTCCCGGAATCTGGGCGTCGTCCTGGAGCACGGCAGCAAGTACCGGGGCATGGTCAGCACCAATACCCTCGCCGCGGCCATCGACAAGCACGGCGAGACGCGCTGGGATGATGCCTTTATCCGTTCGGTGCAGCCGGCTTTCTGCGACAAGGATCTCAGCGAAGTGCTGAGCATGGTGGCGGCAAGCGAGTATCCGGTGCCCGTGATCGACGACGACGGCAGCTATGAGGGGGTCATCGACAAGAAGATCCTGCTGCAGACCCTGGACAAGGCGGGCTGATCCATGGCGAATCACATACCGGATTATCGGATCCCGGTCGGAGACTGGGTCGAGACCGGGGTCGACTGGATCCAGGACAACTTCACCGGCGTACTGGATGGTGTCTCCGATGGCCTCGGCCTGGTCATCGGCTCCTTCGAGGACGCCCTGATGGCGGTCCCTCCGTTCCTGCTCGCGGCGCTTATCGTGGCGCTCGCCGGGTGGCGTGTGGGCTGGCGCTTCGGCCTCTTTGCGCTCGCGGCGATGGCGCTCATCTTCGGCATGGACATCTGGAAGGAAACCGTCGCGACCCTGTCACTGGTGATCGGCTCGAGCCTGGTGGCCCTGGCCATCGGCTTACCCCTAGGCATCGCCATGGCCCGCAGCGACACGGTCGAGGCCATTGTCCGGCCCATTCTGGACTTCATGCAGACCATGCCGCCCTTCGTGTACCTGATCCCGGCAGCCATCTTCTTCGGCCTGGGCAAGGTACCCGGTGCCATCGCCACCCTGATCTTCGCCATGCCGCCTGCGGTGCGCCTGACGAATCTGGGTATACGGCAGGTCAGCCGGGAGCATGTCGAGGCCGGACAGGCCTTCGGTTGCACCGACCGCCAGCTCCTGTTCAAGGTGCAGCTGCCCCTGGCCATGCCCTCGATCATGGCCGGTGTAAACCAAACCCTCATGCTCGCCCTGTCCATGGTGGTGATTGCTTCCATGATCGGGGCCGGCGGGCTCGGCAACACGGTGCTCACGGGCATCCAGCGCCTGAATGTGGGCCTCGGTTTCGAGGGGGGGCTGGGTGTCGTGCTGCTGGCCATCCTGCTCGACCGGATCACCCAAAGCTTCGGACGGGCACGGCGCGGCAGCGCCTCGAGCGGCCCGTCCGATCTGCTCGGTCGCATCAAGCAGCTCTTCGGCAGGAACAATCCCGGCGATCCAAAAACGTGAGCCGTACACCCGGCTCTTCATACCCGATCATTCCAACCAAACCACAGGAGATACAACATGCCTGCGAGAGTCCTCGGAAAGCTGCTGTTTGCTGCCGTCCTTATTCTGGGGATCAATGCGCCTGCCGTGGCCAAGGAGACCATCAAAATCGGCTGGACCGCCTGGTCCGACGCCGAGCTCGTCACCAAGCTGGCCAAGCGCATTCTCGAAGAGCGCATGGGCTACGAGGTGGAGCTGCTGCAGACGGATATCGCTCCGCAGTACCAGGGGCTCGCTACCGGAAGCATCGACATTATGCTCATGTCGTGGCAACCGCAGACGCACGAGGACTACATCAAGAGGGTCGGCGGGAAGGTGGTCAACCTCGGTCTGCTCTACACCCATGCCCGCCTCGGTTGGGTAGTCCCGAGCTATGTTTCGGAGAGCGACCTCAAGTCAATCGAGGATCTCAAGCAGCCGGACGTACGCGAAGAGCTGGACGGTACCATCACAGGCATCGACCCGGGCGCAGGTCTGACGCGCCTTTCCAAGAAGGTGATCGATGAGTACGACCTTGACTACGAGTTGCAGGTCTCCTCGGGTGCGGGGATGACGGCTGCCCTGGAGCGCGCCGTGCGCCGTAAAGAGTGGATCGTGGTCACCGGCTGGAGCCCCCACTGGAAGTTCGGAGCCTACGATCTACGCTACCTGGAAGATCCGAAGGGCGTGCTGGGCAGCTTCGAGCGTATCCATGCGGTCGCGCGCCTCGGCTTCTATCAGGACCGCGTGAAGGCCGCCGGCTTTTTCTCCCGCATGCAGCTGCCCATCGGCGACTTGCAGAAGGCTATGTACGACGCCCAGGAGACCTCCTACGAAGAGGCCGTTACCAGATACATCGAGAACAATCCCGAGCGCGTCGACTATTGGGTGACCGGCGAGCTGTGAACCGAGCGCCGCTTGGCTTGATCCAACAGCGCGCAATTACCGGCAACGATTTCGGGAGTCCGACCCTCGGGCCCGCTGCGGCGATGCGCGCCCTTCTCTCGAGCCCCATGCTCGCGATGCATCGGCGTAGCTGTACTCGCTCGGTGCAAGACCAGCGGCGCGGCCACGGGCGATTTTTCTCCTTTGATAGGAATGGGTCTGCTTGGGACCCTGCTTGGCGTGCGGGCCGGCATGGAGGGGTTCGGCGATCTGGAGACGGGTCTGATCATGGCCGGCTATGTCGCCGGCACGCTGATCGCCCCTTGGCTCATCCGCAACGTCGGCCACATACGCTCCTTCGCCGCCTTTACCGCCGTGGCCGCGGCAACCAGCCTGGCCTTCGGTCTGATCGTCGAACCCTAGTTCTGGCTGGTGCTGCGTGCGGCCAACGGCCTATGCGTCGTGGGGCTTTACATGGTGGTGGAGAGCTGGCTCAACGAGCAAAGCGCCGGTCCGGCGAGCGGGCGCATCTTCTCAGCCTGCATGGCGAGCACCCTGGTCGCCCTCGGGGCGGGCCCTTTCCTGCTCCTGGCCGGCGATACCTCCGGACAGTCGCTGTTTGCCATCACGGCCATCCTGATCTGCGTCGGTGTCGTGCCGGTGACGCGGGTTACCGAGCCGCGGATCGATGCCACCGCCCCCATGCCCATCGCCACGCTCTTGCGCATCTCGCCCCTCGGGGCGGTCGGAGCCTTGAATGCCGGGATCCTCGCCGGCGCTTTTCTGGGAATGGCACCCATCTTCGGCCAAAGGCTGGCGCTCGAAGAGGCACGGATCGCTCAGCTCATGAGCGCCGCCCCCCTGGGCGGTGCATTCCTCCAGTGGCCCATCGGCCATCTCTCGGACCGCATTGATCGCCGCACCGTGCTCATAGCGGCGAGTGTCGCGACCGCGGCCGTGGCTGCGGTTTCGGTTTCGGTTTCGGTTTCGGTTTCGGTTTCGGTTTCGGTTTATCGTCATCGAAGACCTTTCCGGCTTGGTGCCCTCCTCCTTTTTCTTGGGCGGGCTCATGTCCTTCCTGTACGGCATCAGCGCTGCACATGCAAATAACCACCTGCAGGGTCGGCACGTGCTCGAGGCAACGCACGGGCTGCTGCTGGTCTACGGTGTCGGCGCCCTGGCGTGCCCGCTGCTTGCCGGGTTGGCGATGGAAGGCGTGGGACCTGTGGGGTTGCTCGGCGTATTCGCCGCAACGGCCAGCGCTCTGGCATTGTTCCGACTCTTACGAGTGATACGCAGATCGCCGCCGCCGCTCGAAGAACAGGGCGAGTTCGTCGTGATGGTGCGTACGATGCCGGTGGTCTTGGAGATGTACCCGGAGGCCGATCCCTCCCCCGAGCTCGAGCTGCCGGAGCCGCGAGCAAAGTGACCGGGACAATCGAGCTGGCACTATTTCTGAGCCTGGCGCTGTCGTTTCTCTTCTCGAGGTATTCAATGCGCGCCGACTTGTCCCCTACAAGGGCAGTCGGCGATGCGCGGAAC
The DNA here is from genome assembly GCA_942492625.1 of uncultured Gammaproteobacteria bacterium. Taxonomy (GTDB): domain Bacteria; phylum Pseudomonadota; class Gammaproteobacteria; order Chromatiales; family Chromatiaceae; genus Thiosymbion. The sequence continues at coordinate 7,541 of CALOFM010000029.1, read as the reverse complement.
AGCTGACGAGAGGCCATCGGATTCCTGCTCAGCATCAGCCTTTCCCCGTGCTCTCCTCCTGCAGCAGGGCGTAGTCTGCGCCCCGCACGCCGCGCAGGAGCAGGTCTGTATCCTCCGCGGCGACACCCAGGCTCTGGAGCGCCTCTGCCGCAAGCCGGAGACTCGCCTCCACGGCCTCGGGAAAGGCCTTGTCGGCACCAGCCTGCAACAATGCGCTGCTGTCCGTCAGATCCCGCGCCCGTGCCACGATGAGCGTTCGGGAAGCGAGTGAACGGATCAGCTTGACTGCGCGGAGCGCGGCCTGACGGTCGTCGATGGTGAGGACCACCAGGTCCACTTTCTCGATACCGGCAGCTGTGAGCAACTCGGCGTCGCCAATGTCGCCATAGTAAATAGGGTGGCCCTGGCTACGGAACTCCGCTACCCGGCTTTGGCTGGTATCGAAAGCGATAAATGGGATGTCACTGCTCTTGAGGATGGTCCCCACCGTATGCCCGACGCGTCCGTAGCCGGCGACGAGCGCGCGTGCGCTCGACTCCATCCCCTCTTGGAAAAACTCGAAACGCTCGCCCGCAAGCCCTGTATCCGCAGAAATGCGCCCCGCCAACGTATCTCCGAGACGCACCAGCAAGGGGGTTGCCAACATGCTGAGCGAAATGACGCCGATGGCGAGCACGAAGATATTGCTGTCGATGACGCCAAGGGCCTTGGCGGCACCGAACAGGACGAAGCCGAACTCGCCACTCTGGCCAAGAAGAAAAGCCACCCGCGTGGCCGTCCCGCGACCTTCGCCGAACAGGAGACAAAGCCCGAACAGCACTGCGATCTTGATGGCCAAGATGATCACCAAGTGGCGGGCAAACACGAGGGGATCGTCGGCTAGCGCTCCAAGGTCGAGTGACATACCCACCGCGACGAAGAACAGGCTCATGAGAAGCCCCTTGTGGGGCTCGATGTTGGCCTGAATCTGAATGTTGTAACGCGAACCGGACAGAGCGACTCCCATGAGGAAGGCCCCGAGCGCCATGGACATCCCTGCGTAATTCATGGCCCAAGCCGAGCCGAAGACCGCTGCCATGGCCACCAGGAAAAAGGCCTCGCGGTTTCTCTGGCGGGCAAGGAGATCGAGGACACGGGGAACCAGGAAGCGCCCCGCGACGATGACCGCCGCAACGGCGACCACCACGATAATCACCTGTTCCATCAGCGGTACTTCACCGGAGATATGGCCCACATCCGCGAGGATGGGCATGAGCGCGAGCAGAGGGACGACAGCGAGGTCCTGCATCAACAAGACCGCAAAGGTGGTCTGGCCGTGGGGGCTGGCGATCTCGCCCCTTTCCTGGAGGATTTGGAGCACGAAGGCGGTGGAGGAGAGCGCCAGGGTGAGGCCGGCAAGCAGGTTGATGTCCCAGCGGGGCTCGAACAGGTACAGATAGAGGGCGATGGCCAACCCGGAGACGAGGATCTGGAGAGAGCCGAGGCCGAGCATTGACCGGCGCAGAGACCAGAGTCGGCGCGGCTGCATCTCCAAGCCAATGAGAAACAGCAACAAGACCACCCCGAGCTCGGTGAAGTGCCGCACGTCCTCCACGTGGCTGGTGAGGGTGGGACCGGGCGTGTACGGTCCGATGAAGACACCGGCGACGAGGAGGCCCAGCACGGAGCCGAGCCCGAAGTGGCGGAAGATGGCCACCGCAATGGAGGTGGCTGCCAGTAGAAGTACGGCGGAGTATACGAAGGATTTCGGTTCCAAAGATGTCCTCTGTGCCTAAGGCAGCATGATCCTAACCAAGGGGACGGTGGCATTGCGTAACGCCTTGAGCTTGCCGGTCCGCTCCCAGATTAGATCCCGTTCGTAACGCCCAAACTGAAGGTTAATAGCGATATTGCGTCCTGGCGGTCATCAGCATATCGAAGGGTGCGAAAAAGACTTCACCCGCCGCCCATCAAAGCGTAGCCGGAAATCTCGAGCCGCACAGTGAGCTGGCCTTGAGACGGGAGACGCCGCCGGATCCGTCGGCTGCGTGCACGCTTGGCGCGCCGAGCGGCGCTGCGCGCACGGGAGCCCACCGATAGCCGATCGACAAAGAGCAAGGGACGCGCCCGCTCGATGTCGTAGAGCAGGTCGAGGAGGGGCTCAGTCGTACAGCGCAAATCTGCGCGGAGGCCGATCTTCGTATGCTTCTCTTCGGTCTCGACCGGTAGAGTCCGCACGCTCCTAAACTGTGCCCCCGCGGCATCGACCATCTCTTTCAGGCTCCACTGTATTTGCGCCCCAGCGAGTGCGGTCGTAGTGGCCTCGTAGTAAAAGGCATTGACGTCTCTCTGCTGCGCTCCTGCTCAAGCTCTTTTTGCAAGCGCGGCAGGGTTGCAATCACTCGTTGATAACGGGCTATCTGATCTTCACTTGTGGCGATCGAGCTCTGCAGGGCACTCACGCCGTCGAACCAGGGCCATCCAACTCCGGCTACAAGCGCCAAAGGAGCCAGGAGGATAAGCGCCCAGACGAGAATGCAGAATCGTGTGTTTTTCTTTGCGCTCATGGAGGTAGCTGGCTGTAGCGAAAGCCGATGCGGATGTCCTCTCCGTGAAGGAGACGGGATGGGGTGAATCAGCGTCTCCTCTTTGAGCGTTTGGTCCTTAAACGTCGCTTTGAGGGTTGTACCAACCGTATCTTGTTATCGACGCTTCGCACGCCGAACAGAGATCTTGCGATTGGCCCCGCTCGTACCTGCTCGGTAATGCTTGGCACGCGACCTCTAAGGGAAACGCGGCCGTCATCGACGTTGACTTGGATATTTTCGGCTGAAACGCGAGCGTCACCGTGGAGGGCCTCGGCGATCCTCTTCTCCAGCATGGTGTCGTCCGGTCTGGCCAACAGATTCTCGTCCGACGGCGCCAGGGCCGGATCGATCTTCAATGCGTTGACCACCGCGAGAACACCCGTGACGTCGTGGGCAATGCGGTCGGCGCGTCGGCTCTCGGCACTGGTCGAGACAGTTCCGATGAGTTTGACCACTGCGCCGTTCACTTCTACCTCGAGCTGGAAAGGCGCAAGCTTCCGATCCCATGCGAGCCGTCGCCCAACCCGCGGCTTAAGAGATGTATAGCCCTCACTATCCTGTTGCGCGTAAGAGCGCGCACCGAGGTCCCCGGCGCCGACGACCAAAAGCACGCAGACCAGGTACAGCGGGCCCATTGCTGCAACCAGCCGTGCAAGTCTCACCAACGCCCTCGTTAGCGACCGGCGGCGGTGCGCAACGTCTCTGCCTTGTCGATCCGCTCCCATGTGAACTCCGGCTCGTCGCGTCCGAAGTGGCCGTTCGCCGCCGTCTTGCGATAGATGGGGCGCAGCAGATCCAGCATCCGGATGATGCCCTTGGGACGCAGGTCGAAGTGCTCGCGGATAAGCGCCTCGATCCGCACCTCATCGACGTTGGCGGTGCCGAAGGTCTCCACGTGCACCGACACTGGCTCGGCGATTCCGATGGCGTAGGCCAGCTGCACCTCGCACTTGTCGGCGAGGCCCGCAGCGACCACGTTCTTCGCCACGTAGCGGGCGGCATAGGCGGCGGAGCGGTCCACCTTGGAAGGGTCCTTGCCGGAGAAAGCGCCGCCGCCATGACGACCGACGCCGCCGTAGGTGTCGACGATGATCTTGCGTCCCGTAAGTCCGCAGTCACCCACGGGCCCGCCGATCACGAACCGTCCGGTCGGGTTGACGAAGTACTTGGTCTCGGCGGAAAGCATCTCCGCGGGTAGCACGGGCTTGACGATAGTCTCCATCACCGCTTCCTTGAGGTCCTCGTAACCGATCTCCTCATCGTGTTGGGTGGACAGCACCACCGCATCGATAGCCTTCGGTGCGCCGTTCTCGTAGCGCACGGAGACCTGCGACTTGCAGTCCGGGCGCAGCCACGGAATCTCACCCGACTTGCGCACCTCAGTCTGACGTTTGGTGAGCAGGTGCGCGCACTGGATGGGCATGGGCATCACGCCCGCGGTCTCGTTGGTTGCGTAGCCGTACATCAGACCCTGATCGCCGGCGCCCTGATCCAAGTCCAACCCGGTACCCTCGTCCACGCCTTGGGCGATGTCCGGAGACTGCTTGTCCAGCGCAATCAACACAGCACAGGCATTGCCGTCAAAGCCCATCCTGCCGTCGTCGTATCCGATATCGCAGATGGTATCGCGTACCACTTGTGTGTAGTCGACCGTGGTGGCGCTGGTGATCTCACCGGAAATGACGGCCATACCGGTATTGACCAGGGTCTCACAGGCAACCCTGGACCGGGGATCGCCTGCCAGCAGGGCATCGAGGATGGCGTCCGAGACGTTGTCGGCCAGCTTGTCGGGGTGACCTTCGCCCACGGATTCGGATGTAACGATGTGTGCGCGTGTCATTCTGTAGACCTCGTTAGAAGGGTGAAGCTTTGCCTACGCGCCAGGCACGGAAGGACGCGGTCAATTCTCTTGCTCGGGAGGATACGGGCTCGATGTCTCACCTTGAGCAGCCTTGGTTGGCCGGCGACAACATCGCCGCGCCCGCTTCAATAGTGATCAAGCGACAGGCTTGCGGAAGTGCAGAATGCCCCAGCATAAGTAGCCTCGCTCGCCGGCTTCGACCCAATGGCCCAGGCCCGCGAGCATGCGCTCGATGTAGGCGTCCGATACTTTACCCGCCAACTCATCACGCACGCGCTCGAGCTCGTACCGGACCCGCATGTAGTGAACAACCAGATTATTGGTCAACTCGAAGACCCCCAGCTCGTTGAGCTCGTGGCGTGCCGCGGCTTCTCGGTAGAAGGCGACGGAGCCGAGCGAGTCGAGATGGATGCGATCGAGCACCGGCTGCAGAACGTCTTCCGGGCAGTCGTCCGCCTGCATGGGATCGGTGAAGATGAGCTCGCCTTCGGGGCGCAAGACGCGCGCGATCTCACCGATCACCCGGTCGCGGTGTCCACTGTGCAGAATGGCGTCCTGGGACCAGACCAGGTCGAACGATGCATTCTCCGCCGGAATGGACTCGAAGCTCCCGTCCACAACGTCGATCGCCTGGTCCAGGCTCAGCATGCGGTTCGTCTCTCGGTTGCGCTCGTTCTCCTTCTCGCTCAGGTTGAGGGCCGTCACCCGGCAGCCGTAGGTGTTGGCAAGGTACCTGGCTGCACCGCCGTAACCGGCGCCGACATCGAGTACGCGGGTATCCGGTCCGAGCGTCTCGACGAGCTGGTCGGACATGACTTTAACCGTTCGCCGGCTGGCGGCCTCGATGGACTCATCGGGGGACGCATAAAGACCGATGTGGATATCCTCTCCGCCCCAGACGTGGAAGTAGAAGTTGTCGGCGTCGTCGCTGTTGTAGTACCGGCGGGCGGTCTCGACGATGGGTGAGTAAGCGGTGCTCATTCTTTGTCACCCCCCCCTCGATGTAACGCTTCTCGGCGACGTGGATGAAGAAATCCGGCTCCTTCTCGCGGTAGGTCTCCTTGAAGTCGCCATAGGTGGTGACGCGTTGGAATCCGACCTCCCGCAGCAGGCGACGGACATAGCTCTTGCGCAGCGGAAACATGTTGAGATGGAACACGTCTTCCCCCGGAAACTCGTAGCGGAAGCGAGCCAGGGACTCATCCACGTGCTCGGGCGTGGCGCGCACGTTGTCGCCACAGTAGTAATAGTCGTGGCTCGGCTCGATCTGGTGATCGAGGATTGCGTCGTAGTTGCGTTGATCCAGAATCAAAATGCCGTCGTGGCGTAGGGTCGCGTAGAACTCGGCCAACGCCTTACGGCGGTCGTTCTCGTCATGCAGGTGGGTGAAGGAGTTGCCCAAGCAGATCACGGCATCGTAATAATCATGGACATCTTTGTTCAGCCACCGCCAGTCGGCCTGAATCGTACGGAGAATGTGGTCGCGCCCGCGGGCGTTCTCGAACGCCTTGGCGAGCATGACCGGATTGCCGTCGGCGCTGGTCACCTCGAAGCCGGCTTCGATCAGTTGCACGGAGTGAAAGCCCGTGCCGGTAGCCACGTCCAGTACCTTTCTGGCGCCGTGCTCCTTGAGGGCGCCGATGAAGAAATCGCCCTCGCTCTCAGCGCGGCGATCCCAGTCGATGAGCGCGTCCCACTTCTCGACGAAGGAATGGACGTACTCGGCTTGGTAGTGGTTCGTGTCACGGACGGCAAGGGGGTTGGTGCCGAAGTCCTGTCTAGATTGGGTATGAGTCATGTCACCGCCTTTCCCATGTTGGGAATCGTTTGGTGGCAAAGACGCAAGCAAACAAAGCAAACGCCTTTCCGGGTTGTGTTTGAAGCCGCACGTGCGAGCGATTCCCCGATCCGTCTTTTCCGATCGGCGCGGGTGTTGCGCCGAGATGTGCGGACCTGTGTCCGCCTGGAACACGTACGATGCCGTGATTGATGTGGCGATCCGAAATCGCCGAATAGACCGGACCGGCTTAGAGGCCCGAACGCAAAGGCCGCCGTTGGTCGCCTTTTTTCATCCTAGCGGATCTGCGCGTTTTATCTACCCCCTTGAGGCCAGCTGTTGCTGCTCGCGAAGATGTGCGCGTAACCCTCAGTGATTCGGCCTGACCAATCGGATGACTTGCCGTCAATGTCGCCGGGGGCTCGCGTTCTCGGGGCGACAGGGATCGGTGCTGTTCGAGTTGGTTGGCCGATCGTTCCGAGGCGACTACAGGCAGATAAACCGACGCTGCGACGAGCTTCGGGACAGCACTGAGATAGGAGGAGAATATGACCTTTCCGACACAAGAAGAGATCCGCGAAAAAATCGATCGATCCGGCTGCGATTTGTTCGCCTTCTTCCAGGAGCACCCTTCCCGCGATCCATCACCCGAGGATCAATGCTTCATCCATTCGATCAGTCACCGGGACACCGAGCTGCTCGCCGTGGATATCCGCCGCGCAGATGCCCCCGCGGTCTCGGGCCTGATGACGAAGCTCATGAAAAACTGGGATCCAAGCCGGTGAAGGCCGGCGAGGCTTGTCTCGCCAAGGGCTGCAATCTGATGCTCTCGGTCGTCGAGCCGCCTGGACGGTTGCGCGAAGAGATTATGGAAGAAACGGTCCGTGCAGGCGTCGAGTACCACGGCAACAAGGACTTCTCGGTCCTGATACTGGTCCCAGCGCGTCGACTCACGGATAAGGAGGTCGAGGTAATCGCGACATCACAATAGGCATAGATACCCTGTTCTTTCCCGCACCCGAAAGGGCCTCGGGAGCGTCGACCCTGGCTGCTGCCTACTGTAGGTAGTTCAGAGCCAATTAGGACCCGAGTCAGCGCTTCGAGCCCGGATTTCACGACAGCTTCACTTGCGTTCCGCAGGTCGCGAGCGTTAGTCCCTCACCTCCGAAATCTTGAACAAAACGACAAGAAGTTCAAAGCGAATTTCTCACCAGGGTAGGCTGGACGAAGTATTCGCGGATGACCAAGGCGGTGACAAGCACGCGGCGACCGAGCTTGGTCAGATAGTACTTGTAGGTATGGGCGACCTTCTTGATCAGGCCAGGCTGTAGATGTT
>CALOFM010000028.1:0-87323 GCA_942492625.1 uncultured Gammaproteobacteria bacterium | reverse complement strand
ACCAGCGGCCAGATGCAGAGCTATCGCTTCCGTATTCCCGAGGAGTGGGAGGTCCTGGTCAACGACGAATACCACTCGGTCTCCGTCCAGGCGACGTCCGAGGGGTTCGACATCCTCCGCGACGGGGGCCAGGTGATCGCGGTGCGCAGCGGCTGGGAGGTGGGCGACCCGGTGCTGGGCACCGCCGTCAACGCCCGCCCCGGGCGCTTCGAGGTGGTGCCCGAGGGCATCGGCTACATCCTCTACCACCTCGAAGTGGAGGTCCCAACCTTGCGCGTCTACACCCGCGCCGCGCGCCTGGCGCGTCTGGTGCTGATCGGTCCCGCCGGACATGTCCATGTACCTGCTCTCCCCCATGCCCGGCCTGTTGCGGTCCATTGCGGTGAACGAGGGACAAGACGTCGAGACCGGCACGTAGCCTCTGCGCCCAGTGGAGGCGATGAAGATGGAGAATATCCTGCGCGCCGGGCGGTCCGTCAAGATCGCCCACCTGCGCGCGCGACCCGGCGACATATTGACGGTAGGGCAGGTGATTCTGGAGTTCGAGACCGGGGCACAAGCGAGTCCTTGACCGGGTCCGAGTGAAGCCGAACCGATTCCGTGGCCCATAGCCTCGCGGGGTACCGGGGCTGTGGGCCGCGCGCATGTCTCCCATTTTCCGGATTTCAACATGCTCAATGGGTTTGGGCCCCGGTCCGGGATCAGTTCTGGAAACGGGTGTTGAACAGGTAGAATACCTCGGCGATCACCAGGGTGTTGACGGCCACGGTCCGCGCCGTATTGATGTCGGTCCCGTGCAGTCGCTCCCACAGAAAGAGGCCGAAGGTGCCGAGCACCATCAGCACCGATACGAACAGGATGCGCCAGGTCATGAAGCCGGACAGCATGGGCGCGTGGATATCCCGCGGCTTGCGGCGCATCACGTCGGTCTCGGCCGGCTCGAATACCAGGGACAGGGCGAGGGTCACGGCGGTGATCATGTTCACCCACAGGATCTGGACGGCGGTGACCGGCAACATGGTTCCCAAGGCGATGGCCGCCAGGATGGTGAGCGCCTCCCCGCCGTTGGTGGGCAGGATGAAGAGGATCGACTTCTTGATGTTGTCGTAAACGGTGCGCCCTTCCTCCACCGCATGGGCGATGGAGGCGAAGTTGTCGTCCGCCAGCACCATCTCGGCGGCCTCTTTGGCGGCCTCCGTGCCCTTGATGCCCATGGCGACGCCCACGTCGGCGCGCTTCAGCGCCGGGGCGTCGTTCACCCCGTCGCCGGTCATGGCCACTACGTGGCCGCGCGCCTGCAGAGCCTGGACCAGGCGCAGCTTGTGCTCGGGGCTGGCGCGCGCAAACACGTCTACATCCTCCACTACGCCGCGCAGCGCCTCTTCGCTCATCTGTTCCAGCTCGACGCCGGTGAACGCTCGGCGATGCTCGGCGAGGCCCATCTGTACGGCGATTGCGGCGGCCGTGCCGGCATGGTCGCCGGTGATCATCTTGACCTGGATGCCGGCGGCACGGCACTGGGCGACGGCCGTGATCGCCTCCTCCCTGGGCGGGTCGACGATGCCGACCAGACCCAGCAAAACCAGACCCGTTTCCACGTCCTCGAAGCGCAGCGAACGCTGTCCCGACTCCGCCGCCTTTACGGCTAAGGCCAGGGTGCGCTGTCCCAGGGCCGCCACTTGCTCTTGGCTCGCCAGCCAGCGGTCGTTTTCCAGGGACTGGTCGTCGGTCCCGTTGCGCTGCCACAGGCAGCGTTGCAGGACCGCCTCATAGGCGCCCTTGACGTAGATATAACCGTTGCCCTCGTGGTCGTGGTGCAGGGTGGCCATGAAGCGATGCTGGGATTCGAAGGGAATCAAGTCGTCGCGGGGCAGGGCGTGCGCCAGCGCCGACGGTTCCAGACCGGCCTTGATGCCGAGCACGACGAGGGCGCCCTCGGTGGGGTCGCCCTCGATGCGCCAGGCGCCGTGCGTCTCCGCGAGGGATGCATCGTTGCACAGGATGCCGGCCCGGCACAGCTCCTCGATCTCAGGACGCGTGCTCGAGAGCAGGTCTTCGCCATCCAGGCTGAAGCCGCCGTGGGGGTCGTAGCCGACGCCGCTGACCTGCACCGGGCCGCCGGCGGTGATCATCGTCCGCACCGTCATCTCGTTGCGGGTCAGGGTGCCGGTCTTGTCCGAGCAGATGACCGAGACGGAGCCGAGGGACTCCACGGCAGGTAGCCGCCGGATGATGGCATTGCGCCGGGCCATGCGCTGCACCCCGATGGCCAAGGCGATGGTGATGACGGCAGGCAGTCCCTCCGGGATGGCCGCCACCGCCAGACCCACGGCGGCCAGGAACATCTCCCCCAGTGGATAATCGCGGACCAGCGTGCCGAAAGCCATGGCGGCCACGGCGATGATCAGGATGGCGCCCGTCAGCCAGCGGGCGAAGGACGCGAGCTGGCGCATCAGGGGGGTAGTAAGGGTATGCACCTGAGCCAGCATGGCGCTGATGCGCCCGACCTCGGTGCACGGCCCGGTCTCCACCACCACACCCGTGCCCTGACCGTAGGTGACGAGGGTACCGGAGAAGGCCAGACAACGGCGGTCGCCCAGCGACGCATCCTCACGGGTCGGCTCCACGGTCTTTTCCACGGGCACGGATTCGCCGGTGAGCACGGCCTCGTCGATTCGCAGTTCCTTGAGGCGAAACAGCCTCAGGTCGGCGGGGACCCGATCGCCGGACTGGACGAATACGACATCGCCGGGCACCAGCGACTCGGCGGGAAGCTGGTAGCGACGACCGGCCCGGATCACGGTTGCCTGGGCGGAGAGCATGTTGCGCACCGCGTCGATGGCCTTCTCCGCCTTGCCCTCCTGGATGAACCCGATGAGTCCGTTGACGACCACGACACCGACGATGACGCCGGCGTCCACCAAGTGCTCGAGCAGAACAGTGACTGCCGCGGCAGCGATCAGCACGTAGATCAGTACGTTGTGGCACTGCGCCAGCAGACGCACCAGGGGGCTGCGGCGCTTTGGAGGCGGGATCCGATTGGCGCCGTGCTCGGCCAGGCGCCGGTTGGCCTCTTGTTCATCCAATCCTTCGGCACGACTGCTCAGGCGCTCGAAAGCGACCTGGCTCTCTATGGTATGCCAAGGGGGGCTCGTACCCTGGAGACTCTCTAGCTCGTTCATCTGCGGACTACCTAAAGCGACCCGGTCTCGAACCGGCTGCAGTGCAGGTTCCATGGACTGGTTCGATACTTGCGCTCTTCTGTTGTGCGACTCTCTCCGAGGCCGTCCGTCTTTTCATGTCTTGACGGGTGTCGCGAAGGCTTTGGGCTTCACCGCCAGAACCGAGCAGTCCACTTCGGCGAGGGTCTTCTCCGCGGTGTTGCCGATGAAAAACCCGGGAATGCCGGTACGGGCCACCGTGCCCATGACAATCAGCTCTACGCGCTTTTTCCGCGCGAAGGTCGGAATGACATCGCCCGGCTTGCCCTTGAGCAGATGGACCTTTGCGGACAGGTTACGCAAGTCGTAGTGCATGAGCAGCTCATCGAGCCATTTCTTGTGGGATTTGCGGGTATCGCTCAGCATCCGGTCGACCTCGAATTGCGGCAGGTAGGTGCGCCCGCCGCGTAGTGCCGACTCGTAGGGCATGTGCCAGGCGTGGACGATGTGCAATTCGCTCCCCTCGCGCTGCGCCAGGGAAATAGCCAAGTCCAGAATCACTGTATTGAGTTCGGCGTTGGCCTTCTCTCCGGGGTCCGGATCGACCGCGGCGAGTATACGTGCATACGTTTTCTGCTTCGTAGGCTTGATGACCCAGACGGGGCAAGGGCACTTCCGCAACAGGTGCCGGTCGGTGCTGCCGAACAGCATCCCGGATACGCCGCCGCGTCCCTCGGCAGGCTTGACGACCAAGTCGTGGCCGGCGCGCGAAACCTCTTTGATGATCTCGATGAAAGTGATTCCAATCAATTCTCGGTCTCGATAAGGATCCCTTCTTTCGGCATCTGTCCCAGCAGCGATTGAGCTTCCTCCGCTTTCAGTTGTAGCAATGAGTTCTCGAGATCGCTTAGAGACGCGGGAAGTTTCTCGGTGACGCTGGCGATGGTCAATTGCGCCGCGTTAACGCGCGCGAGCCGCAGCGTGCGTTGCAGCGCCTCCACCCTGTTGGCGGGATCGTTAATGTAAAGGATCTTCTGGAAGCGCTGCATTTCGCCCCCTCCGAGGGAAAACCTGTCGGTGCCGAGTAGCGACGCGCGGACGCCGGGCAGGCGCAGAGACGCACTCGGCGTTGGGTGTCTCTGTCTTGCCCGCCGCACGATCTCTGGACGCTGCGATCCGCGGCCGCCGGGAATCCGTACGTCGGGGATCGGATGCTTAAACCAATAAGCGCAAGGTTAGGGTAAACCGCTCCTCAATCCAGGTAAAATCGTATTTTCATCAAAAACACTTCGAAAATATCGGTAGCAAAAGCCGGCGATGAGCCACCTCAATTACAAACATCTACGCTATTTCTGGATGGTCGCCAGGGAAGGCAGCATCGCGCGCGCCAGCGAGCTGCTGCATTTGACGCCTCAGACCATCAGCGGACAGTTGGGGCTGTTGGAGAAAGCGCTTGGGGCAAAGCTGTTCGCCAAGCTGGGGCGAAACCTGGTGCTGACCGAGGATGGTCATGCCATCCTGAGTTATGCGGACGAAATCTTTCAGCTTGGAACCGAACTCGAAGACAGGGTGAAGCGGAGCCCCGGCGGCCCGGTCTCGTCGTTCCTGGTGGGCATCGCCGACATGGTGCCCAAGCTGATCGCCTACCAGGTCCTGGATCCGGCCCTCAAACTACCCGAGCCAGTGCGAATGGTCTGTACGCAAGATAATCTCAAAAGCCTGCTGGCAAACCTTGCCGTTCACAAGCTCGATCTGGTGCTCGCCGACTCTCCGGTCTCTCCCGGCCTGAACCTGCGTCTGTTCAACCATTTGCTGGGCGAGTGTGGAGCCACCTTTTTCGCCACAAAGGTCCTGGCGGAAAGCTGCAGGGGAAACTTCCCCGACGCGTTGAGCGGGATGCCGCTGCTGTTGCCGACAAGAAGCTCCGCCATGCGTCTCGAGCTCGATGCCTGGCTCGATCGAAAGGATGTCCGTCCGCTGGTGGTTGGGGAATTCGACGACAGCGCCCTGATGAAGACCTTCGGGCAGGCGGGCGCCGGCGTCTTCTTCGCGCCGACGGCGATTGAGCGCGAGGTGGTCGGCCAGCACCGGGTCGAAATCGTCGGCCGCTCGGAACAATTGAAGTTTCGCTATTATGCGATCTCCGCCGAGCGCCGGCTCAGGCACCCTGCCGTAGTCGCCATCAGTGCGCGGGCCCGCAACCTGATCTTCAGCAGCGGAAAATAAGCAGATCGAGCTTCGGTCGCACCCCCGCCTGTCCGCCACCCTAATCATTCGCTTTTTCCGAGTGGTTTTCATCGAAATAAGAGAATTTTTCTCTTCTCAAAAAACCTATACATTTATGTTTAAACAGACGAAAGAGTCCGATCGAGAAGGGTGTACGTCATGCGAATCTCCATGCAAGCATTCGGCTCCCCCTGACCGAGGTCTTGCGTGGCTATGTCGAGTGGCGGATGCACTTCGCCTTGAGTAGGTTCTCGGACCGGATCGAACGGGTTGCCGTCATCCTGGAAGAGGTCAGCGGCTCCCGCGACGGGCTCGCCCATACAACCCAAATCCGGATCGAGGCGGCCCGTCTGCCACCTCTTGTCATCGAGGAGACCGCGGTCTACCTGTCTTTAGCCATCGATCGCGTCGCCGACCGTGCCGGACGCGCACTCGCCCGCAAACTGGCCGGAGAGAAGGAATTGGCGCGGTTCGGCCGTGGGAACGCTTTGTCGCCGGAAATATCGGAAATTTTTCTTGAGTAGCTGTCTGGAACCGGGGAAAAGGCCATTCCAAACATCGTTTACGCTTGCTGCGGATGGGCCCGCAGTTTGCTCCGGTTTTTGGATGATCGACGGCCACCACCCTGCGATCTGCCGTTCCAAACTTTCCGCGGATTCAGATGATCCGCCCCTTGAGAAATTTGGAGGAGACGTTCGAGACGACAGTAACCCACGATGGTGCAACCCGCACCAAAAACCAAAAGCTGCTGGCATGGGTTGACGAAATGGCCGCGCTCTGCGAGCCGGATCGCGTCTACCGGTGCGACGGATCGCAGGAGGAATACGATCGACTCTGCGAAGAGTTGGTCGCAGCCGGCGTCTACACCCGCCTGAACCCGGAGAAGCGGCCGAACTGCTTTCTCGCCCGCTCCCATCCCAGCGACGTGGCGCGGGTCGAGAACCGCACCTACATCTGCTCTGCCAAGGAGGAGGACGCCGGTCCCACCAACAATTGGATGGACCCGCAAGAGATGCGCGGAATTCTCAAGGAGAAGTTCAAGGGCTGTATGCACGGGCGGACCATGTACGTGATCCCCTTCAGCATGGGTCCGCTGGGCTCCGACATTGCGCACATCGGATTCGAGATCTCGGATTCGGCCTACGTGGTGACCCCAACCAGCGGATCATGACCCGCATGGGCCAGGCGGTGCTGGACGTCCTGGGTCCAGACGGCGAGTTCGTGCCCTGTATGCATTCGGTCGGCGCCCCGCTGGAGCCGGGCGAGGCGGACGTCGCCTGGCCCTGCGCCCCGAGCATCGACGACAAGTACATCACCCATTTCCCGGAGACCCGCGAGATCTGGTCCTACGGCAGCGGCTACGGCGGCAACGCCCTGCTGGGCAAGAAGTGCCTGGCCCTGCGCATCGCCTCGGTCATGGCCAGGGACGACGGCTGGCTGGCCGAGCACATGCTGATCTTAGGTATAGAGTCACCCGAAGGACAGAAGACCTATGTGTCGGCGGCCTTCCCCAGCGCCTGCGGCAAGACCAACCTCGCCATGCTGATCCCGCCCAAGACCATGGAGGGCTGGAAGGTCACCACCATCGGCGACGACATCGCCTGGATCAAGCCCAAAGACGATGGCAAATTTTACGCCATCAATCCCGAGTACGGCTTCTTCGGTGTGGCGCCGGGCACCAACTACGACTCCAACCCCAACGCCATGGAGTCGCTGAAGGAGAACGCCATCTTCACCAACTGCGCCCTCACCGATGACGGGGACATCTGGTGGGAGGGCATGACGGAGGAGCCGCCGGAGCATGCGATCGACTGGAAGGGCAACGACTGGACCCCCGGAACCGGCACGCCTTCCGCCCACCCCAACTCGCGCTTCACCGCGCCGGCCTCCCAGTGCCCATCCATCGACCCGGCCTGGGAGGATCCTGCGGGCGTACCCATCAGCGCCTTCGTCTTCGGCGGGCGGGTGAGCCACAACTTCCCCCTCGTCTATCAGGGCTACAACTGGGAGCACGGGGTCTACATGGCCGCCACCATGGGATCCGAGGCCACGGCTGCCGCCATCGGCCAGGAGGCCATGCGCCGCGATCCCATGGCCATGCTGCCCTTCATCGGCTACAACATGGCCGAGTACTGGAGGCACTGGCTGAAGATCGGCCGCTCCCGCGTGGCCACCCCGCCGCGTATCTTCCGCACCAACTGGTTCCGCAAGGACGAGAACGGCAAGTTCATCTGGCCCGGCTTCGGCGAGAACATGCGGGCGCTCGAGTGGATCGTCGAGCGTTGCCGGGGAGGCGCCGGGGCCATCGAGAGCCCCCTGGGCTGGGTGCCGCCTTACGATGCCCTGGACTGGACCGGACTGGATTTCAGCAAGGAGTCCTACTACAAGATCATGAACATCGACCGCGAGATCGCACGCAAGGAGGCCAACGATCAGGAAGAGTTGTTCACCCGTTTCGGTGATCACTTACCGAGGGAGATGGAGATCGAGCGCGAGATGCTGCTCTCGCGCCTCTCTCATTCCCCGGAGAAATGGGACCTGGGCGCGGCGAGCAAGGCATAAAAGAGCCGTCCTTTGAATGCGCGGCGCACGGCTTCGAGTGCCGCGCACCGAGTCGATCAGGTCTCCCCGCCGCCGGCGGCCGGTAACTGGACCAGCCGCTGGCGGCCTCCTAAGTGATCGGGAGTAAACTGTCCCTGCGTACTCGGTTAGTTGATGGGTTTCGAGCGAGATGAAGAAGACGAACGACAGCGACACAGCGGCAAGCGTCATGGACCCCAATCCCACTTGGGTGCGGCCGAACGACCGAATCGGGACAGGCGCCAGCTACATCATGGAGCACCGCTACCGCAACCTGCCTGTGATCGACGAGGAGGGGCGTTATCTGGGCATCTTCGGCGTCAACTGCCTGTTGCGTCTAGTGCTCCCCAAGGCGGCGGTGATGGAATATGGGCTCCAGGAGATCTCCTTCATCCACGAGTCGCTCGCCGATCTTCACGAGCGCCTGCGCGAGGTGGAGAACAAGCCCATCTCCTGCTGCATGAGCACGGACGTGAGCACGGTGCCCCCAAACAAGCCCCTCGTCGAGACCCTGCTGATCCTCTACCGGACCAAGACCAGCATCCCGGTGGTCGATCCAAGCACGGGAAAGCTCCTGGGAATGATCTCTTACTGGGACGTCGGCGAGCACATCCTTTCCGCATAAGCGAGGGCCAACATGCAGATCCCGCACGAAGCGCACCTCGTATTCGGAATCGATGCCGCCTGGTACGCGGGGTCCCTGTTCGTCCTCACATACGCACTGATCGTCACCGAGCGACTCAACCGCGCGATCATTGCGTTGAGTGCCGCCTGCCTGATGATCCTGGGGGGCGTTCTGACCCAGCGGGCCGCCTTCGAGGGCGTGGACTTCAACACCCTGGGGCTGTTGACCGGGATGATGGTCATCGTCGGCATCGCCAAGAATTCAGGTGTCTTCCAGTTTCTCGCCATCTGGTCGGTCAAGAGGGTGAATGCAGACCCCTGGGGCATGCTGGTCATGCTGGTGGTGGTCACCGCGGTCCTGTCCGCCCTGTTGGATAACGTGACTACCGTGCTGCTGATCGTCCCGGTCACCCTGCTCATGACCGGCGAGCTCAAGATCGACCCCTATCCCTACCTGTTCGCGGAGATCTTCGCGTCCAATATCGGGGGTACGGCGACCCTGATCGGCGATCCGCCCAACATCATGATCGGATCGGCGGTGGGACTGTCCTTCAACGACTTCCTGATCCATCTGATGCCCATCACCCTGGTCATCCTGCCGCTGACCCTGATTCCCATCTACCTCATCTGGGGACGGGGTCTGCATGCCACGCCGGAGAGTCGCCGGAAGGTGCTGAATTACCAGGAGCGGGATGCCATCACAGACCCGCGGCTGCTGAAGCAATCCCTTCTCGTGATGGCCCTGGTCCTGGCCGGTTTCGTCCTCGGTCACGATATGGGTCTGCAGCCGGCCACCGTGGCCATGTCGGGTGCGGCGCTGCTGTTGATCCTGGACAACCTCCCGCGCGATTCCGAGAAACAATCCCATGCGGTGCACAGGGCGTTCTGCGAGGTGGAGTGGATCACTATCTTCTTCTTCATCGGGCTGTTCATCGTGGTCTATGGAGTGGAAACCACGGGGCTGTTGGAGATGATCGCCCACAAGGTGATAGAGCTGACCGGGGGCGACCGGGCGGTAACGGCCATCTCCATCCTGTGGGTGTCCGCGGTCGCGTCGGCCATCGTGGACAACATCCCCTTCGTCGCCACCATGATCCCCTTGATCGAGAGCATGCAGCCGACCTTCGGGGGCGCCGATCAGCTGATGCCCATCTGGTGGTCCCTGGCCCTCGGCGCGTGTCTCGGCGGGAACGGCAGCCTGGTAGGGGCGAGCGCCAACCTCATCGTGGCCGGCTTCGCCGAGCGCTCGGGCCAGCCCATCCGTTTCCTGCGTTTCATGCTTATGGCCTTTCCATTGATGCTGATGTCGATCCTGGTCAGTACGGTCTACGTCTATTTGCGTTATTTCTGAGGTGAAGGCAGGCGTTTCATGATTTCCCTGTTCATCACCGGCTTAAAGACCTTATCAGTCTGCGAAAGACAACCAAGGCACGCAGGCCCTTGCCGCAAGGGTCCTGTGCCTAACAACCACCCACTACCAAGGTTAGGAGTATTCCGCCGTGACAAAAACCCCCGTAAGAGTCGCAGTCACAGGTGCAGCCGGCCAGATCGGTTATGCACTCTTGTTCCGCATCGCCTCCGGCGCGATGCTGGGCAAGGATCAGCCCGTCATCCTGCAGCTGCTGGAGCTGCTGGAGCTGCCGATCGAGGGACCGCAGAACGCCCTCAAGGGTGTGATGATGGAGCTTGAGGATTGCGCCTTCCCGCTGTTGGCCGACATGTGCGGCACCGGTGATCCCAATGTGGCCTTAAAAGACGCGGACCACGCCCTGTTGGTCGGTGCAAAACCGCGCGGACCGGGCATGGAGCGCAAGGACCTGCTGATGGACAACGCCATGATCTTTATCGAGCAGGGTAAGGCCCTCAACGAGGTCGGATCGTGCGCCGTGCGCGTCATCCTCGTCGGCAACCCGGCCAATACCAACGCCTACATTGCCGAGAGCTCGGCCCCGGACCTGCCTGCGGGCAACTTCACCTCCATGATGCGCCTCGACCACAACCGTGCCGTTGGATGCTGGGTAGCGACGGCAAGTGGGTCACCATGGGTGTGTGCTCGGATGGCTCGTACGGGATTCCCGAGGGTATGATTTACGGGCTCCCATGCACCTGCACCCCGGGCAAGTACGAGGTCGTCACGGACCTGGATATCGATGACTTCTCCCGTGAAAGGATGGACTTCACGCTGAACGAGCTGAAAGAGGAGCGTGATGGGGTTTCGAACCTCCTCGGCTGATTGATCCCTTGCGATACCCGTGTCCTTCGAAAGCGGAGGGCGCGGGTTTCTCAACCCCTGACCATGAGGTGAACATGAAAACACCCCGCTTGATGTCCCTCACTGTCCTGGCCCTGGCCGGTGTGCCGGCAAGTCCCCTATACGCCGGGACGCCGGCGCAGATCGCCCAGGCAGAGTACGATGAGGTCATGGCCCTGGAGCCCGACCCCGAGAACGGGCGCACGGTCTTTCTGACCTGCGCCGTCTGTCACAAACCCGAGGGCTGGGGCACCCCGGATGGCAGCTATCCCCAGATCGCCGGACAGCTTCGTACCGTCATCATCAAGCAGCTGGCGGACATCCGGGCGCGCAACCGCAGCAACCCCTTGATGTATCCCTTTTCCATACCGCACCCCTTGGGCGGTGTGCAGGAGATCGCCGATGTGGCCGCCTACGTCGCCCAGCTGCCCATGACCCCTTACAACGGTGTTGGCCCCGGATCTGACCTGGAGCTCGGACAGCGGCTCTACGACGACAACTGCGTCGAGTGCCACGGCAAGCAGGGCGAAGGCAATTCCCAGGAGCACATACCGGCTATTGCCGGCCAGCACTTCAATTACCTTGTGCGCGAATTCGACCTGATTCGGGCCAACAGGCGTGCGAACGCCGATCCGAAGATGGTGAGGCACGTCGAGGGCTTTTCCCGGCGCGGAGAATGGGCGGTGCTCGATTACGCCTCTCGCCTGCGCCCGCAGGCTGAGAAGCTGGCGAAGGGCGACCGGCTCAATCCGGACTTTCCTTACTACGTGCGCCCGCCCGAGCCCGAGTGGCCACCCATAGCGCCGATACCGGAGCCGCCGCCGCTGCCACCACTGCCCGAGCTTCCCGCCATGCAGGCCTTCCCCGATTCCCCGGGGATGGGGCTCGGGCGAGATCGGTTTTCGCCTTCGGAGCCTGCTTCTGTGCCCTCGACAAGCCCTTGGCCACAGTGAGCCGAACATGAGGTGTCGCGCTCTGCCGACTCGGCGCCGTAGGTCCGTACCCTTGGAAAACGCCGATCGATTCTGCGACTCCCGCGGTACATGGATGTGGCACTGCCGTTAAAGACGCCTAAGCGGCTGAAGACGCCACCGATTTCAACCTGTTTATTGTTCCTGAAGAGGAACCCTACCCATGTCCATCGTCGCCCATCACTTAAGGCGCATCAATCCCTCCGCCACACTGGCCGTAGCGGCCAAGGCGCAAGAGCTGAAAGCCGAAGGGCGGGACGCGGATCGCTGAGCCGCGTCCTTGCAAACATTGTGAACCACAGGGATTTCGGGCATGCTGAGCTTATTTTGATAAATTAGATTAATGAACCTACCGTACCGGCAAACAGGGGAAGAATTCGACCTGCGGTAGAGGTGGCGAAGGCAGTACAAGCGACAAACCGTGGAATCCTCAGCTAAACAGCCGCATGAGCCAAAGAGTGGCCCGGCAAAGGTGGGATCGCCGTGGCACGGCATGGAAACCGGAGAGGTACTTCGGGGACTCGATGTCGATAGCCGGATCGGATTGGAGCGGGAGGAGGTCCAGCGACGGCTCGAGACCCACGGATACAATGAGCTCGAGTCGGCGCGAGCCGCCTCGCCCTTTGCCCTATTGCTCGGGCAGTTCCGCAATGTCTTGATCATCGTCCTACTGGGGGCTGCCGGGCTCTCCGCCCTAGTCGGTGAGATCATAGACGCGGTCGTCATCCTTATCATCGTCTTGTTCTCGGCCCTGCTGGGTTTCTTCCAGGAGTATCGAGCGGGGCGCGCCGTCGATGCCTTGAAACGCATGCTCGCCCCGACCGCCCGGGTGCTCCGGGACAAGGAACCCGTGGTGGTAGCCGCGCGGGAGCTGGTGCCCGGGGAGATCATCCTGCTGGAGGCCGGCGACCGGGTCTCCGCCGACATGCGTCTACTAGAAGCCCACTCCCTGCGCTGTGACGAGGCCCCGCTCACCGGCGAGTCCGAGCCGGTGGCCAAGCAAACGGCGGCCTTGGCGGATGACACCCCGATCCCGGAGCGAACCAACATGCTCTTCGGGGGAACGACCATTACCTACGGACGCGGCAAGGGTGTGGTGACGGACACCGGCATGGGCAGCCAGTTCGGCCGCATCGCGGTGGAAGTGGCGGCGGTAGAGGTGACCGAAACGCCGCTGGAAAAGCGGACCTCAGAGATCGGCAGGTGGCTTGCAGTCATCGCCTTGTCCGTCTGTGGCCTGGTGGTTGCGATCAGTCTGATCCGCGGGATGCTTTCGGATACCCTGGATCTGGATTTTCTGCTCGGCATGACCATGTTCGCGGTGGCGCTAGCGGTTGCTGCGGTTCCCGAGGCCTTGGCCGCCATCGTGACCGGTGCCCTTGCTATCGGCATGCACTCGATGGCCAAGCGCAACGCCCTCGTGAAGCGCATGCCGGCAGTCGAGACCCTGGGCTCCACCACGGTAATTTGCACCGACAAGACGGGCACCCTCACGCGCGGCGAGATGACGATTCGCCGGATCCTTTTCGGTACCAAACCGATCGAGGTCACAGGTGCAGGATACGTGCCCGAGGGGGAGCTGCGCCTGCCGATCGACCTGGCGCTCGATGACGAGATGCTGCAGCTTCTCCTGCGGGCCGGCGTTCTCTGCAACGATTCGGAGCTGATCGGGGAGCTCGACCAATGGACCGTCAGGGGTGATCCAACGGAAGGCGCCTTTCTAGTGCTGGCGCAAAAGGCCGGTATCAGCGTCGACGATACGCGGGAGCGCTGGGCGCGGTCCGCGGAGGTCCCCTTCAGCTCCGAGCGTAAACGGATGACCACCATTCACCGGGGAAACGGCGAAACCATCGCCTTCATGAAGGGTGCTCCCGAGGTGGTCTTGGACCACTGCAGTCACATCGCCGAGGGGGGCCAGGTAAGGGAGCTGACCGAAGCCGAGCGCGGGCGCATTCTGCAGCAAAACGAGGCGATGGCCGAAGACGCGCTGCGCGTGCTGGCATTGGCCTATCGCGAGCTTAAAGGCCGGCAGGCGCCACGCGATGAGGAGCTGGAATCGCAGATGGTGCTCCTGGGATTCGTCGGCATGATGGATCCGCCCCGCAGCAACGCCGCCGAGGCAGTCGAGACCTGCACGGGTGTGGGCATTCGAACCGTCATGATTACCGGCGACCACCAGGTGACAGCTACCGCGGTAGCCCACGAGCTCGGCATACACAGGGAGGGAGACCTTATCGTCAATGGCGAGGAGCTGGGAGGCATGTCGCAAGATGAGCTCGAAGAGATCGTCGAGCGTGTATCTGTCTATGCCCGGGTCTCGCCGATGGACAAGCTCAAGATCGTACGGGCGTGGCAGGCCAAGGGTCAGGTGGTGGCGATGACCGGCGACGGGGTTAACGATGCACCGGCGCTGAAGCATGCCGACATCGGGGTGGCGATGGGGATTGCGGGCACGGATGTCGCTCGCGAGGCGGCGGACATGGTTCTCGCGGACGACAACTTCGCGACCATCGTGAGCGCCATCAAGCAAGGGCGCTGGATCTACGATAACATCAAGAAATATCTGGCCTACCTGCTCGAATCCAATATCGCCGAGGTGGTGGTTATCGGCGGCATTGTCCTACTTCTCGGCCCTGCGTACATGCCGTTACTTCCCGCCGCCATTCTCTACCTGAATCTGGCGACCGACGGGCTTCCGGCCCTTGCTCTCGGTATCGCGCCTCCGGACCCGGATATCATGGAGCGCCCGCCCAGATCACCCGACCAGAGTGTCTTCGATTGGGATGTCAAGTCCTTCATTCTGCGGGCGGTGATCATCGAGATTCCTGTTTACTATTGGATCTTCCTCAGCCGCACGGACGACCTGGAGCACGCCAGGACGATGCTGTTTTTCATGTTCGTGGGGGTGGAGTTCGTCATCGCGCTCAACTGCCGCTCGTTGGTCTTCAGCATCTTCACGGTTCCACCGCATAAATGGCTGATCATTGCCCTGGCGTGGGAGCTGGCGATCATTGCCCTCATCGTGCAAATCCCTGCAGTCAGACAGGCCTTTGGCATCACACTTCCTTCGCTCCCCGATCTTGCAATCGTCTGCGCCATCGGCCTCATGGTGATGGCCGTCATCGAAGCCACCAAGGTACTGCTCAGGCGCCATAGGCGAACCGCAACGGCAGGTTGAGCCACAGACGAACGAAGAAATGGGCGAGCCGAGCGATAAGACGCGCCACGTCCGTGCACCAAGGCTGGGAACAGGGCGGTAGGCCCGGACCGCACCGCCCCTCGCAACCGAATCAGCCCCGGTCCGGCAACCGCACCGGCGTAACAAACCCCTTCGGTTTGACGGCCAAGATGTCGCAATCCACGTGATCGAGCGTTCGCTCGGCAGTGTTGCCGATAAACAACCCCGGAATCCCGACGCGCGCCAAGGTGCCCATCACGATCAGATCGATCCGTTCGCGACGCGCCACTGCAGGAATGATCTCACCGGGGAATCCTTCCTCCATATGAACCCGTTGGCTAGGCATCGGATGTGCCTGCAACAGGGCCTCCAGTCGCTCCCGGTGCAACGCGACGACTGCGTTATTGTACTCGTCGATGTCGACATCGGTCGGAAGCAACAACTTACTGCGCACCTGGTACGCGTGGACAACGTGAAGTTCGGCATCGTCGCGGACCGCCTGGGAGTTCGCAAGGTCAAGGATATGTCGATTAAGGTCGGCATTGATCTCGTCATCGGGGAAAGAATCCACCGCAGCGAGGATGCGCTGATAGGTGTGATGCTGTTCCGGTCTGATCATCCATACCGGGCAAGGACATTGGCGCATCAGGTGACGATCTGTCGGATGGAATAGCATCGCCTTGGGGCCGGTCACATGCTCCGCCGTCTTGATCAGCAAGTCATGGCCCTGGCGAAGCACCCTCTGGATGATGGTCAGAAAGGGCGTGTGGCTCCATTCCACGGATGTGCTCAGGTCGATGCCTCCGGTCGAGAGCTCCGTGAGCCCCGTTCGCAGCAGTCTGCGCTGTCGTTGCACGATCATTTCCCGCAATCCTTCGCGGTCCAATATTCCCAGGAGGGTGCGTGTTCCCAACGGCAGCTCGTCGAGGGGAAGATGCTCGAGGACGACAAACACATGTAGGCGGGCTTGATTCTGCCGCGCCAGCGTGACCGCCCGTGCCAGCGCGACCAGCTCTTCGGAGTCCGGGCTCAGGACAAGCAATATGTTCTTGAATCGGTTCATACCGCCAAGAATAGGGGAATGTGCCGCGCAGAGGAAGTGCGCTCAGGCTTGCCGAGCGCTCTGCACTCCACGACCCGCGTGGGCGGCGAAGTAGCAGCCGCGCCAGGCCCCCATTCAAGGGTTTGCTCAACGAATCTGACTTATGGAGAATCACCCGCCGTATCCTTGCCGGCGTGTACCAAGGTGAATACGCGGCTGACCAGTGGGGCGACAGAGACGCACTGAACCGCAAAATCGTGGAGCAAGCGGTTTGGCTGACCACTGCCGGCTTCGCCGAGCTGCACATCGTTCACGTCTGGGAGGCTTTCGGCGAGCAAGACTTGCGAAGCGCGCGCTCACCCTTTCATTGGGACGCAGGCGCCTACGTGGCGAGCGAGCAGAAGCGAAACCAGGAAGCGTTGAACAAATGCCTTGCCAACGTGTGCAGATCCATGGCGAGCGAGACGCTGCCCACGTTCAGCCCGGTGTGCCACATGGTAAAGGGGAGCCGTCGGGACGAAATTCTCCGGCTCGCCGCCAGCCTGGAAGCAGACCTGGTCGTCGTGGGCACCGCGGCACGCTGGGGAATCACCGCGCAGATCCTCGAGAGCGCCGCCGCGGCCATCGCCAAGAGTGTGGAGTACTCCGTGCTCGTCGTGAAGCCACCGGGATTCGTCACACCGGTCGTCGTGGAAGAACTCTAGCCCTCGTTACCCTTCCGGTGGCGATGGACCCCAACCCCGGGATTGCCGCCAGCAGCGCTCCCACTACCCGGCGCATGGAGGGCACCATGGTCAGCAACCGCAGCACCCGAAGGGCACTCAATTCGGCAAAGGGACCGGCGGCCGGCACCAGGGCGACGGACACGACGGTGAAATCGAAAACGCTGCAGGGGTCGCGCCAGAAGGCGAGCCGGTGGACGTAGAGGCGCAACCGCTCGCGCGCGTTTCTCCTGGAGCTGTGGACCTGTTCTCCCATCAGTATCCTCCTCTCGTCTTCGATACCCGCCTCCCTTCTTCCGGGCGACGGGTACCGCCTGGCTTGCCGACGAGAATTCAGCCATCGATCGCTTGATAGTCGATGCTGATACGCTTGCCGGTTACCGGCCGAAATCGACCTTCGCGACGCCGTTTGCGATCAGGCACCCGATCTGGTCGACCGACAAATCTGCACCGCGACGGACTGCCAGGGGGATTCCCAGTGCCTCTTCGATCTGCTCAAGATGCCGATGATCGGGCTCGGGCTCGTCCGTCTTGCGCCCGTCTGGGGCACCAACGGAAACGGCCACGAAGTCGACGCCAGTCTTAACTACGAAATCCCTGACCGCATCGACCGTCGTATAAGCAACCTCGCCAGGGCGGCGCACCGTGTCCTTCCCCGCCAAACCCGGCGAACGGCCCAACTCGCCCTCGACCGGGACGCCGCAGGCGTGGGCTGTGGCTACAGCCTCCCGTGCGAGGCGAAGGTGCTCGTTGAGCGGCCGATCCGACCGGACAAAAGGGTATCGATCCCAAGAGGATTCGAGACCAGGCCTTCATCCTTCGCGAGCGGGGGTCCGGCACCCGGCTTGCCACGGTCGATTTCTTCAAAAAAAGCGAGGTCGATCTGCGGGTACGCATGGAGCTGGGGAGCAACGAGGCGATCAAGCAATGCGTCATGGCGGGGCTTGGGATGTCGGTTCTCTCCCTCTACAACCTGCGCCAGGAGATCGCCACCAACTGCATCGGATTCCTGGACGTAAAGGGCTTTCCGCTGAAGCGCAGCTGGTATGTGGCTAATCTGCGAGACAAGACGCTTTCTCCCGCGGCCTATGCCTTCCGGGAATTCATACAAGGTTTCGCGTTATCGGGCCAGGTGCCACCGCATTGATTGCCATTGGTCCGGCGTTCGGTGTGAGCGACTTCGAGCTCTACCGGAACCCTCTTTGCTCAAGTTGCGTAGCGGGATGTTGCATCCGAAGTGCGGGCACGACATGAAAACAGCCACGTCCGAGGGAATCGAAGTGGAGAATTGCAGCTATTGCGCAGGTGTCTATTTCGACCGGGGAGAAATCGAGTCGCTTCTCCTTCGCAGAACACCCCAACGTTTCAGTTTTTAACGGAAATTCTTTGGCCTGTAATTTGACGACGGCTGAGGCCGGGATCTCGCCGTTTCCGGGTAGAGACGGCCATTACTGGCCATCCCCCCCACAGAGCCGGACGTGACCAATTCGGTCATCCGGTTCCTCGGTGACCAGAGCATCAACACAGCTCTGGCGCATAACTTTGCTACCCCGCAAGCAGTTAGACACGGTGGATGATCCTGGGTATCGGCAGCGGCATGCTCTCCAGCAAGGCCTCAAACTTCTCCCAGTTCAGCGCCTTTTTACTGCTGCGGCGATTAAGCCAGAATTTCCAACCACGCCTGGCATGGTGGAGTACCGCTTGCATCGCTCGCATGTTGCAGCTCACGCCAAAGTACTGAAAGTGCCCCCGAAGCTTCGAGCACAGGATCCGGTGCTGCTTCGCCAGATCCATGTGCCGGTGGTCCCGGCACCAGATCCATATGGCCTGCACCGTCTTCCTGAGCTTCTTGCGCGCCGTCTTGCGCTTGATAACCCACGTCCCTTTCCGCGACCGCGCCCAGTAGTGGGTGAATCCGAGAAAATCGAATGTGTTGTCCCCACGGGTGACCTCTTTGCGCGAGGCCGGTTTCCCGAACGCGAGTAAGCGGCTTTTCTCCGGATGAATCTCCAGTGCGTACTTCGCGAAACGCTTCGGCAGGACCTCCATGACCCGCCGGGCATCGTCTTCGCGCTGAAAGCCGATGACAAAGTCATCGGCAAACCTCACGATGAAACAGTGCCCCCGCATGCGCGGTTTGACCTCTCGCACGAACCATTCATCCAGTACATGGTGCAGGAATACGTTCGCAAGGCAGGGGGAAATCGTCCCACCCTGGGGTGTACCCCTGTCGCTGTAGGTGATCTGCTCTCCTTCCATCACACCTGCATTCAGCCACTTCCCGATCAGGCGAAGCAGTCCACCATCATTGATGCGTTGCTCGATGAAGCTCCGCAGCCAGCTCCGCTCAATGTTGTCGAAAAATCCAGTGATGTCTGCATCGTAAATCCATCGGATGCCGTGCCTCATGCACTGCTCCCGGATCTCTCCGAGGGCCTGGTGAGCATTGTGCTCTTCCCGGAATCCATACGAGAACGGCTGAAAATCCTGCTCGTACACCGCCCCCATCAGCATCGATACCGCTTTCTGGACGATCTTGTCTTCGAATTCCGATATCCCGATCGGCCGTTTCTTGCCACCCTCCTTATCGATCCACACGCGCTTGATCGGCGGTGCGACATAGCGCTCGCCTTTCAGGCGTTCATGCAGGTCAGTCAGGTTGGCTTCCAGGTTCCTGCCATAGTCCTTCGCGGTCATGCCGCTCAGGCCCGGAGCACCGTCCTTGCGCAGTCGGTGGTAGGCCTCTCGAAGAAAGTCCACGTCCATACGGTGAATCAGGGTCGTAAATACCCGATCTGGATGTGCGATTGCTTGCTCTGCAATCTGCCGAAGTTGTGTTGATATGAGCTCTGATCTCTTGGTATCGCTCATCTTTCCATCCGACAAAACGTTATGCCCGGCTTCACCTTCCCTCCAGTGGGTCCCTTGGGTCTCGGTTCCCCACCTTCCCGGCCTTCTTACTGCTCGGCCCTCGGTACTATGATCGGCTAAGACTACCGCTTCTCCGTCTCGGTTCTCTTCGCGTTGCGCTCGATCCCCGATACCTCGCGCTCACCCTTTTAAGTTCGTGTCCCTTCACGGCTCGTTTCCCGGGTCGGGTGCACCCGGTCCACGCCTGGCCTCTTTTGTATCCCGGTTTGCCTGTCCCGGTGTTTCGCGCAAGGAGATGGCGGTCCTCTCGAGTTCCCAGGCTACCCCTGTGTGTGCATGCCCCGCTCGAAGACCCCGGTGGTGTCCTTTCGACTCGCCATGACGTCTCCAGGACTGCTGCCTTCCGGCTTCTCCAGACCGTCGGCTTTACCGGACTCGCGCCCGGATATCCTCTCGGACCACCAGAACGAAATTTTCGGGGCTCAGTCACGCGGCCTACACACTCGCTACACCTGGCTTCAAACACACCCTTACGGGGTATGCATGCAGGTTCGCTACAGATTCGGCGGCTCACCTACTCTGGTGGGATTTGGGCAGTCGCCTGCCCGCACCCACTGGGTAACACTATCCAGTTTCACAACCTCCTTTCCGATCCCAAGGATCTGGGTTTAACTCGACACGAAAAGAAGTTTTCCTGCGACCAGCGGGCGAACATCGCCGCGGCTAACGGTGGCGCATCGGCACGATAGTCGGTGCACAAGATGGACGTCTGATGGCCGCGCTCGGTGCGCTTGCGCAGCTCGCGGACCCACAAGCCGTTACTCAGGCAGGTGCCGCGTTCGCCCAGCTGCATCGTCACGAGCTCGCCATTGGCAAGTCGGACCCGGCAGGGGGAGAACTCCTCTTCCGACCAATCCTCGCCGGGGTATTTGTGGTAGGTCAGGCAAGCGATGCGTTGTTCTTTCATCCGCTGCACAAAGGCCGGCGAATAACCCTCGCGGTCGAAGACCAGGGTAAAGCGATGGCGCAGCGGATCGTCGTCGAGTTGCTCGGGACCCGCTTGTTCGGGGACGCATTCATCGCGCTGCGGCACGATCTGCTGCTCGATGACCGGGATCAGCCCCGGATCGATCACTTGGTTCACGACAAAAAAAGGGCTGACCATCCATGGCGCTGACCCAGTAGTCGGTGGTGGCTCGCAGGCACAGGCGTTGGCGGGCCACATCGTGGCGCGGCAGTTGGGTTTGACTGCGGTTGCAGACGCGCACATGGGCGTCGATATAAAGCACGCCGGCCTCCTCGGGGGCGGCCCCCATCCAACGCTCGCAGAGGGCCGCGCTCCACTGCACGGGACGATCGTCTTGGGCAAGCAGGTGGATCTTCGCGCGCAGGGTTCGCACCTTTGGAACACGATCCAACCCCAGCAAATTGCTCCACTCGCCCGGTGCATGGTAACGCAGCGCCTCGATCGATTTGAGTCGTGCCAGCGCCATGAAGGCGAGCAGCATCAGCAGGCTGTCCAGGCCGTAGTACCCCTTAAGCAATTGCAAGTGACGCTCGACATCGGCGAGCAGGCCGACAGCCAGCAACGCCGGCAGCGCAAACAGCACACCGCCATTGGGCACATCAAGCGCCGGGGAAAAGTCCGGCGCCACCGCATCGAGCTCGCCGACGCTGGCCGCCGGTCGGCCCTCGATATCCGCCGCACCCATGCCCATCAAGGCCGTGCGGTCCGCGGCGCTGCGCTCGCTCTTACTCGTCAGCGCGGCAAGAGCGTTTTTTTACCGCCTTGTACAAGCGCCCCGCGCGCACCGCCTTGGACAGGGTGTCGCGTTTCACCCCCTAAGCGATCGGCCACCTCCGGTGTTTCCAGCCCGTCGTCCAACAACTGCTGGGCGTCGGCGAGAACCGAGGGCGTCAACACCGCCGCTCCGCGCCGCTTGCGTGGTGGAGAGAACCCTTTTGGTCCCTCTTCCCGGTAGCGCTTCACCGCCCGCTTGAGGCTGATCTTACTCACCCCGAAGGCACGTGAAATATCGGCCTGCTTGGCATTGCCGTTGACGCAGAACTGGGCGGTGGTCATTTGGAAAGCGGCCCGGTCCTCTTCATCGTGAACGAACACCGGCATACTGCCGTTGAAGTAGGTCACGCGCCCATCTTGTTTGCTGAACGCCAGCAGGGGCGTGATGTGCGTGACGCCCTCAGGGAAGATCGGCAGCTGGATCTGTGGCATCTATGCTCAACCAGTCGATGGGGACAAGCTCGAAGCTCGGCATACCCGCGTGCGCCGAAACTGGTATCTTCGCAAAACTCCAAGCCCCGGCCAAAGGCTACTCGCCACTGGCGTTGCTCTCGGCTTGCTTCCTGCTGAATTCTCTCGGATTTTCCGCAAACCCTAAAAAGATGACGAAGGGGCCGAGATCAGTTCCTCTGAAGGTGGTCGACGAGGGGCACTTCTTCGCGATCAAGCCCGACTTCGCCCGCAACATCATCACCGGCTTCGGGCGCATGAACGGCTCCCCGGTGGGCATCGTCGCCAACCAGCCCACCGTGCTGGCCGGCTGTCTGGATATCGACTCCTCCCTCAAGGCGGCGCGCTTCGTGCGGTTCTGCGACTGTTTCAACATCCCCATCCTCACCTTCGTGGACGTGCCCGGCTTCCTGCCCGGCACCGTGCAGGAGTACGGGGGCATCATCAAGCACGGGGCCAAGCTCCTGTTCGCCTTTGCCCAGGCCACGGTGCCCAAGGTCACCCTGATCACCCGCAAGGCCTACGGCGGCGCCTACGACGTCATGAGCTCCAAGCACCTGCGCGGGGACATCAACTATGCCTGGCCGACGGCCGAGATCGCCGTCATGGGTCCCAAGGGCGCGGTGGAGATCATCTTTCGCGAAGAGATGGGCGATCCCGACCGCATCGCCGCACGCACCGAGGAATACCGGGCCAAGTTCGCCAATCCCTTCGTGGCCGCCCAGCGCGGATTCATCGACGATGTGATCATGCCGCGCGACACGCGTGGCCGCCTGTGCCACGCCCTGGCGATGCTGCGGGACAAGCAGTCCCAGAGCCCGCAGCGAAAGCACGACAACCTGCCCCTTTGATACGGAACCGCCACCATGTTCAAAAAGATCCTGATTGCCAACCGCGGGGAAATCGCGATTCGCATTCACCGCACGGCGAGCCGTATGGGCATCCCCACGGTGGCCGTGTACTCCGACGCCGACCGGTTCAGCCGCCATACCCGCATCTGCGACGAGGCCGTGCGGCGGATGCGCATGGCCCTGGACGAGTTCTACATCCAGGGCGTGAGCCACAACATCGCCTTTCTCACCGCGCTGCTGGCCAACCCGCGGTTCCTGCAGGGGCGCCTGAGCACCAACTTCATCCCCAGCGAGTATCCCGAGGGCTTCAGCCCGGCACCGCTGGAGCCGCAGGACCTCAATGCCATCATCGGCGCCGCCGCCCTCATGCACCTGAGATACATGCAGCGCGCCGCCCAGACCAGCGGCCAGATGCAGAGCTATCGCTTCCGTATTCCCGAGGAGTGGGAGGTCCTGGTCAACGACGAATACCACTCGGTCTCCGTCCAGGCGACGTCCGAGGGGTTCGACATCCTCCGCGACGGGGGCCAGGTGATCGCGGTGCGCAGCGGCTGGGAGGTGGGCGACCCGGTGCTGAGCTGCACCGTCAACGCCCGCCCGGAGCGCTTCAAGGTGGTGCCCGAGGGCATCGGCTACATCCTCTACCACCTCGGGGCGGAGGTCCATGTGCGCGTCTACACCCGCACCGCCGCGCGCCTGGCGCGTCTGATGCCGGTCAAGGTCCCGCCGGACATGTCCATGTACCTGCTCTCCCCCATGCCCGGCCTGTTGCGGTCCATTGCGGTGAACGAGGGACAAGACGTCGAGACCGGCACGGAGCTCTGTGTCGTGGAGGCGATGAAGATGGAGAATATCCTGCGCGCCGGGCGGTCCGTCAAGATCGCCCACCTGCGCGCGCGACCCGGCGACATATTGACGGTAGGGCAGGTGATTCTGGAGTTCGAGACCGGGGCACAAGCGAGTCCTTGACCGGGTCGTCCAGTTGACGCGAGAGTGATCCCGCAGCCCACAACCCGGTGACCCGCCAGAGAGGCTGCTGGCTGCGGGTGTGCGCTTGTTCGCCTCGGCCCGTCGCGTGTGGGCGAGGCATCTCGCGCGCCTTTTCGAGACCTTCCCGCGGGTCTACCCCACTGCGGCGCCGACATGCGCACTGTCGACTTCGTTACCGGGGCACCTCAGGAGCCGCGTATTCTCGCCGGCCCCTCGGCGGGGCGACCAGGATCGCCGCACTTGCGCTTAACGCGTGACGCCAAAGGGTCCCGTTTGATGGGGCAGGGGTACGGAGGTATTCTGCGACTTGCTGTCATGTTTCTCACTCTTGGGCGTTTTCCGTCAACGGAGTTTTTGTATGTTTCTCCCCACATCAGGCTATCTCGTCCGTTTGGCCGCGCTCGGCGTGGCGATAGCGTTGCTCGCCGGCTGCGGTTCTTTCGGAGGCGCCCCCGAGGGCGGCGTCCAGACCGCTGAGTCGGACAAGGGGCGTCAGCTCGAAGTCTTTTACGTGACCGATCGCGAACCCAGCACGTCTTCCGGAGAATATTATGGTGCGGATCGCGGCGCCCTCGCTTACGGAGTTGCCGGTGTCGGCATTCCTCCGGGCCACGAGGCTCGGCCAGCACGAGGCACCATCGGTGTTCAAATTCGAGTGGTCGCCCGACGAGCGCAAGCACATTACGGTCAACGAGATCACACCGCTCGGACAACAAGCCTTCCTTCAGCTGCTGGAGCAAAGGATCAACCTCTCCCCTGGTCGCAGGCTTCTGGTGTTCGTGCACGGCTACAACTTCGAATACGCCGAGGCCGCGCGTCTGCTGGCACAGTTCGCCACCGACCTGAAGTTCCAGGGCCCGGTGTTGCTCTTCAGCTGGCCTTCCCAAGGCGCCGTCACCGGATACACCGTGGATGAGACGAACGCGGAGTGGGCACAACCTCACCTTGTCCAGCTGCTCGATGTCCTCCTCGACAAGACATCGGCGCAGCAGATCTACCTCGTCGCCCACAGCATGGGCACCCGCATCGCCACGCGCGCCTTCATCGCCTTGGCAGGAGATCGCGCGTTGGCCGATATTGCTCCGATCCGGGAGATGGTCCTGGTCGCACCGGATATCGACGCCGACCTGTTCCGCGCCGACGTCGCGCCGCGGCTGGCGAGCAACGGCGTCCGTGTAACCCTATACGCCTCATCGGCCGACCGCGCGCTGATGGCCTCGAAGGCGTTTCACGGCTACGCGCGGGCCGGCGATTCCGGAGAGGGCATGGTCATCGTGGACGGGGTGGAGACCGTGGACGCGAGCGGGGCGTCGGGGGGGCTGATCGGCCACTCCTACTTTGCCGAGGATCGGCGCATCATGGAAGACATCTACGGCATTCTGCAGACCGGTCAGCGCGCCGATAGTCGCTTCGGACTGGAAGCCATTAACAGCGACGGCGGCCGTTACTGGACCTTCCGCAAGTAGATCGGCTCGCCTCTAGACGGCCTCGGGGTGTCCGCATCGCAGCGCGAAGTTCGGGGTAAGTTGAGCGGTACCCGATTTCGTTTGCCGATCGCGCCGGCCGAAGGCAAGGCGCTCGCGCGAGAGCTCGTGCACTGCATCACCGGTGGCAGGGTAAACCGCATCGGGAGCAAGACCAAATAGGGAAGCAAGCGGCTTCAATCCGGAACCTGTGGCCGACACGTGCATCCCAGATGATTCGGTGTCCGCGACAGCGGGATCGGACACGAGCTCCAATCCATAGGGAGCGCACGCAAAACGCCAGGTACTTGCAAGTGCCGGAGCCGGCATCACCGCTTGCCCCTGATCAGTGCTTCCGGATGCCGCTCGAGATAGTCGGAAAAGTCGCGCAGTGTCCGGGCCGCCGCCGTTACGGCGCGCAGCGTGTTCAGGGTCTCGCGGTGCAGGGGGGAGTGCTCGCCAACCGCCGACGAGAGCTGGGCGAACGCCCCCTCGGCAGCATCGAAGGCGGCCCGGGCGGAGTCGGCCGCGGCACGGAGGCTCTTGGCCGCCGGCCCGATCGCGGCGCCCGCATCCTGCGCCAGTTGGCGGACGTTCTCTGCCGCCCGATCCAGGGTGACCAGGACGCCATCGAGCCTGGCCGATAGCGTTCGCGTTGCCGCCTGCAGGTCGTCCAAGGTTGCGTCCAGCCTGTCGCCGGTCGGCCCCACCCGCTCCCGCACCGCCCTGCCCGCCTGGGCGAGCTCGGCCGCCGCGGTGTCCAGGCTCGCCAGGATGCACGGTATCTCCCGGGCGTTGACCAGCTTGTTCAGTCCACCCAGAATCGAGAGGGTTTGCTCGACGAAATGCTCGAGGGGGAGACTTTCCACCTGGCCCAGGATGCGGTCGAAGGCGGATGGGATCGTGGGCAGTTCCCGGTATCCGGTGTCCTTACCCGACAGGACGAGCGCGGTACCGGGGAAGAACCCGACCTCGATCTGGTACATTCCCGTGACCAGGCTCTGCAGCCCGAGTCGGGCCCGCAGGCCCGCCTGCAGCGCCTTATCGTAGAGCTCCCGGCTGCCTAGCTCACCTCGGATCTCGCCCGGCCACTGCACCCGGTCCTGGTCGATCTCGATATAAACGGGCACCAGGAAGCGGCCGGTCTCGTCGTCGTAGGCCACCGCGATATCCTTCACTACCCCGATCTGGACCCCCTTCAGAACCACGGGGGCGCCCACCTTCAGCCCGCTGGTGCTATACCGGAAATAGAGTACGAGGGTCTCAAGGTCTCCGCCAAAGCGGCCGGAACCGATGATCAGCAGGCCGGTAACCAAGAGGGCTAGGGCCCCCATGACGAAGGCGCCGATCAGGGTCGGGTTGGCGCGCCGGCTCATGCCCCGGCGTCTCTCATCTGACTGCCCTCGCCGCGGGTGAGAAACTCGATGACGTTGGGGTGCTCACACTCCTCCAGCAGCCGTCGCGGTGGGCCCTGGGCGAGCATTGTCCGTGCCCCCGTATCGAGAAAGATGGCGTCGTCGGCGATGGTGAAGATGCTCGCCAGCTCATGCGTTACCACGATTACAGTAGCGCCGAGGCTGTCGCGAAGCTCGATGATGAGCTGATCGAGCAGGTGAGCGCTGACCGGGTCGAGCCCGGCCGAGGGCTCGTCCAGGTAGAGGATCTGCGGATCGAGCGCAATGGCCCGGGCCAGCGCCGCGCGCTTGCGCATCCCGCCGCTGATCTCGAACGGATAATAGTCATCGAAGCCCCTCAGCCCCACCAGCCGCAGCTTGAGCTCCGCCAGCTCCCGCGCGCCAGATGGCGAGATGGCCGCGATCTCGACGAGCGGCAGGGCGACGTTTTCCGCCAGTGTCAACGAGCTCCACAGGGCCCCACTCTGATAGAGGACACCGAGGCCACGCAGGATGGACCGCTGTTGATCCTCGTCCGCGTCCCACAGGCTGCTGTCGCCGTAGAGCACCTGCCCCCGCGCCGGCCGCATCAGGCCGACCATGTGCTTGAGCAACGTGCTCTTGCCGCAACCGCTGCCGCCCATGATGACGAGTATCTTCCCTCGACTCACGTCGAAGCTCAGATCCCGCTGTACCAGGAAGTCGCCGAAGGCCATGGTGAGGTCTCGCACCCGGATGGGCGGACGATCTGCGACGGCGCTCAAGGCTCAGATCCCGAGCTCGGTGGTGACCAGGGTGATGAGGGCGTCAGCCACGACGATTCCCACAATAGCGCTCACCACGGCCCTGGTCGCGGCCTCTCCCACAGCCGCGGAGGAGCGACCGCTGTTAAGCCCCTGATAACAACCCGCCATTGCGATGATCACCGCGAACACCAGGCTCATGAACAATCCCACGCCCAGGTGCGAAAGGCTCACCGCCTCGCGCGTCTGGCTCAGGTACTGGGTGACGGGGATGTCGAACATGCCCACCCCCACCAGCACCCCACCGAGGATACCCAGCACATCTGCGTAGAGGGTGAGCAGCGGCACCATCAACATCAGGGCCAGGGTGCGCGGAAGCACCAGGAAATCCAGGGGAGAGATCCCCAGAGTCTTGAAGGCGTCGATCTCCTCGTTGACCTGCATGCTGCCGAGCTGCGCCGCAAAGGCCGCACCGGTTCGCCCCGCCATGAGGATCGCCGTCATCAGCGCCCCCATCTGCCGGAGCATACCGATCCCGACCGCGTCGGCGATATACACTTGGGCGCCGAACGCGGCCAGCTGCACCGAGCCCACGAAGGCCAGGATGAGACCCACCAGGACGCTGATCAGGGTGACGATGGGCAGGGCCTCTGCCCCGCACTGCTGCGCGAAGAGGGCAAGGTCGGAGGAACGCAAGCGCGCGCGCCCTAGGATCAGACGTCCGAACGCCTGCACCAACTCGCCGAGAAAGTGCAGCATTGCCCGCGTCTTGCCGAGCACCGCCAGAAACCTGACGCCGATTCGCTCCAGAAGGCCTGACGGGGAGGGCTCGCGCCGGACGCCGGCCCGCTCAGGCGCCCTCCGTGCCAGGTCCAGCAAACGACGCAGGCCCGGCGGCAGACTCTTTGTATCGACCTCTACTGCCCGCGCCTCGGCCTGGTCGGCGAGCCTGAGCAGGAGCAGGATCAGGCTGCTGTCCCAGATGCCGAGATCGGCGTTCTGAAAGCGCAGCCGCTCGACAGTATCCCATTCGGCCGGGAGCAGCGAAGCGGCCTCAGGGGCCGGGCGTTCCAGCGTCCAGCACCCGCGCAGTGCGACGACCCACTCCCCGCTGCCGGCCGACCGGATGCTGACACGATCATCGATGCGTGTATGCTCTTGCGGACACATGACCGGATTCGGGCGATTGCGGTGTTGTGGACGAGACGATTCAAGCTGCTGTCTCTGAACGCCGTTCCTTTTCAGGTTTGACTAGAAGACAGCCCGCGCGGCGCTCGCAGTATAACATTCCACCGATGATCGAATGTTAATTCACTAGAGGGAGTGCCAGTGCTGCGGCAGTCGGTTCGACAGCGCCGAGGCGGTGGAGCGGAAGGTCTGCGGCGAACAGGTCTGTTACGCCAGGCAGGAATGCGAGAGGAATCGAAACCGTGGCTTTGTTGGCGAGGACTAAGGAGGAACCCGGGTAGCAACCTCAGCTTCCCGGGTACAAAAGGGCCGGAATCCGGCTATCGCGTGGGCCGCAGCCGATACGGCGTTCGGTCCGGGCTCGATCTACTTCCAGGAGTAGCACATACCCACGGTGACGATATGACTACCGTCGCGGGTTTCGGTTGCGTCGTTGATAGCGAGCTTTTCGAAGTACCACTCGTCACGGGACCGGGGTCAGGTCCGCGGATTGGGGTCCGGGGTTGGGGTCACCTCCGGCGATGGATATCAGGTCTTCCCTTTTGCCTGCGCGGACCGCGATCAGGGTTCGTATTGGAGGACAAGGGTCGGGCGGCGGTTGGGTATCAAATCGCAGTGTAGGGAAACGAACGGCTACTTTTTCGGACAATCGGATCAAAATCCGATGAGTCTGGCCGTGTCTTTCGGATGCGAGAAATACGCCGGGAGCTCCTCGTCGAGACTGATGAGCTCGAGATCATGTCTACCGCAACCTGATCGGCATCTTCGATTCGTTTTTCCCACACAACAATCTAACCCATTGCACTCCCCATGTGTCGCGCCTTCCTCCGGTACTCGGGGAGCTGGACCTTAGATGGTTAGAGATCTTCCGCTCAGCATTCAACTTCGGTTCAATACCTGGGCCCGGTGCGATCCAATCGTCGGTAACCGATTGCCTCGCTCAGGTGCGCCGTCTCGATACCTTCGTTGCCCGCCAGATCTGCGATGGTGCGTGCCATCTTGAGTACCCGGTGGTAGGCGCGGGCGGATAGCCCGAGCTTCTGCAGGGCCTGGCTCATCAGACGCCGGGCGGTCTCGTCCAACGGGCACGTGGAGTCCAGCTCGCTTGGTGTGAGTGCCTGGTTGGGCTTGCCCGCGCGGTCCAGCTGACGCTTCCTTGCCGCCTCCACCCGGCTCCGAACCATTTCGCTGGTCTCGATGCTTCCGGCCGTTGGTGCGTTCAGCTGCTCGACATCCACCCGCGGAACCTCCACGTGCAGGTCGATGCGATCCAGAAGGGGTCCGGATATGCGCGCTCGGTAGCGGGCCACTTGCTCGGCGGTGCAGCGGCACCTCGAAGAGGGGTCTCCCAAATAGCCGCAGGGGCAGGGGTTCATTGCGGCTACGAGCTGGAAACGGGCGGGGAACTCCGCCTGGCGGGCAGCGCGGGAGATATGGATATGGCCGGACTCCAGGGGCTCGCGCAGGACTTCCAGCACCCGCCGGTCGAACTCCGGGAGCTCGTCGAGGAAGAGCACGCCCTGATGGGCCAGAGAGATCTCTCCGGGACGGGGATTGCTGCCGCCGCCGACCAGGGCGACGCCTGAGGCGGTATGGTGGGGCGCACGGAAAGGGCGTTGGCGCCAGATCCGCGGGTCGAAGTGCTCGCGCCCGCCCACCGAGCGCACCGCGGCGGCCTCCAGTGCTTCGGCCTCAGTCATGGCCGGTAGGATTCCGGGCAGGCGGTTGGCGAGCATGGACTTGCCCGTACCCGGGGGGCCCAGAAACAATAGGCTGTGTGCCCCCGCCGCGGCGATCTCCAAGGCGCGTTTGGCCTGCTCCTGGCCGCGGACCTCCGCCAGATCGGGGTATTCGACCAGGGATTGCGCGTGGTCGGGGCGCTCGAAACGGGGAAGGAGCGCGGTGCCGTTGAGGTGCTCGCAGACCTCCAGCAGGTGCTCGGCCGGGAAGATCTCAAGGTCGCTCACCAAGGCCGCCTCGTCCGCGTTCTCCAATGGGACGATGAGGGCCCTGCCCGCGTCGCGCGCCGCCAGGGCCGCCGGAAGGACACCTGCCACCGGACGCAGGCCGCCGGAGAGCGCAAGCTCACCGAGGAACTCCAGCCGGCCGAGGCCTTCGCCTCTGAGTTGGCCGGAAGCACCCAAGACACCCAGCGCGATGGGAAGATCGAAACGCCCGCCCTCTTTGGGCAGGTCCGCCGGGGCGAGATTGATGGTTACGCGCCCGGCGGGGAACTGAAATCGTCCGTTGAGCAGGGCACCCCGGACCCGGTCTTTGCTCTCCTTTACCGCCATTTCCGGCAGACCCACGATGGAGAGCGCCGGTAGCCCGCCGGCCAAGTGCACTTCCACCGTCACCGCCGGTGCTTCGATGCCCTCCCGCGCGCGGCTGTTGAGGACGCAGAGACTCAACTGGGCTTCTTGGTGGTCTTACGCCGGGCCGGCTGCTTCTTCGCCGCTTCGCCGATATCGAGCTGTTGCTCCAGCTCTGCCACCAGCGCCTCGATCGCCTCCAGCTTCTCCCGCGTGCGCGTGAGCACGGCGGCCTGTACATCGAACTCCTCGCGGGTGACCAGGTCGAGCTTGGCTAGCCCCCCTTCCAGAGTGGCGCGCAAATTGCGGTTGATGTCTTCCTGCAATGCCTGGAGCCCCTTGGGCAGGCTGCCGGAGAGGCGCCGGGCGAGGTCGTCGAGATGTTTGGGGTCCAGCATGGGAGAGAAACCTCATGGATTGTGGTCTGCGCCACATTATAGGCATGAGCCGTTCCGGCGTCTTTGGTCGGTGAGCGCATCGCTTTGGTGCGCGATTATGCTGCATTTGGATTATGGCCGCCCAATGTTGGTGCAGAAATGACTGTAGTATTTCGACAACAGGCGCCGAAACGCGTTGTCTTTTGGGGACAGCTCTCGTTGGCATGAACGCTGCTTATAGGTCACCAGGGAATACGCCGGACCGCCGCTGCGGCAGTAAAGGTCCGATGCCACCCGAACACCATAGACACAATAGACACAAGACCGAGAGGTTCGAAGACCATGAAAGCACGAAGTATAGCCATCTCAGGCGCGGTGGGATCCATCCTGGTCACATCGTTGGGGGCCATGAGCACGGCCCTGGCAGACGACCCCCACGTCTTCAGTGCCAACGTGGCCCTGACCACGAACTACATGTTCCGCGGTGTCAGCCAGACCAACAACGGTCCTGCCATTCAGGGCGGGTTCGACTACGAGTACAGCCCCTACAACCTATACGTCGGTGTTTGGGCCTCGAACGTGGATAGCTCGTCCGGAGCTTACGTCTTCGCGGACCCCACGACCGGGGCGATTTCCCTGACACCCCGGACGGATGACGCGGTGGAGATCGAGCTCGACGCCCCCGGTTATGACGGCGCCAGCATGGAGCTGGATATTTACGCCGGTTGGGCCCCGTCGTGGCAGGGCATCGATTTCGATCTGGGCTACCTGCGCTACCAGTACCCGGGGACCAAGACCAACGAGAACAACACCAACGAGTATCACCTCGGTATTTCGTACGACGTCGAAGGCTATTTCACCCCCAGCTACACCGCTTACTACAGTGACGACTGGTTCGGCGGCGGCCCCTCCTGGTACCACGACGTGAGCGTCGAAATTCCGCTGCCTTACAACTTCACCCTGGCCGGTCACTACGGCTGGAATCGGTTCGATGACAGCGCCGGTGACTACGACGACTACAGCGCGGGCATATCGACGGAGTATATGGGGTTCGGTTTTGACCTGAGCTGGGTCAGCCGCAATAACGACGACGCCTGCTCGGCGCCCTTCCAGTGCGGCGACACCGGCGTTTTCACCATCTCCAAGTCCTTCTAAAAACCGGCGGCGGCCGCGACGAGGCCGCAGCTACCACGGAGCTATCGACATGAAGTTAGTTGCAGCCATCATCAAGCCATTCAAGCTCGACGACGTGCGGGAGGTCCTTGCGGACATCGGCGTATCCGGCATCACCGTTATCGAGGTCAAGGGCTTCGGGCGCCAAAAGGGTCACACCGAGCTGTATCGCGGGGCCGAGTACGTCGTGGACTTCCTACCCAAGATCAAGGTAGAGATCGCGGTGGACGACGACTTGGTCGAGCAGGTGATCGAGGCCATCACCAGCGCCGCACGTACCGGCAAAATCGGCGACGGCAAGATCTTCGTCTTCGAACTCTCGCAGGTCATCCGCATCCGTACCGGCGAGACCGGCCCGGACGCCCTTTGAGTACCAGCCGTTTCTAAGAGGACTACCCAGTGGAAGCGCTATCCAAACTAACCGAGCTCGCTTATGCGCTCGATACCTTCTATTTTCTCATATCCGGTGCCCTGGTCATGTGGATGGCCGCCGGATTCGCCATGCTCGAGGCCGGCCTGGTCCGCGCCAAGAACACCGCCGAGATCTTGACCAAGAACGTGGCCCTGTTCGCCATCGCCTGCATCATGTACATGGTCATGGGCTACAACATCATGTACCCCGACAGCGGCAACGGCATCATCCCCGCGCTGGACCTGAGCTTCATGTTCGGCGGTGACAATACCCTGAAAGAGGTCCTGGCCAGCGAAGGCGAGACCTACTACTCGGCCATGTCGGACTTCTTCTTCCAGGTGGTGTTCGTTGCAACGGCCATGTCCATCGTCTCCGGCGCGGTTGCAGAGCGTATGAAGCTCTGGGCCTTCCTGGTGTTCGCCATTGTCATGACCGGTTTCATTTACCCGGTGCAGGGCTACTGGAAGTGGGGCGGCGGATTTCTCGACGGGCTCGGTTTCAACGACTTTGCCGGCTCCGGCGTCGTTCACCTAGCTGGCGCCTCGGCGGCCCTGGCCGGCGTGTTATTGCTGGGGGCCCGAAAGGGTAAGTACGGGAAGGATGGCTCCATCCAAGCCATTCCCGGCGCGAACATGCCCCTGGCTACCCTGGGGACCTTCATCCTGTGGCTCGGCTGGTTCGGTTTCAACGGCGGCTCCGAGCTGAAGCTGTCCGACGTTGGCGAGGCCAACGCGGTCGCCGCGGTCTTCGTCAACACCAACATGGCCGCCGCGGGCGGTTTGGTTGCAGCGCTCATCGTTGCGCGGATGCTGTTCGGCAAGGCCGACCTGACCATGGTCCTGAACGGCGCCCTGGCAGGCCTGGTGGCCATAACCGCCGAGCCCCTGACCCCGGTGCCCCTGTCGGCTACGTTGATCGGCGCCGTCGGCGGCGTAGTCGTGGTCTTCTCCATCATCACCCTGGACAAGCTGCGCATCGACGACCCGGTTGGCGCCATCTCGGTCCACGGCGTCGTCGGCATGTGGGGACTGCTCGCGGTGCCCATCACCAACAGTGAGGCCACCTTGGTCGCTCAGCTTATCGGTTTGGGCACAATCCTGTGCTGGGTCTTCGTTACCTCTTTCATCACTTGGCTTATCATCAGGCTCATCATGGGCATACGGGTGAGCGAGGAAGAGGAGTACGAGGGCGTGGACGTCGGCGAGTGCGGCCTGGAGGCCTACCCCGAGTTCGTCGGGGCGCAGGGTTCCGGCAAGTAAAACGGCGGCTGGTTGGCAAGTGCATGACGGGGCCTTCGGGCCCCGTTTCTGTTGAGCCGTCAGTCGCCAGCGATTGGGCGGCAGGTTTTTTCCGCTGGAGGCTCATCGCTTCTTGATGAACGGCAGACCGAGCGGAGATAGTATGGGCGGGCGATGAGCGATCAGCTTTTAACAGACCTTCGTTGGGCCGACTTGGCCGAGCTCCGGCAAGATCTGCATGCCCACCCGGAGATTGCATTCGAGGAACGGCGTACATCCGACTTGGTTGCCGGCCATTTGCGCGGGCTAGGGATTGACGTGCACCGCGGCTTGGCGAAGACCGGCGTGATCGGCACCTTGACGCAAGGGGATGGTCCGGCCATCGGGCTTCGGGCGGACATGGATGCCCTGGATCTGAGCGAAGCAACCGGGCTTCCCTACGCCTCGCGGAACAAAGGGCGCATGCACGCCTGTGGTCACGACGGCCACACCGCCATGCTGCTGGGGGCGGCCCGGTACCTTGCCGAGCAGGGCGGCTTCAATGGCACGGTGCACTGTATCTTCCAGCCCGCGGAGGAAAACCTGGCGGGTGGGAAGCTGATGGTCGACGAGGGTCTGTTCGACCGCTTTCCCATGACGGCTGTGTTCGGGCTGCACAACCGGCCGGGGCTGGAGGCAGGGCTGATGGGGGCGCGCCCTGGTCCTGTGATGGCCTGTGCGGACTTTTTCGATCTGCGGCTTACCGGCGTAGGAGGTCACGCCGCCTATCCGCACACGGCGAAGGATCCCATCGTCGCCGCCGCCCTGATCGTCACCGCCTGGCAGACCCTGGTGAGCCGGGGTACGGACCCCTTGGAGTCAGGCGTGGTCAGCGTCACCCGCATCCGGGGCGGGCATACGACGAACGTGATACCGGCGCAGGTCAGCCTAGCAGGAACGGTCCGCGCATTTCGCGAGGATGTGCGCTTGGCACTGCAGGGGGGGCTTCGCCGGATGGCGGATTCAATCGCTGCCGCCCATGGCGTGGTGGCAGAGCTGAGCTACGAGCACCGTTACCGCGCCACCGTCAACTCGCCCGCGCAGGTCGAGTCGGCGCTGTCGGCGATGGAGCGCACCGTGGGAGCGCAGCGGGTGTGCCGGGACTTGGCCCCGAGCATGGGCGCGGAGGACTTCGGCTGGATGCTGGAGCGTTGCCCCGGCGCCTACGGGATGATAGGCAACGGCACCGAAAGCCGGCCGCTGCACAATCCGGA
Source organism: uncultured Gammaproteobacteria bacterium (assembly GCA_942492625.1). Taxonomy (GTDB): domain Bacteria; phylum Pseudomonadota; class Gammaproteobacteria; order Chromatiales; family Chromatiaceae; genus Thiosymbion. Next base: position 52,052 of record CALOFM010000028.1, on the reverse strand, counting down.
GTACGATTTCAACGACGCCATCATCCCCATCGGCGTGCGCTATTGGGTTAACCTCGTCCGTCAGCTTCTGCCGGCAGGTGCAGCGTGAAGAAGGGATGCGGTGAGTGAAACGAACCGCATCATTTCCAAAGCGATGCGGTTCGCACAGCCCCCCACATCCTAAGGCGGTGCCTGGCGTGCGCGTATCACCGCGGATAGCGGTCGTCCAGATTCGCCGGACAGAGCACCTCGCGCATGATCCCGATCAGGTCCAACAGTTGGGGGTTGCGGATGCGGTAGTAGATGCGGTTCGCTTCTTTGCGCGCGACCACGATGTTCTTGTTGCGAAGCTGCTCCAGGTGCTGGGATATGTTGCTCTGGGATGTGCCGGTGCGTTCCACGATCTCCCCCACCGACAGCTCGCGGTCGCCGAGGGAGCACAGGATCTTCCAGCGCAAGGGATGGGCCATCGCCTTGAGGGCGTTGGCTGTCAGTGCGGTGTCCTCGCTTTCGGTTAAATCGGCTTTGATGAAATCAGTCATCGGCTGCTCCTAACTTGTCTCCTCTGCGGTGCTGCGATGCGTCTTGGAGGGCTCGTCGTCGTCGATGCGGACGTAGCCCGACATGTCCTTGGCGATGCAGATAATGTCGGTGATGCGCCCGCCGAGGTCTTTTACGGCGGTGCGGGAAAAGAGTATCGGCACCCGTCGCTCGTCCTTGGCGATGAAACGGGCCTCGATCTTGCTCAGCGCTCCGGTGCGTATCAGTGCCTCGAGCCAGGTGCCCAGGAAGGCCCCTGCCTGCTCGTCGCCCTCCTCCTCGAACACGTCACCGATGGACATGCCGAGGAGGTCGCGCTCACTGTAATCGAGCATCCGGCAGGCGGTCGGATTGACCATCTTGATCTCACCCTCCGGGTTCAAGACCAGCAAGGCCTCGCCCATGTAGGTGATTACGTTCTCCAAATACTGCTTGGCCTGCGCGAGCTCGGCGGTGCGCTCGGCAACCTTTTGCTCCAGTATCCGGTTTAGGCCACGCTCCTTCTCGATCAGCCGAAAATAGGTGCTGATCTTGTTGATAAGCTGATTGTCCTCGATGGGCTTGAGCAGGTAGTCCACCGCGCCGACCGCGTAGCCCCGCTGCTGAAACTCCTCGGATTTGAAGGCGGCGGTGAGGAAGATGATGGGGATATCCCGGGTGCGTTTGCGCAGCTTGAGCAAAGAGGCGGTCTGGAAACCGTCCATCTCCGGCATCTGCACGTCAAGGATGATGAGGTCGATGTCGGGCTGCTGGAGCGTGATGTCGATGGCTTCCCGGCCGGAAGTGGCCTCCAAGATCGCCACGTCCATCTGCTGCTCAACCAGCGTTCGGAGGGTGAACAGATTGTGGGAGTGATCGTCGACGATCAGGAGCTTAAATCCGGTATAGCGATTCATGCCGTCTGCCGCTGTCTCTGCTCCGGGGATGATGGAGGCCTCGTGCTCAGCAGCGCTGCGATCTCGTCCGGTTTCACCGGTTTGGTAACGAAGCCATCGGCGCCTGCGTCAAGGAACCGCGTCTGCTCCGGCGTTTCTACCGGGGCCCCCATCACGACGATCTGGAGCTCCCGAAACTGCTCGTTGCTGCGAATAGCCCTGATCGTATCACAGGTATTCTCCGCAGACATCAGCGTGGCCAGGAGCACCAGTGCACATTCTTGCTCCTCTTGTAGCGTCTCCAAGGCCTCGTCCGCGTCTGCAGCTGTCTGCACGCGCATGCCCATGGACTCGAGCAGGTCCGTCTCGGCCACCAGTCCCTGCACGTCGCGCTCGATCAACAGCACCCAGTGACCGGCAAAAGGCCGCTCGGCGGATGGCTCATCGGCGGGCGCCTTGCTGGACGTTGCCGCCACAGCTGCGCTGTCCTCCGCAGCCGCCGTTGGTTCCTCGTGGATCACCTGATCCGCATCCAGGTGGCTCGGATCGAGCTCCACCGGAATCCTCAGGACGAAGCGCGAGCCCTGTCCTTCCTCGCTCCGTACCGCGATCTTTCCGCCCAGGAGCCCGGCCAGCTCGCGGCTGATGGACAGGCCCAGGCCTGTGCCTCCGTAACGGCGTCTTGTCGAGCCGTCCGCCTGCTGGAAGGCCTCGAAGATGACCTCCTGCTTGTCTGCGGGGATTCCGATGCCCGTGTCCGTGACGCTCAGCACCAGCGGGCAGCCTTCGCTCCCATCGTAGCCAGCCTCCAGGGTTACACGCCCCCGATCGGTAAACTTGGCGGCGTTGGACAGAAAGTTCTTGAGGATCTGGCGCAGCTTGTCGCGATCACTGTAGATCCGACTCGGGACCAGCTCACACACATCCAACAGCAGTGCAAGCCCCTTATCCTCGAACTGCGGCAGCACCAGACCGATCAGCTCCTGCAGCAGGGGACGAAGCTCGATCCACTCGAGATTGACCGCGACCTGTCCGGCATCGATGCGGGAGATGTCCAGGATATTGTCGATCAGGGTACGCAGGTCGCGTCCTGCGTCGTGGATCACTTGGGCCTGGCGTTGCTGAGTCTGTGACAGGCCCGCGTTGCTGTCCGCAAGCATTTTCGACAGCAGCAGGATTGAGTTCAGGGGTGTGCGAAGCTCGTGGCTGACATTGGCGAGAAACTCTGACTTGTAACGGTTGGACTGCTCCAGCTCCAGGGTGTGCTCGTGTGCCGCGCGCAAGTGGTCGACGTGAGTCTCGGCAAGCTTCGTGAGCTGATTACCCAGCTCCTTCACCTCCCGCGGCCCCTTCCAGTCGAAGCGCATACTCTCGCCGTCCCGCAGGACGCGCCCGAGCCCGTTTGCCAGCACCTGGCCGAAGTGCTCCGCCCGGGACGCAATCCAGCGGGCCATGATCATAACAACGAAGATCATGAGCAAAACGATAGTGAGAACCCGCATGATGAGGGCGTTGCGAAAGCTCTCGATGGGCGACGGATCCACATGACGGCCTACCCAGAGCGGTTGCCCGTTTTCCGTGAGGAACATCGGCACCCACAATAGCTGTTCACCATCCGTTCCCTTCCACAGGCCGAGCTGGTGCTCTTCGAAAATGTCGGCGAGGCCCGGGAAGTCGGCGAAGGCGTCCGGCTCTTCGCTGATGGGTTGGCCCGGCCGCAGATAGCTTCCGTTGTCATTGACCCACAGGGTGTCGCGGTAAAACTGGGCGAGACCGCCCACGTCGATGCTCATCAGCACCAGGCCCATGGTCTCGTCCTTAGGGCCACCGCCAATAGCACTGACCAAGCTCAACGTCATGAGCTTGCGCCGGTCCGTGGCCCCGGCGAGTGGGTCGATGCGGATACGGCTGACCATCACTGCGCCCTGCTTCATGCGCAGGCTTGCGTCGAGAAACTGCTCGTTGGGCCCCTCCGGCAGCTCCGCCGTGGGATGCCAGGTGAGGGTCTTCTCGTCTCGCTCCAGCCAGAAGCGCTCCTGACCTTCGGGACCGAGAAAAAGGATCTGGATGATGTCCCGCTGGTCGCCGAGGATCTGGTTTATCCAGCCAGTGTAGCGGGCGCGGGCGAGGTCGATCTGGTCGTCTTCGCCACGCTCCCCGAGGATGAGCCCCGGCTCCGGGAGCTTAGCGAGGAGCCGGATCATCTCGTGCCGGCTCGCCAGGTGCTGATCCAGGTCGCGGAAGTCGGCTCGCAGATTCTGCAGATAAGCCTTTTGGTAAATGAATGCCGTGCGCTCGATGACCAGCGGCAGGTTGAGAAACACGGAGAACAGCAACGGCGTCAGGCCGAACACCAGGAGCAGGACGAGTATCTGGCTGCGAAGTTTCACGCCGGCCTTGGTTTCCGGTAACTAGCCATCGGGACACGATAGCCGGCGCGCGGCTAAAAGGGAACGGTTCTGCGCACCATGCCGCATTCCGCGCGGCGAGGTAGGTGGTTGCTGGTTGAAAGTCTGGCGGCCTCGTCGCTCACACGGCACGAAAGGCGCTCAGCGATTCAGGCCGCAGGTAACCGCGGCAGTCGCCCTGCAACTGACTACGCCACGTACCAATCGCCCGCAATTGGCTCATTTTTGGTAAGCTAGCGAACTATTTTCACTCGTCGCGGATTCGTAGTTCGTGTCTTCCACAAAAAAACGCATATTCGTCGCCGGGCACAGAGGAATGGTCGGCAGTGCCATTCTTCGCCATCTCCAAGCGAAAGGTGGTGCGGAGCTGATTACCAGAGCCCACGCCGATCTCGATCTGGCGGACCAGAAGGCCGTAAACGATTTCTTCGCCGCCGAGCGTCCCGACCAAGTCTACCTTGCCGCGGCGAAGGTCGGGGGTATCTGGGCGAACAACGGCTACCCCGCCGAGTTCATTTACCTCAATCTCATGATAGAGGCGAATTGCATTCACGCGGCTTTTCGCAGCGGTGTCAAACGGCTCATTTTTCTCGGAAGCTCCTGTATCTACCCTCGCCTCGCCGAGTAGCCCATGCGCGAGGACTCGCTGTTGACAGGGACGCTTTAGAGCACCAACGAGCCTTATGCCATTGCAAAGATCGCAGGCATCAAGCTCTGTGAGTCCGACAATCGCCAGTATGGGACCGACTTTCGAAGTCTGATGCCCACCAACCTCTACGGCCCCGGCGATTATTTCGATCTCCAGAAAAGCCACGTCATACCGGCGCTCATGCGCAAGTTCCACGAGGCGAAAATGCAAGGTCGACTGGTTGTGGACGTCTGGGGAACGGGAAACCCGCGGCGCGAGTTTCTGCATGTGGACGACATGGCCGAAGCATGTGTGTTCCTGATGGAGTTGGACGCCGAGACTTTCCGGCGCAACGCCGAACCGATGCTGTCCCATATCAACGTCGGCGTTGGCGAGGACGTCAGCATTCGCGAGCTCGCAGAAACAATGAGAGAAGTAACCGGCTTTGCGAGCGAGATCAGGTTCGACGCATCGAAGCCGGACGGTACCCCGCGAAAACTGCTGGATGTCTCTCGGATATCGAGCATGGGTTGGAATCACCGCATCGGACTGCGGCAAGGACTGCAACAGACTTACGATTGGTTCCTGGCGCATGAGGACGAGATCAGATCCTAGCGGTCAACCGTTTGGTCCTCACATTCAGAAGCAGAACCGTAACGAGTTGAACAGATGAAGATAGCATTGATTGCGGGCGTAACCAGCCAGGACGGCGCGTATTTATTGCCTGAATGGAAACTCGGTTTTTCTCGCGGGCGCCGGTGCGCCCAAATGGTCGGCCCATCGAGTTTTCAATCAAGAGCGAATCAGTTGGCCGGAACAAGCTTGTTTAATGAGAACAACTCTCATCTCTTCCGTGATGCAGACAGACCACTCCTGCGGAATTGTGACTCGGTACTGTACCAGTGGGGTCAAGCTGCACGTTTTTTTCTGCGCCGCTCTTGCTCGGCCTCTCGCTCGAGCAGGATGGCGCCGAGGCGGTGTAGATTGCGCCCGACCACGGCCAAGGCGACGTAGCGCTTGAATCCGTCGATGCCATGGTCGCGACAGATGTCCAGTCCGTGCACCTCCAACGCATTGATGGCCGATTCAACGCCGCAGTGGCGGCGGCGCAGGCGGATGAATTCGGGATCGCTCTCACGCGCGGCCTCGGCCGCGGAGCGCTTACCTTTCTTGGGCACAACCGGCAGGTCGACGATCTCGGCCAATCTCACCTGGTTGGCAGGGCTGTGAAAGCCTTTGTCCATGCTGGCGCTCGCGATCTCGGGGAAGCGCGCCTTGGTTTGTTCCATGCCTATCCGGTTTACCCCTAAGGCCCGCGTCGCCATACTTTCCGGGCTCGTCGCGCACATGGCGCGGTCGGATCTGAGCCCCATCTGTAAGGCGGAGAGTGGCACAGCACCCAGGCGGCCGAGCACCACGAACCCGCACGGGCGGGCTCTTAGGGGCCAACCGGATAGGCATGGTTTGTTCTACCAGCGCGATGGCAATTTTATCGTCGGTGGTCTTCTCCATCACCCGGTGATGCAGGATAAAGCCGTGTTGGTCTTCGCATATGGCCACGCGCAGCCCGAGCTCGACGGGCACGCCGGCCTTGCACTTGTTGATCCACTCGCTGTGGCGTTCGAAGACGGAGAAGACTTTCTCGGCATGGGGGATACGCTCGCCGTGCAGGATGCGACGGCGGATCTGATCGATCTCGCGCTCGATATTGGCGATGTACGCGTCGAGCTCGGCCAACATTGCCGCGGGCAGGCTGCAGCCGATATACAGCATGGCCCGGGTGGCGCGCGCCCGCGCGACGAACTCGCCGGCCAGTTCCAGGTAGTCGCGACAGGCTTGCTCGATCTGGACTTGACGTTCCTGACGCTTGGCCTCGTCCTTGGACGTGGAGCGATTGAGCTGCTGGGCGCGACGATAGGCATTCTTGAGCTGACGTATGTTGTAGGCACTTTGGCGCCAATCGCTCAGTCCCTCGTCCCGGCACAGCTGCGCCGAGGTCTCGATGGCCTTGCGCACGGCATCCAGCAGCATGTTGATGTCGGTGGGATGGTGCACGTCGGTCTCGACGACGAAGGAGTCAGCGCGGATGGCGAGCCCCTCGTCCGGGCTTTTTTTTACCAAGCGGTGCCCCGCATGGACCACCTCCTGGTTGATGCGGTCGAGGATCTCGGGGGTGAAGAGGCGCAGATTCTCCTTGACCGTCTGCAGGCTGTACTGCGTCTCGTCGGCCCAATCGCCGTGGCCGAGCATCCGGCGGCTGGTCGCGTGCTGGTTGGCCAGCTCTTGGATGCGGTCATAGTCGGCATTCAGCCCCAAGCGCAACGTACCGAGCACCAGAATCTTCCACTGTGCCACGCCGGGGCGGCCGGTGTCCGCGCTGACCTTGCCCTCGGCATCGATCCGCTCGGGGAGCACTTCGGCAAGGATGGCGAATACCTGTTCGCGTAACTCCGCGTTGATGTAGATGTACTGCAATCCACTCAAAATTCGCGGAATGTCGTCGCGAGATTTATAGTCGAGTTCGATGGCCGAAATCTCTTGCTCGTCCAACTGTAATTGCGGATCGATGACTTGATGCATGGGGTTTCGAATGACGAAGTTTATTGCGTTTCATTCCGGGGATTCTCGCAGGAGCCCGGAAACACCTTGCGCGACGACCAACAATCAACGAGTTGCGAGACATCCTGTCCCTACTTGAACGAGATTCCGTGAAATCTTCGATCATGGGGGCGTATTGTAACGGTTTGTTTTTAAGCGGAAAAGTGACTTTCTATTAGGCGCTAGCCTAATACATATCGTTACCGACATCTCTGTCAGCCGACGTGCCAGGTTGCCGCAAGTGGTTGATCTGCCGTTATCGACGTCCCTGGATGCGTTTCAGGTTGAGGAATACAACCCCTTGATCTCTATAAATTGTCGGACTTATGGGAAACGATATGAGTCTAATAGACACACCACGCAGACGCGCGCGGATAAAATTGTCGAAGTGAATTTTTCGTTTCTGCATTGTTTCTCAACAGCTCCCGGCCTCAGCCGTGCGGAGGTGTTCTTATGAATGCGCAAATTGTTGCGGCAATGTCTGATGCTTGGTGCGATATCCGCTCTACCTTGCGCAACCATCACCAGGCCATCATTCTCGGTTGGCAAGATGTCGCGACGCGCTATCGCCGATCCCGAGTCGGCGCCTTCTGGTTGACCATTAATATGGCCGTGTTGATTGGCGTGCTAGCTGTCGTCTTCGGCACTCTCCTCAATCAGCCGATAAACGAGTTTCTGCCATACCTCGCAATTGGAATAATCGTATGGGGGTTTTTGTCCACAGCGATCATTGAAGGGTGCACCGGATTTGTGGCGGCCGAGGGTATAATCCTTCAGGTGAGGATGCCGCTTTTTACACATATTGTGCGTATCCTATGGCGTAATATAATTATCTTAGCCCACAATCTGTTGATATTGCCCATATTGTTCTTGATGCTTATGAAGCCCGTCTCGCCAATAGCGTTATTAGCAGTAGTTGGGGTCATTCTGATCGCGCTCAATCTTGCGTGGATGATGCTCATACTCGCGGTGGTGTGCGCCCGATTTCGCGATATGACACAAATCGTCCAAAACCTGATGCAAGTCTCTTTCTATCTCACACCAATCATCTGGAGCGCAGCACTTTTACCCGCACGTGCTAGTACCGGTATCTTTGCGCTCAACCCCTTTTATCACCTCATTAACCTCGTGCGGACTCCGTTACTCGGCGAAGCCCCCGATGTCACGAACTGGATAGTCTCCAGCCTGATGATGTTGGGCGGCTGGGTGATGGCGTTACTGTTTTTTGGCTGCTATCGCAAACGGGTGCCTTACTGGTTATGAATCCGCGAGCTTCTATCGCACTCTCCGGCGTCGGGGTTGATTTTCCGGTTTTCAACGCGACAAGCGTTTCGTTGAAAAATCGGCTGCTCAGTGCCGTGACTGGCGGCATCGTTGACCGGCAACATGATGGGAATGTGATTGTTCGTGGCCTGCGGGATATCAATATCCAGATCGTCGCGGGTGAGCGCGTAGGCCTCGTTGGACACAACGGGTCGGGAAAGACCACTCTGTTGCGAATCCTGTCTGGGATCTACCACCCGACTCAGGGTGAAGCGAACGTTGTGGGGGAATGCGTCTCGCTGATTAACATCAGTTTAGGCATCGACCCGGAAGCTACCGGTCGGGAAAATATCCGTCTGCGCTCGGTCATGATGGGCCTAACGCCCAAGGAAGCCGCTCTCCGACTTGAGGAGATTATCGATTTCTCCGGACTCGGGGACTTCATCGACATGCCTTTTCGGACGTACTCATCTGGCATGCAGCTTAGGCTCGCCTTTGCCGTATCTACTGCCATACGCCCGCAAATCCTGGTCATGGATGAGTGGCTATCTATGGGCGATGAAGACTTCAAGGAGCGTGCCGAACAGCGTATGAAAGATGTCGTGCACAGCACCGAAATCCTAGTTCTTGCGAGTCATTCCCTCGAATTGCTAACGGCCAACTGCAGTCGTCTCATTTGGCTTGAACACGGCAGAGTGCGCATGGACGGAGACGCGGCGGAAGTTGCAAAGAGCTATTTTGGATGAGTATTGGTGAGTGCTGTGAAGGCCCACCCCGCTACGGGGTCCGTAGACGCAGGTTTGACGCCCGCGCCCAGGTACAAGGAAGGAGGTTCCCCCCGTTTGGGCCTCGTACCTCGGCCCAACCTTCGTGTTCAGTTTGTTTTTGAACTTTTCGTTAGACAGCGCCTGAGGCCCCGAGAGGCGGCGGGATGTTCAAGTATTGAGCATCTCGGAGGTGGTCCCGGCGAGCGCAGTAGACCCTTCATGGTAGGGTGCGGATGGAGCGACGCCGGGTGGGTAGGGCGATAACCACGCTGGCTCGGGTGCCGCGTTTGGCCGGAGCCCCTTTCCTGTTGAGTTTTGGCTTTGCGATGGGCGTTACCAGGATGTCTGAGCGGGACGCGATCAATCATGCTTTACGGGGGCAGTGTCCCTGTGGCCGGACGCTCCTATCATGCCGGCTGTACCCGCAGAGTAGCTACGACATTCGCTGCTCAGGAACGGTTCGATATCAACGTGAGCACGCAGGTTGGGCCGAGGTATGAGGCCCAACACCGTGAGGGTTCTTAACGGGCCGATTGTTGGGCCTCGCAAGCTCGGTCCAACCTACAGGAGCGTTTCAGTTGTTTTTAAATCGATCCTTACCCCGTGTGCCCCGAGACGACGGGCGGGTTCACCGGCGAGGCGTAGAGCTTCCGACGCCCCGCCTGTTCAACCCATGTGCGCTTGTATCTCGTCTTTGACTCGGCAGTTGTGGGCGCCAGCGGGTGGCTGCTGGGTCGATTGGAGGCGGCATCCCCCTTGGAAGAGGGTCGGAATCCGTCATTGTGCGGAGTCACAGTCTTAAATGCCGTTGTCGCCCTTTATCGCGGGCCGCCTAAAACTGCTGCGAGACCTCCCGCCGGCTGATCTGGGTCGATTCAGCAGCAAGATATCGATTGAGGAGTTCGCGCGGCGCAAAGTGGTGATGCGCAACGATTGTCCCCCGGCAGCCCTAGGGTTCCTACTCTCAGGTCGTCTGCAGGGCGTAGACTTTACCATCGATGGACGCGAGGTGGGGCTGTACTTCGTCGAGCCCAGCGACTACTTTGCTGAGCTTGCCTTGATCGATGATGGGCCGTTACCCGAGTTGATCATCGCGACCGCTCCATCCACGGTGGGTTTTCTAGACCGGGACAGTGCCCTCGAACTTTTCGATTCTGCACCCCAGATTGCCCGTCAAGTCAATGTTCAGCTTAGTCGGCGTGTGCGCGACCTGCTAGCACAGCGTAAAATTCTTGCTCTTCCGAGTGCCCAGCAGCGGATTTGTGCTACTCTCTTCACGCTATGCAGCCGGGATGGGGCTCTGCTGGAAGAGATCCCCGGCGTGCCCACACATCAAGAAATTGCGATCATGGTCAATACCACTCGGGAAACCGTGACGCGAACCCTGCAGACGCTACAGGCCAATGGTTTCGTCCGCCGCAGTGGCGCAAATCTGTTGGTGCATGATCCCGAAGCCTTGCGTCGGGTATCGGAGGGCACGGAAGGAGTTTGAATTCGCTAGGGAGGCGCAGGTTTAAGCGTTTCCGGTGTGGAACAGGAAGACACCGGCACTTACAGCGGCTCTACCCGTTGAAAATAATCGGCTCCACGACCCGTGCCTGGATGGGCGGGAGTTGATCCAAGCCGGGGATGGCTTCAATATGTCTTAGTCCGGGAGCAGGCGTGAACCTCCCTATACGATGCGCTCATGACAGTCGAGGCCTTCCAGCCTCCGGCATATCCATTTAGATCGAATGGTTAGTTATCGTTTTCGTAGTTGCTCAATAACGCGGGCACTCTTGGAATCAACGGGTTATGAACGCATAAAACCGAGTTTTTTGTTACTGCTCAGCAAACTCCCGGCACATTGCTACGCGCCAGATTCACCCTACGGATGTTCGGTCCATTTTGGCGCGGCTGCACGAGACCGTAGCCATTTTTTTCGGCGGTGTAAGTTACTGATTTTATGGTTGCGCAAACCCCGGCTGAAATCCGCAGCCCCAAGCGCCCGACTGGGTTTCGTCCGTCCTCCCCCGCTCAAAGGGGGCTATGCCGTATCCGCTTACCTGTTCTGCGAGCGACGCTTGCACATCTACAGCGCAGCAAAGCAGTTTGCCGCCTTCTCTGTGACTCAGGAGCATCTTCCGTGACCCAAGATCATCAGGAGCAAGCCGTCGGCTCACTTCCCGACGGAAGGAGTACCTCGCCAAGCCTGGCCGACATTGCGGGTCTTGCCGGGGACGAGACACCCGGGCTCGATCTCCCCCGAGACTGGTCTAAACATTGGACGGTGCGCTGGTCGCAACCAGAGGACTTCCCTGCTCTCAAATCCCTGTTCCTAGAGGCTTTCGGCGCGGATGTCGGTCGCGACTTCTGGAACTGGAAATATAGGTACACCTCCACCTGGGGAGTGATAGTCGCGTGCGAGCAAGAACTGGTGGCGTTCTTCGGCGGTATGCCGCGGACTTTTTTTATGGCCGGTCAGCCCTTGCTCGGCGTGCAGATCGGCGACGTGATGGTCAAGCCACAGGAGCGCGGTACCCTGAGTCGGCAGGGGCCTGTGTTCCGTGCGACAGCCGCGTATTTCGGAAACATGTCCCGCCTGTACCCGGAAGTGGGGTTCGCCTTCGGTTTCCCCCATGCGCGGGCCCTGCAGCTCGGGCTCAAGCTCGGCGTGTACGCCGAGGTAGATGCCATTACCCAGCTGGCCTGGGATGCCCTACCGCGGCGGCGTAACTGGCGCGTTCGTACCCGCGAGGTCGGGCTCGCTCATGGCGGGAGCGAATGCGATCGGATCGACGCCCTATGGCAGGCCATGCAGCGGGATTGGCCGGGCCTTCTCCTCCCTCAGCGCGACGCAGCCTATTGGCTGCACCGCTACGCAGAGTGCCCTGAGCAACGCTACCGCGTCTTGCTCCTTCAGCACCGATGGACGAGTCATCCCGTGGCTTGCATCGCGTTGCGTGTCCACGCCGATTATGTGGAATGGCTAGACTATGTTGGGCCCCGCACGGGGATTGACGAGGCCATCCGCGCCTTGCGCACCTTCGCCGGTGCTCTGGGGTTGCACCGCGTGCAAGGCTGGTTCAGCTCCGCGATAGCCGAATGCTTCGGCGGCAACGCCAAGGCGGAGCAGATTGATGTCCGCATTCCAGTCAACGCAATCGGTACGCCAGATGCCGGAACGCTGCCAGGGCGCCTCTGGCTCATGGCCGGAGACACGGATTTTCGCTAAGTGTGACCTTCAAATGGACGCAAACCTTCCAGACATTGATATTTCCATCGTCACCCACGACTCGTCTCGCTGGCTCGACCTTTTCATGGCGAGTCTCGTCGCTCAGGCCTATCCCCTACAGCGGATCCGGTTGTTGTTCCGCGACAATGGGTCTACGGATGCCACCCGGCACCAGATCAATGAGCTGTCCGTTCGTCACGGTAACGATTTCAAGGAGATATGCATTGATTTTGGAGAAAATATCGGTTTTGGGCGGGGCCACAATGCCAACCTGGTCCATGCCGAGGCGTCCTGGTTTCTGGTCACCAACGTAGACCTGGAGCTGGAATCCGACACCCTGGGCCAACTTGTCGGCCGTGCCACCAGTGATCCGGCCGACGTCGCCACCTGGGAATGTCGGCAGAAGCCGTTCGAGCACCCCAAGCACTATCGCCCCGAGACGGGGGAGGTGCTCTGGTGCTCCAGCGCCTGCGCCCTGTTCCGCACGGAGGCCCTTCGCCAAGTCGGCGGCTACGAGCCCAAACTGTTCCTCTACGGTGAGGACGTAGAGATCTCTTATCGCCTGCGCGATCGCGGATGGACGCTCCGCTATGTCCCGCGCGCCACTGTTTGGCATCATACCTACCAGAAAGCGGGGGAGCTCAAGCCGGCCCAGTTTCTCGGAAGCACCCTGGCTAACGTGCTCCTGCGCTGCCGGTACGGCAGTTGGCGAGATGCCATCAAGGGGTTTCTGATGTACCTCGGCCTGTTTCTGCTCCCATCGCGCATCCCACGCCAACGTCGGCGAGTGCTGGGCCAGGGGCTCGTTCTGCTGTGGCTCGCTCCCTATTTCCTCGCGACGCGGAAGCGCTCTAACGTCGAGTTTCCTTTCCGCGGTTGGGATTACGAGATGGTGCGTCCTGGTGCTTTCTACGCATATCAAAGCCAAACCCGGGACCCCGAACGCCCCCTGGTAAGCGTGCTTGTGCGCACGGTTGCCGGTCGCGCCGGGAAGCTGGCCGAGGCAGTGGCGTCGGTGGCCCGGCAGACCTATCAGCCGATTGAGCTGGTCATCGTTGAAGACGGCTCCGAGTCCGCCGCGGCGTTTGCCCAGGAGATGGCTGCCTCCAGGCGTTATGCTGCCGTACGCTATAAGGCTTTGCCCAAGATGGGCCGCTGTCGGGCGGGTAATGCTGCACTTGGGCTAGCGGAAGGACAGCTCCTGTGTCTGCTTGACGACGACGATCTCCTCTACGCCGACCATGTTGAGGTCTTGGTGGATGCCATCCAGGCCGCCCCTGAGGCCGGCGGCGTTTACGCCCTGGCCTTTGAGGTGCGAACGGAAGTCATCAGCAACGACCCTTGGCGTTACCGAGAGGCAACGCACAACCTGGTGTTCCGCCAGCCCTTCAGCCGCGTCCTGCTCTGGCACCACAATTACCTGCCGCTTCAGACCGTGCTCTTTCGCCGACAGCTCTTTGAGCGTTACGGTGGCTTCGACCCGGAGCTGGACAACCTCGAAGACTGGAACCTTTGGGTCCGCTACACGCTGGAGCAGGACTTTCGCATGGTCGACAAGGTTACGTCCCTGTACCGAGTGCCGTTCGCAGCCGAGCAAGCCGCGATTCGCCAGAAGGATCTCGACGACTACTATGCCAAGGCTGTGGCCAAACACGATCAGCTGCGCGTGACCCTGTCCCCGCCGCAGGTGCTCGCAATGGTGGAGGAGTTCACCTCACAAGTCGACCTGATGGCAGTTCCCGAACGCCCGTTACGGGACGCTCTGCTCTCCCGGCCATGGCTGGCGCGTCTCTACCACCCGGTCCGGCGCGCCCGTGTTCTGCTCGCCCAGGCGCGGGGTAGGATCTGAGCATGGAGACATGGTTCATTCCCAACACGCCGTGTGAGTTGCCGCCGGCACGGCGGGTGCTCGTCCTCGCGCCCCATGCCGATGACGAGGTGTTCGGTTGCGGCGGCTGCATCGCCCTGTACGCCGATGCGGGGGCCGAGGTCCGCATCCTGGTCTTGAGCGACGGCGGCGGATACCTGGAGGGCGCGGATCGTACCATCCAGGTGACTGCGCGCCAGGAAGAGAGCCGCCAAGCGGCGACGATCTTGGGGGCCCAAGGAATCGACTTCGGCCCATGGCAGGATCGCACCCTCATGTCTGCCGAAGACCTCGCAGCAAGGATTGGCGACGCGATCCATGAGACTGGCGCAGAGCTGGTTTTCGCGCCGTCTCTTTGGGAGGCCCATCCGGATCACCGTGCCGCCGCCTGGGCTGCGCTCCAGGCCCAAGATACGTTGGCCCGCGATACGCAAACGGCACCGCGTCTCGCCCTCTACGAGGTGAGCGCGCCCCTGCGCCCCAACTGCTTGGTGGACATCACCCGGGCATTGGCGCGCAAACGCTCCGCAATGGCCGCGTTCCAATCCGAGCTGACCAAGCAGTCCTATGACCGGCATATCGCTGCCCTCAACACCTACCGCACTTACAGCCTCCCCGCCGCCGTGGAGGCCGCCGAGGCACTGGTCCTGGTGGCCCCCGAGGAGGCTGCTGCGTGGCTCGCCAACTACGACGAAGCGGTGCCGCCGGGGCTTGCGCGGATCAGCGAGGCGGCACTCGCGCGCGCGACTGTCTGGGGAGAGACCCTTCAGCAAGCGACGACCCGTCTCGACCATGCGGTTCGCACCCTCTCGGCTGCCCTGGAGCGGGAGCGCGGCGAGCGCCTCGCGCTCCAGGAGCGATTCGAAAGCGAGCGGTGCGCATTCGACTCCGAGCGCCAGGCACTCCTGGAGCAGCGCCAGGCACTCCTGAAGCAGCACCATGCTCAAGAGGCCGCTCTCGAGACCGCTCTCGAGGCCGTGCTCTCGTCGCGCGCCTGGCGCGTCACCGCCCCCATCAGGTTCCTGTCCGAACGGCTGCGGCGGCTCGCCGGGTCCTGAATCGCTCCCACCAACAAACATGGTGAGCCAAGCCGTCGCTGGCAAAACCGGCACGTGGGCCTGGCATATTGCCGCCCTTCGCGCGAGAATGACGCGTTAAAGTCCGCAGGTTGCGCCCCCATCCGATCGCCTGGAGGAAACTCCGATGAAAACGCCGCTCTGGTTTATCCTGTCGCTCTCGCTGCTCGCGTGCCCCGCCTATGCCGCTCAGCCCGTTGGAGAGGTCACCTTCCTCATTGGTCAAGCCCGGCGGGTGGACGCCGGCGGTCAGGTACATACCCTCGACGCCGGCTCCAAGGTGCTCGTGGGGGATCGGATCGAAACCGGCGCCAGCGGCCATGTTCACGTGCGCTTCATTGACCACGCTTTTGTCAGCGTGCGCCCCGGGAGCCGCCTGACCGTTGAGCGCTATAGCTACTACCCCGCAAATCCCTCCGCTAGTGCCGTGCGTTTCACCCTCGGGCAGGGCGTGGTCCGTACTATTACCGGTGAGGCTGGAAAGCTGCGCCCGGACCGCTATCGCCTCAATACCCCCTTGGCCGCCATCGGCGTACGCGGCACAGATTTTGTCACCCGCGCCGGAGCGGACGCCACGCAGGTCCTTCTCAATCGCGGCAGTGTGGAGGTATCGACGTTGGGCCCGAACTGTGCCGCGCAGGGGTTCGACCGTTGCAGCGCCGATCGGACTGCCCTGTTGTCGGAGCATCAAAAGGGATTCATCATCCAACTGGGGCTCAGGCAGACGGTTCCGCGCCTGATTGCGTTGGACCCCAAACAAATCTTGGAGCTGTTCGGCATCGGGCTTGAAGAGCCCGCCGCGGCAACCAACGCCAGGAAGGCGAGCTCCACACGCGGAGAATCCGGACGCACATCCAATGGCCGGACTGACTGGATCCACTCCGACGCCTCGCGCGACTACCTATCCGGGGATGCCGGCGCGCAGGCTGGTCGTGCTGCGGTCCGACTCGCCTCGACACCGGTGGCGCAATCCCCGCCTGAACCGACCGGTCTTGAACCGTCCGGTCTTGAACCGACCGCGGCACCAACTCCCCCGTCCGCGCCCCCGGCCAACCTGGTGTGGGGTCGTTGGGGTGAGCCAGCTACCTTGAAGGAGACCGTCAGTGTGCCCTACGAAGAGGCAAGTGCGGACCGGAAGGTCACCGTCGGCAATCGCGACTACGGCCTGTTCCGTACCGAGGGAGAGGAGCGCACCCTGTCACCCAGCCTCCAGGGTAAAGCAGACTTCAGTCTCACGTCGGGAACTGCGGAGCTGGTCCGGGGGGGCACGGTGGACCCCGCGAGCATCGACGGCGGCAGACTTCAGGTAGACTTCTCTGCGGCACGGTATTCCACTGACCTGCAAGTCAGTCACCCGACCGCTGGCGCCCATACGGTGCACTCCGCCGGTCGCATGAGCGACGAGGGCATGTTCGCGGACAAAACGGCGACCCAATGGGTTGCGGGCGCGGTCGCCCAGGATGGGGCGACGGCCGGGTACTTCTTTGAAAAGCAGGTCCCCGACGGCACCTTCAAGGGTCTGACGCTCTGGGGGCGATAAGCACCCCGCGCAGCCGGCCGCAGCGTAGACGTTGGATCGCATTGGGTTTGCCGATGGCCCTTCTGAACGTACCTCGCCTCGCCCCCTGGGCCTGGCGAGCGGCGCTGACCGCCGCCTCCCTGGCCATAATGGCGTTGGCCTTCATCCCGTCGTCCCTACTTCGGCAGGTCGATAACCGCTTCACCGACTATATCTGGCTGTGGAGCGCGGAGGACGAGCGCGAGCGGCGCCTGGTTCTGGTGGACATCGACGAGTCCAGCCTTGCCGCGCTAGGTCCTTGGCCCTGGCCGCGGGAGTATCTGGCTCAGTTGGCCGACGCCTTGGACCGCCAGGGTGCGAAGCTGCAAATCTTCGATCTCATCCTCGATCACCAGCGTCCCGGCGACGAAGCACTGAATCTTCGCGCCGGAAGCTTGCCGTTGGTGCTCGCCGAGTATTTCGTCACCGACCCCGCCGTCGCTGCCCCGCCCCACGCGGGCGTGCTGCGCGGGGCACTCGATAGCCCGCCCTGTGCTCCTCCCTTGCCGAATGCCAGAGGCTATCTGGGTCTGGCCCGGGGGATCCAATCCGCTGCCGTGGGACACGTCACTCCGACCGTGGACAGCGACGGCATGATCCGCCGCCTTCCAGCCGTCATCTGCAACGGCGAGGCCGCCTATTCGGCGCTGTCCCTGGCCGCCTATCTGCGAGGGCTCGGGGTCGCCCCCGCCCTGAGCCTGGAAGCGGGGCAGGATCTCTTTGGGCCCCCTTGGTGGTTGTCACATTCGCAGCAGCCGGAATTGCGCGTTCCGCTGGACGAGGCGGGGCAGTGGCTCATCCCTTACCGCCTCGCCCGGTCCGCCTTCATCTCCATCTCGGCCCACGAGGTGCTCACTGGTGCCGTGCCCGAGGGCGTGCTGCAAGGCGCATGGGCACTCGTGGGCTCTACTGCGCTAGGCCTGAACGATCGGCTTACCACGCCGTTGGCCAAGATCGCGGGGGGAATGGAGATTCACGCCGAGCTGATCGCCGCCCTGCTGGATGGGCGCCTCCCGTACAGCCCGCGGGGTCGTCCCTGGTTGCTGCTGGGCCTGTCTCTGCTGCTGGACCTCGTGTTCCTGACTTTGGCCGCGCACGCTAACCGCGCAGTGGTATTGCCCATCGCACTCGCCGTCGGCATCGCCGCCCTGGCCTTCTTGCACGGCTGGCTGCTCGTCGTGCATGACATCTGGCTGGGCCCAATGCCCGCGATCGTCCAGATCGGCCTATTCGTCACCCTCCTGTTCCTTGTCGAGTATGCCCGCACCCTGCGAGAGCGCGAACGCCTGTTGGCGAACTTGCGCAGCTACCTCCCCGATGGTCTGGCCGAGGACCTTGCTCGCACCCTGCCCACCGACCGCATTCTGGGTGAGCGTAGGGAAGCCTGCGTGTGGGTTGCGGATATCCGCAACTATGCCGCCTGGGGCGAGGCCGGCCCCCCCGAGGAGGCCGTCGCCCTGCTGCACGGCTTCTATCGACTCACCGAGCGGGTCATACGCGCCGAGGGCGGCGCTATCGAAAACTACGTCGGCGATGCGGTGTATGCCCTGTGGTTGCCGGAGTCCGCGGAATCGTGCCCGGCCGCTTCGGCCCTGCGGGCCGCCAAGGCCCTGCTGCGTGAGGCTGGCCCCCTGCTCGAGCGGTCATCCAGGCAGCGGCTCGTCCCCCTCGCCCTTGGCATCGGCATCGAATGCGGCATCACCCTCATCGGCTCCATCGGGCCCGCGGCGCGTCGAACCCACGCGGTGCTGGGGGAGACCGTGAGCGTAGCCATCCGGCTCCAGACCATGACCGAGGAGCTGGCGCAGCCCATCCTGCTGGGACCCGGCGCGCACGGTCAACTCCCCGACGACGATCTGCACCCCCTCGGAAGTTTTCTCCTGGAGGGCTTGCGGCGCCCGCGCGATGTCTACGGCTGCCTGTCCGGGTGGGGCAAGAGTCCCGAGCGACAGGCAAAGCCCCGTCCGTGACATCGACTACAGATGCAGTCGTTCGCACGGCGATCCTGGCCCTGCTGCTCGGGACCCCGGGCGCCAACGTGCGGGCTGCCTGCCCGCTTCCGGATCTCGGTAACCTCCAGGCCCTGGGCCAGGACGGCCGCGAGGCAGCGCTGCAGCGCCTCGACGCCGCCGAGCCGCTCTGTAAAACCGATGCCGAATACTACGCCCTGCGCGGGGCCCTGCTGCACCACCAGCGCCGTCATCTCGATGCTGCACGGGACCTGGAGCACGCCATCCTGCTGCAGCCGCGCCACGGCGGCGCCCTGATCGACTATGCACTCACCCTGGCTGCCTTGGGCGACCGCGCCGGCGCCCGTGCCATCGTCGCCGGGTTGCGCCGCGAACGCGGTCTTCCGCCCTCTGTTGCCGCCATCCTCGAGGAGTTGGATGCGCGTCTCGCCCCCCCGCTTCCGGAGCCTGATCCCGAGCCTGCATCCGCTTCGGCATCCGTACCCCCCGGATCGGGTCGGTGGAGGGTGACCCTGCTCGGCGGCTATTCCAGCAACCGCAACGCTGCCCCGAGCGCCTCGAGTCTCACCTTCACGTTCCCCGGGGCCGAGGTCGAGCTGCCGCTGGCCCCCGAGAGTCGCCCGAACCCGGGTCCGCTCGGTGTGCTCGCGGTCGATTACATGCCTCCGTCCCTCACCCTGGACGGGGGGGCGAGCCTGGCCCTGCTCGCACAGGTGCGCCTGCGGGCCCCTCCGGACGGATTGGATGGACGCCTGTCCTACGCGCGGTTGGAGGCGGTGCATGCGCGCAGGGCGTCTGCCCGCTTGAACCTGGCCGGTATCGCCCTCGAGGCCCTCGATGCAGTGTCCGGTGGCACCCGGTTCGGGCTCGATGTATACGCGGAGCGCCGCTGGCCGGGGGACAACTGCAGCCCTGCGGCGCGGATCTCGCTACTGGCTCAAAATTGGTCGGACACAGGGACCGCGGTGGCCGAGGGACGGGGCGTTCTCGGCGTCCCTTACCTGGACGGCATCCAGCCCAGGCTGACCGGCCGCCTGGCATGTGGCCCGACCGAGTGGAGCGCCTACGTCGGTCGACTGCTCGTCCCGGACGGGCGGGCCGGGGGCGACACCGACCAATTCGGGCTGCGGCTCACCCACCGTTGGGCCCTTCCCCGCGGCACCTTGGACCTGTTCGCCAACGCCGCCTACTTCGCCGACCACGAGAGCTACAGCCCCTTGCTCTTGCGGGGTGCGCCACGTAAAATGCTGGCGCTCGACCTCGGGCTCGAGTGGGAGCACTCTCTGGGCCAGGGGTGGAGCTGGGTCACCCGCGTCGAATCCTACGACCAACGCAGTAA
The DNA here is from genome assembly GCA_942492625.1 of uncultured Gammaproteobacteria bacterium. Taxonomy (GTDB): domain Bacteria; phylum Pseudomonadota; class Gammaproteobacteria; order Chromatiales; family Chromatiaceae; genus Thiosymbion. The sequence goes on along the minus strand of CALOFM010000028.1, from coordinate 31,970 downwards.
CCTCGACCTGTTCGGCGTTCGCCAGACCGGAGTCTACCTCGGGCTGCGCTGGGACGGCGTGCGCTGAAGCCTGTTGCCGCTGCGCAACGGCTTTCGCTGCCATCGTGTGATCTGCATCACCTGGCCCGGGGCCATCGGTCTGGCACCATGGCGTCGAGGGTCTTCTGTTGAGGAGGCTCTGTCGCAGACACAACCATTAACTCGTATCGGAGCATTCCAATGGCACTTACACTCGCAGAACAGAACGCCCTCGTCCAGGTCGCGGTCGGCATGTACGACGCCGCCCCCGGCGGAGTCTACCTGAACGATTTCACGAACTTCGTCGAGGCGGGCAACTCGATCCAGGCCCTCGTCAATGTCCTGGCGGGCAGCCCGTCCTTCCAGGCCCCGGCCTTCTTCCCGAACTCCCTGACCAATGGCCAGTTCGGCGTCAAGTTTATCGACCAATTGGTCGGCACCGATGTCGCCGCTGCGGACAAGGCCTGGGCCGCCTCCTGGATCGAGGGTCAGCTGAACGCCGGCGTGTCCCGCGGCGACGCGATCATCAATGCCGTCTCGGCCCTGTCGGCGATCCCGTTCACCGATCCGGCATGGGGTACGGCCTCCCAGGCCTACGCCAATAAGGTCACCGTCGCCCAGTACTACTCGGTGGTCGCCGGCGGCAACGCAACCGATATCGGGGAGCTCCAGGCGGTTATCGCCGATGTGACCGCGACCAGTGACGTCTCGACGCCGGCGGCCATCGATGCCATCATCCAGGCCAGCGGCAGCGGTTCGGGCGACACCTTCGTCCTCACGCCTGGAATCGATTTCGCCGACACCGCCGGTTCGATCCGCAACGTTGTTGCCGGCACCGGCATCCCCTCGGACTTCAAGTTCACCAGCGCCAACGAGACCGTCACGGCTACCAGTGCCACGATAGCCGGTGGCGACACGCTGGTCGACGGCGTGACCACCGACAACGACGTCATGAACCTCGCCTTGAACTTGCCCGGCGCTACCTTCGTCTCCACCACCACGAACATCGAGACCTTCAACGTAACGGCTAGCAATCCAGCAGCTGCAACTTTGGTCGGCCTGGTGCCGGGGACCGTGACTGGCCTGCAGAACCTGAACTTCGAAGGTGCGCCAGCGGGCAGTGTCACTGTTGCTGGCACGACCGTGGGCGACACCGGCGTCACCAACATTGACGGCTCCGGGTTGACCTCCGTTGTGTCTGACTTGATCGTCGACTCCAGCACCGCGGTCAGCAACGCCGCATTGACCATGACAGGTGGCGCTGGTGCCGACGTTCTGAGCGGCGGTCTGGGCGCCGACATCATCTCGGGTGGAGATAATGGCGACTTTCTCGCTGGTGGTGCTTCGATCGACACCCTCAACGGCGATGCCGGCAATGACGGACTCGCGGGCGGACAGCAGGACGACGCGCTCAACGGTGGCGCCGGCGCCGACGTCCTGGCTGGCGGTGTGAACGACGACACCTTCAACGGTGGCGCCGATAACGATATCCTCGGTATGAACGTGAATCAAGTCTCCGCCGGCACCGCCGCGGCCTCCATCACTGCCGCTATCGCCGCTGTTGAGGCCGACGCCTTCGCGGTCGGGGACGGGGCCGACACCGTCGTGTTCGGGGCGGACCTGGCCGCCAACGGGGCCGACATCGTTTACGGTTTTACCGATGGGGTGACAGCGGGTGTCGGCGTCGACGTACTGAATGTCAGCGCCTTCCTTGGCGCGCCTGTGGTGACGACTACCGCTGCTGCCGGAACGATCGCTTTGCCAGGCGACTTCGGGATAGGCGGTGCGAACGTCGCGATTTGGGGCGCGCAAGCCGCCATTGATACCGGCGCTGATGGCGTTCTGAGCTTTGCCGAGCTGGCCGCCGCAAGGACCGCTGGCTGGATCGACCTGGGCAACAGCGCCACGGTCGTTATTGCCTACGACGACACCGTTGGCGGTGCCATCGCGGCTGCTAATGGCTTCGCCGCCTCCACCGCGGGTACGGCTGTGCATTATGTGACCACGGATGCAATCGGCGCGATCGCCTCTGTTGAACTGGTCGGCATCGTTGATGCCGTTGTTTCCACCAACCTGACGGCCGCCAACTTCGCCTAGCAGGCTAGGCTGGGTAGAGCGGCCCCGCGGCAGGACGCCGACCATTGGCACGGACGCCATCGGGCCGTGCAACCCCATCGAGCACGGCGCTAACGCTTGATCTGAAAGCCCCCGGAGACCGGGGGCTTTTTTTTGGCTCTGTCGAGGTCAATCTATCAATCGAGTACCAGGCGTTCAATGGGCGCGACGTCCGGCGCGCGGGCAAAGAAGAGATTTTCGAGGATGGGTCGATCATAGCCGGCGGCCATGCCGGCCTGCACGACCCGCTCGAGAATCGTCGGGTTATCGAGCCCGGCGAGCGATCGGATCAAAGCGGGGAAGTCCACCTGTTCGAGGGTATTCACCTCATCGAACAAGCCCGAGCACGCCTGGCGGCTCCACCGACCGTCGCACAGCGCAAGCGGAACGAATCCCTGCTCGACCATCCAATGCAGCCAGCTCAGCGGCGACGCCCCCGCCTCCAGGATGGAGAACGGCGAGAACTCGCTCAGGATCTTGACCCGCGGCGAGTCCTGCAGGGTCTGCCGCAACCCGCGCAGGGCACGCGGCTCGAACCCCTCGATGTCGATCTTGATGAAGTCCAGGGGTGCAAGCCCGAGATCGTCGCCCCGCACCACCGCCACGGGGACCGATTCGTCGGTGCAGACCACCGACGAATACATGCGATGCATGCCGCCACTGTGCGAGGCTGAGGAACAGGTTGGCCGATCCGGCCTGGTCCGACAGCGCGCTGCGGAACAGCCGCACGCGTCCCTCGCTTTGCCAAGAGCGGGTATTGGCGTCAAGGATTTCAAAATTCGCCTCGTTTGGCTCGACCGCAAAGACGCGACCGGTGGCCTGGACGCGCTCGGCCACCAGCACCGTGTAGTAGCCGACATTGGCACCAACGTCGAGCACGCGATCGCCCGGCTGTACGAGACCCAGGATGGAATGGGTCTCGTCCGGCTCGAAAACCCCCTCGACCGACAGGCCAAGGCTGTCCGCATCGTCGACGAACATGGTTTGTCGGGTGAAAAGCCTGGCAATCTGCATCTTGTTTCCCGAGTCGTGGCGCATTGACGAGGCGTTGCGGTCGCTCCAATGGGGCAGGCGGTCAAGGGCTACCAAGCCGTGCCGAAGACCTGGGTCCAGTAGATGCGGTAATCGGAGTCCGGATTCTCGGCGATTGCGGAGCCGAATTCTTCGAAGTTGGGATTCATAATACTGGCGCAGTGGCCGGGACTGGCGAGCCAAGCGGCATTGACCGCTTCGACCCTGTCATAGCCGCCGGCGATGTTCTCCCCCACGGTCCACCAGTCGTACCCGCTCGCGGTGACGCGATCCGCCACATCCGTACCGTCGGAGCCCGTGTGGCTGAAAAAGTCCCTTTGCGCCATGTCATTGGAGTGACGCTGGGCGGCCGCGGCCAGCAAATCGTTCCACGTCAGCGGTGCTGCCGGTTCGAAAAGACCCTCGCTCCCGCAGTCATGGCCTTGCGCCCGCGCGGCGTTTACGAGTTGGAGCAGCCGCAACTGCTCCGAATCCGAGCCCCCGACGGGCTGAGGGGGTGTGCCTACCGGCACCCAACCCAGGCCGGCAGGACCGAACAAGATGGAGTTGTCCGCCCAACCCCCCGAGTGACTGTTTTTCAGGTGGAAGACACTCGATACGGGGTCATAGAGTCCGACCGTATCGATGCCGTCCCCGTTCCAATCGCCGGCGAGCGGAATCCAGCCAAAGCCAGCGGGACCGTACAGGAAGCTGAAATCCGCGAAGCCCCCGGTGCGGCTGTTGCTCAGGTGGAACGCGCTAGCGACGGGATCGTAGAGGCCGACCGTGTCGACGCCGTCGCCGTCCCAGTCGCCGGCGAGCGGGATCCATCCCAGGCCAACCGGCCCGTAGAGAAACGCAATCTCCGACGTTGCCCCGGCGTGGTCGTTGGTCAGGTGGAAAACGCTGTGCGCCGGATCGTAGAGGGCGACGGTATCGACCCCGTCACCGTCCCAGTCCCCTGCGAGCGCCTGCCATCCGAGGCCCGCCGGGCCGGCCGCAAAGGCGGCATCGGGCGGTCCCTCGGAGTTGCTGTCGCGGAGAAAAAAGCTGCTGGTGGCCGGGTCGTACAGGCGGATGGTGTCGATGCCGTCGCCGTCCCAGTCCCCCGCAACCGACTGCCAACCCGCTCCGGGGGGACCGTAGCGAAAGGCGTGAACGACGCCTGGCCCGCCAACGGCGTCGAGCAGGTGAAACTCGCCCCTGGCCGGGGCATGCAGCCCTACAGAGTCGACGAAGTTGCCACCCCAGTCGCCGGCATGAGCGCAGGGGAGGAGGCCGATCAGGAGGAAAGAAACCGCCCCGGCCAGCGCGCAGGCGCTTTTCCGATACCGAAAGCTATTGTTCATGGTCATTATCCTCCGATCGGCGAAACGATGGCGCCTGCGGTGACCGCGCTCGCTCCCAATATACGCGGGATCGAGGCGCACTGGAACGCTCAACGGCAACGGCAACGGTCGCCGTGTTCCGGTTGATCATGCGCCGCCCTCGGCGTTGGCCGCGAGCGGCGCGCGAAAGCTTGTTGGCCTGCGCGGCTTCAGGACCTGGGTCGGGCGCTCGACATAGAACCAGGAGATCGCGGCCAACATGGCCGAGGTGGACGTCGCGAAGGCCATGTTGAGGTAGGCCGAGTGCCCGCTTCCAATCAGGACGACGGCGAATTGTTGCATTGGGAAGGCGTAGAGGTAGAGTCCGTAGGAGAAATCGCCAACCTTGGATATCCACGAGAAGCGCGGAAATCTGGGCATCGCGAACGCCAATGTCACATAGGGAATAGTCGTGTATTGGAGTAGCGGCAGGGTGCCGGCGTCGCTCGGCAGCACGATGCCCAGGAGCACCAGCAGCATAGCCCACTGCAGGCTCAGGAAGCGCTCCAGCCGCAGGACGCGATAGGCCGCGCCCGCAACGAAATAGGCCACGAGCTGAAGACCGGAGATGACGCCCGTTGCATAGATGATGGGCTGGGCTGCGGCCGAGACACCGCGCGTGGCGATCTCTGTCCCGATGAAGCCGATGCCGACCAGACCTGCCAGCCAGCCTCCGCACCGCAAGCGAAGCAGCAGCAGGACACAAGGAAGCAGCAAGTAGGCCGCAAACTCGACTGGAAGCGTCCACAGGGATCCATTGACCGCCCGCGGCAAAGTATTCGCCTCGAACACGCCTGGAAGACCATAGCGCACGTAGAGGGCAATGTTGCTGAGGTAGTCGTAGGTCTCCGCGGACGTGAAATATTCGACGCATGACAATCCGCTCGCCAGTGGGCCCAGCAGGAATACCGTCAGCAGGACGCAAAACGCAAGCGCGGGAAAGATCCGCAGCGACCTGCGCATCAAAAAGCGGAGGAAACTCGGATCCCTTAGCCAGCTTTCCGTCACGAGGTAGCCGCTGACGACGAAAAAGATCTTCACGCCGAGGCTGTGCACGCCCATGCCCAGCAGAGCCGGCGGCGGCCTGCCCGTCAACACAAACGAGTGACCGACGATGACCAGCAGGGCCCCGATCAATCGGATGAAATCGAAATTGTTGTCGCGCGCCATGCGTCAACTTCCCGAGCCCAGCCTTTCGATCCAGAAACTCCCGCCGCCAAAGGCCCGACCACCAGGCAGTGCCAGGGCACGGCTCACCAGCTCCGGGAAACGATGGAAGGCATAGGCGCAGCCGAACCGGACGCGAAAGCCGGAGGAATACATCAGTAACGCTTGCAGGAGGTATTGCTCGTTCCAGGATCGGTTCTCGTCGATCGCCCAGGCTTGCGGATAGTCGTGGGGCAGGAAAATATCGTGTACATGGACCAGCACCTGCGGTTTGAGTCTCGGTAACACCTCGAAATACAGGTGATTGACATCGCTGCCGGTCTTGGCGACGTGCGAGGAGTCGATGAAGAGGAGATCCCCGGCCTGGAGCTCCTCGAAGAGGGCGTGCTCGACCTCCTGCACCGGCTGGCGCACCAGCCTTGCGATCCCCGTGACGCCATCCATGAGAAACTGCCGCGGATAGGGCTCGATGCAGGTGATCTCGATGGCGCCCCCGCCGAAGCGCCGGTTGACGTCGGCCATCAGCAGCGAGGAGAAACCGGAGCCGACTTCGATGATCCGTCTCGGCCGAAAGTGGCGCAAGAATACGAATAGGGCGCGGGCGTCGAGCCAGGAGAACTGGTCGTTACCGCTGAAAAAGCTGGGCACGGCCGCGCCGGCGTTGGCCTTGGGCTCGGGCTCGGACTCGGACTCGGGATAGTCGTAGTCCTGGATGAACTTGGGAAATGCCTCTGTAAGCAACGCCACATGGCTGGCGTCGTTGAAGTCGACGCCGGAAATGTGCGGACTTTCCGGCCAGATGCGCCGCCTGTCCCGCGCCAGTGCCGTCGTATCCGCGATGGGAGAATAGAAATGCCCCGCCGGGAAGATGGGATCATTGGATCTGTCGGTCACAACAGGGCCTCCTGTCAGGGAATGGCGGCCAGTGCCTGCCCGCGGGCTTGACGGCCGCCTGTTGATGTGGGTTGCGAAGCGCATATCCGTGCCGATTCTTCCCGAGTGGCGCCAATGCGGTAAACGCTGTTCAGGTGGATCCGAAAATGCCGCGCCAACGGCTGCCTCAAAGGTCGAATCACTCCTCTCTGAATGCCCTCGCCATCATGTCGAGGAACGGTTTGAGCAGGTAGTTGAGGAGGGTGCGGCCCCCTGTCTTGATCATGACCTCGCCCGGCATGCCTGGAAGCAGATCGAGTCCGTCGTCTCGCATCTGGGCGAACCCTGCCGGCGTCAACCGAACCTCGGCCTCATAGTAGGTTGTCCCCGTGGCCTGGTCATCCAGGACATCCGCCGAGAGTTTGACGAGCTCTCCCTCGACGACGTGGGTGTTGCTCAGATCGAAGGCGCTAAAGCGGATGTCGGCACGCTGGCCGATGTGCAGGCTGTCGATCCCGGACGGGCTGACCTTGGCGAGGACGACGAAGTCGTGCGAGGTCGGAACGATCTCCATGATGGGCTGCCCGGGGCTGATTACGGCACCAACCGTACGCACCTGCAATCCAACCACCACGCCCTGCACCGGCGCCCGGATCATGGTGCGTTGGAGCTTGTCTTCCAAGGCGAGGATGCGGGTGGCCTGGTCCGCGATGCGGGATTGGGTCTCGCGCAGCGAGTTCGTGACATCTGTCAGGTAGGTCTGCTCCCGGAGGACGATTTGGGCTTCGGTCTCGCCAATCTTCAGATGGGCCTCCGCGAGCCGGGATTGGTCGGTGGAAAACTCACCCTCGAGCAAGGCGAGATCGCGTTGGAGCTGAATCAGTCTCAGCTTGTCCGCGAGCTTGGCCTCGTACAGCCTTCCCCACTCCGCGACCTCGCTGCTATAGGATTCGATGCGGGTCTCCTCGGATCGCAGCAGCCCCTGCAGACCGACGATCTGCTTCCTGAGCTGCTTGATGCGTTGCGTAAGGATGCGGTCCTCATTGGCACGGGATCCGCGTTGGGCGTCGAAACCCCGCAACTCCCCGTCGATCATGTCGGCCACCTCCGGGTCTTCGGTGGCATCCAGCAGCGCCTGCGGAAAAGTGACACGCTCGTCGCCGTCCCGCTCGGCCTTGAGCCGCGCCTCCAGCGCGAGCGCAGCGAGATACTGCAGGCGCACGATGCGTAACTGGGCCTTGGGCTCTACGTCACTCAGCGTCATCAGGACCTGTCCGACCTCGACGGTATCACCGTCCTGGACGTTGATCGCGCTGACGATGCCGCCCTCCAGGTGCTGGATCACCTTGCGCCGCGCCTCGACCTTGACCTGGCCTGGAGCGACCACAGCGCTGTCGAGCGGCGCGAAGGCGGCCCAGCCGCCGAACAGGCCAAAGGTGACCAAAAGTACCAGGAGGCCGAACCGACGATAGGGTCGGTCGTCGCCGCGCGGCGCACTACCGAGCGACTCGCGAATGCGGCGTGCCCCGCCTTCGATGAGAGATGACATTGAGGTTACTCGGGAAGCGGCGCAGCGCTGCGCGGCATGGTCGGATGGGGTGGCACCGTCGGGGCAGAAGCGGGCGGTGTGGGCTGCTGAGACTGCCCGAGGAGTCTTGGCAGGATTTCGTTGCGTGTCCCCAGGGCGGCGATGCTCCCTTCGTTGAGCACCAGGATCTTGTCCATCTTCTCGAGCACGGCGGGTCGGTGGCTGATGAGCAGAATGGTGGTCCCCTTGTCCTTGAGTGCGTCCAGGGCCTCGGCGAGGGCGGCCTCGCCGAGGTCATCCAGATTGGAGTTGGGCTCGTCAAGCACCACAAGCGTGGGGTCGCCGTAGACGGCGCGCGCCAGACCAATGCGTTGCCGCTGCCCGCCTGAGAGGGTCGCGCCCCCGGGACCGATGGGGGTGTCGTAGCCGGAGGCGCGCTGCAAGATCAGCTCATGCACACCCGCAAGCTGCGCGGCGCGGACCACCTGCTCTGCGTCCACCTCGCCAAAACGGGCGATGTTCTCCGCAATAGTGCCCGCGAAGAGCTCGATGTCCTGGGGCAGATAGCCGATATAGGCCCCAAGCTCGTCGCGATTCCACTGGGCGATGTCCGCGCCGTCGAGGCGGGTCTTACCGGCTGCGAGGGGCCAGATGCCGAGGACCGCACGCGCCAGGCTCGACTTTCCCGCACCGCTCGGTCCCACGACCGCGAGGGACTGGCCTTTTTCGAGCTCCAGGGTAATGCCTCTTAGCACCGGGGCCGCCCCGCCGGGGGGCACCATGATGACGTTTTCCAGTCGGAGGTTACCGGCAGGGGGCGGAAGGGGCATGGGCGCCGGGTCCAGCGGGATGTCCTCGAGCATCTTGTTGAGCCGGCCGTACGACGAACGTGCGGCAGCGAACTGTTTCCAGCCGCCAATGAGTTGATCCAGCGGCGCCAAGGCACGACCAAGGATGATCGAGCCGGCCACGATCATGCCGGAGGTGACCTCGAAGTCGATGGCGAGGTAGGCGCCGAGCCCGAGCATCAGGGATTGGGATAAGATCCGGATCGTCTTACTGAGGTTGGCCCACACGCTGGCCCGGTCGCTGGCGAGGGACTGGAGGTCGAGATAGCGGCGATGCCGCTCGAGCCAACGCGTGCGCAGGCGACCGAGCATGCCCATCGCTTGTACGACCTCGGCATTACGGGACTCGCTTGCCACTAGGTTGCGCGAGACGATCGCCTCGGTATTCGCCGCGTTCAGGGTGTTCTTGGTCGCATACTCGTTTGCCAGGGCCAAGGAGAATAGCAGGGTCGCGGACGCCACGCCGAAATAGCCGTAGAGGGGGTGGAATATGAACAGGATCGCAATGTAGATGGGCAGCCAAGGTGCATCGAAGAAGGCGAACAGCGCAGGCCCGGTGAGCAATTGACGAATCTGGCTGAGATCTTCCAATGCCTGGGCATGCGTCTGTGCGGGATTGCGCAGGCTCAGCTTGAACATCGCGTTGAATAGGCGGTTGTTGAGCTTTTCGTCGAGCTGCTGGCTAACGCGGATCAGGAGTCGCGAGCGTACGAAGTCGAGCATACCCATTGCGACGAACAGGAAAACGACGATTAGCGTCAGCATGAGCAGCGTCGACTTGCTGCGACTCACCATCACCCGATCGTAGACCTGCAGCATGTACAGGGACGGCACGAGCATGATCAGGTTGATGGCGGCACTGAAGGCCGCGACGTAGGCGAACGCGCCAGAAAAGGACTTGATCGCCTGGCGCAGCTCGGATTTCGGATTGGGCATTTGCATGCGCGCGGGACGTCTCAATGTTGGTGCTTTGGATGACTACCGAACGACGCAAAGGGCGCCCTCCGTCCCGGCCTCGCCCTAGCCTCGGGGTGTCTGCCAAGAAACATCGCCACGATGTCCGGAAAGAGGTACTCAAATCAATACCCCGAAGTCAGGTCATCCCGCGGAACACGCAACCTTTACAGATTCGCAACCGTTATACGTCGGCCCCTTGGGCTTCGATTGCATTTGGTCCGCATGAATATTTTCGGGGGAGGATGATGCGTCAGTTGCAGGGCGCCAGGCTGGCGGTGGCAAACGTGGGTTTCAAGGGCTCGAATCACCCAGCCTCAGAGGTACCGGACCAGTCTTGGGAGACGATGTCGAAGGTACCCTCGAGCGGCTCGCCCCCCAACTCGACGTACCAGGTCGAGGCAGTCACGCCGTCTTCGGCGGCATACACTGCCAACGGTAGCAGAAACGCTGCGACTGCCCTCGGAAATCCGGAACGCCAATTGCCCATTTGTCTAACTCCTTTGCTCGCAGCTGGCGGCAGTTGAGCCTGGCTCAGGCGACAACGCGAAATTTTATCGGCGCAACTCTACCCCGAATCAGGGTCACCTGCAAGGCGCGGCCAAGATAAATGCGGCAGGCTCAAATTTGTTGCAGCGGCAACTCCGGCTGCGCGATCGTGGCATTCGATTTCTGCGCATCCTTAATTCCTCGGGCGCCCCCGTTTGCGTAGTTCCCTGCGCTGCCCGGTGATCGCTGCGATCTTTAGCATAGAAGCGGGGATTACCGTTCGGCCGGTCCTTATTTGGAGTTCCTGCTCGGCGGCCCACTTGGACCGGGCATACGCATCCTGCGGGTCCGCGGCGTCCAATGCCGTAAACGCGTGGGATCCCGTTCGCTCGCCGTTCACCTTGATGCTGCAGCGAGGCGCGTGACTTCGGCCGTCCGCAGACTCAGGTCGAAGTCCTCGAAGTACAGAAAGTACCGGGGATCAAATCCCCCAAGCGCGGTCAAAATTTCGGCCCGAAACAGCATGAAGCAGCCACTGACGATGGGGGGATCCCACACCAAATCACGGTCGTTGATGAGATCCCGCATCTCGTAGCCGTCAAGCCGCCCGCGGAAGCGCCGCAACACCCAGCCCGGGGCGAACCCGCGCAGAAGCAGGTCAAGGACGGCCGGTCTGCGCTTGCAGAGGTACCGCAACCGACCTTCGCCGTCGCGGACCGCTGGGGCAAGAGGGGGCCGCTGTTCCAGTTGACCACGGCAACCGAGACGTCGGCAGGTTCCTCGCCGTTACTTGGCCCGCGCTTGTCTGACTTTGGCATGATCCGCGGGGTGGTTGGCTGAGTCATGGGAGAACGTCAGGTTTCCGGCAACGTTGCAGATGTCTTAACGGCCGCACCTGGGTTATGGTTTTCGGGCGCTGAGGGAATTCGTTTCTCGCTTGCGCCGATTCCACACCTTTGGATTCAACCCCACGCTAGCGTTGTGGGATCGGCTAATCGTACGGGGTGCTCGGTTCGTAAAAATAGAGTTGTTGAGGCGTAACCCGTTAGCCGTAAGCCTCTCGCCCGCCCGGCGGATCCTGTCCCGAGCTGAGTTCCCAATAAAGGCGATTCAGGCACACCTGGACAGGATTTATCAAACCAAAATTGATTGAAGAGATCGACCGAGTCGATTGCATTGTCAGGAGCCTGTACGGTTCGTGGCTCTATGCAGCATGCGCGTGTATTGATCCGATTCTGCATACCGATAGGGCGTCGACCTGCCATCTGCTGACTCCCCGCCGAGGGTCCCCGTATCGTCCAGCGTTCCGCCTCGGGCATGACAGACGGTGCCGAACAGACGTTCGACCGCATGCGCTGCGGTTCCATCCTTTTGACCGGATTCGGGTGCGAAATCCGAATCAGAGAGCCTTAGAGCGACAAGCGGTGAAATCGCCCAATAGCGCGCAAAGAACATCGAGCCTCCAGGAAAGCACTCGCTTTTTGCTCGCGGATACATCAGATCCATGCGATCGGAAAGTGCGCGGACTAGGTCTTCGTTGCTTCCCCAGTGATGCTCCAAGTCTACCAAGTGCCCTCGTGCTGCGACGATACCGAGATTGGGGTCGGCTTTAAATGCGTCCAAGACTCGGGCAACGTTTCCCTGTTCGAGCAGCGTCTCGTAGAGTTCTTTGCGCCAAAGGGCCCCGTCTTTGCGATGGTAGGTCTTTTTCGTGTGAATTTTTAAGATGATTTCGTCCTGCGCCGGACCGACGTGATCGAGAATCTTGAGGAAAGGCAGGATGTCGCGTCCGCGATTGGTGTACTGAGCTATATCGGTTTTCTTTGATTTTTGAAGGGCAACGGAGGCCAGGATGTGTTTCACTGCATCGGCTTTTTCGGGAGACGTGGTAACCCAGAGCTTGAACTCAGTTGTCCAGCGTTTCAGATAATCGAGAATTTCCGACAAAAGCTCCGGATAAAAGGCATGTGCAATAATGATCGGAATCGGTGTAGCCGTCCTGTTCTTGCGCTGCCTTGGAACAGAAATTCTCGGGCGAGCTGGGTCGATCACCCCTCCGTTTCGCCGGTCATGTCGATAGCGAGCGGCTTGAAGGGCACGGCGTGTGGCTGCGAGATAGGCGTAGCCGTAGCGGCTATCCGGCTCTAGATGCGCGCCCTCGGCCCATTCATTCCATGCATTCGCAAAGACGAGCCGCTCGTCCGTATTCCTGACGCGACCTAATGTTTCGGTGCAGGCATTAAACAGCCATTCTTCATAACCATCAGGAGATGAGTTGAGGTAAACGGTCCCGATGCCTCGGCGGCGTGCTTCGTTGTCCCAAGACGGACAGACCCCGCGAAAAAGAAGATAAGGCGGCACTTCATAGGTGCGACTCCTTTTTTGAAAGATTCGCCAGTCATAAACGATGCCACGAAAATCGGGATTCAGGGCCTTGATCTTGTGCGTGATGATGGGAGCTTCAATGTTGTTTGGCGGGAATTCGATTGCCGCATCGAAGTCATGTTGGTGGGGCTCGACGGACTCAAATGATTGGGTGTAAGCGAGGAATATCTGGCCGATTCCGTTGGTAGCGCACCAAGCCCGCCAGCGATTAGCCGTTTCTCTGGCAGAAGGAAGCAAGTCTGGCCGGTAAACGATAAGAAGCGGGCGGCTATTGATCCGTATGTATCGAGAATCGTTGAAATAATTGGAAACGTACCTGATGAAATCGAGATCGTCTTTATCGGAGTGCTGTTGCGATATCAATAGCGTTTCATCTCGTCCATCCCAGCGCCGACTCCAGTTTTCATTAGCCCAGCAGAGGCAGAACGGCAGGTCCAATTCCTTATTTGCGACGTAATTGCTGATGGGGCGCTCAAGCAGACGCTTTCCTCCGAACCAATAGAAGTAAAAACAGAACCCTCCGATTCCATATAGCCTTGCCAACTCGACCTGTCGCTTCTGTATGTCCAAGAGACGTAGGTCGTAGAAGCCCAGCTCCCCGGGAAGGTGGGGTTGGTAATGGCCGGGGAATTGAGGTTTCGCGCGCACCACGTTGAACCACTCTGTAAATCCCTTTCCCCACCACCGGTCGTGTTCAGGAATCGGGTGAAATTGCGGCAGATAAAAGGCAATCAGCCGAACCGCTGAAGCGCCGAGGGGAGACGTCTGTGCGAGTGCCACGGGCTCGGGTGTATCGGCTGCTGCGGAAGTACCCGAATCCAGCCCCGCCCCGAGCTCGCGTTCCAGCGCCGTCCATTGTCTGTGCAGGGGGCTCCAGCGGAAGGCCCAAGGGAGCCAGCGGATGCAACCGGTCTTGATGTGCCACTTTGTGCGTGCGGACAGCGGAAACGAACGCCAAATTGCCCGCGCCAATCGTAACATCATGATTTGCTGGTCCTGTTCTCAGTCGGCGCTTTGCATTGGCGCGCCCGTAAACCAAAAAGGGTAGCATACGTGCCTCGTGCACCGACTGATGCCCCTGTGCTTTTCATCGGCTGTGTTGACGTCGGGTCCGGCTCGTGAGAAACATGATGTTCGATCTCTCTCGGTTCTTAACCAGGCATGTCAGGTTCGCTTATCGCTATGTTCCCAGGGCGCGGCACGTCCTCAAGACAGAGGGCGCAGCGACGTTGCTCAAGAAAATTGCCAGGCGGCTAAACACGACGTCCCTGTCGGTTGCCGCGCGACCGTCGCTTTTGGATCTTCGCGGGCCCCTGACACCGCTGGCATTCCCTCGGGTCGACCGGCCCGTCGCATCCTTTGTTATTCCGGTCTTCAACCAAATCAGATTCACCTACCATTGCCTCGCGGCGCTTCACCGGCACAGGACAGTGCATCCGTTCGAGGTAATCGTTGTCGATGACTGTTCCACCGACGAGACCGCGTCTGTTTTGACAGGGTTCGAGAACCTTCGCTTGATGAGGAACGACGAGAATTGCGGATTCGTGCTCTCCTCCAACCGGGGTGCGCACGCGGCGCGCGGTCAAATCATCGTTTTCTTGAACAACGACACCCAAGTTCAACCCGGCTGGCTGGACGCTCTAATCGATACCTTCGGGGCACACCCGGATGCCGGGCTGGTTGGAAGTCGTCTGATCTATCCCGACGGACGTCAGCAGGAAGCAGGGGCGATTGTTTTCGGCGATGGCTCGGCGTGGAACTACGGGCACCTGGACGATCCCAATAAGCCTCAATACAGCTATTTACGTGAACCAGATTACGTTTCAGGTGCGTCGCTCGCCGTCAAGCGCGACCTTTTTATTACTCTTGGGGGGTTCGACGAGCACTTCTCACCCGCTTACTACGAAGATGCAGACATTGCATTTCGTGTCCGGGCGGCAGGTCATCGCGTCTACTATCAACCGTTGTCGCAGGTAGTTCACTTCGAAGGGGCCAGTGCCGGGACCGATGAAACGTCTTTCCGCAGTATGAAGCATTTTCAGGCGGTCAATCGGCGTAAATTTCTGAGCCGCTGGCGTGAAGAGCTTGCGTCCCATGGCGACCGGGGCGAAGACTTGGAGCGGCAGAAAGAGCGTCGCATAGAGCGTCGCGCCTTTGTCGCTGACGTGTATATGCTGCGGCCGGATAAGGAATCTGGCTCACTGCGCATGAGCAACCTGTTCGCAATCCTTCAGGAGCTGCGTTTCAAGGTGACCTTTGCTGCGATAAACCTGGAGGCGCCGCAGCCCTATGTGTCCGATCTGCAGAAACGCGGTGTTGAGGTACTGTATAGCCCACACGTAAAGTCCATAGCCCGCCATCTGAAGCGAGAGGGAGGGGTCTACGATCTGGTCATCCTCAGCCGTGCGGACGCGGCAGCCAAGGTCATGCCCACCGCCAGGCGTTATTGCAGGAATGCCAAGATTTTCTTCGACACTGTAGATTTGCATTTTTTGCGTGAGGCTCGTTTAGCACAGCTGACGGGGGGCAAGGCTACTCGGGCTGTTGCGGAGAGCCGAAAACGTCAAGAGCTGGATCTGATCGCTCAGGCGGACGAAACGCTGGTGGTGAGCGAGGTGGAACGCCGTTTGCTTGCCGACGAGGCGCCGGGGGCAAGCGTGCACCTAGTCTCTAACATACACCGAATCTACGGCAGTGCCGCTGCATTCTCCGAGCGGCGGGATATCCTGTTCATCGGCGCCTTCGCACATCCTCCGAACACGGATGCGGTGCGCTGGCTGGCCGCAGAAATTCTGCCCTTGATTCACGCCAAGCTGCCGGACCTGTGCTGTCACGTCATCGGCGCCGGTCCACCCGCCGATATTATGGCCTTGGCCGATGACAGGCTGAAGATTCACGGGTTTGTAGCGGATGTAAGGCCCTTTTTCGATGCTTGTCGGCTCTCCGTCGCGCCACTGCGCTATGGGGCCGGAGTCAAGGGAAAGGTTAACCAGAGCCTGGCCCACGGGCTGCCGGTTGTTGCTACTTCCCAGGCCGCCGAGGGCATGTTCCTCGTGGACGGCGTGTCAGTGCTCCTGGCCGACGAAGCCGCTTCCTTCGCCGACGCGGTGATCCGGCTCTATGCAGATGAGCAGCTTTGGGACAGGTTGTCGGCCAAGGGAATCGATGTCATGGAGCGACACTTCAGCTTCGCTGCCGCGAGGCGGTCCCTGGTGCAGTTGGTCGGTGACTGATCTGCCCGGCAGCGAGGGGGCGGAGACCGGCGCGTCTCGAGTCAGCGTCATCGTCGTCAACTTCAATGCCGGCGATCTGCTGGCGGTCTGTGTCGGCGCTGCACTCGGTTCCGATGTCCCGGCAGAGGTCATCGTCAGCGACAACGGCTCCACCGACGGCAGTCTGAGCAAGGTGCGCGAACGCTTCGGGGCGAATCCCCGATTGACCCTGGTCGAGAACGGCGAGAACCTGGGCTTTTCCGCCGGCAACAACCTCGTCCTGGATCGCGCCTCCGCCCCATACCTTTTGTTCCTCAACCCGGATTGCATGGTTCAAAGGGATACCCTCGGGCATCTCCTCGCGTTCATGGATGCAACACCGGATGCGGGGATGGCCGGCTGCGTAATCCGCAACCCGGACGGCAGCGAGCAAACGGCCAGCCGCCGCCAGATTCCCGACCCCTGGGTGGGGCTGGTGCGTTTCCTGCACCTGGATCGACTGTCACCGAAACTGACACGGGAAAAGCGTCTGAATCTCTTGGACGAGCCCCTGCCGGAGCGTCCGGTCCAGGTCGCGGCAGTCTCTGGCTCCTTCATGCTGGTACGGCGTGCGGCCCTTGAGGCGATCGGGCCCCTGGACGAGGGCTATTTCCTGCACTGCGAGGACCTGGATTGGTTCGCCCGTTTCGCTCGTTCCAAGTGGAAAATCTATTTCGTGCCGAATATCGAAGTGGTCCACCACCTAGGCGTCTGCAGCAAGGCCCGGCCCGTCCGGGTGGAATGGCACAAGCACCGAGGAATGGTGCGCTTCTTCCGCAAGTTCCAAGCCGGTGGCTATCCGCTACCTTTCCGTCTGCTTGTGGTGGCCGGTATTTGGGGCCACTTCGGCGTCTTGGTGCTGGCCGAAGTGATACGGCGAGCCGTTGCGGGCGTGACGGACGTGCTCCGGAGAAGCCGCGCGAAATGAGCCCGGACGCGGCGAGGATAGAGATGCTCTCGGGGGTCAGCGTGCTGGTCACCGGCGCTACGGGTAAGGTGGGAAGGCGGCTGGTGCCGGCCCTCCAGGAGCAGGGCGCCCGTGTCAGTGTGCTCACCAGGGACCCCGATAGGGCTCGTGACCTATGGCCGGATGGTGGCGTCGACTACCGGGCCGGCGACCTCACGGATCCGGCAACGCTGCCGGCCGTATTGCGCGGCATAGTCTGCATCTTTCACCTGGCCAGCTATTCTCCGAGCCCAGGCGAGCCCGATGTCTACGAGGCCCCGAGCCATTGGCCGGTGACCGCCGAAGGGACGAAGAACCTGGTCCGTGCCGCTCGCGCGGCGTGCGCCGAGCGCTTGGTCTATCTGAGCAGCGTGAAGGCCATGGGAGATGGCGTTGCCGCAGCCGGTACACCCGCTGATGAGTCTACGCAACCGGCTCCGGAGAGCCTGTACGGCCGCGCAAAGCTGGCCGCCGAGAACAGTGTCCTGACCGCTGGCGAAGCCGGTGGGATGCATGTGTGCGTGCTGCGTCTGCCGATGGTGTACGGCCTGACGGGCGAGGGAAATATCGCGCGCATGATCGCGGCGGTGGCACGTAACCGTTTCCCTCCCTGGCCGAAGATCCAGAACCGCCGTGTTGCCGTGCACGTCGACGATGCCATCCGGGCCGCCTTGCTCGCGGCCTGCTCCCCAAGCGCCGCCGGACGGAGCTATCTGGTGACCGACGGAAGGGCGTACTCCACCCGCTGGCTTTACGAACAGATCCGTCTTGCTTTGGGGCGCCCGCCGCCCGGCTGGACCCTTCCGTTGTGGACCCTGAGGGCAGCCGCAGCGATCGGAACCGCCCTGGAGCGCGTGACCGGCCGGGCGATGCCGTTGAACCGTACGGGTCTGGGAAAGCTGACCGGGGATGCCTGGTACAGCTCGCAGAAGATTGGCCGCGAGCTGGGCTTCGCACCGCAACGGGACCTGGAGGCCGAGATCCCGCGCATGGTGCGGGACTATCTTCACTCCGGGCCCGAGGAGCCTGTCTGACTTACGACTGTTCTACTGCGGAACTACCAGAGTCAGCCCGAGACCCCGTCGGTCGCGAATGTATAGCGGCTGTTGATCAGGAAGTTGAGCAGGAAGACGACGCCGATGGCGAAGGCCTGAGCGAGCAGGTAGTTGACCCCCAGGCGCTCATGCAGTGTCCAGAAGATGGCCGCGTTCAGCCCGAGCATGACGACCGCGACGCCGGCGAAGATGGGGAAGCGCTTGGCGTGAGCCCCGGAGCTGCGAAAGGTCCAGTAGTACTGCAGCAGGTAATTTACGATCAGGCCGACGATGAAGCCGCAGGACGAGGACAAGGTCGCGTCCATGGCCGCGGCCTCGACCAAAAGGATCAGAACCAGATAGTGAACCCCGACCGCAAGGCTGCCGGCGGCAAGATAGCGGAGCAGGACCTCGAGCTTGGACGCCGTCATCGGGATCAGTAGGTGAGGGGCTCGACCAAGACGCTCAGTACCGGCAGATCGATAAAGAACAAAATCGCGATAAGAACCGCCAGGAAAACCACGTAAGCGACGAACGCCGGCTCCCGATAGAGCTTCTCCGGTGCCTGGGACGCGGAGTGGGGTTTCATGGCGATGTGCAGGTACCAAACGTACAGGAGCGAGAAGAAGGGCAGCGAGACGACAAACTCGATGCGGTACTTGATCAGGAAAATCCCCAGGAAGAAGGCAGACAGAATCGCGTAGAAGAAGGAGGACAGAAGAAGCTTTTCCTCGGTGTAATAGCGGAACGAGCGCCGGTAGAGGGCCGCCCGCTCCGGGTCGCCGATGAATCGGTACTCGGCGTAGCGCTTCATGGCCATCAGAAAGGCACCCCCCATCCAGTAGCTGAGCAGGATCGAGGAAGGCGGTAGGTGGCCGCTGACAATGGCACTCCACCCCAGAAGCAGGCGGATGGGATTGTTGACCGACTCGCTGAGCACGTCCAAAAGGGCGCGGTCTTTGGTGCGGAACGGGCGCACGTTGTAAACAATCCCCATCAGCAGCAATAGCGCCGAGAAGATGACGAACTCGCGAGTCAGCAGTGTGGCAAGGCCCAACCCGAGTCCGACGAAGAGCAGATACTCCAGATAAACGGCCTTGGCGCGCACGTCTCCCAGCGCGGAAGGCCTGCTTTGCTTGAGCGGGTGGTGTCGGTCGAACTCGGCGTCCAGCCATTCGTTGATCACGTAGTTGGCGGAGGCAATGAACCCGGTGCTGAGAACGGCCAGCAGGCCAGAGCCCAGGACGCTCGAAATCGGCACCTCCACCAGGAGCCAGGCCAGCGCCATACCCGGAAGCATGAAGATGTTCTTGAACCAGTGGTCGAAGCGCGCGATTGCAATATAGGGCCGCAGCCGCTGCCAGAGAGACGTGCCGGAAGTTGCAGAATCCACCAGAAGCCGCTCCTGTGCTAGTCCATTACTCAAACCGGGCGTCTCCGCTGTCGGGGATGATCAAGGTGACTGCCGAGCGGCCCCTCTGCGAGTCCTGCTCCTGGACCCGAATGCTCGTCTCCGGCAGGTCGAGCGCGAACGCCAGCCCCGCCGTTCCGATGCCGAGAAACTTGTGCCGGTTCTCGATCAGTACGTCGATCCCCCGGGCGCGTGCCTGGTCCGCGACCGCCGAATACTCGGTGCGGATCACCGCCAGCTGCTCGTTGGCCCAGTCGGCCCGCGCCAACAGAGCTGGGTACTGAAGCCAATAGTTCCCGGCCACCGACAGGGCCGACGACAAGAACGCGGCGCCCAAAACCAGCCGCGTGCGTCCGGTGGACAGGGGTGCGAGCACCGCCAGAAAGGGCCAGACGATCAGCCCCAGGGTGATGTAGTAGGCGTATGCGTTCCAAGAGAACAGCAGATAGGGTGCAGAGGCGGTCAGAAAGAAGGCGCCTGCCGCCAGCCAGCCCCGAATGCGCAACCGGGGCGATACCGCCGTCACGACCATCCATACCGCCGCGGCCTGGAGCAGGGCGCAAGCAAGGCCCCAGAGCGCGGCGACCAGGGAGTGCTGCTCCAGCATGAAGCGCAGCGACTCCCGCGGGACATTGAAGAAAAACAGGCCCATGCTCACGAGGTTGCGCAGCGTATTGGTACCCATGCCCATCTCGTAGGCGCCCGAGGGCGGCACGACCATGTCCCGGCGCAACGCCAGCCAGGCAACGGCCAGAAGCACGGAGGCTGTCGCCACGCCCCAAGCGGCTCGGGTGGGACGGACCCGGTGCCACACCAGAGCCGTCAGCAGAGCGCCCAGGGGGAGCACCAGGATGCCGTTCTCCTTGCTCAGCAGGGCTAGCACCAGGAACAGGGGCACGGCTATCAGGCCCCGGCTCAGAGCCGTCGGCGAATCGCGCAGCGAGGCCACCCAGAAGCGCAGGGAAAGGGACGAGAACAGCACGACCATGGAGCTGTGCACCGCTGTCGCCCAGAGCGCCGGGATGAAGTGCGCGGCGTGGATGCCGTAAAGCAATCCTGCGATAAGAAATGCCTTGTGCGGGTCCGTCCCGGGCTCGATGAGCCCTGCGTAATCGGTGACCAGCCAGGCGACGGCGAGAGCGGCTGCAGCCAAGAAGAGCAGATTGATGAGGTGCGCGGCCACCGGGCTCGAGCCCAATGCTCCCTCGACGATACGCCAGTAGAGCCCCTCGCTCAGGGGGCGCCAGAAGATGCTCTTCTCCCCGGGCCAGAAGACCGTCAGCCAGCTCTCGCCGGCCTCCCGCGCCACTCTGGCCACGAGCAGGAAGTGAAAGTCGTCCTGCCAAAAGAGGACCTGGAGGGCGTGGAGCCAGAAGGCTGCGAGCAGCATCGCGGCCAGCGGGACGTACAGATAGGGAGAACGGAGCAAGGTCCCTGTCTCCAAGCGGGCGCTACCGCCAGCTCACCGCGAGAAAGAGGGCTCCGGCCGCAAAGCACGTGACTGCCAGGCCTTTGGTAAGGGCGACCGATAAGACCGCGCCGGGTCCGAGCACTAACAGCAGGGTCCCGCTGAGGATCAGCGAGCCGCCGCTCACCGCCGCCAGCATCTGGGCGCGGTAGCCTCGGGTCTCCTCGCGCAGCCTGTCGAGCTCTTCCGAGCGCCAGCGGATCGCCAGCTTCTGCCGCTCCAGACCGTCGAGCACCCGGTAGGCGAGCAGCGGCAGCTCGGGGAGCTGCTCCGCAGCCGGCCCCAGGTTCTTGCGTGCCCGCTCAAGGAGCGCCTTGGGTCCGATCTGGTCCTTCATCCAGCGCTCCATGAAGGGCTTGGCGGTGGACCAGAGGTCGAGCTCCGGGTAGAGCTGGCGCCCCATGCCCTCGATGTTCAACAGGGTCTTCTGCAGCAGCACCAGCTGGGGCTGCACCTCCATGTTGAAGCGGCGCGCGGTCTGAAACAGGCGCAGCAGGAAGTGACCGAAGGAGATCTCCGAAAGCGGCTTCTCGTAGATGGGCTCGCTCACGGTTCGGATGGCGGACTCGAACTCGTCGATACGGGTCCCCGGCGGTACCCAGCCCGACTCCACGTGCAGCTCCGCCACCCGGCGGTAGTCCCGGTGGAAGAAGGCCAGGAGATTCTCGGCGAGATAGCGCTGGTCTTCCGTGGTCAGGGTGCCGACGATTCCGAAGTCGACGGCGATATAGCGCCCGCTCGGCTCCACGAAGATGTTGCCCGGGTGCATATCCGCGTGGAAGAAGTTGTCCCGGAAGACCTGGGTGAAGAAGACCTCGACCCCCCGCTCCCCGAGCAGACGCATGCTGATTCCCGCGCCCTTGAGCGCCGTTACGTCGCTCGCCGGAATACCGTAGATGCGCTCCATCACCATCACGTTCGGCCGCGTAAGGTCCCAGTGGACCTCGGGCACGTAGAGGGACTCGCTGCCGAGGAAGTTACGGCGCAGCAGGGATGCGTTCGCCGCCTCGCGCTGCAGGTCCAGCTCGTCGAAGATGATCTTTTCGTACTCCCGGACCACATCCACGGGCCGCAGCCGGCGCCCGTCCTTCCAGTAACGCTGAGCCAGTCCCGCGACTATGTACATCAGGCCGATGTCGCGCCGGATGATCTTGCCGATGTCCGGCCGAAGCACCTTGACGACCACCTCACGGCCGTCCTTGAGTAGGGCGGTGTGCACCTGCGCGATGGACGCCGAGGCCAGGGGTGTCTCGCTGAAGTCGTCCAACGCCGCCTCGATGGGCTTCTCCCAAGCCTGTTCGATCAGGACGCGGGCCTCGGCGCCGGGAAAGGGTGGCACCCGGTCCTGCAGCTTGGTGAGCTCGATGGCCAGGTCGTCGGGCAGCAAGTCTCGCCTGGTGGAGAGGATCTGCCCGAATTTGACGAAAATGGGTCCCAGGTCCTCGAGGGCCAGGCGAATGCGAACCGGATAAGGCGGGAGCTCGCCGCGGAACCAGTACCAGGGGGAAAGATACAGCAGAAACCGAAGGGGCCGGAACAGGTGGGTGGCGAGGATGACCTCGTCCAGCCCGTGTCGCAGCAGTACCAGGTTGATGTGGATCAGGCGGAAAGCCTGGGAGGGGCGGATCATCCGCGAGCTTCCGGAATCATTGCTCGCCGACGCTGCCTTCCCGCATTTTCGCGAGCCGCGCGACGCGGGCGGCGAGCCTCTCCACGCCGTCACGCAGCTGGTCTACCTCGTCCAAGAACGCCTGAATCTCATAGCGGCCCGGCAGCAGCCGCGCCTCCTCCTGCAGGTATTCCTTGACGTCCTCCGCCAGGATATCGCCGGTGCGCCGGCCCCAGCGCCCGGCGGCCCGGACTCGCGAGCCCACCTGATGCGCCAAGGCGTCACCCAGGAGCCGCGAGAGCTGCTCCTCCCAGTCCACCTCCAGACCGCCGGCAAAGTCGCCGAATGCCTGTGCCAGGTGGGTGTCGCCCTCGATTTGCACCTCCCCGGAGAAAAGCTGGTCCTCCTTTTGCTGAGATGTCCCCATGCGGGCGAGCGCCATGGGCGTACCGCGCAGGGTGCAGTCCGGCTCGCCTGCGTAGTCGCCGTAGAGCTGTATTCCGTTGGTGCCTGGAATCACGAAGATCCGGGTGCCGAAGCCGATGACCTCGATGACGATTACCCGGCCGTGGAGCGCCGAGAGCCGGCCCGCCCCTTCGGGATCCAGGGCCATGTAGCGGTTGATACCCGCCTCAAGCGCCGCCAGGGCGGCATCCGGGATCGGCACCCCGTCGCTCACAGCTTGTAGCCCCGATGAATGGCGACGATGCCGCCGTTGAGATTGAAGAAGTCGCAGCGCTCGAAACCCGCCTGCTCCATCATGGTCTGCAGGGTCTCCTGGTCCGGGTGCATGCGGATGGACTCCGCCAGATAGCGGTAGCTGTCCGCATCACCGGCGATCAGGCGGCCGAGGGCCGGCAGGACCGAGAAGGAATAGAGATCGTATGCCTTGCGCAGCGACGGGCTTCCGGGATGGGAGAACTCCAGCACCAGGGCGCGGCCGCCGGGGCGCAGCACCCGAAACATCTCCTCCAGGGCGCGCTGCTTGTTGGTCACGTTGCGCAGGCCGAAGCCGATGGTGATGCAGTCGAAATGATTGTCCGCGAAGGGCAGTGTTTCGGCGTTGACCTGGGCGCAGTGCAGGTTGCCAGCGACACCCGCGTTGATGAGCCGGTCGCGGCCGCGGTTGAGCATGGCGGCGTTGATGTCGGTGAAGACGACCTCGCCCTCCTTGCCGACGATGCCGGAGAAGCGCTCGGACAAGTCCCCGGTCCCGGCGGCCAGATCCAGCACCCGTTGGCCGCGGCGCACACCGGCCAGCTCCACGGTGTGGCGCTTCCACAGCCGGTGGATGCCCAGCGACATCAGGTCGTTCATGATGTCGTAGCGCGAGGCCACGGAGTCGAAGACCCCCCGCACATGGTCGGCCTTCTCGTCGATCGGAACCTGCTTGTAACCGAAATCGGTGGTCTTGTCTGAGTCGTTTGATTTCACTGGGTTATTTGGTTTGTGGTTGTCGGCGTGTGTTACCTGCATCGTAGAGCGCCAAGACATTGTATCAGGACCACGGCGGCAGGGTTCGGAGACGCGGACGGCGCGTCCTGTTCCCGTATTCGAGTAAATCCGTTGACGAAGTAGCAGTCCCTCGTTGGGATTCACACTCGGCGGAACAGGGGGCGTCGCTTCTGAAACTGGGGCCCGTCGTTTGGACACCAGCAGCTATTCGAACTAGCGATGCTGCGTTTTCTGCACCAGCTTGCCTCCTTTGTTCAGCTCAGCGATTGCGATTCCATTCGACGCATCGCGCATCGCCAGTCAGTAAGCCGGCTTCGCGTTTTTTCAAATTTTTGGTAGGCTAATTGTACGTTTTATGCGCTCCTGCGCCAGGCAGTCGCGAAGACGCAGCTTCTTTCGAGACCGCGCCTACAGACGAAAGGGAGATCGACCGAAATGCGGGTAGCTGGAGCGACTTCGCGGAGTTGTCGCTGCCCAAGTGAGTAGTAAACCACGTAGCCAGATCGAACCCGGAACTCGATGATTCGTTCTTCCCCCCGTCATAGCCTGTGTTTTTCGGTGGTCTTGATGCCGCTGATGCTGGGCGGCGTCGAGCCCAGAGCCGAGGGGGAGCCGGGGGGCACGACCGCTCGATTGATGCCACTCCCGAATGGCCCGGCCCAGATCGAGCTCGCGCCGCTGATGGGCGAGCTCCAGCGACTTACACAC
The DNA here is from genome assembly GCA_942492625.1 of uncultured Gammaproteobacteria bacterium. GTDB lineage: Bacteria > Pseudomonadota > Gammaproteobacteria > Chromatiales > Chromatiaceae > Thiosymbion. The sequence continues at coordinate 7,333 of CALOFM010000028.1, read as the reverse complement.
AAGCTCTCACTCTCAGTGGCAGCCGGCAACCGCGAGCTGGCGCGCTTCTATTCTTACGAGTCGATCGCGCTGTTGAGGGATATCCAGCGTCAGGTTCCGGAATATGAAGGCCAACCGATCGCACTCTTGATCGATCGGCTCGCCATGCCCTGGGTCGAGGCGTTGAAGGCCGCGCTCGAGTCGTCCTCAGGGATCGTTGAATCGCCGGAGGTCAAGGGGGCCCTGAGGGGCATTGTTGAGAGCTGCAATGAGTGCCATCGGTCGACGCAGCATGGCTTCATCAGAATCAATACGGGCACAGGGGTGAATCCGTTCAATCAAGACTTCGCGCCCTAGCGTTGTGCGTCGCGCATTGCGATTCGCCCCATGCTTCAGCCGAGCGCAGCCACGTCTCAGACCGGGCGGTTGTCAGCGCTCAGTGGCGCAGCAAGCGAGGCACCATGCGGGGCGGGTCGGAGCAGCAATTGAATCGATACTGCAATTTAGCAAGGTATTCACCCAGTGAAAACACTCCAGATCGGAACGCTTGCGTGTGCCTCTGATCACGCGCGCATGGGCGCCGACCAAGTCATCTGCGACAACGAAACACGCTGGTCCATCGGATACCATCCGCGCGTCGAGGGCCAGCGCCTCCTCTGCCCACTGCACCAACGATTTCTTGGTGAAGCCGGACAGCGGCTCCAAGCGCACGTACCAAGGTCGATGTTGCTCTTCGCTCGTTTGCACCGCGAGCACGAACGGGACCGTGCCTCCGGCACCGCGTCTTTCCCGGTTCGTTTGCTTGCAGGAGGATGTGGCCGCCAGGGGCTCATTCCGTGAGTCCGACTCAGTTGAAGGATGGGCCTCATCACTTCGCGCATTGGCGCGCTCTTTCGGAGTACAGATGTTGATTCTCATTCGCCGGGGCGTCCGGCTGACGATTACTGCGCTCTTTGCCGTCCTCTTCTCCGCGTCGGTTACAGCGGCGGATCCGAACATCGTCGTGATCGAGGCTCGCCCGGCAACCCCAGAATCAACCGAACCGCTTCGGCGCGGGCTGGGCTTCGTCGTGGAGAGCGACGGGTTCGTCCTCACCGCCTACGAGAATCTGACCGACCCCGAATCGGGGCGACTTCTCGCCAGGATCACGGTTCGATTGTCGCGGAGCGAAGGGTTCCGTTCCCTGCCGGCGCGGATCATCAGTGTCGAGCCGACCCTGGGCTTCGGCATTCTGAAGCTCGATGCCGATTCGCCACTGCGTGTTTCGCAGGTGCGCCGCGACGGCGGACCGACGGTCGGTGAGGAAATCTTTGCCGTGGTCGACCCGATGTCGGAAGGCGCCAATATAGTTAAGGGGCGGATAAGCGGTCTCGCCACCAAGGAATGCTATCAGCAGAGTCTGACAGCGACGATGGTTCGCGCGGCGATCGAGCTGCCGCGGGACGCAATCGGCGCGCCCCTCTATGGCGCGGACGGGAGGGTCATTGCCCTCTACACCGGGTACTTGCCGATACCCGGGGAACCGCTGATCGATGGCGGCGAAGACATTCACGTGCTTCCGATACGTCTCGTCTTCAACATCTACGAAAGCATCATACGCCGAAGTAGCCTCTTGTCCCCCTGGACCGGGTTCTCGGTTCGGCCGCTCGAGCCCGAGGAGTCGGGAATCTTTCCAACAGTGAGGGGTCATCGAGCTGGGATTGGGATCGAGTACGTCTGGCCGGGCGGGCCCGCCGAGCGCATGGGCGTTCGGCCCGGCGATGTCCTCGTGCAGCTCTCCTACAGTCCCATCGCGTCGGTCGCCGATTTCCAAAAGTGGCTCTACGCGTATGGGGTCGGCCATGAGATCAAGCTCGTCTTCATTCGTGATCGCAAAAATTACTTGTTCGTCGACTATGTCATCGAGGAGCGACCGGGCTGGGCAATCCCGCAATAGCCGGATGCCGATCGCTTCGCTACTGCTTAGCGATCTCGACGGCACGCCATTCCCACGATGAGTAGCATTGGTGATGCGCTCAGATCTCCCAAGATCTCATATTCGATCGCGTTAGGGTTCGCAGGGGTGCGCGCCATGGCGACAAGTTCCTCTCGAATATTGGCGACGGTCAAATGCTCGATGCCCTGACCGAGTTTTCGATCTGGCTCCTAGCGTAGGATCCGGCTTCCTGCTCCACGCGTTCCAACTCTTCGAAGATACCGCCCTGTACGAAGGTGGACAAAGGCGTACTCTGCTCCCGCTCGAAACCGGGGGCAGGTCAGGACGGCTTCTTGCGCTTGTGACCCGCCTTCTCCAGCTCGTCCAGATACTCCTTCCACAGGGTCTCCTGGTCGACGCCCAGGTTGTACAGGTGGTCCCAGGAGTAGATGCCGGTGTTGTGCTCGTCGTCGAAGTGCAGGCAAATGGCGTAGTTGCCTACCGGGTCGATCTTGTCGATGTTTACGTCTTCTTTGTCGAGCTGCAGCACCCGCTGGCCCGGACCGTGGCCCTGGACCTCCGCCGAGGGGGAGTAGACCCGCAGGTACTCGCAGGGCAGGTTGAAGTGGGCGCCGTCGTCAAAGGTGATCTCAAGCACCCGGGACTGTCGGTGCAGGTTGAGCTCGGTGGGTGTGGGCATGTCGTTTACTCCAGATTGGGCATGGCCCAGGTTAAGGGTGTGGTCGTTTCAGCGTCGTCACGACGGACGACGTGATTCAGCGAACAGCGCTAAAGGATGTACCGTGACAGGTCCTCGTCCGCCGCCAGCTCCGAGAGGTTCTGGTCCACGTAGGCCGCGTTCACGGTGACCGTTACCCGGTCCAGATCGGTTGCGTTGAAGGACACGTCTTCAAGCAGGCGTTCGAGCACCGTGTGCAGGCGCCGCGCGCCTATGTTCTCGGTGCGCTCGTTGACCCGCCAAGCGGTCTCGGCGATGCGCCGGATGCCGTCTTCGGTGAACTCCAGGCTCACCCCCTCCGTTTCCATCAGGGCCTTGTACTGGTCGGTCAGGGACGCGTCCGGCTCGGTCAAGATGCGGACGAAGTCCTCGGTGGTCAAGGCCTTGAGCTCAACGCGGATGGGTAAGCGGCCCTGCAGCTCCGGGATCAAGTCCGAGGGCTTGGCCAGGTGGAAGGCGCCCGATGCGATGAACAGGATATGATCCGTGCGCACGGAGCCGTACTTGGTCGAGACCGTGCTGCCCTCCACCAGGGGGAGCAGGTCCCTTTGCACGCCCTCGCGAGAGACGTCGGGGCCGCTGCTGGAGCTTTCGGAGCGCTTGGTGACCTTGTCCAGCTCGTCCAGGAAGACGATACCGTTCTGCTCCACGCTCTCCACCGCGCGCAGCTTGAGGTCTTCCTCGTTTACGCGCTTGGCCGCCTCCTCGTCCTTGAGCAGCTTGAGGGCGTCGCGAATCTTGAGCTTGCGTCGCTTGGTGCGTCCCTGACCCAGATTCTGAAACAGTCCCTGGAGCTGGCTGGTCATCTCCTCCATGCCTGGCGGAGCCATGATCTCTACCCCCACGGGCGCAGCGCTGACCTGGATCTCGATCTCGTTGTCGTCCAAGTCACCCCGGCGCAGCTTGTCGCGGAACTTTTCCCGGGTCGCCGGTGATGGGCCTCCAGGGCGGCTGTCTTCGGCGAAGCTGGTGGGGGGCGGAAGCAGGATGTCCAGTACGCGTTCCTCCGCCGCGGCCTCGGCCGCCCCGGCGAGCTTGTCCATCTCCTGATCGCGGGCCATCTTCACCGCGGCGTCCACCAGGTCGCGGACGATGGATTCGACGTCCCTGCCGACGTAGCCCACCTCGGTGAACTTGGTGGCCTCCACCTTCAGGAATGGGGCGTTTGCTAGTCGCGCCAGGCGGCGCGCGATCTCGGTCTTGCCCACGCCCGTGGGCCCGATCATGAGGATGTTCTTGGGCGTGATCTCCGAGCGCAGCGGCTCGTCGATCTGGGCTCGCCGCCAGCGGTTGCGAAGGGCCACAGCGACGGCGCGCTTGGCGTCGTCCTGGCCGATGATGTGCTTGTTCAGCTCGGCTACGATGCGTTGGGGCGTGATGTCCGACATGTGTGGTGATTTTGATTCGGTTGGTGGCCGGCCGCGAGGGGTCGACGGCTCGGGGTTTGATGCTTAGCTAAATGCGGTGTGTAGACGGATTCTGCAACGTCCAGGCGCCTGTCGAGCCTTCGACTGTTCCTCTGCGGAACGGCGAATGACGGACAGACTCCTAGCCGGTTTCCGCCGCCAGTTCCTCCAACACCAGATTGTGGTTGGTGTAGACGCAGATGTCCGCGGCGATGCCGAGTGCCCGCTCGACGATCTCTCGGGCGCCGAGCTCCGTGTTCTCCAACAGGGCCCTCGCCGCCGCTTGTGCGAAAGCTCCACCCGAGCCTATGGCCATCAGGTTATGCTCTGGCTCGATCACGTCCCCCGTCCCGGAGATGATCAGCGAGGTCTTAGTATCGGCTACGCATAGCAGGGCCTCCAGGCGGCGCAGCATGCGGTCCATCCGCCAGTCCTTTGCGAGCTCCACCGCCGAGCGTGTGAGGTGCCCCTGGTGCTTCTCCAACTTGCCCTCGAAGCGCTCGAACAGGGTGAAGGCGTCCGCCGTGGCTCCGGCGAAGCCCGCCAGCACGCGTTCCTTGTAGAGTCGCCGCACCTTCCGTGCGTTGCCCTTCATCACCGTCTGCCCGAGAGATACCTGGCCGTCGCCACCGATAACCACGCGCCCCGCTCGCCGGACCGAAAGGATGGTCGTACCGCGGAATGTTTCCATCGCCATTTACAATGCTCGATTCAAAGCGCGCATTTTACGCCAGTGCTCCACCTCGTGCAGGGGCGGCCTTGCTATTGATTGCGGTAGAGCCTCCTGGCGGGGTGTGAGCCGCATGTTTCACTGGGGATGGCTGGGGCGGTGCTCGGTGCGGCGGGGCCTATCTTTTCGGCTGACAGCCTGGTCGCCGGGCGGCTCAGGTCCCTTTCTTCCTCGCCCGTGGGTGCGCCTTGTCGTAGACCTGGGCCAGGTGCTGGAAGTCCAGGTGGGTGTAAATCTGGGTCGTGCTGATGTCCGAGTGTCCGAGTAGCTCCTGCACCGCGCGCAGATCTCCGGAGGACTCCAGCAAGTGGCTGGCGAAGGAATGACGGAGCAGGTGGGGGTGGACGTTGCGGGTGGCCCCCTGCACCATCGCCCAGCGCTGCAGGCGCTGCTGCACGGTGCGTGGATGGATGCGGTTGCCGCGCTGACTGACGAACAGGGCCCTCTGGTCCGTACTCGCGTAGTTGCCCCGCACCCGGATCCAGCGTTTGATCGCCTCTCGCGCCTGGCCGCCGACGGGCACACGCCGGGTCTTGGCCCCCTTGCCGGTGACCTCCAGCGTGGCGTCGTCCATGTCGACGTCCCCCAGGTCGATTGAAACCAGCTCCGCCAATCGCAACCCCGAAGAGTAGAAGAGCTCGACCATCGCCGTGTCCCGGAGTGCCAGCGGGTCGTCGTGCGGATGGTCGAGCAGGGCGCAGAGCTGGTCCGCGTCCAGGGTGGAGGGCAGCTTGCGCGCCGACTTGGGGGCGCGCACCCCCTGCGCGGGATTCTGGCCCACGAGTCCCTCGCGCAGCAGATAGCGGTAGAGGCTGCGCAGCGCGGACAGCTCGCGTTGCAGGGTCTTGCCCGAGGCGCCCCCGCGGTGGCGCCAGGCTACGTAGCCACGGACGCTTTGCTGATCCAGCCGATCCCAGGTGCCGCGTTTGCCGTCCGCCAGCCAATCACCCACGCGCGTCAGGTCGCGGCGATAGTTGCTCAGGGTGTTGGAAGAGAGCCGTCGCTCGTGGGCCAGGTGGTGGAGGAATGCCTCCAGCAGGCCGTCGGGGCCGGTTTCAGTCATCGGGCTCGTGCAGCACCCGCAACTTCTGACTGACGATTTCGCCCAGGCGGTCGAGTAGGTCGGTACCCATATCCGGGCCGAAGCGCTCCGGATCGGCGCTGCCGATGGCCAAGACGCCTGCACGGCCGTCCCCGCGAACGGGAATGAGGGCCACCGATTGGATGGTCTCGCTCTGCTCGCCGAAGAGAACACCGTTGCGATCAGCGTCCAGGGGGCCGCAGAGGGAGTGCTCCCGGTCGACGAGCTCCAGGAATGTGCTCAACGTCGGGTCCGAATCGGCGGCGTCGGGCTCGAGCGGGAACAGCTTCAGGTTTACCGCCTCGGCGTTGAATTCCTGGCACAGGGCGTCGCGCAGTACCGCTCGCACACGCTCCAGGTCTCGGGCGGCGATGAGCTGCAGGGACAGGCCGTGAAGTCGCGCGGACAGGGTCTCGAAATCCCTCGCCCTGGCGATCAAGTGGGCGAGGCGTTGGCGCTCGGTCTGGAGCTGACCGCGCAACACCCCGACCTGGTGCTCGATCAGGGATACGGCTTGTCCGCTCGCATGGGAAACCTTCAGCTCTGCGACCAGCTCCCGATGTCGCTCGAAGAAATCAGGGTGCGCAGTCAGGTACGCGGCAACCGCGTCCTCCGCGATGGCCTCCGCCGGGCTGCGGGTCTCCTCGGCCTGTTGGGTCATAGATCGATCTCCCCCTCGTAGACGGTCACTGCCGGTCCCGTCATCCAAACGGGTCGGGACTCGTCAGGCCACTCTACCACAAGATCTCCGCCGGGCAGGCTCACCTTGACACGTTCTGCGAGCAGCCCCCTGCGGCGTCCGATCGCGACCGCCGCACAGGCCCCCGTGCCACAGGCCAGGGTTTCACCTGTGCCGCGCTCGAACACGCGAAGCCGGATGTTCTCGGGATCCAGGATCTGCATAAAGCCAGCGTTTACGCGCCGGGGAAAGCGCCGGTGCTTCTCGATCAGAGGGCCAAGCTCCAGAACGGGGGCGGTGTCCAGGTCCTCGACCTCGATCACCGCATGGGGATTTCCCATGGAGACGGCACCGATGCGCAGTGTCTGCCCGCCGACCTGAAGCGGGTAGCTGTCTGCGACGGCGTCCGCGAGAAAGGGGATGCGCTCCGGCGCGAACTGTGGGATCCCCATGTCCACCCGGACCAGTCCGTCTTCTTGAACATGGAGCCGGATATCGCCGGCCGCCGTGCCGACGGGGATCTGCCGCTTGTCCGTCAGGCCCTTGTCCAGGACGAAACGGGCGAAGCAGCGGGCGCCGTTGCCGCATTGCTCTACCTCCGAGCCATCGGCATTGAAAATGCGGTAGTGGAAGTCCGTATCCGAGCTGCGCGGAGCGCTCCACGAGCAGAATCTGGTCGCAACCGACCCCCAAGCGTCGATCGGCGAGCTGGCGGCACTGCTCGGGAGTTAGGATGACGCTCTTGGTTCAGGGCATCGATGACAACGAAGTCGTTGCCCAGGCCGTGCATTTTGGTAAAGCGCA
>CALOFM010000027.1:0-58449 GCA_942492625.1 uncultured Gammaproteobacteria bacterium | reverse complement strand
GTACCGTCATTCAACGAACTTCATCAGCTGATCCACCGTCAACGCCACGATACCGAACATCAAATGCGCCATGACCTTGGCGTGTCCTCGTACGCGCACCATGCGGGCGCCAAATTCGTCCTTAATCCGCCCGTTGACGCGTTCAACTGTGCTGCGTTCGTTGTACCGTCGGTCCTCGGCAAGCGTGTAGTTCGCTGCCTTGCGCCGTTTTGCTTCCACCTCCAGATCTTCCTTCTTGGTCTTGCTGCGCGGGTTCGGGTCAATGATCGGCACATGCCCCAGAGAGAGGCTGTGCGCCTTGATCTGCGGGGCATCATAGGCGGAGTCCATCATGTCGTAGAGGCTGACGACCCGCCCATGGGTGATTTCGGCCAAGGGAATGGCCGCCTGACTGTCATGCAAGGAGGCGGAGGTGAGTAGGCAGCTTACGGGAATGCCGCCATCGGCTGCATCGATATGGAGTTTGTACCCGGTCCAACTCGTCTTATAGCCCTTGCTGTTTTTTTTGGTACCGACAGTACATGCCGTGGGCAATTCGGCAATCATTTCACAAAGGGGCTGGCCTGCGCCCTGACGCTCCAATCGGGTAGGCTCCTTGGGGCGCTCTTCTCCCTTCTTTGGGCGTCCGCGCTTTTTCGGTTTCTTTTCCACAGGTGCCGTTTTCTTTTCCGGTTTTTCCCGCGCACCGATCGCCGTGGAATCGCGGGAGATGTGACCCACGACCTGCTCCCCAAGGTGTTGCTCAATCAGTGCCTGATGGACCCGTTCGGGTAAGCGGCTCTCGGCGAACTGGGCAAACGCACGGGAGAAGGTCGATTCGCTCGGCACATCTTCCTTGCGCTCCCAACCGCAAAGTCGCCGCACCGTCGGATCGGTTTGCAGTCGATCCAGCAGGATACGTGTGGTTGCCATGTCGTAGACCATCTTGGCGACAAAGGCCCGTGCGATGGCAATACGGTCTTCGGGAGGACGTCCGGGAAATCGCCCGGCGTACGGGAGGTGCTCCTCCAGTTTGGCAAATTCCAGTACGCTCACCAGCAACTTCTGCTTCGCCGTCAATTCGCCGAGCTCTTCCCAAATCATGGGAAACAGAAAGCTTTGTATGTGCCGCCATGTGTGGGACAATTTATCCAGTGCCTGGCTCATGGGATCTTGGCCTATGTCCATGATTCTGTTGGTTTAGGTCGCAACCTTATTTTACCAACAATGCGCCAGGCACCCCTCGTCGCCTTTCTAAATTCGCTTTCGGCGTTCGGCATGGAACTCTCAAGATCCCCGCTGGGCAGGGGCCCGCTTCAAGAGGGACCCGGCCACTTTAGCCAGGTAGTTAATGCGGCCCTGTCCGAGCTGCACCCAACGGGTGAGGCCGCTGAACCCCCACTTGATCTAGGGTAACCGTAGAGAATGGCCCTAGCTTCACCCACGAGGCCCCCCCCTCTAGGGTAACCGAATGGCCGAACCCTCCAATTCCGTGCCGCTGTCTGCAGACGACACGGACCCATTCGTCCACTGGTTCCGGCGGGCGACGCCCTATGTCCACGCCCACCGCTGGCGGACCTTCGTCATCGCCTTCGGCGGTGAATCAGTGGCCGGTGCAAAGTTCGCGAAGCTGATCCACGACCTCGCCCTGCTCCACGGACTGGGGATACGCCTGGTGCTGGTGCATGGCGCGCGGCCTCAAATCGAGGAAAGGCTCGCGCAGCGCGGGGCCGAGCTGCGCTACGTCAAGGGCCTGCGGGTGACCGATGATCAAGCCCTGGCCTGCGTCAAGGAGGCCGCCGGGGCCGTGCGGGTCGAGATCGAGGCACTGCTTTCCCTGGGCACGGCCAACTCCCCCATGGCCGGCGTGCGCATTCCGGTCGCCTCCGGCAACTTCGTCACCGCCAAGCCCTTGGGGGTGCTGGAGGGGGTGGATTATCTGCACACGGGTGTGGTCCGGCGAATCGACAGCAGGTCCTTGCGCCAGCGTCTGGATGACGGCGCGGTAGCCCTGATGCCCCCCATCGGCTACTCGCCCACCGGCGAGGTCTTCAATCTGAGCGCCGCCGACGTGGCCCGCTCCGCCGCCATCTCCTTGAAAGCGGACAAGCTCATCTTCCTGCTGGAGGAGCCGGGCGTGACCGACGGGTCCGGGGGCATCATCTCCAACGTTCTCAGCCAGGACGTCGTATCCCTGCTCGCCGACTCGCCGCCTATGCCCGAAGACCTGGCCCAATCCCTGCGGGCCGGTGCCGATGCCTGCATCCAGGGCGTGGGCCGCGTGCACCTGCTCGGCCGCCGCATCGACGGGGCCCTGCTCAAGGAGCTGTTCACCCGCGACGGGGTCGGCACCATGATCACCGCCTCACCCTACGAGGAGCTGCGCCCCGCCCGTATCGACGACGTCGGCGGCATCCTGGAGCTGCTGCGCCCCCTGGAGGAGCAAGGGGTCCTGGTGCGCCGCTCCCGCGAGAGACTGGAGACCGAGATCGACCGATTCCTCCTCATGGAGCGCGACCGAATGGCCATCGCTTGCGTGGCCCTCTACTGCTTTCCGGAACAGGGGTTGGCCGAGCTCGCCTGCGTAGCCGTCCATCCCGACTACCGGGAGAAGGCCAGGGGCGACAAACTGCTGGAGCACATCGAGGGAATCGCCAGGGGGCGCGGGATCGGCCGGCTGTTCGTGCTCACCACCCAGACCGCCCACTGGTTTCGCGAGCGCGGGTTCGAGCCCGCCCGCCTGAGCGATTTGCCCATGGAGAAGCAGGCGCTGTACAACTATCGACGAAATTCCAAGGTTTTTATCAAGGCGTTGTGATCCTGTCCCGATGAGCAGGACTCTTGTGGGAAGGCGCGCTCAGGCGCTTCCCATCGTCAAATCCTGGTAACAACGCTGCGATGCAGACTCAACGCCCTGAAACCCCTACCTATGTAGAAGCTCCGCCAGCCCTCAACCGCCGGCTCAGCGTGGCCCCGATGCTCGACTGGACGGACTGCCACTTCCGGTACTTCCTGCGCCTGATCAGTCGCCACACCCTGCTCTACACGGAGATGGTCACAACCGGTGCTCTGCTGCACGGGGACCGGGAGCGGTTACTTCGCTTCGACCCCGCCGAGCATCCGGTGGCACTCCAACTGGGCGGCAGCGAGCCGAAAGACATGGCCGCCTGCGCCCGCATGGGGGAAGATCGAGGCTACGACGAAATCAATATCAACCTGGGCTGCCCCTCCGACCGGGTGCAATCCGGGCGCTTCGGGGCCTGCCTGATGGCGGAACCGACACTGGTGGCCGAGTGCGTAGCCGCCATGAAGGACGCAGTAACGGTACCGGTGACCGTCAAGACCCGCATCGGCATCGACGATCGGGACAGCTACGAGGAGCTCTGCCGCCTGGTCGGCGCGCTGGTCGAGGCGGGCTGCGACGCCCTGATCGTGCATGCCCGCAAGGCCTGGCTGCAGGGACTGAGTCCGAGGGAGAATCGGGAAATCCCGCCCCTGCGCTACGAGGTGGTACAGCAGCTCAAGGCGGACTTCCCTGCCCTGCCCATCGCGATCAACGGCGGCATCGCCAGCCTTGGACAGGCCCAATCCCTGCTGCAGGACCTTGACGGCGTCATGATCGGACGCGCGGCCTACCAGGATCCCTGGCTCCTGGCAGCGGCGGACCGGGAGATCTTCGGCGACGAGCACCAGATTCCCACCCGCCACCAGGTCCTGGAGGCATTCGTACCCTACGTGGAGCGGGAGCTTGCGTCCGGCGTGCCACTGAACGCCATGACCCGGCACATCCTGGGCCTGTTCCAGGGACAGCCAGGGGCACGGCGCTGGCGGCGGACCATCAGCGAGAATGCACAACCGGGTAAGCGGGCCGACCTTCTCCTCGAAGCCGCACCCGCTTCTGTTGCTGTTGAATCCTGGAGATAGGGGGATTGTTCCGCAAATGAGCTGGTTGTCCCTCTCCCTCGTCTGCGCTTTCTCGCTGGCCTCGGCGGACGCGGCCACAAAGGCTTGGCTGGGCGACTACGCGGCCCGTGAGCTGACCCTGGTGCGCTTCGGCGTTACCGGGCTGCTCATGACGCCGCTGCTCTCCCACATAGGTCCACTCGGCGACCTCCCACGGGATTTTTGGCTCTGGCTCCTGGCACTGGTGCCGCTGGAGATGGCGGCGATGATTCTGTACATGAAGGCCATCCGCGATCACCCGCTGTCGCTCACCCTCCCCTACCTGGCCTTCACACCGGTGTTCGTGATTCTGACCGGCTACCTGCTTTTGGGGGAAACCATCGGTCCTGACGGGGTGGCGGGTATTCTGCTCGTGGTTGCGGGGGCCTGGCTGCTGAATCACGAGTATGCCAGTTTGCAGCTCTGGCGCAGCTGGGGCGCGCCGCTCACCGCAATCATCCATGAGCCCGGCTCGCGGTTGATGCTCGGCGTGGCCGCGCTCTACAGCTTCACCTCGACGATGGGCAAGGGCGCTATCCGTTACATGGAGCCGCAACAGTTCGGCGCCTTCTACTTCCTGGTGCTCGGGGTGGTGGCCATTGTGCTGTTCGGACTCCCGCAGCCGCGAATCCTGACCCGGATTTGGCGCCGCCCTTGGGCGGTGCTGGCAGTGAGCCTGCTCAACGCAGCGATGGTCTATACCCATTTCCTGGCCCTGCAGCGAGTGGAGGTCGCCTATATGATTGCAGTGAAGCGCACTAGCCTGCTTTTCGGAATCCTCTTCGGCGCCCTGTTTTTCCATGAGCGCGGCCTTGCTGTGCACCTCCTGGCCGGGGGATTGATGCTGGCAGGCGTGGTTCTGATTGCTTGGTGATTCACAGCTTGCTGCGGTTCATCGGCGATTTTAGACCGAACCGATCATATCCAGCAGCTCCTCCAGCTTCGGCGGACGATGGGTATCGATCCTGACGGCATGGGCACGCTCTGTCCGCGTCAAGGGCTCGCATGAGGCAAGCTGGGCCTCGAGGACGGCAACACCTGCCTCGGACGCGTCGACCCCCTTGTCCTCCCGAACCTCGACCCGATGGCGGAGCATCTCCTGCGGCGCCGTCAATTCGAGAATCGTGCAGGAGCAGCCTTTCTCCAAAGCCAGGTCCAGAAAAGCCGCGCGACGGGAGGCCCTGAGGAAGGTAGCGTCCACCAACGGGCTGTACCCCGCATCCAGGATCAGGCCGGCCAGCTCGCGCAGGCGATCGTAGGTGCGATCGCCGGCTTCGTCCGTGTAGATTCCGCTGCCCGGTTCGGCGTCCGTGCGCGCCTGCTCCGGCCGGCCGAAGAGACGCTTGCGTTCCAGGTCCGAACGAATATGGATGAGCGGCACGCGCTCGCGCAAAAGGATCGCCAAACGGCTCTTGCCGGTACCCGAGACTCCGTGTGTGATGATGAGCCGTTTCGCGCCCTGTTTCGCATAGCCCTGTGCCAGCGCCACATACCCTTCATATTCCTCCCGGTCCCGGGTCGCCTCCGCGGGCTCCACGTCCGGCTGTCCGAGGCGAATAGCGGTGACTTTGGCCCGCACCATGGCCCGGTAGGCCTTGTAGAAATCTAGCACCAGCAGGCCTGGATAGTCCCCGGAAATCTCCAGATACCGATTGAGAAGCCTGCGTGCACGGTCGGCCTGGCCTGCCTCCTCCAGATCCATCACGAGAAAGGCCAGCTCGCTCATGGTGTCGATCCATCGCAGGGCCGGGTTGAACTCGATGCCGTCGAAGATCACCAGTTCGCCGTCGACCAGGGCGATGTTCCCCCGGTGCATGTCGCCATGACACTCCCTGATCCGGCCCTCGCGCTTGCGCCTATTGAGCACGAACCACAATTCATCGCGGCGCTTCCGGGTCCAACGCTCTAAAGGCTGCAGCTTTGCAAGTGCCCCCGGTTCCCGGAGATGGACGCGAATCTGCTCGAAGTTCTCGATCATCGGGAGTAGCACGGACTCGGGCGTTCCGTATTCGCTGGTCTCCTCCGCCGCGGGAATAGCTGCGTGAAAGCCCGCAACGCGCATGGCGATTCGGTCGGCCAATGAACGGGTGACGGGCAGCCGCGTAAGCAGGGCATCCTGATCGAAGCGCCGCATCTTGACCGCGTACTCGAGCACCTCGCCCTCGTTCCGGGCCAATCCGCGGCCGCTCCGGGGTGCCGGTGACGGGGACCACTCCCAGGTAGATCTGCGGAGCCAGTCTGCGGTTCAGACGCAGCTCTTCCTCACAGCAGAATCGGCGCCTTTCCAGGGTGGAGAAATCCAGGAACCCCAGATTCAGCGGCTTCTTGACCTTGTAGGCGTAGTCACCGGCGAGCAAGACGTGGGAAATATGGGTCTCGATATGCTCCACGCACGCCACCGGGTGCGGGTACGCCTGCGGGTTCAGCAGCCCGTCGAGGAGGCGTTCTTGAAGGGCCATCCCGGAATCAGATTCCAAGCTCGTTTTCATCAGTCAAGCGTCTTCGTCTCGATTGTGAACAGATTCCGTTCCAACCAAGAATGGTTCTCGGATTGTTGACCAGGATCAAGGCCGCGGTAAAGGTTTCGGCAGCATCCACAACGGACCTGCGATTGTTATCGATAATTGGATTAAGGAATGCGGTCAGTCCGCAGATGCGCACGGACCTCCCCGGCCTTAAGCACGCCGAGAGCAACAAGGACCGAAAGCGAAGACGGACGCGCACCTACAGCCAATACTATCGATGCATAGGAGGATTTTATGGACATCCAACTCGCTGACGTGGTCGTGCACATAGACCAAACTCTGGAGAGCGATCGCCGTTCCCAGATCGAAGAGGAGCTGCGGGCCATCGACGGTGTAGTCAGCGTCCATAACCCGGACGACAGACCGCATCTTGCCATCGTCGAGTACAACCCGGACAAGACCAACAGTGCGGCCATCCTGAGCACGATAACGACCCAGGGCGTCCACGCTGAGCTCATCGGACTCTGACGTCCGAACGGCGAGGAATACGACCGCGCCGGTGTCCGTGCCTCGCGGCAGCCGCGTCGCGCGGTCGCGGGCGGCGGTCCGTTTGAAAGGAGGCAGCGCCATGACGAACAATTTCCTCGGCACCAACGCCGACAGCCTCAACCAGTGGTTCGATGAGCGTTTCGCCTTGAAGATGGCGGAGCTGCGCAAGGAAAAGACGCCGGCGCTCAACATCATGGTCACCCGCGGAACGCTTGACTGGGCCTACCCGCCCTTTATCATCGGCTCGACGGCGAAGGCCTTGGGTTGGGACGTCACCCTGTTCTTCACCTTCTACGGCCTTGGTCTGCTGAAAAAGAAGCTTGATCTGAAGATCAGCGCGCTGGGTAATCCGGCCATGCCAATGAAGATGCCCTTCGGCCCCCCCTGGTTCCGCGATGTCGAATGGAACATGCCCAATCTGGTCATGGCGGCTGTCCCGGGCTTCGAGAGCTTCGCAACCTCACTGATGCGTGAGACCCTGCGCCAGAAGGGCGTCGCCCCGGTCGAGGAGCTGCGCGACATCTGTGTCGAGACCGAGGTCAGACTGATGGCCTGCCAGATGACGGTGGACCTGTTCGGATGGAAGAAGGAGGACTTCATCGACGGGATCAGCGAATGGGCCGGTGCGGCCACCTTCCTGACCGTGGCGCAAGAGGCGGACATCTGTCTTTACACTTGAGCTCCATCCTCGCCACGGCGCAACGGGCACTACACTTCTGGAGATTGCGTCAAGGCAGATCCGCGAGCCTGGTAGCTCGGAACTGAACGACAAACTTACCCTCGGCATCTGACGCGGTCCCTTTGATCTCGCCGTTCGATGCTTCACCCTTAAAACGCATCTGAAAACGGGACGAGGTCTTTCCAAACAAAGTCGTCGCCCTGCCATGCATCACCGCCGTCACTTCGGCGCTGATCCCCCCATCGACGACCTCATAGCTGCCAACGGTGTAGTGGTCGGCACTGCCAGCCCAGTAGCGCCCGTCCTGCATGAACGCAGTCGATACCGGCTCCCAGTCATACACACCCAAGATCTCAAACTTCCAGATGCCATTCAGGCTCATACCCAACCCCCGATTCTGTTTTTTCCAACCCCTGAAGCACCGGCGCCGTCCCATTTAGCGTCTGGAATCATCGGTGTGCCACGAAACAGGGGCAGAAGAACGGACGCGGGGAGTATAGATGATCCATCTCTGCGCTACGACCGGCGATCGGCGAAGTATCAATTGCGCACAGTGGGGCCTGCAGCTGTTGCCAACGGTGGCGCGACACCAGAGGGAACACATCTCTCCTTGAAAGGCATATTAGATTGTCTTAATATTCGCGGATCTACATGTCTTACTATTTCTCCCTGACAAGAGGACTCCCTATCGTGAACGTCGAACGCATCGTGCTTGCTTTCGCAGGTATCGCCATCTTGCTTTCCCTGGGTCTGGCCCATTACGTCAGCGTCAACTGGCTGTGGTTCACCGCTTTCGTGGGTTTCAACCTGCTGCAATCTGCCTTTACCGGCTTCTGCCCCCTGGCGATCGTCCTAAAGAAGGTCGGACGACAACCGGGAAACGCCTTCTAGCCCGAGCGCTGCTCCGAAAGATAAAGCCCGCAGACCGCGGGCTTTTTTTTTGTCGAAGAATGGAGAAATCCATGTCGATCGAGCGTGTCCTGTTCGCCTTTGGCGGCGTCATGGTGATGCTGACCTCTTTGCTGGCCTTGTTCCATCATCCCTACTGGACTTGGTTCACTCTGTTTATCGGCTCTAACTGCTTTCAAAGCTCTTTTACCAGATTCTGTCCGCCGCGTTCCGTTTTACGGCGCTTGGAGTTCAAGAGCGAGCAGGAGTTGGCCCCGGGGAAAGTCTAGTCATCCACCGGGCGCGCCCAGAGGTCATGGTCCTGCGCATCGGTGACTTCCACCTCGATGAAATCCCCCGGGTCGAGATCCCAGGGGCCGGGCACGATGACATTGCCGTCGATCTCCGGCGCGTCCGCATAGCTGCGGGCGATCACCTGCTCCTCCTCCACTTCGTCGACCAGGACGGTCAGGCGCTGACCGATGCGCTCGGCGAGCTTGTCTCGGCTGATGCGCACCTGCACGGCCATGAAGCGCTCCCGGCGCTCCTCGCGCAACGCCTCAGGAAGCTGGTCCGACAGCGCGTTGGCCTGTGCCCCTTCGACAGGCGAGTAGGCGAAGCAGCCCACCCGGTCCAGCCGTGCCGCCTCCAGGAATTCGAGCAGGGATCGAAAATCGGCCTCCGTCTCACCGGGAAAGCCGACGATAAAGGTGCTGCGGATGACCAGCTCGGGACAAATCTCGCGCCAACGCCTGATCCGCTCCAGGACCTTCTCGCCCGCGGCGGGGCGGCGCATGGCCTTGAGCACGCCGGGGCTTGCGTGCTGCAGGGGCATGTCGAGGTAGGGCAGGATCTGCTCCCGGGCCATCAGCGGGATGAGCGCGTCGACGTGGGGATAGGGATACACATAGTGCAGGCGCACCCAAGCCTGCAGCTCACCCATGGCCCGGGCCAGGGTCTCGATGTCGGTCCGCAGCGGCCGGCCATTCCAAAAATCAGTGCGGTAACGCAGATCCAGTCCGTACGCGCTGGTGTCTTGGGAGACCAACAGAAGCTCGCGCACGCCCGCCTCCACCAGACGCTGGGCCTCCTGCATGACCTCGCCAATGGGGCGGCTCACCAGGTCACCGCGTAGGCTCGGGATGATGCAGAAGCTGCAGCGGTGATTGCAGCCCTCGGAGATCTTCATATATGCGTAGTGGTGGGGTGTCAGCTTGATTCCCTGCGGTGGCACGAGGCTGGTGAAGGGGTCCTGCGGAGGCGGCAGGTGAGTGTGCACCGCCTCCATGACCTGCGCATAAGCGTGAGGCCCCGTCACCGCGAGCACCTGCGGATGGACATCCCGCACCAGCTGCGCCCGCGCCCCCAGGCACCCGGTGACGATCACCCGCCCGTGCTCGAAGAGCGCATCTCCGATCGCCTCCAGGGACTCGTCCACCGCCGCGTCGATGAAGCCGCAGGTGTTGACGACGACCAAATCGGCCCCGTCGTAGGTCGGTGACAGACCGTAGCCCTCGGCACGAAGCCGGGTAAGGATGCGCTCCGAGTCGACCGTCGCCTTGGGGCATCCGAGGCTGACAAAACCAATCGTAGGGGTGCGGGCTGTCACACACGCCGTCCTCAGTGATCGAACAGAATCTTGCGATAGCGTTGCGCACGCTCATCTTCGGGCCCGAGTAGATCAAGCAGCACCAACAGGGCGCGGCGCGGCAGGCGTTCGCAATAGTCGGGGTCGCGGCGTTGCAGCTCGGACAGCTGCTCCAGCGCAGCCCCGTACTCGCCTGCCATCAGATACAATGCGGCCAGGGTGAAACGGATCTCCGAGCGGTCCGGAGCTTCGGCAAGCACCGCCCGCAGTCCGCTCTCGGACTCCGCATCCCGTGCCGCCAAGACGAGCGCCAGGTGAGTGCGCAATCGTTCAATCCGTGCCTCCTCGCGAACACCCTGCGGCAGAGAGTTGAGCACCGAGCAAGCGTCCTCGGCCCGATCGTCCCGGATCAGCAGCTTGGCGAGGAGCAAGGGCAAGGCGGCATTGTCCGGCTCCGCCATAGCGCCTTCCGCCAGGACCTGAACCGCCTTCTCTCGATCTCCGCCCTGCCATGCCTTCAGGGCCGCGGCCTGCACGTTGTCGGCTAGAGGCACGACGTGGCGCTCGATCAGCTCCCGATAGTCGGACTCCGTCTGCATGCCGTGAACATGCTCCACCGGTTTGCCGTCGCGAAAGAGCTTGCACGAAGGCAGGCTCTTGACACCGAATTCCCTGGCGACGTCTTTCTGCCGATCCGTGTTAACGGTTACCAGAAGAAACCGCCCACCGTAGTCCCCCGCGAGCCGCAGCAGAAGCTCCCGCTGACGCAGGGACGGACCCGCCCACTCCGCCCAGAAGTCCACCAACACGAGGCCCTTGCGCGAGTTCTCCAACACCAGCTTCGCGAAATTATCGCGTGTCGCTTCCAAGACGATGGGTTGCTCGGACATGGTGAGTTTGAATTACCGACCGCTAGATCTTGACTGTTTCTCTATAGTATTGTTCGTGGCCTGCGTACTCAAACGCGGGATCGCTCTCCCGAGCACGGAACCGCATCCGGAATGAAATACGGAGCACTTCGGGCATGAATGTCAATCCTTGATCATAATTTAGTAATCGGTAGGATACTTGTACGCGCCTTAAGCCGGCCACGGGAGTCCGGCCAGTCAACCTTCGTTAAAGCAGTAAAACAGGATGGAGGTACCGAAGGTGAAGAACTGCAAAATGTGCAGATACAGCAGGTTATGCAACGACTTGCCGGGGATTTGCGTCTTGATTCCCTATATCGCCGTTGCGGTGGTAGCCGTTGCAATGGCCTACCTGTTCATCACCCAGGAGCTGATGTAGAACGTCGGCCCCTACCCGGGGGCCGCTGCGCCCTCCCTATGAGGAAGCTATGGGCAATCGACTGACAAAGATCTACACGCGGACCGGTGACAAGGGCACCACGGGCCTCGCCGACGGCAGCCGCGTACCCAAAGACCACTTGCGCATCGAGGTGCTAGGGTGCCTGGACGAGCTGAACAGCCTCATTGGGCTGGTCATGGTCCAAGCCGAGCCGCAAACGCCGCTCGAGCTGGCGCGCGTTCAGAACCGCCTCTTCGACCTTGGCGCGGAGTTGGCCATTCCCGGTGCGCAGCGCATCATGGCCGAGGACGTCGAATCGCTGGAGATAGCGCTCGACGCTTACAACGCGAACCTGCCCCCCTTGCGGGAGTTCATTCTGCCAGGCGGCGGCTCGGCAGCGACCTTCTGCCACCTCGCCCGGGCGCTTTGCAGGCGCACCGAACGCCGCCTGGTGACCCTGAACCGCGAGGAAGAGCTGAATCCCCAAGCCCTTCAGTACATCAACCGGCTTTCCGACCTGCTCTTCGTACTCGCCCGGGTACTGGCACGGCGCGACGGCGGCGGCGAGGTCTTTTGGCAACCGAAAGCCCCCGAATGAAGCAGCCCGTGGCTCTCATCGGTGTCGGCGAGGTGGGCGGCGTCTTCGCCCGCGCTTTTCTGCGCTTGGGCCACCCGGTCTTTCCGGTTACCCGCGATACCTCGATGGCGAAAGCGGCCGAGGAGATCCCCCGGCCCGAGCTTGTCCTCGCAGCGGTTGCCGAGCGCGACCTGCAGCCGGTGCTCGCTGCGTTGCCTGCCCCCTGGCGTGACCGACTGGGGCTGCTACAGAACGAGCTGCTTCCCGGCGACTGGTCCGGCATTCCCGAACCCACGATAATCTCCGTCTGGTTCGAGAAGAAGCCGGGCATGGACCACAAGGTAATCATCCCGTCCCCCGTCTTCGGTCCCGGCGCCGGACTCATCGCTGCCGCGCTTGGAACCCTCGACATCTCGGTCCGGATACTGAGCGGCGCGGACGAGCTATTGTTCGAGCTGGTACTCAAGAACCTCTACATCCTCACCACCAACATCGCCGGGCTGCTGGTCGGCGGAAACGTCGGAGAGCTGTGGACCGTTCACCGAGATCTCGCGTTGCGGGTCGGCAACGACGTGATCGATCTTCAGGAGGCGCTGACCGGCCGCACATTCGACCGCGAGCCTCTGTTCACCGCCATGGTGCGTGCCTTCGACGGAGACCCGGAACACAAGTGCATGGGACGCAGCGCACCCGCGCGGCTCACGCGCGCCCTGGTGTTGGGCAATACCCACCGACTCGACCTGACGACATTACGTGAGCTCCAAGCGGAGCTGACCTGATGTCTTCAACCGGACCACAAGCCACAAGCGAAACGGCCCGGATAAAACCGGGATCCCGGGTACGATTGCACCTGGAGATCCTGTTGGCCGACGGCACCCTCGCCCTGTCCTCTTTCGACGCGGACGCCATGGATTTCACCCTCGGCGACGGCACCTTGGCGCCGGGCCTGGAGGACCTGTTGATCGGGCTGCGGGCCGGCGCGCACGAGCGCATCCTCGCCGACGGATCCGAGGTCTACGGCCCGCGTGAAGAGGCAAACATCTACTGGCTCCCCCGCTCGGACTTTCCCACGGACGTCGACCTGGAGCGCGGGCAGATCATCGCCTTCGATACGCCGGGAGGACAGGAGCTCGCGGGCATTCTGCTGGAAGCGGACAGCGAGCGGGTGCAGGTGGATTTCAACCATCCGCTTTCCGGACGCTCGCTCCAGATACGGGCCCAAATCATCTCGGTCGCGAATCCTGCTTAAATCAATCATGGACATCCTCCTCGCCAACCCACGCGGCTTCTGCGCCGGTGTCGACCGGGCCATCGAGATCGTAGAACGTGTCCTGGAGCTCTACGGAACGCCCATCTACGTGCGTCACGAAGTAGTTCACAACCGCTTCGTGGTCGACAGCCTGAAACGGCGCGGCGCCATCTTCGTCGACGAGCTCGACCAGGTCCCGACCGGTGCGACCGTCATATTCAGCGCCCACGGCGTGTCCCAAGGCGTACGCAAGGATGCGGAGCAACGCGGACTCCGCGTCTTCGACGCCACCTGCCCACTGGTCACCAAAGTCCACCTGGAGGTGGCGCGACACTGTACCAACGGCTTCGAGGTCGTCCTGATCGGCCATCGCGGCCACCCGGAGGTGGAAGGCACCATGGGACAATGCCGTGCCGACAGCGGCCGCATCCACCTGGTCGAGGAGGTGTCTGATGTGGCCTTACTTGAGATACGCAATACTTCCGAAATCGCCTATGTGACCCAGACGACACTGTCGGTAGACGACACCACCGCCATCGTCGATGCACTCAAGATCCGCTTCCCCGCGATTCAGGGACCGAAAAAGAGCGACATCTGCTATGCAACCCAGAACCGCCAGGACGCGGTCAAAGACCTGGCCCGGCGCTGCCCCCTGGTACTAGTGGTCGGCTCACCCAACAGCTCCAACTCCAACCGACTGCGCGAGATCGCCGAGAAACAGGGTGCCGCCGCCTACCTGATCGACGGACCCGAGGACATTCTGCGCGAGTGGCTGGCGGATGGCCCGCGTGTCGGGCTCACGGCCGGCGCGTCGGCCCCGGAGATCCTGGTGGAGCGGGTGATCAATCGGCTGCGCGAATGGGGCGCCAGCGCGGTGGAAGACCAATCAGGCATCCGCGAGCAGGTGGTGTTCGCGTTGCCCAAGGAGTTGCTGGTCACATCGCGGGAAGGCTCCGCTCGAGCCTAGGGCTCATCGCAGCGAACGACCTGACGCCCAATCAACGGACGCAAGCACATGAGAGACATTCTCGTGATCGGCGGCGGCGCCATCGGCCTGCTCACGGCCCGGGAGCTCGTCCAGGCGGGCGCCCGAGTCACCCTGGTGGAGATGGGCGAGACCGGACGCGAAGCATCCTGGGCCGGCGGTGGCATCATCTCTCCGCTCTACCCCTGGCGCTACGCTGATTCGGTGACCGCGTTGTCTCTATGGAGCCAAAGGGCGTATCCGCGCCTTTGCGCCAGCCTGCAGGGGGAGACCGGCGTAGATCCGGAGTTCATCCGCACCGGGCTCCTGATTCTCGATCCGGAAGAGCAGGCGCAGGCCCTGGACTGGGCTCGAACCCATGATACGAGCATCGAATTCCTTGAGAGTGCCGGCCTGCAGGAGTCCGAGCCCGGATTGGGCCCGCAGCCCCCCAACGCCCTTTGGATGCCCGAGATCGCGCAGGTAAGAAATCCCCGACTTGCCCGCGCCCTGCGGCACTCGATCGAGAAACAGGTGCAAATTCGGGAACATGAGGAGGTGATCGAGATCCTGGTGCGTGCAGGACGTACCAGAGGCGCCCGCACACGGGCGGGCACCATCGAGGCGGACCGCATCGTCGTCTGTACCGGCGCCTGGACCGCCAAGCTACTGGAGAATCTGGACAAAAAGCCCGAAATCGAGCCGGTGCGGGGGCAAATGATCCAATTCTACGCCAAGCCCGGGCAGATCATTCACGTCGTGCTATACCGTGACCGATACGTAATTCCGCGCAGGGACGGCCGCGTCCTCATCGGAAGCACACTGGAGCATGAGGGCTTCGTCAAGGCCACCACCGCCGAGGCAAAGGAGGACCTCTACCGCGCCGCCGTGGAGATCTTTCCCCTGCTCAAGCACGCACCGATCGAGAATCACTGGGCTGGCCTGCGTCCCGGCTCTCCGAACGGCATTCCGTACATCGGCGCCTACCCGGGCATCGAAGGTCTCTACTTCAACGCCGGGCACTACCGCAACGGGCTGGTCACGGGACCGGCCTCCGCGCGTCTCGCTGCAGACCTGCTGCTCGGGCGCGACCCGGTCGTAAACCCGGCACCCTTTGCTCTCGGCGCAAGCCGCTGAGCGTCGAAGCTCTGCTTGAGACCGTCGCACCCTTTGCATATAATCCCGCGCCTGCCCTCGCCGATGTAGCTCAGTTGGTAGAGCAACGCATTCGTAATGCGTAGGTCCGCGGTTCGAATCCGCGCATCGGCTCCATACAAAACAGAGTGTTGCAGATCATAGCTAATGCAACCTCTTGTCACACAGGGAACGGTCTACACGAGTAGGATCGACTCCGGACGGCGCCGTGAGCCAGCGCTCGCGTCATCTGCCCGATCCCCGCCCTGTGGTAGCATCCGCGTTTTACCATTGTGCCCGCAACCTCGCGCACGGCGCAGCCGCATTGATTTCCGGGAGAAATTCGTGAAAAGGCGTTTGTTCTTCGTCCTACCGATGCTGGTGAGCATCGGCTGGCTCCTAGGCGGTTGCAGCAGCACCGGATCGCCGCCCCCGCTTAGCTACGATCCCAACAAGCCCCAGGCCCTTCTTCCCGGTGCCGAGGTGGAGCAAGCCAAGTCGCTCGCCATGGGGTCGGCGGTAACCAAGGGATGGCAGGTTATCGAGTCATCTGACAACCGCTTGGTGGTCGAGAGGCCACTCGATACCGCAAGCGCTCAATCGGTCACTGGTGAACCCGTCTCCACGGCTTCCGTAGAAGTGAGATCGGATTTCTTCAAGCGACAGGACGGGGTCAATGTGGTTGTAGGCGCTACCTTGGTCGCAAACAAGGGATCAAAGGGAGAAAGAAAAATCGATTTTACAGACACATACAAGGATGACTTAAATCAATCTCTCACCTCTCTGCGCCGGGCCTGGGACGAGAATCGCTGGCGCGTGACATCTTCCACCCCCCCCATACAGCCCAAACAAGCGGTGCCGGAAGACGAGGACACAGTGGGCGGCGCAGCCGCGGGAGGCCGCGAGCAACTCGCGGAATCCGGGGCCGAAGCGGCTCCCGGAGAGAGCTTCGCCAGCCCGGTCACGACGGCTTCCGCGCCTGAACCGGCTCCGACTGCGGCTGCTGCCGCCAGCACCGCAACTGTCGCACCGATTGAAGACCGATCTGATGTAACATCCCCAACTCCGGCCACCACCAGCGCAGCCCCGAGCTATCCCCCAAACGACATGTTGGCCCTGGACCGCGAGACGCAAACAGGCGTTTGGTCCTACTACGCGGAGCACTATGCGAAGATACGCGACTGCGAGCTCTCCGACAAAGGCGCCGTTCTCGAGGACAAGACACCGGAGCACGAGGTCTACCGTGTCCACTGCGACGGTCAGAAGACGTTTCTCGTGAAGTGCAACGCCGGAACCTGCCGTGGGATGGACTAAGGCGAGCGGACCGATGCGCGTCTTCCGAATTTCATTTCTAAACCAGGGGAAGGTCTATGAGATCTATGCCAAGCGGGTTCAGCAAGGCGAGCTTTACGGGTTTGTGGAAATCCAAGAACTTCTGTTCGAGGAGTCCAGCACCGTCCTGGTAGATCCTTCCACAGAACGCCTGAAGACCGAGTTCAAGGGCGTCAATCGGACCATTGTCCCCATCCACGCGGTCATCCGCATCGACGAGGTGGAAAAGAAAGGCCAAGGCAAGATTCACGAGATCGGGGACAAGTCCAACATCACGCACTTTCCCTCCCCGCTTTACTCTCCCAGGCCGGATTCCGACGACTAGCTCCTTTGCGCGTTGTCATTGGCGCGATCCTTGTTTACTGCCAGAATGCGCGCCCATGCCAGTCAGCCCAGGTTCGGAAGCAGCAACGGCCAAGGCGCCAAGCGATCCCGGGATTTCAAGGAGACGCCGCTCAATTGCGTGTCACCCGACGGGTAACAACGGATATGAGCTAACCTGCTGTTTTTTTGGCGTCCTCTGCGCCTTGGCAGTTCAAGCGCTCTTATCGGGATCGTATCAGGTCTCCGCCTCCCTGTTTTTCGTAAGCATCCTTGCCGCTTGTGATCAAGCTCCAGCGCCAGGCGACGGCGCTTCCCCGCTCCTGCTGGCCGCCGAGCAGGGGGATCTTCCCGCTCTGGACGGGTTGCTGGCCAAAGGCCCGGAACCGGACGTACGTGACGCCTGCCGCTGGACGCCATTGATGAAGGCTGCCGTGAACGGTCATCGAGACGCGGTGCGGAGGCTTCTGCGGGCAGGCGCCGCTGCGGACGCACGGCTGGCGATTGGGCCGTCGCAGAAGGGCATACAGCGGTCTCAGCGCTGTTGGGCCTGCGACCACGAAAGAGCGATAAGCTTTTGGTTGTTAGCGATTCGCTGAATTGAAACAAGCGGTTGCGTTTGAATTCAGCGTTTTGCCATTTGCTCTTGCGCGTTTGAAGCGGCCAATTTCCGCTTGGAAACTCGACGCGAACCCGCCTGGAATCGCAACAGGTTGCACCTAAACCGGGGAGCCCTCACGTCGTGCAAGAGTAAGACGCGTGAAACACAGCGTCCTCGAAATTCCCACCTAGGAGCCTGTGCCATGAGCCGAAAAGAACGCATCGAAAAAAAACTGGAATCCGCCCTCTCTCCCATGCACCTGGAGGTGATTGACGAGAGCCACATGCACAGCGTGCCCGAGGGCGCGGAATCGCACTTCAAGGTGCTGGCGGTCAGCGAGCGCTTCGCCGACCAGAAGCTGGTGGGACGACACCGAATGGTGAATCGGGAGCTGAGCGGCGAATTCGAGACCGGCTTGCACGCCCTCACCCTGCACACCTGGACGCCGGAGGAATGGTTGGAAAAAGGTGGTAAGGCGCCTGAATCCCCGCCGTGTATGGGTTGATCCAAGGCGGAAAATTAACCGGGACAGCGGCCGTTCAGGGGATCCGAGCGACGCCTGACCTACGGGCATTCCACCCAAGAGCAGAACGTGCGGGGTGCGCGCACGGCGCACCCCGCAGTTGGTCATCAGGGTCTCTGGGCCGCGAAATAGTCCCGCGTTACCTTGAACACCACGGGGCTCAACAACAGCAGCGCGATCAGGTTCGGCAGGGCCATCAAGGCGTTCAGGGTGTCGGCGACGAGCCACATGAAATCCAGGCTGACAGTTGCCCCCAGCGGTATCGCCAGCACCCACAGGACCCGGAACGGCACGATGGCATGGACGCCGAACAGATACTCCACACATCGCTCTCCGTAGACGCTCCAGCCCAATATCGTCGTGAAGGCGAACAAGGCAAGTCCCAGGGTTACGATGTAACCACCGACACCTGGCAGCCCGCTCGAGAACGACGCCGCCGACAGACTGGCACCCGTCTGAACCTTGTCGAAGGTCTGCGCCTCACCATTCGACTCGATCACGCAGGTGTTCTTGGTCTGCTCGATACCCCAGGACGCTGCTCACCGACTGCTCCACCGTTCCTCCCTTGTCGACACACTCGACGTACTCGGGATTCTCGACATTCCATTGACCCGAGGTGACGATCACCAGCCCCGTGATGGTGCAGACGATGATGGTATCGATGAAGGTACCCAGCATCGCGACGGTCCCCTGGCGTACCGGGTTGTCGGTCTCCGCCGCGGCGTGCGCGATAGGCGCGCTGCCCAGCCCCGCCTCGTTGGAGAAGATGCCCCGTGCGACACCGAAGCGTATGGCCAACATCACGGTCGCACCGGCGAATCCGCCGAGCTCCGCGCTGGGCGTGAAGGCGAAAGAAACAATCTGCGCCAAAGCCCGAGGGATCTCGCCGATGTTGAGGACCAGCACCGTCAGACCACCCAGGACATAGGCAATGGCCATGAAAGGCACCAGCTTACCCGCCACCTGGGCGATCCAGCGGATGCCGCCGATCAGAACCAAACCAACCAGCAGCGCCATGACGACGCCAGTGATCCAGTAGTCAACATGAAACTTGGTCTCCAGGGCATCCGCGACCGAGTTCGCCTGCACGCCGTTGCCGATGCCGAAACCCGCCAACGCACCGAAGAGGGCGAACGCACCGCCAAGCCAGATCCAGTTCCGCCCCAGCCCGTTCTTGATGTAGTACATGGGCCCGCCGACGTGATTTCCGTTCTCGTCGACCTCGCGGTACTTCACGGCGAGCACCGCCTCGGCGTACTTGGTGGCCATTCCCACCAGCGCGGTGCACCACATCCAGAACAGCGCCCCTGGCCCGCCGATGGCGATGGCTGTGCCAACGCCGGCGATGTTACCGGTACCGATGGTGGCCGATAGAGATGTCATCAAGGCGTTGAAGGGCGTGATGTCGCCCTCGCCTTGCTCCTTGCGTCCGGCCCAAAGCATCCGAAAGCCGTAGCCGATGCGTATCAAGGGCATGGCCCTCAGGCCGACCATCAGAATGAACCCCGTTCCCAGGATCAAAATCAGCATGGGCGGCCCCCACACCACCCCGTTCAGACCCCCGATCAAATCTTTTAGAAGCTCCAAGACAAATCCTCCCCGTTTGCGAAGGTCGATACTATACACAGCACCGCTACCGCGTCCCACCCGTCCCTAGGAGCCTGTCCGACTTACGGCCGTTCTAATGCGGATTCGAAGATACCGGCCCGATTTGCGCCGCGATCACATTAAACAGGGCAGGCTATTCGCCTCGAGCGCGACGAAAATCGGTCTCGGCCCCGCGATCCCTCGCGACGAACGCAAAAGCCGGACAGGCTACCAGGAACGTGGTTTACCGCAGAGCCCAAAACCACTTATGCTGTATGCCTATGCGCGGCCTTGCGGAGTAGCCGGCCAGCGCGCCCTCGCTCAAGCCCGCGGAGGAACGCCCCATGACCGTTTGCAAAGACATCAAGACCTTCTCCCGCACTCACGAGCGCATCGCAGACCTGTTCTCTTTGCTCGCCGTTGTCCTGCTCTTCGCGACCGTCTGGGCCGTGCTCGAATATCACCATGCCGTGCTCGAATGGTGGCGGCACAGCCTGCTTGTGAACAGTATCATCCTGGTGGGGGTACTGGTGCTGGACGTGTTTCTGATCCTCGGCTTCCTAGCCATCGGTTCCGCCCGCTTCGGTGACGAAGACGAGAAGTGCTTCGGCACCTTCCCCGGCCGCCGTAATTCCGGAGTACCGGGCGGCGCCTTCCGCGCCTGGCTGCACCACATGGAAAATGTCGGCAAGAAACACCGCTGAAGCCCAGACGATGAAGGATCGGGATACAGCACTGGAAGGCCTGCGTGAAGGTCCCCCGACTCACTGGCGAGCCTGCTCCTGGCGGTCCTGCTGGCCGGATGCATGTCCATGGCCCTCGCAACGCATGACCGGGCACCTCAAGGCCGCCATGCTCGGTCAGGACGATCCCGAGACCGTGCGGGCCGCCGCACCGGCCTTTTTGCTCCTAACCGAATCCATGATCTCCGAGAGCCCCGACAACCCGGACCTGCTCATGGCCGGGGCCGAGCTCTCCAGCGCCTATGCCGCACTGCTGATGGACCCGGAGCGCCGCCAGCGCCTCTCCAACCGGGCCTTCGACTACGCCTCACGCGGCCTGTGCATCTCCCAACCTGCGATCTGCGAGACCCGCGAGGGGTCCTTCGAGGAGTTCGAAACCGCCGTCGATAAGATCGGTGCCGCCGACCTGGAACACCTCTACGTCTACGCCATCGCCTGGGCTGGCTGGATGGAGACCAACTCCGGAGACATGACCGCTGTCGCCGACCTGCCCAAGCTGGAGTATGTCTTCGACCACATCCTCAAGGCCGACCCAGAATTCGAGAACGGGCGCGCGCAGCTCTATGCCGGGGCGCTCGCCTCCCTGCGCCCGAAGGAGCTGGGCGGAAATCCGGAGAAGGCCCGCGGCCACTTCGAGCAGGCCATGCGTTACTCCGACGGACGCGACCTGATGGTCCAGGTGGAGTTCGCCCGCCGTTACGCCCGCCAGGTCTACGACCAAAAGCTACACGACCGCCTCCTGAACGAGGTGATCGAGGCGGACCTCGAGGCCCCCGGGCTCACCCTGAGCAACGCAGTCGCCCAGGCCGAGGCGGCGGACCTGCTGTCCGAGGACTTTTTTTACGAGCCGGAAGAAGAGTGACGGTACCGAAGGGCGGCTTGCCCGGCGGACCCGACAAACATCAGGAGTCAAGGACATGGCCAAAGCTTCCCGCGCCCTCGCCGTTGCGCTGATCCTCTTGCTGCCGGCGCCGCTCCCCGCCGCGACCCTCAAGATCGCAACCCTGTCCCCCGACGGCACCAGTTGGATGCGCTCCATGCGCGCGGCCGGCAAGGAGATTTCCAAGCGCTCGGACGGGAGAGTCAAACTGCGCTTCTATCCGGGCGGTGTCATGGGCAACGACAAGAGCGTCATGCGCAAGATACGCGTGGGCCAGCTCCAAGGAGGCGCCGTCACGCCGGGCGCCCTCGACGCCGTCGACAAGGACCTGCAGGTCTACAGCATCCCCTTCCTGTTCCGCGACCTGAAAGAGGTCGACCACGTCCGCAGGAAGATGGACGCCCGCCTGATGAAAGACCTGGAAGGCAAGGGCTTCGTCGGCTTCGGATTCGCCGAAGGGGGCTTCGCCTACATGATGTCGCGCCAGCCCGTCAAGACGGTAAACGACCTCAAAGCCCGCAAGGTCTGGTCGCCGGAGGGCGACCGGATAGTCCTCACCGCCTTGGAATCGCTCGGCATCGCTCCCGTCTCCCTGCCCATCCCCGACGTCCTGACCGCGCTGCAGACCGGGCTGGTGGATACGATCGCCTCCCCGGCTGTGGCCGCCATCGCCTTGCAGTGGCACACCAAGGTCAAGTATCTGACCGAAGTCCCGCTGCTCTATACCTACGGCTTGCTGGTGATCTCGGACAAGGCGTTCGGGAAGCTGTCGGAGGAGGATCAGGAACTGGTGCGCGAGGTCCTGAACCGCACCTTCAAGAGCCATCGACAGCCAGAACCGCAAGGACAACGCACAGGCCCTTGCGGTGCTGAAAAAGCAGGGCATCGGCTTCGTCGAGCCACCGCCCAAAGATCTCGAGCGCTGGCGGCAGGACCGTGGACACCGCGGTGCAGCGCCTCGAACGCAAGGGTTCTTCTCCAAGGATGTGGTCGCACGGGTACGCAAGCTGCTCTGCGGACTACCGCCGGGGCAAGCACTGATCGTCCGTGAGCCCCGGAAGCGCCTCACCGGACCACTGAGGGCCTGCACCTGGCCGAAGACCTGGTGCTGATGCTGCTGCTCGGCGGCCTGGTGACATTGGCGGCCGCTCAAATCCTGATGCGCAACATCTTCGACTCGGGCCTTCCATGGGCGGACCCGCTGCTGCGCCTGATCGTCCTCTGGCTCACCCTCGCCGGGGCTTTGGCCGCCACGCGCGACAACAAGCACATCCGCATCGATCTGCTATCGCGCTTCCTGCCGAAAAGGCTCGCGGCCTGGATGGATCGGCTCACCTCGGCATTCGCCGCGATCGTCTGCGCCTTGCTGGCCTGGCACGGCGGGCGGCTGGTCTGGTTCGAATACCAGGATGGGACCCTGGTCGCGCCGGGGATCCCCGCGTGGACCGCCGAGCTGATCATCCCTCTGGGCTTTGGACTCATGGCACTGCGCTTCGCCCTGCGGGCGCTCTGTTGCCCCATGCACCAGAAAAGCCGGGATGATCCTCACCGGTCTCCTGCTGCTGTCCTGGCCCTGCTCGGTGCGCCCCTGTTCACGGTAATCGGCGCCGGGGCCCTGCTGGGCTTCCATCGCAGCGAGGTTGACCTCTCGGTGGTGGCCATCGAGTTCTATCGAATTGCCGAGACCCCGATCCTGCTCGCCATTCCGTTGTTCACCTTCGCCGGCTACCTGCTGAGCGAGAGCCAGGCCCCCCAGCGCCTGGTGCGCCTGAGCCGCGCCCTGCTCGGCTGGATGCCCGGAGGGCTGGCCTTGGTGGCGCTGGCCGCCTGCGCCTTCTTCACCGCTTTCACCGGGGCCTCCGGGGTCACCATCGTCGCGCTGGGCGCGTTGCTGGTCCCCGCCCTGCGTCAGGGAGGCTACGGCGAAAACTTCAGCCTGGGCCTGGTGACCACCTCCGGCAGCCTGGGCCTGCTGTTTGCCCCCGCCCTGCCGCTGATCCTCTACGCCGTTGTCGCCCAACAACTCGGCATTGCAAGCTCCGCCACCGTGGAGAACATGTTCCTGGCCGGCATCCTTCCCGGGGCTGCTGATGCTGGTGCTGCTCGCCGCCTACAGCATCTGGTCCGCGCGCGCGGGCTTGCGCTCACCCCGTTCACCTGGCGCGAGGCCGGCGCCGCGCTGCGCGAGGCCGGCTGGGAGCTGCCGCTGCCCCTGGTGGTGCTGGGCGGCATCTACGGCGGCTGGCTTCGCGGTCTCCGAGGCCGCCGCGGCCACCGCCTTCTACGTCTTCCTCGTGGAGGTCGTCATCCGCCGCGAGAGATCCCGCTGCGCAAGCTGCCGCAGGTGATGCGCGAGTCCATGGTGCTGGTGGGGGGAATCCTGGTGATCCTGGGCGTGTCCCTGGCGTCCACCAACTACATGATCGATGCGGAAGTCCCCGCCCGCCTGTTCGAGGCCATCCGCGGCTTCGTGGACAGTCGAATCGGTTTCCTGCTGTTCCTGAATATCTTCCTGCTCGCCCTGGGCACCATGCTGGACATCTTCTCCGCCCTGGTGCTGATCGTCCCCCTGCTGCTGCCGGTGGCCTTGGGTTACGGCGTCCACCCGGTGCACTTGGGCATCATCTTCCTGGCCAACATGCAGATCGGCTACTTCACGCCGCCGGTGGGGATGAACCTGTTCATCGCCAGCTATCGATTCGACAAGCCGGTGCTCCAACTCTACCGCGCGACCCTTCCCTGGTTCCTGATCCTGCTCTGCGCCCTGATGCTCATCCCCTCGAGGCCACCCGCCGCCAGGCCCCGGGCCCTATTCCGGCCCCCCTGCCCCATCCTCCCCCCCTTCCCGCTCTGGCCGCACCCCGGCGTATATTTATAAGCGCTTGGCGAAATACTGAATATCGAGGACACCCTGCCATGGCCGCACTCAAGCTGGAGCACATCCTTCCGCTGCAAGAGGAGCTGTCGAGACACCCGGTCTACGAGGCCCTGCGTACCATCGAGGACTTGCGGGTGTTCATGAACCACCATGTTTTCGGTCTGGGATTTCATGTCCCTGGTCAAGTACCTGCAACAACGGATCACGCCTATCGAGGTCCCCTGGATACCCCGGGGAGATCCCCAGCTGCGCTACTTCATCAATCAGCTGGTGCTCGAGGAAGAGTCGGACACCGCATCCGGCGAGGGCGGCATCCTGGTCTACGGCAGCCACTTCGAGTACTACTGCAATGCCATGAGCGAGATCGGAGCCGACGGGCGGATGCCCCGGGAGTTTCTCGATCTGGTGCGTGAGAAGGGCGTCGACGACGCGCTCTACGCGGATCTGGTCCCCCTGCCCGCCCGCTGCTTCTCAGAGACGACCTTCGGCCTCATCGGCGAGGACAAGTCCCACCAAGTGGCCGCCGCCCTGGCCGTGGGACGGGAGCGGGTGATCCCGGACATGTTCCGGCGCTTCCTGCGCGAGATGCACGTAAACGAGAGCCAGGCCCCGGCCTTTCACTACTACCTCAAGCGCCACGTCCGGCTCGACGAGGACTTTCACGGCCCGCTCTCGCTGCGGCTGCTCGAGACCCTTTGCGCGGGCGACCCGGCGAAGATCGAGGAGGCAGAGACCGCCGCCGAGGAGTCCATCTGTGCCCGGATCCGTTTCTGGGACGGGGTGCTGGATGCCATCGAGTCTGGGCGACAAGGCTGACAAGCATCGCCCAGATGCTGCCCAACCGAGACAAGGACCTCGAGGCTGTCCGTCAGCTCTGGGCGGGCCGCTTCCAAGGGGTGCTCTCGACCCAATCCCTCGCCGAGCCCGGCTATCCTTTCGGGTCCGTGATCCCCTATTGCCTGGACCGGACCGGCCTGGCGATCTTCCTGCTCAGCCATCTCGCCCAGCACAGCAAGAATCTGGACGCCGACCCGCGCTGCGCCTTCACCGTCGCGGAGCCCGCCACGGGCGACGTCCAGCAGAGCCTGCGCCTGACCTGCGTGGCAGACTGCGCCCCTGCATCGCCGCAAGACGCGGATGCCGCGCAGCGCTACTTCCGTTACTTCCCGCAGGGTCTGACTTATTTCGAGGACCTGAATTTCAAGCTCTATCGCTCGGTGCCCCGGCGCTTTCACTACAATGGCGGCTTCGCCACCGCCCGCTGGCTCGGCACCGACCGGTTGCTGCGCCCCTCAACCATCGATCAGGCGACAGAGTCGCAGCTAATCGCTAATGTCGACCAGACCGATCCCCAACGGCTCTCGAACCTTGCCGGTGCCATGCCCGGCGAGGCACCGCCCCGGGTTGCGGGCATCGACCCCTACGGCCTGGACCTTGCCATCGGCGAGCGCCTGAAGCGCATCCCCTTCCCCCAGCGGATCGATACCCCGGAAGACCTGGACGGCTACCTGCGCAGAATTCCTTGAGGCTGGAATACCATAAATGATACAGGGTAGATTGACGGAAGAACGGCCACAATATCGCAACCTCTATTACCACCTATACAGTCAGTTTTTTCGAGGTAACGACAATGTCAGTCAGTGTTCCCGTGGACGGCGAAGGTTTCCTGGTCAACCGCGACGATTGGAACGAGCAGATCGCCAAAGACCTGGCGAAGGCGGACGAGTTCGAGATGAACGATCAGGTCATGGGTTTTATCCGTGAAGCCCGGTCCATGTTCGACGAGAACGGCGTCGTTCCGCCAATCCGCAAGTTCGCCAAAGAGGTCGATGTGTCCAGCAAGGAGCTCTACGCCATATTCAAGAAGGGGCCCATGAAGCTCATCTGCAAGTGGGGTGGTCTACCCAAGCCTACCGGTTGCGTATAACCCTCAGGGAGAGCGGTACAGCCAAGCCCCTGATCTTTATCGAGTTCGGCTACGAGGCAAGCGGACCGCATTGGATTCAGGTAACGGCGAAACCCACACCCGGGCGCCTCACCCTGACCCTCGCCGAATGTTGAATTGCCACGCAAGCCTGGACGAGGCCATTCGCGACATCGCGGGCTGAGCGGAGGCAAACGCGGTATCATAACAAAAGCAAGCCACGTAGGCCGCTGCGCACGCGGAACTGAACCTCGGCCCCGAATCTCAGCGTAAATCACAGCCATGGCAGAAGAGCGACAAGCACGCAGAGAGCGCCTGAGCAGGGAGGAGGATGACGTCCTCCAGCAGCAGTATCTGCGCGCCCTGAGCTCCTTCGAGGGCATAATCCTCAGCCAGATCGACATCAAGAACAAGCTCGGCGATCGCCTGAATTACAGCATTCAGGTGGGCATCATAGTCCTGGGAGTGGTCGCACTGTCGATTCTGATCCTGCTGCTGACGCTCAGCGCCCAGATCAACCGGATCTCGGACGTGGTGAACGACATGAACAGCCATTTCACGAATGTGGCCGAGCAAATGCACAGGATCCGCGACCACATGGTCAGCATGGAGCAGCGGGTGGCACTAATGGAGGATATAGACACTAGAACGGGCATCATGGATCTAGAGATGGGTGCGATCGACGCACACATGGGCCAGATGCGTCAAACCGTGCGCGGTATCAACGCCCACGTGGCCAAGGTGCGCAACGACGTCGGCAACATCTCCGTGAACATGGACATCATGAACAACGAGGTCCAGGCCATGTCCCAGGAGGTGCACCGTGTGGCCAAACCGGCCCGGACCATGAACAAGATGTTCCCCTTTCCGTAACATGAACGACGATCCCAGGCGCGCGATCGTACAGGTCATCGCTCGGCTCGGCCGCGAGACCCAGCTCCATCTCGACGAGCGTTACCGCCATTTCCGGATCACGGACGGCGTGACCATCGTCACTTCGCTGCTGCTGCTGATCCTGGCGGTTTTCAACGTCTACTACATCCGTGTCCTTTACCAGGACTTCAATGGTATCGTCGCCAATATGGATTCCATGTACAGTCACTTGGTGGACGTGGACGACGACATGAACATCATCACAGAGCAGGTGGCCGGATTCGATGCGCACCTGGCACACATGGAGCCGGTCCACGCGAACATGGTGAACCTGTCCGAGACCATGCCCGCAATCCGCGCAAGCATGGACGCGATATCCAAGGACATGTTTGGAATCGAGCAAAGCATGGGGTTGATTGGCGAGGGAATGGGGATCATCGACCAGCGGGTCTACCTGATGACAGGCGGTGTCGCAACCATGCGTCAAAACGTCCGCCAGTTTGCACGGCCCATCGGGAGCATGAGCTCCTTCTTCCCTTGACCCCCTGTCCCTGTCCCGCCCTTGTTTGTGCGAACGCAGGAACGGGACAACTTCAGGGTGAAACCTGCATGCTACAGCTCAGGCCCACTCCAATCACCGCCGTAGCGACGCCCAGAAGAAGATTGGTCGGGACCAGCCGCCGAATGAGCGGCATGCGTTTGGCCGCATTCTGCCCGACACAGATTGCCGGTTCCATGGAACTTTGCTCCCGCTTTCTCTAAAATTCCAGCGGAGACCGCGAAGCACCGCCGTCGAAGCAGAGCCGCAGTCGGTGGCTGTCGCGCTTGCCCGTTCCGAATGGCGGAGCTGCACGAGTTTATAACGAGGCAATAGACCGATAACAATCAGATCTCGAAATCAGGTCGGACACCGGGCGGCGATCGGACCCGGATTCGTACCCGGGAAACTCAAGATCACTGCGGAAGCGAGAGATAATGCCATGGGCGCTTTTGCCGCCGCACCTGCAAGCGAGGGGGAGTATTCAGCGTGAACTCTATGAAAATTCTCTTGGTGGACGACTCCAAATCTGCCCGGTACGCCCTGCGGCTCCAGCTTCAGCGCTACGGCGTGACCGTGGAGACGGAAGACGCTGCGGAATCGGCGCTGGAGCGCATCCGGGAAACGCCGCCGGACGCGGTGTTCATGGATCACACCATGCCAGGTATGAACGGATTCGAGGCCCTCGATATCCTCAAGACGGCCCCGGCTACAAAACACATCCCCGTCGTGATGTGCACCTCGAACGAAGACCCGGAGTTCTTCGCACAAGCAAAAAAGAAAGGTGCTCTGGATATTCTATCCAAGTCGACCGCACCGGAAAAACTCGGGAGCCTGCTCGAGAAGCTACAACTAGCAGTTAGTCCACCCGTCGTCGCCCCTGCACCCGCGGCCATCGCAGAGCCTGACTCTGGTTACGCCGCTGTCGCCGAGCCGCAGCCAGCCGCTCCGGACACACTGACGGAGGCGCAGGTCGATGAGCGCATTCGCACCCTGACCCCGCCGCTGTTGGACGGGCTCGCCGAACGGCTGGCCCAAGACCTGATTGCCGAGACTCAGCAAACGCTCGTCTCTCGCCTGGATGAAGAGGCCGAGCGGCTTCAGAAGCGCTTCGTCAAAGTCCAGAGCGAACAGGCGCAGCTCACCACGACCCGCTTAATCAACGAGGTGTTGCCGCTGGTTGTCCAACAACGGCTCGACGAGGAAAGGCAAAACACCGCCCACATGTTGCAGGAGCTCATAGACACTTCTCTGGACAGCCTTCTCGAACAGCCCAGGTTCATCCGTCGGATCCAGGATTCCGTAGAGGCGACGGCCACCAACGCCGCCGAGCAGACCGTGACGCGCCGAGCGCAGGAGATCGCTGAGACGGTGGCATCGCAGCCGGCCGGCGAAGTGACCGACAAGCTTGCTCCAATCCTCACGCCCCGCCTCCGGCCCCATGTATCTGATAGCTGGCAGCGGGTGCGGCGTTGATCGGCGTCACCCTCGTCTTTTCTCCGCGGCTAGGAGCCAATGTCCTTTCTCCTCCTTAGCTAGCGATTTTCCGATCAAGACGCAAGACAGAAAAGTCCAAATTCCGATTCCGACAATTAGCAGTCTGTTCGTGTATATTAGGCGAGGCTCCACCGAGACCGGAAAAGACCAAAACCCCGCAACACCTGACAAAATAGAATCGAGGAGGAAGACACATGGCCAATAACATGAACGAGATCCTGAACCCAGGCTTGGCGCAGACAGACTCCGATTTCCCTCACGCGCCGCCCGACTGGACGCGCGATTCGGCGGTCAGCCGCCGCCGAGGCCGATGGGATCGCGCTTGGTCCGGATCATTGGGAGGCGATCGGCGCGCTGCAGGCCTACTTCGCGACGCAGGACAAGCCGAACATGCGCGCGCTCCACGATGCGTTGGAAGAGCGCTTCCATGCCAAGGGCGGACTGAAATATCTCTACGAGGCATTCCCGGGCGGGCCGATCGCTCAGGGTTGCAGATTCGCCGGATTGCAGCCGCCCGCAGGTGCTGCCGACAAATCTTTCGGCAGCGTTGTGTAACGCCGTTTAGCGTAATGTGACTGGAACGGCCGGATCCCCCGGCCGTTTCCGTTTCCCCCCGCGCAACGTCCACCACCCCCTCGGCTAGCGCAGATATCGCTCCTCGTTTCTTAAGAATATCTCCAATCTCTCTGAGAAAGCTCAGGAATTCAATTTCACTCAAACCTTGTTCTTTCGACATCGAAAGGCTATCCTGATGTTGCGACTGGCGTTGCATCGGGTGGGCGAATCTGATTCTTCCCTCTTCGTAGCAGCGCGGCATTGGCCATCGAGACACCGGATTTCGGATAGGGGTGAGAATCGACCATGAGCATCCAAGAAGACTTCATGGACGCTTCGCTCTCGGGGAATACCCTGTTCCATCCCACGCGACGGGATTTCCTCGCTGCCTTGGCGTCCTGCTCCGGCGCGCTGCTGCTGGGCACACCATCCTTTGCCCAAGCCGGAAAACAGCAAACCGATTTACAAAGACAAGTTGTCAGCCTGGTAAACCGCATGCGCAGCCAGGGCCTGATACGGCCGGAAGAGAAGACTTCCTGGTCGGTCTACGACTTCAC
Source organism: uncultured Gammaproteobacteria bacterium (assembly GCA_942492625.1). Lineage (GTDB taxonomy): Bacteria > Pseudomonadota > Gammaproteobacteria > Chromatiales > Chromatiaceae > Thiosymbion. The sequence continues at coordinate 28,339 of CALOFM010000027.1, read as the reverse complement.
CACGCGCCAGAAGCTGGTCGCCATCAACGAGGACATCCCACGCCAGGCAGCCAGCATGATCAAGCCCTTCGTTGCGCAGGCGTACTTCTACCAGCTCGAAGATTCCCGCGGCAAAATGCAATACACCCGGGAAGTTCGCAACACAATGGAGCGAATGATCCGCCGCAGCAGCAACTCGGCAACCAACCGCATCATGTCCATCGTCAGTCGCCACGAGAACAACCGCGGCGCGAAAGACGTGGAGCGCGTCCTGAAGACCAACGCCCCGGGCATCTTCCGCGAGACCCGAATCGTCGAGAAGATTCCCCCCAATGGCCGCACGTACCGCAATCTGGCATCGGCCCACGACTACAGCCGTTTCCTCTTCGCCCTGTGGCACAACCGCCTGCCTCACGCAGACGATCTGCGGGAGATCATGGCCCTGCCCAACCGGGACCGTATCTACCACGGCGTCAGGTCCATACCCCGCAGCGTGAAGGTCTACGACAAGACCGGCTCCACCGCTCGCCTATGTGGAAACATGGGCATCATCGAGGCCCCGGGACGCGGTGGCAGGCGTTATCCCTACACATTCGTCGGAATCATCGAACGGCCCTCCCGCGCCAAAAACTACGGCAGCTGGATCACCCGGCGGAGCAACGCGATCCGGGCGGTTTCCAACCTCGTCTACCTGGATATGAAGCAACGTCACCGGTTGGCTTGAGGCCCGAGCCCAAAAAGCCAGAGCCCCAGGCCCCTGGATTTCTGACGCTTTCAGCGCTGCAGAAAGATACCACCCGACGCGCTTGAGGATGTAGGCGAGGACAAGCAAGCTTATCTCGGTGTCGACGTTCGGTAGCGTCGTGGTCAGAAAATTGGGTGCACCCCATCCAGGTCTTCAGGGTTCCGAAGGAATGCTCCACCATCTGGCGGAGCAGGCGCATCTTCTGCGGATCGCGTTGTCGTGGCCCTTACGGAAGTCGGCGATGAAGTCCTCCAGACATTCGGAAAACAACGTGCTCTGTCCCCGCGCCTGGCCGGTCACAAATCGCTTCATGCCCGCCCCGTGTTCTCTGGCCCCTTTGAATTTCTAGCCGGTCCGACGTTTTCACACATAGATGGTCGCCCCCGGTTTGCCAAGCTTCCAATCGGTGATGGTGAAAAGGTAGAGATTGCAGCCATAGATCCGGGCTGTTGATTGAGGCCATTGCCTCTGCCCCTGATGGAATGCCGTGGCTGGTGCTCGAACACTCTGTCGAGCTTTTTCGCTCCGTGCGTGCCTAACCCAAGTTTGACATCGGAGTGTCGCCGTGCTCGGGATGCGAAATGGGACATCCCAGTCCCCCTTTCGCCCTGCGCTCGGCGACAGCCTTTTGTGCCGCGGTACGCACCGCTCCGGAATCGGGTCAGAGGGGGCCGCAGCCCCCCGTCTGCCCAAAGAACCGTGCCTACGGGTCCGTACACGGCTCCTTACGCAAGACGTATCCACCGATCCACGTCAAACCAACGCGGTAGCTGCTTGTTGGAGCGGATGGCCTGTCCCATCTCCCCGACGAACCAACCCACGGGGTAGGCCCGCGTCACCACGAAGGTGTTGGAGAGCGCCCAGCGGGCCTTGTTGGAGAACACTGCCCGTGCCGCCTGACGGCGTGGAACATCACGCTTGATCAGTTTGCGATAGAGATTGCGTTTGCTCTTTTGTTGATCCACCAGGCGGGATCGCAGTCGTCGCAGAAGAACCGCTTTCGCGGCAAGTCTGGTAATCTGGCGAAGAACTTCGAGGGAAAGCTGACTTGGCTCGACGCGACGCAGGAGACCCGCAACCTGAACGACGCCCCCCGCGGACAAGGTCGAGATGGTCCGCTACATTCCGCAGGGCCACTTTGAAGATCTCTGCAACGCTCACGTAACAGGAAGTTCGGACGCGTTCGAGAGGGAGCTTCGAGCTGTCATCTTCTCGCATGCTGGCGAATCGATTTGACTCGGCGCTCTCGACTTTGACCAGCCGATTGATCAACAGGAAAGTGGCTTTCGCATCCAGTTGAACGATTTTCGAAAGGACCTGCACCGAATCAACGAGGAGATCAGCGCTTTCGAGGAGCAGCTTCAGCCGAACGTCAAGAGCACCTTGCATGAGCTTCTCTTAGTCAAGACGCGCCAGATCGAAGAGCACAACAAGATGAAGCCGGATACTCTGCAGAAGCCGGCCGCCGAATTGACACAAGAACAGCAAGAGGCAGCGACGCAGCTTGAGTCGGTTGCGGGAAAATTGAAAGCACTCGAGGAAAACTCCAGTGCCAATGGCAAGAGCGAACTCACCTTCGAGGGCCACAGGGTCACGCAGATCACCCGACCGTCAGCAACCGGCCAGAAGCGGAAATAAGCGGATCGACTCGGGAGTCCTCCGCGTACCAAGAAACGTCACAGGCTCTCGGGCGATTGAGCGACCGTGAGCGTGTCCGCGCGCGCCAATCTGCCGTCCATCGTTTGTTGTTCTTCGGTGGTCATGACGAAGAAACTACCACCAGCCCGAACGATCTGTTACACATGCTGTTGTCATGGCGCCACTGCCCGCGCGTATCGGCAGGCACATGCACCGCCGCAGTCATGCTAGACGAAGACTCACTGATGAACTGGACAATTTTTTTCGAGAAATGGATGCCTGCGATGATCACTGGGATCATAGGTGGGCTGATTGTCTCTCTGATTGTTCCGTATGCTCAAAACAACTTTGCCTTGACCAAAGAGCTGAGCGTAAAGAAAGTAGAGATTTTCTCGAAAATAAACGATGCGTTCGTGGAGTATATCTATGCGCGGGAACAGTTATCTCTCGACGCGCTTAGAACTCGAAAGATGGTCCTGGAGTTCGATTCACTCGATGAAGAAGCGAAACAAACTATTGCCGCCCGAAGGATCGAACTGATGCGGGATACAGACACCGCGGGGTTGAACCTTCGGCGAGAGCTATACCGAGGCGGGTATTATTTCGGCGGCGAGGTTCTTGGAAGAACCAAAGAGTTCATTGAGTGGGACAAAGAACGCGCCGCCGCCCCTGTAGATGAGTCTCCTGGGGAGACCGAATTGTTGAAGTGGCGCGATGAAATTCTCGCTTCAATGCGAAAGGTCCTGTGAGTAATCGACGCCCCAGAGCGCAAGCAGCAGTTCGGCACGAAATCCAAGGAGCACCCGGCGAGCCTCATCTCCGAGCAGGACTTGACCCTGGACTGGGAGAAGCATGGCCGCTGGGAGCGCATCGTCGGTAAGATCATCAGGATCATCTATTCGGGGGCGGGTAGATTCCGCCATTGCTGACGGTGGCGCAATAGGAAGCGCCCCGACATCTCTGCCGAGGCGCTTGTCACCACCAAGAGGAGTGCAGCATGACCAACTTCACCGTCCCTGGCATGACTGCGGCAACCTCGCCCTTTTTTTGTACTGCGGGCTCAGATTAGCTGCGCCCGCCGCCTCAGTTTGTGATTCTCCGCACAAGCGTTCTCGCGTCTTACCCGGCAGGTTCCGGATACGTGACGGGAGTCTCAGGTTGCGCCTCGTTCCGAATGGCTTGAAAGGCTGAGTGCTTTGCCCGCCTCACGCAAGGCCGGCCTGTCGCTTCCAACACAACCTCTCGCGATCCCGGATTCAGCAAAGCTACTACCGGACCTCATCAGGGAATCACCAGCGTCATTCCCGGAAACAGGCGGTCCGGATTCTCCAGCAAGTGGCGGTTTGCATCGAAAATCTCCGACCAGCGGCCCGCTTTCCCGTAAACCTTCTGGCTGACCTTGCCCAAATTGTCGTCGCGCTTCACGCGATAAACGCCCTCGGCTGACATGGACTGCGCCAGCAAAAACTGGTGATCACGCAGCTCCGCCTCCAGCTTGGACCGCATCTCGTTCCAAACCGCGTCTTCCACCTGCCCGCGCTGCCTGTACAGCGTACGCAAGGCATCAGCCCGCTTGGCTGCCTCCTGTTGCATCTTTTCCTCGGTGAGCGTGCCGCCCGACGTGACTGGCAAAAGTGCCCGCAACGACTCCAGGTTATTGCGCAAGCTGGCGGCTTCCTGCGTCAACTGCTGCTTGTCGGCCTCCAGCGCTTGAAGCCCCTCCTCACACGCCTCGACTCGACATTCGGGTTGGTCCCTCGGATCGAGTGCAACCGCTTCCGCCTTTGGACACTTATCTCGCGCCTCAGGCGCAGTCTTGGCCAGTTCTTGCGCGTCGGCTTCAAGCTCGGCCTTACCCTTCTGCAGTCGCTCCACGGCTGCGACCGCGCCAGCATGAGTCTCTTCCAAAACCCTTAGCCGTTGCCCAGTATCCGCCGCCTCCTCGCGAGCCTTCTCCAGGCTGTTGCGCAGCTCGGCGTTCTCCCGCAAAAGCGTCCCCTTCATCGCCTCCGCAGCCGCCAGCTCGGCCGAACGAGCCTCGCGCTGCGACTCCATGTTGTCCGCCTTGTCCTCGGACTCGCTCAATGAGTCCCGCAAAGCTTCAGTCCGGCTCTCGAGGGCGGTGCTGGCCGCCTTCAAATCGGCGAGCTTGGCCTCCGCCGCATCCGCTCGCTCTTGAGCGGCCTTTGCAGTTTGCTCTTGCTCGGCAAGCCCGGACTGAAGATCCGTCTGCGACGCCATCAGCTGCTCGATCCGCACCCCGTCGCGCTGTTGGGCCTCCCGGTCACCGCCAAGCTCCCGCGTCAAATCCTCTACTCGGCTGGCGGATTGGGCGAGTGCTTCTTCCAGCTTGTCCTTTTCCTTGGCCAGGACCTCATACTCCGCACGCTTCGCCTCCAGGGTCACCTCCAGGGTTTCGATCCGACGCGTCAGCTCGTCTCGCGCCCGTTCCTGACGCTCCAGCTCCCCCTCCAGCTCCCTCTTTTCGGCCTGCATAATCAGATTCGCGCTCAAGGCGTGATCGCGTCCTTGCTCCAGCTCCGCACAGCGCGATCTGCGCTCATCCCCTTCCAACTCCATGGCGCTCAAGCGCTGCTGAAGTGCCTTCAGCCGGCCCTGCAGGTCCTGGGCACCCGTGGTGCCTTGCGCCGAGAGAGCGGCAGCAAGCTTCGAGTTCTCCGCAATCACCAGTCTGCGCGCCTCCTCAGCTTCCCGATTCGAGCGCTCCAGCTCCACGAGCCGCACCTTGAGTTCGGAGACCTCGGTTTCCTTGTCCCGCAACGCCTGCTGTATGGCGGTAAATCCTGAAGCCGACTCCGCCAATTGATCTTGAAGACGCCCGATCTCCCCTTCCAGCCAACGCTGTGTTGCGTGCAGGTTGCTCAAGGCCTCGTACATGGGGTCGGCCTGCTGCGAAGCCTGGGTCTCCTGCACCGACGCGGCGCCCTCCCGACCCGCTTCAGCGGCAGCACCAGGTGCAGCGAATAAACCGCATAACAGCGCGACGGCGCCGAAGCGGCACAATCTTGCGCCACCTCCAGCGCGGAGGTTGGATAGGTTCTTGTCGTTGTACGTCCCGGATGCAGATCGCATGTTCATGCGTGCTCCTCGTCGATTTGATCTCGTACGGCTTCTTTGATGGTCTTCTTGACGTTGCATCTATCGCGCCACCGGGGCAAACGCCCGCAGCACGGCGTCCTGCAGGGACGAGAGCAAGCGCTCAATCGGCCTTTTGTGAACCGCATAGGTGACCAGAAAGATGTCCGCATCGCCGCTTGCGTCCATCAGGTAGTCGTCACTGGTCTTGACCTCGTCCACCAGGCCCAGCTCCAAAGCCCGGGTCCCGTGCCAATACTCTCCGGTGGCCACCCGGTCCAGATCGACGTCGGGCCGATACTCGTGGATGAAGTCCTTGAACAGGGCGTGGGTCTCCTCCAACTGCTCGCGGAGCTTTTGCCGGCCCGTGTCCGAGTTCTCGCCAAACAGGGTCAGGGTCCGCTTGTACTCACCAGCCGTGTGCAGCTCGAAATCCACGCCTTCCCGCTCCAAGAGACGGTGGAAATTCGGCAACTGCGCCACAACGCCGATGGACCCCACAACCGCAAAGGGGGCAGCGATGATCCGCTCGCCTACGCAGGCCATCAAGTAGCCACCGCTGGCAGCCACCTTGTCCACGACCACGGTCAACGCAATCTTGCGCTTGCGGACGCGGGCCAGCTGCGAGGCGGCGAGCCCATGCTCCGTTACCATACCGCCTGCGTTCTCCAGGCGCACCAATACTTCATCACCCTCCCCCGCCTCCATGAGGATCCCGGTGACGATCTCTCGCAACGAGGCGGCCTCGGTGGCCTTGATGTCACCGTGAAAATCGATCACGAAAATCCGCCGGCGCTCTACGTCACCGCCTTTCTCTCGCCGCTTCCGCGCCTTACGGTCCCGTTTTAGCGTGCGGATGAAGTCCTTCTTGGGCAGCGAAGCCCTCTTCAGGACCCGTGCCATATCGCGATACTTCCCGTTGAGGTAGGTCACCTCAATTCGGTCGCCGTCCACCCGCTGTCCGCGGCGCGAGCGCACCAAGGAGACGAGCAGCGCCCCGGTCGCCAGGACAATAGTCAGGGTCTTGGCGAGAAAAAGTCCATAGTCGATCAAGGCTTCGGTCACGGAACGGATCTCCAGCGGGCCGGTTCAAACGGCGATGGGTGCGCGTATCGTCGGTCGAGGATCGTAACCGTCGAACCGGAAATCCTCCAGCTCATATTCCAACAGTGAAGGCGGGCGGCGACCGATGGACAAATGCGGCAACGGCCGCGGTTCGCGCCTAAGCTGCTCATAGACGATGTCCTCGGTGAGATGATTTCGGTAGAGGTGCAGATCGCCGAAGCTATGCACAAAGTCACCGACGTCCAGGTCGCATTGCTGCGCAACCATGTGGGTGAGCAAGGCGTAGCTGGCGATGTTGAAGGGTACTCCCAAGAACAGATCGGCACTGCGCTGATAAAGCTGACAGGAGAGCTGCCCTGCATGCACGTAAAACTGGAACAGGCAGTGACAGGGTGCCAAAGCCATCCGTCCATGGGCAACATTATCCTGTGGCGAGAGGCCGTCGTGAGGGAGCTCCGCCGGATTCCAGGCGGACACCAGAAGGCGGCGCGAGTCGGGATTCGTCCGGATTCCCTCCACGACCTCGCTGATCTGATCGATGGTCGAGCCGTCGGGACAGGCCCAGCTGCGCCATTGGTGGCCGTAGATGGGACCAAGGTCTCCGTTCTCGGCCGCCCACTCGTCCCATATGTTGACCCCACGCTCCTTCAGCCACCGGTTGTCCGTTGATCCGGCCAGGAACCAAAGCAGCTCGTAGATGACGCTGCGCACGTGGATTTTCTTGGTCGTGACCAAGGGGAAACCCCGGGAGAGATCGAAGCGCAGCTGGCGCCCGAAGACGGAGCGGGTGCCAACGCCGGTGCGATCCGGTTTGTCCCTGCCGTTGTCCACCACGTCTCGGAGTAGCTCAAGATATTGCTGCATTGAAGGACTGTTCTGGTTCAGAATCTCAAGGGTCCGCAGTGTACCCCTTGACCGATACGCCTCGCACCCATGGTGTCACCTCCCCGCGGAGCCTTCGCATCGACGCCTGCTCGGCCGCAAACCGCGGCACGCACGGAAAGCGGCCAACATTGATGCAACAATCGGTTTTGCGCCGGTCGATTCTCCCGCGGAACCGCGTATGTTGCGCAGCCTCGGGAAGGTGTTGCTGACCTCGATCAGCCTGAGATCAAAAATCCGTCCGAGCGCATTTCCGTCAGCAGGCAAGTCGTGGAAAATACGAGAACGCGCTTCTGACCTTCGTCCGCGCCCCTGCCTGGAAGGCATCGCAGACGCGCAACCAATGAGATCCCCGGCATTAAGCCTTACGAGCATCGCGTTTACTGGCGCGATGTCGGCTCCATCGACGCCTACTTCGATTCCCACAAAGATGTACTTGGCGGCGAGCCCGTGTTCGATGTCTTCAACCCGGAGTGGCCGATTTTCTCGAGCAACTACCAGGGACCGGTTGCGCGGGTCCTCGGCGGGGCGGTGCACAACAGCCTGCTGGGTTCCGCAACCGTGATCCATGACAACGTGCGCATCAACAACTCCATCATCCGGCGCGAAGCGGTGATCGAAGAGGACGTCGAGATCGAAGATTGCATCATCATGGACTACGTGCGCGTCTGCAAAGGCTCCCGCCTGCGCCGCGTCATCGTTGATCGCCACAACATGATCGAGCCGGGCGCCAATATTGGCTTCGATAAGGAAGCAGACAGTCAGCGCTATACAGTGAGTGAGGGCGGAGTTACGGTTATACCCGGCGGACGCGCTAGCTACTACGCCCGGGATTGGGGAGGGCGCAGCAGAGGTGGCTACGCCGAGTGATCTGACTTCGGCATGCCTCCCCTACCCCGAGTTGACACCTTAGGCGCAAGAGGGTTTGGGACCTGAACTTGGGTCTAACTGCATGCCCGCGCGCATCGTATGCTCACCCAGGTCATGCGTATCGTGCGCAATGGCATGTCACACGGTGCAGTCGAACAAATGAACCAAGCCCGTCAAGCGTCCGTTTTCCGCGATGACCAGGCTTGTAATGCTGTGCTCGGTCATTAGATCGACGGCATGCTGCAAGCTGGCTTCGCTGTCGATCTGCATGGGGTTTGCGGTCATCATGTCACTTGCCCGCAGCTCCGAAAACTCTTTGCGGTGCTTCTCGATGGCGCGGCGTAGATCCCCGTCGGTGATAATGCCGGCCACCTCGGAGCCGTCGCAAACGACAGCGACGCCCATGCGTCCTTGGCTGATGGTCTGCACTACGTGGGCCGCCTGGTCCCCTGGAAAGACGACCGGCAGATCTTTCGTGTGCATCACATGACTCACGCGCGTTAGCAGCCGGCGGCCCAAGCTGCCGCCAGGATGGAAACGCGCGAAATGCTCGGGGCGGAACCCGCGCGCCTCCATCAGCACGATGGCGAGGGCATCTCCCATGGCCAGCGCCGCCGTGGTGGAGGCGGTGGGGGCGAGCTGCAGCGGACAAGCCTCTTTCGGAACCGCTGCGTTCAGGTGGAAATCCGCGTTTCGCGCCAGCGTCGAATTCGGCCGGCCTGTAATCGCGATGAGCCGGTTTCCATTGTCTCTAAGAAACGGGATGAGGCGGATGACCTCCTCCGTCTCCCCGGAGTTGGACAGTGCCAGGAAAATATCCTCAGGCCGCACCATGCCCAAGTCGCCATGGTAAGCCTCGCCCGGATGCATGGAAAAAGAAGGCGTGCCGGTACTCGCCAGAGTCGCCGCAATCTTGTTCCCGATCAGCCCGGATTTCCCCATGCCGCAAACGATCACCCGGCCACTGGTTATGAGAATGGCACCTACCGCATCGGCCAAGTCGGAATCCACCTGCCCCGCAAGAGCACTCACGGCAGCGGCTTCGATCTCAAGCACCCGCCGTGCCCGATCAAGGAAGGACTCCTTCGGCACCGCTATGTCCAGTTTCGAACCTTGCATGCGTGATATCGCTCCCGCGGCCTGACGGTGATCCTTGGTCCCCCTCGGGGAACTTGATCGAATCAGGGGGCCCTACCCGGCGCGGAACCCGGAGCTTGCCCGGGCACGAGGCGAGCACCGCTGTACAGTGGAATCGAGTGATCGAGAATGTGTAGAACTTTCGACGATCAAGTGACCTTCGGCTTATTCCAGGTGTATACGGAGGTAACAGCGTAGTTCCACACGGCGCCAACGATGATACCTGCGAACGCAGACAGTGCCCATCCTACTTCCCCGAGCAAATCGCCTTCGAAAAGGTAGGTTGCAATACCCACGTTCGCCACGGCTCCCACCGAGCACGCGACGGTAAAGGAAAACCACCCCCGTAAAAGCGATCTGCCTCGCAACCTTCGGTCGCGATAGGTTAACGCATTGTTCATCAGAAAGTTCGTCGTCATAGCGACGAGCGTAGCCGTCGTTTGCCCGGTGATGAAGGTAAAATCCATCAGTCGAAACAGCACCCACAACACGGCCATGTGGACAAACACGCCAATACCGCCGATAAAGGCGAAGGGAATGAAACGAACTGGCACATAGGATCCAAGACTCTTGTCCAGGATCATCATCACGTACTCCCAGGCCACGCTCACGTCCAGCTTACTCTCGCCATGCAGCCTTGTGCGAAAGGTGTAGGGCAGCTCTTTCACACGTAAAGGTCTACCTGCGGACACGACCAGGTCGAGAAGAATTTTGAAACCCAATCCCGAGAGGTTCTTCGCCGACTCGTGCAGAATCTCCCGTTTCAACGCGAAGAAACCACTCATCGGGTCGCTGAGCTCCGTTTTCACGATCAACCTGGCAAGGCGCGTTGCATACCGGCTGATGAACTCCCGATCCGACGCCCACTCGCCGGTGCTGCCGCCTTCCGCGTAACGGCTACCGACAACCACATCGTAATTCTCATCCTTCAACACCCCGAGCATGTCCGTGAGCAAAGACTCGTCATGCTGCATATCGCCATCCATCACGGCGAGATACGGGGAGCTCGAGGCCAGCATTCCTTCCACGCACGCGCTGGATAGCCCCCGGCGGTTGATACGATGCACCAGCCTCACGCGCGAGTCTGCCCGCGCCAACTCCCGCACCCGCTCCGCAGTTCCGTCGGGAGAATCATCGTCGACGAAAATAACCTCCCAACGCACTCCGCTCAGACATGCGTCGAGGCGATTCGCCACCTCTTCTACGTTGCCTCGCTCGTTAAAGGTCGGCACGATGACCGTGAGCTCGGGTCCGGGCGCCCGCGCACCGGCTAGCTCTCCGTTATCGATCCGATCGTCTTCCATCAGCTCAAGCCCCCTGTTCAGGCTGTGCACACCAGACGCTAGCTCGGCGCGACGTGACGCACGAAGGCATAGCGGAACTTGGCTGTATGTCCGATCTCTTCCCGCACGATCGTGCTGTTTTAACAAAACATCTATACAGGTGCGTCTGTGAACTCCACGTCCGGCTGCTCGCGGCCTTCGATCAGCTGCACCAACCGCCGGCAGCTCTCCTCTCAAGCGTAGTAACTCCTTACCAAGCGCCTGGCGGCGTCGCCAACACCAGGACGACTACCGGCCAGCAGGTCCAAAACCGCAGCAGCGAATGTCTGTGGATCGTCCGCTACCAGCAAATCCCGGCCATCCTCTGCGGAAATGCCTTCCACGCCCTTTGCGGTCAAGACCACCGGACGGGCCATGGACATGGCCTCTAGCACCTTGGTCTCGATCCCCCGGGCGATACGCATAGGCGCAACCACGGCCTTGGCGTGGCCCAAGTATGGCCTGACGTCGGGTACTCCGCCCGTCACCACGACACCGTCCCCTTCGAGTTGCTTCACGCGGGAAGCGGGCTGGCTGCCGACGATGTAGAAAACCGCGCGCGGCTCTCCGGCGCGGATGAGCGGCCAGACCTCGTCGACGAATCAGGTCACGGCGTCCACGTTTTCCCAACAGTCCATTGCACCTGTAAAAACGACGGACGGCGCGCCATCGGGAAAGGGAGATTGGCCCCCGAGTCGAGGGTCGAAATAAACGCTGTCCACGCCGTTGCTCACATGGGTCACGCGCTTGCCATCGGCGCCGAGCCCATCGCGAAACCAGGCCGCATCCGCCGGGGATACGAACACACCAACATCGAAAGCACGCGCGATCATCGAATCGAACGCCCCGAGTCTGGTCGCTTCGCGTCCGTAGACCCAGCGCATCGGACCGCGTCTGCCCTTTGCAACCTGCCGCCATTTCTCCGAATCCACGTCGGCAAAGTCGATTATCCGGCGTGCGCTGTCCAAGGGCGGGCCGACGACGTATTGTGCCATGGCGGACGAGTAGACCACCAGATAACGGATGTCGTGAGAACGCCAGGTCCGACCCAACCAGCGGTACAGTCCACGATCTCGGTAGTAGGGCAGACTAAGGGCTTCGCCCGTCAGCAAACCGGCGAAGCTTCTGGCCTTGGTCGGTGCGGGCTTCAAAGGAAGCAGTAAACAGCTCTCGCACAGGTCCTCGATCTTCTCCCGATACCCCCAATCAGAAGGGTCATCCACGAAGGCAGCGAGGTGTACGCGAAAGGACTCCGCCAGCGCAAGCAGCCAATGATAGGACCTGATCTTGTCTCCCTTGTCCGGTGGATAAGGGATCCGATGACATAAGAACAACAGGTCCGGTTTGGATGGCCGCGTCTTAATCACGAGGGCCTGGACTCAGCCAAGGTCCCGCGCAATTACCGGCCCGATTGCGTTGGCAACGGGCAGCGTCATTGCGTTCAACCGCACTACCAGCTCCGCACCAGCTTGCTCCAGGCTTATGGTGTAAATACCGCCCTAGGCCCGGCGGTCCGCCGCCCAGCGGACAATATCCGCGGCGACGCGTTCCGCCGCCCGTCCGTCCCAGAGCTCGGGTACCCTTCCAGCTTTGCCGCCGCTCGTCAGGACCGAATCGAACGTGGCGCGGATGCGTTCGGGATCCCTACCAACAACGCTGTTGGTCCCGGCACTGACCGTGATCGGCCGCTCCGTGTTCTCCCGAAGCGTGATACAGGGCACGCCGAGCGCGGTGGTCTCTTCTTGTATACCGCCCGAATCCGTGAGCAGTACCTTCGCTGCGGCCATCAGGCTAAGCATATCCAGATACCCGAGCGGCGGCAGGAGCATGAAATCCTCGCCGAAGAGCCGATCCAAGCCTGCGGATTGAATCCGCGCAACGGTTCGCGGATGGGCCGGAAAAACTATAGGCAACGCCCCTGCAAGCTCACCGATGGTTTCCAAGAGAGCACGCAGAACTTGCGGGTCATCTACGTTGGAGGGCCGGTGCAATGTAGTCATTCCGTAGCCGCCCGCTTTCCAGACCCGGTCGGGGATCGAGAAGCGCGAGAGAACGGCTTGTGGGTCGGGACACCGCTCCCTCGTATGTAGCAGGTTATCAATCATCACATTGCCCACAAACCGCACACGCGCCGGGTCGATACCTTCCGTGGCGAGGTTGTGCCCTGCATCCCGCTCGGTGGTATAGAGCAGGTCCGAGAGCTGGTCCGTCAGGACCCTGTTAATCTCTTCCGGCATGCTGCGGTCGTAGCTGCGCAGGCCCGCTTCCACATGGATTATAGGAATGCCTTTCTTGGCCGCTACAAGGGCGCAGGCAATCGTGGAGTTGACGTCTCCCACCACCAAGATCGCATCTGCACGCAAGCGCTCCATTTCCGGCTCGAAGCGCTTCATGATCTCCGCTGTCTGGACCGCATGACTCGCCGACCCGACCTCCAGATCCACATCTGGCTCCGGTATATCCAGCTGCTCGAAAAATGACGACTTCATCGCCTTGTCGTAGTGCTGCCCCGTGTGTACCAGGGTGGCGCCGAGCGCACTCTCGCGGGCAAAGGCCCGCATCAAGGGGGCGATCTTCATGAAGTTCGGCCGCGCGCCCACGACGCAGACCAGGCGCAAGCGGTCAGTCGATGTCATCGTAAGCTTCCAGATCCAGCTGCAGCAGCACGGCCTTACGCAGGAGCTTGCGCTCGTGCTGCACGGTCTGCCTCAGGCCCCTCACATCTTCCTCCAACCTGGCCAAACGCAGAGACATGGACTGTTGGTCCGCAGACTCAAGGTCCGATTCGAAGCTCGATCTCTCTTCTTCGGCACCGAGCCCCTCGTCGGAGGTAACGGCTTTTTTGACCTGATCGGGTTGGGCGTTCCCCACCTCCCGTTTCAACTCGCCCTGGACGACTTCCAGGTCTTCAGCGCCGAGGGCATGCTTCTCCTCTATGCACCCGTAGAGGAACAAACGGTCACAGAGGGTGTTTATGCGCCGCGGCACACCGTCGGTGAACGCAAATACTCCCGCAAAGAGGGCGTCGTCCAAAGACGGATCCCCACGCCAGCCGACCAACGTCAACCGGTATTCGATGTAGCCTCGGGTCTCTTCCTCCGACAAGGGCTCCAGGTGATAAGAGGCGATGATGCGTTGCCGCAGCTGCTCCATTCCCGGTCCCTGCAAGGTGCGGCGAAGCTCTTCCTGACCGAGCAGAAAGCTCTGAAAAAGCGAGCGCCCCTCCACTTGGAAATTGGCGAGCATCCGCAGCTCCTCGAGCGAGCGCGCCGGCAGATTCTGCGCTTCGTCAACGACCAGCAGGATGCGCTTCCCCTCGGCAAACCGAGATCTGCCGATCACCTCCAGGTTATGGAGCAGCGTCGCCTTGTTCATCCCCTCGTGGGCCAGGCCGAACGACGCGCACACCATCCGCAGCATGTCCTCAGCGTCAACCTGGGTGGTTACAAGCTGTGCGGCCACTATGTCGCGATTCTCCAGCTCGCTGAAAAGCTCGCGCACCAGCATCGTCTTTCCGGTCCCTATACCTCCGGAGATGACGATGAAGCCCTCGCCTTGCTCGAGGCCATAGCGCAAGTAGGCCATGGCCCGGTGGTGGACCTGACTGTCGAAGAAGAATCGCTGATCCGGCGTCAGTTGAAACGGCTTGCCGTTCAGCCGGTAGAACTCATCATACATCGTGCTTAGCGGGTGAGATCGCAGTTGAAGTTGAGGTTGAAATCCAGACCGAAAAGGTTATCGCTTAAATCATAACGCGCCGACCCAGCGCCAGTATCGCATGTGCACTGATCCCTTGCTGGAACGCGCATCTCACCATCTGGCTCCCAATTACCTTTCCACATTTGAGTCGTATCGGTAGCCATTTTTCCCGGAATAGCTGTTTTCCTCGCACTTGTTCAGAATCAGATAGGCGTTGTCCGTATCCTCGAGTTGAGAGAGCGCCGCTTTGACGGTGACCCGGGACGTGGTTTCATACTCGACGACGATCACGACCTGCCCCATCAGCGATGCAAGCACGCTGGCCTCGCTGGTCTCGAGCAACGGCGGCGAATCGAAAAGCACGATGCGATCCGAATATCGGTTGGCCAGTTCCCCGAGCAAACGTTTCATATTTGCACTCGCCAAGAGCTCGGTGGAACGCTTGTGCTTTTGACCCGCGGGCAAAACGGTGAGCTTCGGAATGTCGGTGCGAAGTAACATTTCAGAGAGATCGTTGCGCCTATCGACCAAGTGCTCGATCAGGCCTGGCTTGTCTTCGACTCCGAGCGTCTTTGACAAACCCGGCTTGGCAACGTCGGCATCCACCAGCAGCACCGCGCTGTCGCGCTCCAAGGCCATGGATATGGCAAGGTTCAACGCAGTGAAGGTCTTGCCCTCCCCCTGCACAGAGCTGGAAACCATGATCAAATTCGACGGCTTGCCAGCCGTTGCAGCGCCATTGAACGCGTTGTCCAACAGCGGGCGCTTGATCACGCGAAACTCTTCCGCCGTCCAGTTACGCCCGCCCTCGGAAGACAAGATCAGATCGCTGACGTTCTCCGTGAGCTTCAATTCCGTCGTCAAGCCTTTGGGCTCGACCTCCAGCTCCAAGCTTTCGAATTCGCTCCCCGGGGCGCCGGATTCGGGGGACGAGCCCGAACCGGCTGCGGTTTGATCGGAAACCGCAACAGCTTGCCTCTCCGGCACAGGGGCAGCCGCAGTTGCAACCGCCGACGCCGGCGCATCGGATGGTGAACCGTCGACGATTTCGCCAACGTTCCCGGCGGTTGAGCCCGTCCGTGCTTGCGCCTTGTCCGCTTCTTCCTGCGCGCGTTTTTCAGCGAAGCGTCGGACGGCTTTCTCGATCGTACTCATGATGTTTGGCCCAGGAATTGCATCCTCTACCCGATGTTGGCACGAAGTCCAGAATCCAATCGATTAGAGCGGAAAATAGGACATGACGTCGATTCGAGACGAAAAGACTGAAAATACTAAAGCGAACGAGCCGACCAACCCTAAAACTCCGATCATGAAAGCGAGATTCACGACACGACGCTTCGTCTTCTGCTGTGGCGTCCAGATCATGTTTACGCTGCCCAAAACGGGAACACCCACCGCTTCGCTGAGCTGGCGTCTGCCTCCGAAGACCGGACGCAGCATGGAGATGAGGAAGGCGATGCCAATGCCCGCGGCGATTGCCCCACCAAACACCGCGCTGCTCATCCCGACCCGATTGGGACCCGAGGGCTCGCGCGGCACTTCTGGCGGGTCCAAGGTGCGAAAGCTTACCGAGCCGACACTGGTGTCCGCCTCACGTGTGAGACGCGCCTTTTCCAGCCGCATGAGCAGCGAAGCGTGATTCTTTGCGAGAGTTGCGTGATCCCGCGTCAACTGCTGCTGCTCGTCCTCGAGCTGCAGCACTTGGTCGACCGCATGCTGTAAATCCACAAGCTTGTTGCCAAGGTCCTCGACCCGCGCCTCTTTCCCGCCGACTTCCGCTTCGGCTTCCGAGAGACGCAGCCGCATCTCTTCGTAGACCGGATTGGCGAAATCCTCAGTTTCGCCGACGGCGCTCTGCCCGGAGAGGAATGCCGCGCGTGCCGCGTCGCGCTCGGCTTTCAGCCGTTTAACGGTTCGACGCAACGCCGTGACGTCGGGATGCAGATCCGTGTACTTGAGCAGGAGGCTGTCCACTTGGGCCTCCATCTCCCGGATTTGCGCGTCCTGAGGGGCGACCACGGCCTCCAAGGACTGCTGCAACTGCTGCTCGTGCTGTTGCGCCTTGATCTCGTCATTCTCCGCCGCGACGCCCTTGATTTTCCCCTGCAGCTCCTCGAGCCGAGTTCGTGCCAGAGCCAGCATCTCCTGCGCATCCTCGTGCTGGTCTTTTGCCGACTTCAGCTGCTGATCGTAGTCTCCCTTGGAGGAGACGAATTCGAGCTCGCGTAGCTCGAAGTCTTCGATCTCGCGGTCGGCTTCTTGTACTCGGCGCTCGGAGTCCTCGATCTCGCGCTGCAGGGACTGCTCGGCGGAATCCTGATCCTGACGGGTCGCGCCCGGATTCGGCTCGACGAAGATCGTCAGCATCGATTGAACAGCGCGCGCGGCAAACTCCGGAGAATTTCCTTGGAAAGAGATCTCGTAAATGTTTTTCCCGACTTGCCTGAGGTGCAGCTTGCTCTTCAGGCGTTTAACCAGGGCGTCCATTTCCTCCGGTGTCTGGGTCTGCAGAGCCATATCCGTCTTGCGGGCAAGCTTCTCCATGTTCTCTCGGCTGAACAGGACGCGGGCCATCATGGTGGCGCGCCGACTCTCTTCCGTCGAGACCACCGATTCGCTGATCAGGGGCTTGAGCAACGAGTCCGTGTCGACGAGCACGCGCGCGCTGGAAACATAGACGTCCGGAAGGGTTGCGACGTAGAACCATCCGATCGCACAGGTGATCGCTGCAATAACCAACGCAATCCAGCGGTAACGCCAGATGCCGCTCAGATACGAAAAGGCGACGCGAAGAATCTTCATCATCGTTTGATTCGGCTAAGACCAGTATTACGGTTCAGAATCAGGGCTCGAGAATACTCGGGGTATCTCCCGGGCGCATGTCGGTGTTGACACTAAAACCTGCCTTGCGGATAAGGCCCCCCAATCGCATCTCCCTCAGCGACGCGAGACCCGGCCCAGAAACCGGGAAATCCTGCGTACACCTTCGTGCAGGGACCCCAATTCCGTCGTGTAGGCAAACCGCAAATGGCGTTCTGGCTCGTTTACACCGAAGTCTTGGCCCGGAGTAACCGCAACGGCCTGCTGCTCGAGCAAGCGCGCTGCAAAGTCGTTACTATCGTCGGTCAGGCCGTCGCAGCGAGCATACAGATAGAATGCCCCCTGCGGTACGACGGGAAACAGGAAACCGACGTCCATCAGCTCTGACAACAGGAAGTCGCGCCGCCGCGCAAGCTCCAGTCGCCGCGATTCCAAGAGCTTCAACGTCTCGGACTCGAAGGCCGCCAGCCCCGCATACTGCGACGGTGTAGGCGCCGCAAGATAGAGATTCTGCGCCAAGCGTTCCAGTACCTCGACGCAATCGCCGGGCGCCACCACCCAACCCAGGCGCCAACCGGTCATACCAAAGTACTTCGAGAAGCTGTTGACCACGAACAGCCCGTCCGCGCCGGCGGCGAGCGCAGTGCCGTCCGGCTCGCCGTAGACGAGGCCTTGGTAGATTTCGTCCACTACCAAGCTCGCCCCGCGCGCCCTTACCGCACGATACAAGCGACCGAGCTCTTCGCCACCCAGCAGCGTACCAGTCGGGTTGGAAGGGCTCGCGACCATGACTACCCGTACGTCCGGACTCCAGTACGTGTCGAGGTTGTCCGCAGTCAGCTGATAGCCCGTGTCCGGACCGACCGGCGCTAACCTGGGAACGCCTCCAAGAAGCTGTACCAGGTGGCGGTTGCAGGGGTAGCCGGGATCGGGCATCAACACACCGTCACCCACATCGAGTAAAGCAGCGAGCAGCAACTGAAGCCCACCGGACGCACCGGGGGTGACCAGGATTCGGTCCGAATCGACCGCGACAGAATAACGCCGCTGATAGTGACCGGCGATTGCGGCACGCAGCTGCGCAAGACCGCGTGCCTGCGTGTAACGCGTCTTTCCCGCCGCCAAGGCCCTCTGCCCGGCCGCCGTGATCGGGCCCGGAGTCGGAAAATCCGGCTCACCGATTTCCATATGCACGACATCGCGTCCCGCGGCCTCCATCTCCTTGGCCCGAGCCAGGAGCCGCATGACATGAAACGGCTCGATATCTAGCGAACGCGCCGAAAGTCCTGTCCAAGAATCGCTCATGACTCAAGCCGCCGCGTAGACACGACGATGCATGGTGTCCAACGCATCCAAGTCGATGAAATTCGCGCCCGCGAGGGTACCCTGCAATACCTTCACCGAGGCGTCGGGCTCGCCGAGCCCGTCAACCACCAACGCTGCACCGGAGAAATCCTGCTCCTGCGTGTATGAGCTTACCGTCACCAACAAGGCCCGCAAATCGGCACCCAGCGCCGAGCGCGCACCGTTGTCCGAATCCTCGACGGCGACACAGTCACGCGGGTCAAGCTCCAGCTCTTTCAACGCCAGGAGAAAGATATCCGGCGCCGGCTTTTTGGCCGCCACCACATCGCCCGCGGCGATGACCTCGAACCAACCGGGCAAACCCGTCGGGCCGCTGCATTCTAGCAGGGTTACGACATTCTCCATCGTGGTCGTGGTGGCGATGGCAAGACGCACTCCCGATGCCCGCGCCTCGCGCAGCAAACGCAGTACGCCGGTGCGCAACGGTATGCCGCCGCCGCGCAAGAGCCGCAGATAGTGCCCGGTTTTTCGCCGATGTAGGTCGGCAATGAATCCTTCCAGATCCTGCGGCACCGGGAAAGGCGGACGCCAGTGCTCGATGAAATAGCGGATCCGTTCCTTACCGCCCGTAACCGCCAGGAGATCACCATAGAGATCTACTGACCAATGCCAATCGAGACCGACGTCGGCGAAGGCCGCATTGAAGGCCGGCCGGTGACCATCCCGCTCCGTATCCGCGAGGGTCCCGTCCACATCCAAGATCAAGGCAGCGAACCTGTACATTTCCCCGTCGGCGTCAAAGCTCGTCGAATTCGTGACAGAGCCTACCCCGGGGCGGCTAAAGATGCACACTTCGGGCATCGAACCTTGCGCCGATTCGCAGAAATCTGTTGCTGCAAAATGCCCGATTTGGTATTAAACACTGTTTTTCCAGATCGGAGATTCGCGCAGAAGCGGCATCTGATTGCCGGACGCGCCAAGCGGATCACCGCAACCATTGGCAGCCCTTTCGGGAGAACTTGTATGGCCGAAGCAGAAAAACCGGGTGCGAAGGCGTTTGGCTTTGAGCCTTACGCAACCGCAGCGGAAGAGGAGTACATGAACCCGGGTCAGGAGGAGCACTTCCGAGGCATCCTTCTGGCATGGAAGAAGAGCTTGATGGAGGAAGTCGACCGCACCGTTCACCACATGCAGGACGAGGCGACAAACTTCCCCGATCCCAATGACCGCGCGACTCAGGAGTCCGAGTTCAGCCTCGAGCTGCGAACCCGTGACCGGGAGCGAAAGCTGATCAAGAAAATCGACGAAGCCATCAGCCGCCTGGACAACGACGAATATGGCTTCTGCGACGCCTGCGGCGTGGAGATCGGCGTTCGGCGCCTCGAGGCGAGGCCGACCGCGACCCTTTGCATCGACTGCAAGACCCTAGACGAGATCCGCGAAAAACAACGCGGCTGAGGGGCGGTCCAGAGCATTTTCCGGGCGGACCCCATTACGAAGCAAGGGTCATCAACCCCACAACCGGGCGAGACGACCGGGAGCAAGTCCCGCTATCGCGGGCGCTTTGCCCCATCACCCACCGGGCCGTTGCACTTCGGCTCGCTCGTTGCGGCGCTGGGCAGCTTTCTCGACGCCCGCGCCGCCGGTGGAGAATGGCTGCTGCGCATAGAGGACCTCGATCACAGTCGGGAGGTCCCGGGTTCCGCAGACGCCATCTTGCGCGCCCTTGACACCTTTGGGTTCGAATGGGATGGAGGGATTCTCTACCAAAGCTCACGCACCGAAGCTTATGCGGAGGCCATCGAGATACTCCGCGGCTTCGGCTTGATTTTCCCTTGCGGCTGCAGCCGGAGAGAAATTGCGGCGAGCAGCCTGCCAGGGGCGGACGGTCCGATCTACCCCGGCACCTGCAGGATCCACCTTCCGCACGGGAAAAAGGCGCGTTCCTTGCGCGTGCGAACCGAGAGCGGCCCTATCCTGGTCCGCGACCGCATTCAAGGGGAGCTGCGCCAGGACTTGGAACGGGAAGTAGGCGACTTCGTGCTGCGCCGCACGGACGGGATCCACGCCTATCAGCTCGCGGTCGTGGTCGATGACCGCTTTCAGGGAATCAATCATGTGGTGCGAGGTGCGGACCTGCTCTCCTCGACACCGCGCCAGATATACCTGTTCCGGACCCTCGCCGCAGCCGTTCCGGCTTACGCCCACCTGCCGCTGGCCGTCGACAGCGCTGGTCGCAAGCTCAGTAAATCAGACGCCGCGGCACCGGTTGAGCCGGCAGAGCCCATCCCCTCTCTTCTGCAGGCCTGGGACTTCCTGGGGCAGGAGTCGTTCTTCGAGCGTCCAGCCAACCTCAAGGAGTTCTGGATTCAGGCGCGCTCCGCCTGGGATACATGCCGCGTCCCGCAGGAAGCCTTTAGAAGCTTGGAAGTCGGATAACGGCTACCTCCACTGTCCGAACCCGGTACCGCCTGTTGGGCGGATACGGCGATCGGGAAAACTGTGAGCAGAGCGAGACAATCAACTAAAGGTAATTCTCGGCGACGAGCTCACGCATCCGCACGGCGACCTCCGCCCCGGATTGCCGATGCAGCGCCAGCATCGAACGGGCGACCCGATACCAGTGGTCGCGTCCCGCTTCGGCGATGGCGGCGAGCGGCTCCGTATCGCCGCTCGCAAGCCATTTCGCGTAGGCCAACTCCAAACCCGGGAATATCTCCTTGCGCATGCTCGTGAGGTTGCCCAAGAAGAAATGCAAAGACGCCTGGTTGCCTGCGGTGGCCAAAGCCGGGAGGGTGATCAAGCAGTCCGCAAGGTGATCGCGCACCGCCCGAGCCATCAGCTCGGCGGGTGTGTGGACCAAATCCAGGAGCATCGGCTCCCAACCCGCGCCTAGGCCGATCCCGGCCTCGTATTCCCCCTGTTCATGCAGCAGCGCCGCATCGATCTCGCGATCCGCCATGTCGTCCAACGCGCGCTGCAGGGAATGATCGAAATCGTAACAGGCGAATGCCCGTCCGAGTGCGTTCTCGGCACGGCTCCAGCGCCAGCTCTCGAGCTTTTCCCACAGCATGCGGCGCAGCGATTCGCGGCGCA
Organism: uncultured Gammaproteobacteria bacterium; assembly: GCA_942492625.1. Taxonomy (GTDB): domain Bacteria; phylum Pseudomonadota; class Gammaproteobacteria; order Chromatiales; family Chromatiaceae; genus Thiosymbion. Next base: position 6,685 of record CALOFM010000027.1, on the reverse strand, counting down.
GAAAGATACGTCGGTTCAAAGTCATCGCCGGCGGAGCCGTGAGATCGCGTGCGTGCTCGCCGGCAGCAACAAACACTTCGTAGCTGCCTACGCGCAAACGCTCCTCCAAGTCGCCGAGAAAAAAATGGGGCTTTGCATTGTTGCCAAGTCCACTGCTATAGATCAGTCCGTGGCGCTCCAGACGTGCGTTGATCCCTTCGGAATCGAACGGATCGAATTGCTCGCCCTCGACTTCGATAGGGGAGAGCTCCGTGCCCTCCAGCTCTTCCCATAGCTGCTCTCGGTCTTGCAGCCAGCGTCCCACTTGGTCCTTCCCGAGCGCGGACCCGAGCGGGAGATTCATCTCCCAACGGTAGTATTCGCGCATCTTCATCAGATACACGCAAAGGGAATAATCCGCCCCGTAGCGTGCATCGGAGATGTGACAGTTGCGCTGAACCGCCTTGGCCAGCGTGAGTATCCTGTGCTCGTTCATAGGCTAGCCCGAAAACGACTGTGCAATTCCAATGCGCACCTATTTCCTAGTAAACTTCTGAGTTTAAAACCTGAAAGTTCCGACCAGACCTGCCAAGGCTTGGTCGGAGACATACTTTTCAAGCTAGAGGTGTAGCACGTGGCGCTGAGAATCAAGAGTCATTGGTGGGACGACGAGCAGCAGCGCTCCGTTCCCGAGATTGCGACTGCACTCGCCTTCATCGCTTGGCGCCTGTCCGTGGAGAAGGCGATCAACCTGCACTGCGAACGCTTCATCTACGAGGATGATGCCCAGCGCTTGGCGGTGGTACAGGAATACCTGGTCTTTCTGATCCAGATCGCCGACCGCCTGTCCCACGAAATCATGGGAGAAGATGACCGCCGCGCCCTGATTACCGCTTTTGCCACCAAGCTCATCGATCATATTCAGGACAACGCAGAGGACCTCTTCGGCAACGGTGATTACGGCCGGCCCTTCATCGATCTGCTCAACCGGCGCTCCGGGGAGTACGCGGAGCTCCAACTGGACGCGGAAGGACCCAGCTACGCCTTCTTGCGGCACTTGGGGTACGAGATACAGTCTCTGATGGGCGACAGCGCGGAGAACCGCTGGGTCATTGACCAGGTGATGGACAAAGACGGCTGGGAGGCATTCAAACAGTTCTCCCGCGCCTTTCAGAACCTGTTCGAGTAGCTTCTGTATTTCTCCATAGTTGAACAGAAACAGCCGCCAATAGGGACTCCCTCAACGGGGCGTCACCGCCAGGCTGCCCGTCGCCGTCCCGGTCAAGCGCAATTCCGAGCCGATCACCCGCAGATCCAAGCTCGCCAGCCGCAAGGACGCCAAATCGAGCTTCAGACCCTGCGGGAGAGACCGGGACAACGCCGACTCCAACGCCTCTCTCATTCCCTCGGTACGCGCCCCCAGGAGCTCGTTGGCACCGTCTTGCAGCGCCGTCTGGATGCGCTGATAGAACAGGTCGACCATCAGGGCCTGATCCGGGTCCTGCGGCTCAAAGACGAAATCCAGCTCCCGCAGGCGAATCGCCTGTTGCTGCGTATCGAAGACAGGAACAGCCCGAATTTCGATCGAGCCGGCGGCCTCGCCCGTGAGCAGTGCGCTCAAGACGAGGTCTCTCCCGTCCCCGGCAAGATCGACGCGCCCGATTCCGAGCCGATGCCCCTCCACGATCAGCGACTTGCTCGTCAGCAGATCCGAGAGGTGACGTCCCAGCGCATCCAGATCCAGGTCCAGGTTGAGCTCGAACCGCGTCCCGAATCCGCGCGGAATGAAGGTCTGCAGCGGTGGCAAGGGCCTCTGCGCCGCAGGGGCGAGGGGCTTCGGCCCCAGGCCGAGCAGGAGCACGATCCCCAGATTCGTGTGCAGCTGATCACCCTGCCCCCGTGGTGAAGCCAAAGCCAGTGCGAGCGGGTCTGCGCGAAGCCACAATCCCGGCGTCAGCTCGACCGGTTGCTGCAGCTGCCCCCAGTAACCAGCCACCCGGCCGCGGGCGGCCTCGAGACCGGGCCCCAGATCCGCAAGAGCGGACCGCAGGCTCTCCTCGATGCGCTTGCGGAACAACCTGTCAATGAGCGGGGAGACGTCGATATCGGCAGCAGTCACCTCGCAACCGTCGAGGAAACGCGTCGGAAGGACACGGAACCTGGGGCTCAGGGTCCAGTCTGGTCCCAAATCCAGCTTCACCAAAAGACCAACGACGGCTTGCCGAGGCGGCTCGTCCACCCCGCAGGCCACCTCCAGACCGAAGCCTTTGATGATTCTGCCGCGCGCCTGCACCCAATAACGCACGTGGGCCTCCACGCGCAGCAGATCGCCATCGAGAAACATGCTCAAGGGCCCACGCCAGGCGCGGTAGCGGGTCTCGACCCCATGCAGCTCTCGCCACCCTTTCCAATGCCCGAGCTCTCGGGGTAGGAGCGCTTCGGCTCTGCGGAACAGCGGGCCTAGATCGATCGACAGGGGAATCTCCATCATCGAGACGCGGGGACCTGCCTCCGCTCTGGTCCAGACCGGAGGTTGTGCGGCCGCAAAGGACGAACACCACATCCACGAGAGGACAAGTACGCCCATCCTGCTCAGACGCCCGATGTCGGCCCCGGGGGCTACCCCGCGCCTGCGAGCGCGCACAGGTACCCGGGCCGCCACCGGTTGCTCACCCCGCTGCAACGCTACCACGGCGCAGGATCTCGTTCAGCTTCGCGAACATAGCCGCGGGCTCCACGGGCTTGGCCAGAAAGGCGTCCGCACCCGCGTCCAGGGCGCTCTGTTTGTCTTCGTACAGGGACGACGCGGACCAGGCGACTACACCGCCGTTGAAACCCCGTCCGCGCAAGCGCCGGACGAGCCCGCTACCCTCCCATTCGGCCAGATATAGATCGACGAGCACCAGGTCCGGCCTGTTCTCCTCGAATCGACTCCAGGCCTCCGGCTCGTCCGCCACGCCGTCCACGACGAATCCCTCATTCTCCAGTAGACGGGTATACAGATCGCGGATATCCGCACTGTCGTCCACCATGAGGATGCGGCGAGCGCCGGTGTCCTGTTTCTCCCTGCCGGAGGCGACGTCAGCGATTGCAGGGGCGGGTACCGAGAATCTGAACAGCGAGCCGCCGCCGGAACGGTCCTCGAGCACCAACCGCCCCCCCATCAGCTCGACGAGCTGGGCACTGATTGTGAGTCCCAGGCCCGCACCCTGCTCTCCACCGGCGCCTTTCTCGCGGTGGAAGGGTAGAAAGATGCGCTGTCGCGCGGCGGGCGGAATTCCCGGCCCGGAGTCGACGACACCAACTTCCAACAGGTCTTGATCCCAAGCCAAAATCAGTGCAACGAAGCCACGCTCCGTATACTTGATGCCGTTCCCCACCAGGTTGATCACAACTTGGCGCAGGCGGGTCGCATCGATTTCCGTCCAGGCGGGAAGATTGCCGCGCCGGTGCAATCTGAACTCCAGCCCGCGCTTTTCGGCCAGGGGCGCGAACATGGCCAGCAGCTCCCGGCACAGAGATTCCAGGCGCAACGGCACCGGGTGCAACGCCAGCTGCCCCATCTCCAAGCTCGCCTGATCGAGTACGTTGTCCACCAGCGACATCAGGTGCGTGGCGTTGGATTCAATCACACGCGCGCTCTCTGCGGCGGACTCGGCGCTGCCCTGCGGATCGGTCAGCAATCCTGCGTAGCCCAGGATGCCGGTCAGGGGTGTGCGCAACTCGTGAGACAGGCTGGCGATAAACCGGCTCTTCATCCGGCTGTCCTCCCGGGCCTGACGATGCTTGACCTCCAGCTCGTCCCGCACCCTGCGCAGCTCGGATACGAGCTTTTGCTGCTTCTTGTGCAGCAGCCGGATCTCATTGGCCTGTTGCTGAGCCGCTTGGCGCGCGGCTCGCTCACGGGTGGCGTCGGTCAACAGCACACCGAGCTTGCCTTCCACCGGCGAAAGCAAAACGTCGGCCGCACCCCCGGAGGCGGTCTCCACCAATGGAAGATGAATCGCCTCGTGCGCAGAAAGCCCGAACAGGAATGGCATCGCTCCGCGGCAATCCTCTCCTGATACCAGCCCGCCATAGCCGAAGTATTCCGCATCTCCCTCGATCATCAGCAGCCGGAATGCTTCGTCGAGCACCAGATAGCAGGGCCGCTGCTGGGCGAGCAGGGCCTTGCGCAGGTAATCGGCAACGGACAGATCGGTGGTCACTTCCCGGTCTCGATTTCCCCGAGCAACAACTCGAAGGCACGCTCCACGTTGGTTCCGTCAAGGGCGCTGGTGCGCAGCCAAGTCTCGCGCGCCTGCTCCAAATGCGCGAGGCGATCGCTGTCGATCTCTTGCTGTCCCGCCAGGTCCACCTTGTTGATGAGACCGACGAAAGGCAAAACCGCAAGATGAGACTCGACGGCATCGCGAAGCGCCAGGGCACGGTCCAACGTCTCGATGCGGGTACCGTCGGCGACCAACAAATACCCGGAGGCGCCACGCACATAGCGTAGGAACAGCTCGGTGGGAGCGTCGATACCTGCGATATCCCATACGGCGAGGTTGCAGGGGCCGTCACCAGGTAGCGTTACTTCCTTGACGTCGACCTTGACGCCAATCGAAGCGAGATACTTTAGGGAAAAATGGTTGTGAACAAAACGCGACACCAAGCTCGTCTTGCCTACCGCGAAATCGCCGAGAATGCAGATCTTGCGTGCGTCCATCTCGAACCTCAGGGCGAAACCGGAATTCGCCGATGGGCGAATGGCTGCGTCTTCATATTTCATTGCGCGAACTGGAAGCCCGCATTATGCCCGATAGGAGCAGGTACCGAGAAGAAGCGGCAATGACCCGGCCCGTCGACACCTACTAAGGCGGAAACATAGCTAGGCGACGTGGCTTCCCGCGGGACGCCGTGAATAGGTCCGCGAAGGCTTGACGTTGGCTTCCCTGCCAGCGACACCCGCGGAACACCGGGTCGATTATCACGCCGCCTTGTCAGCAACCTTACGCAACAGGCTAGTCAGCAAGCATCCTCGTACTCCCGAGCCTGGCAGCGCTGGCACCAGTAGGTGGAGCGCAAGTCCCTACCGAGCCTGTCCAAACGCAACGGCTCTGCGCAACGAAAACAGGGCCGCTTTGCCCTCCCGTAGACCCAAAGATCTCCGCGACCGTCACCCACGAATCTGGTCGCCCTGGGCCCGTTGTGCAAATTTGCTCTAAGCAGGTCACCGGCGCGCGTGTAGAGGCATTCAAGCACTTGGGCAGAAGTACAGTTCGAGCAGGCGCAAGGGCGCCTGCTGCTCGATGAAAAAGGACTTCGGATGCACCGACGTTGCCGATCCAGCGTAGCCACCCGTTGGTCCAGCAAAACATCGACGTAGTAGGCGTTTCCGTGGCATCGCAGCACGCCTTCGGAATACAGCAACCGGGACCGGCAGGTCCAGCTGATCAGGTCCCGGTCCAGATACGCCCGCTTTCGTCGGCAAAACGATAGCTCCTCGCGTCCGGAAGGATCTCCACCTCCAGCGCATTGAGTAACACATAGACGCGCGTCTGCGGCGTCTTCGAGGCCGAATCCAGGCCTGCCCTACAGGCGTGAGCCATGCTCTCCAATAAGATAGCGGTGCCAGGAGCCGTGAAGTCCGAGGTGGCTGCGCAGCACCAAGGCGTTGTCGAAGCCCACGAATAGATGCCCACCTTCGCTGGTCACGGGCTTTGTATGCGGCGCCCTATCAGCGCCCTGCACGCTCAATCCTCCTCGACGCGGATCAGGCCGAGCTTGTCCGCCAGCTCCAGGTTGCCGCCGACGCCAGCGGATGGGCGTCGCCCCAGGCATCGACTTCGGCTTCATTGTTCATGCCTTCGACCCAGTCCCCAGCTTGCCCGGTGCCGAAATCGGAGGCGGTCACAGATCCATCGTCGATGGCTTGCCGCGAGATGCCGACCATCCGGCGACGAACGGCAAGGTCGGACGCTGATGAGACGTTAATAGCTTGCTCAAGGTACGCGGCCGAAATAAGCTCACCCGTTCAACGATACAGCTCCATGAACCGCTTCTCGGAGAAGCCGTTCATCCGCTTGCCCCCTACCAGGATGACGGGTACACCCCTTGGCGTTCAAACCGATCGAATTCACGCCTGGTCCTTACGGCTCTTGTCCACATCCAGCTCACGAAAGGGGATGCCCTCGGCCTGGAAGAAACGCTTCGCGCGTTTGCACACGCCGCACCAATCGGCGCCGTACATGACCACCTGCTTGGTCTTCGTGCCCGGCATCCGGCTCGATCGCATTGTCTTGGTACTCCTCGATGCTGACTCCTTGGTAGGTGTTGATCTCGGGGAGCTCGACCTGCTCCGCCCCGCCCTGCGGTGGAGCGCGGTCGGAGAATTGGAGCTGACCGTCGGCGTCGATCCATTTGTAGATTTCGGCGCGGGGACCCACCGGAGCGGTAAGCAGCAGAGAAAACAGCAGCAAGAGCCGACCGGTCGCAAGCCAATTTAACATCTCTGCTACTCCCGGCGCCGCGCAATCTCGGGACAACGATTCATTGTTCGCAGCATATCGGTCCTTCACCACCTTTTTTTACCACAAGAGCAAGAGGGACACGAAGGAAATCCGGCCCGGCAAGCGAGCCCGCGCCTGCGGGCCCTCCGGTTTTCGGGATCTCAGTCCGCCGGCGTCTCCGCAGGCGCCGGTTGCGCACCTGGTTGTGCATCCGC
>CALOFM010000026.1:0-21371 GCA_942492625.1 uncultured Gammaproteobacteria bacterium | reverse complement strand
AAAACCCCTTTGCGCTTTCGCTGGAATACCGGCGCCCCCCTGGTGCTGTCCCTCGACGAGCTTACGATCGGCCGAGGTGAGCGCGTCTTTGTCGAGGGCCCCAGCGGCAGCGGCAAGAGCACGTTGCTGAGTCTGCTATCGGGGGTGAGTGTTGCCGAGCAAGGGACGGTGAGCGTGCTTGGTGAGCGGTTGGACCGGATGGGCAGCGCCCAAAGGGATCATTTCCGGGCCCATCACATCGGCTACATCTTCCAGATGTTCAATCTGATTCCCTATCTCTCCATGGTCGAGAATGTGCTGCTCCCCTGCCGCTTCTCCGGTTTGCGCCGCGACAGGGCGCTGCAGCGTTCCGGGAGCCTGGACGAGGAGGCCCTGCGGATACTCGGGCACTTGGATATGGCGGATGCAGAGCTTCGGGCGCGCCCCGTCACGGCGCTCAGCGTCGGGCAGCAACAACGGGTGGCAGCAGCGCGGGCGCTGATGGGCTCGCCCGAGCTGTTGATTGCCGACGAGCCCACATCCTCTCTCGATGCCGGTCGCCGAGAGACCTTCGTACGGCTGCTGTTCGACGAGTGTGCCGAGTCCGGCGCGACCCTGGTCTTCGTCAGTCACGACGCCTCCCTTGCAAGGGGGTTCGATCGAACCATTCGGATGGCGGAGGTCAACAAGGTTGCGCAATCGCAGATGAATGAGGCTTTGCTCGTCCGATGATCTTCGGTTTGGCTTGGAAGAGCCTGATCAACCGTCGCTTCACGGCGGCGCTGACGGTGGTTTCCATCGCGTTGAGTGTCACCCTGCTGATCGGCGTGGAGCGGCTGCGCACCGAGGCCCGATCCAGCTTTTCCGGCACCATCGCCGGCACGGATCTGATCGTCGGCGCGCGTAGCGGCCCGGTGCAGCTGCTGCTCTATTCGGTCTTTCGTATCGGCAATGCGACCAACAACATCTCCTGGGACGCCTACCGGAACTTCGCATCTCACCCGAAGGTGGCTTGGGCCATACCACTTTCCTTGGGCGACTCCCATCGCGGTTACCAGGTGCTCGGAACAACGCTCGACTACTTCAGCCACTACCGCTTCGCCCGGGGTCGGGGGTTGGAGTTTGCCGAAGGTGGCCCTTTCGAAGACCTATACGACGTCGTCCTGGGTGCGGAGGTGGCAAGCGCACTGGGATATGTCCTCGATTCCCCCGTCGTCGTCGCGCACGGCGCCGGGGAGGTCAGCTTCGTCCATCACGACGACAAGCCCTTTCGCGTGGCCGGCATTCTCGAACGTACCGGCACACCTGTGGACCGCACGTTGCACGTGCGCCTGGAGGCTGTTGAGGCCATCCATATCGATTGGCAGAACGGCGCTAAGATCCCCGGATTGTCACCGACTGCGGAGAAGATGCGGGAGATGGACCTGACACCCGAGGTCATCACCGCGGCTTTGCTGGGACTCAACTCGAAGACCGCGGTCTTCGGGGTACAGCGATTCGTCAACGAGTATTCCGAGGAGCCTCTGACTGCGGTCCTGCCGGGTATGGCCCTGGGCGAGCTGTGGGGCTTGATCGGCGTAGCCGAGAACGCCTTGCTCATCGTCTCCGTATTTGTGGTGGTGGTGGGGCTGTTCGGCATGTTGACCGCCTTGCTGACGAGTCTCAACGAACGGCGGCGCGAGATGGCGATTCTACGCTCCGTCGGTGCGCGACCGTCGCAGGTGTTCGCCCTCATCTTAGGGGAGGCGGGGTTTCTGACACTGGTCGGAATTACGCTTGGACTGGGTCTGCTGTACCTGCTGCTGTTGATCGCTCAACCGCTGATCGAGAGCCGGTTCGGCATCTTCATAGGTCTCGGCGGTCTCTCCGGTCACGAGCTCCTGTTGATCGGTGCCATCCAACTTGCCGGCGCCATCGTCGGCGTCATACCCGCCTTCCGTGCCTACAGGCTCTCTCTCTCCGACGGATTGTCGATCCGAGTCTAGTCAAGCGACCTGCCTCCATTCCGCGCCAATTCCGGCGTCTTGGTCATAGGGGTAGAGCAAGCAGTAGTGTCGCCGGCCGCCATTGGAGCCTCCCGCCCGTTATCGTATCTGAGCGAAGCGGACATTTGGCTGATGTCCGTTATCTGATCTGGAGCCGACACGGTCCAACCAACCTGCCGGTCATCCGTCAGGCTGATCGCGCGTGTCGTGCGGTTCAATAGGACAACGCCAAAATGAGCCCCGAGCGCAGAAAGCCGCTCCGACACAGTTGTCGACGAAAGCCCGGTTTCACGACCGGCGGCGACCAGGCTGCCTTTCTCTACAATTTGCAGGAACAGGGCAGGCAAAAGGCAAAATCGTCGTTGAATCCTTCTGAAATCGATACCATCTGATTCCGGACGGGAAAGTATCAAATCTTTTTGGGCCTTCCTTTCCCCTGTCCTCAACACCCCGGCTTGTAGCGCAGATCCAACGTATAGGGATGATCCCCCGACGGCTCCTGCGGCGGTGCGTCGACGATCCCGGAGCTGTGTCCCATGTTGCGGAAGCGGGCGATGCGCCGGCCCTCGGCCTCGTAACTGTTGACGGGCAAGCGGTCTTCGCTGCGTCCGCCCGGATGGGAGACCTGGTAGCTGCAGCCGCCGAGGCTCAGGCGGTTCCAGGTGTCGACGATCTCGAAGATCAGCGGAGTGTGGCTGGGGATGGTCGGGTGCAGGCCGGATGGCGGGCTCCAGGCCTTGAAGCGCACGCCGGCCACATACTCCCCCTTGCGTCCGGTGGGGTGCAGAGGCACCCGGCGACCGTTGCAGGCCAGAACATGGCGATCGTCGGTCATGCCCTTGACCTTGACCTGCATACGTTCCACCGAGCTGTCGACGAAGCGGGCCGTGCCCTGGGCCGTGACCTCCTCGCCGAGTACATTCCAGGGCTCGATGGCGGTGCGCAGCTCCATGTCGATGCCGTTTTGCGTGACCAGGTCGCCGTAGTGGGGGAAGCGGAACTCGAAGAAGGGATCGAACCAGGCCATCTCGAACGGGTAGCCGGCGCGCTGCATGTCACAGATCACGTCATGAAAGTCCGCGTGCACGAAGTGGGGCAGCAGAAAGCGGTCGTGCAGCTCGGTGCCCCAGCGCACGGGTTTTCTAACATGGGGCTCCTTCCAGAAACGGGCGACCATGGAGCGCAGCAGGAGCATCTGAGCCAGGCTCATGCGGGGGTGGGGTGGCATCTCGAAGGCGCGGAACTCCACCAGGCCCTGACGGCCGGATGCGCTGTCCGGGGAGTAGAGCTTGTCGATGCAGAACTCGGTGCGGTGGGTGTTGCCGGTAATGTCCGCCAACAGGTTGCGCAGCACGCGGTCCACGATCCAGGGCTGGGGAACCTCGCCGCGGGGCATTTGCTGGAAGGCGATCTCCAGGTTGTAGAGGGCGTCGTCCCTGGCCTCATCCACCCGCGGGGCCTGACTGGTGGGTCCGATGAACATGCCCGAGAACAGGTAGGACAGGCAGGGGTGGTTCTGCCAGTAGCCGATCAAGCTCTGCACCAGGTCGGGCTTGCGCAGTAAAGGGCTGTCGGCGGGGGAGGGGCCGCCGAGGGTGACGTGGTTCCCGCCTCCGGTGCCGGTATGACGCCCGTCGAGCATGAACTTCTCGGTACCCAGCCGCGACAGGCGTGCCTCCTCGTAGAGGATGCCCGTATCCTGGACCATCTGGTCCCAGCTCGAAGCCGGGTGGATGTTGACCTCGATGACACCCGGGTCAGGGGTCACGGCAAGCTTTTGCAGCCGATGATCACGTGGCGGCTCGTAGCCCTCGATAATGATTTTGGTACCCAGCTGGTCCGCTGTGGCCTCGATGCAGGCGACCAGGTCGAGCCAATGCTCAAGGTGGGTCAGCGGCGGCATGAAGCAGTAGAGACGACCATCCCTCGGCTCGATACACAGGGCGGTACGGACCAGGTCGGCGGGCCATTCACCCGGCCGGGCATCCGGCACCGCAGGCTGGTCGCTCCAGTCGCGGTGGGCTTCTGCGCGCGGGGCAGGGCGGCCGTAGCGATACCCGGTAGCCGCAGGGTCCATGCCCTGTTCGCGGATACGTTGCGGGGTCAGGTCCGGCCGGGTTATGCGGCCATAGCGTCTGGCCACCTCGTCGTACTCGGCGTGCAAGGGCTCGCGGGGCTCGAAGGGGTTGCGCTCGTGGTCCGTCTCGATCGTGCCCTCGGGCACGTAGGGTAGTGCGTCAAGCGGCAGGCGCAGGCCCATGGGCGAGTCGCCCGGGATCAAAAAAAGACGGCCGTACCGGAAGGCCCAGCGGCCGCCCTGCCAAGCGCCCCCGGGTCCCGGCCCAGCCCAGCGTAAGGGCAGCACATAGCCGGCGACATTGTTGATGCCCTGCTGGAACAACCGCGTGATGCGGTTGCGCTCGATCGGGTCCTTGAGCTTGTTGTCCAATGGGTCCACATTCGCGGGCAGGCGGGCCTCCTTCCACAAGTAATAGAAGACGTCCTCGAACGCCGGCAGGGCGTCGTCGGCGACGACCCCCAGCCGCTCCGCCAGGGTCCGCACGAAGGCCTGCGCGTCCGCGGCGGTGTCACCGTAGGTCTCGGCCTCGTTGCCGAACAGGGCTGGATTCTGCCACACCGGCTCCCCGTCCTTGCGCCAGAAACAGGACAGGGCCCACCGGGGCAGCTGCTCCCCCGGGTACCATTTGCCCTGGCCGATATGCAGCAGGCCGCCGGGGGCGAAGCGCTCTTTGAGCCGCGAGAGGAGGTCCTCCGCCAGGGGCTTTTTGGTCGGGCCCAGAGCGGCCGTGTTCCACTCCTCACCATCCATGTCGTCGATGGAGACGAAGGTGGGCTCGCCGCCCATGGTCAGGCGCACGTCGTTGGCTTCAAGGTCCCTGTCGACCTTGTGCCCGAGATTCTCGATGGCGCGCCATTGCTCCTCGGTGTAGGGTTTAGTGACCCGCGGATCCTCGTGGATGCGCCGTAGCTCGTTGTGGAAGTAGAAGCTGGTCTCGCACTTGTCGGTGGCCCCCGTGATGGGGGCGGCACTCACGGGGTCCGGGGTGCATGCAAGGGGAATATGTCCCTCGCCGGCGAACAGGCCGGAGGTGGGGTCCAGGCCGATCCAGCCGGCGCCGGGCACGTAGACCTCGGCCCAGGCGTGCAGGTCGGTGAAGTCCTTCTCAGGTCCGCTGGGGCCGTCGAGGGACTTGACGTCCGCGGTGAGCTGGATCAGGTAACCGGAGACGAAGCGCGCCGCGAAGCCGAGGTGGCGCAGGATCTGCACAAGCAACCAGCCGGAGTCGCGGCAGGATCCCTTGCGCAATCGCAGGGTCTTCTCGCAGGTCTGTATGCCGACCTCCATGCGCACGACGTAGCCGATGTGCTCTTGCAGTTTCTTGTTCAGGTCCACCAGGAAGTACACGGTCTCCCGCGGTGTGCGGTCGACGCTTCCCATCCAGTCTCTTAGCAGCGGGCCGTCGTCTTTGATTTCCAGATAGGGCCCCAGCTCCTTACGCAGTTGTCCGTCGTATCCGAACGGAAAATCGAACGCATACTCCTCGACGAAGAAGTCGAAGGGGTTAATCGTGATCATCTCGGCGATCAGATCCACCTGAATGGTGAGCGACCTTGTCTTCTCGGGAAAGACCAATCGAGCCAGATAGTTACCGAACGGGTCCTGCTGCCAATTGATAAAGTGTTCTTCGGGCGAAATCTTGAGCGAGTATCCACGAATCGGCGTGCGGCTGTGGGCGGCGGGCCGCAACCGGATAACGTGAGGCGAGAGGTTCACCGAGCGGTCGAACCGGTATTCGGTTCTGTGGTCGATGGCGACTTGGATCGACATGTTTGCCGGGTCTCCGGAGGGTGGGGCTAGGTTTGAACGTTAGATGGGGGATGGAAAACGACGAATCGCGTCAGGCCTCGACTGGATCCTCCACGGGTGCGGGAAGAAACCATGTCTCGGCCAGCTCCCGGTGCAGGTCAGAAACGGTGATCTGGAACTCGTCGATAAAGGAATGCAGGGCTTCCGGGTCGAGCTTCTCGACGCCCGATGAGGTCAGCGACCGCTTCAGACGCCCGACGACGCGCAGTGCCGCTTCGTTGCGGGGCAGCTCAGCGATGCTCGCCTCTACCTGGTTCACACAGTAGTAGACCGCGCGCGGAAAGACGGGACTTTGCAGCAGAAAGCGGATCACCGCGGAACGCAGGACCCGCGGTTGCTGACTGCGACGGTACATCTGGTATCCGGACAGGGATTTGAGTACGGCCATCCACCGGGTATTGGCGAAGGGCTCCAGGTCGGGTCCGTCCTCATGCAACAGGTTGGCGGAGCTGACGTCGAGGATGCGCGTGGTCATGTCCGAACGCTCCAGGCTGCGGCCCAGGCGCAGGAACTGGTATCCCTGGTCGCGGTTCATGGTCCCGGATACGTTGCCGGCGATGGTCTGGCTGCGGAGCACGATCTGCTGCGTGAAGGGATGGCGGCCACGTTTGGTCAGGCCCTCCTGCATGTGCTCGCGCGCATAGAGATGCAGGGCATTGATCTGCTCCCATACCTCCCGCGGTACTATGTCCCTGATGGTTCGGCAATTCTCGCGGGCGCTCTGCAGGGATCCCAATATAGAGGCGGGGTTGTCCTTTGCTCCGATCATGAAGCGCAACACGGCCCTTTCGCCATAGTCGTCATGGCTCTTCAGGTAGATCTCGTCGCAACCGCTGATGGCGATAAGAGGCCCCCATCCTTGGCGCATTCCCGTGGGCAGGTCCAGCATCAGGCTGGTGCCGACGGAGACCAGGCGCGCAGTGTTCTCCGCGCGCTCGATGTAGCGAGACATCCAGTAAATGTTTTCGGCGACGCGCGAAAGCATGGGTCAGACCTCCTCTTCGAAATCGACAATCCAGGTGTCCTTACTCCCGCCGCCCTGGGACGAGTTCACCACCAACGAGCCTTTGCGCAAGGCCACCCGGGTCAGGCCGCCGGTCGTAACCTGCCGCTTGTCGGCGGACAGGATAAAGGGACGCAGGTCTACGTGCCTGGGCTCGAGCGAGCTCCCCACGACGGTGGGCACCGTCGACAGCTTCAGGGTCGGCTGGGCGATGTAATTGCGCGGGTCCTTGCGGATCAGATCGGCGAACTTTTCGCGCTCGGCCGCGGTGGAGTACGGACCAATCAGCATGCCGTATCCGCCGGACTCGTTTGCCGGCTTGACCACCAGCTCCTGGATGTGGGCCAATACGTGCTCTCGCTCGTCCTCGTACAGGCAGCGCCAGGTCGGTACGTTGTCAATTTCCGGGTCCTCGTCGAGGTAATACTTGATGATCTCCGGCACGAAGGCATAGACGACCTTGTCGTCCGCCACTCCCGCGCCGGGGGCGTTGGCGAGCGCGACGTTGCCGGCCTTCCAGGCGCGCAGCAGTCCCGGCACGCCTAGGGTCGAATCGGGGCGAAAGGCCTCCGGGTCGATGAACAGATCGTCGACACGGCGGTAGATGACGTCGACTCGCTGCGGCCCGTCGACCGTGTGCATGTAAACGCAGTCGTCATCCTCGACCACGAGATCGCGGCCCTCGACCAGCTCGCAGCCCATTTGCTGGGCAAGGTAGGCGTGCTCGAAGTAGGCCGAATTGAAGATGCCCGGAGTCAGCACCGCCACCGCCGGATAGTCCGCCGGTCTCGGTGACAGGGCGGCCAGGGTGTCGAAGAGCTGGGAGGGATAGTCGTCCACCGGCAAGGGGGCGTAGTCGTCGAACAGCTCCGGGAAGACTCTCTTGGTCACGAGCCGATTCTCCAGCATGTAGGAGACTCCGGAGGGGACACGCAGGTTGTCTTCGAGCACGTAGATCGTGCCCTGGCCGTCGCGGACGAGGTCCGAGCCGCAGATGTGGGCCCAGATTCCAAGAGGCGGATCGATGCCGACGCACTGGGGACGAAAGTTGACCGAATCCTCGATTATCACCCGGGGAAAGACACCGTCCTTGATGACCTTCTGCTCGTGATAGAGGTCGTCGATGAACAGGTTCAGGGCATGAACGCGCTGCTCGAGCCCCGCCTGGATCCGTTCCCATTCGGGACGGGGGATTATCCTGGGGACAATGTCGAAGGGCCAGGTGCGGTCGATCGAGCCCTCTTCGTCGTTGTAGACGGTGAAGCTGATGCCCATCTCCTTGATAGCCAGATCGGCAGCCGCCTGGCGCTCGGCCAGCTCGTCCGCGTCGAGACCGGCCAGTCCCTCGGCCAGCGCGGCTGCCCAGGGTCGGGGCATGCCGTTGCCATCGATCATCTCGTCGTGGCAGTCTGCTGTCTCGTAGTCTTTCCAGTCAGTCGTCATGAGAATAGGCTCAGATTCTAAGTATCCGATTGGGAAGCAAAATAGCTATGCAGGGATCTTGCCGAAGTTGCCTTATCGCCCGTTGTTCTCCCCTGAGAAATGCTGAACGAGGGGTTGATCGTCCCCGGCGTCCGATATTTCCCGTCCGTGGCGTTGGGCCAAGATCGGCCCGAATACGCCTCTCTTTGGGGCGTAAGAGGTGGCGGCCGCACCAAGTTGGGGCGCAAGATGCCGCCGTTTTGCGCTTCATTGGGATGCCCGGATGCATGCGGTTTCCATCGCGTGAATTGACCGTACACCCATAAGGCTCTGCAGCGCCAACGGAATCCCGGAGTACATGCGTCGCTCGTCGCGTTATTCCGGTCCATGATCCTGTTGCCGGCTCATTTATTGCGTCGGAATCCACGTATTACTACGTATCCGAGCGTCACGAGAGTCGCGTTGTGTTAAGACAACCCCAGCTTCAGTCCAGAATCCAACCTGCGCCTCCCCCGAGGCCCGCCGCCTACCACGAGTTCTATCGGGACGATTTTCGGCCCCGGGACCACTATGCGCCCATGTGGGACCAAATCCGGCATACCGGCCAGCGTATACTCGATGCCAAGTCCCGCGAGGCCCACCTGACTCTGCACACCGAAGGGGTCACTTTCACAGTTTACGCCAACCAGGACGATGGCATCGAACGTGTCTGGCCCTTTGATATAGTCCCACGCATCATACCGGCGCAGGAATGGCGCACCATCGAGGCAGGGCTGAAGCAACGTGTTCGCGCGCTGAATCTGTTTCTGAAGGACATTTACGGCCGCCAGAACATCCTGAAAGACGGCGTCATCCCGCCGGAGCTGATCTACAATGGCAAGGACTTCCGGCGTGAGATTATGGACATCAGCCCGCCCCACGACATATACACCCACATCAGTGGCATCGACCTCATCCGAGACGAGGAGGGGCGATACCTGGTCTTGGAAGATAATCTTCGCACGCCTTCCGGCGTGTCTCATATGATCGAGAACCGGATCGTAGAGCGGCGCATCCTGCCTGAGCTCTTTGCCCGATACAAAGTGCGGCGGGTCGAGCACTACCCGGACCTACTGCTGCAGGCGCTGCGCCACCTCTCGCCGCGAGGGGACGACCAGGCGACCATCGTAGTGCTGACCCCCGGCGTCTTCAACTCCGCATACTTCGAGCACACATTTCTCGCCAAGGAGATGGCCGTGGAGCTCGCCGAGGGTAAGGACCTGATCTGCAAGAACGACAAGGTCTATCTAAAAACCACCCGCGGCCTGCGTAAGGTGGATGTGGTCTATCGCCGGGTCGACGACGAGTTTCTCGATCCGCTGGCATTCAATCGAGAGTCGGTGCTGGGGGTTGCAGGCATCATCAACGCGTGGCGGGCGGGCAATGTGGCCATCGTCAACGCCCCGGGCGCCGGCATCGCCGACGACAAGGCGGTCTATGCCCATGTGCCGGAGATCATCGGCTACTATCTGGGCGAGACCCCGATCCTCGAAAACGTCCCGACCTATGAGATGACGGACGACCAAGACCAAGCCTACGTGCTCGAGAATCTTGCATCCATGGTCGTCAAGGCCGTCGCCGAATCCGGTGGCTATGGCATGCTCATGGGCCCGGATTCCACACCCGCCGAGCGGGCCGACCTCGCCGATAAGATCCGGGCGAATCCTCGCAATTATGTGGCGCAACCTGTAGTTCAGCTCTCCCGCCACGTCTGCTACATGGATGGCGAGTTGGAGTCCCGCCACTTGGATCTGCGCCCCTTCGTCATCTACGGGCGCGATATCGAGGTGGTACCCGGCGGCCTGACCCGAGTTGCCATGACCAAGGGCTCACTGGTCGTGAATTCATCGCAGGGCGGGGGTAGCAAGGACACCTGGGTCTTAGCCGACTGATGCTGAGCAGGGGAGGAGAAAAACATGACGGAGGATACCCTGACCCTCGTGATCGCCACAGATCGCGGCCAAGGCCCCGATCCTTTGACCCTGCACCGCCCGAAGGCGGCACTGCCGTTCGGCGGCAAGTTTCGGGTGATCGACTTCACCCTGGCCAACTGTCTGCACTCGGGTTTGCGCCGGGTTCTGGTCCTGACCCAATACAAATCCCATTCGTTGCACAAGCACCTGCGCGACGGCTGGTCCATCTTCAACCCGGAGCTCGGTGAGTTCATCACAACGGTACCGCCGCAAATGCGTGAAGGTGCGGGCTGGTATACCGGGGTGCTCGACGCCATTCGCCAGAACCGCTACTTGCTCGAACGCAGTTCGGCAAGTCAGATCCTTTTGCTCGACGGCGGCTACGTGTATCGCATGGACTATGCGGAGATGATCCGCGTCCATTCGGAGAGTGACGCGGAAATCAGTGTGGCAGTGAGAGCCGCGGACAGGTCGGGCAACAGACGGCCGCTCGTCGTGACGGACGAGGCGGAACGAGTCGTCGAGATGGAACGGGCTGCCGACGTGCGTGCGACAGAGGACCCCGAAGAGACCGGCGAGCCCGGGCTCACAACCATGGGGGTTTATCTCGTCAACAAAGAAGTGCTGCTCGAAGAACTGGACCGGCTGGAAGGCGGCTCAGGCGAGATCCCGGACCTGCGCGAAGACCTGATCCCTTCGCTGTTGTCCTCGCGGCGCGTGCTCGGCTATCGCTTCGGACAAGAACGAGGGCGCGTAACCCCTGATCGCTTTTGGTGCGGTCTGGATTCCATCGACGACTACTATGAGGCCAATATAGCTTTGCTGCTCGCCGACCCGCCGTTGGATCTGTATCAACAAGACTGGAATATCCGTACCTATCAGGGGCAGTATCCGCCGGCACGCACGATTCCCGGAAACTCGGGAACCGAAGGCATCTTCGTCAACTCCATGCTCGCCGCCGGTACGCTCATCGTAGGAGGCGGCGTCAATCATTCCATCCTGTGCCCCCGCGTGCGGGTCATGGACCGGGCCATCGTGGACTCATCCCTTCTGTGCGACGGCGTTCAGGTGGGCGAGGGCAGTCACTTGCGCAACTGCATTGTGGACAAGGACGTGGAGATACCTTCGGACACCCACATCGGGTTCGAGCCGGCGGAGGATCGGGAGCGGTTCACGTTGTCGGAGAAGGGTGTGGCGGTCATTCCCAAAGGCTATCGCTTCGGCGATTAGCCGATTCTGAAGTCCTGCCGCGTGAATCGGCACGGCCTGACGCTAATCGCGAATAGAAAGTTCCTGGCTCGGTGTGAGCATCAATCGCCACGCCCCTGTTTCGCGAGCTGTTTCTCGATAGACTTTGCGCGCGTGAAGCGCTGATAGGTGGTTCCGTCGCGGTAGGCCTCATCGCGGATATACATGAGCGAGCGTTCCATACGTTGACGAAGAATCAGGGACTCGAACCGCAGTACTTCAGCTCCGTCTCTGCCGAAGTACAGCAATGCAGGAAGAACAGAAACGTCGAGGGTTTCCGACCAGGCGGCGGGAGTCGTCTCTTCTCCCCCGGGCGTGATAACGAGGGTTTCGGAATCATCGACGTCGAGACGAACCAAGTCGAAGTCGTCCAGAAGTATTCGAACCGGCGCGTAATCGAGCACATGCTCGTGGAATAAGCGACAGTCCGCACATGCCTTCCGCTCGTAGAGGACGAGTAGGGGCTTCGGCGCCGGCTCATGGCGAACCAGATCGAAAGGAGGGGACATGAATAGGGAATTCTCGCTAGATTCGAGTTCGGTTTCCGGTCCGGATTGGCTCTCGAATTGCGCCGCATAGGCCCTGAAGCTCTTTTCGCGATGATGATCGCCGATCAGGAAATCGAGCATCATCCTGAAGCGCGCCGGCGGATGATAGCCGGTTGTCCGAAACACTTGATCTCCGCCGGCCTCGTAGACGACCAGGGTGGGCGAGGCAAAGGCGCCTTCCAGCTTCGCCCGCTCCTTGGCGGGCATGGGCCCTCGCCCCAATCCGGTTACCTCATCATCCTGAAACATGTCAATTGCGACGACATCGAAATGTGCCTGCAGGGTGTCCCTGATGTCGGGATCGCCGAGCGTCTCGCTGACGAAGCGGGCGCAATAGCCGCATCCTTCGGTGTAGAAGTAGACCATCAAGCCCCTCTTTCCCGCATCTATGGATTCGTCCAGATCAGAATCGAGATCCAGGAAGCTTTGCTTAAACCATCTGGGGTGGTGGCCGCTCACGATTTCACTATCGTCTAAATCAGCAATACCATTCTGCATAGAGGCTTCCAGAAGCGCCGGAGGTACAAGCGAGAGGATCGCCGCAAAAAGAGCGCAACGCGTTTTCCAAACGAACGTTTTTCCACCTGCGTTCATGATGTTCCCCTCTCGTTGGTTTCCTCATCTTGCGTCGAAACCGTCGATCCCATCTCGGCGATGTCGGACAAGGTATTGACCAACTAGCTTAGACAGCCTTGCGCCATCGGCAACGACGGAAAAGCAATATATTGCAGACAAACCGGCAACGGCTCTAGACTTCGCGCGCGACCAGAGCAGATAAGAGCCCAAACGAAGCGCATTCATGGAAACCGCCTCATTGATTTCTCAAGCAGACTCAATGCCGTGCTTCTCCGTCGGCGGCTGGGACGTCGACCCCAGCAGCCAGCGCCTTTCCGGCGACGGACGCGCGATAAAGCTGGAGCCCAAGGTGATGCGGGTTCTTGTGTATCTCGCGGAGCACCAGGGCCGGGTAGTCTCGCGCGAGGAACTCGAATCGGACGTATGGGCGGGTAGGGTAGTGACCTATGACGCGGTTACCAACACGATAATCAAGCTTCGCAAGGCCTTCGGCGACGATCCGAAGGAGCCCAGGTTTATCGAGACCATCTCCAAGAACGGTTACCGGATGATCCCGCAGGTAACGTGGAATTCGCCGTCCCCCGATGAAATCCCTGCACGGATTGAGGAGAAAAACGGGACCGATGTGCCGGGTTGGCTCGCAAGAAATCGAATTGGCGTCGTTGTCGGAATCGTTACCCTCGTTCTTGCAGGGGGCTGGGCGCTCTTGAGCACGGAAGAGAAGGCTCCGCTCCCGGCGCAAACGGCCTCCGGGGAGCCCCCGTCCATTGCGGTGCTTCCCTTCGACAATCTCAGCGGCGATCCCGCCCAGGATTACTTCTCCGAGGGTATTACCGAGGACTTGATCACCGACCTGTCTAAGGTCTCCGGGTTGCTGGTGCTCGCACGCAACTCTGTCTTTGCCTACAAAGGCAGTAGGTTGCCGGAGCAGGAGATCGGGAAAGAGCTGAAAGCGAGCCACCTGCTCAAAGGAAGCGTACGGAAAGAGGGGGATAGAGTGCGCATCAACGTGCGACTGGTGGATGCCGTTCACGGAGACAACCGCTGGGCCGAGCGCTACGATCATCGACTCGACGACATCTTCGCGATCCAGGACAAGTTAACCGCTCAGATCGTCTCCGCTATGGAAGTCGAGCTTGCCCCATCCGATCGGCGGCGCCTGACCCGCAATCATATCGCCAGTGTAGAGGCGTACGATGCCTTTCTGAGAGGGCTCGATTTCTACGGCCGGCGCTCCGAGGAAGATAACCGGCAAGCGAAAGAGCACTTCCAACGGGCAATCGACCTGGACCCACTCTTTGCGCGCGCTTACACAGGGCTTGCGCTGGCTTACACAAGGGACTTCAGCGATTCATGGTCGGACCCGGATGGGCAATCCATGAAAAAGGCGAACGAGCTGGCGCACAGAGCAGTGGAGCTTGACGACTCGGTGCCCCAAGTCCGTTTCGTTCTTAGCCAACAAGAGCTCTACGCTCGCAATTACTCCGCGGCGATCGACCAGATCGAACGGGCCATTCAGCTCAAACCCAGCTATGCGGACGGGTACGCGATGCTCGCATGGATCTTGCACTTTGCCGGACGACCCGAAGAGGGATTCGAAGCCCTGGAACGGGCGATACGGCTCAATCCGCAGGTTCCAGCCATCTATCGTGGGATCTACGGTGCTTTGCACTATGAGCTCGGAAACACGCAGGAGGCGATCCGATTTTTGGAAGAAGGTACCGAGATCAGCCCGAATTACCAGCTGCTTCGGGTAATGTTGACCGCCGCGTATTCAGGAGCCGGGATGCTGGACGAGGCGCGGTGGCAAGCCGAGGAAGTCCTTGCCCTAAATCCCGATTTTTCTCTAAAGGACATTGAGCAGGTCTACCCGATACGCAACCCGCTGTATATGGAGCGAATGATCGCCGATCTGAAACGAGCGGGACTCCCTTACTGATAATAACAACCGCCCCCGCACCGATTCGACACGGAGGCGTTCAATTTCAAAGAACCGCGTTTATTTCTTCGGCGCGTGCGCAGGATCTACATAGTGGATTGATGTGGGGCCCGTGCCGCTGATCTGGACAACAGCCTCGCCGTCCGGAGTGGATATGAAGTGCGGCACTCCGGCAGGCTCGGTGTAGAAACTGCCCGCAGGCAGGGCTGTCAACTTTGATTCGTCGAACGTCTCGCCCCATCCGATGTACCAGGTTCCCGAGATGACCGTATAGGTTCGGTCGTCCGGGTGGCTATGAGCCTGTACGGTGCGACCCTTCGGAAATTTGACCCGATAAACGTAGGGACCGGGTTCCTTGCCACTGCTGATGATTTTGGCTACGCCAAGCTCGGGAACCCGGGGGTTCGGCTCCCAGCTCATCTGGTCAGGCGTCATGGTAAGACCTTGTTGCGGGGATTGCGCTGCTCCGTAAGACGAGAACACAAGGAGAGCTGTTGCACATACGTACGCAGTTGGGGTTGCGTGTTTCATGTGAATCCTTCTTTGGCTTGAGATGGTTGAACGTAGGCGACCGGCGCCAGTCCCCGCTGGCGACGAAACCAAATCGTCTGTCGAGCGGGACCTGCGGTAAGAGATAGCACCAACGTTAAAGATAAAGCTCAAGGAACGACGATGGTTTTGCGACCGTTCGACGTTGGTTTCCCTACGGAATAGATCGAGAGTGCCAAGGGGGTAGGAGAACCAAGGCGTCGACAGGCCAACAGTGCGTCCTGCTGCATCTGCGACTTTACATAACACATTATGCGCAATCCTTGAGGGGGAGGATTCAGGGGCGAGCCCGCGTCAGGAATGGTCCGAAGACGAATTTCTCTCTCAGGGCTTCGCGGCCAATTTGGCCACCCTGCATGCACTTCAGTTTCGCTGCCGACTGACCAACGATGCGGCCGCCGCTTTGTGCGGCGTCTCCGTTCGAACGTATCGCCGTTGGCTGGCTACCGGTAATCCGAACGCCGGCGCCGTCCGGTTGCTGTCGATCCTCGCCGGATACGTTCCCTGGGACGGCTGGCAAGGCTGGGAGGTCCACCAGGGGCTTTTCTTTCCTCCAGGCTACCGGCGCAACGGAATCGCCCCCGGTGAGTTCCTGGCGCTTCCTTTCTACCGGCAGTCGATTTCCGCGTATCGCGAGCGCGTCCAGCAGCTCGAGGATGAGCTGAGGAAGCTCGGGAACCGTCGGTCACAGGTCCGCAAGCTGGTAGGCGTCAGACCTGCTGCGCTCCGCGTGCGGAGGCGCAGCAGGATGTGCGTCCTGGCAGTGCCCGGTTTAGTAACACGGGCACTTGGCCCCATAGGCGTACCTCATGCGACATAGGATTTCGTATCCGCTCTGCCCGGTCGATTTTCAACGGAGATTCATTTCCATCAGCGGTGAGTGGCTCAACTCGGTCGCTCGAGATCGGCCGGCCATCGGCGGCAAAGCGACCGACGCCAACCTTGCGATTCAGTTTGGCCGAACGGCCGCACCGCAGAGCGGTCATTCGTCCAGCCGACGGCAGCGGCCAATGCCCTGTGCCGTCGACTCGTCCCGCCCCTTTGCGCGTCACTGCGCCGCGGCATAGATGACGGCGATCTCCTCCGCGCTCAGTGCGCGGCCGTAGACCTGCACCTCGTCGACGTCACCCTGGAAGCGGAAGTCATAGCCGCAGTGGTCGGCTGACGTGACGTAGGCACCCAGGTGGAGGTCGCTGTGCTCGAGGTCGTACCCGATGTCTGCCAGCCACGCGTCAGTGCCCGACCCGACTTCTATCCCGCCGACGTACAGCCGCACTGTGGCCCCGTCATAGGTCCCCACGACCTAGTGCCACTAGCCGTCCCAGATGTCCGTTCCGGCGTCGGGGGAGAGGTCGGCGTGCACGCCGTCGGCGATGTAAAACTGCAGCCCACCGCTTGCACCCGTGAAGAGGGCATAAGACGCCGCGGCGCAGCCGCTCGCCCCCTTGCTCAGGACATAGGCGAAGGCTTCCGGCCGCTCCTCGGCCCGCACCCAGGCGAGCACGCTCACCTCGGTCGGCTGCAGGCTCTCGCTCGCCGGCACGGTAACGTAGCCGGTGGTGTCGAAACCGAAGGCCATGCCCCCGCGGCCTTCCACATACTCGACGCCCTCACCGGCTACCCCGTGGTTCAGGCCCACGGCATCCAGCGCGTTGCCCTCCCCCGGCCACCAGCTCAGCGGGCTCGCCGCGGCCGCCGCCTCGCTCGCCTGGCCGGTCTCGTTCAGCTCCAGGTTGATGTTAACCGTCAGGGTCGCACCCTGCGGGGTGACGGGGTTCGGCGGGTGCAGCCGGAAACCCCCCTGCAGCACCGGCGGGCCCGGGAGATCCACCACCATCGCAAACCGGGTTGCCCCGTTCGCCCGGTAGGTCTCGCCGCTGCTGCGACCGACCGCGCTGACCTCGGCGAGGTTGGCATGCACCCGGTTACGCACGCCCCGGCAGGGGTCGGTGGGAATACAGGCATCGCCGGGGACATTCACCTGGGTCACCAGGTGCAACCGACCGGTCAGGTCGACCCACTCCGGGACCGCCGTCGCCTGCACATAGACGCTTTCGTTCAGGGGGATCATGAGCGAGCTGGTGACATTCCCGGCAGCGGCGGTGTCGGCAAACAACAGCAGCGCATGCGGAGAAAGACAGGCACGCCAGGCCGGCGCGCGCGATAGGGATGGTTTCATGGACAGACCCTCTAACGCTCGGAAAGAGGGCGCGGGGCACCGAGCCGGAGCCCGAGCTGAGTCTGGAATGGACGCCCCTCGACCCACGTCGAGAAGGCTTACTCTAATTAACAATAATGAGCGGAAGGCGGATCTTCAAGTGGCCAGGGTGTTAAGTTTTCCCGGCCCATCGGTTCGCGCTAAACACGATGACCCGAGTCGCGTAATTGCAGCCATCACTGCCGCCGGATGCTGCCGTTGATTCTGCAGGCTTTGCGGTTTCGCTCCATCAACAGTGCCCACCAATCCGTCATCGATGCGCTGGCTTGGCTCCAAGCCTATCGCGACGATCGCTGTCAGTTCGTCGCTTGCCAGGACGTGCCGATCGACGGCGTGATCGGTGCGCAGATGCAAGATCTTCTTCTTGAAGAAGGTCCGGATAGCACGGAACGCATCAATCGCATCAACTATGAAATCGCGGTTTTCGGCCCAAATTGTCTGCAAACAGAATTTTCTGTTAAAAGGAGCTTCGCCTGTGTGGGCCCCATCAAGACGGGAGCCACACCGGAGCGCCCATAGCGAGCGCCGATCGCTATCCCCCGCACTGCTGTCAAGGTCAAGCGGCCTGATGTGGTCAAGCGAAAACGGACACCCCGTAAAGCCACATCGGCCAGTTGGCCGTTTCTCTCAAATTCATCTGGACTCTGGTAGCCCAGATACGAATGCAGCCGTCGGCTGTTGTAGAACATCGTGATGTACTCGGCGATGTCCGCCCTGGCTTCTTCACGGCTCTGGTAGCTGCGCCAAAGGATCCGTTCGGACTTCAGGGAGCCGAAGAAGCTCTCGACGACCGCTTTGTCCCATTATGTAGAGCGCCACATAATGGGACCTATGTAGAGTTCGCATTTATGTAGAGTTCGGGTCTCTCGGTCAGCGTTAGATGCCGTGTTTGCTGGGTTCGCGCGCGGAAGCTCGGTGGTGAACTCAACATAGTCTTCGGGTTTTCTGGAGTGCCATCCACGCACGAAAGGAGACCGAAATGAGTTCGACCCGACTACGTCTACCGACAGACTGGCTGCTCGCGAGCTCTTTGGCGACCTACGTTGACACGTTCACGCGTTACCTTTGCGAACGGCGCCGCGCATCGAAAACCATTCGCAAGTACCTCGGTTGCCTCGCCCATTTCGGGCGCTGGATGAATCAGTGCCAGCTGAACATCAAGTGCATCGACGAGGAGCTGGTGAGGCGATTTCTCGACGAGCATCTGCCGCAGTGTGACTGCGCCCGGCCGGTGTGCCGGAATCGCGTTGCTCTGCGTGCAGCACTCGGGCATCTGCTCTTGGTTCTGCGTGCCGAGGCGGTGATTGCCGAAGCGGCACCGGGAACGACCCCGGTCGAGGAGGAGCTACGCCGCTTCGACGCCCATATGGACCATGTCCGCGGGTTGGCGCCGAAGACGCGCAGCATGCACCTGCTTACTGTCGGTCGCCTACTGCGAGAGCAGTTCGGCGATCAACCCGTCGTAATCCCGGCGCTCACGCCCGGCGACCTTCGCCAATTTGTGGCCTGCCAGATGGCGCTTTATCGATCGCCGGGTAACGCCACCTCCATGATCGCGGCCTTGCGTGGCTACTTCCGCTTCCGCACCACCTGTGGCGACCAGGTCCACGCACTGATCGGCGTGCTCGCCTATCCGATCCAATGGAAGCTGGCCACCCTCCCGCAAGCGTTGAGCAACACCGAGGTGGAGCGCCTGGAGGCGGCTCTCGGCGGGGAGGGACGCTCGGCACGTCGCTCCGATGCCATGGTGCGCTGCGCGCTGGATCTGGGCCTGCGCCGCGGGGAAGTTGCCGGACTCTCGCTCGATGATATCGATTGGCATGCGCGAACCATCACCTTGCGCCGGACCAAGGGCCGCCGCGAAGACTGCCTTCCGCTCCCGGCGGCGACCGCTCGCGCGATCGCCGATTACCTCCGTCTCGAACGCCCACAGACGACCAGCCGGGCGGTCTTTGTCCGCCACGCCACGCCTGTTGGTCGGCCAATCGGCCCCGACTGCGTCGGCAAGACGATCCGCCAGGCCTACGCCCGCGCCGGCCTGCCCTATACCCGCGCGCACCTGCTGCGTCACACCAGGCAGCCAGCCGTCTGCTGGCGGGCGGCAGCTCGCTCAAGGAGGTGGCCGATGTCCTGCGCCACCGCTGCCTGGACACCACGCTGATCTACGCCAAGCTCGACAGCCGTAACCTCTCAGCGGTGGCCCTGCCGTGGCCGGGAGGTGAGGCATGAACGCCGTGGTCACGATGCAAACGCGCGTCGAGGACTATCTGGCCGAACGCCGCCGGCTCGGATACCACCTGCGCAGCACAGGTTTGGCCCTCAGGAGCTTCGCACGCTATGTCGATGGTCTCGATCTGTCGACTCCGCTCAGCGTCGAAGTGATGGCCGCTTGGGCGCGCCAGGCCAAGACCAACAGCGATAATCCCACCACTTGGGCGCGGCGGCTCAAACGGCTGCGTCCCTTTACCCGCTGGCTGCAGCAGTTCGAGCCAGGCACCGAGGTACCCGATAGCACGGTCTTCGGCCCCATCGGCTGGCGACCAGCCCCGCATATCTTCACCGAACAGGAGGTCCTCGAGCTGCTGGCCGCCGCGCGGCGTCTTGAACCGGATCTGCGCGGGGCCACCTACGAGGCCCTGTTCGGCTTGCTGGCGGCAACGGGCCTGCGCGTCTCCGAGGCGGTGCACTTGAGGCAGGCGGACGTCGATCTGCACGCCGGCCTGCTGACGGTCCGACAGACGAAGTTCGGCAAGTCCCGCTATGTCCCTCTGCATCCGAGTACGACGGAGGCATTGCGGGGGTATCAGGGTCTGCGCAACCGCTACCTCACCGCCAGGGAGGACACGCCATTCTTCGTCGGCACCCGGGGCCGGCGTCTCGGGTGCGACCTGAGTCTGCGCCAGGTGGATCGGATCTTCCAGCAGCTGCGCGAGCAGTTGGGCTGGGTCAACCGCGGTTCCCACGCGGCCGTCCGCGTCCATGACCTTCGCCATCGGTTTATCGTCACTCGCCTGTTGCGTTGGCATGCCCAGGGGGTGGATATCGACCAGGCGATGCTGGCCCTGTCCACCTACGTCGGTCACGCCAGGGTGACCAATACCTACTGGTACCTGTCCGGCGTGCCCGAGCTCATGGGACTGGCCGCCGAGCGTTTCGAGCCGCTGGCGCCGCATGCGGAGGTGGACCATGTCTGATGGCAAGGTTTCCGATGCACCGTCGTTCCCCGCACTGGTCCAGCAGTTCTTTACCGAGTACCTGGTCAGCCAGCGGGCCATGAGCCCCTATACCGTCGCCGCCTATCGCGGCGCCATGGTGTTGTTCGCTACGCTTCGCCCACCAGCGTCTGGGCAAGGCACCGACCGAGCTGTCGTTGCCGGATTTCGCGCCGGACCTGATCCTGGCTTTCCTCGATCACCTCGAACAGCAGCGCGACAATACGGTGCAAAGCCGCAATCTGCGACTCACGGCGCTGCGCGGCTTCCTGAAATTCGCCGCACGCCGTGACGTCGCCTCGTTGCATGTCATCGAACGGGCGCTGGGGGTGCCGCTGAAGCGCTTCGAGCAGCCTATGTTCGGGTTCCTCACCCGCGAGGAGATGGTGGCGGTGATCGGCGAGCCGGGCGAGACCTGGACCTCCCAGCGCGATCATCTGCTCCTGACCACGCTCTACAACACCGGGGCGCGGGTCTCGGAGATGATCGGCGTGAATGTCGGTGATGTCATGTTCGACGCCTCGCCCTGTGTGCATTTGCGCGGAAAGGGCCGCAAGCGTCGTTCCGTACCCTTGTGGACATCCACGGTTCAGGCGATTCGCGCTTGGCTTCGGCGTAATCCCTCGCTGGGTGCCGACGCGCCTTTGCTGCCTAACCGCAACGGGCGGACGATGACGCGCTCCAACGTCAACAAACGCCTGGATATCGCCGTCGCCCGTGCCGCCGAGGTGTACCCCAACCTGGCCAAGCGCCACATATCTCCGCACTCGGTGAGGCACTCAACGGCCATGCACCAGCGCTGCAGGTCGGCGTGGCCTTCAGCGTGATCGCGCTCTGGCTGGGCCATGAGA
>CALOFM010000025.1:0-72961 GCA_942492625.1 uncultured Gammaproteobacteria bacterium | reverse complement strand
GTAGCGAGTGATATGACTGAAATATTTGGCCAGGAAGTAGCGGTCCATTTCGGCATAGGCGTCGTACATGTCCTGGTTGATCCGAAACCGGTCGTAATTGATGATCACGCCGACCCGCTTGCCGGCCTCCCGGCAGCGCTGCTCGCAAATTTCCCAGATTGCCTTCACGTCCTCGACCACGCGGACGTGCATGCCCTCGAAATTGAGGAACAGGATGTTGCGTTCCGGATCGTAAATGACCCGTTCCGGCAATGACAGGTTGAGCAGTTCAGCCTCCAGGCCCATCGGGTTTGCATCGAAGATGCGCGCATCCATCTCGCCGTATTCACCGATGATCGGCTCGAAGTCCATGTACGGCAGGATGTCTGCCTCGACGTCGATGCCGGGCGCCACCTCGATCAGCGCCACCCCCCCCCTTGACCCGGCGCAGCACACAGCGTTCGGTGACGTAGTAGACCGGCTTGCCGCGATCATAGGCGTACTGGCCATTGAAGGTGATTTGCTCGACCTGCTTGAGGAACTTCCGCTGCCGGCCTTCCTGGACGATCTGCAGCTTGCCCTCATTGACCTCGACCTCGAGACCACTGCCGGTGAAGGTACCGACGAACACGACGAGGCGGGCGTTCTGGCTGATGTTGATGAAGCCGCCGGCTCCGGTAAGCCGGCCGCCGAAGCGGCTGACGTTGACGTTGCCGGCGACATCGCACTCGGCCATGCCAAGACACGCCATGTCGAGGCCGCCACCGTCGTAGAAATCGAACTGCTGATTTTCATCGATCACCGCATCCATGTTGACCCCGGTCCCGAAGTTTCCGCCGGTCGAGGGAATCCCGCCGATCAGGCCGGATTCCACCGTCATGGTCAGCAGGTGCGAGATCCGCTCCTCGTTGGCAACCGTCGCCACCCCTTCGGGCATCCCGACTCCCAGATTGATAATGCCGTTGGGCGGCAATTCGAAGGCGGCACGACGGGCGATGATCTTGCGCTCGGTCAGCGGAGTCGACACCAGGCTGGGGTGAGGAACCCGGAACTCGCCGGAATAGGCGGCGTTGTACTGGGTCGCCAGGGTCTGCATGTGCTGGGCCGGTTCGGCCACCACCACGCAATCGACCAAAACCCCCGGGATCTTGACCTGGCGCGGCGGCAGCCCGCTGCGCTCGGCGATCCGTTCGACCTGCGCGATCACAATGCCGTTACTGTTCTTGGCCGCCATCGCCATGGCGAGGTTGTTGAGGGTCAGTGCTTCGCGCTCCATCGTGATGTTGCCGAAGGTATCGGCGGTGGTGCCGCGCACGAAGGCGACGTTGACCTGGCCGACCTTATAGAACAGCCACTCTTCGTCATCGACTTCGACAACACTGACGATATCCTTGGTGGTGGCGTCATTGATTCGGCCGCCGCTATAGCGTGGATCGACAAAGGTATGGAGTCCGACCTTGGAGAAGGAACCGGGTTTACCGGCGGCCAGATCGCGGAACAGCTGACAGATAATGCCCTGAGGCAGGTTGTACGCTTGGATGCGGTTGTCGAGTGCCAGTCGTGCCACCGTCGGCATTCGACCCCAGTGGCCCGCCACCACGCGGTGCAACAAGCCTTCGTGGCCGAGGTGATTGAGCCCCAGGGTCTTGCCGTCGCCCTGACCGGCAGCAGCGAACAACGTCAGGCCCTTCGGGGTACCGGTAAGGCGGTAGCGGCGCTCGAGCGCCGACAGCAGGGCCTCGGCGAAGCCGGTCTGGACGAACCCGGTACTGGCCAGAGTGTCGCCGTTCCGGATCAAGGCGATCGCTTCGTCGGCGGTAGTGATCTTGCTGCGCACGGTGATTTGCTCCCGATCATGTTCTTGATTCCCGGTCGAAGACCAGACGGACGACACCATCATCACGGCGGTACCTGCAGGGAGCGATTAAAACTCCAACCGCATCGCAGACAACCGCTGACCGGTAAATTAGCTCGCGCTAAAAAAAGCCGCGCCGCACCACCTTGCACTGTAACGACCAACACCGCAATGCGCTAAACGGGTTTTGCTTGCCATTTCACGGTCCGATTTCACAACACTATTCCTTCTCTTCCTCAACGCTCAAAGCGGGCTCGGTTTTGAGTGCTTCGCGCACATCCGTCAGCCGCCTTGCGAGCCGGTCGCGATCATGTTTGGATTCGATGGTGCGACCGGCCACTTCGGCAAGCCACTGCACTTGGTCACGGATCGCCCGCCGCCGGCGCGGGCTAACCGTGAGATCGGAGAGGGTCTCGAGGGCGCCGAGCATGCGCGCCATGATGGCGACATTGCCTTCGGCGCTTGCCCGAATCTGGTCGAGCGATTCCGCCAGCAGACTTTCAAACGTCGGGGCGATGGTGATCACACGCAGTTCGCCTTCCTCGTAGAGGCACGATCGAGGGAATTCCCGGGGGGCCGACCGCGCTAGAATTGCCGTCAAGTAGTCTATGCACATCACGGCCGTCGAGGTGTCGTTGACACCGGGCGAAAGTGCTTTCAACGCTATATCCACGATCTGCCTGATACCGAAAGCAGGGTCCTGTTCCACCGTGCGCTGGCGGCTGGTGCTGTAAGAGGCATTCAGGGCAGCAATCGTCTCTTGATCCGGCGGGTCCTCCTCCAGGGCGAACGATACCAACGCGGTGTTCTGGACAACGAAATCACCGACGCCGCGTTCCATCCGCAAGACGGTCTTCCGGTCCCGCGCCAGACGCACGAGCGCATCGCCATCCAAGCTCTGAATGTAACCGTTCATCTCTGCCGGCACTGCGCGCCAGGTTGCCTGTTCGAGATTTTGGGGCGACGGATCTTCATCCGGTGCGTTTCCGATTTCTTCCGGAAAAAGCCGATCAATAGCCGCGATGGTTTCCTGAGCGACCGATGCGATGATGCTGGAAGCCTGGATCGACGAGGCGATGTGATGAATAAAGAAAATGAGGACGACGACGCCGCCGAGCGCCAGTACAAATGCGAAGAACACCGCCAGGCCGGGCACGAATTCCGCTTCGCCGCCGCGAATGGAGCGCAGTACGATCAGGCAATAGGTGAAAATACCGGCGAAAATCCCGAGCGTGCCCTGGGTCACACCGCTACGCATGAAGTTCCGCAGGATACGCGAGGTGTATTGGCTCGAAGCGAGCGTCAGCGCCACCAAAGTCATGGAGAAGGTGATGCCCATAACGGACATCATCGAACCGGCAAGCGTAGACAACATCTGGCGCGCGCCTTCCGCTCCGGTTCCGTACAGGCGTGGCCACGCGGCCAGCCAGTGGTCACCCCAGACGGAGTCTGCTTGGATCAAAGCCAACGCGAGAGCAATGCTGTCCACGACGACCAGCGAAGGCACAAACCAAAAGCTCGACCTGATACTGCTGAAGAGTTGTCTCAGCTTGTTCATGGGTCAGCCTCCAAGCCCGGGTAACAGTTCGGCCTTCGGTACCGTGGTCAGGCCGGTTGATCCCTTCCAATCGCCACCGCCGCGGTCCTGTGCGGAGCGCGCTCGGGCACTCCTGCAAGACCATCGACGAATCGGCCTCGTGCAAAAGGCCCGCGGTGGCTTGGCTGCAGCTTGGCTGCGGCGACCGCAATGGCCACTAAGGTCCCAATTTGCAAACCTAATCCTTATCAATGTCTTCCTTGGATTTGAAATGCGCCTTGAACGCATTTGCAGAATCCTTTAATGACTCCCAGACATTGTCGGTTTCCGCTTTGAGTCGACCCCAAGAGTTTTCGGTGGCGGCCTTCAACTCCTCGAGCTTTTTCTCGCCTTCCCGGCGTTTGGCACGCAGTGCAACGAGCTGCTCCTGATACTTCGTTCTCGCGTCCTCCTTGACTTCATGTGCTCTTACCTCCAAAGCGTCTATTTCCGCGCTAAATTCCTCAAGCTGCTTCTTCATTTTCGTTACGACTTCATCTTTATTCAACATTTCGGTTTGCTCCTAAAGAGGCTTTCGGCTCGCGAAGCGAACGAATGCCCAGGGGGTATGAACGGTTACGACGGATCCTCACTGCCAGAAGAAATCCAGGCTGGATTGGCGCGAGCCATCGACATGTACAGATTTCCGCAGGGTCTGATCTGCACCAGTTAGACCGGTTGGGGTGACTTTTGTGGCGTAGTCGCCGGACGCCAGTTGAGCGAAGAACCAGGGACCGTTTGATTCGGCGCTCAGGACCGATTCACCGCGCGCATCGAGAGTGCTGAGAGTTGCTGTGCTCCGGACGGTTGCACCACGGCAATGCTCAGTTTTGGAAGCCTTGCCGCCAAACGAAGTCTCTTCATGTTAATCAACGACATGGCTTCTCTCTTGTCAAACGGCATCAGCGCCGAGTGGAGCTCAGGATATTCTCCCGCCGGGCAGGCGTCGGTTCGCTGGCGCACAGAGCCATGACAACGCTCGGAAATCACAATTTTCTTGCTCCATTTCAAAAAATCCCGAGTCGGATCAGGCCGACTCCGCCGCGACCTGGCCGCAAGGCTACGGGTGTGGCACCGTTCCGGGGGTGGCCTCGGTCTTTTCCGATGGCACAGCCGTCCACAGCCGCACCAGGGTCAAGCCGAGCGCGAGTACCGGCGGGCCGATGAAGATGCCGATGAATCCGAAGGCGACAACCCCCCCAAACACGCCAAGCGCGATCAGGAGCAGAGGCAGATGGCTGCCGTGGCTGATCAGGTAGGGTTTGACGAAGTTGTCGACGCTGCTGATCGCCAAGACGCCCCACAGGGCCATGAAGATCGACCATCCCGTGTTGCCCTCGTTAAAGAGCCAAAGAGCGGCGCAGCCCCAAATCAAGGGCGGACCGAGCGGAACCATGGAAAGGAAAAAGGTCGCTACGCCGAGCAGGAAGGCGCCCGGCACGCCGGCGATGACAAACCCGATCCACGCGACCAAGGCCTGGGCCAGCGCCGTGCCGAAAATGCCGTTCACAACGCCCGCGACGGTACGTTGGATACTTCTCAGCACATCCGTGCCTATGGGTCCGGCAAACTTTTCCAGCCCGATTCGGAGTGTCCCTACCAAGGCGTCGCCGTCGCGAAAGAAAAAGAAACCGATGAACACGGCGAAGGTCATCTGCAGCAGGCTCTGGCCGATTGTCTTGCCGGCGAAGAGCAGGAAATCCTTGGCCGGCTCCAATAGCCTGTGGAGCAGTGCCTCCGCCTCTTCGCGGCCGCCGGCCAGCCCCTGCCAGTATGCGTCGAGCTGCGTGCCGACGATCGGAATCTCCCTGAGCCAGACCGGCGCAGTGATCGGGCCGCGGTTCAACAACGTCCTGGCCGCCTCGACGATGGTCGTCACGTTGTCCGTGAGACGGACGGCAAGCAACGCCGAGGGTACGATGACCAGCACCATCAAAAGCAGCACCATCGCCAGTGCCGCCAACGTGGATTTGCCGCGCAACACCCTGCGCAGTCTTTCATACAACGGCCAAGTGGAAATGCACACCACCACTGCGAACAGGATGGCGGGAATGAAAGGAAGCAGGACCCGGTAACAGCCGACGACGACGATGCCGATCGCGGCCAGCTGCGCGAATTGCCGCAGACTTTGTTCCCTCGGCATTCCACTCGTCGCCTCGATCGATTACTCCTTGTCGACCTTCGTCGCGTCCTGAGTGCTGTCACCGGCTTTTTCGATCTGCTTTCCGGCCTTTTCCACCCCTTGGTCTACTTTCTCGCCGGCCTGTTCCATGGGGCCTTCCTGCTTCTCGCAGCCGGGGAGTGCGACGAGCAACGCGCTCATGGCCAAGGCTGTACTGATAGTTTGGACGAGTTTCATGATTCGTATCCTCTTGCTGAATGTGATGAGCCCGGGGGTGATGCATCGGCAAGTCATGCCGGGCAAACGCTTCTCTTCGCCAAGATCGCGCTGCACATATTGCAGGCTGCAACGTTGGCTCCGACGGTCCGATCTTACGGAGAACGGCCTTCGCCGTCTGTCTGCTGACGTACATAGCGGGCAATCGTCCAGGAAGCTGCGCCGCCGGCGGCTGCCGAGCCTGGACCGCCTGCCATGGAATGAGCTGACGATGACCCGGGAGCTGATTGCCGACATGCTCGGAGTGAGGCCCCGAGGCGTCACGGAGGCGCGTGCCACACTACCCGCCAGGCGCGCCTGGCGCGCTATGTGCGCTACCGTCCGGACATTCGCCGGGTGTTGCGCCAAGCTGCGCATTAACAATCCCGGGGAAGCCTTAGTCCCCGTTCCACATTGGACACCGGAATCCCATCGTCACCTCCCCGGGGGTGCCGGGTCTCCGTCCACCACGAGAGGTCAGGTGCAGGTGCCGTCAACCAAACCCGCCGTTGCCGCCAATCGCTTGCTCGCGGTCTTGCAGCACAAGGACCGTCGACGTTTTGTGGCGAGCTGCGAGCCGGTCGAGCTGGTTTTTGCCGAGGTACTCGTGGAACCCGGCGCGCGCATTCACCACGTCTACTTCCCCACGGATAGCTTCATCTCTTTGATCACGCCGACCGACGGCTGCGCCAGCCTGGAGGTCGGGCTGGTCGGCGACGAGGGCATGCTCGGGGCCTCCCTCCTGCTCGGCGTGGATGTAGCCCCGCTGCGCGCCTTGGTTCAGGGCTCGGGCCCGGCACTGCGCATGGATGCGGCATCGTTTTGCCGCGAGCTCGAACAAAGCATTGCACTAAAACGCGAGCTGAAGCGCTATCTCTACGTATTGATGGGCCAGATCGCGCAAACCGCAGCCTGCACCCGTTTCCACATGGTAGAGGCGCGCCTTGCCCGTTGGCTTTTGATGACGCAGGATCGGGCACACTCGGACGCATTTCATGTCACCCACGAATTCCTGGCCTGCATGCTGGGCGTGCGCCGCGTCGGCGTCACCAAGGCCGCCACCGCGCTGCAAGATCGCAGACTGATCCGCTATCGCCGCGGGGCAGTCACCATTATCAACCGCGAGGGGCTGGAGGCCGCTTCTTGCGGGTGTTACGCGGCCGACAAGGCCGCCTACGCCCGGAACATGGGTTAGCCCAAGTTTGGCATTCGAGCTCGCAATCTGTCGATAGTACAGACCCGCTGAATTTATTGTGCGCCGGGACATGTCTTGTCGTCATAGACGAAAACCTCGTCTGCCAAATACGAGCATCTCAAATTGTCATGATCGGACTCGATGCGTCTTAACTCTTTAGTGTGCTGGACGCAGTAGCAACACCTCAATCCGCTTTCCGACAGATATTGTGAATTGCAGTCGTAACTACATCTCGTTGTTCGTGACCACTCGCTGCAACTCTTTTGATTCCACTTCGATTTGGCTTCATCGTAGAACCTATCGATTTGTTCACACTGGAATCTGACCTTATTGTTGTCGATCTGGATAACTCGTCCTTTGTTTCGGCAGAACTTATCAAAACAATAGTTTCTTCCATGTTTTTCCGCTTTGTCGTTGTCGACATCCTGTGTTTCTTCTTTCAAACACTCATAATACGTGCTGGGCTTGAAAAACCAACCCGTTTCCCCGGTGATTGGGACCAACAACGAAAAACCGCAAAATAGCATGAGGGCAAACCGATTCGCTGAATATGCGTAGGGCATGGAGAACACCGCTATAGAGCAGTTGGCAGGGCTTTATGCGGGCATTGCACCTCGGCCCCATCTACCCGACCTTGGGAGCAATGTATCGCCTGCCCCTGCCGGCGTCTGTATGCCAGCGTACATACACGAAGGACCCTGCAATCGATGGCGCGGGTAAGCAAGATATCTCTTGTTATCGGGCTCAAAGGGCGTAGTGTGGGATTCCTGACTATTCCAGTCAGTATCTACAGGCGCAACCTGCGCTCCGCTGACACGCCTCACAAGGACACACACTTGAAAGAAAATACCGTAGGATTGCAAGAGACCGAGACTTCAGGCAGCAACATTGCCGAGCGTTCGATAGAGTTGGCGAACCAGCGCTGGAGTCGTGCCAAGTCCGTGGCACTGGCCAAGAGCGAAGACATCGATCTCAACGACGAGCATTGGGCGGTGATCGTCTTCATGCGCAAGCATTACCGGGAGCAGGGTCTGCCGATCAATGCGCGGACGACGGCCAGGGCGCTCAACAGGCATTTCTCGAGCCAAGGTGGCAGCAAATACCTGCGCGGGCTTTTCAGCGGCGGACCGGTGACGCAAGGCGGCCGGATCGCCAATCTGCATACCCCCGCGTACGCTACCGACCCTTCGTTCGGCACCAGCTACTGAAGCAGTCGGGGTTAGATCCCGGACGCGGCTTCGTGCGTGCTCGTGACATCGTCGCCGACCTTGATTGTCAAGGGTTCCTGAACTCAAGCCATGACCGATGGCCCCGACAGGGCATCCAACTCAAGCGATAAGGATTTCTCCATGTACCGTCTCATGAAGTCCGAAAAGTTCACCCTGGACCACCTGACCTCGGGGCTCGTGTCCTCCTATCGGCAGACGCAGGTAAAGTGCTTCGGGCGATTGCGCACGGCGCTGGGGGCTTGCGAGGTTGCAAACAACGGCGGCGGGTCCCGCTACTACCTTCTCAACGAGTCCGGCCAAGAGTACTACGGCGGTACCTGGATCGACTGACCGCGATCTCCCGAGATATCGGCGGCGGCCGAACGCGCCGCCCCTCCCTACCTGCGAATTTTCTCACCTTGCCCCGCATGGGGTGCCGAACGACACGGCAGCCCCAAACGAGCGTTTTCAGCCAGTGACTTACCTCCGTCTACCATGACCTTCGCACTCTGGACCCTCGTCATCGGTGTACTGCTGATCGTCATAGTCCTATCAGGCACCTTGCTGAACCGGTTGCCCATGAGCAACGCCATGCTCTATCTGGCTGCCGGCTTCGCCCTGGGGCCGGCCGGATGGGCAGTCGTGACGCTCAATCCACTGACCCACGCCCCCATCCTGGAGCGGGTAGCCGAGGTAGCGGTGCTGATTTCGCTGTTCTCGGTCGGCCTGAAGCTGGGCCTGCCCCTATCCAATCGGGACTGGCTGTTGCCGCTGCGCCTGGCCTTCGTGTCCATGACGCTGACCGTGGTGCTGATCGCCGTGGTCGGGGTGTTGTTACTCGGACTGCCGCCGGGCGCAGCCATCCTCCTGGGCGCAATTCTCGCCCCCACCGACCCGGTACTTGCCACTGCCGTGCAGGTCGAATCGTCCGGTGATCGCGACTGCCTGCGCTCGGGCCTAACCGGGGAGGGCG
This sequence comes from uncultured Gammaproteobacteria bacterium, assembly GCA_942492625.1. Lineage (GTDB taxonomy): Bacteria > Pseudomonadota > Gammaproteobacteria > Chromatiales > Chromatiaceae > Thiosymbion. Next base: position 63,798 of record CALOFM010000025.1, on the reverse strand, counting down.
GGCTCAACGACGGCACCGCGTTTCCCTTCGTGATGCTGGGTCTGGGCCTGCTGGGTCTTCACGAAATGGGTGCGGGGGGGTGGCGCTGGCTGGCGGTAGACGTGGTCTGGGCCACCGCCGGCGGGCTGCTGATCGGTGGTGCGCTCGGCGCGCTGATCGGCAGGCTGGTCGTCTATCTGCGGACCCGTCATCAGGAATCGGTCGGGCTGGACGAGTTTTTGGCCCTGGGGCTCATCGCCCTCGCTTACGGGGGCGCCGTGCTCATTCACGCTTATGGTTTCCTTTCCGTGTTCGCCGCCGGCCTGGCCCTGCGGCGGGTAAAGGAGCAATCCGGCATGCTCCATGTTTCCGCCACTGGGACCGCCCGGCTGCCGAACGGACGGGCCGATAACGAGACCGCCGCTCACGCCACCCATGCCGATCATGCCAGCGCCTACATGATGCATAGGGTGCGGGGCTTCAATGAACAAATGGAGCGGATCGGCGAGCTAGTGGTGGTCCTGGTGGTGGGGGCCATGCTGCCGTTCACCCGTCTTCCCGCCAGCGCGGTGGGGTTATTGGTGCTGCTTTTCCTGGTGATCCGCCCCGTTTCGGTCTGGCTGGGCCTGCTCGGTGCGCCGATCTCGCGGGATCAGCGCGTCATGATCGCCTGGTTCGGCATCCGGGGTATCGGTTCGATCTACTACCTGATGTACGCCATCGATCATGGCCTGGCCCGCCCCCTGGCGGAACAGATCACGGCCATCACGCTGGCAGCGGTGACGCTCTCCATCGTGCTGCATGGCATCTCCGTAAGGCCGATGATGCATCTCTACTGGAAACGTACGGTGCGGTAAGGACCCCTGGTGGGGGGAGAAAGGAATGAGGAGCGACCCCATAAGCTTCGCTCTCGCCGTGGCGAGGAATCCTGTAGTCGATTCCATCGTTCATGGGGTAAGGCTCGTTGTCCCCGACCGTCAAATCCCCGCTGCGGGTGAGCGCCCGGAGCAGCAGTGCAGCGAGCCGCCGGTCGCCCCCCATAGGAGATGCCGATGTGTCAGGGACGCGGCCGGTCACCCAGGATCGGAGTGAAGCTGTGGATGCCAACCAAGAGGCTCGGCCGGTGGGAGCGGCCATCGAACAGTTGAGCGATGGCGCCCTGGCAAGGCCTGAATAACGCTTCTATGCGAGCCTCCCTTTGCTTTCGCGACAGCCCGCGGTTGCCGGGCATGGGTACGCCGGCGCTGTGCTCGGGGATCGATTCCTCATTGCGGAGCGGTCGATTGCAGTCGATGACGAGACGCGAGTCGCCGCTCAATAGCAAGGGTGTGTGGTCAACAGCCTGCGCGGAATCGTCAAGGTGTGCGCGGTCAAGGCCCCGGGCTTCGGCGACCGGCGCAAGGCTATGCTCCAGGACGTCGCCATGCTCACCGGCGCCACCGTCATCTCCGAGGAGGTGGGCCTGAAGCTGGATAAGGCCGGCGTCAACGAGCTGGGCACGGCCAAGAAGATCCAGATCAGCAAGGAAGAGACGACCGTTATCGACGGGGCCGGCTCCGAGACCGACATCAAGGGCCGCTGCGAGCAAATCCGCCAGCAGGTCGAGGAGACCACATCCGACTACGACAAGGAAAAGCTCCAGGATCGTCTGGCGAAGCTCGCCGGCGGTGCAGCCGTGATCAAGGTCGGTGCCGCCACCGAGGTCGGTGCGACCAGCGCCGGATGCTCGTTCTTGACCCGAGCTCCGATGCCGTTCGGAGTTATCGACCGCGGGCGGCCTCCAGGCCGCGTCCTGCGGGTGTTACGCGGCTGACAAGGCCGCCTACGCCCGGATCACGGGTTTTAGCGAATCAGGTGTCCGTTGCGGGACCAAGGGAAGGCATGGGGACACGCTGCGGTGTAGCCGACGTCCACAGAGCTCCAGGTCGATGAATCGTCGCGACCGACTTTCTCAGCGCAACCGACTACCCCTTACTGCGCGCAATCGCGCATCGAGCTCCTCGATGCGTTCGAGCAGATCGAGAGCGAGAGCGGCGCCGGCAAGGTTGACCCCGAGGTCCCGCTGCAGATGAAGCGTGATGCGAGTGCGTCGCAGGCTGCTGGCGGGAAAGCACCAGTGGTAGCCGCGTCTGCCGGCGGGCTCCAGGATCCCCTGCTCCACAAGGGCCTCGACGAGCTCGGCCTCAACGGCAAAGCAGCGGCACAGCTCGGCCAGGGAAAAAGTCCTTTGTTAGTCGATCAGCTCGGCGGGGGGCGCCGATTGGTCTTTCTCGTCCATGGGATCGGGATACCCTATCGACGCGCGCGGATTGAACCCGAGTTGGTCTTCCGTTTGTTCGCCGACCTCTTTCTTTGAAGTGCGCTTCGGCATCGGGCTCCTTGCTCACGTCCGGGTGATACTCTCTGGCGAGCTTGCGATAGGCACGCTTGATCTCGTCCTGCGTGGCGTCGCGGGCGACACCCATGGACTCGTAATAGTCCTTGTATTCCATCACACCTTACCGCAACGCACGCCGGTACTCGATTAGCTGCTGCTGTCCCACATCAGGTTGCACTTCGCCTTTGCCGCAGCCCGGAGCAATTCAATCAGAGGCAAGGCGCGGTGCGCGAGGCTTACGGCAGACTCGTCGTCTTCTCCTTCCACAGACTCGTCCGGCTCAGGCAACTGCTCGTCCGCCTCGATCGCAGCCTCCAGACGCTCCAGCGCCGCTTCTACATCTTCGGCGAGGAGAGCGCCCGGCACCGTACCGCTGTGCCCCATCAGATTGAGTAGTCGGACTGCCACATCGCCGAACATCGTAATGTCCGCGTAGGCCGGGCAGGAAAAGGTGATTAACCGAGAACCAGAATATTCGCTCATTGTTACGCTCATTGTCCGGGTTTGCCGGGCAGGAAAAGGTTACGTGAGAATACCGATGAAGTGGTTTGTATCAGGGGCTACGCTGGATTGCCACGCAGCTTTGCTGGACAAGTCACCAAGGTTCGTGGACTGCCGAAATGACCGCTTCGATCCACTGCGGACAGTCAGCCTGTCGTCTTGTGTGGCAGCTCCGTCGCGATCACGGGTCACTGAACCCAGTTTTCCGTTCCGTTGCGCCTCAGACCCCAGCCCCTTCTCCCCGTAAGGCCCCGGCATCGACGGGCCGGGACCTTCGGCGGGGAGCGGCCCAACCAAGCCCCAGAGCGGCTGCCAACTCATTGGCCGCTCTTCGGGGCCTCCCGGGTGAAGGTCGCGGACGGGGGTCCCGGGGGGAGCTCCACCAAGCTGTCGCCGTCTGCGGCGGTCACGAACTGGTGTCCGGCGCCGGGGCCGGAGGCATTCGGGTCACGATTGAGGTAGGCGGTGCCGGTCCAGCCCGGCTCCAGGGCCTCCTTGCTCTGTCCATAGGAGCGCACCGTGACGGTCTCGCCCGGCTGCACCCGGGAGGCCGAGCGAACGACCGAGAGGACCTCCATGCGATAAAGGACGTCGAAGGGCTCCCCCTGGCCTTGGTGCACCTGGGCCTCCAGCACCTTAACCTCGAGGACCTCCGCGGCGTCCCCCTTGTGCCCCTCCACCGCGTCCGGCGGTGGGGCCGCCCCGGCCTGCCCCCACAGGATTGCGAGTGCCCCCAAGGCGGCGATGGTGGCGTACCGAATTGAGCGAGTCCCGGACATGACGATTCCTCCACTTGTTTATCACCATCCCCGCGGCGTCGCCGCGGGGGGACCCGCCCCCACTCTTGCCACTAGCCAGGGTCTGCGCGGGATAGGTGTAAATTTTGGCTATGTCTGCGTTCTGAGGTTAAGGAGAAGCCAGGGGCCTGTCTGTCTGCTGGCGCACATTGCGGCATGGGGTGGTCTAATGGCAACGGACACCTCAGTTAAGGGACAGATCCGTAAACCGAGGTGAGAGATGGCAATAAGTAAGAAGTACACGAGAGAGTTCAAGCAGGGCTCAGTGAGACTGGTCACCGAACAAGGCTATAACAAGACCGAGGCGGCCAGGAATCCGGGAATCGACCGTAGCGTGCCGGCGCGGTGGGTGAAGGAATTTCAAGACGACGAAAGCGAGGTATTTCACGGCAACGGCAAACTGACAGCCGAGGGGGAGTAGCTGCGGCGCCTGCGTGGCGTCGCGGGCGACACCCATGGTCTCGCAATAGTCCTTGTATTCCATCACAGGTTACCGCATCGCACGCCAATCCTGGATTAGTTGCTGCTGTCCCACATCAGATTGCACTTCGCCTTTGCCGCAGCCTGGAGCAATTCGATCAGAGGCAAGGCGCGGTGCGCGAGATTTACGGCAGGCTCGTCGTCCCCTCCTTCCACAGACTCGTCCGGCTGCGGTAACTGCTCGTCCGCATCGACCGCAGCCTCCAGACGCTCCAGCGCCGCTTCGACATCTTCGGCGAGGAGAGCGCCCGAGACGACGACAGTCACTCCAATGAAGAGGGCCAGAGTCAAGGATGTTTAGGGAACAAGCTGATGATATCCAGCGCCATCTCGACCGTCGCGTTTCCTTTGGCAACAGCCTCGCGGATCTCCGAGAGGCGGGTCTTGGCGCCACGTGGGACGGGCCGTTCGGAAACGTCATGAAAAAAGACGCCGACAAGTCCATTGACGTCGGTGAAGGGGGAGGTTCTTTCAAGGCTGACTGGTTTCATGGTGAAGTCCGTCGCAAGTTAAGAGAGAGGTTCTTTCAAGGTCGACGGACTACAAGGCAAAGCCCGTCGCCGGCAAAAGGTAAGTCAAGTCGTTGGGTATTGTCTGTGCGTTAACGTACAAACCGACGCCGTTGCGTTGGCTGTCACTTCTTCACTGCGCCGAGACCGCTGCGTGAGCTCATCCACGGGTCTGCTGGAATTTCTCTAAGCCCTCGGACCGTTAGGTGGGCACTCGGCCCGACGGGCGCCATAGCTGTTGAAGTCCGCCACTTCGACGCCTTCGGCTTTCAGGTAACTACCGGCCGGGGAGTCCTACTTGATCGACCCGGCGGGGGAGATGGAGACGTCCCCGATGTGGCGGGCCGCCTCGGGAAGACTGAAATACTCATACAGGACCCCGTCGTGCTCCAGGGTGCGTTTTGTCTTCAACGTATCGACGGCATTGGACATTGCGGCCACCTCTATTGCGTCAGCGGAAAGGGTTTTCGCATGGAGCGAGGTTCGACCAAACGGTCGAATTCCTCGGCACTCACGAATCCCGATTTCAGGGCCGCCTGTCTCAGGGTGGAGCGTTCCGCGTGGGCGGTGCGGGCGATTTGCGCCGCCTTGTCGTAGCCGATCGCGGGCGCCAGCGCGGTCACGAGCATCAGCGATTGATCCTCCAGCTCAGCCAGCCTCTGTCGGTCCAGGTCCAGCCCTGCGACACAGTTCGCCCGGAAGCTTTCGCAGGCGTCGCCGAGTAGTTGCACGGACTTGAGCAGGTTCAGGATGATGATGGGCTTGAAGACATTGAGCTGGAGCTGTCCCTGACTGCCCGCCATACCGATCGCGTGGTGGTTCCCCATCACCTGGCAGCACACCATGGCCAGGGCCTCTGCTTGGGTCGGATTGACCTTGCCGGGCATGATCGAGGACCCCGGCTCGTTCGCCGGCAGGACGAGCTCGCCCAATCCGCCCCTGGGGCCGGAGGCGAGCAGCTTGAAATCGGCGCTTATCTTGAACAGGGCGACTGCAAGCCGGTTCAGATCGCCGGATGCCCCGACCAGCGCATCATGGGCCGCCAAGGCCGCGAATTTGTCCTTCGAAGCGACGAAGGGCAGGCCCGTCAATGCGGCGAGCTTCTCGCAGAACAGGACATCGAAGCCCTCCGGCGCGTTGAGTCCCGTTCCGACGGCGGTACCGCCTTGGGCGACGGCATAGATCTCCTGCAGGCCGCTCTCGATCCGGTCTCCTCGCCTGCTCGATTTGCGTGGCCCAAGCACCCATCTCGTCGCCGACGCTCAGAGGGGTCGCGTCCTGCAGGTGGGTCCTGCCCATTTTCACGACGTCCGCGAAGCCTTGCGCTTTCTTTCTCAGCTCGTCCGCCAGTGCGCCAAGGCGCGGAAGCAGGCCCGCAACCGTCTCCTGTGCATAGGACAGGTGCATGGCGGTGGGGAAGCTGTCGTTCGAGGACTGACTGAGATTGACGTGATCGTTGGGATGAACGGGGTGTTTGCCTCCCAGCGGATAACCGAGGTTTCGATTCGCGATATTGGCGATCACCTCGTTCAGGTTCATGTTGGTCTGGGTGCCCGAGCCTGTCTGCCAGGGCGTGATCGGGAACTCGTCGGGGCAATCGCCCTGGAGAATCGCGTCTACCGCTTTTTGAATCTCGGAAGAGATCTCCGCGGGCAGTATCCCCAAGGACTCATTGGCTTGGGCGGCGGCCTTCTTGACGAGCGCCAATGCCCCGATCAGGGCAAACGGCATCCGCTCCGAGCCGATCTTGAAGTTGTCCAGGCATCTCTGGGTCTGGGCGCCCCACAAGCGGTCGCCGGGGACCATCACCGCCCCCAACGCATCCGTTTCCGTTCGCGGTTTCCCCGACATATCAACCCCGTCGCCGACTCAAAAATCCGCTGCGGCCAATACGTAAGCGTAGGAGCCTTTCTTTCCGCGCGCATAGACTTCTTCGGCGACCTCATGGATCCGATTGCGCGCTGCATCGAATGCCTTGAGAAATCCGGCTTCGGCGTTGCTCATCCCGGGACAAAGCTTTTTGAGAGCGTCCGCTCCCACAAAAAAGGAAACTTCGATTGCGCTGTCATATCCCCAAAATTGGACGCGATCTTTCGTGGCATCGAAACTACGGCTTGGGTTCGGAAAATTCAGCTTCAATCAGTCGTCTCCTAGGCTGCGAGCCGGAACGATATCGCCATCCGCACACGCCTCCCCTTCAGGAAGTCGAACAGGTTGCTGTCCGGATGTTCCCGTATGTGTGTTGTCTGTTTTGAGATTCTCCTCCTCTTCCTCAAGAGCGTCCGTGCGCCAGCGTACAGAGCGCAGGACCAATGTCTATTCGCTCTGTCTGGTCGAAGACCACTTCCGACGGCTCCCTCGCCCGGCGTCCGCGCATTTTTGTGAGGATTACCCGGGGGTAGGCGAGGGGGTAGGGTCGCGCGGGTTGCCGGCAGGTGGCGCATCCATGGACCTGTCGCTGTGGTCGTCGTTTTCGTCTCCGTTGTTCTGGCGAACAATTCTGATCGCACCTATCTAACCCGAGTCCGTCTCATCAATTAATGTGATGAGCTATTTCCCGAGTAAAGAACTAGGTTATACATAACCATCGCCACATCCCACGCCGGTAACCGGCATCTTCAGAACGGGGTGGAGCTTCCGCAGGGAGCGGCGCATAACGCGCAGCCTTACAAGCGGCGGCGATGAGTCACAGGAGATCAGCATGTCGACATCGACACTTTCCCGGACGGCACCCGCCGTCAAGTTCGAATTCCTGAATTGGGTCGCTACCGATGCGCTGCCGCGCGATCAGGCCCAGAGCCATCGGATACACGAGCCGGAGTACCGCATCAACACCATCGACCCCATGACCGGTGACGATATTGAAGACGTCACGAGTCATCCATCCCTGGCGGACGGTAATCTGACCATCTATTTCGAAACGGAGGCGACCCGCAAGGCGTATCTCGATATGCCGATCGACCATCCCAATCGGTGCTTGCCCTACCCCGCCTCGGATGACGACGACCGCGGCGGCTGAGTCCTCGGCACCTGCCGATTCGCAATTCCCACCGGATCACCGTTGTTGCTAGTATTGGCGGCCACTCAGGCCGGTAATACAAACGGTGGTCCCGCCATGACCATGGAACCCTCTTGGAAGGACAGCATCTTCCGCCAGCGTGAAGAACTGGCGAGGATGCTGCGGGAACCGATCGCGTTGCTGGGCAACAAGTGCGCTTCAGGCCTGGTGCGATCGGGAGCGGTTGGACGCGGTACTTTTGGAAGGCTTCTCGAGCATTCCGTATTGCACCTATCTGTATGTCGCCGGTAACGACGCCACGCAGATCAGTGACACCGTCAGCAAAGCCGGTGTCGTGCCCGGCCACTATCTCCGCAATCGCGCCGAGCGCCCCTATATGAAGGAGGCGATGCCGGCGTGGGGCTTTCTGTTGTCGGATGCCTATATCAGCCTGGGTGCGCATCAACGGCCCACGCTGATGGCGCTCCAAGTCGTTGTCTCGGGGGCAGGCACCCTGGGGTACCTGGGTGCGGATTTCGACCTGCGCAGCCTGCCGGTGACTTCAGCGCTTTACCTGGAGCCTGACCAGTGGCGACAGGTGAAGGGCGACCCGGCGATCCGCGGCACGCTGTTCCAGCAGACCCGGACCGAGAGCCCGATGGACGGCAATATGCAGAATGCGCTGTCGATCCTGGAGGAACTGCTCACGGAGCGCGGCGTCTTCCAGTGCCAGATTCACTTCTCGAGCAGCCAAGTCACCATCTGGATGATCGATGACCCGCTGCGCTATCGCATCCTCGACCATGAAGTGCTCAAGGATCCGGACATCTGCCTGGTATACCCGTCGCGGCCCTACCCCGAGGACGCCACGATACCGCGGACCGACATAGCCCGAATTTTGGCCGCCATGCGAGATCTGCGTACAGTCGATACGACCATCTACCTGCGCACGGCCTCCATCAACGTTTTCAACGGAATAGTAAGCCTGACCTTTTCCTGTGACGGATCGCACTACATGCGCTACGACGAGTTCCTCGCCAAAGGCGCCACTTTCTGGACTGGAACACCCGGGTAATCTGCACACCGCACGGCGCCTGGGATCAAGCCCGCGCGCTCTTGATCATCCCGGCAATACGCAAGTGACGCGCCTATCGCGTGGGCTCATGGTCATTGCTTTTCGCCGGAACCTGGGAGAGAGGCGGCATCGCCACCCGGGTCCATGCCCTTCAGGAACTTGAACAGATCGCTGTCCGTGGAAAGGACCAGGGTCGTGTTCTCCTCGATGATGGACTTGTAGGCCTGCATGGTCCGTGTGAATTCATAGAAGGCCACCGCTTCCGGGCTCTGGTTGTAAGCCCTGGCGTAGATCTCGGTGGCCTTGGCGTCCGCCACGCCGCGGATCTCCTCGACCTGCCGGTAGGCCTCGGACTGGATCTTGTTGAGGTCTCGCACCCGATTCCCGCGGATTCTGGCGGCCTCGCCGTTGCCTTCCGACAGGAAGCGCTCGGCGATCTGCCGCCGTTCGCTGATCATTCGGTCGTAGATCTTCGGGCGCACGCTTTCGTTGTAGTTGATCCGCTTGAAACGGATATCGAGCAGCTCGATACCGAACACCCGAACCTTCTCGGCAGCCGCGGCGAAGATCTCCTGCTCAACCAGATTGCGTCCCTTCTGGATCGGCACCAGTGACCCCAAATCCCGTTCCGCGTCGGTCAGGAGGGCGTCGCGCAGCGGCACGCGATCCTTGGTGGTGCGGATGATCTCGATCAACTCGTGCTTGGCGACCGCATTTCGGGTCTCGCTGCCGAGAATGTCGTCCAGGCGCGACTGGGCGCTGCGCTCGTCGCGCAGGCGCAGAAAGTATTGCAGGGGATCGGTGATCCGCCAGCGAGCGAAGAGGTCGACCGAGATGTAGAGCTTGTCCTTGGTCGGCATGTCCGACGGATTACCATCCCACTCCAGTACCCGTTTGTCGATGGGATTGACCTCCTGGATGTAGGGCACTTTGAGCTTCAGACCCGCGGACGTGACGGGCTCACCGACCGGCTTGCCGAACTGGGTGATGATCACCTGCTCGACCTCGCTCACGGTATAGATCGAGCTGATCGCGACGTAGATCCCGATAACCACGACCGCCAGGATGGCGATTGACTTTTTCATGGCCGATCCTCGTTCCGGGAATCCAGGTTCAGCAATGGCAGGATGCCGCGCGTCTGCTCGTCGATAACGATCTTCGAGCGTATGCGCGGCATGACGTCCTGCAGGGTCTCGATATAGATGCGGCGGCGGGTGACCTCAGGGGCCTTGCTGTATTCCGCCAACAGGGCGCTGAAGCGGGCAACATCGCCTTCCGCCTCGTTGATCCGCTTGAGCCTGTAGCCGTCCGCCTCGCGGATGCGCTGATCCTTCTCGCCCTCGGCCAGCGGGATCACCTTGTTGTAATCGCGCCGCGCCTCGTTGATCAGTTTCTCCTTTTCCTGTTGGGCCTGGTTGACCTCGTTGAACGACTCCTGCACCGGCTGGGGCGGATTGATGTTCTTCAGTTGCACCTGGTCGATGCTGATCCCCATGGCGTATTTGGTGGAGAGCGCCTGCATCTTGGTCAGCGCCTCGGTTTCGATCTCCTGGCGGCCGATGGTGATCACCTCGTCCACGGTGCGGTCGCCGACGACCTCGCGCATGACGGATTCGGAAACGTCGCGGAGGGTTTGACTCGGATCCCGCACGTCGAAGAGGAACTTGAAGGGATCGGAGATGCGGTATTGCACCACCCATTCCACGAGGGCGGCGTTGAGGTCACCCGTCACCATTTCCGTTTCCTGCCTTGTTTCCCGTTCTCCGCCGCTGGGACTTTGGTACGGATCGGTTGCGCCCGGGGTCGTGAACCCGAATTCCTGCTTCAATTGCCGCTTCACCGGAACGATCGTCGCCGTGTCGATACCCAAGGGCAGCTTGAAATGGAGCCCGGGCTCAACGTCCTTGAGATACTTGCCGAAACGCTGCACGACCGCGACCGAGTCGCTCGGCACCGTGTAATAGGCCGTCCATGCGCCCAAGCCGACGAGGGCGAGGATCGTAAGAACGATTGCGCCGCGCGGGCCACCGCCTGGGAGAAGCTGCTTGAGCCGATCCTGTCCCTGTCGGACGAGACCCTCCAGATCGGGGGGCGATGGGGCTCGGCCGGTCCGGGAACCGCCGCGACCGCCGTTAGTGTTTTGCGATGGCATTGGGAAGACCTCGCCTGTTCGTGGCGCTTGATTGGTCTGGATGAACCGACATACCTTCGTTTTCCGCTCTCTCTACGGCTTGACGGTCAGCCTGTTCCCGCTTCATAGACGCATTCGGCTCGTCGGTAGCTACGTTGGATGCATCTGTCGGCGTTACCTCATCGGATTCGCCGAAGGCGAACGTCCTCCCGAAAGCCAGTTTCTTTTCGATCGTGCGTATCGACATTGGATCTCTCCTGGTTGGTGGCCTTGCCATCGAATTGGATTGCCGCGAGTGTGCGCCATATCCTCCTCTTCTCTCACCAAACCTACTGTGCGCCAGCGTACATAGCCCGCGACAATCTCTGCCGCACGCCACGCCCCTCGATCTCGGCGGATGATCCGTTTTCCGCAACCAATGTACGCTAACGCACAGACACCAGCCGGACGCCGCTGATACAAATCATTATGAAGTCGGAGTATCGCGACAGGAGCACCAAGGCGAATAGAGAGGCGGGCAATACGCGATCCTGGTCACCACCGCTGTCTTTCTGGAGCGCATCCCTGACGTCCCTGTCCTCCCGGAGGGAAATGCGCTCGAGGAGCGGACCCGATTCAAGCAACAGAGCAACCGATGATTCAGATGCCACGACCCTATGTTCTGCCCATGTTCCCCCTGATTTCTTGCGCTTCTCGCGGTTGTCCCCGGCGATGTCTATGCCCGGCAACCTCCCGTCGAGATGCCCGAGCATGCGAGCGCAAATCGCAATGGAGGCGGTTGGGAGTGTGATCGAGGCTATCGAGAGGCCAATGGGGCCTGCATGGCGGTCAAGGTGCCGGCTGATGCCTATGCAACTGATGCGTCCTACGGCCCCGGTTGGCAGTGCAATCGGGGATATCGGGAGGTCGATGAGACCTGCATTGCCATCGAGGTGCCTGCGAACGCCTATCTCATCGCCTCCAGAAGCGCTCGATGGACATGCGATCGAGGCTATCGACCAGTCGACGGGGCTTGTGCCTTTATCAAGGTGCCGCGGAACGGATACCTGACGGGCGATTCGTACGGGACGGGCTGGAAGTGCGATCGAGGGTACCGAGCGGCCAGGGAGGCTTGCGTCGCGTTAGAGATACCCAAGAACGCTCACCTCAATCATTCCGGCAACGACTGGGAATGCAACGAGCCTTACCGCAAGCGACAGGGCAGGTGTACTCGGATTTGAACGGAATCGCCGAGCGCTGCCACTACCCCATCGGCAAGGCCGGAAAGCATGGCTTCTCGCCGATCGGCTAAGAGCAGCAACGAGGCGATTATGCCGGGATTTTGGCTTATCAGGGGTCGCCGTGGGGCTCGTCCAGGATTAAGCGAGAGATCGGACTCGTCTCAACCCAGCTGGATGCCGGCGATTTCCGGGCAGCCCCGAATCTCTTCGAGCGCGCCGTTCATCAGTCGATGGATGGAGAATCCATCGTCCATGCCGAGCGCCGTATCGGCGAGCAGACGCGCCCGCCCTCGGGTGAAGCAGCGGATGGCGAGCTTGACCTCGGCGAGCAGCGCGGGACTCATGCTGAGAGTGTCGGCCCCCATGCCCAGGAGCAGCAATGCGCCCGCCGGATCCCCCGCCATTTCTCCACAGACACTCACGGGCTTGCCCTGACGGTGGGCCGCTTCGATCACCTGACGGATGGCATTGAGCACGGCGGGGTGCAGGCCGTCATAGGGGGTCACGACCTGGGCGTTGTTGCGGTCCACCGCCAACATGTACTGGGTCAAGTCGTTGGTTCCGATCGACAGAAAGTCCACCCGCCGGATCAGGATCTCGGCCAGGTGGACCGAAGCCGGCACCTCGATCATCACCCCGACCCGCGGCCGCGCCGCATCCTTGCCCTCTTCTTCCAGCTCTCGGTAGGCCCTTTCCAGCAGCCCCAGTGCCTCGTCGACTTCGCCGACCGTTCCGATCATGGGAAACAGCACCTGAAGATTGCCCAGTCCCGCGTTGGCCCGCAGCATGGCCCGCAACTGAATCAGAAAGATCTCCGGTTGATCCAGCGAAAAACGGATGCCGCGACAGCCGAGAAAGGGGTTGTCCTCCACGGCGGGGAAATAGGACAGCATCTTGTCGCCGCCCACGTCCAGGGTACGCAGGGTCACCGGTCTCGGAGCGAATGCTGCCAGCACCTCGCGATAGCTTGCGCGCTGGTCATCCTCGCCCGGAAGGGTGTCGCTCAGCAGGAAGCTGTACTCGGTGCGATAGAGACCGATGCCCTCGGCCCCGCTGGCCGCAGCGGATGCGATATCGGCGGGGAGTCCGATGTTCGCATACAAGGGAACACGAGTGCCGTCGAGGGTCTCGGCGGGCAGGTCGCGCGTAGCGGCGAGCCGCTCGGCGCGCAGCCCCGCTTCACGGATGCGCCGCTGGAAAATCGCGATGAGCTCGGGCGAGGGCTGGATGTAGACTCTGCCCTCGTCCCCATCGACCACCATCTCACTCCCCGCCAAGCGACTGCCGGGCAAGGCTGCGGGGCTGATGACGGCGGGAATGCCCAGGGCCCGCGCAAGCACCGCCATATGGGAGAGGGGCGAGCCGCGCGTGCTGACGAGACCCGCAAGGCATCCCGCCGGGATGGCGGCCATATGGGTCAAACCGAGGCTGTCCCCGACCAGGATGCAGCGCTCCGGGGTTTCCGCGAATGCGGTCTCACGGGACTGAAGCCGCGTAAGGACGTACTCGCCGATCTCGCGAATGTCATCCGCCCGGGTACGCAGGTAAGGATCTTCCATCTGCTCGAAAATCGCCGCATGCCGGGAGATGGTCTCGCGCCAAGCCCCCGGGGCCCAGTTCCCGGAGCGGATCCGCTCGATCGTGTCCAGCAGCAAGCTGTCGTTGCCCAACAGCATGGCGTAGACATCGAACAGGGAGTCTACGTCCTCGGGCACGACGCCCGCCAAATCCACCCCGCCGGACCGCAGCTTTTGCAGGGCAGAGGCGATTGCGGCTTCGAATACGAGCACCTCGGCGGCGACGTCTCGGATTCTTCTATCCGGTATCGATGCGAGCTTGGTCTGCGCCTCGACCAGTACCACCCGCCCGATAGCCAGACCTCTCGCTGCCGAGAGACCTTGTACGAACGGATCCCGGCGGCGCTGCCCGCTGAGCAACGCGCTTACCGCATCAATGGTTTCCGCATCGTGCACGGCCTTCGCCAGCTGCGCCCCGAGACTGAGAAAAAACGTCACCTCGTCACTGGCGTAGGGTTGGTGCACCGGCTTCCAGGCAACCAATACCCCCAAGAGCTTGCGGTAGTGTATTAGCGGTGTGCCAAGAAAGCTGCCGTCGCGCCGATGGAGTGTGTCAGTCAACGAACGGGGGTTGGGATGGGCGCCGGCATCGGTTTCGACGATCAATTCCTTGCGCTCCGCCACGAGACCCACGAGACCTTCTCCAGGTCTGACCCGGACGCTGCCGATCGAGTCCGGGGGCAGTCCTTCTGCGGCTGCCAGGACGCAGTCTTCCTGTTCCACATCGGTCAGATAGACGGCGCAGGCGTCGACCCGCACTGCCTTCTTCACCTGCCGGATGATGACTGCCAGGGCGTCGTCCAGCGTCGGTGCGGCACGGACCTGTTGCATGATCTGCCGCAGGGTGACAAGCATGGAGCAAACCTCCTAAACCTTTCCGGAATTAAAGTAGAGCGCAGCTGGAGAAAAGACTTGGCCCGACCGGTTTCGGCGCAAGTTTGGGCAAGTCGGAAAGCCACCCGTACGCGGTGGCTCTTTTCGACTGGTCAGGCTAGGTCAATGCGCAGGGCCCGGACGGCCCGCAGCGCGCGGTACGAGATTTGGATGCGGCAGACGCGGCTTTAAACAACGCGCCTCGCGGTGATTGCGTCCTCGCTCGGTTCGCAAGCGCAACGAGTGACGAAGCCGGTAGTATATACGGGTATGTATCGAGGCGAACGATTCAACAGTATCAGTCACCTGATCGGCGCGGCCTTTGCGCTCGCCGGGAGCGTTGTCCTCGTGACCTATGCCGCGATGGATGGCGACACCCGCAAGATTCTGAGCTACAGCGTCTACGGTCTCACCCTGTTCCTGCTCTATCTCTTCTCCACCCTCTATCACGCTTTGGACGGCCCCGCTAAAGGGGTACTGCGGGTGCTGGACCACCAGGCCATCTACCTGCTGATTGCAGGGACCTACACCCCGTTTACCCTGGTAGCGCTGAGGGGCACCTTGGGGTGGTGGATGTTCGGCGCGATCTGGGGGCTGGCGGTGATCGGTATCGTCTTGGACGCACTGCCGCGCAAGGGGCCAAGAGTGGTACCGATCATCATCTATTTGGTCATGGGCTGGCTCTGCCTTCTCGCGCTGGACCCGCTGCTCGCCACCCTGCCGCCGGAGGGCTTTCGCTGGCTGCTGGCGGGTGGGATCTTCTACACCTCGGGCATCCTGTTTTTCGTCCTCGACCATTGGTACCCCTGGTGCCATGGGATCTGGCATCTGTTCGTGCTCGCAGGCAGCGTTAGCCACTACTTCACGATTCTGCTTTTCCTGTGATGGAAATGCGGTGACGGTCGGTATCGAGTTCCCTCCAATCCACTTCGGGGAAACAGGCCCTGCATGACCTCGTTTACCCTGCGAGTGCGCTGACCCTTACGGAAACGCGAAGCAACGGGTGTTGCCCGGGCGGCCCGAGGTAGCTGCCGGCAACCGGCGGCACGGCTTCCGGGTGACGTGCGACGGCCACGGCGATGTGGCGGTTGCCCGTCACCTCACCGCTGGTGGGATCGAACCCCTTCCAGCCGGCGCCGGGCAGGTAGACCTCTGCCCAGGCGTGGGTCGAGGCGTTGCCTGCGTCCGTGTCGGACGTGAACAGATAACCGCTGACGAAGCGGCTGGCCAGCCCCAGATGCCGGCATGCCTCCATGAACAAGGCGGCGAAATCGCGACAGGAGCCGCTGTTATGGGACAGCGTCTGCCCGGGCGGCTGTACGCCCGGCTCCTCGCGCACCCGATACTCGAACCGATCGGCAATCTCGCGATTAATCCGGTCCAGCAACCTGAAGGTTTGAACCGGCTGCGGCAAACCCAGTCCATCCAGCCAGCGCTGGACCGCCTCCCGATCGGATTGGTACACGGACTGTAGAAAGGGCGCGAGCTCGATCCCGTCCTCCTCGGCATAGTCGAAGGGATGGATTACCGCGTAGTCATCCAGCAAGAAGTCGAAGGGGTTATCCTCGTAGTGCTGGATGACAACACGGCCGGCGATGTGCAGCCGATCCGAAGGCGCGGGAAAGCTCACCACCGCGACCGAGTTGTCCAATGCATCGCGTTTCCACTGCAGGGTATGGGCGGGAAAGATTTCCAGGACCAAGGATTCGATCCTCACGTTGTGGTTCTCCCTGGGGCGCAACAGCAGCCGGTGCGGTTGCAGCGATACCGGCGCAGAAAATCGGTACTCGGTGACATGGCTGATGTCGAGACGCCGCATGGGGGGTTCCGCCTAACTATTTGAGCTCGGGACAGGAGCTTATACCGCCTGCAGGCGCACCACTACCTCGTGTACCCTGTTACGAACTCCGCAGTCACGAGTGCATGCTTTAGGATCCGGTCCCGTCCGGTCTGGTGCGAGGTGTTCTGCAAGGGAATCACCGAGGCGGTGGCTCCGGGTTGCGCAGTGCTGGATGCCGGGGCCTGTAGCGGCATACTCAGTCTTCTTGCGGCGCAGGTGCAGGTAGGATTATTCCGAGGGCTAGGACTTCGTAAATCGATTCTGCGCATGACGCGCTCTTCGGAGAGACGCCCTTTGAAACATGTACAATGGGATTTGCTGGTGAGATCAAAACTCCACAGCTCGGCGGGCTTCGATTGCTACTTCATCATGATCGGATCGTTCACGTACCTGCACAATATTAGCGGCTAACGAGAGACGTCTATGGACAAATCTACCACGGTAGGCTCAAGACCAGATTGGGAGTCCCTCAAGTCCATCGTCCTCATCGGCAACCACCTTCCCAGGCTGTGTGGTATCGCCACCTTTACCACTCACCTGCTTGAATCGATCGCGGTGAACGCACCGGACAAGGCCTGCTGGGCGGTCGCGATGAACGACCGGCCCGAAGGCTATTCCTATCCCCCTCAGGTGCGGCTCGAGATCAACCAGAACCAGCTGAACGAATACAGCCTCACAGCCGACCTGCTCAACCTCGATCAAGTGGATGTGATCTGTCTTCAACATGAATACGGAATATTCGGCGGCAAGCGGGGCAGTTTCATCATCGAGCTGTTGCGTGATCTCAAGATGCCGGTTGTGACGACTCTGCACACGATCCTGAAGGATCCGAGCCCTCAGGATCGGCACATCATGATGCAACTTGCCGAGTTCTCAGACCGGCTGGTGGTGATGAGCGAACGCGCAGTCGAATTCCTGCGCGATATCTATCGTGTACCGGAGGAGAAGATCGTCCTTATACACCACGGCATCCCCGACGTGCCGTTTGTCAAGTCCGATGACTACAAGGGCAAGTTCGGCGTATCCGGAAAGAAGATCATCCTGACCTTCGGCCTGCTTTCGCCGGGCAAAGGCATCGAAGTGGTCATCGATGCCCTGCCGGAGATCGTGAAGGCCCACCCGCAGGTCGTTTATATGGTGGTCGGCGCTACCCATCCGCACCTCAAGGCCGAGCAGGGGGAAGTTTACAGAAACAGCCTTCACTTGCGTGCAAAAGAGCTCGGTATTTCGGATCACGTCGTTTTTCACGATCGATTCGTTGCCGACGAAGACCTGTTGGAGTTTATCGGTGCGGCAGATATTTATGTCACTCCGTACCTGAACGAGGCGCAGATTACTTCCGGTACGCTCGCCTATGCGCTGGGGATGGGAAAAGCGGTGGTATCCACACCCTACTGGCACGCTCAGGAGTTGCTCGCCAATGACCGGGGCAGGCTGGTTCCATTCCGGGATCGGGTAGCCCTGGTACGGGAAGTCATCGACCTCTTGGATCATCCCGACGAGTGCCGCGCCATCCAGCAGAAGGCCTACCAATACGGCCGCAAAATGATCTGGAGCGATGTGGGCCGCCGTTATCTCGATACCTTCGCAGAAGCCAAACGACAACGATTGCGGAGGAACGTATCCGAGCGCCGGCTGGAGCCCCTCGGACACCGCCAGCAGCGGCTACCGGAAATCAAGCTGGAACATTTGCGCCGGATGACCGATGGCACAGGCATGTTGCAACATGCCAAATACACGGTTCCAGATCGAGCGCACGGCTATTGCGTTGACGACAATGCTCGCGCGTTGATCGTCGCTGTCACGCTACAAGACCTCCAGCCCCTGGATTCGGCTCTCAGTGACCTTTCCGCCATTTATCTGAGTTTTCTAGGCGATGCCTACAATGGTCAAAGCGGCCGGTTTCGCAACTTCATGTCCTATGACCGCCGTTGGCTCGAGGAAACGGGCTCGGAGGATTCCCACGGTCGCGCACTGTGGGGACTGGGCGTTGCAGTGGCATTGGGTCGGGATAAGGGACAGGTGGGTTTCGCAGTCGAATTGTTCCATCGTGCGCTGGGCACCGCCGAGCATTTCACACACCCACGGGCGATTGCCTTCGCCATCATCGGCATTCACGCCTACCTGAATCACTCCGGCGGGGACAGCCGCGTAAAGAAAATGCGCAGGATTCTCTCCGACAGGCTCATGAAGCAGTTCAGGGATTTCGCCACCGAAGACTGGCCCTGTTGTGAAGAAAGCCTGACTTACGACAACGCCCGGCTGCCACAGGCTTTGCTGCTATCCGGGCAGTGGCTTCCCGACCGCGAGATGTTGGATATGGGTCTGCGCACCCTCGATTGGTTGAAGCAGGTTCAGACCGACGAGAAGGGCCGCCATTTCGCCGCTATCGGAAACCACGGCTGGTTTTCTCGGGACGGCAGCAAGGCGCGATTCGATCAACAACCCATCGAGGCGGCCGCGATGGTGGACGCTTGCATCGAGGCATTCAACTGCACGCGGGATGAGGAATGGATCTCTTATGCTTACCGCTGTCTCAACTGGTACCAGGGGGAGAACGATCTGGGGATAACGCTTTGCGATTACGCTACCGGGGGCTGCCGGGACGGACTGGAAGCGCAGGGTGCGAATGAAAATCAGGGGGCAGAGTCCACTCTTTGCTGGCTCATGGCACTACTCGCCGTCTACAGCCAGCGCGGCCGGGACCGGGTTACACCGGGAGAAGCACCTACCCGGCTTGATGTTCAGATGGAATCGTAGGACTAGAGACGACTACGATTTCCTACCCTGCTGTCTTCGGGACAGAATCGCTTGAATTCTGCGCCAGCCTGGCCATCAGCCGTGGCACCTGAAGCGTTGCTACGCTGCAGCGCTGGTCGCCCGAGGCGTACGGGATGATCAATTCATCTTGGTGGATGAGTGAGCCGCAGCTATAAACCACGTTCGGGACATACCCTTCCCGTTCATGCGCATTCGGCACCAGGATCGGTTCGTCAATCCGGCTGATGATTCGGGTTGGATCGTCCAGGTCCAGCAGCTCGATGCCGAGGCTGTAGGTCCGCATCGGGCCAACCCCGTGGGTCACCACCAGCCAGCCTTCAGGCGTCTCGATGGGCGAGCCGCTGTTCCCCATCTGGACGAATTCGTGAGGGAGCACAGGCTCCCGCAGAATTTGTGCCTGCTGCCAGAAGTGCAGATTGTCCGAAAACATGATCGCGTTGTTCTCACCATCCTGGCGTGACAGCATCACGTATTGACCCCGGATCTTTCTCGGAAACAGGGCCATCCCCTTGCCCTGGACCTGGGCTCCGTTCAGCGTAATGACCTTGAACGAGTGGAAGTCACAGGTTTCGATGAGTTGCGGCAGGATCGTCTCGCCGTTGTACGCGGTATAGGTAGCGTAGTAGGTCACCGTGCCGTCGTCGTCGACGAACCGCACAAAACGGGCATCCTCGATTCCTTTGCGCTCGGATTCCGATACGGGAAAGATGACCCGCTCGGAAATCGGGTGATCCTTGCGAAATGAAATCTGGTAATTGGATCGCGCCAGCCACATCGCCATGTCGATGGCATCCGTCTTCTCCTGCGGCAGGAACCGGCCGTTGCTCAGGACCTTGGCGATCTTTCCCTGCAGATCGTTGAAGGTGAAGTTGTCCGGCAGCTCGTTCAGGAGTTGGTGCGTTACCGCATTGCTCGCCCCCATCTCCTGGAGTTTAAGTCGGAACAGATGCTGGTCGTAGCTTGGATCGGAATGGATTTCCGGTGTTTCGACGTAGTTGCTCGAGGCATCGAAGTAGAGATCGTTGTTGGTATCGATGAGGCCGCTGCGAAACTCGATGGAGGAGATGTGGCCTTCACCGGTGGCACGGAAGCTCATAACAAACCGGCAAGAGCCTTCAGGATCCGTCTCCTGGCTCGCAACCTGAACGATGCAGGGATTGAACAATGCGGCCGCCTCCACCGAGTATTCCGCGGTGAAGTACGCGCCGATCAGAAGCCGCCGTTGCTTCGATACCTGATCGACATCCGGCACATAACCGCCCACCAGTTGAAAATTCCGCTCCAGGCTTTGTCTGAAATAACGGTGACGGTGGGAGAAATCGTGCAAGAGGTTTTCCAGTATCGCACATGCCTGCTCCTCGTCCAGATTCAGCACTCGGTTGATGAGCTTGCGGATACGTTCCTCGCCGGCCGGCACATACGGCCGGGTAATGACGCGGCCGCTCTTCGCCTTGATCACGATCGACTTGCGCCGTGCGAGCGGAGCGTGGGGGGTAGGTCTGATTTCTGTCTTCATTGTGTCCACGCGGCACAAGCCATTTTTTCCCAGTAGGACCTGTATGGCAGAGCGGGCCGAACTTTGTTGAATCCCCAATAGATTAGACTATTTTCCGCAAAGCACGGGGGTTTGTTCCGATCCGGTACCCGGCCCGTTTTTCCTGCGCCGGCAGATCCTCCGGCTAGTTGTGTTACTGTGCTGTTTAGCTTGTTCCTGGTCATAACATCACCCCTGTGCGTTCGCGTGGACCGCGCTCCGACTTTCCCATAAGGCCCCTTTATGAAGATTGCGATGTTGAGCCCTCTATCCTGGCGCACACCTCCGCGCCATTATGGGCCGTGGGAAAATGTGGTCAGCCTGCTGACCGAAGAGTTGGTGGTAATGGGCGTAGACGTTACGTTGTTTGCGACCGGTGATTCCATTACCCGCGGCAAGCTTGCCTGGGTTTGTGAACGGCCTTACTCAGAAGACCCTTTGATCGATCCAAAGGTGTGGGAGTGTTTGCATATTGCAGAAATTTTCGAACGGGCAGATGAGTTTGATCTGATTCACAACCAGTTCGATTTCCTGCCGCTCAGTTACAGTGGTTTTACCACCACGCCGGTCCTTACAACCATACACGGATTTTCATCTCCCGCCATTCTGCCGGTCTATCGGAAATACAACAAGCGGACCTATTATGTGGCTATCAGTGAGTCCGACAAGTGTCCTGAGCTTGACTACATCGCCACCATCCATCATGGCATCGATCTCGCCCAGTTCCCTTACCGAAATAAAACCGGGGACTACCTCTTGTTCTTCGGACGCATCCACCACGACAAGGGTGTCCACGAGGCCATCGAGGTGGCGCACAGGACCGGCATTCGATTGGTGATCGCCGGGATCGTGCAAGACGAGTCATACTTCCAGGAACAGGTCGAGCCGCACATCGACGGGTCTTCGGTTCAATATCTCGGCTCTGTCGGGCCGGAAGAACGGCAAGAGGTGCTGGGCGGTGCGCTGGCCTTGTTGCACCTGATTCACTTCGACGAGCCCTTCGGGCTGAGCGTGGTCGAGTCCATGGCTTGTGGCACGCCGGTGATCGCATTCGGGCGGGGCTCGATGCCGGAAATCATTCGCGACGGCAGCACGGGATTTCTTGTCGAGGATGTGGATGCAGCCGTGCAGGCAGTGGGCAGGATCGAAACAATCGCCCGGCGCCGCTGCCGGGACGAGGTTGAGGACCGCTTCACCTGCCGGCGCATGGCGGACGAGTACCTGGCCGTGTATCGCAAGATCCTCGAGGATCGGGAGAACGACATTATTCTGCCGGAGGACGACTATGAGACAGACTAAGAGCCAGGTGATCGAACGCTGCCCGGCCAACCCGATCCTCACCCCGGAGGACATTCCCTATCCGGTGGAGACCGTACACAATGCCGGCATTGCACGGTACGGCGACCGCACCATCATGCTGTTTCGATCCCACCTGCGTAACGGTCGGTCGATCATCGGCATCGCCGAGAGTGAAGACGGGTTCAAGTTCACGGCCGGGCCGAAACCCTTCATGACACCCTCGACAGAAGGTGAGTTTGCGCAGTACGAGGCATTCGGGGTGGAGGACCCCAGAATCTCGTGCATCGACGGGGAATACCTGATTACCTACAGCGCCTATTCGTGCCATGGCGTGCGTATCGCGCTGGCCAGAACCCGGGACTTCCGGTCCGTCGAGAGGGTGGCGCTGATCACGCAGGCGGATATGCGTAACGTTGTTATTTTCCCGGAGCGGTTCGGCGGTCGTTACGCCCGTCTGGATCGCCCCCATTCGGAGATCAGCCCCTGGTCCGTGTGGCTGTCATGGTCGCCGGATCTCGTGCACTGGGGCGATTCCGAGGTGGTGATGAAACCGGTGCAGTATCATTGGGACGAGTCGAAAATCGGTCCCGGTGCGACCCCGATCCGCACTGAGCGTGGCTGGCTCAGCATCTACCACGGGGTATTCGAGACCATGGACGGGGCGGTCTATCGCCTCGGCGTGGCGCTGCACGATCTCGCCAACCCGGCGAAGATTATCGGCGTCTCGGATGAATGGGTCCTGGCCCCGGAAGATCCCTGGGAGGTCACGGGCTACGTACACAACGTCGTCTTTTCCTGCGGTGCGGTCGCGGATGACGACGGCGGTGTAAAGATTTACTGGGGGGGCGCGGACACCGTGATGTGCGCCGGGACCGCGCGCCTTGAGGACCTGGTAGACCTTTGCCTCAATAACAGTCGGCCACCGTATTAGGGACTCAGAGCAGTCGCCCCGTGCGTTCGCATACCCGTTGGTTGCGATGGAACGCGCGGTGTGTGTCGGTACGCCAAGAGATCTACGCCACCGCTCGAGACGTCACCCAACAGAAGCGCCTGGAGAGGGAGATCCTGGTGATCGTCGATCTCGTACTCGAGGGCTGTGACGGCCTGGACCTGGTCAAAGACATGAAGACGCGCCACCCGCAGATCCCGGCGTTGGTCCTCTCGATGCATGACGAAGCGGTGTATGCCGAGCGTTCCCTGCGGGCCGGTGCTCGAGGCTATGTCACCAAACAAGAGCTCGACGATACGTTGCTGACGGCCATTCATCGTCTGCTTGACGGCGAGATTTACATGAGCCACAAGCTCGAGACCCGGCTTGCCGCGAAATACGTCACCGGGCGAACGCTGGACACAAACTCGGTCCTGGACGCGCTCAGCGACCGTGAGCTGAAAGTGTTTCGCTTGATCGGTCAAGGCCGGAGCACGCGCCAGATCGCTGAAACCCTCCATCTGAGCATCAAAACGATCGAATCCCACCGCGAGCACATCAAAGGGAAGCTGCGTATCGAGTCCAACGCCAATCCGGCCCAACGCGCCACACAATGGGTTGAGACGGGCCGGACCGGCTGACGCCGTTTTTCTCTTTCATACTGGACGGGCCATGGGCGAATCCCCCATGCAAGGATCCGGGCGGCTCCCCGATGTGCAAACCGATCAAGCCGCGTAGGCTTGTAGGTGAAGAGAGCCCGTAACCGCAACGGCGGCGAACGGGAAAAAGACTTCTCAACCTACCGTCGCCTGAGCTTTCGAAGACCTCCATTGCCCGTCGGAGAATACCCGGGTCGGCTGTTGCCAGGTATGACCTGATTTGATTCAGCACGTGGCGAGCTTGGAACTGCCGGCCTTTCCCTTGGGTCCCTTACCATTATTCCAACTGCACGGTGAACGGCCGCAGGTTACGCAAATACTCGTTGCTATTAAGCTTGAAGAGCGTATGTTGAGTTTATCCGACTTGATCGGTCGGTTTTTCGGCGCGCTGCTGGAATCTCGCTGACACACATCGCTCGTGGCGTGCCTCTTCATCATGATCAGGAGCAACCATCATGTCCAAATCCCAACGAATCGGCCGGGAACCGAAAAAACAGGCACAATTGACCCCGAAGGAAAAGAAAGCGGCGAAGCGGGCGAAGAAGCATTCTGGGGATGTCGCCCCCTTGATCGTAAAGGGTTCCTAAGCACAAGCCATGACCGGCGGCCCTGACAGCGTGTCCGACCTCGAGTGATAAGGAGTCGTCCATGTACCGTCTCATGAAGTCCGAAAAATTCACCCTGGACCACCTGACCTCGGGGCTCATCTCCTTCTATCGGCAGACTCAGGTAACGCACTTCCAGCAGTTGCGCCCAGCGCTGCATGCTTGCGAGCTTGCCAACAACAGCGGCAGGTCCCGCTACTACCTCCTCAATGAGACCGGCCAAGAATATTACGGCGGCAACTGGATCGACTGATCACACCTCGCCTGGCTCGATTTCCTCTACTTGGTTTGTCAGTCTGTCGGGATGCGATGTTTTGTCACCGCGGGGGTGAAAATGGGGATCTATAGGAAATAGATGAATACGTTTATTGCAAAGTATGCGATAGCCATCACCAAGCGTTGCGGTCCGACAAAATGATAGTGCGCACCTAAATTGCTTAGTGTAGTTCACGGTTAGGGATTACCTTTATTTTTGGGGTTGCCGATTTCAAGCTTCTCCACCAATTTCTCGGCTTGGCCCGCGAGTGCGTCCCAAATTCCCATGAGACCGTCATGCTCGATCTGTTCTTCCTCCCAATCGTCAAAGTCCCTTGTTGCACGGTTCAAAAGATGTTTGCCAAGGGTGTGGTCAGCTTGCGCATTCGATGACCATTAGGTCATCCATTTCGATTCCCACACCCTGCGTCGTGGTCGGAAGGGTCACGGGCCCCGGCCACCCCTTATTAGACGGCGACGAGGCATTCAGCGGAAGTCCCTCTGCATGCCTAGCGAGAGACTCCGATCGGTATTCCCAACCCGCCAGCTTGGGGTTGCTCCCGCTCGAAGCCTACCTTTTTTGCGACCTTGTCACCTACGAAGGCGGCGAACTCCTGGTAGCTTTCGTATTTCATCTCCTGGGCAAAGCCCGCGATCACCCCGATCAGCTCGCGGGTGCGGGCGATCTCCTCGTGACTGCGTCCGCAGCCCTGGCAATGGGTGCCGCCCTCGGTGCAATTCTCTTTCCCCTGGCAAGGGTTGAATTTCATGATCGTCTCTCCGGGGTTCAAGGTTTCGGCTCTCCCCGATATTGTACCTTTTCATGTCCTGCGATTCGGCACCGAAACCGCGGGCAACCGCTTGCTGAATGCTTCGCTGTGGCGCCGCGGCCGCATTGCCGTGGTCAAGTCCCTCGGATGATGATAAGTTTCTGCGGACTAGACCCGTCGCCCCGCTATGAGATTCCCTTTGGCAATTCTCAACTCTCTCTTCGGCAACTTCCGATCCCGCGCGCAGCCATCTGGTGCCGAGAGCGCTGCGCTTCTCGAACTGCTCGGCCGTCAGATACTGTCGCTTACCTTGACTCAGGTCTCGGATATCACCGATGCGGACGGCCTGTGGAGCGCGCAACACACCAAAAAGAGCGCGATCCGCGACAAGGAGTCCGGGAGTCCCCGCCACCGGCTGTACGCCCACCTGATGGCCAACAAGCGCAAGATTCATCGCCAGGATCCCGGCAGCGGCCGGTTGTTGGGGATGCGCCGTGTCTACAGCGACGTGGTGGTTCAGATCAACCCCCAGGTATGGACGCGCGAGATCCGCAGCGGCGAGCCGGGCTTCGCGATCCTGACCACCAACCTGGCGCTGCGTCATAGCAAGGACTTCAAGCGTGACCTCAAGGCGTTGAAGCGAGAGCCCAGATACTTGGTTACCCTCGCTGCGGACCTGGCCGTGACCGAGGTACGTTTCCTGTTCGGCAGCGGCGTCTTCGTGCCGAACGAGAACGACGAGCTGCAGGCTCGCCTGAGCCTGTTGGGCCCCACCGGTGAGCGGCTGGAGATCCTGGATTGGGAGATGTACGACCATGCAGGCAACATGCGCCGCCGGCCCGCCGGCCCGCCGGACTGTACGCCAACCAACGCAGCTGCTGTATCCGCGGTCCCGCAGGTCCGGCGTTGGTGCCGCTCATCTCCCCCGGCTGGCCCTGAGGCAACACCGGGTTTGCACAATTGAGCCGCCCGCCGGCGGCTGAGCACTGGCGAGTCTATGACGACGGCGAGACCATTCGCTGCAAAGACATCGATGGTGAGCCTTATGCCGGCGGCAGGCGATATCGCTTCGTCGATACCGACGGCGGTGCAGAGCTGTCGTTGTTGATCGAGCCAGTGGGGGCCGAATCTGCTGTGTCGGACCTCGAGTCGGCCATGCCTTACAGCAAGGTCGACGCGGCAGGACGGACCCCGGGCGAGCAGCCTTCTTACGTGTTGCACCTGGCCGGGATCGCCTTGCCACGCATCGATAGTCCTCGCAAGGTACGTCTCAGCGGCGGTATTGATCTCTAAGGCTGGCGCTTGTGGCTCGATTCAACAGGCGGGCTGGCGGATCTGAACTATGCCGATCCGGACTCCTTGGCCATGCTCGGCGCGGATGCGGCGACCGGGCGGCTGTTGGCCAGGCACGCGGGCACCTAGGAATCGATCGAGATCGACAAGCTTCCGTTCAAGCTGCAGACGAGCCCGAACGGAGTTTCCGACACGGCCACGATCTCCCCGCCGATGCGCGAGAACCACCTGGGCGTGGTCTGGCTGTCCCAGCCGCCGGAGCTGGCGCTTGCGACGACCGACCATCCCACGCCCGGCCCCCTCTGGCTTGGCCGGGCAGGGGGGAAACCGACCCCCGGGCTGTGCCTGGATTTTCTCGACCAGCCCGGCTCGCTGCTGTGGTCGAAGCCCGGTCTCACCAGCGGTTCGCTCGGTCAGTTCGAGCTCTCACGTCAACAGCTCGAGGCGGTGCTCAATCCCGGGGCGGATCAGCTGGAGGTGACGCCCCCGGCAAGCGGCAGCGGCGCGCCCAGCTTCGTCTTGGACCGCGGATTTCGGCTGCTGACCACGCTCAAGCCCGGCGACGCGACTTGGCATCTTGAGCTCGGCCAGTACCTGTTGCTTGGTTGCTATCTGCTACGCTTCGAGCGCGTCGTCAGCGATGCTGAGACGCTCGGAGAAGAGAAGATATTCGCGGTGTCATCCGCCGGGGCCGAAGACGATCGCATCCTGACCGATCCACCCTCGTCTTCGGCCGAATAGCCGAGCTTTTCCGCGCCTCATGCGGCCTGTCCTCCCCCTGTTGCTGGTGGTCACGCTTGGCGTCCTGCTCGCCTGGCAGCTTTGGGAGCTGCCCCATCGTGTGGCGCTGCTGGACCAAGAGGCCGCCCAATCCGAGGAGGTCGCGTTGGAGGACGCGGAGCTGTTCGACGCTGCCCGCGCCGCTGGTCTGATCGATGTCGCCGATGATGGGCGGTTGCTGCCGGCGCCGGCGGATCTCGCGTTGTCGCGCCGTGCCGAGGCACAGGCCGCCGGCCGCGAGCCGGATCCGATCGACGAGGATTTGCTCGAGCGCCTCTACACGACTCCGGCCGGCGCCGAGGTCCGCGGCCAGATCAAGCTTTGGAACCGCACGCGGGTAGTCGCGGCGGTGCGCGACAACGCCGAGTCGCTCGGCACCTTCGCCCAATCCCCCTGGCAAGCCCGGGACTGCTTCGGCGGCGGGCGCGGGCTGGTGGTAGGCAGCGTGCCCGTGGACTTCGGCTATGTCCACCAGGGGCGTCTTATCGGCGGGTTCGGGCTCTGGCACAGTGCCTCGATCCCGGACGACGACTGCGTCGTCTTCTCGGCGGTCTTCGCAGCACAGGAGCGCCCGTCGGAATCTCTCATTATCCAGTTCGTCGGACGCGGCGACGGTCAGGACGTCTATTGCCCGCCGGGCGTCAAACCAAAGAAAGACCCGGAATGCGGTGCCGGCGCGAGGCGCATTTCCCCGAAGCTCTGGGCGTGCGAGTCCGGTGCGAGGGACTGCCGTCTGGAAGTGACGCAAGAGCTGGCCGCGGTGGCGCACAAGGACGCGGTGGTGGGCGGCGTTAAGCTGCGTAAGCGAGCCGACGGCGGCATCCAATGGAAGGACACGGCTACGCACCGGGGGCGTTCGCTCCGGGAGAAGCTGCACCTGACCACGCTTGATGGCATAGAGCTGCTGGATGAGCGCGGGCGCGCCACCGCAGAGGCCCGCGAGCTCGGCCTCCTGGGCCTGGTGGGCGTCGATGCGGCGGACTTCAGCGCCCTGAGCGGCCGCCTTGTTCAAGCCGGTCACAGCCCTGTCGGCAATCGCCGCAGCCAGCAGCGACCACCCCGACGCCGAGGCGATTGCCGAGTTGCTCGTGGGACTGCCCGGCAAGGAGTACGCCGGACGTACCGGCGTCAGCACCGGACGCCACAGCTACAACCCCTATCAGGGCACCGGTCTCATCGGCCGCCGCGGTATCCCCTCGCGGACCGTCGCCAACTTCGCCAACGGCACGATCGGTGCGGTGCTCGGGAGGCGCGAGCGAGACGGCGCCTGCAACCCGGAAGTCCCGGTCACCAAGACCCTGAGCCTGACCGCTGCGGTGCGCGACTCAATCAACGTCTGGTTCGACGTGTTGGCCATGACGGTGGACGGCGAAGCGGCGCTGGACTTCGACCGCAACCCCTCCAAGCCCGCCCCCCGGCTGTGGCTGATGGAGCGCATTGACGACCTGGGCCTGCGTGAGCCGCTGGATCTGCTCCCCGGGCGCCCCGGCGGCACCTCGACGCTGCGGGCCACACCGGGAAACGCCTCTCTGTTCGTCGACAAGCCCTGGCCGATGGCCTGGACGCTGGTACAGAACGCAATAGGGCAGGGCGCACAGATCACGCCATTGCACCTGGCCACCGTCGCCGCAACCATCGCCACCGGCAGGCGCATCCGTCCCCATCTGGACGCGGCCTGGAACGGACAGCCCTTCGAGCCGAGCTACTCCGACCTCGGGCTGGAACTCTCGCTGCTGCGTGCCGGGATGAAGGCGGTCCCCGAGGTCGGCACCGCACGCGGTGCTTTCGCATCGCGGCCCGAGCGCTGCCGGTTCTACGGCAAGACGGGTACCGCCACCAACGGCAAGCCCCAAAGGGGTAACGAGGACTACAACAGCGCCTGGTTCATGGGTTGGCTCGAAGACGAGAACGGCAAGCCCCGCTGGTCCTTCGCCTGTATGGTGACCCACAGCCCGCGCACAGGCGGTGCCACCTGCGCGCCGGTGGTCACCGGGTTTCTGGCACGGACGCAAGATCTGCCGGCGGCGAAGGAATGAGGTTCCTGCGGTCTTTTCCGCTGTTGATCGCGCTGCCGTTGCTGGTCGGCTTCGCCTGGCTCGGCTGGGAGCTGCGTGCCGCCGCGCCCTCGTTCAGTGCGCTGAAATCGATCCTGGTCGCCCCCCGAGCCGAGGGCGTGATGCTCGGACACCGGGAGCTGCTCCAGCGCCCGGGCTACCGCTCCGCCGCGGAGCGCCACCTGGAGGTGCGCTTTGCCGATGGCCAGTGGAGCTTCGCGAACAAGGCTCCGGAGCGCCGGGTCGATGCCCCCACCAACCGCACTCGCACCCGCCACGTCAGGCGCTGGCGCCTCGCCGACGGCGACCGCATCGTCGTGGGTCCGGTCAGCATCGAGGTTGAGCGGCCCGCCCCAGGGGGGTTGGTGCTCACGGCGGGTAAGCAGCGCGCGGTGTGGAAGGACGAGAGGCTCGACACCGGGCAGGAGGTCTGGGTCGAGTGTTCGGAAGATCCCCATCCTCTGCGGCGGGTGCTGCAGCCCTGGATGGCCGCCGACAAGGAGCGGCGTCTGTTCAGCATCGGCGGTGCGGTGGACTGCGCCAGCCGTTGGGCGCTGTCCGGAATCCCCAGCCGCGGACTGAACGTCGTCGAGCACCTCGGCGACCTTTGGCTCACGCCCGGGAGCATCGAGCGCGAGGCACGGTTGTTCCACGCCGGTGAGGAGGAGCAAGCCTTCCAGGACTTGCGCCTGCCCCTGAGCGGTCCGGACGGGACTGTGCGGAAGCTGATTATCGGCCGCACCCACTATGGTGTCCGACCACGGGACAATGGCCTGCGGCTGGCTGTGCTCACCGGCGCAGACAGTTGGCACCCGGACCGGATCGAGGACCAGGAGCAGCTTGCAGAGATCGACAAGCTCACCGCACGCCAGCAGATCGAGCGCGAGACCGAGAGCCATCGCTGGATCGGCGGTGGTCTCGGTGCAATGGAGTGGGCGCGGAAGCCTTGGCAATGGCTCGCCGTCGCCGCGGGGAGTGCGCTGGCGGCGCTCATCGGCGTCGGCATTGTCCGTGGCCGCTTGGCCTACGACCAGCTCGAAGCCGCACGCCGGTGGGCTCTGCAATGGCCTTTGCCTCTGTTCGCGCTGGTGCTGACGATCGCGCTGTGGCGCACCGGTGACTCCGACCTCGGGTTGCTGATGGGCGCCACCGCTGGAGGCGGAACGGGGAGGGCGCTGCTGCGCTTTCTCCTGCTCGGCCTGGTTGCAGCGCTGCTAATCCTGCAGCTTCCGCTGGGCTCCGAGCACGGGCTGTTCGGCGTCCAGCCGGTGGAGGCGGCCAAGCTGGCCCTGCTGCTGGTGCTCGCCTTTCTCGGCATGCACGTGGAAGAGGTGGGATTCGTCGGTGCGCAGCAGTATCGTGAATCCCCGCTGTCTCTGCTGTGGGGCTTGGCGCTCCTCTTATTCGGTGTCCTGCTGCTGCTGTTGATCCCGCTGGTGGGCGTGCGCGACCTCTCTCCCGTCCTACTGATGGCGATCCTGCTGCTGGCTTGGGGTCTGCACATCACCCCTGCGCTGCCGACGGGCTACCGCTGGCTGTTGCGCGGCTTCATGATCGCGGTCGTTGCCCTGATTTTCTTCGGCGCTCTGACCCTCTACGCCGACCCCGAGTCCCTACCCGACGCCCTCGCTGCGGTAGTTCCGGAAGACCGTTTCCGCGTCTGGGGACAGCCCTGGCGCTTTCCCCACAGCGGGGCGCAATTGCTCCAAGCCCTGGATCTCGGCGCCGCGGGCGGACTCTGGGGGGCCGGTGAGGGCTGGAGCGGATGGACCGGCTGGAACCTGACCGGCTGGACCATAGGCAAGATCGGCACATTCGGCTGGTTCGGCCTCAACGGCGCTGTCATGACCTTGCCCGAGGTGCACAACGACTTCATCGCCACCTTCTTCATTCACCATTTCGGCATCATCTCGGCCCTGGCGCTGCTTGCTGTCCAGATTCTGGTGTTGGTCCTGCTGTTCAACACCGGCGACCGTGCGCGCCGTTGGGGCCTGGAGGGTAACCTCGAAGAGCGCCAGGCCGGCCGGGTGCTGGCGCTGGCGATCCACGGCTTCTCGTGGCTCTTGGCCGGCCATTGGCTAATCGCCTGGGGGAACGTCCTCGGCGTGTTGCCAGTCATGGGCCAACCCATGAGCTGGCTGGCCGCGGCGAACAGTCACTCGGCGTTGTTCGTTTTACCGGGGACCTTCATCGCGCTTACCTGCGCATGGATGTTGCTTCCGGGCGCCTCGGATGATGCCAAGGCGCTGGAAGAGCACTGACCCTGGAAACGGCAGCTGACCATTTCTGCTCAGTCTCTCCTGGGGATGCGCAGGGCCTGTCCGGGAAAGATGAGATTTGGGTCCGCTACTATGTTCTGGTTCGCCTGGTGGATCACCGGGTACATGGAAGCGTCTCCATAGTAGCGTTGCGCAAGGGCGGAAAGCGTATCACCCCGCGCCACGTCGTGCAGCCAGTAACCGGAGTAACCCTCCAGGATCAGTGGTCCGTAGAGCACAGGGACCGTAACCATGGGTATCGGTGCCTCGCCACCGCCGCCGTCGTCGGCGACGGTGACGAACAGCCTGCTGAGCTTGAACGCGACATCGTCCGGGATCTCGATGCTCGCCTGAAACTGGCGGATCGAGGTCGATCCTGCATGTGCCGCGCCCACGACCTCATCGTGTCCTTCGCTGACGGTGATGGTCAGATAACCTTCGAACCCGACCGCGTTCCCGGCGACCATGACCTCGGAGCCGACCAGGTCGAGGGGCTTGGGCTGTAGGATTTCGATGTTCATGGTGAATTCTCCTGAATGCATCAACCTAAATCCGGCAGTTGAAACCGCAAAGGCGCAAAGCGCAAAGGCCACAAAGGAAATCAAGGCGTTGGTTCGATGGCGTTCTTCTGCATGCGCGCGAGACTCGCAACCGATGTAGCCTTGGTGGGACCGTCTTTAGTCAGACAGTCTCCCAGCAAACAAAGCATAGGTACGATTGCTCAAAGACGCTATTCGTATCAGACCATCTCGGCGAGATTCTTCGTGCTCTTCGTGCTCTTCGTGCTCTTCGTGGTCGAATGAACGAGCTCGGGATGATTCTTAATGTCTGCCGATCAACATGTCCAGGAAGCGTTTGCGCTGTTCTTTGGAGAGCTCGCGGAAGAAGAGATAGCGCACGTGGGAATCGGGCCGGCCCCGATCGATCTCGACGCCCCACAGCGGAATCAGCCCCGTCGGACTCATCGAGTAGCGGACGTCGCCGAGGACGTCCGGAAGGTCCGGGTGCCATTGCGTGTAGCCCTCGGAGAAGCGGTCGAAGCGCTTGGCGTCTTCATACGCGATCGAGCCGCGGGGGAGGGCGCCGAGGTCCCGCTCCGGGAGCACCCGCGGGGTCGAGCCGCCGGGATAGACCTGGTGGGAGGACAGGCCCAACCGGATCGCGTCCACATGAAACCTGCCATCCGACTCATAGATGGTACGGCGAAGCACTTGGTTTCCCATGGTCGGCTTCACCAGCAGCCGTTCGATCCCGTGCCTTCGCTCAAAGGCAAGATCGCGAACCAGGGCCTCCGTCCTCTGTTGCTGGACCCAGCCGACCAGCAGATAGGCCCCGGCGAATGCCAGCCCCATCCAAGCTGCACGTGGCATGCGCCGTGTCATGGCAACCACTACGGCGGCCAGCAGGGCCAGCGTGAACAGGGGATCGACGATGGCGATCAGATTCCAGGCGATGCGCTGATTGCTGAGGGGCCAGAGCAGGTGGGTTCCGTAGCTGGTACAGGCGTCGAGAACCCCGCTGAGGCTGTAGCCGAGGAATGCGAAGAGATAGATGCGCCGGAAGGCCACACGAGACCGCACAAAGGGCCAACAGAGCAGTGCCGCCACGAGGGCGCCGACCGGCACGAAGAAGACCGAGTGGGTGAAGTGGCGATGGTACTCCAGCGTCAGCAAGGGGTCGCTGGAGGAGCGGATGAGCACGTCCGCGTCCGCCAGCAAGCCGGCGGCCCCGCCGATCAAGGCCGCGACTCGAGTCTCGCCGGGCTTGGAGGCGGATTGGGCGAGGGCTGCTCCGAGCGCGCCTTGGGTCACTGGGTCCATCGACTGTTTCTCGGGTAAACGTCCAACCAGGGTGCCGGGTTATGATGGAGCGAAGCCAGGGTGTCCGGTTTTTTCTTGCATGACCAAGCGCGAATTATACGAACAGAAGCTCTCCCGCATCGCCGGGCAGACGGCGTTGGGGCGCTTGCCGACGGACCAGCGCGAGTTTCTGAGCCGGCAGGCTCGGACGTATCGTTTCTCGCTTCAGGAACTGCGTCAGCTCAGCGAGATCGGACTCGATCTCAACCAATGGGGCGAGCCCTCGATCATGGATGCCTGGCCGGACGCGCCCGCGGCGGATTCACCCCCGAAGGGGCAGCGGGCGCGGATCCTGGGTGCCCTGCGCCGGCATGCGGAAGGCTTGCGCGCCGCCCCCAAGCAATATGCCGTGTCCCTGGAGTCTGTCAGCGCCGGGCAGTACCGAATCCGATCCGGCGTGCGGGAGCGGGAGCGCCTGGGTCTGGGGTATTGCCCCGTCGCGTCGGAGCGTACCCGTTGCTGCAACCTGCAGACCCTGGATGCTGTGGAGAACTGCGGCTTCGGCTGCAGCTACTGCAGTATCCAGTCCTTCTACCACGACGACGAGATCCACTTCGACAGCCGGTTCGCCGACAAACTCGGAGCTTTGGATCTCGACCCCGATCAGATCTATCACATAGGTACCGGGCAGTCCTCCGATTCCCTCATGTGGGGTAACCGCTTCGGCGTTCTCGACGCCTTGATGGGGTTCGCCCGCCGCCATCCGAACGTGATCCTCGAGCTCAAGACCAAGTCGAAGAATGTTTCCTATTTCCTGAAGAACGAGATCCCGCGGAACGTCATTTGTACCTGGTCACTCAATCCGCAGACCATCATCGATAACGAGGAGCATCGGACCGCCGGGCTGCAAGAGCGCTTGGACGCGGCTCGGCGGGTGGCGGACAGGGAGATGCTCGTGGGGTTTCATTTTCACCCCATGGTCCAATATGCCGGCTGGATGGAGGACTACAGCGACCTGTTTTCCTGCGTTCGGCGCGGATTCGATCCGTCCGAAGTGGCGCTGGTTTCTCTTGGTACTCTGACCTTTACCAAGCCCGTCATCCGACAGATCCGCAACGCCGGCTTCCGGACGCGAATTCTGCAGATGCCCCTGACCGAGAGCGACGGCAAGCTGTCCTATCCGGACGAGATCAAGCTTGCGCTGTTCTCCCATGCCTATGAAAGCCTCGCGTCCTGGAAGGACACGGTGTTCTTCTATCTGTGCATGGAGAACCAGCGCCTGTGGCGGCCCGTGCTCGGCGTCGAGTATCCGTCCAATCAGGCGTTCGAGGAGGCGATGAAGGCGAGCTACCTGGGGAAAATTCGGCGAACGCGATACTGAGTGCGGAGTTGAACGCGAGATTGCTGTGTGCTGAATCCGGCAATAAATCTGTTATTGTTCGCCCGGCTCGGGTAGGACTGCGGACCGCTTGACCAGAAAACGGCATTCAGCCGCAAACGAACGCAAATTTACGCATTTCGATCAGACGATACTCCCGTCCTCGGGCTCGGCTCCATGCGCATCACACCGGAATTGCTAATGAATACCGAGAAAGCCTTTGTCAACAATGCACTGGAAGCCACCATCCGCATCGGTCTGCTGGTCTTGCTGGCGGCCTGGTGCTTCGAGATCGTAAAGCCCTTCGCCATCCCCATCGCCTGGGGCATCATCATCGCGGTCGGGACCTACCCCGCGTATCTCAAGCTGTCACGGCGGCTTGGGGACAAGCGTAGGCTCGCCGCGACCTTGATCGCAGTCCTGGGGCTGGTGCTCCTGCTGGTACCGGCGCTTTTGCTCGGCGGTACCCTGATTGACAGCGCACACTCACTTGCTGAAGGGCTCCAAGAGGGGACCATTGCCGTGCCGCCACCGTCGGATGCCGTGAAGGACTGGCCGATGGTCGGCGAGAAGTTGCATTCTTTTTGGAGCCAGGCCTCGGACAATCTCGGCGCCACGCTCACCAAGCTGGCCCCGCACCTCCAAGCCTTGGGCAGCTGGCTGCTCTCTACCGCGGCCGGCGCCGGTTGGGGGCTGCTGCAGTTCGTGATCGCCATCATCATCGCTGGCGTCTTGCTGGCCCACTCCGCGGCCGGAAGCAAGATAACCTATGCCGTTGCGACTCGTCTGGCAGGAGACAAGGGCGTGAAGTTTGCGAAGCTGGCGGAGTCGACGGTTCGCAGCGTCACTCGCGGCATCCTGGGCGTAGCCCTGATCCAATCGACGCTCATCGGACTTGGATTCCTGGTGATGGGGATTCCGGGCGCCGGCCTCTGGGCGTTATTGTGTTTGATACTGGCCGTGATTCAAATCGGGCCCTTCCCCGTTGTGCTCCCGGTCCTGATCTACGTCTTCTCCGCCTACGATACGGTTCCTGCGGTCATGTTCCTGATCTGGAGCCTCTTTACCGGATCCCTCGACAATATCCTCAAACCTATCCTGCTGGGCCGCGGCGTCGAGGTTCCCATGGCGATCATCTTCATCGGTGCCATCGGCGGCTTTATTTCGTCCGGTATAATAGGGCTGTTCGTGGGCGCCGTCGTGCTGGTTTTGGGATACGGGCTGTTTCTGGTCTGGTTGGATCACACGCCGCTTCCGAACGATTCGGAGTCCGCTGCCGCGCCTGCCGCTGTCGAAAACTCCGGTTCGATCGGGAAATGAAAGCCAAAACGCTTGCGCTAATTTGGGTTCGCGGGACAACGCGGTTTCCAAGTTTACGAGCTTCTCAGAAGCTCAGGTCGACGAAGTGAGAGAAAGAAATGCAGGACCGGCCGATCATAAAGACCGCAATCCCGAAGCGCCGCTACCAGATCGGCGACCTCGGTGCTTCGCTGCTTGGTGAGATCGAGTGCGGGGATGCGCACAGCTACCGCTACATCCTGGCATTCGTCCGTCTCGGACGGACGGAGCCTTCTTTTTACGTGACCTCGGAGCAGTCCCCATCCGCCGGCGTGGGGAACGGCAAGTACGCGCTGCGGGTGATCAACGAAGTGATGTCTGAGGTGGTGGATACGGACGACAAGTGGGGGGATCTCGACGCCTTTGCCGAGCAAGGCCTGAGGCTTGGAGTCCAGGCCCTCGGGCTGCAGCAGGAGCAGATCGTGAGGTTGATGTAGGGACCTCAGGTCTGCCGTCAAGTGCGGCTGAAAAAACGACGCCTCACTCCAGATCGAGTATGAAGCCCCACTGCTCAGCCGTGACGGGCATGATGGACAACCGGTTGCCCTTTCGTACCAGGGGCATACCCGCCAATGGGCCGTCCGCGTACTGCTTGAGTTCCTTGAGGGGTATGTTGCGCCGCAGGTGCCGCAGGTAGCGTACGTCCACCATGAACCAGCGCGGGTTCTCGGAATCGCTTTTCGGGTCGAAATACTTTTGTTCGGGATCGAAGGCGGTGTGGTCGGGATAGCTTTCCTTCACCACTTCCATGATGCCGACGATGCCCGGGTCGTCGCAGTTGGAGTGGTAGAAGAAGACCTGGTCGCCCGGCTTCATGCCGTCCCGCATCATGTTCCTCGCTTGGTAGTTGCGCACGCCGTCCCAGGGTTCGGTCTGATCCGGGCAGGCGGCGAGGTGGTCGATGCCGAAGACATCGGGCTCGGATTTCATCAGCCAATATTTCAAATCCCGTTTCTCCTTCTTGCTTGTCATCTCGGGTACCGCCCGCTCCCTGTATCAGCTCGTCGCCTTGCTCTCAGACCTGCATGCGAAGGACGTCGAATTGTACCTACGCCAGCAGGGGATCGACCCCAGGGACCGGCCGGTAAGGCCATGTTTCACGAGAGATTTGTTCTGGATAAGCGCAAATGGTGGCAGCTATCCCAGGGTCTCAAACTGCTCGAGCTTTGCGAAAAGACTCTCAATGCGCTGCTGCTGGAACAAGAATCCGCGTACCGACGGATCTCCCTTGATCTGTAGCCATCTCTCTGGCATCAGTCTTACCTCCAAAGCTCGTATGGTCGAGAAAAGACGCTCCTCTGGTCCGGCAAAGGGCCGTCTCCCCTAGAGAAAACGGGAGAAAAGCGTCGCAATGCCGAGAAAGCTGAAGAAGCCCGCTACGTCGGTCACCGTGGTCAATACGATGGAAGAAGATTGGGCCGGGTCCTGTCCGATCGAATTCAAGACCAGGGGAATCGCCGCGCCGAAGATTCCGGCGATGACCATGGACAGTATCATGGAGACGCCGATGACGCCGGCGAGCCCCACGGAGCCACTCCAGATCCAGACCCCTAGCGACGTGGTCGCGGCGACGGCGATACCGTTCCAAAAGCCTGCGGACATCTCTTTGAAGACTACGCGCGGCCAGTGTCGCGAGCGGATCTCGCGCAACGCCAGGCCGCGCATGGTGACGGCGAGGGCTTGGGCTCCCGTGTTGCCGGACTGCCCCGCCACCACGGGCAAGAGTACCGCCAAGGCCGTATACTTCGCGATCGTACTTTCGAACAGGCCAACTACCGCCGCCGCGAGAAATGCCGTGGCCAGGTTGACATGCAGCCAGGGCAACCGTTTTCGAACGGCAAAGGACACGTCAGACAGGGCGCGTTCGTCCTTGCTCACACCCACCATGGTTTGCACCGCAACCGTGGCCTCGTCCTCCGCAGCCGCCATCAGGTTTCGATAGCGCACGACGCCGATCAGGCGTTCGTCGGCGTCGACGACGGGAAGATCGGTCAAACGGTAGCGATCCAAGATCTCGACGACCTCTTCGCGCGGCGCAACCGCATTGACCACCGCTCGCACTGGCCGCTTTATCTCCGCCAGTTGTGTTGTCGCGGTCGCGGTGGCGATATCTTGAATATCGACCTGCCCCTCGAGCCGGTTCTCGGCGTTGGCGACAAAGAGCACGCGCACACCACGCCTGTGCAACGCGCGGATCCGGGCGAGGGCCTCCCGTACCGTGGTATCGGCACGCAACAGGAGTACGCGCGGATCCATCAGGGCACCTGCGCTATCGGCCGGGTAAGCGAGGATGGTGCGCAATTCGTCCGCTTTCGCTTCGGTCAGCCGGCCCAGATACCTTTCGCGCGCCTCAGCATCGCGCATCGATAAGAGTGCAGCGGCGCGGGACGGATCCATTTGACCCAACACCTCGGCGGCATGGTCCTCCGGCAAGGTGTCTATCGCTCGCATGCCGATGTCCGGCGACAGGCGTTCCCACACGGAGATCAAAACCGCGATCGGGTGCCCGGACAGGAGCTTGGCAACCTCGGCGGGCGGCACTCGCTCGAGTAACTGAACGGCATCGTCCGGATGGTTTTCAACGAGATCGCGTTGAAGTGCGTGAATGGCATTGGCAAGTCCGGGCTTCATGTCAGTCTTCCGCCTTGGCGCGCTTGACCGGATCCGGGCCACCCACGAAGAACGCCCCGATCCCTGTCCAAAAGATATCCGCCAACGCGGCGCGCGTCTCAGCGAGCTCGGTCAGGTCGGTAACTTCGGCCACCAATTGCTGCTCCTCCTCCATCACTCTCGAGCGCTCGAGTACCCCTTGAAAGACGCCGCCGCGAGTGGTCACCGGCAGACTATCGTGCGTCAGCCAGGCTGGGTGGTTGGCCGCCGTGTGCAGCGCGGCCCGAGCATTCAACGCGACGCTCGCGGGCCGCATCAGGCCCTGGATTGCGCTGCGGTCCCGTGCGCCGATGAGGTCGGCGAGGTCTACCAGGCCGGCTAGCTGACGGTGCTCGTTCAGCACGGGAATCGTATGGCCGGTGCGCCGACCGGCACGCCGCAACAGGCGCAGCGCATCGCCCACACGAAGGTCTAGCGTAAGAGTGACGGCGTCCGCATCCACGAAGGCGCCGATCACCCGCTCCGAGTAACGCAGGCGCAATCTAAGGCGCGCTGCCGCATGGCGCGGCATGGCGGCAAGCAACTCCTTCACCTGGTCGCGCTCCATTAAGCGCAGGGCCGCTACCGCGGCCAACACGGGCGTGCGCGCGAGTATTTCGCCGCCTGTCTTTGTCGGCAGATGTGCAAGACACCGGCCGGCCGACCGGGGCGCCATGTGCTGGAGTACCTTAGCTGCGAGCCGGTGGGGCATGGCCTCGAAGATCGCTTTGGTGTCGCGAGCGTCGAGGCGCCCCAGGGTGTGGGCGGCAGCAGCGGGGCGAAGCGCGAGATAGCCTTTTGTTACCGGGTCCAGCATGTGTGTTTCACTCCTCTTCGATGACCAGTGCCACGGTTTCCAGAAAGTGCCGCGCCGGGATCCAGGCCACGCCCTCGTTGGTCTCAAGGATCACGGCCACCTGGGTCATCTCCAGGATTTCACCCTCCAGCCCCTGTGTGCGCACCCGTTGCCCGGTTCGGTACGCCTTTCGGACATAATGCGAGGCCATAACATTACGCACGGCATCTGCCGCACCGATGCCAAAGGCCAACGCGACACCGCCGAACAATGCCGCGGATGCCAGAACAAGGATGCTGGCGAACACATCTACGTCCAGACCGAGCTGGTCGAGTCCCAACAGCAGCGTGAAGGCCAGGACAAATCCGGAAGCCAACTGTCCCATGGAGAGGCCATGCTGGAAGCCGCTCGTCTCGGCGACGACGACGACCATGTTCCTTACTCCATTGCTGATGAGGTAACCGACGAAAAGGATGAAGGCGCTGATGAGCACACT
This sequence comes from uncultured Gammaproteobacteria bacterium, assembly GCA_942492625.1. Lineage (GTDB taxonomy): Bacteria > Pseudomonadota > Gammaproteobacteria > Chromatiales > Chromatiaceae > Thiosymbion. The sequence continues at coordinate 23,769 of CALOFM010000025.1, read as the reverse complement.
AGGAAGGTAACCCAGCAGCCCGAACACCCAGTTGGCGAAAGTAATGAGCCCTAGCTGCTCGGCGGATGCGCTTATGCCGTAGGTGAGCGTAATCCAAAAGGCGATGTTCCCTACGAATGTGGAAACGGACCAACGCGGTCGAGCGGCCTTCTGGCCCGTCCACCGGTTGACGAGGGTAAGGATCGTATCGAGCCCTTTGCCAAAGCGATGGATTAACCAGCGCAGGACGAAGGCCGCCGCCCATCCTATGACAAGCAGTGCGAGCGCCCCGAGCAGGTTCGGAAGAAAGGTCTTCATTGCCAAGGTGAGCTCGGCGAGCGCTTCTTCCGTCCAGAGCCCGGGGTTGTCGATCAGGTTTGCCCCGATCTCTCTAAACGGTAATGGTGGTGGCTCGGAAGTTGGCGTAGCCATGGCGTTTTCTCGAATGTCTGCGCGGGTAAGAAAAGGCAAGCCGAGCAGGAATCTGATCCAACAAATCGTCTACATCGCTCAAGCAACCAGCGGAAACAACTGCGTTGTTCCATTGGCGATCACGACGGTGCTCATCGCGCCCGCACCCGCCAGAAGAGAGATATCCAAAGGGACAACGGCCATGTTTGCCTGATCGGCAGCACTTTGCTGTTTCCGATACGCTGGAGCGGAAGGGATCTGGTTGGGCTTGTAGCATAGCCAGTTCTTCACGCCGACGGTACCGGAACGCGAGGCGATCGAACAGCGTAGCTCGTTCCGCACAAAATCCACTTCCTACTCCAGCTGCTCGCCTACATCGACTCCAGAGATATCACGCAAGCTTCCCGACCTTCGCGAAAAACCGAGCGCTATTGGCGGGTAACACCGACAACGACCGTCAATATTTGTTCGTAGATGGCCCAGAACTAGAGAAGCTGCCATGAGCCACCATATGCGGGTTCTCTAATATTACCCTTCCCCTGGTGACGGGGCCACGCGCTCGCTACACTCCTTATTCTGAGTTGCAGAGCACACGAGAACCCTCACCGGCGGTGGCGACTTGAAGCAGCACTGGGACGATCAGGCACTCGTCGAGCATTGGTCGTTAACCGATGACGAACGGTCCCTCCTGATCAACCGCACAGAACGCAGCCGACTCGGGTTCGCCGTGCTGCTCAAGTTCTTCCGGCTCAAAGGGTGCTTTCCCCGGAATCGTCGTGAAGTCCCGACCGAAGGGGTACGGTATCTCGCGAAGCAATTGGCCGTTCCGGCGGAGACGTTCCGCGATTTCGATCTGACCGGTCGCAGCAGTGAGCGCCTTCGCAGCCAGATTCGTGCCTTGCTCGGCTTCAGGCCTTTCGCGACGGAGAACGCCGACAAACTCGCCGCCTGGCTTCGCGAAGAAGTCTTGCCGGCGGATCAAACACCACGGTACCTACAGGAATGCGTCCTGGAGTGGCGCCGGGACAACCGCATCGAGCCGCCGACATCCGGGCGCTGCGAGCGGATCATCCGCTCGGCGATTCGGACCCACAAGTCCGCTTTCTTCGCAGCGATCTGCGGGAAACTCTCCGCCCGGAGCCGCCGGAGCATGGACGCCTTGCTCGATTCCCCCGCCGCCGGCGCCGAAGCGGCAAGCGTGAACGGTGATCACCTGGAACGCACCCCCTTCGCCGATCTGCGGGCGGATCCGGGACGCATCGGCCTGAAGACGGTGCTCAAGGAACTCGAGAAGCTGCGACGGATCGAGGCTGTGGGTCTACCCGATGACCTGTTCGTCGGGATTTCGCCCAAGCTGCTGCGAACCTATCGCCTGCGGGCCGCCGCGGAGCCGCCTCGGGAGCTGCGCCAGCACCCGGCGCCGACGCGCTGCACGCTCATCGCGGCCTTCTGTTGGCAGCGCCGCGAAGAAATCATAGACGGCCTGGTCGAGCTGTTGATCCAGATTATCCACCGCATCACGGCTCGCGCCGAACGCAAGGTCGTCAAGGAGCTGTTGCAGGACCTGTGGAAGGTCCAGGGTAAGACCACGCTGCTGTACCGACTCGCCGCGGCGGCGATCGACAACCCCGAGGGCATCGTCCGCGATGTCTTGTTCCCCGTGGTCGGGGAGGATACCCTCGGCGATCTCGTTCGCGAATACCAGGCCACCGGCCCCGCTTATCGCCGGCAAATCCATGTGGTCATGCGCGGCTCTTACCGCCACCACTACCGACGCATGTTACCGCTGCTCCTCGAGTCGCTGGTTTTCCGCTCCAACAACGTGCAGCATCGTCCCGTCATCAAGGCCATCGATTGGCTCCAGCAGCACAAGGACGACCGACAACGTTTCGTGTCTCCGGGCGCCGGCGCACCGATCGAGGGCGTGGTGCGCGGCGCTTGGCGCGAGCTCATTTTAGAGAAGGACAAGAACGGCCTCGCGCGGGTCAACCGCATCAACTACGAGATCTGCGTTCTGCAGCTACTGCGCGAGAAGCTGCGTTGCAAGGAGATCTGGGTCGTCGGCGCCGATCGGTACCGCAACCCGGACAACGACCTCCCGGTGGACTTCGAGGAGAAACGCGCGAGCTACTATCAGGCGCTGCAGCAGCCCGAGGACGCGAAGCGTTTCATCGCGAAAGTACGGCAAACCATGCAAGAGGAGCTTGCGCGACTGGATGCAACGCTTGCGAGCAACACGCAGGTCAAGCTTGGCGCCAAGGGCAAGAACCGCATCGTCCTCTCACCGCTGCAACCACAACCCGATCCGGTCCACTTGGTGGACCTGAAGGCGGAAGTGATGCGCCGCTGGCCGATGACTAGCCTGCTCGATGTCCTTAATTAAGGAGACGGATCTTCGCGTCGGTTTCACCGAGGTGTTCAAGAGTCTGGCAAGCCGCGAGCAAATCGACCGGCAGACGTTGCAGCGGCGCCTGCTCCTGTGTCTCTTCGGACTCGGAACGAATACGGGCCTGAAGCGGGTCGCGGTGGGTGACCGCGGTGTCGACTACAAGGATCTGCTCTACGTGCGTCGGCGTTTCCTCACCAAAGCGGCTCTGCGCGAGGCCATCGCCCGCGTGGTGAACGCTATCTTCGCCGTGCGCCGTGCCGATATCTGGGGCGAGGGCACCTCGACCGGCGCTTCCGATTCGAAGAAGTTCGGCGCCTGGGACCAGAATCTGATGACTGAGTGGCACATCCGCTACGGCCGCGGCGTGATGGTGTACTGGCATGTCGAGCGCAAGTCCGTGTGCATCTACTCCCAGCTGAAACGTTGCTCTTCCTCCGAGGTGGCGGCCATGATCGAGGGCGTTCTGCGCCATTGCACCGATATGGAGGTCCAGCGCAACTACGTCGACAGCCACGGTCAGAGCGAAGTGGCCTTCGCCTTCTGTCACTTGCTCGGCTTCGAGCTGCTGCCGCGGTTGAAGGCCATCGCCTCGCAGAAGCTGTATCGGCCGCAGGCCGGCCATGCCGAGGACTACGCCGATCTGCAACCGATCCTGACGCGGCCGATCAACTGGGTGCCGGTCGGCAACCAGTACGACGAGATGATCAAGTACGCCACGGCGTTGCGTCTAAGCACGGCGGAGCCGGAGGCCATCCTGCGCAGGTTCAACCGCAACAACCCCCAGCATCCGACCTATCAGGCCCTCGCCGAGCTCGGCAAAGCCATCCGGACGATCTTCCTGTGTCGCTACCTACGCCTGGAGAGTCTGCGCCGGGAGATCCAGGAAGGGCTCAATGTCATCGAGAACTGGAACGGTGCCAACGGATTCATCTTCTACGGCAAGGGCGGCGAAGTCGCGACGAACCGACTGGAGGAGCAGGAACTCTCCATTCTGTGCCTGCATCTGCTGCAGATCTCCCTCGTGTATATCAACACGCTCATGCTGCAGCAGGTGCTGGACGAGCCGACCTGGTTCGAACGGCTGGTGCCGGAGGACTTCCGCGGGCTCTGCCCGCTCATCTACAGCCACTTCAATGGCAGCGCTATGAGGCGCTCAGGCCCAGAGAGTACCTGACCGCGAAGGAAGTCGAGCATCTGATGCGGATCGCCAAGCGGCGCGGCCGCTATGGCCATCGTGACGCGACGATGATCCTGATCGCCTACCGCCATGGACTCCGGGCAGCAGCCGAGGTGGCTGCTTTACGCTGGGATCAAATCGACCTGGAGCAAGGGGTTGTCCACGTCCGGCGGCTGAAGAACGGTATGCCGAGCGTGCACCCGTTGCGGGGTCCGGAGATTCGGGCGTTGCGTCAACTCAAGCGACAAATGGGACCGTCCGCCTACGTGTTCACCACGGAACGGGGCGGGCCGATGACCACGGCCGGCTTCCGCAAGATGCTGTCGCGATGCAGCGAGGTATCGGATCTGACGTTCCCAATTCATCCGCACATGCTGCGCCATGAGTGCGGCTTCAAACTCGCCAACGACGGTCAGGATACCCGCGCTATCCAGCACTACCTGGGTCATAAAATCATCCAGCATACCGTCCGCTACACGGAGCTATCGAGCGACCGGTTCAAGGATTTCTGGGACGACTGATCTGTGGAATATTAGACAAACCGCATATGGCGGCTCATGACAGCTTCTCTAGTTCTAGGCCAGCTTAGCGGCAAGGTGGTGGAAGTTCGCCAGCCGCTCGGGGTGGATGTGACCCTCCGTCATTGCCTGCTTGACTGCGCATCCCGGCTCACGGTCGTGGCGGCAGTTGCCGAATTGGCAGTGCCCGATATAAGGCGCAAGCTCTCGAAACCCCTGCGTGAGCTGCGGCAATCCGATGGGCCCGAGGCGAAAGCTGCGCACTCCCGGCGAGTCTACGAGTCGGCCGCCGCCGGGCAATAGGTAGCAGGTGGCGGCGGACGTGGTATGTCTGCCCAGCCCCGTGGCCTTGGACAGTCGTCCGATCTGTATCTCCTGATCCGGCAGCAGTGCCTTGACCAGGGATGACTTGCCGACGCCCGATTGGCCCACCAGGATGCTGGTCTCCCCAGCAAGCACCTGCGCGAGCGGGTCGAGGCAGCTTCCGTCCTTGAGGCTGATCCAGACGACCGGATAGCCGATGTCTTGGTAGCGCGCATACCGCGCGCGGAACTCTTTCGCGGCCCCGGTGCTCAGCAGGTCCAGCTTGTTGAAGGCGATCGTCGCCCCGACGCCCATGAACTCCGCGGCCACCAGGTATTGGTCGACCAGATACTCGCTGGGATCCGGCTCGGGCGCCAACAGGACCACCAGCCTGGTGAGATTCGCAGCCAGGGGCTTTTCCCGGCCGCTGTAGTCCGGGCGGCTCAGGACGGCCTGCCGCTCCATGATGGCCGTTACTACACCCGCGTTCGCTCCCGTGGGCTGCCAGACCACCCGATCCCCGCACACCGGATGGCCGATGTTTTGCCGAACCAGACAATGGTGCACACCGCCGCTGGTGTCTTCCACCGCGAGGTTGGCACCATGGCGCACCACCACGAGTCCCTCGCGGGCCTGAACCTCGTCATGGTCGGAGAGGGCGAGCTGCGCGCGCTCGGCGAGGCGCTGGCGGCGGCGTTCCTGGATCTTGCGGATGCGCTTGATCTGGCGCTCGGACAGCCGCCGCCTCGGCATGGTCAGGGCTTGAAGTGGTAGTAGCGCTCGTTCAAGAACTGAGACATTTCGCTGATATCCTCATCGAACCAGCGCAGCCCGAGTGCCGTCTCGCAACGCTGAACCTGGCGCTGCAGGGCGGGCAGGGAGGTGACCTTGCGGTCCTCCCGGGTGTACACCTCGGTACCGTGGCAGGAAACGCAGTGCTGATCGTACAGCGTCTCGACGCCGTCCTGCGCGGCCGCGTAGCTCGGGGCGGCACCAACCGCGGCGGCAAGGCTGATGGATAGGATGCAGGTTCTCATTCGGCTTCTCCGCAAATTCGTTAGGGTCAATTGTAGAGAAAAGGCGGGGTCGGCGCACAAGGTTCCGTTCGGCGGCGGTCCTGCGGGCTTTTTCGCGGTAAACTCTTTTCAATACCGGCTTAAGGACAAATGGGATGCCCCAGAACGAAAACAACCTTGTCTGGATGGACCTGGAGATGACGGGACTGGACCCCTTCCGCGACCAGATTATCGAGATCGCCACCGTCGTCACCGACGAGCGCCTGGAGATACTCGCGAAGGGGCCGGTGATCGCCATCAACCAGCCCGAGCATGTACTGGCGGCCATGGACGACTGGAATCGCAAGCACCACGGCGATTCGGGCCTGCTGACAAGGGTGCGGGCCAGCGAATGCGACGAGCAGCGGGCGGAAAGGGAGACCATCGCCTTCCTGCAAAAGCACGTCCCTCCGGGTAAGTCCCCCCTGTGCGGCAACAGCATCTGTCAGGACCGGCGCTTCCTCGCCCGCTGCATGCCGCGCTTGGAGTCCTATTTCCACTACCGCAACCTGGACGTGAGCAGCCTGAAGATCCTGGCGCAGCGCTGGGCGCCTCAGGTGGCTGAATCCTTCAGGAAGGACGGCACCCATTTGGCCTTGGAGGACATCAAGGAGTCCATCGCCGAGCTGCGCCATTATCGCGAGCACCTACTTCGTCTGTGACGCTCGATAGCCCAGACCACGTGCTCTCGGACCATCTCGTTCGGATGGTTCAGCCGCGCTCGCAGCGCGTCGATGACGCCTCGGGATGCGGGCGCATTTCCGAGTGCGACGGCCAGGTTGCGTAGCCAGGCCGCGTGCCCGATCCGGCGTATTGCCGATCCCTCCGTACGCTTCAGGAACTCGGCCTCGGACCAGGCGAACAGCTCCAGCAGCCCGGCCCGGTCGAGCCCAGCCCGGGGCATGAAGTCAGACTCCTCGCTCAGCCTTGCGAATCGATTCCAGGGGCAGACCAGCTGGCAGTCGTCGCAGCCGTAGATGCGGTTGCCGAGCAGGTCGCGCAGCCGCTCGGGGATGCTTCCCTTGAGCTCGATGGTGAGATAGGAGATGCAAAGGCGCGCGTCCAGCTCATAAGGGGCGACGATGGCGCCGGTGGGGCAGGCGTCCATGCAGGCGCGGCAGGTCCCGCAGTGGTCTTCGGAAGGAGCATCCAATGGCAGGGGAAGGTCCAAGTACAGCTCGCCGAGGAAGAACAAGGACCCGGCTCGGGCGTTGATCAGGTTGGTATGCTTGCCGATCCAGCCCAGGCCTGCCTTGGCCGCCAGGGGCTTCTCCAGCACCGGGGCGGAGTCCACGAATACCCGGTGGCCGAGCTCGCCAACCTCTTCGCGGATGCGCTCGGCCAGGCGCTGGAGCCGGCGGCGAACCACCTTGTGGTAGTCCCGGCCCAGCGTGTAGCGCGAGACGAAGGCGGTGACCGGGTCCTTGATTGCCGCCTGCATTTGCTCCAGAGGCTCGGGCAGGTAATCCATGCGTACGCAGATGACGCGGATGGTACCCGGGAGCAGCTCTGCGGGCCGGCTGCGCTTGGTACCGTGACGGGTCATGTAGTCCATCGCACCGTGCCTTCCGTCGCGCAGCCAAGCCGTAAGCCTCTGCTCGGAGGCTTCGAGGCTGGTGTCGCTGACGCCTACCTGCTGAAAGCCGAGCGCCCGGCCCCAGGCCTTGATGCGCCCCGTGAGGGATCTGTAGTCGTGTACGGTTCGCAAGGGTGATGAACCAGGCTCGCCCATGTCGGTTATCCTTTACCCTATTCTAAAGCCGAAACCAGACACGGAGCTTCGAAATGCCTCGCCTGATGCCCGGTTCCGACCGTTTGCCCCATGCCCTCTACCGCGCCGAGCAGGTCCGTGAGCTCGACCGAACGGCCATCGAAGATCACGGAATTCCCGGCGCCGAGCTCATGGAGCGTGCCGGCCGTGCCGCTTACCGATTGCTACGCGAGCGCTGGCCGGATGCCCGTGACATCACGGTCGTCTGCGGCGTCGGCAACAATGGTGGGGACGGCTATGTGGTCGCCCGTTGCGCGCAGATGGACGGCCTCGGTGTGCGGGTTCTGCAGCTCGGCGACGCGCAACGGCTTCATGGTGATGCCTTTGCGATGGCGGTGGCCTTCAAGGAGGCGGGCGGCAAGGTCGAGCCCTTCGAGTCACTCCCCGAGCGCACAGATCTCATCGTCGATGCCCTTCTGGGTACCGGGCTCGAACGGGAAGTCACCGGCGAATGGGCCGCGGCCATCGTCGCTGTCAACGCCCATCCCGCCCCGGTGCTCGCCATCGACATTCCCTCCGGTCTGCACTCGGACTCGGGACAGATTCTCGGGGCGGCGGTCGACGCGGAAGCCAGCATCAGCTTCATCGGGCTCAAGCGGGGCATGTTCACCGGGGATGGCCCCGACTGCTGCGGCCAGATCCGGTTCGATGCGCTGCACATTCCGGCCGTGGTCTACTCGCGCGAGATCCTGTCCGCGCGCCGGCTCGACCGCTCCAAGCGGTGCGCCTCACTGGGCCGGCGTCCCCGTTCGGCGAACAAGGGGGGCTTCGGGCACGTCCTGGTGGTTGGCGGGGCTCCCGGCTACTCGGGTGCGGCCCGGCTGGCCGGGGAGGGCGCCCTGCGGACGGGGGCTGGCCTGGTAAGCATTGTGACCCATCCCGACCATGCGCATTTCCTCAACCTTACAAGGCCGGAGCTCATGTGCCGTGGCGTCTCCTGGCCAATGGATCTCGACCCCTTCCTGGAGAAGGCAACGGTGGTCGCCGTCGGACCGGGACTGGCCCGGGAGTCCTGGGGAAAAGGGCTGCTCGGCCGAGTCCTCGAGTCGGACCTGCCGCTGGTCGTCGATGCGGATGCCTTGAATCTGCTGGCCAAGTCTCCGGCGACGCGCGAGAACTGGGTCCTGACCCCGCATCCGGGAGAGGCCGCCCGCCTGCTGGGTACCGAGATCTCCGAGGTGCAGGGGGATCGTTTTGCCAGTGTTCGCCGATTGCAGGAGCGATTTGGCGGCGTCGTGGTCCTGAAGGGCGCAGGGACCCTGGTCTTGGGTGCGTCGGGCAAGCCGCCGGGGGTATGCGACGCAGGCAACCCGGGAATGGCGACGGCCGGAACCGGCGATGTGCTGACCGGTGTCATCGCGGCCCTGATCGCCCAGGGTATGAGCCCCGAGGATGCCGCTTGTTCGGGTGTGTGTCTGCATGCAACGGCTGGTGACGTGGCGGCGGCCGAAGGAGGGGAGCGTGGGCTGCTCGCGAGCGATCTGCTCAATTGCATACGGCCCCTCATCAACTCTTGGGCGGATGACTGATGCGAGTGCGTCTGGAAGGCGAGGCAGCACAAGACGCCTTCGGGCGGCGTATCGCTATGCATTTGTCGCCCCCTTGCGTGATCTACCTGCAGGGGGACCTTGGTACGGGTAAGACCACTCTGATTCGCGGGCTTCTACGCGGACTGGGCCACGTCGGTCCGGTCCGTAGTCCCACCTACACCCTGCTCGAACCTTACGAGCTGCAGTCTATGTATCTCTACCACTTGGACCTCTATCGGCTCGCCGACCCCGAAGAGTTGGAGCTCCTGGGGCTGCGCGACCTCCTGGAGCCGCAGAGCGTTCTGTGTGTCGAGTGGCCGGAGCGGGGCAGGGGTGTCCTGCCGCAACCGGATCTGACCATCAGCATCGAGCATGCCGCAGCGGCGCGTGCGCTGGACCTGGTTGGGGGGAGTCCGCGCGGCGCCGAATTGCTGGCGCGCATGCAGGGCCCTGCTTGAGCGTTCAAGCAACGAAAAATAACTACCGGAAAATGCGATGCCCGCCGGGCATTGGGGGACAGGCGCGTTGCCCCGGGGCGGGATTTCAACTCTCCTCCGGGTCGGTGGCGCGCATCCTGGTGCCAAATCTTGTCGCCCCGGATTGTTCTGTATAAATTTAGCTACATTTTTTCACCTGAACTCTAGAAATCAAGGCTAATCACCGGTTTTCCTTTAGGAACGCTAGAGGATTTCTGCTATCCTTTAAACAACTGCTTCCATTGGAATCCCGCGACTGGTGCCCGCGATGTATAGGTTTATCGCGCTAGTTTTGATCCTTTCGTCACTGTCTGCTCATGCGCAACAGGTCGAGGTGCGCGGTGCGCGTGTCTGGACCGCGCCGGATCATACGCGGTTGGTGGTGGATACCGCCGCATCTGTCTCACACAAGATTTTCTCGCTCGACGGGCCCCATCGCCTGGTCATAGACATCCCGGACGCCCAGCTCAAGGACAAGCTTCCGACCGTGGAATCGGACGAGCCTTTGTTGATGGGCATGCGCAGCGGCGTGCGCGACGGCGATGACCTGCGCTTGGTTTTGGATCTCAAGCAGAAAGTCCGCGCCAAAAGCTTTGCCCTGCAGCCTAACGACCAGTATGGCCACCGCCTGGTGGTGGACTTGGTACCGGTGGTGGAAGGGCCCGCCGGAAAGGCCGCGGCCGAAGAAGCCAAGCCCCATCGATCGATTCGCACGCAACCGAAGAAGGCGCGGGACGTCATCGTCGCCATCGATGCCGGGCACGGTGGAGAGGACCCGGGCGCGATCGGCGCCAAAGGTACCCGGGAGAAGCAGGTCACCCTGCAGATTGCCCGCAAGCTTGCGGGCTTGGTGAAGAAGGAGCGGGGCATGCGGCCGGTCCTGATCCGCGATGGCGACTACTACCTACGTCTGCGTAAGCGCATCAGCTTGGCGCGCAAGGAGAAGGCGGACCTGTTCGTTTCCATCCACGCCGATGCGTTTCGCGACCGGCGGGTACGCGGTTCTTCCGTGTACACCCTATCTCACCGTGGGGCCAGCAGCGAGGCGGCCAAGTGGCTGGCGGATAAAGAGAACAGCGCAGACCTCGTCGGTGGAATTGATCTGCGCGAGAACGACAACCTGTTGGCCACCGTCCTTTTGGATATGACGCAGAACGCCACCTTGGAACACAGCAACGTTGCGGCGACCAAGGTGCTCGCGAACCTCAGGAAGTTGGGGGCGGTGCACAAAAACAGCGTCCAGAAGGCGGGATTTGTCGTCCTCAAGTCCCCGGACATCCCTTCCATGCTGGTAGAGACGGCCTACATCTCCAACCCGGAGGAGGAGAAGCGTCTGCGAAACGGCGACCACCAGACCAAGCTTGCCAAGGCGATACTGTCCGGCATCAAGGCATACTTCGCCAGCTACCCGCCTCCCGGTAGCAAGCTTGCCGGTGCCGGTGCCGGTGCCGGCCACGGCCGAGGCGACGGTGGCGGTAGGGCGCGCCGCCACGTCATCAACAGTGGCGACACACTGGGGGAGATAGCCAAGCAGTACGACGTGAGTGTGACCTCTATTCGCAGCGCGAACAGCATAGACGGCGACCGAATCCGCGTCGGTCAGGTGCTTCGGATTCCCGAGGGTTGACGGAATCGGCCGGAAAGCGGGACGCGAAAACGTTACGGCGCCTTCGCGCTCCCGCAGCTCCGGGTTCCCTTATCATTGCTCCCGTCCGCCTATCTCTGTCCGGGGCTGAGCCCGGGCCTGCCGCCTTGCGGCAGGTATCTCTGCGCCTCGTCGTTGTAGACATAGCGCACCTCGACCCCCTGGATCATGACGACGAGGTCGAAGTAGTGGCTGCCGGACGACGAAAAACCGCGCTCGATGTAAATGTCGCCAAGACCGTCCGCCGCGATTATTCCCATCCACAGATAGCGCTCGCTGCCGATCGGGCCGAGGATGTTGACCGATTGGCCTTCCAGGCTCGAAAAGCGGAATAGGATCGCCAGGTCGGAAAGCGCGGTGGAATCTTCTGCCCGCAGCGACTGCGCGGAGACCAGACCGCCCTGCAGGGTGAAGGCGTCGTAGGTACTGGAGAGCTCTTTGCAGCCGTCGAGCAGTGCGCGGATCTCCAAGGGCCGGCAGCGATCGATTTTCCGGCGGAACGCGATCCGGCTTCGTTTCCCCGGCTTCCCGAAGACCTGCTGCGCGATGGCGTGGATATTCGGCCGGTTGCCGATCCGTTGGGTACGAGGCCTGCCCGGCGCGTTTTCCTGTTGCGATCCGGTCGTGCGCAGAGCATTGCGAAACTCAGCCGGCGTCAGTACCGCGCGTCCGTGCGCCTTTGCCATACCCTGGATGCAGCCGATGACGCCGGTCACGATCGGCGAGGCGCTGGAAGTTCCGCTGAAGCGGTCCGTGTACCACAGATCCTCACTCTCGCCGCCCTGCAGGTCGCCGTATCCGCAGGTCGTGACCTCCCGGCCCCAGCCCTGTGCGTCTACCAGCGCGCCGAAATTCGAGAAGCCGAGGCGCGATCGATCGGGGCCGTGGTCGCTACCGTGGGTCCCCGGGGGCGGCGTGCCGGCGCCAATGACGATCGCGCCGGAATCCCGGTTCGAGCGGCGAAAAGGGTTCTTCCAGTCCGCTGGAAAGCCGAATCCGGGGGTTTCATAGAGGTGGTCGTCGAGATCTTCGGCGCCGTTGCCGGCGGCTTCGACGACGATGATGCCCGCGCGAGAGGCATTCAGAATAGCGGCGAAATCGTCCGGCCACCATTCGACGGCGATATAGCCGCGCTGGTCGCTGCGCGAGTCGAAATCATGCCGCGGTCCCGGCCGGTGCATCTCCAGGAGCATGATGTCGCCCGGCCTCAGACGTTGCGCCGCCTGGTTCATCGCGCCCGCGGACCCCAACCCGCCGTGAGAGACCGCGCTGGCGATCGCCTCTGAGCAAATGCCGACAATCCCGACGCCGTTGGCATCACCGCCGTATTCGCCGAGCACGGCCGTGCCGTGGTTGCGCCAACTGACGGCACCGTACTCGACTCCGGCAACCACGCCACCCTGATTCTGGGTCAGGTCTTCGTGGGTGAACCTCCAAGCGCCTTCGATATCGACAATGCGCACGTCGGAACCGCGCCCGCCGGCCTGAGTCCATGCCCAGCGTGCGTTGACGCCCTCGGGCGGGGGCTCGAGATAGAGTTGCCGGGCCGTGAAATCCGGCGACGCCGAAGGCGGTTCCACCGCCGCAGCGGTCATCTCGTTGATTTCCTCTGGTAATCCGGTGGGCGGCTTGATATAGGCGGCGGCAAGCTGATCGGTCTTGTTCAGCGCCTCGCACAGGGCCTTCATCTCTTTTTCCGGCACCTCGATCGAGTAAAAGACCGACAGATCCGCCATGGGCTTTTCTGCGGCGGCTTCGGCCCTTACCAACCGCTCCTGCACACGTTCCTCGGTGAATCCGAACATGGGCTTCATGACGCCCTTGTGCTTCTTCAGCGCCTTGTCGAGATCGGAGAGGGTTTCTCCGGCAAGTGATTCCATGCGGCCGGCCGACGCCCGCAACGCGGTTTCACGCCTCGTCATGACGACGAGCTCCGGTATTCCTTGGATGATGTCTGCTACCTTTGTCGATTTGCGCGCCATTGTGGGGTCTCCTTCTGGGCTCGTGTAAACATGCTTCGCGGCGCTCGCCGGAGCACAGGTCAATTCGGATAGATTTAAGGCATTTCCTCCGCTGGTTTGAGATAGGCCGTAGCGACACCGGGAAGGTCGCGCAGGGTTTGCGCGAGCGCTTTCGGATCGGAATTAGTGGAGATCGTGACATAGAGCCCGCCAGAATCCGCCGGATTGGGAATGGCGTTGTCCAAATCCGCGGTGGCGTCCTGTTCGTTCAAGATCTGCAGGAGGGTCTGGGCTTCCTCCCGAGATGGATCCCGCGCGCCGAGATCCTCGAAAACGACCGTTGAGATGAGAATGACGACGTATGTCACGATCGATGTCACCCCGTAAACGGATGATCGCTACACCGCTTGTTGGCCTGCATCCTCAAGCGCCATTTCCGAGATGTTGTTGCGTTCGATGTGTAGGACTTTTCATGACTATAGGACATCTTTCCGAAAAGCCACAGAGCGAATGCTACAGTCGGCATTGGGCAGCGTCCGAACCTCGCTTGCATACGAAACGCAGCCCTTCCAAGAGGTGAACAATTGATTGTTACAGATCCGGTCCGTGTACTTTCGGTTTAAGCACACACAAGGGATTGCGCTGATCCCCTTCAGGACCCCCGCAATTTATTGATTCTTAATGTGAATAAAAACGTCGGAAAACCGTCGGGCTTTAGTCGCAAATATTCGCGACCCCCCTGCTAACTTGAATCGCAAGGGCCGGATGCCTGTTCGGCCTGACTGGATGCGAAGGGCCAACGCGCTAACCAGTAGCGCAATCCCTTGCAAACCCGACTTTCAGGAGAAACGAATATGAAGACCATCATCACCGCCGCTGCCGCTACGCTGTTCGCCGTGACCGCCAGTGCCGCCGATTTCTATCAGGGCCTCGATCAAGGCAACTCCGATCTGTCTGCGCAACTGCCGAGCGCGGGGGACTTCGCAGGCGTGCAGCCTAGCATCGGCGACAGCGTCGACCGCTACCATGGCTGGGCTGACGGCAACCCGGACCTGTTCAAGGCCGACGTTAGCAGCCATACGAAGAGCGGCAACGACCCCGATATTTACAAGAGCCTCTCCGGTAATCCAGACCTGCAGTTCTGAGGGATCGAGTCAAGCCCGGGGGCGGGAATGGTCCCGTCCCCATTTCGGATTGAACCGCACGCTCTGTCGTCCTGCTCGCGTCGACAAACCTGCAGACGGAGTGGCTACGCTGCGAAATTCGACCGGATCGAACCGAGCGCGCGAGAAACTCCCGAGTGAGGAGGCGGCAACAAGAATTCGATCGCGCCGCCGATTCCGATCGGCGTGAGACCGGCGCCCGATTTCGGTCAAATCACGGCGTTAGTCCCGCTTTGTTCAGCCCGTCAACCAAATGCGCTAAGTTGGCTGGTTTCATGAACCCATATGTCTGACGGATGCGATCCGCAGAGATGTCCGCACGCTCGCTAAGGACTTGCTCCATTTCCCATTCTGCATCGCCGATCCGTCCGGCTTGCGCGTATGCGGCGGCCATCCACAGGTGAGCCCGCTCCGCAGCGGGATTGGATTCCAGCACGCGTTCGAACGCTGAGATGGCCTCTTCGTAGCTGCGCAGAAGGTAGTAAGCCTGACCGAGGTGGAAGCTGTAGTTGTAGGGATGGTTGGGATTCAGGGCGATTGCCCGTTTCATGAGATCCAATCCCTCCTGTGCCCTTCCGTTGAAATACAGCAGGGTTGCGAGCAGCACCTGGGCGGATGCGTAGTTCGGATCGTACTCAATGGCCCGTTCAGCCTCCAGCAGAGCGTGCCCCCGATCACCCAGCTCACGATACGCCAGCCCGCGAACGAAGTATGCGACCGGCATCGCTTCGTCGAGCTCGATCGCCTTGCTCGCGAGCTTCAGAGCGAGCTGCAGGGATTCCTTACGCGACACGCTCCAATCGTTCATGGCGTCGAATGTGTGCGTCCAGGCAAGCATTGCGTACGCCAAGGCGAAACCTGAATCGAGCGCAATCGCCCGCTCGAATGACTCCCTGGCCGCGCTGTTCTCCTCGGCGTTGCTGTATCGGAAGAACAGCGACTGACTTCGGTTTAGCGGCATCGCCTGCCCCGACGTCAGTCTCTGGCGGCTGATTGAAAACCCAAACCATGACGCCGACGGCGACCGGGATGACGATCGCCGGGACTGCGATTCGAAACGTGCGACGCAACCGGCGCTCGGGAAGTGTTTCGTTATCGCTAATCGGGTCTGCGCGGGCAGGCGTGGTTTCGTCCAGTCGCGAGACCGGCGCAAAAAGGGTCGCAAGTACCGTCGCGCAGTTCGTGGAGAAAATTGTAGACCGCCGACGCCGGTTCGGCGGCCCGATAGTCGGGGATTATGGGGACGTGTGGCATCGGAAGGAAAGCCCTGCAGGGGAGATCGTATTCAGGACTTGACGAGGGAGCCGGTCTCCGTGGCTATGATTCGGCGAGAGCGGCGCCGAAGCCTAAAAAGGCCGCTTAGGGATTGCCCTGTAGCGCTGCCAGTATTTCCGAAGGCTCCACGCGTTTGCGATAGTCCGGATCGGCAAAGGCGGCCCGAATTACTCGGTCGCGGCCGACGACGAAGGTGGCCGGCACCGGCAATACGTAGCGGCCCTCGCCGTTGTACTCGGCCAAGTCGAGGGAAAGGCGCTTCTTGTAGACGTCGCTGAGATCGGACGGCACCTCGAAGAAGAGCCCGTACGTTTTCATAACCCGATCGTCCAGGTCGCTCAAGATCTCGAACGGGTAGCCGTCCTTCTCCACCTGCTCGCGGGACTTGTCCGGCATCTGGGGAGTCACCGCTACCAGCCGCGCGCCCTGTTGCTCGATGTGAGGAAGCGTCTGCTTCAGGCCGCGAAGCTGTAGATTGCAGTAGGGACACCAGGCGCCGCGAAAAAAGGTGAGAACCACCGGTCCTTCGGACAGGAGGTCTTGGAGGCGTATCTGCCGACCGAAGGCGTTGGGCAGCTCGAAATCAGGAGCCGTATCGCCGACCTTCAAGCCTGGATCCGGCATCTTTACAGCCAGATCCCGAGCGGCGCGCTCCATTACCTGCCGATCCTCGGCGCTGAAGGGGGATGCCTTGCCCGTTGCCCGTTGCGCCTGGAAGGCATTGAGGGCCTCTTGGTAGCTAGGAATCGAACCGGGCGGTTCCCCCTGAGCGGCGATGGACATCATGGGCACGAGCCACAGCAGAGACAGAGTGAGAGATAGTCGGAACATGATGGTTTCCTCGCAGGACCTGAGCATCATAGACCGCATGACCAAACAGGCTTGAGTTTTCTTTCTGGAAAAAAATCGCTTGTGGGGACGGGGCATAGGCTTTGTCGACGTTCATCTGCTTGCCGCGGTGTCTCTCGATGCCGAATCGCAGATTTGGACTCGAGACAAACGCTTGCGAGAGACTGCGGAAAAGCTCGGAAAAGCGTTCTTCATCGAGAAAGACGGTTCCGGGCGGTGTTGCCGAGCGGTAACATTGGCACCGGAGCGGTTGGGTCATAATAGTGGTTGCCAGCAATCGGCTTGGCCCACTCGACATGCACCAACGTCAATCGCGAAGGAGTTTGCCGGTAACCGATGTTCGAGAAGATCAAGAGGGCCCTCCGACCCAGGTCGACACTTCAACTCGTCGTCGCGGGATTCATACTCGTCAGCCTACCCCTGGTCGCTACGGTCATCACGGCGATCGAGCAGGTAGACCGACTCGCCAAGCAAAGCCAGCGGGCTGTGATCAAGGCGGAGGAGGCAACACAGGAAAGCCGTGCGTTGGCCGAGCATCTCACCGCGATGGAGCGAAGTCTTGTCCAGTATCAGGTGCTTGAGGACCGCGACTTCTACGACGCGTATCTGGAACGACGTGAGGAGTTCATCCACGCAGTGGATGTCTTGCTCTCGCTGGGGCTGAGCGACGAGCTGAAACAGGAAATCCGCCGGCTCGTGAAAAGAGAGGCACTGCTGTTCGAGAAGAGCCGCGATCGCGTCGAAGACCCCGCGTCAGCTTCGGACCCGGCCGGTCCTTTTTCGATACTGTCGGAGAGTGCTCAGGCAATTGTCGG
The DNA here is from genome assembly GCA_942492625.1 of uncultured Gammaproteobacteria bacterium. Taxonomy (GTDB): domain Bacteria; phylum Pseudomonadota; class Gammaproteobacteria; order Chromatiales; family Chromatiaceae; genus Thiosymbion. The sequence continues at coordinate 6,453 of CALOFM010000025.1, read as the reverse complement.
GAAGAGCAGCCGCCTGATCAATCAAGAGGCTGGCAATGCCAGAGATGCGGCGTTTCAACTCCAGCGGCTTCTTATGGTGCAAGGGGCTGCGGTGATCCCCGCGGCCCTGATTTTGGCTGCGCTGTCTATCTTTTTGATTTCTAAACCACTCAAGCAGATCGATCAGGCGATACGCCAACTCGGAGGGGGGAAGTTTGACGACGTCATTCGAGTGAGAGGGCCCAGAGATCTTGAAGAACTGGGGGACCGCCTCAACTGGCTGCGTGTTCGAATAGTCAGACTTGAGAGGCAGAAACTAGCGTTTTTGCAACACGTTTCACACGAGCTGAAAACCCCATTGACTACGATCAGAGAAGGATCTGAACTACTCGGTAATATCGGGGAAAATGACCTTGGCGCCGAAGATGCGGAGATCGTTGAGATCATGCGCGAGAGCAGTCTCGAGCTGCAGAAACTGATAGAAGATTTGCTGCAACTCGGCAAGAGCGAGCGCTTTGCGCGCAAGACCAACGCGCTCTCCCAAATCGAGCTGGCCGATCTGATTTCGAAGGTTCTCACCTCACACAAACTTGCGATAGGGACGAAGCAGCTCAAGGTCCGACAGAATCTCACGGCCGTGAGGACCGAGGGCAACGCCTACCGGCTGAGAACCGTGATCGACAACCTGGTTTCGAACGCGATCAAATACGCGCCCGTCGGGAGCCGCATCGGTATTCGGCTTCAGACTGACGGCGCGCATGCGATTCTCGATGTGGAAGACGCCGGTCCGGGTATCCCTACAGCGGACCGCCCGCGCGTGTTCGATGCCTTTTTTCAAGGCGATGCCATCAGCTCAGGTCCAGTGAAAGGAACGGGTCTGGGTTTGGCTATCGCGAAAGAATATGTAGAGGCTCACGATGGAAGTATTGAAATCGTCGATGCACCGGTCGGCGCCCACATTCGCGTATCGCTGCCGCGTTCTTCGGTTGCTGCAGCGTAGCGCCATGCATGGCCTGCGTATGGCGCGCAATTGGATGTTCGCATTCGTTGCCATCGGATGCCTGACAGCATGCCAGAGCTCGGCGATGGGAGACCTTCCCATACTGACAGCTCTCGAAGAGGCTGTAATGACTAGCTGCGACGGGTCGGTAGGCCGGCTGGTTCGCTATGCGAACGAGATCGACAAGCTCGACGGCGAGGAGCTCAGCAACGCGCAACGGCACGCCACGGATCGTTTTGTCAGTAAGCCTCTATTTATTAATCGCATGAAGCTTGCCCTTGCGCTCACGCATCCCAACGCAGAGCCAGGCCAACGCGACCGCGGAGTCGAGCTGCTAAGAGATGCCCTGGCAACTGACTTGGCTGCAACTTCGAGCGAGAAGGCGTTCGCTCGATTTCTTTACACCTTGCTCGCAAGTCGCGCCGAGCAAGTAAGTCCCGATCTCGAGTGCACGCGGAAGGTCAACGCGGAATTGAAGAACCGTGAAAACCAGCTAAAAAAACAACTTCAGAAGGCCCAGAAGGCCCAGAAGGCCGAGGAGGCTCTTGTAGAAGAGCGTCGAGAAAGGCAAACCCTCGAGTGGCAGCTCAAGGAAGAGCGTCGAGAAAGGCAAACCCTCGAGTGGCAGCTCAAGGAAGAGCGTCGAGAAAGGCAAACCCTCGAGTGGCAGCTCCAGGCGCTCAAGCAACTCGAAGAGACCATACAGGAACGCGAGGGTTCGGATGAAGAGAGTAGCCAATGAACGAGACCAAGCAAAAGATACTGCTGGTGGACGACGACAAACGCCTGCTTCGTCTATTGTCCATCCGCCTGGAGCGTAGTGGTTATCAAGTGAGCACGGCGGCTAGTGGGGAACAGGCGCTCGCACAACTGCCTGCGTTTCAGCCTCAGTTGCTGATCACCGACATGCGAATGGAGGGTATGGACGGTATCGCGCTCTTCGATCTGGTGCATGCGCAGGCGCCGATGCTTCCGGTGATCATTCTGACCGCGCATGGAACGATTCCCGACGCCGTGAGCGCCACTCGGCGCGGGGTATTCGCCTATCTCACTAAGCCGTTCGAAGGCGGTGAGCTCGAAGCGGCCGTCGAGGGCGCGTTAAAACACTCCGGTGCCGGACCGGCGGCAGTTTCCGCTGGCGGTGAGCCGCGTTGGCGATCCGAGATCATCACACGCAGCCCCACGGTCGCGGCATTGATGAACGAAGCCGAAAAAGTGGCCAAGAGCGAGGCGAGTGTGCTGATCCTAGGCGAGAGTGGAACGGGCAAGGAGTTGCTCGCCAAGGCCATTCACCGAGCCAGCCCGCGTCGCGAGAAGCGGTTTGTCGCCGTAAACTGCACGGCCGTTCCGGAAGCGTTGTTGGAGTCGGAGCTGTTCGGCCATCGGAAAGGCTCCTTTACCGGCGCCAGCCAGAGCAGAGAAGGTCTATTCTCGGCGGCAGACGGAGGCACGCTTTTCCTGGACGAAGTCGGCGACATGCCGTTGGCCTTTCAGAGCAAGCTGTTGCGCGCGCTGCAGGAGCGGGAAATTCGGCCAGTAGGAGCGACGGACGCCGTTTCCGTCGACGTGCGGGTTATCTCCGCGACCAACAAAAACCTCGAGGAGGCTATTGCCTGCGACGCCTTCCGCGAGGACCTCTTCTATCGTCTGAATGTCGTAACGCTGGACCTGCCGTCCCTAGCCGAGCGCCGTGAGGACATTCCGCTGCTCGCACAACATTTCCTCAATGCGAGCTCCGCAGGACGCGATCGCGAGGCCAAAGTGGTGGTGGGCTTTGCCAGCGATGCCATGGAAATGCTTGCGACGGCATCTTGGCCAGGCAACATCAGGCAACTCAAAAACGTCGCGGAACAGTGCGTCGTGCTCGCCCCCACCGAACTCATACCCGCCAGCCTGGTTCAACGCGCTCTCAGAAGCAAGCCCAGGGAGCTGTTGCCGTTCGCCGAGGCTAGAAATCGCTTTGAGCTGGACTATCTGGTGCACCTGCTGCAAATCACCGAAGGAAACGTCGCCCAAGCAGCGAAGCTGGCCGAACGCAACCGATCGGAGTTCTATCGGCTCCTGCGCCGGCATCACCTCGAGCCGCAGCTTTTTCGAGACGCGGTGGAATAGGCATCAAGCTGCCGAGTCCGTCCCTGATCGGCAACACACGCATTGCGTGCGCAAGCTCAGCGCATGCGAAATGCCCATTTCGCGACGCGCGTATGCGCATAACGCCCGCGTGTTCCCCATCAGCACCACTGGAAAAAACAACAAAAGCAATGAGTTGAGTCGCCAGGCGTACGAAGGCGACGCCAATCGGCAACGCCCGCGGCCTGGAAATAGGACGCTCGAGGACGCGGCGCGATCATCAGACTAAGAGAAAGCGCATATGCGGTTGAAATAATGCGTTTTTATTTCACTGGGCATGTTCCTTGCTGACAGGGTCTTAGACACGGCAAGTGCCGTGTTGGCTCGATTCGAGCCACATTCCTAAGACAACAGGAGGAACCGATGACGAGAACTATCGTTAAGGCAACGGTCACTGGCGTAACGCTTCTGCTCAGCGGCGTCGTCATGGCGGCGATTCAATCGGATACGGGTGTGACTTTCCAAATGCTAGACGCCGACGAGAATGGGCTTATCACCGTGGAGGAGGCGAAACGGTCCCCGGCCCTCGAAAGCGTGTTCATCAACGCGGACGCAGATCAGGACAGACAGCTCACCGAGTCGGAGTTTAGCAGCGCCGTCACGCTATTGGGCGGCTAATGGGCCGCGCTCCTATCTGTTGAGACGAGTTGCAAATCCCCACGACCGACCCGTCTCGTCCTGAGGCGGTCGCGAGTGGGGTAACCCAACGCAACGATAGCCAAAACCCAAGCCCACTCCGCGAACGGGGTTCGTCATGTATCCGGCCGTTCGGGGTAGGGCGACTCCCCGTGACGACGGCTGCGCTGACGACAAATTTCCAGCGGCGGCAAAGAGTTGCCGCGATGCGATCCGCCGTTCCCTCGGCCCAGCCGTGCCTGGAATAACAATGATGCTAAACCAAACAACAGTTCGTAACTGAAGCCCATCCCCATGCGTAACAAATTCCAAGGCCCCATCCACATGCGTAACAGACGACTCCAAGACATTGACTCTTACGAGAATCGTTTCCCCTCAGATCTCGTAAGGCAACTGGTCCTCGTCGTTGCCGGCATCCTTGCACTCGCATTCACCGTCAGAGCGGGGGCGGAATCGATCACGCTGCAATGGGATACTCCCGTCGACGGCTCTGAGATCAGCGGCTATGAAGTGCGCCACCGCCAAGAGGGCGGGGTCTCAGAGGAGTTTCTGCTGGCTTACGGCGCTGGTACCGACACCCGACTCGTTGACAATTTGGGGCCGGGCGAACCCCATTACTTTGCAGTGAGATCGTATAGCGACGATGGTCGGAAAAGTGCGTTTTCCAACGAAATCCCCGTTACGATCCCGCCGCCTCCGGTTGGCGACGGAGACGGAGACGGAGCTCCTCCAGCTCCTCCAGCTCCTTCAGCTCCTCCAGCTCCTTCAGCTCCTTCAGCTCCGGGTCTGCGCGGGCGACACCGTCTGGTCTGCCTCGGCGGTGCCAGAGACAACTGATGACCCGGACACATCAGCAGTCGAGTTGGGGATGAAGTTCCGCTCGGACACCGACGGCTACATTTGCGGCCTGCGCTTTTACAAGGGCAGCAACAATACCGGGAATCACGTCGGCAGCCTGTGGAACAACAATGGGACGCTTCTGGCCCGGGCCACATTCACCGGCGAGTCGGCCTCGGGCTGGCAACAGGTCGACTTTGCCGCGCCCGTGGCAATCACCGCCGGCAATGTCTATGTTGCGTCGTATCATGCGCCGAACGGACGTTATTCCCTGGATTCGGGATACTTCGCCAGTGCGGGCGTCGATAACGCACCGTTACATGCCCTCGAAGAGGGTGTGAGTGGCGGCAACGGTGTCTACTCGTACGGGTCGGGCGGTTTCCCGACGAGCACTTGGAATGCCTCCAATTATTGGGTGGACGTGGTCTTCACCTCGGGCTCCCCTCCGGTCGCGGTCAGCGATAGCGATAGCGACACCGTGATCGACGAGGTGGACGAATGCCCGGGCTGTGTCGTGAGCTAGGTCGACAGCGGGGGCGATGGCCCTGGCGCTGGTGACTGATCTCCTGAAGTGGGAGGTGGAGATCGACGAAGAATGGCAACGCATCGACTTCCCGGCGCACTTTCGTGGATGCGGTTATAGTCGCCAAGCCACTGAGTACGAACAATGGGAGCCCGGCGACCGTGCGCATCCGCAACATCAATAGCACAGGGTTCGACATTCGGGTGCAGGAATGGGATTACCTCGACGGGTTCCATGACTTAGAGGTTGTGAGCTACCTCGCGATGGAGAGCGGACGCCACGAGTTGGCCGACGGCTCCCAGGTCGAGGCCGGTCGGCTCCATACGGGCGCAACCAATGCCTTTGTCCCTGCGGCCTTCGAGTCCCCCTTCGAGGTAACACCGGTAGTGCTCGCCGCGGTCACCAGCGTCAACGAGGGCGAGGCGGTCACCACGCGGGTTCGCAACATCGATCCGGACGGATTCGAGGTTAGTCTGCAGGAGCAGGAAGCCAATGCCCAGGACCACGCCGCGGAGACCATTGACTATATTGCCTGGGAGCCCTCTTCCGGCATTATCGACGGAGTAGAATTCGAGGTGGGCCGCACGGACAATGTGGTGACCGACAATGCCCACGTCCTTGCCTACCAGGGGAGCTTTCGCCGTCCCTCCGGTTTTTTTCGCCGACATGCAAACCGCAAACAGTAGGAATACGGCCGATCTACGTTGGCAGAACAAAAGCACGGAAGCCGTGGATGTTTCGGTCATCGAGGAGCAGTCAAGAGTCGACGAGACCTCTCATCCTGCGGAGACCGTTGGTTACCTCGCAATGGATCCCTCTTCGTTTGCCCAAGATGCAACCGAGATCGAGGTCTTCGCCGACAGCTTCGAGGTGAGCGAATGGAATGGCCTCTGGACCGAAGACGGGCAGAACGACTGGTTCGGCTCGTCTCAGCGTGCCACAGACGGAAGCCGGTCCGCGGAAGTAGACGGCAATGCGTCCGACGCTACGCTCACATCCATACCCATCGATCTGCAGGGCAGCAGGCACAACGCCACGATCTATTTCTCATGGCGATCGAGAGCAGCGTAGATAGCAACGAATATCTGGCGTTTGACGCCTCATTCGACGGCGGGGTGACCTGGACTCGAGCAGTATCGGGGCCGCGGAAACCAAGATCAGGAAAACGTCTGGCACGCCGAACGTGTTGAGCTGACCGATGTCGACCAGCTGCGCATCCGCTTCAGGGGCGCAATGAGCAGCAGCAGGGAAGATGCCAACGTCGACGAAGTAACGGTCATCGCCCATTGAGCCGTTGATCGAGCCGCTGATCGAGCCGGCGGTCCCGCCACGACGTGCAGCGACACCT